>CALNZX010000002.1:0-473144 GCA_942491105.1 uncultured Alphaproteobacteria bacterium | reverse complement strand
GTCATAGGTCGCCAGCGCCTTCTCCATTAGCTCCCGAAGGCCCTGAAGGGCGGGTTCATTTTCCCAGAGTGCACGATCTTTACTGCCGAATCCGCGGTCTGGATGAGCGATCTGCAGTTCACGGGTACGATAGGCGGTGCGCTGTAACCAGCGGAACTCGTCTCCCTCCTGGAACCCGGCGCAGGTGGTCAGCGTACTGGCCGGCGCAATCTGCAGCACATAGGCAGCAGCCATCTGCAAGGCCGTCTGAAGATAGCGGCGCGGCGTGTAGAGGCTTTCCGAGAGCGTCAGCCATTCCGGGTTGCAGGCCGGCGTCATGCTCGATCTCGTTGTGCTCGTCGAGCAGGCCGTCGATGTAGTCTTCCTGGCCATCCTGGATTCGTGTGTAGACGCGATAAATGAGCTGATCAGGATCGCGGAAGGCCTCCCAGTCGTCGTGCTGCAGGGGACTGTCGAAAACATTTCTGCGATACCAGGCGTTCATCGCCAGGTCTGGTGCTGGGGATAGCTCATAGGCCTGATCGCGATGGCGGGTGCGTGTCTGGAGATTGGTCGTGACAATCTCGTACTCGCTCGGCCGGCGCTTGTTTCCGGCCAGCTTGCTCCAGGTCTTCATTCCTCGGACTTCGACAGTCATCTTTTGCTCCTTGGAGATCCTTGCTTCGCGGACTCTGTGGCTAATTGGAGAGGAAGACGCATCTGCTCTGTTTCGATGCGGATAAAGCCTTCGAAGGCAGGCATGCAGGCTTCGATGTCACGAAGCATTACCTCGCGCCCCAACATCTCTGTCACGGTGGCAAAGCGAATGACGCACTCGCCTTGAACCTTGATTCGGTAATAGGAGGCGTGCTCCTCCACCTCGATCTTGCGGTTGGCGTTATCCTCGCGGATCGCCTCGATCACTGCCTCGCCGATCTCGCCGGCGTGCATTACTGGGCCGACGAAGCGCGCCGCGTTCTTGGTTTCGCTCATGCTTTTGTTCCCCTTAGCCGCTCGCGGCCTTGTCTATCGCCGGAAAGGCGACGTAGACGATGTTGTCCTCGACCTTCACGGGATAGGCCGTGAGGGCGCCTGTCCTTAGGATTGACGCCCTGCCCCGACACAACATCGAACTGCCAGAGGTGGGCCGAGCAGGTCAGAACACAGTTCTCGAGATCGCCTTCGATCAGAGGGTGGTCCTGATGCGGGCAGATCGGGTCGTAGGCGCGAACCTCTCCGCCCGGTGTATGCACGATCAGGACTTCCCGCCCGCCAACCTCGAAGACGTCCATCTCGCCTTCCCAGACATCATCGAGATCGCAGGCCTTCTGGAAATCGGTCCGGTGCACTCAAGGCTTAGGCTCCCACGTAGATATCGATGGCGTCCATCTGGCCAGCTTCGCATCCTTGACCGTGACGCTCTCCCGGGCAAGGAGCTGCTCGGCCCCCTGTACCCGGGCGTGCAGGACAGTACCCTGGGAAAGACGGAACGAGGACGCCGACCACCTCGTGCTCAGCCGCCTTGCGAATGACCTCGGAGATGGTGTCCTCGTCATCGACGACGATCACTTTGTAGCCGTAGTCGCCCTGGACGTTGCAGGTAGCGGGAAATCAGCCATGGGATCATCTCCTCTGTACTATCCGTTGGCGGCGTTGTGCCACTGCTACTCCGCCGCGCGCGCCGGTTGGCCATAGCCGTCGATCCACAGGTAATCGTAGCCATCGACGCCGCGTTCCGCTGGGCTCTGCCCCATGTACTCGTAAAAAGCGTCGGGTCCCGGCGGAATAGTTCCGTCGAAAGCGCGGTCGATGATGCTGCGGTGACCTTTGTAGCGCGCCGGCTCCTCCTCGAAGATCCACTTGCAAACGGGGGAGCAAAAGTGATGGCGGCGATCGTCAATATCGACGTGATGATGCACCGGCTCCCACTGTGCGCCGCCGATCCCAGAAACCTCGAGGCCACACATGTTGCAGAGCAACGGCGGTGCCGCCGGCACGGTCTTTTCGAAGGCGCCGTTGCGGATGTTCTCGATCACCACGTCCTAGCCAAAAGTATCGTTCCAGCCCGGGATTTTCCGCCTTGCCTCCAGCCGATCGCGTTCACCGGGCGGGCGAGACGCCGGCGATTGGACGCCACCACTGGGTTGCCCGATAGACGTAGACGCCAATCTGCTGCGCGTGATGGAAGGTAGCAATATCGTGGTGGAGATAATCCCAGTACCAGGGCAGATCCAGGCCCAGCGCCTTCAGCGTGCGGCCGAACTGGCCAATCACCCACTCCTCCATGAACTCCTTGAGCGAGTTCTCGCGATGCTCCAGAGGCGTGTAGTAATCCATGCCGATCCCGCTGAGCGCGGCGAACTGCTTCCACATCCGCCAGAAGGCGATCTCGACCAGCTTCTGCGCCTCTTTCTTCTGGCCGTTCTCACACATGATGCGAACCAGTGGTTCGCCTATCTGCGCATGGCGCGCCTCGTCGGTCTGGATGCTCTGGAGCATGGTCGCGAAGTTGTGGTCGCCGCACTTCGCCGCGTCCGCCGAGAGAGCGACAAACTGCAGGTTGGTGAAGGACTGCTCGAGCCCCATGTTCAACATGATCGCCGGGTGATTCGGCGTCGCGAGTATGAGCAATTCGTCCAGAGCATGACGCAGAGAAACGATGATCCAGTTCTCCGTCTTCGAGGACTTGTGGCACCAGTCGAAGGCAGAGTCGTATTTTAGGAACTCGTAGGCGAAGTAGATTTGGATCTGCCCATGGCGAATTTCATCCAGCGTCCCAAAGGTCGCCATGTTGCGCGTGCCCGACACGCGCTCAGAGCGGGTCATCCGCGCAAAGGAAGACACCGGGCTGGAGCTCGGCCAACGAGACTGCGCTGAAATGCAGCGCCAGCAAGGCCTTCCAGTGAGGCGAGCATGCTTGAAGAAATCGGCTCGCGACAGCGCGGCCTTCACTGAGTAAGCGCCTACGTCCTTGTCGCGCTGCGATTTCACATAGTCGCGATGAGCTTGGCAAGAACCATCGAGCTCTCCACTGCGCCAAAGGTAATTCCGAGGTCCTTCGTGACATCGGCTCTGGATAGAATCTTTCTCACTGACGTACATGGCGTCCAGTTGGTTTTCGCGCGCCAGATCGTACCAGTCTTCCATTTCAAAAGTGCCATCGTGTTCTCCCTCCGCTGTCGTCACTTGCGCTTATTGTCACTCGCATTTTGCTTGCCGCACCTCGACCGCTTCCGATGGCTCCATTCACCCATGTGGCGAGCCGTAAACTCACGGCTCTTGAGTAAACTGTACTCCCTACCAGACTGGGCTGGAGCGCAATCGAAGTCTTGAGTCTTTAGAGCATCCTAAAACTTGCAGCACCGCAAATACGGAAATCGTCTTTCTGAAAGGAGGCTAATTCGTTTTGGGATTACGACATAGCTATTTTCTACGAATTTCGTTCTTGATAATTTTCTTGACGAATTTCGTTATCTAAAGAAGCTTACATTTGCGTCGCGGTTACTCGCGTTTAGGGGCGCATCCGTTACGAGCCGAGATGACCGAAAAGAGTCACCCGGCGCTAAAACGCTAACGCCTAGGCGAACGGAACACGGGTAAAGGGGGATCTTAACCTTGGCACTACAGGAACCGGCCCTCACAAAGGGGCCTGCAAACGATTCGGCTGGTAAAAGCAACACACCCGCGTACAGCGGCGATGCACCTGCATTCCAACCGCCCCCGGCAGCGCTTCTTCGAGGTCCTCGGCAGCGTCTCGCAGTCCCAAACCATCCTGCTCGGCTGCGCTGGTGTGCTGGCATGGCTAACACTATGGGAGTTCATTCACTTCCTGACCCCGGCGGCACAGCAGAAGTTCGTCCCCGGGCCGGATCAGGTGATTGCCGAGATCTTTCGTCTGGTGTTCGAGCGCGATTTCCTTCCGGACATCGGCAAGAGCCTCTACAGGATATACGTTAGCTTCGCGGCAGCCTGCCTTGTCGCAGTACCATTCGGTCTGCTGATGGATCCTTCGCCAAGGTCAAGGCCCTGGTCAATCCAACTGTCGGCGGCTGGCGCTACCTACCGGCCGCCTCCTTCGTTCCCTTGCTCCGTGTCTACTTCGGCCCGACCGACATGGCGAAGATGGCGCTGCTCTTCCTTGGCTGCGTGTTCTTTCTGATCGCCCTGATTACCGACGATGTCCTCTCGGTTCCCAAGGAACTGATCGAATCCGCCCAGACCATGGGCGCCAGTCGCGGGCACATTGTCTGCCGGGTCATCTTCCCTGCTGCGGCACCGCGGATTCTGGATTCCATGCGAAACATGATTGCGGTGTCTTGGACCTATCTGGTGATCGCAGAGATTGTTGCAGCAACCGACGGCATTGGAGCGGTGATGATGCGCGCCGCTCGTTTCCTACACGTCGATGTAATCATGGCCGGGATCCTCACTATTTGCGTCCTCGGTGTGCTCCTCGATATCGCGTTCCGGCAGGCGAGCCGGAAGCTATTCCCCTATACACAGCTTCGACGGTAAGGAGAGCTCACAATGTCACTTGCAAATAACGATGCGCTTCCAGGCCGCCTGCGCAGCGCCGCCACCCGAGCTGCGGCCTCAGAAAAAGCGCCGATCAAAGCGGAGCGCGTAACCAAAACCTACCTCGGTGGTAAACGTGTCGCTTTAGACGACGTATCTCTGGACATCTATGCCAACCAGGTGACCGCGCTAATCGGTCCCTCGGGCTGTGGCAAGACGACCCTGTTACGACTAATCGCCGGCCTGGAGGTGCCAAGCTTCGGTCGAGCGACGATGCACGGCCAGCCTATCCTGGGTCCCGGACCCGACCGCGGCATGGTATTTCAGGCTTACACGTCTTTCCCCTGGCTGACAGTCCTCCAGAACGTTGCTCACGGTTTGGCCATCCAGGGCGTCTCCAAGACCGAACGGAATGAACGCGCCGAACACTTTCTGCGCTTGCTACATCTACAGGATTTTCACGACGCCTATCCGGGAGAACTCTCCGGTGGCATGAAATAGCGTGTCGCGATCGCGCGCGTTGGCCCAGGATCCCGAAGTTCTGCTGCTCGACGAGCCTTTCGGCGCCCTCGACGCCCAGGTTACCTGGGAAATGGAAGAGATGGTGGTCGACATCATCGAACGAGAAGCAAAGACCTTCATTCTGGTGACACACGATATCCAGGAGGCGATTTATCTCGCCGACCGGATCATTTTCTTCACCCGCCAGCCGGGCAAGATCAAGGCCGATATCCCCATGGAGTTTAAGGGAGGGAAGCGCTTTCCAAAGAAGGAAGAACTTCTCGAAACACGCGGCTATGTCGATATGGAAAAACAGCTCTACGCCATGATGCGAGAAGAGATACAGGGGCGGATCAGCTAACCAGAAAGCTCCCATATCGCCGGGCCTCAAATTACTTAATACGAACAGGAGGTAGGGATAATGACAGGCATATTCAGCTATGCGAGGAAACTCGCGTTTACGGCGCCGCTGCTACTCGCAGCGGCGCTCATTCTGGCGCCGAGCGCGTCCAAAGCCGAGACTGTACGGGTTGGCCATTGGAGCTGGCCCGGCTATGGCTTCTACTATGTAGCTCAGGCAAAGAAACTGGCCCCCGATCTGGATTTCGAGTTCACAGTTATCGAGGATCCCGTTCAGCTCTTCAGCCTGCTTTCGACCGGGCGGCTCGACATCGTTCTGAGCACCATCGAGTTTGGCCCAATCGCGATCGCCGAAGACATGCCGGTCAAACTCGCCGGTCTGACTAACCTGGGTTACGGATCCGACCATATTATCGTCCACCCAGACATCAAGAGCCCCGAGGATCTCAGAGGTAAGCAGGTGGCGGTTCTTGAGGGTGGGCTATCGCAGATCTATATGGCGATTTGGCTGGAGCAGAATGGCATCAGCTGGGATGAAGTCGAGATGGTCAATCTGATCGCCGGGGACGCCGCCGCGGCCATGATCAGCGGCCAGATTGCCGCCGCCGAATTGTGGGACCCTTTCGGCGGACAGGTGTTGGAAGAGCTTGAGGGCTCCCGCGAGCTAAGCAATTCGCGGGAAGATTACTGGCTCAAGCTTGGGCTGATTGCAGATGCCCTATTCGTTTCAGACGACTTCATCGCCAATCATCGCGATACCGCGGTGAAGGCGACGCAGGCCCTGTTCGCCGGCGTTGAGTACTGGCGTGAGAACCCGGCGGAAGCCAATGATATCATCGCTGAAGCAACGGGTTTCTCGGTCGAAGACGTCCAAGGTATTCTCGGCGGCGAGGACAACCCCGAGGACGGTACGCTCTATATGTACAGCCTTGAGGAAGCCGGCCAGTTCTGCGGCGTGGTTCCCGGGTCTCCGCCTTTCGGCCAGAAGAACGGCCAGATGAGCGAACACTGGGCTCTCACCAACGACTGGTGGATCACATTCGGTCTGATGAACGATAAGATTCCTGCCGAGCAAGGGGTCGACTGCAGCATGCTGAAACAAGCGCACATGTAAACCGGTTTTAGCCATCCCACAGGCCAATGTAGGGAAGGGCCCGCCTCGCTCCGCTCTAGCGCGGAGCAGACGGGCCCTTTTTCTCGTACTACAGGGAGTTTTCTATGGAGCCTGCGCAGCAACGCGACTGAAAAAGTGACGGGCAGGCGCTCGCCAAAGCGGCCAGCGCCTACGCAGGGGGTGATATTTGGCATCTACTGGATACCGCTACGCGCGCTCGAAGCTGCGGGCTTTCCAGGAATCTGGGCGAGCGTCGCGCTCAACCTCCTGCCTTTCTTGCTCATACTCCCGGCACTCGCCCTGCGCGGACACCGCTTGGCAAGCTATCGCTGGCGCTCCATTGCGGGTGCCTGCTTCTTGGACTGGCTTACGCGCTCTACGCCAGCGCATTTCTTTTCACTCAGGTTATCAACGTCATCGTTCTCTACTATCTGCTGCCGCTCTGGGGATTCCTGCTGGCCAGGGCCTTCGCGGGGGAAGCTATCACCCCGCCGCGGTGGATTTCGATGGCCCTGGGATTCCTAGGTATCCTCGTGATCTTGGGCCCTGATCAGGGCATCCCGCTGCCCCAAAACACAGGCGATTGGATGGCGCTCACTTCCGGCTTTCTCTGGGCTGCGGGGTCCTTGCTGCTGCTTCTCGACGAACAGGGCACGGCCTTCGATTGCGGAATCGGTTTTATTTTTTGGGGGACGGTCTGTGCGGCGGCGATGGCCATCCTGGCGATTCAGCTGGGGGACTTGCCGCCGCCACGGCTTACTGTCGATCTTGACCTTCTCTCTTGGCTAGTGCCGGTTTCTATTCTAATCGTCATTCCGGCCGGTTTCGCGACGGTCTATGGGCCAATGGTGCTCAACCCCGGCGTTGTCGGGTTACTGTTTATGACAGAAATAACGGTCGGCACCATTACCGCAGCTGTGTGGGCCGGGGAACCTTTTGGATTTATCCAGATCCTTGGCATTCTGCTTGTCAGCAGTGCTGGCCTGCTCGAGGTTCTTTGGCTAGCGATGACTCAGAAACCAGGCAAGAGGGCATTGACACGTTAACTTCCGCGGACGACAGGGATCGATCGTGATCCGAATCAGGCGGCAAGCCAACTTTGATGCCAGACAGCAAACGCATTGGCTCGAAATTGTTTGAAGAAGCGACGTTTCAGAAGATGGCGTTTGGACGTAGAAAGCGTTGTACACGGCGGCGTGGATCGACAGGAACCGCCGCGCTGATCCCGGTGACTTGAACCGCTGCTGTTTTCGCTCGCGGCGTCGCACAGGCCGGTGGGCGTTGTTCGCCCGCTGCCCCTGGTCGTGAACTGCAGACAGACGCATCTTGCGGATCGCAGCCGGATAGGATTTCAGCTTGTCGGTCGTGATGCGGCTCGGAGCATATCCTTGCTTCTTGAGCAGCTTGCGCAGCAACCGCCTTCTCTACCTCCCCTTTCCCCTCCCTCCCCCCCCCCCTCCCCCCCTCCCCTTCCCTCCCCCCTTCGGGGCCTCGCGCCTGGCCGGCTGGCTCCATGTCCGCCCCCCGACTGGTCCGATCCCCTGGCCGGGCCTATTGGGCCCTCTTCCTTGACGGCGCCGCCGCCGGCTGCCCCGCCCGTCTCGCGGTGCGCGTTGCCGCTTGGTGGTCGCCGCGTCGCTTCTGGGCTTCGCGTGGCCGGCTCTCCCCCCCCGCTGTCGCGACCCCTGGCGCGGGGCCTACTGGCTGACCCGATCCGTGGGTCTCTGCTCCGCGCGAAGGCGTGTGTCTAGGCCTGAAAGGCGCGGAGCTTGGGGTTCCGGCGCGGACAATGTATGGACGGATATTCTCTGGGACGGAGACTGGCTGGTGGAGCCGAGGGGAATCGAACCCCTGACCTCGTCATTGCGAACGACGCGCTCTCCCAACTGAGCTACGGCCCCGATCCAGATTTGAGCGGCCCCTTGGGAGGGGCCGATTTTCGGCTTGGCTGAGCGGGGGCTTGCCCCCACCTTCCTTGCAAAGCGCGGCGGATAATGGTGAGCCTGGGTCGGCTTGTCAAGATCGCTGCCGCCGTGCTCCCGCCCGCTGCGGACTTGATGCAAAAAGGCGGCGCGGGTATAGCTGTCGCTGAAGAAAAACAAGGGGTTTGCACGCCGATGTACGCCATCATTTCGCTGATCTCCATGGTCATCAACATCTACATCTGGCTGTTGATCGCGATGGCGGTGCTGTCCTGGCTGGTCGCCTTCAATGTGGTCAACACCAGCAACCGCTTCGTCTTCACCATCGGCGACATCCTCTACCGCGTCACCGAGCCGGCTTTGCGGCCGATCCGCCGCATCGTGCCGAACCTGGGCGGCCTGGACGTCTCGCCGGTGATCCTGATCCTGCTGCTGATTTTCATCCAGAACCTCCTGGTCCACGACCTGGCGCCCGCGGTGCTGAACTAGCCGGACACGTGCCGGACGTGGCCGAGACGCCCTTCCGCCTGGCCGAGGGGCGGCTGCTGGCCGCGCTGAAGGTACAGCCAAACGCCGGCCGGAACGCCATCCTCGGAATCGAGGCCCTGGCCGACGGCCGCCGCGTCCTGAAGATCCAGGTCACGGCGGCGCCCGAGGACGGCAAGGCGAACGCCGCCGTCGTCAAGCTGCTGGCCAAGGCCTGGAAGCTGCCCAAGGGGCGCTTGGCGATCGTCGCCGGCCAGACGGCGCGGCGGAAAACCCTGGCGGTCGACGGCGGCGACGCCGCTCTGCTGCGCCACGTACAGCAGAATTGCGCGTCGGAATGAGGGTTGAAATCGGCGCTGACAGGCAGGCGGGGGCCGACGGCGGCGGAAAGACTCGCGCAACACTGAATTCGAGCAAATCGAGGGGAAGAGGCAGATGACGGAAGCGGCGATCATCGACGGCAAGGCCTTCGCGGGCAGGCTGCGCGAGCGGGTGGCGAAGGAGGTCGGCGCCCTGAAGGCCGAACACGGCGTGACCCCGGGGTTGGCCGTGGTGCTGGTCGGCGAGGACCCAGCCAGCCAGGTCTATGTCCGCTCCAAGGGCAAGCAGACCCTCGAGGCCGGAATGAACTCCTTCGAGCACAAGCTCGATGCCGGGATCGGCGAGGAGGATCTGCTCAGACTGGTCGCCGAGCTCAACGAGGACGCCAGCGTGCACGGCATCCTGGTGCAGCTGCCCCTGCCCAAGCAGATCGACGAACAAAAGGTGCTGGCGGCGATCGATCCCGACAAGGATGTCGATGGCTTCCACGTCATCAACGTCGGCCGCCTGTCGACCGGCGACAAGGCCGCCATGGTGCCCTGCACCCCGCTCGGCTGCCTGCTGCTGCTGCGCGACCGGCTCGGCGATCTCTCCGGCAAGAACGCCGTCGTGGTCGGCCGCTCCAACATCGTCGGCAAGCCGATGGCGCAGCTCCTGCTCGGCGACAACTGCACGGTCACGATCGCGCACAGCCGCACCCAGGACCTGCCCAGCGTCTGCCGCGAAGCGGATATCCTGATCGCCGCGGTCGGGCGGCCGGAGATGATCGAGGCCTCCTGGATCAAGCCCGGCGCGACGGTGATCGATGTCGGGATCAACCGCCTGCCGCCCAAGGAAGAAGGCGGCAAGGGACGGCTGGTCGGCGATGTGGATTTCGAAATGGCGAAAACGATCGCCGGGGCGATCACCCCGGTGCCCGGCGGCGTCGGCCCCATGACCATCGCCTGCCTGCTCGCCAATACCGTGACCGCGGCCTGCCGCCAGAACGGCTTGGCCGAGCCTAAGTTCTAGGCTTTTTCCGGAAGCCTCAGGCGCAGCAGCCCCTTGATCGGCTTATGCGGATCCTGGGGCTCGCCGCGGCGCAGGATTTCGATACGCCCGGCGCGCGCCAGGTGCAGCGCCTGCTGATTGGCGGCGTTCAGATAACCGCGCCAGCCATCCGCCGGATCGCTAGGCTTGCGCCGCGCCTCGTAGTAGGCGCGCGCCGCGTCGCTGGGACTGATGGTCTTGCCGGGCGCTTGCGCCGCCAACAGGTCGAGAATGCTGCCGGCGACGGGATCGAGTTTCTCGTTTTTATCTTTTTCGCTCTTCATGGCCGCTCTCTAGCACGCGTTGGCACGCACCGCCATAGGCGCGGCCGGTCATACAACGCGATCCGCGATGAACCGGGCCGCTGGACCCGACTCGCGGCGGCGCATAGAGTCTCATCATGATGAGTGGTTTGAGCGAGCTTCTAGCGGCGACGGCCCTGTTCGTGGGCGCGCACTTCCTGCTGTCGAGTGTTCAGATTCGCGACAATCTGGTGCAGCGCTACGGCGAGGGCAAGTTTCGCGGCCTGTATTCCCTGCTGGCCGCCGTCGCTTTCATTTGGATGGTCTTTGCCTATGGCGATGCCCCCTACATTGAACTCTGGCCGGCCGATCCGAGGCTGCGTTGGATCCCACTGATCGTCATGCCCTTCGCCTTCATCCTGCTGGTCGCCGGCCTGACTTCCCGCAGCCCGACCATGGCCGGCTTCGAAAGCGCCGCCGGGGATGAACTGAACCCGGCGCCAGGCATTCTGCGGGTCACCCGCCATCCCTCTCTCTGGGGCATGGCGCTCTGGGCGGCCAGCCACTTGATCGCCAACGGCGATGCCGCCAGCGCCATCTTGATGGGCGGCATCCTGGTGCTCACGCTGGGCGGTATGTGGCATATCGACCATCGCCGGGAGGTCAGCCTCGGCGCCGCCTGGGGGCCGGTCAAGCTGACCACCTCGGTGATCCCCTTCGCCGCCTTGCTCGCCGGACGCACCGAGATGGATTGGGCTGGCCTCGGCTGGTGGCGGCCCCTGCTCGGCCTGCTGCTGTTCGCCGTGGTGCTCGGCGCGCACTCGGTGATCTTCGGCGTCAGCCCGCTGCCCACGGCGCTGATGCACTAGACGCAGGCTAGCCGCCATTCATTCCGGCCTTGGCCAGCATCACCGCCCAGGGTGTCGGGCCGCTGCGCCATTCCCAGACCGCCAGCAGGCGGTCGAGATGATCCAACCCCTGGAAGAACGGGGGCAGCTCGGCCTTGGGCAGGTCGTGCGGCACCACCATGATCTCGTGGCTTGCGGCGAAGCGGTCGGTGATCGCGCGGGAGATCGCGGGGTTCAGGACGTCGTGCAGTTCGACGATGATGTCGAGACGCTTCAGGCCGGGGAAGCGTTCGGGATCGAGCAGCGCGCGCTCGGCCCCCTCGATATCGCACAGCACCAGGGTGCTGCCGGGTTCCTCGGCCAGCTTGTCGAAATCGGCGCCCTGGAACTCGCCGGCGATCGCGACCCGCTCGGCAACGCCGTTCTGCTCGGCAAGCTTGCGGCAGGCGGCCTGGGCTTTTTCATCGATGTCGTAGGCGCGAATCTCCGCCTCGGGCAGGCGCAGCGCCATGCCGACGGCGTAGTAGCCCTCTGCCGAACCGATGTTGACGATACGGTCGTAGCCGCGGCGGATCGCCCCCTTGATATGCGGGTGCAGCTCGGATTCGTAACAGCCGAGCAGCTTCGGCGCGTAGCAGCCCTCGGTCACGCCCTTGAGGGACTCCATGCCCTTGAAGGGTCCGCCCTGCACGGTCCGGCCGTCCTGCTGGGCGATGGTGTTGCTGATCAGCACCGAGCGGTACTTGGCCAGCATCCGCAAGGCATGCTGGAGCTTCTGGGCCGGGGTGCCCTGCGGCGCGGCGAGACCGCGCTGCAGCTGCTCCAGGACCTCGCTATGGAGATCCCTGGTCGGCCGCCCCTGGCCCGAACCGCTCATCGCCCGGCTCTCAGCGCTTCTGCCGGTTGAGCAGGCGCAGGCGCAAGGCGTTCAGCTTGATGAAACCCTCGGCGTCGCGCTGATCGTAGACGTCGTCGTCCTCGAAGGTGACATGCTCCAGGCTGTAGAGGCTCAACGGCGACTTGCGGCCGGTGACGATGACATTGCCCTTGTAGAGCTTGAGCCGGACGCTGCCGCAGACATTGGTCTGGCTCTTGTCGATCAGGGCCTGCAGCATCTCGCGCTCCGGCGACCACCAGAAGCCGTTGTACAGCAGCTCCGCGTAGCGCGGCATCAGCTCGTCCTTGAGATGCATGGCGCCGCGGTCGAGGGTGATCGATTCCATCGCCCGATGGGCCTTGATCAGGATGGTGCCGCCCGGCGTTTCGTAGACGCCACGGCTCTTCATACCGACGAAGCGCCCCTCGACCAGATCGAGGCGGCCGATGCCGTTCTCCCCGGCGAGACGGTTGAGCTCGGTCAGCAGGGCCGCCGGCGACAGCGCCTTGCCGTCGATGGCCACGGGATCGCCGGCCTCGAAGTCGACGACGATCTCGGTGGCCTGGTCCGGGGCGTCCTCGGGAGAGACGCTGCGCGAGAAAACGTATTCCTCCGGCGCTTCCCAGGGATCCTCCAGCACCTTCCCCTCGGCGGAGATGTGCAGCAGGTTGGCGTCGACGCTGAAGGGCGCCTCGCCGCGCTTGTCCTTGGCGATGGGAATCTGATGCTGCTCGGCGAAGTCGATCAGCTTGGTGCGGCTGGTCAGGTCCCACTCGCGCCAGGGCGCGATCACCTTGATGTCCGGATTGAGCGCGTAGTAACCGAGCTCGAAACGGACCTGGTCGTTGCCCTTGCCGGTGGCGCCATGACAAACCGCATCGGCGCCGGTCTCCCGCGCGATCTCGATCTGGCGCTTGGAAATCAGCGGCCGGGCGATCGAGGTGCCGAGCAGGTATTCGCCCTCGTAGAGCGCGTTGGCGCGGAACATCGGGAAGACGTAGTCGCGCACGAAGGTCTCGCGCAGATCCTCGATGTAGATGTTTTCCGGCTTGATGCCGAGCATCTCCGCCTTCTTGCGCGCCGGCTCCAGCTCCTCGCCCTGACCCAGGTCGGCGGTAAAGGTCACCACCTCGCAGCGGTAGGTTTCCTGCAGCCATTTCAGGATGACGGAGGTATCGAGTCCGCCGGAATAGGCTAGGACGACTTTCTTGATCTCGGACATGGGGCCTCACGTAGATGCGAATTCGGCGCGGAGTATAGGCATTGCGCCGCCCGGAGCAAGGCAAGCCGCATGCCTTGGGCCGCTGTTGCCGCGGCAGCGCCTGAGCTAAGCTCCTGCGCCCTGCGTAGCGAAACGAGCCCATGCCCGACAAGATCTTCACCGACCCGCGCCTGGCCGCGGTCTACGATCTCTTCAACGACTTCGGCGAAGATACGCCCTTCTACCTGGAACTGGCGGGCGCGGCGCCCAGGCGCGTGCTCGACGTCGGCTGCGGCACCGGGCGGCTGGCCTGCGCCCTGGCGGCCAAGGGGCACCAGGTGACCGGGGCCGACCCGGCGGCGGCGATGCTGGCCGAAGCCAGACGCAAGCCCGAGGCGGGTGAGATCGCCTGGGTTGAAGGCTTCGCCGACCGGCTCGATCTCGCCGAACGCTTCGATTTGATCGTCATGACCGGCCATGTCTTTCAGGTGTTCCTGGAAAACAGCGAAATCCTGGCGGTGCTGAGGAATATGAAGCGGCACTTGGCGGAGGGCGGCTGTCTCGCCTTCGAGACCCGCAACCCGGCGGCTCGGGAATGGGAGACCTGGACCGAGGACGACAGCGAGACCGTGGTGCATCCCGAATACGGTCCCGTCGAGGCGCGCTGGGTGCTGACCTCGGTGGACGGCCGCTACGTCACCTTCGAAACCCGCACCCGCTTCGCCGACGGCAGCCAGCTCACCGCGCCCTCGACCCTGCGTTTCGTCACGGCGGAAGAACTGGCGGCCTTGCTGGCGCAGGCGGGCTTCGAGGAGGTGACCTGGTACGGCGACTGGGATCGCAGCCCGCTCGGCCCCGACACGCCGGAGATCATCGTCCTGGCGCGCTGAAAAAAGAAGGCCCGCTCCTTTCGGAACGGGCCTCCCGTCTCGATGCGCCTAGAAAGCTAGACGTTGTAGCGGTAGGGCTTGCCCGCCTCGCGCATCACCCGCGCATATTCCTTGAAGATCTCGATCACCCGGGCGGTGCGGTCGCTTTCGGCGGCGATCTCTTCCCAGAACTTCTCGGCCTCGGCCTCGACCTGGCCCCATTCCTCGTCGGGGATCGAGGTCAGCTCCAGCTTGGTGCCGTTGACGCGCAAATCGGCCTCGCCGCCCCAGTACCAGTGCTGGCGGTAGTAGTGCGAGGAGTCCATGCAGACCTTGAACAGCTCCTGCAGATGCTCGGGCATCTCGTTCCAACGCTCCTCGTTGGCGAAGTAGGAGCCGCACCAGGCGCCGGAGATGTTGTTGGTCAGGAAGTAGTTGGTCACATCGGCCCAACCGACGGTGTAGTCCTCGGTGATACCCGACCAGGCGATGCCGTCGAGTTCGCCGGTCTGCACCGCGACCTCGATGTCTTCCCAGGGCAGGGTCACCGGCACCACGCCGAAGCGCGACAGGAAGCGGCCCGCCGTCGGGAAGGTGAAGACCCGCAGGCCCTTCAGGTCCTCCAGGCTGCGGATCGGGTCGACGGTATTGAAATGGCAGGGATCCCAGGCGCCGGCGCTGAGCCACTTGACGCCCTCGACCTCGCCATAGGCCTCTTCCCAAATCTCCTTCAGGCCGTACTGCTCGAACAGCACCGGCACGTCGAGGCTGTAGCGCGTGGCAAAGGGGAAGTAGCCGCCGAAGACCGAGATATCGACCGGCGCGGCGATGGAATCGTCGTCGCTCTGCACGGCATCGATGGTGCCCTGCTGCATCGCCCGGAACAGCTCGCCCGTGGGCACCAGCTGATCGGCGTAGAAGAGCTCGATCTCCATCTCGCCATTGGCGATCTTGTTGAAGGAATCGATCGAGGGCTTGATGACATGCGCGCCCAGCGCCGGACCGGCATAGGTCTGCAGGCGCCACTTGATCTTGCTTTGCGCCTTCACATAGGGCGCGGGGAAGGTCGAGGCCGCGGCGACACCCGCCGTCGCGAGACCAGCTTTTTTGAGAAAGTCGCGTCTTTCCGTCATATCTGCATACTCCCTGATTAAAATCCGGCGTGGTTTCTGCCACGCCCTACAATTCCCCCCGGTATCGGGGGCCGGCTTAAATACAACGCCTTCATAGCTCCGCCTTTTTGCGCGGGGCTCAGATTCCTCGCGGCGGCTTCTTTATCATTTTCCATAGTACAGACTGGGCAACCACAGAGCTATCTGCGGGAAGATCATGACCAGCGCCAGGCCAAGGAGCATCACCAGCACGAAGGGCACGATCGAGCGGTAGATATCCGCGAGCGTCACCTCCGGCGGCGCCATGGCGCGCATCAGGAAGAGGTTGTAGCCGAAGGGCGGCGTCATGTAGGCGATCTGGCAGGTGATGGTGTAGAGCACGCCGTACCACACCGGGTCGAAGCCGAGCAGGATGACCAGCGGCACGTAAAGCGGCGCGACGATCACCAGCATCGCGGTGTCGTCCAGGAACATGCCCATGAGCAGGTAGGAAAGCTGCATCATGATCAGGATGGTCCAGGGGTCGAGCGCCCAGCGGTCGACGAACAGCGCCTGCAGCGCCTTGCCGGCGCCCAGTCCATCGAACACCGCGCCGAAGCAAAGCGCGGCCAGGATGATCCACATGAACATGCAGCTGATCGCCAGGGTCTTGCGCACCGTCTCCTCGATCACCGTCTTGGTCAGGCGGCGCTTGACCAGCGCGGCGACGGTCGCCGCGGCGGCGCCGACGGCGGAGCTTTCGACCAGGGAGGTGATCCCCATCAGGAACAGCCCGGTCATCGAAAAGAAGATCAGCAGCGGCAGGAACCCGGCGCGCAGCAGGCGCAGCTTCTCGCCCCAGCCGATATTGCGTTCCTCCAGCGGCAGCGGCGGACCGAGCTTCGGCTGGATGGCGCAGCGGATCGCGATATAGGCGATGAACAGCCCAGCCAGCAGCAGGCCCGGAAAGACACCGGCCAGCCAGAGCTGGCCGACCGGCTGGCGCGCGATCATGCCGTAGAGCACCAGGACCACGCTGGGCGGCACTAGAATGCCGAGCGAGCTGCCGGCCTGAATCACGCCGGTCACCATGATCTTGTCATAGCCGCGCCGCAGCATCTCCGGCAGGGCGATGCTGGCGCCGATCGCCATGCCGGCGACGCTCAGCCCGTTCATCGCCGAGATCGCGACCATCAGGCCGATGGTGCCGATCGCCAGGCCGCCGCGCACCGGCCCGGCCCAGACATGGAACATCCGGTAGAGATCGCTGGCGATGCCGGATTCCGAAAGCATGTAGCCCATGAAGATGAACAGCGGCAGGGTCAGCAGCGGGTACCAGTTGAGCAAAACGAAGCTGGCGTTGAAGGGCATCTCGAAGCCGCCGTCGCCCCACAGCAGCAGCGCCGCCGCCGCCGCGACGAAGCCGATCACGCCGAACACCCGCTGCCCGGTCAGCAGCAGCAGCATCATCGAGGAGAACATCAACAGGGCGATGGCTTCGTAGCTCATGCGAGGGTGCCGCGCGTCATGCGATCGGCCTGCCCAGGGCCTTCGCGAGATCCTTGAAGAAGGTGGCGATCACCTGCAGCAGCATCATCAGAATGCCGATGCACATGATGATCTTGATCGGGGCCAGGGGCGGCGCCCAGGAGGAATAGTTCTTCTGGCCATACTGCAGGGCGTATTCGGTGCTGGAGATGCCGCCGGCCAGCAGGAAGCCGAGATAGAAGACCAGCAGGAAGACGGTGAAGAGATCGGTGACCGCCTTGCCCCGGTCGCTCAGGCGGTCGTAGGCCAGGTCCATGCGCACATGGGCGTCGAGCTGCATGGAATAGCCACCGCCCAGAAGATAGTAGGCGGCCATCATGAACTGGGCCATTTCGACGATCCAGATGAAGGAGGTGTCGAAGAAGGTGCGCGAGATCGAGGAGAACAGCAGCAGGCCCATCATCAGGAAGATCATGTACATGACCAGCCTGCCGACGCGCCGGTTCACGCTGTCGATCGCCTGCACGTAGAGTCGAATCGCTTTCGGCAACTAGCCCCCCGAGTGAAACCTCCGCGCCCGGGAAGGCTAGCCCGCGCCGCCATGGCGGTCGAGCCTTAAACGCGCGGGAATTCGGGGATTTAGGAAGAGCGCCGGGGCCTAGGCCTCGGCGGGGTCGCGCTCGCTCTTGCGCTTGCGCTCGCTGGCGCTCTTCAACTGGCCGCAGGCGGCATTGATGTCGCGGCCGCGCGGGCGGCGGATCGGCGCCGAGAGATTGTACTCGTAGAGGATGTCCGAGAAACGCTCGATGGTGTCCCAGTCGGAGCAGACATAGGCCGTGCCGGGCCAGGGATTGAAGGGGATCAGATTGACCTTGGCCGGCATCTCCTTGAGCAGCCGTGCCAATTCACGGGCGTCGGCGTCGCTGTCGTTGACGCCCTTCAGCATGACGTATTCGAAAGTGATCCGCCGGGCGTTGTGAGCGCCGGGGTAGTCGCGGCAGGCCCGCAGCAGCTCGGCCAAGGGGTATTTGCGATTGAGCGGTACGATCTCGTCGCGAATTTCATCGGTGACGGCATGCAGGGAGACCGCGAGATTCACCCCCAGCTCCTCGCCGCAGCGCCGCATCATCGGCACCACGCCGGAGGTAGACAGGGTGATCTTGCGCCGGCCGATGGTGATGCCCGCCGGGTCCATGACGATCTGCAGGGCCTTCTTGACGTTCTCGAAATTGTATAGCGGCTCGCCCATGCCCATCATCACGATGTTGGTGAGCTGCCGGTCCTCCTTGGGACTCGGCCAGCCGTCGAGGCAGTCGCGCGCCAGCATCACCTGCCCGGCGATCTCCCCCGCCGAGAGGTTGCGCACCAGCCGCTGGGTGCCGGTGTGGCAGAAGGAGCAAGTGAGGGTACAGCCGACCTGGCTGGAGACGCAGAGCGTTCCCCTGCCCTTGTCTTCCTCGGGAATGTGCACCGCTTCGACTTCCTGCCCATCGTGGCACTTCAGCAGCCACTTGCGGGTGCCGTCGCTGGAGCGCTGATCCACCGCGATCTGCGGCCGCGCGACGACGAAATGTTCCGACAGCGTGCTGCGGAACTCCTTCGCCAGGCTGGTCATCCGCTCGAAGTCCGTGACCCCCTGGTGATAGACCCAGTGGAACAGCTGCTTGCCGCGAAAGGCCGGATAGCCGCGTTCGCCCAAGGCTTCGGTCATCTCGGCCAGGGTCATGCCCACGAGATTGCGCCGCCCGTCGATCTCGTCGGCGGGCGGGGCGAAGACGTCCGTGTGGCGTTTTGTGGCGGTCGCGGCGCTCATGGTGGCCTTACTTATGCCCCCACGCGCCGCGACGCAACAGCGGCCTGAACGGGAGAAGCCCGCGCGGGCTACTCCAGTCCGAGGATTTCCATGGCCTTGGCCAGCGTATCGACCGACTCTTGATGCTTGCCGGCCTTGTGATACTCCTCGCCCTCGGCGCGCAACTCCTTGACCTCGGCCAATTGCTCGGCGCTCAGGTCAGGATTCTGAGCCAAAGCGGCGTCGATCCTGGCCATGTCTGCGGGGCAGTGAAAAGCCAAGGCCGGACCGGCGGAAAGAAACAGAACCGCAGCAGCGGCCAGTGCAGTTTTCTTGATCATCCGGAACCTCCCAAGTTTTTTGCGCCGCGCAGGATCGAACGGCGCTCTTGAGATAGATGTTGGACGCCGGAGGAGGCCTGACAAGTCCGTGTAAAAAAGGACCGGTGACTAATTCGAGACGCCGCAGGCCCGTGAAATCGCCTGATAGGCCGAGGTGAAACCGAGCAGCGAATAGGTATCGGTGGTCAGGGTGCCGCGCGAGGAGGTGCCGCGCACGATCATGCTGCTGCCGCGAATCATCGCCTGGATGATGCGCTTGTCGGTGTCGGGATCGTGCGGCCAGGCATTGCCTTCCTTGGTGTTCAGGGAAAACTTCTGGCCGTCGATCGAAAGCTCGACGAAGGAACCCGCCTTGTAGGTATAGCCTGGCTTGATATTGACCTCGCCGACGCGGTTCTCGGAGGGGCGGTGGGTGATGAAGGTGTAGATCGCCCCCCGGTTGGTGTAGTTGCCCTCGTCGCGCAGCGGCTGACTGGACATGAAGCAGACCTTGCTGCCGCTCTCGCCGGTGCTGAAGGCGCTCCAATCCTTGAAGTCGCCAAGCCGCTCCAAGGCCTGCGCCAGCGCGGGCGCGGGGCTGGAGAGAACGAGGATGGAAGCCAGCACGGCTCCGATAGCGAGAGTCCACGGCGATTTCATGCGCGCGATTATAGGCAATCCGGTCTCCTTAGCTAGTCCTGCCCGCAGGTTCCAGGCGAGCATCCTTCAAGATTAGGAAATATACGGTAAAAAAAGGCGAATTTTGGGTGATCCGTCACTTTTCGCGGCGCGTAGACCCTCTCATGATACAGCCTGTAGAGCTTTGTCCCTTGCCGCGCGCCGTGCCCGGCGCCGGATTCGGCGCCATGCTTGCCGCAGCGCTCGAGATAGACTTTGATGCGCGCATGGCTGTTTCCGATCTAGGCAGGGATCGGCCCGTCGCCGAGGACCTTGCCGAACTGATGGCCCGCGTGGCCGGTAACCGCGATCGTGCGGCTTTCGCCCTGCTCTTCGCGCATTTCGCGCCACGGCTGAAGGCCTATCTGATCCGCCTGGGAGCACCGGCCGGCGCCGCCGAGGAACTGACCCAGGAAGCCATGATCATGGTCTGGCGCAAGGCCGAATCCTTCGATCCCGCGCAGGCCGGCGTCAGCACCTGGGTGTTCCGGATCGCCCGGAACAAGCGGATCGACGCGCTGCGCCGCGAGAAGCGGCCGGAGCTCGACCCCGAGGATCCGGCCTTGGTGCCGGAGCCGCCCGAGGAGGCGGACAAGGCCGTGGCGCGCGGCCAGACGGAGGCGCGTTTGCGCAGGGCGCTCGAAAGCCTGCCGCGCGAGCAGGCCGAGGTGGTGCGTCTGGCTTACTTCGAGGACCTGGCGCACGGCGCCGTCGCCGAAGCGACGGGCCTGCCCCTGGGAACGGTGAAATCCCGGCTGCGCCTGGCTATGGCGCGCCTGAAGAATGCGATGCAGGAGTTCGCGGATGACTGAGAAAACCGCCCCCGACGAGGTGCTGCTGGCCTATGCCTCGGGCAGCCTGGACGAGGCCATGTCCCTGGTCGTGGCGACCCATCTGACGCTGTCGCCCCATGGCCGCGCCAAGGTCGCCGAGTTCGAGGCCCTGGGGGGAGCGCTGATCGACGAGATCGAGCCGGCCGCGCTGTCGGAGGACGCGCTCGACGCGGTGCTGGCGCGGCTCGACGAGGCGGGACCAGAGGTCACGCCGGAGCCCACAGCGGCCCGTGACGGCCATAGCTTGCCTGCGCCCCTGCGCGCCTACCTCGGTCCGGATATCGAAGCGCTGCGCTGGAAGCGCCTGCTCCCTGGCGTGCGCGAAGCCGCGTTCCCCGTCGGCGGAGGTCTGCGCGCCCGCTTGATGCGGATCGCCAGCGGCGTTGCCGTGCCGCGCCATAGCCATCGCGGCGCGGAAGCGACCCTGGTGCTGGAAGGCGCCTATCGCGACGAAACCGGTTTCTACGACCGCGGCGCCCTGCAATGGGCCGATGCCGCGCTCGACCATCAGCCGGCGGCGACCGGCGGCGAGACCTGTCTCTGCCTCGTCGTGACCGAAGCGCCGATTCGCCTGACCGGGCGTTTCGGGCGGCTGCTGAACCCCCTGATCAAGTATCAGTAGGCCCCGCGGCGGGCGTCTTTCCCGGCTTGCGGCGGAGCTTCGGCGCGCCGCGCACATGCTCGGGCAGGCCCTGCGGCAAGCCGACGCTGCTGACCGGGCGGCGGGCGAAGCGGCCCTGCGCCAAGAGCCGGTCGTACATCACCAGCGCCCCGGCGATCCCGACATTGACGCAGAATTTCATGGGAATCTTCACGATCTGATCGCAGCGCGCCTGCAGTTCCGGGGAAAGACTGCTGCGTTCCGGCCCCAGGACATAGGCCGCCGCCTTGGGGTGGTGGAAACTCGGCAGCTCGACGGCATCCTCGGTCAGTTCGATCCCAACCATCTTGCAGCCGCGCGGCAGCGCGATCTCGGAGACCCCGTCGAAAATGTATGTCGGCAGAGATTCGGCGGCATGGGAGGTGTCGGCGTTCTGAATCCTGCGAATCGCCATGTCCGGCGCCACGGTGAAAAAGAACGAGCCGCCGAAGGCATGGGTGGTGCGCAGCAGATTGCCCAGATTCATGGGCTTGCTGAGCCCCTCCACGCCGATTCCGAAGTAGCCACGCATTGCCGAGTATCCTATTTCTGTCGGCTCTTGTTTCGAGCCGGTTCTTGCCGCGCGGCAGCTTGCAACAGCCTCCGCCCTCCGGCAAGCTGATCGCCCCTCCGGAGAATGCCTCATGTGTCCGCACGATCACGACCACCCAGCGC
Organism: uncultured Alphaproteobacteria bacterium; assembly: GCA_942491105.1. Lineage (GTDB taxonomy): Bacteria > Pseudomonadota > Alphaproteobacteria > Kiloniellales > DSM-21159 > JBBEAM01. The sequence continues at coordinate 451,363 of CALNZX010000002.1, read as the reverse complement.
CCGAGGCTGCTCCCGGAACGGGGGCGCAGCCGATCCTGGTCGAGGTGACGCGCGGCGACATGGTGGAAAGCCGCCATCGCGGCAGTTTCGCCGTGACCGATACTCAGGGCCGGGTCGTGCTGCAGGCCGGCGATATCGAAACGCTGGTCTATCCGCGCAGCGCCATCAAGCCGCTGCAGGCCCTGGCGCTGGTAGAAACCGGCGCCGCCGATGCCTTCCAGGTCTGCGAGCGGGAGCTGGCACTGGCCTGCGCCAGCCATAACGGGGAGCCCGGCCATACCCGCACCGCGGCGGACTGGCTCGCGCGGATCGGTCTGGGCCCCGAGGATCTGGAGTGCGGCGCCCACCTGCCTTTCTACGAGGATGCCGCCCAGACGCTGATCCGCGACGGCGAGCAGCCGAGCACGCTGCACAACAACTGCTCCGGCAAGCACGTCGGCTTTCTGACCCTGGCCAAGCATCTCGGCGTGCCGACCAAAGGCTACATCGGCTATAGCCACCCCGTGCAGCAGACCATCCTAGGTATCCAGGAAATGATGACAGGGATCGATCTGCGCGCCGCGCCGCGCGGTATCGACGGCTGCGGCATTCCGCAATACGGCGCACCGCTGGGCAACCTGGCGCTGGCCATGGCCCGCTTCGCCGACCCCTCCGACCAGCCCGAGCGCAGGCAGCAGGCCGTGGCCCGCATCCACAAGGCGGTGACCAGAAATCCCTTCATGCTTGCCGGCAGCGGCCGTTTCTGCACCCGGGTCATCGAGGCCGCCAAGGGTAAGCTGCTGCTCAAGACCGGCGCCGAGGGGGTGTTCATGGCGGCGCTGCCGGAGTTCGGTCTGGGCATCGCGCTGAAGGCCGAGGACGGCGCGACACGCGCCGCCGAGGTGATGATGGGCGCCCTGCTGCAGCGCATGGAAGCGCTCGACACCCGGCAGTGCGAGGCGCTGCAGGATCTCTTCACGCCGTCGATCATCAACCGCGCCGGCCTGCGGGTCGGCGAGGTCCGTCCAGCGGCGGGTTCCATTCTCGCGGCATGAGCGACTCCGTCCGCAGTCAGTACGAGTCCTATCCCTATCCCTCGCGCGATCCGGCCGAGGAGCGGCGGCGGCTGATCACGGGATCGCCCTCTCGCCTGGCCGAAATCGACCACTATCTGTTCCGTGGCGCCCGCGATTTTTCCAAACCCTTCCATGCCCTGATCGCCGGCGGCGGCACCGGCGACGCGGCGATCATGCTGGCCCAGCAGCTGGCCGAGCGCTGCCCCGAGGGGCGGGTCACCTATCTCGATCTCTCCGAAGCCTCGCGCGCCACTACCGAGGCACGGGCCGAGGCGCGCGGTCTGACCAATCTGGATTTCATCACCGGCTCGCTGCTCGATATCGCCCAGCTCGCAGCGGGGCCCTACGACTACATCGACTGCTGCGGCGTGCTGCATCATCTGCCCGCACCGGAAGCCGGACTGCGGGCGCTGGAGTCCGTGCTGAGCGAGGACGGCGGCATGGGGATCATGGTCTATGGAACCCATGGCCGCGCCGGCGTCTATCCCCTGCAGGCCATGCTGCGCCAGCTCGGCGAGGGCCTGGCCCTGCCGGAACGCATCGTCCAGGCGCGGCGCCTGCTGGCGGCGCTGCCTGCGAGCAACGCCTTCAAGCGCAACCCCTTCCTCGGCGATCACCAGCGCGGCGACGCCGAGCTGGTCGACCTGCTGCTGCACAGCCAGGACCGCAGCTATACCGTCCCGGAGCTGCTGGAACTGGTCGCCGCGACCCAGCTCAAGCTCGCCAGCTTCATCGAACCGGCGCGCTACGATCCCCAGACCTATCTGCGCGACCCGCAGCTGCTAAGGCCTCTCGAGGCGCTGCCGCTGGAGGCGCGCGCGGCCTTCGCCGAAAGCCTGGCCGGCAATATCAAAACCCACGTGCTCTATCTCTCGCGCCGCGGCGCCAGCGTGGCCCAGCCGGAAGACGGCAGCATACCGCTCTTGATCGAGATGGAGGGGGAGGCCGTGGCCCAGGCCGTCGCCAAGGACCTGCTGTTCAAAGGCAGCTTCGACAAGCTGCCGGTGGCCTTCCCCCTGCCGCCGCGCGCGCCGGCGATCCTGCGGCTGATCGATGGACAGCGGTCGCTCGCGGAGATTGGCGCGGAACTGCGCGCGCGGGATAGAGGCTACGGCGAAGCCGCTTTCGCCAAGGATTTCCAGGCCGTCTACGCGGCCATCAACGGGGTCAACCGGCTGCTGCTGCGCCAAGCCGGCTGAACCACGCAAAAAAGGGCGGCACCCGTAGGTGCCGCCCTCTGCGTTCAGCGCCGGCTCAGGACTGGGGGGAGACCCTGATGCGGCGCGCGCATTCGCGTGTTACTGGCCGCTGCGATCCAGACCGATGTCGCGCAGCTGCCGCGCGTCGAGGCCCCGCAAGCCTTCGCGCAAGGCGCGCTGATGCCGCGCGGCACTCACGCAACTGGCCAGACCCATGCAACTCAATTCGACGGCATTGACCGCGCGGCGGGTCAGTTCGGCCGCGCTCAAGCCCGGAATGGTGTTATCGGCGACGAAAGCGAGATTCGCCATGGTGCTCTTCCCTCTGCTAGCCCTCTGCCGGGGGCGGGAGACATGATGGCCTCCATGCCGGGGAGATAGCGCCGGGCGCGCATAACCGCCAATGCCAGAATCGCTCGGCGGCTATGCAGTCAGGGCATGCGCGCGGGGGCGGGCTAGCGCCGCAGTTCCTCGATCCCGGCGTAGTGGTCGAGGGCCTCGGGATTGGCCAGCGCCGAGAGGTTCTTGACGCTACGCCCATGAACCACGTCGCGGACCGCCAGCTCGACGATCTTGCCGGACTTGGTGCGCGGAATATCGGGGACCTGGATCACCTTGGCCGGGACGTGCCGCGGCGAGGCGCCATTCTTGATCTGCGTCTTGACCCGCTTGATCAGATCCTCGTCGAGAACCGCGCCGCCGCGCAGCTTGACGAAGAGCACGACCCGGGTATCGCCCTCCCAATCCTGGCCGATGACGATGGCCTCCTCGATCTCCTCCAGCTTCTCGACCTGGCGGTAAATCTCGGCCGTGCCGATGCGTACGCCGCCGGGATTGAGGGTGGCGTCGGAGCGGCCGTGGATGATCATGCCGCCATGGCCGGTCTGCTCGGCGAAATCGCCATGGCACCAGACGCCGGGGAAACGCTCGAAATAGGCCGCCCGGTAGCGGCTGCCGTCTGGATCGTTCCAGAAGGACAGCGGCATCGAGGGGAAGGGGTTGAGGCAGACCAGCTCGCCTTTCTCGCCGATCACCGGATCTCCGTCCTCGTCCCAGACCTGTACGTCGAGGCCGAGCGCGCTGGCCTGAATCTCGCCGCGCCACACCGGGCCGATCGGGTTGCCGAGCACGAAGCAGCCGACGATGTCGGTGCCGCCGGAGATCGAGGACAGGCAGAGATCCTGCTTGATGTTGGCATAGACGTAGTCGAAGCCCTCGGGCACCAGCGGTGAACCGGTCGAGGCCATGGTTCGCAGCCGGGGCAGCTCATGCGTCCGGTTCGGGGCATAGCCCTGCTTGTTGAGGGCGTCGATGTACTTCGCCGAGGTGCCGAAGAAGGAGACCTTTTCTCGCTCGGCGTAGTCCCAGAGAATGCTGGCGTCGGGATAGAAGGGCGAGCCGTCGTAGAGGATCAGCGTCGCCTCGGAGGCCAGCGCCGAGACCAGCCAGTTCCACATCATCCAGCCGCAGGTCGTGAAGTAGAACACCCGGTCGTCGGGCTGGATGTCGCAGGACAGCTTCTGCTCCGAGAGGTGCTTGAGCAGGGTGCCCCCGGCGCCGTGGACGATGCACTTCGGCTTGCCCGTGGTGCCCGAGGAAAACATGATGAACAGCGGCGCGTTAAAGGCGACCCGCTTGAAGGCGATCTCCCGAATGCCGTAGGGGGCGATGAAGTCGCCGAGCCGGATCGCCCTGTCGTCGAGCCCCGAGAGATCCGGACTGTCCGACAGATAGGAGCAGACCACGATCTTCTCGACGCTTGGCAGTTCCTTGGCGAACTCGGCGACCCGCGCCAGGGAATCCAGGGCCTTTCCGTTGTAGTGATAGCCGTCCGGCACGAACAGCAGCTTCGGTTCGATCTGGCCGAAGCGGTCGAGCACGCCCTGCACGCCGAAATCCGGCGAGCAGGAGGACCAGATCGCGCCCAGGGAGGTCGCGGCCAGCATCGCGATCACCGTTTCCGGCATGTTCGGCATGAAGCCGGCGACGCGGTCGCCCTCGCCGACGCCGGCGTCGCGCAGCGCCTGCTGCAAACGGCTGACGGTCTCGTAGAGCTCGGCGTGGGACAGGCGGCGCTTCACCTTGTCCTCGCCCCAGAAGACGATGGCGTCGCCCTCGGCGCCGGCCAGGTCGGGGGCGTTGCGCAGCAGGTTCTCGGCGTAGTTCAGGCGCACATCGGGGAAGAACTTGGCGCCGGGCATGCGGTCCTTGTCCCAATCACCGGCGTGCTGTCGCCCTCGCTGATAACTCCACAGAAATCCCAGACCAGGGCCCAGAAATCCTCCAGATTCTCGATCGACCAGCGGTGCAGATCGCCGTAATCCTTCAGGCTCAGGCCGTGGCGGGCGTTGGCGTCCTTGATGAATTCGGTCAGATTTGCCTTGGCGATACGCTCCTCGGAGGGACTCCAAAGGGGATCGGTCATGGCGCGGGCTCCTGCTGCTTCGATGGCTTTTGCTCAAGGTCCGCGCAATCTATGGCCAGCGCCCCGCAGGCGCAACCGCCGAGGGCGCGCGGGGCGCCGGCCCGCGCACAAAATGCACGTACGCATGGCAGCAGCGCATCGGGGCGACTGGCGGCGGCGCGCGGAGCGCTCTAGACTGGCCGCCAATGTCCCGCGAAGCCCGCCCCGAAACACCACCCCCCACAGCCTCGCAAGAGACCGGCGCCAGCGTTCCCGCCAAACGCGGCATCCCGCCGGCGGTGCTGGGGCCGATCTACATGGTTGGGGCGGCGCTTGGCTTTTCGATCATGAATATGTTGATCCGCGAGGCCTCCAGCGAGCTGGAACCCCTGCAGATCGCCTTTTTCCGCAATCTCTTCGCGGTCTTCGCCGTGATGCCCTGGCTGCTGCGCGCGGGCATCGCGCGCAGCTTCGCGACCCGCAATCTGAAACTGCACCTGCTGCGCTCGACGCTCGGTTTCGTGGCGATGATCTGCTGGTTCTATTCCATCGCCCTGCTGCCCCTGGCCGAGGCTACGGCGCTGAATTTCACGGTCCCGCTGTTCGCCACCCTCGGCGCCGCGCTGATTTTAAAGGAAGTCGTGCGCGCCCGGCGCTGGAGCGCGACCATTGTCGGATTTCTTGGCGTTTTAATCATTCTTCAGCCCGGTCTTAAGGGCATCGAAACTATAACGCTGCTACCAGTGGTTGCCGCCCTATTCATGGCGGGAGTAACCTTGCTGATCAAGAAACTGTCCGAAACCGACGCGCCCATGACCATCGTGCTTTACATGAACGTGCTGCTGACCGGGATTTCCTTGATCCCGGCTTTGTTCTTCTGGCGCTGGCCCAGCCTGGAAGTCTGGCTGGTCCTGCTGCTGCTTGGCGCGGTCGGGGCGATCTCCCAGATCTGGGTCGTCTGCGCCTACCGCCGCGCCGACGCCTCGGCCATCCTGCCTTTCGATTACGCGCGGCTTCCGTTCATAGCCTTGATGGCTTTTCTCTTTTTTGGCGAAGTCCCCGGCCCCTGGACCTGGGTCGGCGGAGCGGTGATCGCCGCCTCGGCGATCTACATCGCCCGGCGGGAGGCCCAGGTCGCGCGCGAACGGCCGGTCACCGGCCTGGCGAGCCGTGCCCCGGAGGGGCACTAGACACCAATGAAGCTGCGCGGGAATCAACTTGGTGCCGCCTGGGCGATCATCGCCGCCAGTGGCTTCACTCTGAACGGCGCGCTGGTGCGCGATCTGGCGCTGGAGGGCATTCACCCGTTCCAGATTTCCTTCGCCCGCGCCGGCTTCGCGTTCCTGGCGATCCTGCCCTTTCTCTATGCCGAGGGCTTCGCGGCCTTTCGCACCAAACACCTGAAGCTGCACATCTGGCGCGCCATAATCGGCAGCTTCGCGATGCTTTGCGGCTTTTTCGCGCTCAGCAACATGGCCCTGGCCGACGTCACGGCGCTCGGCTTCACCACGCCGCTGTTCGCCACGGTGCTGGCGGTGATCTTCCTGGGCGAACGGGTCCGCTGGCGGCGCTGGACCGCCATCGTGGTCGGCTTTCTCGGCGTGCTGCTGATGGTCAGGCCCGGCGCCGCGGCCTTCGAGCCGGTGGCGCTGACGGCGCTGGCCTCGGCCATGCTGATCGCCATCGCCATCATCATCATCAAAAAGGTGCCGATCAGCGATAGTCAGATCGCCATGCTGTTCTATTTCTGTGTCGCGGCGATGACCGTCTCCGCGCCGCTGGCGATCCCGGTGTGGCAGGACCCGACGGCGCTGCAGTGGGTCAAGCTGGCCGCCGTCGGCTGCATCGGTATCGGCGCCCAGTACTTCCTGATCCGCGCCTTCCAGATCGCCGAGGCCAGTTTCATCGCGCCCTTCGACTATTCCCGGCTGATCCTGGCCGGGCTGCTCGGCTTCCTGCTGTTCGGAGAGATCCCCGATGGCTGGAGCATCACCGGGGCCCTGGTGATCGCCGTCTCCACCTTCTACATCGCCCACCGCGAGGCCCGCCTCGGCCGCGCGCCGGGCCAGATCGCCGCGGAAACCGCGGGCTAGGCCTGCCGCGCGGCGCTGTGCCGGACCCGCCAAAAATATTTCCGCCGCCGCCGCGCGCGCCTCTAGCAAAGCCCCCGGCGCGGACGTATATCCATTTCGCGTTCTTTCTCTCGGAGCTAGGCCACTTCCATGAACGGGATCCTCTTCGGCGTCATTGCCGCCCTCTCCGCCGCCCTGCTGCTTGGCAGCGAGGTCTTCGTCCTGGTCACGCTGTTCGATTGGGCGCTGCTCGAGCAGTTCGGCTTTAGCGGCGGCAGCCTGAAAATCGGCGCCTACACCGCGATCCTGCCGAGCCTGCTGGCCGCCTATTGGATCGCCCGCTCGGCCCTCGCCGCCGAGAGCCAGGACCCCGAGCAAGAGCAGCAATCGCCGCTGTAGACCCGAGGCGCAGGCCTAAGCCGCCTGCCCATCGTCCTCGGCTTCGATCGTTCCCAGCACCTCGCGGGCCTTGACCCGGTGCGGTTCCTTGATGTGCGGGGTGACCGCCTTGATGGCGGCGTAGAGCACCGCGGCGTCGTCGGTGAAGCCGGCCAGGGCGATGAAATCGGGGATCACATCGGCGGGCAACACGAAATAGCCCAGGGCGCCGAACAGGATCGCCTTGGTCTGGAAGGGCGTCTTGGGGTCGCGGGCGACGTAGTAGCTGGCGACCGCGTCCTCGAGGAAGGGCACCTTGCCCAGGGTGCGCTTGACCTTGGGCCAGAAGCCGCTCTCGACGCGCGCCTTGTCGCGGGCGTAGGTCTCGGGGTCGATGTCCTGCGGGTCCTGCTTTGCCATGCCCCTGGATATGGTTCCGCCGCGCCGCAATCGCAATCCGCGCGCCATGGCGCTCGCCCTTGCCGGGCCGATTTGCTATAGACCCGCGCAATTCCAACCCGCGAGAGGGAGACAAAGCGATGAAGGTACAGGGTGAAGCCGCGCTGATCAGCGGCGGCGGTTCCGGCCTGGGGGCCGAGACGGCGCGCCTGCTGGCGGCCCAGGGCGTCAAGGTGGCGCTGCTCGACGTCAACATGGAGGGCGCCGAGAAGGTCGCCAAGGAAACCGGCGGCCTGGCCATCGAATGCGACGTGACCTCCGCCGAATCCGGCGAGGCGGCGGTGGCCAAGGCGCGCGAGGCCCACGGCCCGGCCCGCATCCTGGTCAACTGCGCCGGCGTCGCCCCGGCCAAGCGGGTGGTCGGCCGCGACGGCCCCTGCCCGCTGGAGCATTTCCAGAAGGCCGTGGACATCAACCTCAACGGCACCTTCAACATGATCCGCCTGGCCGCCGCCGACATGGTTCAGATGGAGGAACTGGCCGATGGCGAGCGCGGCGTGATCGTTTCCACCGCCTCGATCGCCTCGGTCGAGGGCCAGCTCGGGCAGGCCGCCTACGCCGCCTCCAAGGCCGGCGTGAAGGGCATGATGCTGCCGATCGCCCGCGAGATGACCCGCCACGGCGTGCGAGTGATGACCATCGCGCCGGGCCTGTTCGAGACGCCGATGCTGCTCGGCATGCCTCAGGAGGTTCAGGACAACCTGGCCGCCCAGGTGCCCTTCCCCAAGCGCCTCGGCAAGCCCGACGAGTACGCGCGGCTGGTGCTGCATATCTGCGAGAACGTCTATCTCAACGCCGATACCATCCGCCTCGACGGCGCGATGCGCATGCAGTGAGGCCTAGCGCCGCCGCGCCCTGCGCAGGTGGTGGGTCAGCGCCAGGGCGAGACAGTGGCGCAGCGGCGCTTCCTGGATGTCCTCGCCGGGCGCGAAGACAATGGCGCGGCGGCCACTGTAGGACAGCTCCCTGGGATAGAGCTCCTTGAAGGACTCGACCAGGCCGCTGCCGCAGTGAAAGTAGACGGCGACGCGCTCCCTGGGCTGGCCCGGCTCGTCCTTGGCCCGGTCGATCCTGACGGTGGATCCGCTCTTGCTCTCCGCCGTCAGGTAGCTGGGCTGGCCCCATTTCAGGGTTTCCTCGAGAGGGCCGACGCCCGGCGTCGCCGCCGCGGTCTCCAGGATCAGCCGGCGCAGGTCGAGCAGCCGCGCGCGGATCTCCGGAGGATAGGCCGCGAAGACGGGCTCGACCTCGGGCGCCAGCGGGGCCGGCCTGCGTTCCGTCTTATCCTTCATCGGCGCTAGTCCCTGGCGTAGATCTCGATCTTGCGGGCCAGCTTCACGTCGCGCTCGCTCAGCGTGCCCAGGTCGTGGCTGGTCAGCAGAATCTCGACCTTGTTGTAGACGTTGGACCATTCCGGATGGTGGTCCATCTTCTCCGCCGCCAGGGCGACGCGGCTCATGAAGCCCCAGGCCGCGTTGAAGGACTTGAACTTGAAGCTCTTGCGAATCGCGGTCCCGCCGGCCGCCAGTTCCCAGCCGTCGAGCGCCTCCAGCGCCGCCGCGCGGGCCTCGGGAGTCAAAACATCGGCCATGGACTCGCCTCCTTGAGTTGGATTTCTTGAGCATTACATGTTAGCAGGCGGTTGAATGACTGCGACAAGGACTCCGGCCCAGGCCGCTCGAGAGCTGAACAGGAACTGCAACATGGCCAGAAAGGCCTTGAACATCAACGCCCTGTCCAACCCGCCCAGCGTCGCGGACCTGGAAAGCATCGCTCAGGAAGCCCTGACCGCGATCCCGGAGCAGCTGCGCAAACACCTCTCCAACGTGGTTATCCGCGTCGACGACTTTCCCGACGACGAAACCATGGAAGAGCTGGAGCTGGAATCGCCCTTCGACTTGCTCGGCCTTTACCGGGGAGTCGATCTGCTGCACCAGAGCGTGCTCGCGCAGAGCGAGGACCTCGACATGATCTACCTCTACCGCCGCCCGATCCTCGACTATTGGTGCGAGATGGAGGAAGACCTGGTGCGCGTGGTGCGGCATGTCCTGATTCACGAGATCGGCCATCACTTCGGCTTTTCCGACGAGGACATGGACCGCATCGAGATGTCCGCCTAAGGGCTTTTCCCCACCTCTGTCCCGCCGTCCTTGTTACCGTCCTTTCCGGCTCTGATTTCCCCGGCGTGATGCAACGCGGCGCTCTCGATATGCTCGCGGCGCGCCAGATAGAGGCCGCTGCCGACGATCAGCAGCGCCGACAGCCAGAAGGCGAGACCCAGCAGCTCGTCGAAAACGACGAAGCCGAACAGCCCGGCCCAGACCAGATAGAGATACTCGTAGGACGCCAGCAGCGAAGCCGCGGCGATGCGATAGGCGTGGACGGTCATCACCCAGGCGGTGCCGGAGGTAAAGCCGAGGGCGGCGAACCAGAACCAGTCCCAGCCCTCCACCGGCTGCCAGCCGATCAGGATCACCGGCCAGAGCAGCACCACGTGCCCCAGGGTATTGTAGAAGCCGAGCGTGCCGGTGCCCTCCTCCTCCATGCGATTGATGGAGATCAGCACCAGCGCGTAGGTCAGGGAGGCCGCCAGCGCCGCGAGCGCCGCGAGATTGAGCGCCGAGGCCTCCAAGCCCTGCATCTCCGGCAGCGAAGCGAGCACCACGCCGGCGAAGCCAAGCCCCACGGCGGCGGCGCGGCGCGGCCCGATGCGCTCGCCCAGCAGCAGCCAGGAGAACAGCACCAGGAACAGCGGCGCGGTAAAGGCGATGACGCTGAACAGCGCCAGCGGAAGGGTCTTCAGCGACCAGTAGACGAGCAGCTGGCTGCCCGCGCCGAGCAGGATCTGCGCCGCCATCAAACCCCGCCGCCGCAGGTGGAACAGCGCGCGCCCCTGGGCGTAATAGCCCTGGGCGGCAACCGGAATCAGGGAGAAACCCATGGCGATGAACAGCATCTGCATGGCGCCGTAATCGGCGCGCAGGAACTTGGTCATGGCATCGACCCCGGCGAAGAGCGCGACCGCGGTCGAGAGCAGCAGAATGCCGTGCCATTTGGGATGCATCGGGAAACCTCGCGGGTGGCCGCAGCGCAAGGCTAGGCGGAAGGCATCCTCTCTAGCCCGGCTTACAGCAGCCTGTCGAGCCGCTCGCGCAGCTGGGGCAGCACCTCCGCGGCGAACCAGGGGTGCTTTTTCAGCCAGGCGGTGTTGCGCCAGCTCGGGTGCGGCAACGGCAGCACCCCGGGCGCGTAGTCGCGCCAGTTGCGGATCGTCTCGGTCATGGTCCGCTTGCGCGCCTTGCCCAGATAACGCGCCTGGGCGTAGGAGCCGACCAGCAGGGTCAAGGTCACCCGCGGCAAGGCCTCGAGCAGCGGCGGATGCCACAGCGGCGCGCACTCCGGGCGCGGCGGTTTGTCGCCGCCGCGCGGATCGCGGCCCGGATAGCAGAAGCCCATCGGCATGATGGCGATGCGCTCCGCGTCGTAGAAGGTCGCGTCGTCGACCCCCATCCATTCGCGCAGCCGCCTGCCCGAGGCGTCGTTCCAGGGAATGCCGGTTTCATGCACCTTGGTGCCCGGCGCCTGCCCGACGATCAGCACCTGCGCCTTTCGCCCCGCGCGCACCACCGGCCGGGGGCCGAGCGGCAGGTGTTCGGCGCAGAGGCTGCAGTCCCGCACCTTGGCCAGCAGCGCCGTCAGATCCTCAGCCATCGCGCGGCGACTCCCCGGCGATAGCCGAACTCGGACCCATCAGGCCCGGCGCCCGGCGGAGGCTCTCGAGGCCGGATTCTTTCGCCAGTTCCGCCCCGCTCAGGATGACAAGGCCTCTATCCTCTGCTGTAGTCATGGCTCGATATGTCGACACTCCGGCTCGGGTCTCATCATGAAAATCATCTTCGTTTGTACCGGCAACATCTGCCGTTCGCCAACCGCCGAGGGCGTGCTGCGCCACAAGCTCGGGCAAACCCCTTGGGGCCCCGCCTATACGGTGGAATCCTACGGTCTGGAAGGCTGGCACCAAGGCAAGCCGCCCGACAGCCGCACGATCGAGGCGGCGGCCAGGCGCGGCTACGACCTTTCGCCGATCCGTGCCCGCAAGTTCATCCCCGAAGCCTTCGAGGATGCCGCCTTGGTTCTGGCCATGGACCGGGAGCATTATCGGCGGCTGCACCCCCAGGCGCCGGAGGGACGCCGCGACCGGCTGTTCCACTTCATGGACTTCGCTCCGGACACGGCCCCCGACGCCAGCGCCAAGCCCGGCCTGGAACGGCTCGACGTGCCCGATCCCTTTTATGGAACCGAGGCCGATTTCGAGCTGACCCTCGATATGATCGAGGCCGGAGCCGAGGGAATTCTCAGGGCCTTGGAAAAAGACGCCCAGTAACGCAGGTCCGCGTACCGGCCGTCTTGGGATAGCGCCATGCCTCCACAAACCGTCATGCAGGACCGGGTCGGCCTGGGCATCGCCGCGATGATCGTCGGCATGGCGATGATGGCCAGCATGGACGGCATGGCGAAATGGCTGGGCGAGGGCTACCCCATCGGCCAGGTGGTTTTCTTCCGCAATCTCTTCGGCCTGCTGCCGACCCTGGTCATCGTCTGGCAGCTCGGCGGCTTCGCCTTGCCCAGGACGGGGCGCTGGCGGATGCATCTGCTGCGCGGCCTGCTCGGCGTCACGGCCCAGTTCAGTTTCTTCACGGGGCTGCGCAGTCTGGGCCTGGCCGAGGCCACGGCGATCGCCTTCGCGGCCCCGCTGATGGTGACCGCGCTGTCGGTACCGCTGCTCGGCGAGAGGGTCGGGCCGCGGCGCTGGGCCGCCGTCGTGGTAGGCTTCGCCGGGGTGATGATCATGGTGCGCCCCGGCCCCGGCAGCTTCCAGCCGGCGGCGCTGCTAATCCTGATCGCCGCCTTCAGCTACGCCATGATCATGCTGACCACGCGGATGCTGGCGCGCAGCGACAGCAACGCCGCGCTGCTGCTCTATGGCTCCGCCATTAGCATGGCGGTGTCCGCTTTCTTGCTGCCCCTCGGCTGGAAGACCCCGGATCTTGAGGATTTCGCGGTTTTCGTCGCACTCGGTCTGGTCGGCGGCACGGGCATGTTCTTCATCACCCAGGCCTATCGCTTCGCCCCCGCCGCGGTGATCGCCCCTTTCGAATACATCGCGCTGGTCGTCGCCGCGATCCTCGGCTTCCTGTTCTGGCGCGAAATTCCGGACCTCTATGTCTGGCTCGGCGCCGCGGTGGTGATCGCCGCCGGTATCTACATCTTTTACCGCGAGACGCACCTCAAGCAGAGCTGACGGGGCGGGCCTAGGCGCGGTCGAGTTCGTAAATCGCCTCCGGCCGGTAGATGGCGCCTTCGCGGGCCAGGAACGAGGAGAACAGCACGAAGTCGCGCACCATGAAAGGCTGGCTGCGGAACAGTCCGTGGCTGCCGAGATACTCGCCGATTTTCGGGCCCGGCGACTCCTTGAAACGGGCCAGGGTGACATGCGGTTTGAACTTGCGGCCCTCGGGCGCGACACCGGCGCGCGTGATGGCGTTCTCCACCTTGGTCTGCAGCCGGACCAGGGGTTCGCCGCCTTCCACACCGGCCCAGACGGAGCGCAGCTTGCGGCCTTCGCCGAACTGGCCGATGCCGGCCAGCGAGAGCTCGAACTCCGGCATGTGAATGCCGCTGAGGGCATCGTCGATGTCGGCCGCGACGCTATTGTCGACCTCGCCGATGAAGCGCAGCGTGATGTGATAGTTCTCCGCCTTGACCCAGCGCGCGGCGGGCAGGCCGCTGGCCATTATCGCGAGGCGCTCGCGAATGTCTTCGGGAAGACTGAGGGCGACGAAAAGGCGCAGGGTTTTGCCCTCCGACGGTTTCGAGCCGCGTCCCGCTACTCGGTGACGCGGAAAAAGTTTAGGCTAGGAGCAGGGATAGGTATAGCGGGCGTGAATCGCCGCGATCCCATCCAGCACCTCCTGGGACAGCTGCAGCCCAGCGGCATCGATCTGCAGTTCGAGCTGCTCCAGACTGGTCGCGCCGACAATCGAGGCGGTGACGAAGGGCCGGGAATAGACGAAGGCGCCCGCCATCTGCGCGGGCTTGAGGCCCTGCGTCTCGGCCAGCGCCACGTATTCCGCCGTCGCCTCGATCGCACGCGGCGTGAAGTAGCGGGTGTTCTGCGGAAACAGCGTCATTCGCGCGCCCTCGGGCTTGCGGCCGCCCAGGTACTTGCCGGTCAGCGCGCCGGCGGCGATCGGGGCGTAGGCCAGCAGACCGCAGTCCTCGCGATGGGCCACCTCCGCCAGGGCCTGCTCGAAAGTGCGGTTGATCAGATTGTATGAATTCTGGATCGAGACCATGCGCGGCCCCAGCCCGGCCTCGGCCAGCGCGAGGTATTTCATCAACCCCCAGGCCGTCTCGTTGGACACGCCGACCTGCCTGATCTTTCCGGCCTTCACCGCCTCGTCCAAGGCGCCCAGGGTCTCCTCCAGCGGGGTCATCTCTTCAGCTGGATCGTGGGTGTATTCGATCTGGCCGAAGATATTCGCGTTCCGGTCCGGCCAGTGCAGCTGGTAGAGGTCGATATAGTCGCTCTGCAGGCGCTGCAGGCTGGCGTCCACCGCGGCCAGGATGTTCTTGCGGTCGAGCCGGGGCTTGCCGTCGCGCACGTAGCCGAAGCGGCTGCCGGGGCCGACCACCTTGGTGGCGACGACGACCCGGTCGCGCTGCCCGCGGCTGGCGAACCAGTTGCCGATGATCTCCTCGGTCCGGCCATAGGTCTCGCGGCGCGGCGCCACGGGATACATCTCCGCCGCGTCCCAGAAGAAAACGCCCCGGTCGAGAGCGTAGTCCATCTGCGCGAAGGCTTCGTCCTGGCTGTTCTGCTCGCCCCAGGTCATGGTGCCGAGGCAGATCGCGCTGACCTTGATGCCGCTGCGGCCGAGTGGACGCGTTTCCATGGTGTAGTCCCCCAAAAAAAATGCTCCGAGCGTCGCCGCGCGCTACGCGCACCGCCACAGGATAGGAAGCCCGTTAGAGCAGAAGCGTTAAGACACCGGTATAGCCGTAGAGACGGTCATTGCAAATCTCGCCATTGGCGAAAAATCCGCTCAGCGGTATTTCCCCGATGCCCTCGCGCACCTGGCGCAGCTCTTCGGAATTGCCGCCGAAGAGGTGCTGCCCGCGCGCCACGCAGGAATAATACAACGCCGCCTTGGCCGGACCTCCGGCGCGGCGCGTCACCTCCGTCAGCATGCGCTCGAGATCCTGCTTGGCGGCCTTGTGATCCCGCCGGCAGAACATCAGGGTTTCGCCCGGCTGTACCATCGCGCCGACGGCGAGCAGGTTCTGCTCCGGGTCGATCCCAAGCAGATTGCGCACCAGATAGTCGCCGGTATCGCTGCCGAGAATCGGAAAGCCGACATGGATGTAACCGGCCACGCGGTTGAGGTCGCGGGCCAGCAGCTCGCCGATATCCTCCTTGAAAACCTCCAGCGCGGGACGGCCATCGAGTTCGATCAAGACGTTGCGTTCCGCTGCGGTGATCCGGCGCTTCGGCCCGATCGGCGTGCAGCCCTGGGTCAGCCCGGTCGCCACCTGCACCTGGGGGTCGAAGAGCACGCCGGAGAGCCCCTGGGGAAACAGCTCGCCCTCTTGCCGCGGAGCGCCCTCGCGCGCCGCCGCCAGGCCGCCGACGAAATAGGTCGAGGTCGCCGCGGAAAGCCGTTCCAGCAGCTCGGGCAAACCCGGAAGCTGCGGGTCGCCATGGGCCACGCCGAAGACCGGCGGATGCGTGGCGGCCCAGGCGGCATCGGCGTCGCGCAGCCCCGGCGCCGCCGCGCTGACCGGTCCGAACAGGCGCACGCTGCCCTCCGGAAAGCGGCCCAGCAGCACGGAGACCGCCGGCCGGTCGTGATATTCGATGCCGCAGCCCGCGATGCCGAAACCGGCGCTTCCGGACCAGTCGGTAACGCCGGTTTCCCGGCGCAGGATCGCCAGAATCTGGTCCGTGTGCTCGGCCAGCGGCTCGGTCACGTAGAGAAAGCCGAGATTGACCCCCTCGGGCAGCTCGCCCAGAGCGGCGAGCACCTGCACGGCCAGTTCCTGCGGCGCGGCATCGGCGGCGACGGCGGCCGCGAAACGCTCGTTACGCACCGCGGCCTCAGCCATGGGCCGCTTCCGCCTCGGCGAGCAGATCCTTCACCTTGGGCAGTATGCGCGTGACGATCTCGGCGACGCCCGCGGCGTTGGGGTGGATGCCATCGGCTTGATTGAACCCCGGCTCGGTGGCCACGCCATCCAGGAAGAAGGGGTAAAACACCACCCTGTGCTTTTCCGCCAGCCGCCGGTATACGGCGTCGAACTCCTCGGCGTAGTCGGCGCCGAGGTTGCGCGGCGCCATCATTCCGGCAAGCAGCACCGGCACGTTCAACTCGGCGAAGCGGCTCAGCAGGGCGTCGAGGTTCTCATAGGTTTTTTCCGGATCGAGGCCGCGCAGGGCGTCGTTGGCGCCGAGCACCAGGATCGCGGCGTCCGGCGGCTGGCTGCTCAGGGTCCAGTCGAGACGCGCCAGTCCGGCGGCGCTGGTGTCTCCGGAGTTGCCTCCGTTCACAACCTCGACGTCATGCCCCTCGGCGCGCAGCGCGGCCTGCAGCTGCGAAGGGAAGTTATCCGGCGACGGCAGGCCGTAGCCATGCACCAGGGAATCCCCGTAGGCGAGCAGTTCGAATTGTTCGGAGGCGGCGGCGCGATCCCCGGCGAAGGGCAGCAGCAGCGCGGCGGCGAGGAGCAGGAGAAATTTTCGCATAGCTGCCTATTTGGGGCAGGCGGGCGCAGAGAGCAAGCGCCGAACGGCAAGCCACCACCTTGCTGTCGCCCTTCTGCCGCCACTTTCACCGACAATCTTGTACAGGATGCACTTTCAATGACGCGGTCCCGCACCCATATCCATCGGACCGAAACCGCGACGTGGCCACGTGCCGCCGACCGCCTTTGATCCGTAGGGACCGCAAGCGCGTATGCCGGACGTGACCGAAACAGCCTCCCCATCCACCGTTCCCATGATCGAGCTGCGGGCCTTGGAGCTGACCTATGCCAATGCGGCGGGCGGCGTGAAGGTTTTGCGCGGCATCGATCTTTCCGTCGGCAGCGGTGAAACCCTCTCCATCGTCGGCCCTTCGGGTTCCGGCAAATCCTCGATGCTGATGATCGTCGCCGGCTTGGAGCAGGCCAGTGCCGGCAGCGTGCATATCGCCGGCCAGAATTTCGGCGGGCTCGGCGAGGACGCCCTGGCAACCTTCCGGCGCGATAACATCGGCATCGTGTTTCAGGATTTCCACCTGATCCCCACCATGACCGCCCTGGAGAATGTCGCGGTGCCATTGGAATTCGCGGGACGCGGCGATGCCTTCGCGCGCGCCGAGGAGGTCTTGGGCCAGGTTGGCCTGGGCCATCGCACCACCCACTACCCCGGGCAGCTTTCCGGCGGCGAGCAGCAACGCGTCGCCCTGGCCCGCGCCTTCGCCGTGCGGCCCAAGCTGTTGCTGGCCGACGAACCGACCGGCAATCTCGACGGTGAAACCGGCACGCGGATCATCGACCTGCTGTTCGATCTGCAACGCAGCGCGGATACCACCCTGCTATTGATCACCCACGACCCGGCCCTGGCCAAGCGCTGCGCGCGCAGCGTCAAGCTGGTCGACGGCCATATCGTCGAAGACAGCGCCATCGCAGGCGGCCTGGACGGCGTGGCCGCCGCCGGATCGTGATGCGCGGAGACCTCCTGCTCGCCGCGCGCCTGGCCAAAAGGGAGCTGCGCGGCGGCCTCAAGGGCTTTCGCATTTTTCTCGGCTGCATCGCCCTGGGCGTTGCCGCCATCGCGGCGGTCGGTTCAATTTCCTCCTCGATGCTCACCGGGCTTGAAAAGAACGGCCGCGTGCTGCTCGGCGGCGAGGTCGAACTACGGCTGATCCATCGCGCCGCCAGCGCCGAGGAACGCGCCTGGCTGGAAGAGCACGCCGCCGAGTTCTCGGCCACCGCGGAGCTGCGCGCCATGGCCCGCGCCGAAGCCAACCCCGATGCCCGGCGGCTGGTCGAGATCAAAGCCGTCGACGCGGCCTATCCTCTCTACGGAAGTTTCGATGTCCTGCCGCCGCAGGCCCTCGAAGACGCGCTGGCCAGGCAGGGGGATCTCTGGGGAGCGGTCGCCGACCAAAGCCTGCTCGACGGACTGGATATGAAACTCGGCGATATCCTGCAGGTCGGTGCGACGCGCTACGAGCTGCGCGGCACCGTCGGCCACGAGCCGGACCGCGCCGCGCGGATCTTCACCTTGGGGCCGAGGCTGCTGGTCGGCCGCGAAAGCCTGGCCGCCTCCGGCTTGGAGCAGCCGGGCAGCCTGATCTACTACCACTACCGCATGACCCTGCCCCAGGACGTCAGCATCGCCGACTGGAAGGAAGATTTGCAGGCCGCCCATCCCAAGGCTGGCTGGCGGCTGCGCGATCTCGATTCCGCGGCCCCGGGCATCGAGCGATTCGTGGAGCGGGTGTCGCTGTTCATGACCCTGGTCGGGCTCACCGCCCTGCTGGTCGGCGGCGTCGGCGTCGCCAACGCCGTGCGCAGCTACCTGGACAGCAAAACCGCGACCATCGCCACGCTCAAATGCCTCGGCGCCCCCGGACGGCTGGTCTTCCAGGTCTATCTGCTGCAGATCATGGCCCTGTCGCTGCTGGGAATCGCGGGCGGGCTGCTGCTCGGCGGCATCGCGCCCAGCATCGCAGGGCCGCTGCTCTCTGCGCAGCTCAACTTCGATATTACCGGCGGCCTGCATCTTCGGCCGCTGGCGCTGGCCGCGCTGTTCGGCCTGCTGACGACACTCGCCTTCGGGCTGTGGCCCCTGGCCCGCGCCCAGGCTCTTCCGGCGGCCACGCTGTTCCGCGACCTCGTCGCGCCGGCGCGCGGCCGGCCCCCGCTCTGGGCCCTGGCGGCGATCGCCGCCGCCAGCGGCGCGCTGATCCTGACCGCCGTGCTGGGCACCAGCGACAGCCTCTTCGCGCTCGGTTTCGTGGCCGGCGCCGTGGTGGCGCTGCTCGCCTTCCGCCTGGCGGCGCTGGGCGTCACCGCTCTGGCCCGCCGTCTGCCCCGGCCGCGCCATCCCGGGCTGCGCCTGGCGATCGCCAATCTGCACCGCCCCGGCAACCCGACCGGAAGCGTGGTCATGTCGCTCGGGCTCGGCGTGACCGTGCTGGTCGCCATCGCCCTGATCCAGGGCAACCTCAATCATCAGGTGGTCGACGAACTGCCGAAGGAGGCGCCGGGTTTCTACTTCATCGATATCCAGCCCGATCAGACCGCCGCCTTCGACGAGATGGTCCTGCAGAGCGAAGGCGTCACCGAGCTTTCCCGGGTACCGATGCTGCGCGGGCGGATCGTCGCCGTGAACGGAACATCCCCCGAAGACATGGAGATTCCGGGCGAGATCGACTGGGTGTTCCGCGGCGACCGCGGCTTGACCTGGGCCAAGGAGCCGCCGGAAAACGCCGAGATCGTCGAGGGCGCATGGTGGCCAGCCGACTACGCCGGCAAACCGCTGGTGTCCCTGGACAGCGAGGTCGGCACGTTGCTCGACCTGCATCCCGGCGATGTCCTGACCATCAACATCCTGGGCCGCGACGTCGAGGTCGAGATCGCCAATCTGCGGCGCATCGAATGGGGCGAACTGCAGATCAACTTCGTGATGGTCTTTTCGCCAGGTCTGCTGGAAGCAGCGCCGCAGACCCACATCGCCACGGTCAAGGTCGATCCGGCGCAGGAATCCCTGCTCGAACGCCGGGTGACCGACAGCTTCCCCAATGTCTCGGCGATCCGGGTCAAGGAAGCGCTGGAATCCTTCGCGCAGGTGCTGCGCTCCATCGCCACGGCGGTCACCGCCACCGCCGGAGTCACGGTAATCGCCGGGGTGCTGGTACTGGCCGGGGCGATCGCCGCCGGGCATCAGCGCCGAATCTACGATGCCGTCGTGCTCAAGGTGCTGGGCGCGACACGGGCGCGGATCGGCGCGGGCTTTCTGATGGAGTATGGCCTGGTCGGGCTGGCAACGGCGATCATCGCCTCGATCATCGGCAGCATCGCCGCCTACATCGTGATGACTCAGGTGATGGACAGCGACTTCATCTTCCTGTCCCTGCCGGTCGTTATCACCGCCGCGGGGGCCACGGGGATCACCCTGCTGTTCGGCTTCCTCGGCACCTGGCGGGCGCTGGCGCAAAAAGCCGCGCCGCTGCTGCGCAACGAGTAGTTTTTCCACCGCCGCCTCACAGGCCTCTAACCGTCTATGTTCTTGGCCGGAAGCCCTTGATTCGCTATCCTCGACTCACGATATAAGCGACAGCGATCACACTCTGGCACCAGACGAGGAAACCCATGGCTTTTGGCACTGACCGCAACTACATGAGCCGCTCGCAGACCGCGGCGGCCGGAATCGATGTCGGCCTGCGCGCTTACATGCTGCGGGTTTACAACTACATGTCCCTCGGGGTGGCCTTCACCGGCGCCATCGCCATGCTGGTGGCGAGCAATCCCGCCCTGGTACAGACCGTCGGCTCGGCCTTCTGGCTGCTGTTCATCGGCATCCTGGGCCTCGGCTTCTTCGCGCCGAAGATCATGATGACCAAGTCGGTCGCCGCCGCGCAGGCCTGTTACTGGGTCTACGCCGCGCTCTGGGGCGCGCTGCTCGGCCCGATGTTCTACATCTACGCGCAGATGGACCCGATGATCCTGGTCCGCGCCTTCTTCATCACCGCCGGCGCCTTCGCCGCCATGAGCCTGCTGGGCTACACCACCAAGAAGGACCTGACCGGGATCGGCGGCTTTCTGGCGATGTCGACCTTCGGCATCCTGATCGCCGTTCTGGTCAACGCCTTCTTCATCCAGTCGACGCTCCTGGAGCTCGGCCTCTCCGTGGTCGTGGTGCTGGTTTTCGCCGGCCTCACCGCCTACGAGACCCAGATGATCAAGCGGATGTACGTCGAGCACGACGGCCATGACGTGATGAGCCGCAAGGCGATCTTCGGCGCCTTCATGCTCTACGGCAGCTTCGTCACCATGTTCATCTGGATCCTCAACATCCTGGGCATGATGCGCGGCGAGTAATCGCGCACAACAGCTACGAAAAAGGCCCGGAGTTTTCCGGGCCTTTTTTTCTGCCTAGAGTCCGGCCAGAGCCGCTTCCGCCGCCGCCCGGCCGCTGCGGTAGGCGCCATCGACCAGGGCGGCATCGCCCTGGCTGCGCCAGGCTTCCCCGGCGAGGAACAGCCGCTCGTCGAAGGCTTCGTCCAGTGCGGCGCGCAGGGCATGACACCCCGGCCGCGCGACCGAATAGGAGCCGCGCGCCCAGGGATCGCTTCCCCAGCGCGTCGCCCGCGCCAGGGTCACACGCTTGCGCAGCGCGCCGCCGAAGATCGCGGCCAGCGCCTCCAGCCCGTAGTCCAGCGCCGCCGCCTCCCCCGCCTTCTCCAGGTCCCAGGCCAAAGCGCCGCCATAGAGCCCCATGGCCATGGGCTTTCCATGGGGCGCCGCGATCCACAGCGGGTGCTGTGTCTCGGCCGCCGCGTTCATCACATGGGTCGTCGTCTCGAAGCCGAAGACGTTCCGGTCGAAGGCATAGGCGACCTTGGCCAGCAGGCCCATGGGCAGGCCTTCCAGAGCCTCGCCGATAAAGCCGGGCAGCGCCGGCGTGAAACGGATGCCGCCGGCGGCGAGCACACCCAAGGGCACGGTCACGATGACCTTCTCGGCCTTCAGCGTACCGCTCGGCGTTTCAATCCGCAGCGCCTTGCCGGACCAGTCGATGGCGGTCACCGGCGTCGTCAGCGCGACCGGCAGGCGCCCGCCCACCGCCGCGACCAGACTGCCGAGGCCGGCGGGAACCAGCAGATCGGTCTCCCGGGATTCCGCGCCGCCCCACTCGGCGGTCGAGACCTCGGCGATCTCCGCGCCCATCATCCAGGGCCCCAGGGAGTTTTCCAGCAGCCGCGCGAAGGGGCCCGACAGCGTCACGCAGGCGCCGACCGCGTCCTCGGTGCCGTCGGCCTCGACCGACGCGAAGGCGGCGGCACGCTCCGCGCGATAGCGCGCGGTCTCCGCCGCATCGGCCGGGCGTTCGCCGAACATCAGGCGCGGCGCGTGGTCGTCGGGCACCAGCTCGAAGCCAAGCGCCCGCGCCTTCTCGACCCAGGGATTGCGCGAGCCCTGCCACAGCCAGGAACAGCCAAGATCGAAGGCGGCGGGAAAGCGCGTGTCGCTATAGGCCCGTCCGCCGATCCTTTCGCGCGCCTCCAGGATCGTGAAGGCGACCCCGGCCTCGGCCAGGCGCAGCCCGGCGCCGATGCCGGCGGCGCCGGCGCCGATCACGGCGACCGCGGTTTCATCCCGCGGACTCATGCTAGGCGTTCATGCTAGATGCAGCGCCCGCCATCGACCTCGAGCAGCACGCCGGTGATGAACGCGGCGTCGTCGCTGGCCAGATAGAGGGCGGCCGAGGCGATATCCTCGGGAGTCGAAAAGCGGCCGATCGGGATGGACGCGCGGAACTTTTCCCGGTTCTCGGGAGTGTCCGGCATACCCATGAAGGTTTCCAGCAGGCCGGTCGCGCCGATTACCGGGCAGATGGCGTTGACCCGGATGTTTTCCGGCGCCAGCTCCGCCGCCATCGACTTGGTCATCACGTTCACCGCGCCCTTGCTGGCGTTGTACCAGGTCAGGCCCGGCCGGGGCCGCAGACCGGCGGTGGAGGAGGTGTTGACGATGCAGCCGCCGCCCTGCTCCCGAAAGATCGGCACGGACTCAAGCGTGGCCCAGTAGAGCGCCTTGACGTTGACATCGAAGCAGCGGTCGAAGTCTTCCTCGCCGACCTCCAAGAGCGGCTTGTTGACGTGGCTGTAGCCGGCATTGTTGACCAGGATATCGAGACGGCCATAGGCCTGGACCGCCGCCTGCATCATCGCGGCTGTCTCGTCGCGGCGGGTAACGTCGCATTTCTGGGCCTTGGCCTGGCCGCCCTCCTTGACGATCGCAGCGGCGACCCGCTCCGCCGTTTCGCCGTTGATGTCGGCGGCGATGACGGACGCGCCCTCCGCCGCGAAGCGGCGGGCGATGCCTTCGCCGAATCCCGAACCGGCCCCCGTCACGACGGCGACTTTCCCCTGCAATCTCATCTTGCACTCCCTGTCTCTAAAGGTTCTCTTCTAGATTACAGGCGAGCTGAGACAAAGGGAGAAGAGAACGATGGCGGCCTACATTCTGGCGCAGGTGGATGTAAAAAACCCCGAGGGCTATGAGGACTACAAGACCCTGGCCTCCGCGGCGATCAAGAAATATGGCGGAACCTATCTGACGCGCGGCGGCGCCGTGGAAGCGCTGGAGGGCGATGGACCGGGCCGCCGGGTGGTGCTGCTGGAATTCACCGACATGGAGGCCGCCAAGGCCTTCTATCACTCCCCGGAATACCAGGAAGCCGCGGCGGTCCGCCAAGCCAACTCCGAGGGACAGTTCTGGCTTCTGGAAGGCTTGGAGTAGAGACCGCGGCGACCGCTGCTATCTGCAACTCTGTGTGCAAGCCTCAAAGGCCGCGCGGCAGTCCTGTTTGCAGCTTTTCAGCTTGTCGTTGGCCGTGGCCGCGCAGTCCTCGGCGCAACGCTGGCGCTTGATACCGCACAGGATAATGCATCTGGAAGGATCCTGCCGGGCAAGCTGAAGCGGCGATTCATACGACTCCGAAGAGCGGAGCGAGCATTGACCGGGGATCGCGGGCGGTTCGGATTCCGCTCTCGCGCTCGCCGCCAGAAGGCTCGCCAACACCAGCGCGGCGAGGCATGGGGCAATCCAAGATAGCCCCGATCTTCGCCGCCTGACTTCTCGAAGGTTAGGCATAGCTCTCAGCCTCCAGTGCGGCGCAGCTCCCAACCGTCCTTGTAGCCGATGATCTCGAGACCGCCGCCGGTCCACTGCAGCAGGACGTCGAGGGTTCTCGACGCCGGAGCGTAGAAGTTGCGTCCGACGGTGCGGCTTTGCTGCAGAGTCACCGTGGCCAGGATCTCGTCGCCGGAGATTTCCTTCACCCTGAAGCCGTTGACCTCGATCTTGTTCGGCGGGCGGCTGTCGATGACATCGAGCAGCAGGCGCCAGCGGTTGTTGTACTCGAAGAACTGCCGGGTCAGCTGCGCGGAATTGGCCGAGGCATAGGCCTGCACCTCCTGCTTGCTGACCGCCGGTTGCGGCGGCAAGGCGGCGGTTTGGCTTTGCGCCGGTTGCGGTTGCGGTTGCGGTTGCGGTGCCGCCTGCGCCACCGGCGCCGGTTCGGGCTTGGGTTCCGGCTTGGGCGCCTCGGCGATCAACTGGCTGGCCAGGCTCGCCGTGAGGTAGCCGGTTTGCTCCGCGCCTTTTCGCGCTTGATAGCCCTTGATGGCGTTGCGCGTCCCCGGCCCGAAGAAGCCATCGATGCCCTTGGTGTCGAATCCCAGGGCGGTGAGCGCCGCCTGCAGTTCCTTGCGATCGCTCCGGTTGAGGCCCAGCGCCAGCTCCGCCTGCTCGTCGGGATCGGCTTCGGGCTGCGGCGGCAGGGCCGCGAGCTGCGAAGCACGCTCTTCTTCCTGAGCCCGTGCCTGGGCCTCCAGCCTGGCCTGCTGGGCTTCCAGCTCGCTGACCCGCGCCTCGAGCTGCGCCAGGCGAGATTCGGCCAGGACCGAGAACTGCCCTTCGGGATAAGCCGTGAGATAGGCTTGATAGTCGGCGGCGCTTTCGCTGCCCTTGATGGCGTCCCAAAAGGCCAGCTCGACGGCGAGGTCGCGGTCGACCTGCGGCAGGGCGCGGGTCGCGGAGGTCGCATCCGGCGCCGAAGCGCTGGCGACCAGCACCTCTTCGCTGGGCGGCAGCAGGAAGACGAAGTCGCCCTGATCGAAGCGCTGGTCGCGCAGCTTGCCGCTGCGCGGCGTCTGCAGAGAGTTGGTAAGATTGACCACCCGGTCCTCGATGAACAGGCTGAGTTCCGTCGCGGTCAGGTAGCCGTCGTCGTTCGCATCGGCATCCTCTTCGGCGCTCAACGCCCTGAGAAAAAGCTGGCGGAAGGAGCCGTTGTCGGAGACCTGCTGATCCGCGTCCCCGGAAGTCAGGAACTGGCGCACCGGCTGCGCCACCGCGCGGGTCACCGAGGCCGGCGGCCGCGCCCGGCTGGCGTTGAAAATGGTGCCCGCGAAGCAGGAATCGAAGACCGCGAAGACATGCTTGGAACGGGCGATCCGCACCATGGAACCGACATCGCCCATGTGCAGGGCGGTCAGGCGGAACTCCGGGTTGCTCGGATCCGGCGCGTCGCTCGGCACCAGATAGCCTTCGCCGAGTTCGCTGTAGCCATGGCCGGCGAACCAGATAAACAGCCTAGCCTCGGGATCGGCGCCCTTGAGCGCGAAGAAGGAACGCAGCTCACTGCGCAGCTTATCGCCGCTGGGGTTGAGCAGCGAAGTGACCTCGAAGCCGCGCTGTTTCAACGCCGCCGCCACCGCCTCGGCGTCGCGCACCGCGTTGGACAGGCGCGGCCAGCCGTTGCTGTAGTCGTCGATGCCGATGACCAGCGCGTGGCTGGCGCCATAGAGTTTCCAGCGCTCCGTCGCCGCGTCCGCGCCGCCGCCCTGTGATGTTAACTCGACATAGACAGCGCTGTCGGGCTCAGCGGACTGCGCCGCCGAACCGCAGAACGGCAAACCAACAAGGAGAAACAGTGCGGCCAGCCGCAGTAGCTTGTCTTGCATGTCCCGCCTCCCAACTGCGTGACTGCCATCAATATACTACAACTGCGCCGCAAAGGCTCGCCGGACGGCGCTCCTGCCCACCTGCGCGGCTGGCTACTGCGCGCGCAGCTGGGTCAGGCGCAGTTCGAGCGCATGGACCTGCGCTTCCAAGGCCGCGGTCGCGGCGGACTCATTTTGGCTCGCCTGCCGGGTCAATTCCATTGTGAAACGGCAGTTCGCGCCCCTGGACCTGATGAGGATGTCCCCCTCGAAGCGCTCGCCCGAGAAGGCCCCTTCCAGTTCCGCTTCCCGGCCCGAGGGGGTATGGGTTTTTACCTCGACGCTGTTTCCCGAGACCGAGCCATGGAAGACGACGTGCGGGCTGCTCAAAGTCTCGAAGCGGCCGCGCTCGACGCGCACCTCCGCGGTGCCGCTCGAATAGTAGCTCTTGCTGCAGGATTGCTTCACGATCTGCCCTGTCCAAAGCCCGTCGTTGGGGAATGCGGGATCGCCAGACGCGGCACCTGCCTGCTCGATGGCCGCGCGCAGGGAAGCGATCTGCGCTTCCACGGAGCGAATCTCCGCCTCGATCGACGCGGAGGGCAGCGCCGCGACCTGCGGCTGGCTGGCTTGGGGAGCTTGCTGCGGCGCCGGGTTCGCCACCGGCTTTGGGGCCTCGGCAAGCAGCGTGCTGGCCAAGGAGGCCGTCAGATAGCCCGTCTGCTCGGCGCCCTTGGCGGCCTGATAATCCCGGATCGCGCCGCGCGTCCCCTGGCCGAAAAAGCCGTCGATCCCGTTGGTATCGTAGCCCAGCGCCGAGAGTGCCTGCTGCAGTTCCTTGCGGTCGCTGCGATTGAGGTTGAGCGCCAGTTCCGCCTGCTCGGCGGGATCGGCCTGGGGCTCCGGCGGCAGGGCCGCGAGCTGAATGGCCCGTTCTTCCTCGGCTTGGCGTTGCGCTTCCGCCGCCGCTTCCGCTTGCTGACGCGTAGCTTCCTCGGTTAGCCGCCGCTCTTCAGCTTCCGCTTGCTGACGCTCAGCTTGCTCAGCCAACCGCCGCGCTTCGGCCTCCGCTTGCTGACGCGCAACTTCTTCAGCCTGACGTCGGGCCTCGGCTTCGGCCTCGCGCCGCGCGGCTTCCACGGCTTGACGGCGCACCTCCGCCTCGGCCCGCTGTCTTGCTTCGGCCTCGGCGCGCAGACGCTCTTCGAGCTCGGCCCGCGCAAGCGCCTGCTCGGCTGCCTGTTGGCGCGCGGCCTCCTCGGCTTGGCGGCGGCGTTCATCCTCCTGCGCGCGGGCCTCGGCCTCGGCTTGCAGGCGCGCCTGCTGCGCTTCCAGTTCGGCGACCCGCGCTTCGAGCTGGGCGAGGCGGGCTTCCGCGAGCGGCGCGAACTGCCCCTCGGGATAGGTCGCCAGATAGGCCTGATAATCGGAGGCGCTGTCGCTCCCCTTGATCGAATCCCAGAACGCCAACTCGATAGCGAGATCCCGGTCGGCCTGGGTCAGGGCGCGGGTCGCATTGTCGGAAACCGTCTCCGCGGGAACGGCGGCGGCAACCTGAACCTCCTCGGGCTTTGGCAGCAGGAAGATGAAGTCGCCTTGATCGAAACGGCGGTCGCGCAGCTTGCCGCTGCGCGGCGTCTGAAAAGAATTTGTCAGATTGATCACCCGGTCCTCGATATAGAGGCTGAGTTCGGTACCGGTCAGATAGCCATCCCTGTTGGCGTCGGCGTCCTCCTCGCCGTTCAAGGCGCGCAGGAAAAGATCCCGGAAGGTGCCGTCGTCGGAGACCTCCTGATCCGCGTCGCCGGAGGTCAGAAACTGGCGCACCGGTTCCGCCACGGCCCGGGTGACCGACGCTGGAGGGCGGGCGCGGCTGGCGTTGAAGATGGTGCCGGCGAAGCAGGAATCGAAGACCGCGAAGACATGCTTGGAACGGGCGATGCGGACCATCGAACCGATGTCGCCCATGTGCAACGCCTGGAACAGGAATTCCGGATCGCCCGGCAGCGGCGCATCGGAGGGCACCAGATATCCCTCACCGTATTCCGTGTGACCATGGCCGGCGTACCAGAGGAACAGCCGCGCGTCGGGGTCGTTGCCCTTGCGCGCGAAGAAGGCACGCAGCGCCGAGCGTAGCTCGCTGGACTTGGGATTGCGCAGCAGCTCGACCTCGAAGCCCTTGGCTTCAAGTCCCGCCCCCACGGCCTCGGCGTCGCGCACCGCGTTGGACAGGCGCGGCCAGCCGTTGCTGTAGTCGTCGATGCCGATGACCAGCGCGTGGCTGGCGCCATAGAGTTTCCAGCGCTCGGTCGCCGCGTCCGCGCCGCCGCCTTCCGGCCGCAGCTCGACGTAGACGGCGCTGTCGGACGCGGCGGCGCCGGCCGGCGCCGGACCCAGCGCTAAGACCGCGCTCAGACAAATTCCAATAACCCCTAGAATACGCATTGCACTTCCCCCAGCATCTACGCGGCAGCTAGCCCCCCGCGCGACGCATCGAGCCCTCGGCTTCATGCCCAACGAAGGCAAAACCGGCCCCCGTCCATTTCAACAGAAACTTCTGCGTCCCGCTATTGCCGGCCAGAACAACGATCGGCTCGCGATAGCTCACGGCAACAACGGCTTCGTCGCCGCTGACCCGCTCGACTTGCCAGGACACGATGTCGAGACGCTCGGCGGCGCCGCCGTAACTGCCGAGAATGGCACGGTAGCGCTGATTGTATTCCATGAGGTCGCGTTTCATGGCGCTGGCGTTGGCGCGAATGTAGGCGGCGGCTTCGTTTTTGGAGATCGCCGGCGGCGGCGGAACCGACGCCGTTTGCGCGGGTTCGGCCGGGCGCGGCGCCTCGGCGAGCAGCGCACTGGCCAGATCTGCGGTCAGATAGCCCGTCGGCGCGCTCGCCTTGGAAAGCTGGTAGTCCTTGATCGCCTTGCGGGTGGCGGGGCCGAAAAAGCCGTCGACGCCCTTGGTATCGAAGCCCAGCGCGGTCAGGGCTTGCTGAAGCTCCTTGCGGTCGCCGCGGCCGAGGCCGAGCGCCATCTCTGCATGCTCGGCGGGGTCCTCGTGCGCCTGCGGCGCAAGCGCGGCGAGCTGCGCGCTGGCCTGCGCCTCCAGCTCCGCCTCCGCCTGATGATGCCGCGCATCCTCGGCCTCGCGCGCGGCGGCGCCCGTCTCCAGCCGCGTCATCCGCGAGTCGGCCAGCACGGCGAAGCGGCCTTGCGGATAGGCGGTCAGATAGGCCTGGTAATCCTCGGCGCTGTCGCTGTTCTTGATCGCATCCCAGAACGCCAGCTCGACAGCGAGCTCGGGATCGGGCGCCGCCAAGGCCCGGGATCCTGTCGCCTCGCCCGAGGGCGTTTCCCCGGCCGCCGCGCTTTGACGCCCGGCGCTGGCGGGCAGCAGGAAAATAAAATCGCCCTGGTCGAAACGCTGATCGCGCAGCTTGCCGCTGCGCGGCGTCTGCGCCGAGTTCGTCAGATTGACCACCCGGTCCTCGAGATAGAGGCTGAGCTCGCTGCCGGTAAGATAGCCGTCGCGATTGGCGTCCACCTGCTCGTCACCCGCCAGCGCCTTGAGAAACAGCCGGCGGAAGGAGCCGTCGTCGGCGACCTGCTGATCGGCGTCGCCGGAGGTCAGGAACTGGCGTACCGGCTGTGTCGCCGCCCGGGTAATGGCGGCCGGAGGCCGGGCCCGGCTGCTGTTGAAGATGGTCCCCGCGAAGCAGGAATCGAAGACCGCGAAAACGTGCTTGGACCGGGCGATCCGCACCATGGAGCCGACGTCGCCCATGTGCAGGGCGACGGCGCGGAACGCGGGCTCGCTGGGGTCGGGCGCGTCGGCCGGGACGAGGTAGCCCTCCCCCAGTTCGGTATAGCCATGCCCGGCGAACCAGATGAACAGGCGCGCCTGCGGATCGGAGCCCTTGAAAGCGAAGAAGTTGCGCAGCGCGCTGCGCAGCTGCTCACCGTCGGGATTGCGCAGCGTCGAGACTTCGAAGCCGCGCTCGGCAAGGCTCGCGGCCACGGCTTCGGCGTCCTTGACGGCGTTGGACAACCGCGGCCAGCCCTGGCTGTAGTCGTCGATCCCGATCACCAGGGCGTAGCTCGCGTCGTAGAGCTTCCAGCGTTCGACGACGGGCGCGTCGGCAATGTCCTCGCCGCGCAGCTCGACGTAGACGGCGCTATCGCCCGCCGCCGCCCAGCTAACGGACGCGAAGACCAGACCGGCCAGAACCATCGGCACGATGCCGTGGACAGCAGTCTTGAACATCACCCATACCCCCAGCGGTCATGGTGCCAAAAGGGTACGGCAAAGTGCCGTCCGGAGTCACCCTCGCCGCCGCCATGCCGGACTCGGCTTCTAGACCGGCAGCACGTAGCCATAAATGGCGATGAAGTGGGCGGCCGCCGCGAGCAGCACCGTGCAATGCCAGATCACGTGGTTGTAGCGCAGCCCGCGCCAGACATAGAAACCGACGCCAAGGGTATAGAGCAGGCCGCCGGCGAGCAGCCAGACCAGCCCGCCATAGCTCAATCCCGCGATCAAATCCGGGCCGGCGAGGATCACCCCGAGCCAGCCCATGACCAGGTAGAGAATCACGGAAACCGCGCCTTCCCACCGCAGCGACCGCAGGTAGGAGTCGGCGAGCTTCAGCGAAATCCCCAGGACCGCCAGAATCCAGACCCCCGTAAACACGCTCCATCCCAGAGCCGGCGGCAGGGCGAGCAGCGCGAAGGGCGTATAGGTGCCGGCGATCAGCAGATAGATGGCGCAGTGATCGACATCCAGGAAGACCGACTTGGCGCGGCCTTCCGGCAGGGCGTGGTGCAGCGTCGAGGCCAGAAACAGGATGATCAAGGCGAGGCCGTATACCGCCGCGGCGACGATGGCGGTGCCCGCGCCGCGTTCCAGGGCGAGGCTCAACAGGGCGGCCAGCGCCGCAACCGAAAGCGCCGCGCCGATGCCATGGGTCAGGGCATGGATGGCCTCCTCCGTCCGGCTGTAGGGATCCTCGCGGGTGAAATGGCGCTTCAAAGACATACAGGGAGTATTGGCGGCGCGGGCGCCGGCAACAAGGTTTATCCCGGCCGGTTGGCCCGGCGGCGGGAGCCGCTATTTCGCCACTTTACGGTGTTCTGATCGCTCTGGATTTTTCAGGATAGAACCGACCATGAGACGCCCGAACCCTTATCTTCGCCGCTTGCTGGCCTGGCCGCTGCTGGTACGCTTCTTCATCGGCCTGCTGTTGATTTTCGGCGGCATCTTCAGCTTCCTGCCGGTGCTCGGGATCTGGATGCTGCCGCTCGGCGTGGTGGTGATGTACAGCGGCAATCAGCACGTCCGCAGGACCGTGATGCTGTGGTTCCGCAGGCTGCGCGTCTGGATCGCCGGCCTGAAATTCCCCCGCCTTAGCGCGAAGTCCGGGCGCGCGGCCAGCGACTGACCGGCTAAGCCGGCGCCGCGCCGCGCCCCTGTCTGGCGAGCTGCGCGACGAAGGCGGCGAAGGCATCGCCGGTGCTGGCACGGCGCTGAATATCGAAGTTGACGTGGCCCCCGGTATAGCTGTTGGTTTCGATCAACAGCACGCGCCCCTGGTGCTCCGCCAGATCGAGCCCGACATAGTCGAGTCCGCTGCGCGCGGCGAGTTCCTCGGCCAGGGCGATCTCGGAGGCGCTGAGATCGCAATCGATCACGCTGCCCCCCGCGCTGACATTGCTTTTCCAGCCGCCCGGACAGGGCACCCGCTGAAACCACGCCACGGCGCGATAGCCGCCCGCCGGGTCGCGCTGCGCGATCACCCGCTTATCGCCGGCCAGAAAGCCGCTGCAAAAGGTCTGCGCCACGAGGGCGCCGCAGCGCGATGCCGCCAGCAGGGCCTCGGCGGCCGGCAGATCCTCCGCGCTATGCAGGCGCTCGACCTGCTTGCCGTGCTTTCCGAAAGGCTCCTTGACCACGATGTCGCCGCCAAGCTCGCGCCAGGCCGCCCGCAGCGCATCGCGGCTATCGACCACCCGCGTCTCGGGAATAACATCGGGATAGTCGTCGATGTAGCTGCGCTTGTCGCAGGCCGCCAGCGTGGCGGCGCCGGGGTTGCAGACGGCGATGCCAAGCCGCGCGGCAAGATCGTCGAGGCCCAGCAGAAAGTCCGGCTGGGTGTTGAAGCTGCGGTTGAGGATGACTTCGATGCCCGGTGGCGGCGCCGGAATCTCACGGTCCTGCTCCGCGACGTAGGTCACCGTCACCCTGTCGCTGTGCGAGGTCACCCGGCCGATCAGATAGGCCGTGTCCTCGGACACCGGCGGCGGATTGGCGAGAATCCAGGTCTTCACTCCGCCGCCTCCGCGCCGCTACCATGCATCATGGCATCGTTGAGATAACGGCGGGCCTCCTGCGGCGCGAAGCCGAGGCCGAGCAGCCCGGCGGCGGCGAGCAGAGCTTCCCTTATGGCGCCGCGATCCGCATCGGCCGCGAGCTTGACGAGCAGATCGAAATGGCCCTCCAGGAAAATGCCCAGCGCGCCCGGCGCGCCGGCGGCGATGCCGACGATCTTGTGGCCGGCCTGCATCGTCCCGGCCAGCTCCGCGATCTCCAGACCCGGCGACTCGCTGAACAAAACGGCCGGCTGGGGCAAGGCGCCGACGTCGCGTTGCCAGGCTTCGAGATGTTCCAGCGGCAAAACCTGGCAGCGGCGGGTCATGCCTTGCAGCAATCTGGCGCGGGCGACGTCGTGCTTATCGAACCGCGCCTGACCGGGCAAAGTGAGCACGGCATCGCAGAGATCGAAAGCGAAGCCGCGGTTGAAGTCTTCCTTGTTCAGCTCGAATATCAAGGCCTCGACGCGCGGATCGAACAGCAAGCTTGCGATGCGCTGGTCGGGCGCGCCGCGAAACGAGAATGCATCCTCGCCGATCCACGCCCGGCCATCGCGGGCCGCGAAGCCGACGCGGTGGCCGGCGAGTCGCAGGGCCCGGCGCAGCAGCCCAAGCGGCGCGGCGGCGGCGCCATGCACCGCCAGCATGGGTATGCGGCCATCGTCGCCAGCGGGAAAAAGCTTGTCCAGCAAGGGCGCCACGACGTCGCGCGGTGCCCGCGTCATGCGCATGTGCAGGTTCAGGGCCGGTTCGATATTGACCTCGTTGATGCCGCTGGGAACCTCCCTGAAGGAGCGGCAGATATCCGGCGTAATGAAGTCGATGCCGATCATCGGACACCGCATGATCGCCGCGACCTGCGCCGCCAGATCGAGGTGATCCGGGTGCATCTGCGAGGTGACATCGACATTGAGCCCGCCCCGGCCGCGCTGCGCATGATGCGCCAGCCAGACGTCCCGATCCTTGGCCGGAACCGCGTCGAGCGTCAGATCCTGCTCGGCGAGGCGCCGCATGCATTCCTCTTCGAAGGCGGCGATATTGATCAAGGGGAAAGGCTGGCTGAGGGTGAGGTTTTCCCGCTCGCGCCGCGCGTTCTCGCTTTCGATCAGCGCGCGGACGCTGTGTTTTCCGTCCCCGGTTACGCTGGGGATGCCGCGCCGCGCCACGGCGATCACCTGGCCATCGAGAATCAGGATGCGGTAGGGCAGACCGGGAATAAAACGCTCCACCAGAACCGCGGAACCGAAGCGCCGGGCGAAGGCAAAGGCCTCGGGCACGCTGTCCGGCGAGGTGAGATTTATCGTCACGCCTTTCGAGCGGCCGGCGTCGACGGGCTTGACCACGACCGGATAGCCGATCCGCGCGGCGGCGGCGACCGCCTGTGCGGGGCTTCCGACGATCGCGTGATCGGGAATCGGCAGTCCGGCTTCGCGCAGGATCGCGCCGGCGTAGAACTTGTTGCGGAAAACCATTCTGTCGACATGGCTCTGGCTGTCCGGCATCGAGGTCATCAGTCGTTGCCTGCGGCAGCCGTACCCAGCCTCGAAGCCGGGCCATTGATAATCGAAGATGCGCCAGGGCAGCCCGCGCGCCGTCATTCCCTCCATGATCACGTCGGCGACGGGATCGGGCAGCATTTCGCGCAGCGCGGCCACCGCGGCCTCCGCCGTGGCCGCGGCCTTGGCACCGCCGCCGCGGCCCGCCGCGAAGCCCGACACGAGATCCAGGGCGGCGCGGCCCGCGGCCTGCCCTTCATAGGCAATGAAGTGTTCCCATACCGCGCCCAGCCTTTTCCCGGAATCCAGGACCAGGGAATGCTGCTGCATAACCCGCCGGCCGATGCGCTGCTGCAGTGTGATCGCCGTTAAGGCCAGAAGCGGCGCGAGGAATGCCGCAGCGCCAAGATCGGCCTGCCGCGAAAGTTCGGCCCAGTGTCCCTGGCGATCGTCGCTCTTGAGCGCTGTCCGCAGCTCTTCGGCGAGGGCCGCGCGGCGCTTCGCAGTCTGCAGCCGCGGCCAGTCCGGAAGCGCCATTTCGAGCATCGAGGATGGGCGGGGAACCAGCAGATTCGCGCCGCGAAAGGACCGGATGTCGGCCTCAGGCACTAAGGTCATGCCGTGCCTCCCCGCTGCGCAACGTCAGGCGGCGCACTTCTTCGGGCGCGAAGCCGAAACCGAGCAGCGCCGCCAGCGCCCAAAGCTCCTGATCCCTGCGCCCCTCCTCGAGACGGTCGCTCAGCACATCGCTGCTGTCCTTGCCGTGGAGCAGGGCGCGTGTCCGCCCATCGCTGTCCCTTTCGCAGCATAGCAGCTCGCCGCCTTCGGGCCGCGCGGGGGGCGGCGAACCCGCCTCGGCGACGGCGATCCAGCGGCGCTGGCCAGCGGCCTCGCGCAGCCAGGCAGGGGCTTCGCCCGGCGCGGTCAGCAGCAGCCGCCCCGGCAGGGCCGCCAGCGCGCGGACGGCCGGGCGCAGCAGCGCGGCCTTGCCCGCCAGCGCCCCCGGCGGCAGGGCGACGACATCGGCGTGATCGCTGGGCAGGCCACGGCGGCTGAGATCCTTGAGTTCAATCCCGAACAACCCTGCGTCGGGACGGCGGTCGCGCAGCACCGCCATGCCGGGATGGCTGGCGCCGGCCCCTGCGGGGCGCAGCGCATAGCCGGCGATCCGCGCGCTTTGAGGCCCGGCGACACCCGCTGTCCAGCCGGCCCGCGCCAGCAGGCTTTCCAGGATATCCAGCGCCGCCGTGTCCGGGAATTCGTAGAAGGCGGCGATCGGAATCCGCCCGGCATCGCCGCCCTTCTCGCTCTTGCCTCCGGTCTCGGGAAAGACATGCGCCAGGGACTCGGCGGCGATCCGGCGCGGCGGATCGGCTTGCTCCTGGGCGCGCGGGCTGGGCGAGGAATTGACCTCGTTGACCGCCAGGGGCACTTCGCCCGGCGCCCGGGTGACGTCCGTGGTGATGATATCGACCCCCAAGGTCGGGCTGCCGATCACCTTGGCGATCTCCTCGGCCATGCGCATCAAGCCGGGATGGATGCGGTCGGTCAGGTCGATATAGAGACCGCCGCCATCGCGTTTCGGCACATAGCCGAGCAGCACCTCGCGCCCCGCTTCGACCACGGCGTTCAAGCTCAGTCCCTGCTCCCGGAGACGCCGCTGCATCTGTTGCGCGTAGTACGCGCGGTCGATCGGGTAATAGCGGGCATAGCCGTCGCGTACCGGCAGTTCACTGCGCCGGTCCCAGGCCGCCATCAGCTGTTCGATGGTCGAGACGCCGTCGCCGATCACCGAGGGTATGGAATGCCGGCCCGCGGCGATGGCGCGGCCGCCGAACACCGTGATGCGGTAGGGCTCGCCCATGGCCTGGCACTCGACCAGGACAGGGGTGCCCTCGGGGCCGCAGGCATCGTAGGCGGCGGCGACCTTCTCGGCGCTGTCCAGCCACAGCGTGACGTTCTCGGCGCGCGATCCGTTGCAGGGTTTGACGACCAGGGGATGGGGCAGCGCCCCGGCGGCGGCGGCGGCTTCCTCCCGGCTCTTGACCAGGCGATGCTCGGGCACCGGGAATCCGGCCTGGGCCAGCAGCTTGCTGGTCAAATCCTTGCGCAGGGTGATGTAGACGCTGGCGTAGCTCTGGACATCGCTCAGGGTCGAGCGAACCCAGCGCTGCTTCCGGCCCTGGCCATAGACCACGACGAGATCCCTGCGGACCAGCAGGCGCCAGGGGATTCCCCGCGCCTCGGCGGCGCGCACCATGGGATAGATAAAGCCGTCGACGCGGGCCGCGCGCAGCTTTTCCAGGGCGGTGATCGCAGCCTCCTCCAGCGCGGCCTTTTCCGGAGAGGACTTCCCCGAAGCGGCGTAGGCGGCCTCGATCAAGGCCAGGCTGCCCTCGGCGGCGGCCGTTCCCACGCCATACATCCAGTCGTCCCAGTAGGCGAAAAACCGCGGCGGCGAGGCCTTGGCCGTTCCCCAGGCCCCGCGTGGCGCCCGCGCGGCATAGAGCAGGGTGACCGCGGTCGCGGCGAGCAGACGGCCGATCTCCTCGCTCGCGGTTTCCAGGGAGATCGCGGGGGGCAGCTGCGCGAAGGCGGAGAGATCGGGCGCGGCCCAGCCCTGACCCGATACATCCTGACCCGAATCACCATGGCCCGGCAGGTCCTGAATCGCGACGGCGCGCAGCACCGCCTGCAGCCGTTCCCGCAGGGACGGCCAGGCCGCGACCAGGCCCTCGGCATCGCTCAGCTCGCCATGCAGGCGCACCGCTGCCTTGCGGCTCAGCAGCGTCGGACCGCTCGAACGGTCGAAACGGGGGTTTTCCAGTAAAGCCATGAGTCTCCGGAGCCTGGGCAGAGGCCCGCAGAATTTCCCAGCAGACCCGTCCTGGCAAGCACCGAATGCCCTGCTGGCGGCGATTGCGCGCCCACAGTGCATTCACCGCATCTCTCTTCGCTGTAACGGAGACAAAGCGGGCCGGGACAGGAAAGACCTGATCCCGGCCCCTTTGGGCGGCTGGGGGGACAGCCGCTCGCGGAGCCTGGAAAACCAGACTGCCGCTAGGAAATGTCGCCAGCCCGCGGGGCCTTCTTTCTGCCCGTCACCATCGCAGCGACCAGATTCTCGCGGTGCCGCAGGCTGGCGAGGATCACCCCTGCGATATGCAGCAGAACCATCGCCAGCAGGAGGTTGGCCAGCGCTTCGTGGACATCCTCGACCCAAGCGACGCCCCAGAAGGCTTCGGTGGTGTACATCCAGCCGGTCAGGGCCGTTGCGGTCATCACCAGGAGCAGGCCGAGGATCATTGCCGCGCCGGCGGGGTTATGGCCGATGTAGCGCGCCTCCCTGCCCCGGAGCATGGCGCCGAGAAACCGCAGCACGCTGCCGGGCTCCCGCAGGAATTGGCGGAAACGTGCATAGCGCGGGCCGATCAAACCCCACAGCAGACGAAATGCGATCAGCCCGGCCGCCGCGTAGCCGGCCCAGATATGCAGATCGTCCCAAGCATCCGCGCTCACCCAGGCGACGAGGAAACTCGCCGCCAGGCTCCAGTGGAAAAGCCGGAGAAGCGGATCCCAGACCTTGATCGTCGCCCCGCTCATCTCAGTCCTCGCGCTTCATCTTGACCATGGCCAGGGTCTTGGGGTCGAAGTAGGCCTCGACGCGGTGCTGCTGCTCGTCGGTGGCGTAGGCCTCGTAGCATCCGTCTTCGGTCTTGATCCGCTTGACCGTCCAACCGGCGCCTTCCAGCTTGCTTTTCAGCGCCTCGACGGATTGCCATTCAACGGCGGGCGCGCTGCAGCCTTCGTTGGCGGTGGCGAGGGAAGCAGAGAGCGTAAGACCAGCCAGGATGGCGGCGAAGAGAGTGTTTTTCATATGCGTGCTCCTTGATTGCGATGTCCGGATCGTCGCAGCACCGGCTTACGGCAAGCTGACAGGAAGAAATTTTCTCGGTCAGGCTGGTGTAAGCTGGGCACGCTAGGCTTGCGGAGGAGCAAAGCAGGCCGAGGACACTAAGGAACGATGCGTATTCTGTTGATCGAGGACGATGACGCCCTGGGCAGCGCGGTGCGCGAGCATGTCGCCGCCGAGGGACATGCCGTGGACTGGTTCACGCGTCTGGCCGAGGGCGGCGAGAGCCTGCGCAACCTCGACTACGATCTGGTCCTGCTCGACCTGATACTGCCCGATGGCCGGGGCCTCGATCTGCTCGACAAGCTGCGCGAGGCCGGCGACGCCACGCCGGTGGTCATTCTGACCGCGCGCGACCGGATCACCGACCGCATCGACGGCCTGAATCGCGGGGCCGACGACTACCTCGTCAAGCCCTTCGATCTCTCGGAGCTCTCGGCCCGGATCGCCGCCGTGGCCCGGCGCTACAACGGCAACCCCAACCCGCGTCTCAACTTCGGCGCGCTGGCGGTCGATCTCGCGGCGCATCGCCTGACCCGTGACGGCCGCCAGATCGAAATCACGGCCCGCGAGTGGGCGCTGCTCGAAGCTCTGATACAGCGGCCCGGCGCCGTGGTCTCCAAAGCCCATCTCGAGGACCGGCTCTACGCCTTCGACGCCGAAATCGAGAGCAACACCATCGAGGTGCATGTCAGCCGTCTGCGCAAGAAGCTCGGCCGCGAAGCGATCGAAACCGTGCGCGGCCTTGGCTACCGCCTGGCCCAGACATCGTCCCAGGCATCACCCCGGGCATGAGCCGCGGCGGCAGTCTGCAACGTCAACTCAGCCTGCGGCTTGCCGCCGGCGTCCTGCTGGTGTGGCTGGCCGCCGCCCTCGGCGGCGGCTACATCATCCGGCACGAACTCGACGAGGCTTTCGATTCGGCGCTGCAGGAAACCGCGCAGCGGCTGTTATCCCTGGCCACGTCGGAAACCCTGCAGGGCCGGCGCCGCATCGACCCGCTGGAGTCCTCCGCCATCGACCCCAAGGGGGAATACCTGACCTATCTGGTGCGCGATGCCGATGGCGGGCTGCTGCTGCAATCGCACGCGTTGCTGCCCGATAGCTTTCCCCCGCAGCCGGTTGTGGGCTTCCGCAGCTCCGCCACGCACCGCCTCTACGGCGAGGTCGACCCCGGCAGCGGCATCGTGATCGAGGTCGCCGAGCCCCTGGCGCACCGCCGGGAAGCCGCCGCGGAGGCCGCGCTCAGCCTGCTTCTGCCCTTCCTGCTGCTGGTTCCCTTGAGCCTGCTCGGAGTCTGGTGGCTGGTGCGCAGAAGCATGCAACCGGTGCGCAGGCTGCGCGCCGGGATCGAGGCGCGCGGCGCGGCCGATCTCTCGCCGGTCGGCGCGAGCCTGCACGACCTGCCCGAGGAGCTTGAACCGATCGCGGAGTCCGTCGACCGGCTGCTCGAGCGTCTGCGCCGAGCGATCGAGGCCGAGCGCAGCTTCTCCGAGAACAGCGCCCATGAGCTGCGCACCCCGATCGCCGCCGCCTTGGCCCAGACCCAACGCCTGATCGCCGAAGCCGACGAGGGCCCGCAGCGGGATCGGGCGCGGCGCATCGAAGAGTCTCTGCGCCGCCTGACGCGCATGGCCGAAAAACTGTTGCAATTAACCCGCGCCGAGGGCGGCGCGCTGACCGCCGGAGCGCCCCGCGACCTCTTGCCGGTGCTGCGCCTGACCCTCGAGGAGCTGGAACGCGAGCCCCAGGGCCGGGGGCGCCTGCGCCTGCGCCTGCCCGCCGCGCCCGCTCTGCCCGGCCGCATGGACCCGGACGCCTTCGCGATCCTGCTGCGCAACCTGATCGAGAACGCCCTGAAGCACAGCCCCGAGGACACGCCGGTTGAAATCCGGCTGGCCGAGGACGGCGCGCTGCGGATCGTCAACGCCGGGCCGGCGGTCCCGCCGGAGGCTCTGCGCGGCCTGAAGCGGCGCTTCGCCCGCGGCGCGGCGACCACGGCTCTCGGCGCCGGACTCGGCCTGGCCATCGCCGAGGCCATCGCGCAGCGCGGCGGCGCCAGCCTGGAACTCTATTCTCCCGCTTCCGGACGCCAGGACGGCTTCGAGGCGACGCTGCGGATGATTGGGGACTAGCCCTGCATCGCCGGGTTAGTCTTGGCGCGGATTTCCACCTGGGAGGATACGATGGGCGCAGCGCAAGGCGACGCCGCGGTGAGGCGGTTCTTTCCGCCGGGGGTTCCCCTGGCGACGGTCCTGGGCGGGGTCGGGCTGGAGCTGCTCTGGCCGCTCGATCCGGGCTTCGCCCTGGCCGCGCCGCTGCGCTATGGCCTCGGCGGGGCGATCATCCTCGGCGGCCTGCTGCTCCTGGTCGTCTGGCCGGCCTGGCTGTTCAAGCAAACCGGCCAGAACCCCGAGCCCTGGAAGCCGACCCCGGAGATCGTCACCCAGGGCCCCTACCGCTTCACCCGCAACCCCATGTACCTGCAGATGGTGCTGAGCTGCCTCGGCTTCGCGCTGCTGCTGTGGAACCTCTGGATTCTGTTCCTGACGCCGCTCTGCGCCCTGCTGCTGCAAAAGTTCGCGATCGAGCCCGAGGAAGCCTATCTGGAGCGCAAGTTCGGCGCGACCTACCTGGCCTACAAGCGCCGCGCGCGGCGCTGGATCTAGACCCTAGCCGAACATCTCCGGGCAGCGGGCGGCCAGTTCCTCGTAGACCGGCTGGAAGTGCAGCCAGCCGATGTACTCGCTGCCGACGTGCTCGCGGCTGTAGCGGGCGGCCTCCGGCGGCACCTCGCGCGGCGTCTGCCCCGTCGCCTCGACCATCAGCTGCTGGCCGCAGCAGCGCTCCAGCGCCATGAACCAGAAGGCCGCCGCGTCGATCGAGTGGCGGCTGGCCGAGAAGATGCCGTGGTTCTGATGGATCGCCGCCTTGACCCCCTGGAAGGCGGCGCAGACGCGCGGGCCGGCGCCGTCCTCCACCGCGACCTTGCCGGCCTCCTCGGTAATCACCGCGTGATCCTCGAAAAAGGCGCAGGCGTCCTGGGTGATCGGCGCCAG
The DNA here is from genome assembly GCA_942491105.1 of uncultured Alphaproteobacteria bacterium. Classification (GTDB taxonomy): domain Bacteria; phylum Pseudomonadota; class Alphaproteobacteria; order Kiloniellales; family DSM-21159; genus JBBEAM01. Next base: position 411,179 of record CALNZX010000002.1, on the reverse strand, counting down.
CGGCTTGCCCAGCGCGGCGAAGGCGGTGCCGTTGAGCGTGTGGGCGTGGCACATCGCCAGGATGTCCGGGTTGGCGGCGTGGACCGCGGCGTGCAGCACGAAGCCCGCCCTGTTCACCGCGTAGTCCCCCTCGACCACCTGGCCGTCGTGATCGACCAGGATCAGGTTGGACAGCCGCACCTCGCGGAAGTGCACCGCCATGGGGTTGGTCCAATAGAGCTCCGGATGCTCGGGATCGCGGATCGTCAGATGCCCGGCGAAGCCGTAGTCGAAGCCCCAGCCGGCGAAGGCCCGGCAGGCCGCGACCAGGTGTTTCTTACGGTGCAGCCGCAGTTCCTCCGGCGAGTTGAAGGCCGGTTCCTGCGGAAAACGCAGCCCCTGCTGCTCCGGCTGGTAGATCGAGGTGCGGGTTCCGAGGGAGGGGGAGTTGGGCATGGTGTCTTCTGACCTATCTCATCCTGCAAGGGAGCGCGGCGCCATTGCCAGACGCAGCGCGGTAAAGAAAGCTAGGACAACTCGAGGACGGGAACAAATGGCTTCAAGAACGCGCGCCGTCGTGACCTGGGAACTGGCCGGTGCGGTCTTCATGATCCTGGCCGGATCGGCGCTGCATTTCGTCTTCGACTGGGCGGGCGGCTGGCGCCCCCTCGCCCTGGTCGCCGCGGTCAACGAATCGATCTGGGAGCACCTCAAACTGGCCTTCTGGCCGGGCCTGCTCTGGGCGCTGCTGCCGCACCGATCCCTGGGCCTTCGGCTCGGCGAGCGGCTGGCGATCAAGGGCGTCACCCTGCTGCTGACCGCCGTTCTGATCGTCGCCGTATTCCAGTCCTACACCGCCATTCTCGGCAAGAACCTCCTGGTGCTCGACATCGGCACCTTCGTCCTTGCGATCCTCGCCGGTCAGCTCCTGGCGATCCTGCTGATCCTGCGCGGCGCGCCAAGCCGGGGCCTGCTGCGCCTCGGGCAACTCCTGATGCTGCTGCAGGTGATCGCCTACGCCTCGCTCACCTACCTCCCGCCAGATCACTGGCTCTTCATCGAGGAGCGGTCGGGCATGCGGGGGATTGCCTACTAGCTGAGGCAAGCCGCGACCAGGTGCTTCTGCTGGTGCAGCCAAAACTCTCCCGGCGCGTTGAAGGCCGGCTCCTGCGGAAAACGCAGCCCCTGCTTCTCCGGCTGATAGACCGAGGTACGGCTCAATTCCGTGCATCGCCATGTTAAGCTGGCAAAGCATTCACTCGCCTTAGTGTACGGCGAACATAGCCAGTCAATTCATCTGGGGCTACCATCTGGTCGGGTGTAGCGTCGGCGACATCCTCTCCGTGGTAATACTGGCTAGTGTAGTCATTAATTCTGGTCCAGGGGGGTTATAGAGGACTGGTTGCAGGATGTTGGTCACCTCCTTCACGAATCTTTCTGACAATTTCGCCTAACCAATCCTGACCAGCTTGAAACGACGCTGGATAAGTGGTCCAGCAATGGGTTTCCAAAACGACGCGAATCTTGCGGATGAGGTCCAAAGAATTGCCTGCACCGATTGTTACATAGGTTTGAAGGCCGTCGATGTCCGTCGCGGTTCGCGGCCTTGGCAGGCTCGTTCGAGGTCCACCGGCATGATCTTCGATCTCGAGCACGATGGTCCGTGAGCGTTAAAGGATCTCTTTCAGCCGCAGGCGCCTTGTCCAATCCTGTTTGAGGAAGGTAGCGTCGTGAGACAACACGATCACCTGAGCACAGCTTCGCGCGATCTTAGCAATTTCGTGAACAGTCTGACGGCGGCGAAAAGCATCCTGGCTGTTAAACGGGTCGTCAAAAACAACCGTTTTTTCTGCCACTGCCCGGTCGTTTTCGAGATTAGCGAAGAAAAAAGCGAGGGCGAGTGTCATTCGATCGCCGGAACTAAGGGTGTTCTTAAAGCTAGGTTGGTCAGGCGGCCTGGGTCTCGTCCGTCTCCCAAATCTATGGCAATATCATTAATAACGAGTTGGTATGTGGATGCGGCGGTGCCCCCGGGATAGCCATGTTTGGTTTCGGTGATACTAAATCCCGCATTGAAAACATCTAGATAATGATTAATCCGCTGTTCGAAGGGGCTTCATGATCCTTCAGGCATGTGCCATCCATCTCAGAGCGAATCTCGGTCTTTCTATCGTCGATTTCCCTCTTTTCCTCAAGTTAACCGAGCCTGATCTGCACATAGACTGCTTCTTACAGGGTCACTATGGCGAACTCTGACAGCGCGGCGGCGTGCAAGCTCCGCTTCTGCTGCCTGAACATCAGCAGCTCCCGTTTCTTCTTTCATCATCGCAATCTGCGCGTTTAATGCGCAATCGCCTCTACGATTTTCTGCGCCCGAACTTCAGCGGCTCCGTAGGCATTGGCAGCAGCATTGTAGGCTTCGCTGAACTCGATAGACTCTAATGGTGCGCGGTCTTTTCGCTCAAGCATAGTCAGCGCAGCTTCGCCAAGCGCATGGATCGCTTCCGGGATTCCTTCAGAAATGACAATTGTCGCCGGATCGAAATCGCAGTACCGATGCCAGAATTCTGCGGCGGCCCTGTTTGCTCAATACGGATGTTAAAACGGCCTAACGCGCCCTCTCCAAACCGTTCAGCAACCTCGGCACGCATAGCTGCAATCTCGGCCCGGAGTTCTCGATATCGGACGCTGAATATCGCACGGTAGGCTGCAATGAGAGGAAGATCACGGGATGTCTCGCCTAAAAATGGCTAAGCACGTCCCTCCGTCGGAGTGTTCAAGCCCCGTGGCTATCAGTGTGCCACCCTCCGCTTCCATCCGGTGCGCCACAAGGTGCTCAGTCAGGTGCTGCTCGGCGTCCTCTGCTATGTCGTCAATACTCTTGGCAAGTAAATTTGCGAATCCATCTGGCACGACGGGTAGTGCAAGTTCGGTGAGTTGAGGATGTTGGTTTATCTGCTCGGCCTGACGCACCGCTTCTACATTGCGTTCTTGTTCAGCAATTCGACCCTCAATCTTGGGGTCACCGGTATGACGAGAAAAGCGTCGAGCCTCATGTCTGCAGGAATGTGTGGTTGGATCGCGCGGGTAACTTCTTGCTGATCTCACTGGTCTTTTCACGACTTTGCGCAGCGAGGGTAGCGTCTTCCTCAGCGAGCCGAACACCTTCCCTCTCCGATAATTACGCGGTAAAGGTTTCTCCTGTGCTCGATCTCGGCCACCTCGCCGGAATGGACGTTTTCTGCGACAAATACGCCGTCAAAAATTGCGATTGACGGATAGATGACCGACCATTCAGTGCCATTAAAAACCGCGTATGACCAGAAGGGAGCAGAAGCTCAACGCTTGGGAGTTCCTCAACACCAGAGTTTGACGACCCATGATATGGGCCGGATCGCCCGTCTTGAGCAAGCGGAGCACGGCGCAAAGCGTGGTCTTTCCAAAACCATTTGCGGCCGACAATAAACGTATAATGAGAAAGATTTGGGTTGCCCGCGGCGGCAGAGTGTTTAGAAATCGCCCGATGTTCTTGATCGAAATGAATTTTCTGATCATCACCTGCCTCGATTAGCTGATTCCGCCGTGCGGAAGGTTACTTTAATTTGGGAAGAATAGTTAATCGTGTTCTGGTATATTATATAAATCGATTTCCGAGCTTCGGGGATCGGGGCGGGTTCGACTCCCGCCACTGCGCTAGTGCTGACAGCCCAGTTTGTAATCTTGGTGAGCCTGAATTGGCTTTCCCATAAACTCAAGGAGGTGCCAATGCGCGAAAAGTTTGAAGAATCGAAGTCCAAAACCTGCGTGGTGAAGCGTTAATTAACTAATCTAGCACCACCAACTGCCTATATCTTCGACGTTATATGGGCTATTGGCGCTGGTGCGGTGGCGGCGACGGTATCTCCGGCCTCGATCCATTGAGATGAGGCCGCGTTTACGCGGCCTCATCTCATTTTCCAGAATATACAGCAACCGGCTCACCATCAGACCGACTGTTTCGCTTTAGATCGAAATGGTGCCGCTTGTCGGACTCGAACCAACGACCCCCTCATTACGAATGAGGTGCTCTACCAACTGAGCTAAAGCGGCGCCTGGGCCCGGAGCTTTCGACGGCGCTCCCGGGGCGCGTCCCGCGCGGGGCGCGGGGTCTTGTCCTCCGGCCGGTTCGCCCTGGAAAACCGGGGCCGGGCCGAAGGGCCCTCTCAATACTGCCGCCGCCGGGCGGCGTCAATCGCGGAGTGGCCGGACGCGGGGCGCGCCGGGCGCCTCAGGAGGCGGCGTTGCGCAGCGCGATCTCGGCGTTGCCGGGGGTCTCGGCGGGGTTTTCGGCGGCTTTGCCCGCCGCGATGTCCCTGGGCGTTGCCTCGGGCGCGGCGGCGCTGGCGTCCCGCGTGGCATCCTGGGCCGCCTGGCGCGCGCTCTGCGGCGCCGGGGGCGGCAGGACGTGCAGCCGCTCGCCCTTGAGCAGCCAGTCGCGGGCCGCGCCGAGGTCGCCGTGCTCGGCCTCCTCCAGCTCGGCCATCAGGACGCAGACCCGGCGCGGCGGCTCCTCGGCCTCGATATAGGGCGCCAGATGGCGCCGCGCCTCGCCCCAGAGCTTGGCTTCCAGGGCCGCCTCGGCCAGGGCCAGGGCGGATTCCAGCTCGTTGGGGCGGCCCGCCACCAGCTTCTGGATCTTGCGGTAGAGATCGAGCGGCTTGTCGCCCTTGAGCAGCTTGTGCGCGGCCTCGCTGAGCGCCGGGTCCGGCTTCTTGGTCCAGGCCTTCTCCAGGGTCTTGAGGGCGCGGCGGCTGTCGCCGGCGCCGCCCTGCATCTCGGCCAGCAGCACCGCCGCGGCGACCAGATCGGGCTCCAGCTTGAGGGCCGTCTTGACGTCCTTGAGGGCGAGATCCTGCCGCCCCTCCTCGCGCTCGGCGCCGGCCCGGCGCAGCAGCACCTCGGCCCGGCGGTGCTCGGCCTCGGGCTTGGGCAGGGCGCGGTGGCGCTGCGCCGCGATCAGGCTCTTCTCGGCCTCGTCGTAGGCGCCGAGGCGCTCGCTGACATCGGAAAGGTTCTCCAGCACCCAGGGGGTGTTGGGGCGCAGCTTCTGGGCTTCGCGCAGATAGCCCAGGGCGGCGGTGTCGTCGCCGCGCTTGCGCGCCTGGTTGAGCAGGCCGCGCAGGCCGAGGAACTTGGTCTCGGGATTCTCCAGCATGGCCTGGAAATAGCGTTCGGCGGCGGCCTCGTCGCCGTTGAGCTGGGCCGCCTGGGCCGAGAGCAGCATGGTCAAGGGCGGCTCGCCCAGCAGCACGTCGGCCTTGCGCGACTGCTTGCGCGCCTCCTCGGGATCGCCGGCGGCGACCGCCACCATGCCCTGGGTCAGCGCCTTGTAGCCCTTGCGCCGGCGGTTCTCCTCGAGCTTATGGCCGACCGCCTTGGGCGCCCTGTAGAGCGCCCGCCAGCCACGGTAGAGCAGCGCCACGATCACCGTGAACAGCAGGATCGCCAGGATCAGAATGCCGACCGGAGTTTCGATGCGCTGGCCGAGCCATTCGATGACCACGCTGCCCGGACGCTGGGCCAGCCAGACCGCGGCCGCCACCAGCAGGGCAAGCTGGACGAAGTAGAAGAGGACGCGCCACATGCCGCTCGCTCCCTTACTGGCTGCTTGCGGGAGCGGCGGGGGCGAGACGCCGGGCCGCCGCCGTGGAAATCTCGGCCAGCGCCGCCTCGGCCGCCAGGCGCGCCTGGGCGTCGGACAGCCAGCCGGCCGCCGCCTCCGCCGGACCGCCGCTGAGGCTTTCCAGCTCGGCCACGGCGCCGTGCAGGTCGCCGGCCTCGATCAGGGCCTCGGCCCGGGCCGCCACCGCCGCGGCGCCGCTGCCCTCGACCTCGGAGCCGACGGGGCGGATCGAAACCACTTCGTTGACCCGCTTCAGGATCGCGCCGTACCAGGACTCGTCCTCGGCGTAGCCGGCCGAGGCGATGCCCCGGGCGACGGCGGAAAAGCGCTCGGCCAGCAGCCGCCGGGTCGGCAGGCCGCTGGCGGCATGGGCCTGCAGGGCCTGCAGCGGCCCGGACAGCGCCGCGGCGCCGCCGGCCAGGCGCGCCTCCAGCGCCGCCAGCGCGTCTTCATAGGGGGCGGTCACGCGCAGGGCGTCGCGCAGCTGCACCAGGGCCAGCACCAAAGCCGCCTCGCCGCCGCTGCCTTGGCTGGCGAGCTCGGCGGCAAGCTGATCCGCCAAACCGGAAACCCGGGTGGACAGGCTGCTGAGATCGCCGCGCAGGGCAGCGACGCTGGCCGCGTCGGCGCCGCCGCTGGCCGCCGACTCCAGCTTCTGCAGCTCCGTCGCGATTCCCGCGAACTTGGCGTTGAGCGCCGCCAGGCGCCGGTCGAGCAGAGCGGTGACCTCGCTCTCGCCGAGGCCGGGGCGCTGCGTGGCGAGCCGCTCCTCCAGGGTGGCGACCTGCTGCTGCAGCGCGGTCAGGCTGTCCTGCGTGCCGCTGGTGGTATCGATGCCGGTCCAGGGCAGCCAGATATCGCGGGCCATCACCGCAAGCACCAGGCCGAGCACGATCAGCAGCGCGCCGAGCAGCATCGGCCCCGCCACGCCGCGGCGCCGGGATTCGGGCGGCGTAGAAGAGGCTACAGGGGGTGCCGCCGGGGGCGGCGGCGGAGGCGCTTGCCTCGGCTCGGGCGAATCCGCCGAGCCGGTCATGGATTCCGATGCCGCCTCGACGCCGCCGGTGGTCCGGGTCTCTGCGACCTCGGGGCGTTCGTGGGCCGGCCCGTCGGCTTCGTTCTCGGCCAGGGCGCCGCTGAGCTTTTCCTCGGCGGAATGGTCGCCGTCGGACCTTGGCGTGGCGCGGCTTTCGGGCGCGCCGGCGGGATGCGGGCTGTCGGCTTCCTCCGCCACGCGGCCGCTCGGCGGCTCGCCGCCGCCGCCCTTGGTGGTTTGCACCGCGGCCTCGCCGCCGGTCGCGGTTTCGGCCCGCCCCACCGCGGCGGCCAGCAACGCCGGATCGAGGTCGATCTTCTCGCGCTTGGCGGCGGCTTGGATTTCCTCGGCGCGGGCGGCCGGAATCTGGCCGCGCGTCTGCCAGCCCTGCAGCGTCGAAACCGCGGTGCCGAGCTTCTTGCCCATGGGACGCAGGCCGCCGAAAGCGGCGATCACCCCGGCCGTGGCCGTGGCCTGGGAGGTCTGCGCGTCGCTGTTAGGGTCGTTTGCCATGCTGTTAGCGCACTCCTTCCGGTCAATCCTGGATTTCCAGGGCCGCCAGCAGAGCCTCCTGGTCCGGGCTGCGCGCTAGCGCCACGCGGCGCCACGTCAGGCCCTCCAGCTCCGCCGCGACCGCGGCGCTCAAACAGACCGCGGTAAGCTGCCCACAGGTATCTTGGAGCCCTGCATCGCACAGCAGCCTAACAAAGCTGCGCGCCGTTCGTGGAGAGAAAAAGGCAAGGGCGTCGATGGAGCCCGCGCGCAGGCCCTCCCGCAGCGCCTCCGGCAGCTCGGGAAGCGGGCGGGCATCGTAGGTTTCGATCTGCGTGACCTGAAAACCCGCGGCGCGCAGCTGCCCGGCGAGATCGACCCGCCGCACAGAGCCGCAGAGATAGAGCAGCGGCCCAGCCTCCGGCCGGCAGGCGCGCAGAACCTCGGCCTCCAGGGAAACCGCGTCGCCAGCGGCCGCCCGCACATTTCGCGCGCCAGCGGCCCGCGCCGCCGCGGCGGTCGCTTCGCCCACGGCATGCAGCCGCGCGGCACCGGCCAGGCCCTCGGCGTCGAGCGCGAGAAAGGCATTGGCGCTGGTCGCCAGCAGCGCCTGGTAGTCCGCGAGATCGGGCAGATCCGCCGCCAGGGGGTGAATTTCCAGCAGCGGCGCGCTGAGCGCCTCGTGCCCCCGCGCCGCCAGGGCGGCGGCGAAGGCCGCGCCGGAAACCGCCGGACGGGTCACCGCGACGCGCAAGCTAGAGCTCCGCCAGGGCGGTGAAGTAATCCTCTCCGGCCAGGGCGCGCAGCTCCCGCCCGGCGTCCTGGCCCAGGGCGACGGCATCGCAGATCGCGCCGCGCCGCTCGGTCCGGAACAGGCGGCTGCCATCGGGTTCGGCGACCAGGGCGCGCAGCCGCAGGACATCGCCCTCGATCTCCGCCAGGGCGCCGATCGGCGTGCGGCAGGAGCCGTCGAGCACATCCAGGCAGGCGCGCTCGGCGGCAACCCGGATCGCCGAGGGGCCGTGGTCGATGGCCTCGGCGAAGCCGCGCGCGCGGGCGTCATCGGCGCGAATCTGCAGGCCGATGGCGCCCTGTCCTGCGGAGGGCAGCATCTCCTCGGGGTCGAGCACGGCGGTCGCCGCCCCGGCCTGCCCAAGGCGCTTCAGCCCGGCCAGCGCCAGCAGCGTGGCATCGACCTCCCCGGCGGCCAGCTTGGCGAGGCGGGTTTGCACGTTGCCGCGCAGCAAGCCGACCTTGACGTCGGGGCGCAGCGCCAGGACTTGGGCGCTGCGGCGCAGGGAGGCGCTGCCGACCGTGGCGCCCGGCGGCAGCCCGGCGATCGAGGTGGCGTGGTGGGAAAAGAAGGCGTCGCGCGGATCCTCGCGCTCCAGGATCGCGGCGATGCGCGACCACTTGGGCAGCCAGGTCGGAACGTCCTTCATGGAATGCACCGCGAGGTCGATGCGCCCGTCGTAGAGCGCTTCTTCGAGTTCCTTGGTGAACAGCCCCTTGCCGCCGATCTCGGCCAGGGCGCGGTCGCGCACCCGGTCGCCTGTGGTGCGGATCGGCACGATCTCCACGGCCCCTTCCGCCGCCAGGACGGGATGGGCGGCGATCAGCCTGGCTTTGGTCTCCTCGGCCTGCAGCAGCGCCAGGGGCGAGCCGCGCGTGCCGAGGCGCAGGGGCGGTGAGTCGGGAAGTACGGCAAACATGGCTCTGCTTTAGGGCTTTCCCTGCGCCCATTCAAGCGTGCCTATGCGTGCGCGGCGGGCAATCGCGCGGCCCGCGCCAGGAAGCCGTGGAAAAGCCGCCGCCGGGACGCTACTTTTCGCGCATGACAATTCTGCTCGGCATAGAGACTTCCTGCGACGAGACCGCCGCCGCGATCGTGAGCGACAGGCGGGAGATCCGCGCCAATGTCGTGCTGTCGCAAATCGACGAGCACCGGCTGTATGGCGGCGTGGTGCCGGAAATCGCGGCGCGCAGCCATCTCGATCATATCGACCGGCTGATCGCCGAGGCGCTGCGCGAAGCCGGTCTGGGATTCGAGGCTCTCGACGGCATCGCCGCCACCGCCGGGCCGGGACTGATCGGCGGCGTAATGGTCGGCGCGGTCACCGCCAAGGCCATCGCGGCGGCGCGGCGCCTGCCTTTCGTCGCGGTCAACCACCTGGAGGGCCACGCCCTGACCGCGCGGCTCGACCCCGGAATCGACTTCCCCTATCTGCTGCTGCTGGTCTCCGGCGGCCACTGCCAGCTGCTCGCGGTCGAGGGCGTCGGACGTTACCGCCGCTACGGCGGCACCATCGACGACGCCGCCGGCGAAGCCTTCGACAAGACCGCCAAGCTGCTCGGCCTGGGCTATCCCGGGGGACCGGCGCTGGAGCAGGCCGCCAAGGCCGGCGACCCGGAACGTTTCGCCCTGCCCCGGCCGATGAAGGGGCGCGCCGGCTGCGATTTTTCCTTCTCCGGACTGAAGACCGCGGTGCGGCATCAAGTCGCGGCCCTGCCGGCGCCTCCGAGCGAGACCGACAAGGCCGACATGGCCGCCTCCTTCCAAGCCGCGGTGGGCGATGTCCTGACCGACCGCACGCGCCGGGCGCTGCGGCAATTCCATGCGGAAAGCGGCCTGGCGGGGCCCCTGGTGGTCGCCGGCGGGGTCGCCGCCAACCAGACGCTGCGTCAGGTGCTCGCCGCCTTGGCGCGGGAGCAGGGCACGGAGCTGGTCGCGCCGCCGCTCGGCCTGTGCACCGACAACGCGGCGATGATCGCCTGGGCCGGGCTGGAACGCTTGCGGCTCGGCGAGCGGAGTCCGCTCGACTTCAAGGTCCGCCCGCGCTGGCCCCTCGACGAGCTGGTTCCTCCTGTCACCGGCGCCGCCGCATGAGCGCGCGGGCAAGCGGTATGCAGGTCGAGCTGTTGCAACTCTTCGCGACGCCAGTCGCGGTGGCGATGCTGCCCGAGGGCGCGGCCCTCAACCGGGCCTTGAGCCAGACCATCCTGGCGCGCGAAGCCAGCCATGCCGGAACCGCCCATTCCAATCTCGGCGGCTGGCAATCGACCTGGGACATGGCGGAGTGGGGCGGCGTCGAGACGGCGCGGCTGCTGGATCAGGCCAAGGCGCTGGCCAATCGCCTGACCGCCGACCGCCAGGGCCGGCCGGTCAACCTCGACTGGCGCATGAATGCCTGGGCCAACATCAACCGCAGCGGCCACGGCAACGAATTCCATACCCACCCCGGCGCCTACTGGTCCGGCACCTACTACGTCGACGACGGTGGCATCGCCGAGGATCCGGGTCTGGGCGGACAGTTCGAGGTGCAGGATCCGCGCGGCGTCGCGCCGGTGATGTACGCGCCAAATCTGACCTTCGCGACCAAGGACGGCGCCTCGCTCGGCGCCTCGGAAAGTCTCAGCCCGCGCGCCGGGATGCTGGTACTCTTCCCCGCCTGGCTGCAGCATCAGGTACGGCCCTACTCCGGTACGCGTACGCGCATCTCCATCGCCTTCAACCTCAGCCTGCCGAAAGAAACATGATCTCGAAGGTCACGATCCTCGGCGCCGGCGCCTGGGGCACGGCGCTGGCGCTGGCCGCGCGCCGGGCCGGGCGCAAGGTGACGCTCTGGGCGCGCAACGCCGAACTGGCCCAGACCATCGCCACCAAGGCACGCAATCCCGCCTATCTGCCCGGTATCGAGCTGGATAAACAGATTATCGCGACCCACAACCTCGCCGAGGCCGCCGGCAAGGCCGATGTCCTGTTGCTGGTCTGCCCGGCGCAGCACCTGCGCGCGCTGTGCGGCCAGCTCGCGGGCCTGAAGGAGAGCGCCGCGCCGCTGGTGATCTGCGCCAAGGGCATCGAGCAGCAAAGCGGCCTCCTGCCCAGCGAGGTGGTGGCGGAGACGCTGCCGGGCCGAAGCCTGGCCGTGCTGTCGGGACCGAGCTTCGCCAGCGAGGTGGCGCGCAGCCTGCCGACCGCGATTACCCTGGCCTGCGCCGACGCCACGACCGGCGCGGCCCTGGTCAAGGCCCTGGGCAGCAAGGCCTTCCGCCCCTATCTGGCCGCCGATGTCACCGGCGCCCAGGTCGGCGGCGCGGTCAAGAACGTGATCGCCATCGCCTGCGGTATCGCCATGGGGCTACGCCTCGGCGACAACGCCCGCGCCGCCTTGATCACCCGTGGCCTGGCCGAGATCGCCCGGCTCAACGCCGCGCTCGGCGGCAGGCCGGAAACCATGCAGGGGCTTTCCGGCCTCGGCGACCTGATGCTGACCTGCAGCTCGATGTCCTCGCGCAACTACTCCCTGGGCTTTGCCCTGGGCGAGGACATGAGCCTGACGGAAATACTCGGCAGCCGGAAATCCGTTTCCGAAGGAATTTACACCGCCTCGGCGGTGGTCGAACTGGCCGCGCGCCACGGCATCGAGATGCCGATCTCCACCGCGGTGGACCGGGTGCTGCGCGATCAATCCGCCATCGAAGAGGCCATTGAAACCCTGCTCGCTAGGCCTTTCAAGGCCGAGGTCAGCTAAACCGACACCACTTGGGAGACAATCGTCATGCTGTTCCATTTTCTCTGCGCCGATAAACCCGGCGCCCTGCAGATCCGCCTCGATACCCGGCCCACGCACCTCGCCTACCTGGAAAGTTTCGGCGACCGCGTCGTCTTCGCCGGGCCGCGCTTCGCCGCCGACGGCGAGACGCCAAACGGCAGCGTGCTGATTCTCGAGTTCGAGACCCTGGAAGAGGCCGAGAGCTTCGCCGCCGGCGACCCCTACGCCAAGGCCGGGCTGTTCGAGAGCGTCGCCATCGCCGCGGTCAAGCAGGTCTTTCCGAAGTAACCGCCTCTGGAGCCCCTCGGAAAATCTCTTTCCCATTTCCGGCACCCGGACCAACATAAAGGGGAGCACCGCAGCGAAAGAAGGATGAAGCCATGGCCTTCGAACGTCTGGACTCCCCCGAACACGTCATCGCGATCCGGCTGACCGGCAAGGTCACCGGCGAGGACATCGCGGCCTATCAGCGCCTGCTCGACGAACATCTCGAACGCACGGAACCGATCAGCCTCTGCGTCGACTTTACCGGCCTGGAGGACATGAACTTCGACGCTTTCACCCAGGGCGTGAAGGCCGACTTCGAGCTGCTCAGCCATCTTGGCCGCTTTCATCGCTGCGCCTTCGTCTCCGACAAGGAATGGCCGGAGGCCGTGGTGCGCTATCTCGATCCGATCTTCCCGATCCTGGAGTTGAAGGTCTTTGCCGCCAGCCAGCGCGCGCAGGCCATCGCCTGGGCCGCCGAACCCAAGGCGGTGCCCGAGCCGGACAAGCCGGCGGTCCGCTTCCTGACCACGGATCGCGAGGACGCCCTCGGCTTCGAGGTCGACGGCCGCTTTTCCCGCGCCGAGATGTCGACCCTCGTCGAGGAGTTTCAATCCTGGCTCGACCGCCACGACAAAGTGCGGCTGCTGTGCCGCATGAAACGCTTCGGCGGCGTCGATCCCACGGTCTTCCTGCAGAGCGGCCTGGTGCCGATGAAGCTTTCGGCGATCCGCAAGGTCGAGCGCTACGCCATCGTCGGCGCCAGCCCCTGGATGCGAACCATGATCGAGACCCTGGGGCCGCTGTTCTCCGGCATGGAAATCCGCAACTTCCCAGCCGAGCGGGAGACCGAGGCCTGGGCTTGGATCGAAGCGAAGCCTTCCGAGGGCGCCGCGGCCTAGCGGCGCGCTAAGCGGCGTACTTGCGCCATTCCTCGGAGAGTTCCTTGACCGCCACGTCGAAGAGGCGCTTGCCGATCTCCGGCGTCGCCAGGGAGGGGTCGCTGCCGATCCGGCCGTCGGCGAAGCGCCGGCGGTAATCGTCGGCGTCGTAGATCGGCCCGACCGGCGCCACCTTGGGCGTCATCTCCACGTCCTTGATGTGCTCGGGATAGGCATAGTAGGTCAGCGAGACCTCCGAGCAGGTCGCGTGCATCCCCTCCGAATCTCCGAATTCCTGCCGCGCGATGCTCTGCACGCCGGGGCTGTCGAACCAGTTGCGCAGCTTGCAGCGCAGCGGCGGCCGGTTGGAGCTGGCGGTGCCCAGACTGGCCTCGGCGTAGATTTCGTTGAAGGCGGTGGTCAGCGGCGCGATGTTGCCGCCATGGCCGTTGAGGAAATAGAAGCGGTCGAAGCCATGGCGCGCCAGGGAATTGACCACGTCCTGGACCACCCGCAGCAGGGTCGAGGGCCGCAGCGTGATCGAGCCCGCGAAACCGAGATGATGCTGTGCCATGCCGATGGACAGGGTCGGCGCGACCAGGGCGCCGGTTTCCTCGCCGATCGCCTTGCCCAGCACCTCCGGGCAGAGCGCGTCGGTGCCGATGAAACCGTTGGGGCCATGCTGCTCGGTCGAGCCGATGGGAATCAGGATCGCGGTGGTGGTCTTGAGATAGCGCTCCACCTCCTGCCAGGTTGAAAGCTGCAGCTGCATCGGGACCTCCGGGTTGTTGCCTCCCAACAGCCCTAACCGAGGGCGAAGCCGCTGCCAAGAGACCTTGTCGCCACCCCCGGACTTTCCTTCGGCGGCGCTCTTCCGCTACACAGAGACGGCAACAACCACGGAGACGAGAACGATGGCCACTTGGCTGATCAAGAGCGAGCCGGGTAGCTGGTCCTGGGAGGATCAGAAACGCGACGGCACCACCTTCTGGGACGGCGTGCGCAACTACCAGGCCGCCAACAACATGAAGGCGATGAAAAAAGGCGACCGCTGCTTCTTCTATCACTCGGTCAGCGAGAAGCGCATCGTCGGCGTCGTCGAGGTGGTCAAGGAATACTACCCGGACCCCAGCGACGAGAGCGGCCGCTTTGGCATGGTCGACGTCAAGACGGTGAAGGATTTCAAGCGCCCGGTCACCCTGGCCGAAATCAAGGCCGAGCCGCGGCTGTCCGAGCTTGCGCTGGTGCGCCAGTCGCGCCTGTCTGTGGTTCCGGTCGACGCCGAGCAGTGGAAAATCATCTGCGCCATGGGCGAAACCAAGGCATGACCGGCGCGGCGGCAGACAGCGTACCCCTCTGCCGCCTGGAGGACATCGAGGACGGCGAGGGCAAGGGCTTCACCCTGGGCGCGGGGCTAGACGCCGAGGAAATCTTCGTCCTGCGCGAGGGCCGGCGCCTCTACGGCTACGTCAATTCCTGCCCGCACACCGGGGTTCCGCTGGACTTTACGCCGGATCGCTTCTTGAATGCCGATGGCAGTTACATCATCTGCGCGACTCATGGGGCGCTGTTCCGGATCGAGGATGGCCACTGTATCGCCGGCCCCTGCGCCGGGGCTTGCCTGACGCCCGCGCCGGTCGCCCTGGAACAGGGAGACCGCGTGGTCCTGCGACGCAATGCCGCAGTCCTTGGCGAAGCCGGGAGCCGACAGTAAACTCGCCGGAGATGGTTACCCGCGGCGGAGAAAAATAATAACGCCCGCGCGCAGACAATTGACCAGAGAGGAAGCGCGATTCATGTCCGATAGCAAGATTTACCCCGTCAAGGATTCGGTTGCCGAGAACGCCTGGCTCGACGAGGCCGGCTATTTCAAGATGTACGAGCAATCGGTTTCCGATCCTGAAGCCTTCTGGACGGAACAGGCCAAGCGCATTCACTGGATGAAGCCCTTCACCAAGGTCAAGGACGTCCACTACGGCGCCGACGACGTGCGCATTCGCTGGTTCTTCGACGGCACCACCAACGCCGCCTACAACTGCATCGACCGCCATCTGGATAGCAAGCGCGACGAAACCGCGATCATCTGGGAAGGCGACGACCCCAAGGACAGCAAGCACATCTCCTATGGCGAGCTCTACGAGGAAGTCTGCCGCCTGGGCAGCGCCATGAAGGACATGGGTGTCAAAAAGGGCGACCGGGTCACCATCTACATGCCGATGATCCCCGAGGCCGCCTACGCCATGCTGGCCTGCGCGCGGATCGGCGCGATTCACTCCGTGGTGTTCGGCGGCTTCTCCCCGGATTCCCTGGCCGGGCGCATTCTCGACTGCGAGTCCAACTTCGTGATCACCGCCGACGAAGGCCTGCGCGGCGGCCGCAAGATCCCGCTCAAGGCCAACACCGACAAGGCCCTGAAGAAGTGCCCCAGCGTCCGCCATGTCCTGGTGGTGCGGCGCACCGGCGGCGAGATCGAATGGGAAGACACGCGCGACGTCTGGTACCACGAGGCGGTCGCCAAGGCCTCCGACGACTGCCCGGCCGAGGAGATGGGCGCCGAGGACCCGCTGTTCATCCTCTACACCTCCGGCTCGACCGGCCAGCCCAAGGGGGTGCTGCACACCACCGGCGGCTATCTGGTCTACTGCGCTCTGACCCACCAGTACGTCTTCGACTATCACGACGGCGAGGTTTACTGGTGCACCGCCGACGTCGGCTGGGTCACCGGACACAGCTATATCCTCTACGGACCGCTCGCCAACGGCGCGACCACGCTGATGTTCGAGGGCGTGCCCAACTACCCCGACGCCTCGCGTCACTGGCAGGTCTGCGACAAGCACAAGGTCAACATCTACTACACCGCCCCGACGGCGATCCGCGCGCTGATGCGCGAGGGCGACGGTCCGGTCAAGAAGACCGACCGCTCCTCGATCCGGCTGCTCGGCTCGGTCGGCGAGCCGATCAATCCCGAGGCCTGGAACTGGTACTACACCGTGGTCGGGGAGGAGCGCTGCCCGATCGTCGACACCTGGTGGCAGACCGAGACCGGCGGCATCATGATCTCGCCGCTGCCCGGCGCAACGCCGCTGAAGCCCGGCTCGGCCACCCGGCCGCTGTTCGGCATCAAACCGGTGATCGTCGATAACGAGGGGCATAAGCTGGAAGGCGCCACTTCGGGCAATCTCTGCATCGCCGATTCCTGGCCGGGGCAGATGCGCACGGTCTACGGCGATCATGAACGCTTCATCCAGACCTATTTCTCGACCTATCCCGGCAAGTACTTCACCGGCGACGGCTGCCGCCGCGACGAGGACGGCTACTACTGGATCACCGGCCGGGTCGACGACGTGATCAACGTCTCCGGCCATCGCATGGGCACCGCCGAGGTGGAGTCCGCCCTGGTCGCCCACCAGAAGGTCGCCGAGGCCGCCGTGGTCGGTTACCCGCACGACCTCAAGGGTCAGGGCATCTACGCCTATGTCACCCTCAACGCCGGCGAGGAGCCGAGCGAGGAGCTGCGCAAGGAACTGGTGCAGTGGGTACGCACTGAAATCGGCCCGATCGCCAGTCCGGACCTGATCCAGTGGGCGCCCGGTCTGCCGAAGACCCGTTCCGGCAAGATCATGCGCCGGATCCTGCGCAAGATCGCCGAGAACGACTATTCCAATCTTGGCGACACCTCGACCCTGGCCGACCCGGCGGTGGTCGAGGATCTGGTCGATAACCGGATGAACAAAGGCTGACCCCAGGCGTTCGGTCCTGAACCGGAAAAGGCCCGCTTCGGCGGGCCTTTTTGCTGCGCGCCAGAGGGTGGAGATTGCATCCACCGTGCCGCCGCACGATCTTAGGACTCCGCACAGACAAGCCGGAAAGCCATGGCAACCGAATTTTCCTGGTACATCGAGGCCCTGCTGCTGCTCGCGTCCTGGGGGCTGGCCCTCTACTTCGTCACCCACATGGTGCGCGAACGGCGCCCGGCGCAGTCGATCACAGCCTGGCTGATGTTCATGTTCTTCGTGCCGGTGCTGGGGATTATCGCCTACGTCTTTCTCGGCTGGCGCAAGGTCCACAAACGCAAGCACCGGGCCAAGTCGCCGATCGATTTCGACTCCCTGCACAGCCCCGCGCCGGAACCGGTCAATCCTCACGACGCGCTGATCCGCAGCTATGGCGTTCCAGCCGCCTTCCCCGGCAACAAGGTGGAGCTGCTGAGCGACTGCGGGCGCGCCTACAGCAGCCTGGTCGAATTGATCGATTCCGCCGAACAGGAACTCTGGATCGATATCTATCTCTTCGCCACCGACGAAACCGGCACCGCGATCGTCGAGCGCCTGGCCGAGGCCGCGCGGCGCGGCGTCGAGGTCAAGCTGCTGCTCGACGACGTTGGCTCGATGGGCGCCGACGATGCCTTTCTCGCGCCGCTGCTCGAGGCCGGCGGAGAGGTCAGCCGCTTTCTTCCGGTGCACCGCTCCTTCGCGCTGCGCAACCTCGCCAACCTGCGCAATCACCGCAAGATCGTGGTCGCCGATCAAAGGCGCGTATGGAGCGGTGGAACCAATATCGGCGTGCGCTACATCGCGGCGGAGCCCCAGGACGGTGCCTTTCGCGATCTCGCCTTTCTGCTCGAAGGGCCGGCCAGCGCCGCTTTCGCCGGTGTCTTCCGCTCGGACTGGTTTTTCGCCTCGGGCAAGCGGGTTCCCCTGAAAACCGCCGCCGAGATACCCCACTGCGGCACCGCTCTGGCGCAGCCGATGCCAAGCGGTCCGGACGTGGTCGGCGACGGGTTCTTCGAGGTGATGTCGGCCCTGATCTACAGCGCCGAGAAGCGCCTGTGGCTCGTCACGCCCTACTTCATTCCAGGCGAAACCCTCAGCTGCGCGCTGCGGGTGGCGGCGCGGCGCGGCGTCGATCTGCGGATCATGCTGCCGGACCATTCCGATCACCGGCTCTGCGATCTGGCGCGCGGGTCCTATCTGCGGGACCTGGACAAGGACGGAGCGAAAATTCTGCGTTACCGCCCCTCCATGCTGCATGCCAAGGCGATGGTGGTCGACGACAAGCTGGCGATGATCGGGTCGGGCAATTTCGATCAGCGCAGCTTCTTTCTCAACTTCGAGCTTTCGAGCTTCTTCTACTCCGCGCCGGAGGTCGAGACCTTGACGGCCTGGTTCGAGGAAACCTTCGAGGACTGCGAGGAGGGACCCAAGCCGGTTTCCCATATCGAGGAGACGGTCCAAGGCATCGCCCGGATTTTCTCACCCTTGCTTTAGCGGCCGGCGCCAGCGATAGATTCGCCTCCGCCGTGCGCGGCAAGAATAGGAAAGTTCGGAGCGATGAGCGACCAAAGGGAGCAGCCTCGCGCGCGGCGCCTTCACCAGGACCCCGTCAGCAGCACCGCCGCCAGGACGCCGGATGGCGCCGTGCTCGAAGGCCGCCACGCGCGCCTCGTTCCCGTGAAGGCCAGTCATGCCGAGACGCTCTACCGTCTGTCCCACGGCGACGAGACGGCGCTGCAGCTCTGGGATTACCTGCCCTATGGCCCCTTCACGCGGGAGGAGGATTTCGCCGACTGGCTCGCCGCGCGCAGCGCCTCCAAGGATCCGCTGTTCTATACCATCCTCGACAGAAACTCCGGGCGGGCCGAGGGCATGGCCAGCTACCTCAATATCGTGCCCGGCAACGCCAGCATCGAGATCGGCCACATCTGGTTCGTTCCGGCGATCCAGCGCTCGCCCAAGACCACCGATGCCCTGTACCAGATGATGCGTCACGCCTTCGACGACCTCGGGTATCGCCGTCTCGAGTGGAAATGCAACGCGGCCAACGCCAAGTCTCGCGCCGCCGCGCGGCGGCTGGGCTTCGGTTTCGAGGGCGTGTTCCACCGCCATATGATCGTCAAGGGGCGCAACCGGGACACCGCCTGGTATTCCCTGCTGGCCGAGGAGTGGCCAGGGGTCCGCGCCAACTTCGAAGCCTGGCTGGCGCCGGGGAACTTCGACACAGATGGGCGGCAAAAAAGCTCGCTGGCCGAACTCAACCGCTTCTGAGCGCAAGAATCGGAGTGCCGGGGCGGCGCGGCGCGGGCAGGTTGCGCTGGTACCAGCACCGAGGAGCTTCGCCATGACCGATCGATCGAGGACCTTTGCGAGCGATGACGAAAAATGGGCCGCGCGGGAGCGCCGCGACCCCGCCGCCGACGGCCACTTCGTCTTTTCCGTCGCGACGACCGGCGTGTACTGCCGTCCGTCTTGCTCCGGCCGCCCCTTGCGCAGGAACGTCCGGTTCCACCGCGATGGCGCGGAAGCCCGGGCCGCCGGCTTTCGCCCCTGCAAGCGTTGCCGCCCGGACGGCGGCGCAGCGCGATGACGGAGGCCGCATGACCGAGTCTGGCAAGCTCCTGGCGCGCATCGAAAGTTACGACTGGCTAAAGGTCTCCGCCGCGCTCGACGCTCAGGGCTGGGCGCTGCTGCCGAAGTTGCTCACGAAGCGGGACTGCGCCGGCATCGCCGCGCTCTACGCGGAGGAACGGCGCTTCCGCAGCAAGGTGGTGATGGCCCGCCACGGCTATGGCCAGGGCGAGTACCGCTACTTCGCCTACCCCCTGCCGCCGCTGGTCGGCGCCCTGCGCGGCGGGCTCTACCCCCATCTCGCGCCGCTCGCCAACCGCTGGGCCGAGGAGCTACGCCTGGGGATTTCCTTCCCGCCGGATCACGCGGCCTTTCGCGCGCGTTGCCACGCGGCGGGGCAGACCCGTCCGACGCCGTTGATCCTCCAGTACGGCAAAGGCGACTACAACTGCCTGCATCAGGATCTCTACGGGGAGCAGGTCTTTCCCCTGCAGGTCGCGGTGCTGCTCGACGCGCCGGGCAAGGATTTCGAGGGCGGCGAGTTCGTCCTGACCGAACAGCGTCCGCGCCGCCAATCGCGCGCGGCTGTCGTGCCACTGAGCCAGGGCGATGCCGTGGTCTTCGCCGTCAACCAGCGGCCCATGCAGGGCAAGCGCGGTGCCTACAGAGTGGTGATGCGCCACGGGGTCAGCGAAATCCGGTCGGGCCACCGCCGTACCCTGGGGCTGATCTTTCACGACGCCGCCTGACGCGGCGCCTCAGAGCAGCCGCTCCTCCAGGGGATAGTGGGACAGCAGCTCGGGCCCCGTTTCGGTAATCAGCAGCTGCTCCTCCAGCTTGACTCCCTCGCGGCCGCCGACCTCGCCGATATAGCTCTCGATCGAGAAGACCATGCCCGGCTCGACGATATCGTCGGGGTTCGACAGGCGGTCGATGCCAGCCAGGTTCGGCAGGAAGGGAAACTCATCGCAGAGCCCGACGCCATGGGCGAAGCCGTAGCGGTAGTGCAGATAGCGTTCCGGGAAGCGCCATTCCGCCTCGATCACCTCGCGATAGCTGCGGCCCGGCTTGAGCTGCTCGAAGTTGTGCGCCAACTGTTCGGCGGAAGCCGCGTAGAGGGCCTTTTGCTCCGGCTTGGCCGGCCCGTCGCCGCAGAGATAGGTGCGGGAGATGTCCGCGCAGTAGCCGGTGGGGCCGATCATGTCGGTGTCGAAGGCGACCAGGTCGCCGGCCTCGATCACCCGCGGGCTGGACTCCTGCATCCAGGGGTTGGTGCGCGGCCCCGAGGAGAGCAGCCGGGTTTCGATCCACTCGCCGTCGTGCTCGATGTTGGTCTGATGCAGGACCGACCACAGTTGGTTCTCGGTGATGCCGGGGCGCAGTGCCTCCTGCATCCGCGCCATGCCGAGCTCCGCGACGGCGATGGCGCGCTTGATGCAGGCGATCTCCTCGGCCGATTTGATCAGCCGCGCCCGCTCCATCAGCGCCTCGCCGTCGATCACCGTCACCTGATGCTCCTGCATGGCATGAAGGCCGAGGGGATCGAGATGATCGAAGGCGACGCGGCGATTGCCGCCGCCGGTCTCGCGCAGCAGCTCCGCCAGCTCGTCGGCCCAAAGTCTGGCGTGCTCGGCCTTCTTGTCGCCGCTATAGAAATAGGTCCAGCCGCGCGGCGGCCGCAGCTCGCCGACGGTCTCCAGATCCTCGGCCGGCGTCGCCAGGCGGCCGGCCCCGAACTCGAACAGCACCGGCAGGCCGTCGGCCGGCACGAAGGCGTAGCGAACATGGTTGTGCAGGGTCCAGACCGCCATGTTGCGGCTGCCGGTGGCGTAGCGGACGTTGACCGGGTCGAACAGCACGGCCGCGGCGCAGTCTTCCTGGCGCAGGCGTTGCTGCACGCGCCGCAGGCGGTAGGCGCGCAGGGCGACTTCATCGATCTCTGAGCAGAGCGCGTCTGTAAGAGTCATCCCGGCAGTCAGCAGCAGCGCAGAGAAATCGTCAAGCCGCTAGAAATCGTAGCAGATACCCTTGCGCTCCCAGTCGCCGTAGCGGGTCGGTTCCGGCCCTTCCGGCCCTCCGATCTCCTTCTCCCGCGCAGCCTGCTTGGCCGCCTGCGCGTCCTTCAGGGCCTGCGCGGCATGGCCGGCTGCGCGCTGGCGCGCGGCGGGGTCCTGCCCCGGGATCGGCGCCGGTTTAGCTGCCGCCTTGGCGGCCCCCTGGGCGGCCCCCTGGGCGGGTTGCGCGGGCGCGGGGCGGTGGGATTTGAACTCCATGCTCATACCCATACTATGGCGCGCTGGCAGCCCGCGCTCAAGATGCTGCGCGCGACGAGGCCGCCCGGCGCAGCGCCGCGACGGCCTCGGCAAGCGCCGTTTTGTCCTGGGGCAGGATCAG
Source organism: uncultured Alphaproteobacteria bacterium (assembly GCA_942491105.1). GTDB lineage: Bacteria > Pseudomonadota > Alphaproteobacteria > Kiloniellales > DSM-21159 > JBBEAM01. Next base: position 389,574 of record CALNZX010000002.1, on the reverse strand, counting down.
CGCTTCCTTGCCGAAGGCCTCGGCGCGTTCGGCTTCTGCTGTCAGCAGCTCCAGATATTCGGGCGCGCAGATCCCGACGAGCTCGGCCAGCAGCTCGACGATCTTGCAGATCACTTCCACCGAGCCGGCGCCGTCGCGCATCACCGGCCTCAGCGCCTGCTCCACAAACGCCGTGAATGCGACGCGCTTCAGCACGACACGGCCATCGCCGATGCAGGGCGGCGGATAGTCCGCGGCCGGCCGGACCGCGGCCTGGGAGAGCAGAGCCGCCAGATATTCCAGGCTGACCAGGGCCGACTGGGGATCGTTGACCCCCGGCGACAGCGCGCGGCAGGCAACCTCGGCCAGCAGCTCGAAGCCGAGCAGCGGGTCGTTCTCCGGGCTGCGTTCGAAATGCACCGCCACGCTCAAGCGCAGCGCGGTCTCCAGATCCTCGTTCAGTTCCGCGCCGCGCAGCACCATCAAGACACGGCGGGGATGCACGAAATCGCCCTCGCGCACGCAGAGACGGATAGTCATCTCGTGCCGCTCCGCCAAGCCGCGCAGCTCGGCGCCATCGACCAGCTGGACGAAGCCGCTGCGATTGGCCTGCACGGCCGTCTCCCGCCCCTTGCCCGGCGCCGCGGGGCAGCCTTGCGCCGCGTCCTGCTCAAGATAGTTTTCCAGCACCCGCTCGGCCTGGCTGTGGATCCGCTTGACGATCCGGTTGAGCTTCAGGGATTCGGCGACATGGTGGATCCACTGCACCAGATAGCGCACCGCGTTCATGATCAGCGCCAGCGCGCAGAAGAACGTGATCGCCACGCCGGACTCGCTGATGCTGTCGGAGCCGAGCAGCATCAAGGCGGTCAGGGAGAACACGAAGGTGCCGAGGAAGGAGCCCAGCGCGTTCTGGGTCACCGGATCGGCCATCACCTCCGGCACGGCGCGCGGCGAGGCCTGGCCCGCGGTCAGGCTGAGAACCAGCATCAGGACCGACAGGGTGACCGTGGAGACCGTCAGCATCCCCGTGGCCAGCAGGTTCAGCAGATCGCGCAGGGACGAGGTCTCGACCTCGGGCAGCCAGGACAGGGCCGCGCGGGGCAGCAGGTCGTCGATCCCGGCGACCAGGAGCGCCAGCAGAATCGCCGCCAGGCAGAACACCGCCGGGCGGAACCACAGCGCCGAACGCACCGCCTGGACCTCGTTCTTGAGTATCGAGAAAAAGGCTCCCCCCGCTTCGCTCAGTTTCAAGCTTGTTCTCCAGCCTTGGCGGTAACACTTGAAATGCACCGCCGTTTTCCTGATATGCCATTCGAACTTAACTGGATCGCGTGAAGATGAATACGCTGCGTACCGGCCTGCTGCTCGCCGCCATGACCGCGATCTTCCTGATCGTTGGCTTTATGCTGGCCGGGGAGATGGGAATTCTCATCGCCCTGGGCGTGGCCATCGCGATGAACGGCTTTGCCTATTGGAACGCCGATAAGCTGGTGCTGCGCATGTACAAGGCGCGCGAAGTCGATGCCCGCAGCGCGCCGGAGTTTCACGCCATCGTCGCGGGTCTAGCCGAGCGCGCCGGGCTGCCGATGCCCAGGACCTACATCGTCGACAACCCCCAGCCCAATGCCTTCGCCACCGGCCGCAACCCACAGAACGCCGCCGTCGCCGCGACCACTGGCCTGCTGCAGAACCTCAGCCGCGAGGAGGTCACCGGGGTAATGGCCCACGAGCTGGCCCATGTGCGCAACCGCGACACCCTGATCATGACGGTAACCGCGGTGATCGCCGGCGCCATCGGCATGCTGGCGAACTTCGCCCTGTTCTTCGGCGGCAACCGCAACAATCCGCTCGGCCTGATCGGCACCATCGCCATGATGTTCCTGGCGCCCATGGCCGCCGCGATGGTGCAGATGGCGATCTCGCGCACCCGCGAGTACGGCGCCGACCGGGGCGGCGCCGAGATCTCCGGCCAGCCGCTTTGGCTCGCCTCGGCGCTGGAGAAGCTGGAGCGCGGCGCGCGCGGCATCGATAACCGCGACGCCGAGCAGAACCCCGCCTCCGCGCACATCTTCATCGTCAACCCGCTCCACGCGCAGAAGCTCGACGGCCTGTTCTCGACCCACCCCAAAACCGCCGAGCGCATCGCCCGGCTCAAGGCGATGGCGGCGGAAATGCCGGGGGGAGGACCTTCCGGCGCCCCGGCCGGCGCGCGGCGCGGCGAGTCGATCTTCCCGCAGTCCGGCGGCGAACGCGGCCCCTGGGGCTGATGCGATGCACCGGGAGTCATCTTCCGCTGTTGTTTTACCGCCGCAGCGGCTAGACCTCGGGCGATGAGCCAAAACCGACAGACCCCCGATAGCCGATTGGTCGCCTGGCAGCTGCTGGATTCCGTGCTGCTGAAGGGCCGCCCCTTGGACCTCGCCATCGTCGAGCACCCCGCGCTGACACGGCTGTCCGGACGCGACCGCGCCTTCGTGCGGATGCTGACCGCGACCACGCTGCGCCGCCTCGGGCAGATCGACGACGCCTTCGCGCGCCTGCTCGACAAGCCGCTAAAGCCCGACCTGGCGCGGCTGCAGAATCTGATGCGCCTGGCGGCGGCCCAGTTGCTGTTCCTGCAGACCCCGCCCCACGCGGCGGTCAGCACCGCGCTCGATCTGGCGCAAGGCCAGAAGCTCGGCAACTTCAAGGGCCTGCTCAACGCCGTGCTGCGCCGCCTCGGCCGCGAAGGCGCGGCGATTTTGGACGATCAGGACGCCGCCCGCCTGAACACGCCGGAATGGCTGTGGCAAAGCTGGGAAGCCGCCTATGGCGCCGAGACCGCGGGCGCCATCGCCCTGGCCGGCCTGCAGGAGCCACCGCTCGACTTGACGCCACGTGGCCCCGACAACGCCTGGGTCGAGACGCTCGATGCCAGCCTGCTGCCGAGCGGCTCGCTGCGTCTGAAATCCGGTTCCGGCGATGTGCGCCGCCTGCCCGGCTACGCCGAGGGTGCCTGGTGGGTGCAGGACGCCGCCGCCGCCCTGCCCGCGCGCCTGCTGCAGCCGCTCGAAGGCCAGCGGGTCGTCGATCTCTGCGCCGCGCCCGGCGGCAAGACCGCGCAGCTCGCGGCGGCCGGCGCCAAGGTCACCGCCATCGACCTTTCCGAGGCCCGTTTGGCCCTGGTCACGGAAAATCTACAGCGCCTCGGACTGAGCGCCGAGACCCTGGCCGCCGACGCCCGCGACTGGCGTCCGCAGGCACCCGTCGACGCCATCCTGCTCGATGCGCCCTGCAGCGCCACCGGGACGCTGCGCCGCCATCCCGACATCGCCCGGCTGAAGACGCCGGAGGATATCGCCGCGCTGACCAAGACCCAGGACGCCCTGCTGCGTGCCGCCCTGGAGATGCTCAAGCCAGGCGGGCTCTTGGTTTACGCGGTCTGCTCCCTGCAGCCCGAAGAGGGGCCGCAGCGGGTCGAAGCCTTGCTCGCCGAAGGAAGGGTCGAGCGGATTCCCATTCGCAGCGAGGAATTGCTGAGCCCGGCGGCGCTGGAAGACGACGGCGCGCAGGGCCGGGAGCAGCTGTCGGAATGGCTCACTCCGGATGGCGATCTGCGCACGCTGCCCTGCCACCTTCCCGCACTGGGCGGCCTCGACGGCTTCTATGCCTGCCGCCTGCGCTTGAAGGCTCAAGAGGTTGCTGATACCTAAAGCGGATGCAGCAGCCAATTCGTATCGCCCCCTCAATGCTCGCCGCCGACTTCGCCCGCCTGGGCGCCGAGACCCAGGCGATTGCCGAGGCCGGGGCCGACTACATCCATCTCGACGTGATGGACGGCCACTTCGTCCCGAACATCACCTTCGGGCCGCAGGTGGTTTCCGCGCTGCGCCCGCATTGCGACAAGCCCTTCGACGTGCATCTGATGATCGCGCCGGTCGATCCCTACATCGCCGCCTTCGCGGAGGCCGGCGCCGACATCATCTCCTTCCATCCCGAAGCCGGGCCGCATGTTCACCGCACGCTGCAGCTGATCAAGGCGCACGGCAAGAAAGCCGGTCTGGTGCTTAATCCGGCGACGCCGGCCGATGTCGTCGATGCATTGCTCGAAGAGCTCGATCTGATCCTGGTGATGAGTGTCAATCCGGGGTTCGGCGGCCAGTCCTTCATCCCCTCCGCCCTGCACAAGCTGGAAGCGCTGCGCCGCAAGATCGACGACAGCGGGCGCGCCATCGATTTGGAGGTCGACGGCGGCATCACCGTGGAGACGGCGCGCGACGCGATTTCGGCGGGCGCCGATGTGCTGGTCGCCGGGACCTCCAGCTTCGCGGGCGGGCCCGGCAGCTATGCCGAGAACATCCGCCGGCTGCGCGGCCAGGACTGATGGCGGAGCGAGCCGTGGCAAGCACCGCCGCGCCGCCACGCAAAAACACGGCATCGCTTGCCAGCGGAGCGAGCCGCCTGGAGCGGCTTGCCAGCCTGCGCCACCTTCCCCCGGATCAGCTCTCCAGCCGCATCTTCTACCTGCTCAAGCGGCCGCTGTTCCGCTTGCCGCCCTACCGCGCCAGCCTGGCCGGCAGCAACGCCGCCGCGCCCAACACGACACCGCCCGACCCCTGGCCGGGCCAGGCCAGCCAGGGCAGCGCCATCGCCGGCGGCTGCTTTACCCTGCGTGGCCAGACCCTGATGAATCCGGCGCCGATCTGGTCGCCGGCGGAGGCCGGGGGCGAATGGCTGCAGGAGCTGCATAGCTTTTCCTGGCTGCGCGACCTGCGCGCGGCCGGCGGCGATACGGCACGCCGCGCCGCCCGCGAACTGGTCGGATCCTGGCTCGACGGCCACGAGACGATTTCCTTCCCGGCCTGGGACCCGATCGTCCTGGCCCGGCGCCTATCGCACTGGCTCGGCCAATGGGAATTCTACGCCGCCAGCGCCGATGTTCTGTTCCGCCGCAGGGTGATCGATTCCGCATGCAAGCAGGCCTGCCACCTCAACCGCGTGCTGCCGGCGGGGCTCTCCGGCTCGGACCTGATCTGCGCGCTGAAGGGCCTGACCATCGCCGGCGCCTGCCTGCCCGGCGGCGAGCGCTGGCTGGCGCGCGGCCTCGAGCGTTTGATGCGCGAGCTGCCGAAGCAGATCCTGGTCGACGGCGGCCATATCGAGCGCAGCCCGGCGCGGCACCTGGCCGTTCTGCGCGATCTCATCGACCTGCGCGCGACGCTGCACGCCGCGGAGGTCGAGGTGCCGAACGATCTGTCCACGGCAATCGACGCCATGGCCCCGACCCTGCGACTGTTCCAGCACGGCGACGGCGGCCTGGCGCTGTTCAACGGCTCCAGCGAGGAAGAGGATCTGCGCATCGACATGGTGCTGCAGCGCGCCGACGGCAGGGGCCGCCCCCGGATGTCGGCGCCGCAGAGCGGCTTTCAGCGGATGCAGGCCGGACGCGCCCTGGTGATCGTCGACAGCGGCGCGCCGCCGCCGCCCGGCTTCGACCGGCGCGCCCATGCCGGAACGCTGTCCTTCGAGATGTCCGTCGGCCGCGAGCGCTTCATCGTCAACTGCGGCGCCGAGGCCTTCCACCCGACGGTCAATCAGCTGCTGCGCGGAACCGCGGCCCACTCGACCCTGACCGCAAGCGACACCAATTCCAGCGCCATCGCCCGCGCCGGCGGTCTGCTGACCCGGCCGGAGACCGTGCGCTGCCGCCGCGAGGAGGGCGAGGGCAACGTCTGGCTCGACCTCTCCCATGACGGCTATCGCGCGAACTACGGGCTGCTCTATCACCGGCGGCTGTTTCTCGCGTCCAACGGCGAGGACCTGCGCGGCGAGGAGCGGCTCGACGTCTTCGCCGAAAGCGGCACCCTTCCCGAAGGCGCCTTCGCCCTGCGCTTTCACCTGCATCCCTCGGTCAAGGCCAACCTCCTGCAGGACGGCAGCGCCGCGCTGCTGCGCCTGCCAAAGGGCGGCGGCTGGCGGCTCAAGGTCAAGGGCGCCGAAATCGATCTCGAGGATTCGCTCTACCTCGGCAGCGCCGGGGAGCAACGGCGCAGCCAGCAGGTGGTGCTGCGCGGCGGCTACCAGGCCGGTGAAACCCTGGTCAAATGGGCGCTGCAGAAGGAAGGCCCGCCGCGTTAGGGCCGCTGGATGAAGTTACGGCTTGATCGGCGAGCCCCGGCGCGCTTTCTATGCGCCCCAGCCGACCCGATCCAGTGGAGCCTCATTTCTATGTCCGAAGACACCCTGCCCATCGCCCGCGCCCTGCTTTCCGTTTCCGACAAGACCGGACTGGTCGAACTCGGCCGCTTCCTCGCCGGGCGCGGGGTCGAGGTGCTGTCCACCGGCGGCTCCGCCAAGGCTTTGCAGGAGGCCGGGGTCGCGGTCACCGAGGTCGCCGAGGCGACGGGCTTTCCCGAAATCATGGACGGCCGGGTCAAGACCCTGCACCCCGCCATCCACGGCGGCATCCTGGCGCGCCGCGACCTGGAGAGTCACCGCGCCGCCATGGCCGAGCACGGCATCGCCGGCATCGATCTGGTGGTGGTCAATCTCTACCCCTTCCGCGAAACCCTGGCGTCCGGCGCCGACCGGGAAACCTGCGTCGAGAACATCGACATCGGCGGCCCGGCCATGGTCCGCGCCGCGGCCAAGAACCACGCCTTCGTCGCCATCGTGACCGCGCCCGAGGACTACGCGGCGGTAATGCAGGAAATGGAGGCGCACGACGGGGGCACCAGCCTCGCCCTGCGGCGCAGACTGGCCGCCAAGGCCTATGCCCATACCGCATCCTACGATTCCGCCATTGCCGGCTGGATGGCGCGGCAGGAAGGCGAGGACTTCCCACAGACGCTGACCCTGGCGGCGGAGCGGGTGCAGACCCTGCGCTATGGCGAGAACCCGCATCAGCAGGCCGCCTTCTACCGGACGGCTGAAAAACGCCCCGGCGTCGCCACGGCTCAGCAGCTTCAGGGTAAGGAGCTGTCCTACAACAATCTCAACGATACCGACGCCGCCTTCGAGCTGGTCGCCGAGTTCGACCCCGCCGAGGCGCCGGCGATCGCCATCATCAAGCACGCCAATCCCAGCGGCGTCGCCCTGGGCGCGAGCTTGAGCGAGGCCTACGGGCGGGCCTTGGCCTGCGATCCGACCAGCGCCTTCGGCGGCATCATCGCCGCCAATACCACGCTGGACGCCGCCACGGCGGCCCAGATCGCCGAGCTCTTCGCCGAGGTGGTGATCGCGCCCGACGCCGACCCGCAGGCCCTTGAAATCCTGGGCGGCAAAAAGAACCTGCGGCTGCTGCTGACCGGCGGCCTGCCCGATCCGGCGGCGCCGGGCATGGCGGTGAAAACCCTGTCCGGCGGCCTGCTGCTGCAGAGCCGGGACAATGGCCGCGTCACGCGCGCAGACCTGAAGGTGGTGACCGAGCGGGCGCCGGACGAGGCGGAGTGGGCCGACCTGCTGTTCGCCTTCCGCGTCGCCAAGCACGTCAAATCCAACGCCATCGTCTATGCCAAGGAGGGCCGCACGGTGGGCATCGGAGCCGGGCAGATGAGCCGTGTGGATTCCTCGCGCATCGCCGCCCACAAGGCACAGCAAGCCGGCGGCCCGGATGCCGCCAAGGGCGCGGTGGTCGCCTCCGACGCCTTCTTCCCCTTCGCCGACGGTCTGCTGGCCGCGGTCGAAGCCGGCGCCAAGGCGGTGATTCAGCCCGGCGGCTCGCTGCGCGACGACGAGGTGATCGCCGCCGCCGACCAGGCCGGACTGGCCATGGTCTTCACCGGGCTACGCCACTTCAGGCACTGATCTTCATCTCTTCCGGCTGCTCGGCCAGGCCCTTGAGATTGGCGGCCAGGAAGTCGACGAAGCTTCGCACCTTGGGCGAAAGGTGGCGGCTGTGCGGATAGAGCGCGTAGATCGCGCTGTCCGGCGCATGATAGCCGGGCATGATCTGCACCAGACGCCCGCCGCGCAGGTCGTCGCCGATCAGCCATAGCGGCAAGAGGCCGATGCCGACGCCATTGACGATGTTGACCTTGAGGATCTCCGGCGAGTTGGTCTCCAGGTTGCCGGCGACCCGCACGGTTTCCAGTCCCTGAGGCCCCTCGAAGGGCCAGTCGTGCCGCTGCGCCCGGTAGGTGTAGACGAGACAGTTGTGCGCCGCCAGTTCGGCCGGGGTGCTGGGCGTTCCATGACGCTTGATGTAGGCGGGCGAGGCGACGGCGAGACGCCGATTGGGCGACAGCTTGCGCGCGATCAGGCTGGAATCCGACAGCTCGCCGATGCGGATCGCCAGATCGATGCCTTCCTCGACCACATCGACGAAGCGGTCGCTCAGCCCCATGTCGATGCGCACCTCCGGATAGGCCTCCAGGTAGTCACCGATCAGCGGCGCGATATGCAGCCGGCCGAAGGCGGTCGGCGCGTTCAGCTTCAAGGTGCCGCGCGCCGAGCCCTCGAGGTGGGACACCGCCTGCTCGGCCTCGGTGACATCGGCGATAATGCGCTCGGCCCGGGCATAGAAGGCGGCGCCGACCTCGGTCAGCGAAAGCTGCCGCGTGGTGCGGTTGAGCAGCCGCGCGCCGAGACGATCCTCCAGGCGGCCGACCTGCTTGCTGACCGCCGAAGGCGATAGATTCAGTGCCCGCGCCGCCGCGGAAAAGGATTCCGACTGCACGACACGGACAAAGACTTCCATCTCGCTGATGTTATCCATCCCCAGGTCCTTCTATTCGTTCTTTGAACGCACAAATGATTTGCAAACATCCTGCATTATTTTGTTTCTGAGAACAATCTAAATTCCACTCAGGCGCGGAACCCTTGGAATAACCGCAAATTCAGGTGCTGCCGCGCAGAAAAGGAAAAAATCATGGACCGTCTTTCCGAGCATCGCTTCACCGCCTCCTACGCGACCGGCGACCTCTCACGCTACAGCGAAGTGGGCCTCCACGTTGCCCGCGGCCGGGCCCTGCAGCGCGCCGCGCTGCGCCAGGGCTTCGGCGCCGCAGCGCGGAAACTCCAGAAGCTGTTTTCCGGCTGGGGCGAAGCCCGCCTCAACCACCCCAGGTCCCGCGCCGCTTGCTAGCTACCGGGGGTCGGCCAGCGGCGTTCTCGACTCTAGACCCCTCCTTCTCGTCTCTCCCCGCCCGGGCCTCGCGCCCGGGCTTTTTTTGATCCGCGAAAGAAGGGGCCTGGGAAAGCGGGCGCTCAGGCTCCGTCCTGGGGCGGCTCGCGCAAGGGCCAGAGCACGACCAGCCCGATCAGGAACAGCACGATGATCACGGACATGCCCAAGCGCTGGCTGTGGGTCCAATAGGTCACCAGCCCGACCAGGAAAGGCCCGATGAAGGCCGTGACCCGGCCGGAGAAGGCATAGAGTCCGAACAGCTCCGTGCGCACGGCGGCCGGGGCCATGCGGGCCATCAGGCTGCGGCTGGCCGACTGGGTCGGGCCGATGAAGATGCCCAGGCCGCAGCCCAGGATGTAGAACCAGAGCTTGCTTTCGACGATCAGCAGCGCGCTGCCGAGCAGCGTCAAAGCGGCGACCGAGACGATGATTGTGCGTTTCGGCCCGACCCAATCGTCGATCCAGGCGAAGGCGAAGGCGCCAAGGCCAGCGGTGACGTTGAGCAGGATCCCGAAGATCAGCACCTCCTCGAAGCCCATGCCGAAGCTGCCGGCGGCATAGATGCCGCCGAAGGCGAACAGGGTGTTCAGGCCATCGATGTAGATCATCCGCGCCGCCAGGAAGCGCAGCATACCCTGATGCTGAGGCAGAGACTTGAGGGTACGCCAGAGCGAGACCATGCCGGCGCGGATCGCCGTGCCGGCGGAGATCCCCGTCGACGCGCGCTCCGGCGTCAGCAGAAACATCGGCAAGGCGAATACCAGGTACCACAGGGCGACGAAGGGGCCGGTGGCGCGCACGTGCTCGCTCATGCCGCGGTCGAGTCCCAGGGGTGAGGGATCGGGCTGCACCAGCAGCAGCAGGGACAGGGTCAGACAGACCAGCCCCCCAGCGTAGCCCAGCGCCCAGGCCCAGCCGGAAATCCGGCCCAGCTTACCCGGCGGCGCGACCTCCGGCAGCATGGCGTTGTAGAATACCTGGCCGATCTCGAAGGCGACATTGGCGATGCCGACGATGACCAGCGCCCGCAGCGCGTAGGCCCGCTCGGGCAGGATGGTCCAGAGCAGGAGCCCGCAGACCACGCAGACGATCGACAGCATCAGGATGTAGGGCTTGCGGCGCCCGCCCTGATCCGCCAGCGCGCCCAGCACCGGCGCCAGCAGCGCGATGGCGAGGCCGGACAGGCTCATCGCCCAGCCCCACTCGCTGGTGCCGGTCTCGGGATCCGGCGCCAGGCCCTGGGTGTAGTAGGCGGCAAAGATGAAGGTGATGATGACCGTCGGAAAGGCGGAGTTCGCCCAGTCGAAGAAGCACCAGGCGCCGATCCCGACGCGGGTCTGGCGCGGCGGCTCGGGCAGCCGGGGCGCGGCCTCCTTGATTGCACTGCTCACGGACTGCGCTCCTCAGCCGGCAACGCGGTAGACGAAGACGCGGTTGCGGACATGCGCCTCCTCCGGCGCGACCAGGAAGGCCGGATAGGCCTCGCTCTCGGCTTCCAGCTTCCAGGCGCCCGCTTCCTCCAGGGCCGCCTGCTGCTTGCCGTAGGCGGCTCCATGATCGCCGTCGGCGCGCGCGCCGAAGATCACCAGACCGCCGGGCCGGGTGACGCGGCAAAGCTCCGTGAAACTCTCCGCCGGCGCATGCCCGGCGGTGAAGACGCCGGCGGCGGCCACCGCCGCGAAGGTAGCGTCGGGAAAATCCAGACGTTCGCCGAGCACCATGCGCTGGCAGGAGTCGTACACCCCGCGCGCCGCCGCCAGCTCCAGCATCTCGCGGCTCATGTCGATGGCGGTGAGGCCCCGATAGCCGAGACCGGTGAGTAGGACGCCGAGCAGGCCGGTCCCGGCGCCGCAGTCGAGCAGGGGCGCGGCTTCGCCCGGCAGATGCCGCGCCGTCATGGCGGCGACCATGCCGGGAACCGTGTAGCCCAACGCGAAGACGTCGGCGTCGTAGTGCGCCGCCCAGGCCTTGTACTGGCGTTCCAGTTCGGCGCGCCCGCCCGCGGCATAGACCGCGGCCAGGCGTTCCTCGCGAGTGGTCATCGCGCGCCCTTCATGGGTCAAACGACCATCGACTTGAGCTGGCGGTTGGCGACCGCGAGCATCGAAAGATCCGGCGTGCCGGCGGCGCGCAGTTCGGACACCAGCTGGCTGCTGCGCTGAACCAGCGGCGCGCGGTCGGCGGCCCAGACATCGATCATCGCATCGGGAGGCGCCTTCTTCGCGCCCTTCTTGCCGCCGGCGATGGACTTCGCCTTGGCCTCGTAGAGGACATTCAAGACCAGATCGCTTTGATACCCGAATAGGTCGTCGACGATGGCGGTGATGGCCAGCTTGTCCCAGGCATTGTCGCTCGGCAGATGCCCGGCCGCGCGGCGCAGCCAGTCGAAACCGAAGCGCGCGCCAACCCTGAAGTAGGTCTTGCCGGCATCCTCGACCGGCAGCGCCGTCAGGTTGGCGATCCGCACCACGTCGAGCGAAGGCGCGAGATGCGAGAGCGTGGCGACCCGCAGGGCCAGCTTCTCCGGCACGCCGTCCTCGCTGTAGCTCGCCGCTTTCTCCTTGAGCAGATTGTCATCGGCCTCGGCCAGATAGGCGGAGATATTGCGGGTCAGCTCGGCGACGCCGGCGCCGTAATTGGAAATCTCGTCGGCGATCGCGATGGGACGGTTGCAGTTGCGCAGCAGCCAGACCGCGCCGCGTTCGAGCTGCCGGCCGCATTCGATCAGCATCGCCGACTGGGTTGCCGCCGGAACCTTGTTGTCGAGGGCTTCGATGCCGTCCCACAGCTCCTGCAGTCCGAATACCTCCCGGGCAACCAGATAGGCGCGGGCGATGTCGTCGGCGGGCATGCCGGTTTTCTCGCCGACCTCGTGGACGAAAGCGATGCCCATGCGGTTGACGATTTCGTTGGTGATGCTGGTGGCCGTGATCTCGCGGCGCAGCCGGTGGCTCTCGATCGCCGTGTCGTACTTCTTGCGCAGCGGCGTCGGGAAGTAGTCGAGCAGGTCTTTCTTGAGATAACCGTCGTCGGGCAGATCGGAGGCCAGCAAGTCGGCATAGAGCACCAGCTTGGCATAGGACAGCAGCACTGAAATCTCCGCCCGAGCCAGACCGATGCCCTGCTTGAAACGCTCGGTCACGGTTTCGTCGTCGGGCAGGAACTCGATGGAACGGTCAAGCTGCCCGGCCTTTTCCAGGCTGCGCATGAAGCGCCCCAGGCGGTCCAGCAGGTGATGTCCCAGAGTCTGCGTCACGGTGATCGACTGGGTCTGCAGGTAGTTGTCGCGCAGCACCAGCTGGGCCACCTCCTCGGTCATCTGCCCGAGCAGCTTGTTGCGCCGGGCCCGGGTCAGCTTGCCGCTTTCCTCGACGGCGCCGAGCAGGATCTTGATGTTGACCTCGTGGTCGGAACAGTCGACGCCGGCCGAGTTGTCGATGGCGTCGGTGTTGCAGCGGCCGCCATTCAAGCCGTACTCGATCCGCGCCTTCTGGGTCATGCCCAGGTTGGCGCCCTCGCCAACTACTCCGGCGGCCAGCTCGCGGGCGGTGATGCGGATCGCATCGTTGGCCCGGTCGCCAACCTCGCCGTTGCTCTCGTCGCTGGCCCGCACATAGGTGCCGATGCCGCCGAACCAGAGCAGTTCCACCTGGCTCTTCAGGATGGCGTTGATCAGCTCGTTCGGCGTCATGCTGTCCGCCGTCAGGCCGAAAGCGGCCTTCATCTCGGCAGATATCTTGATCGACTTGGCCTTGCGCTCGAACACCCCGCCGCCCTTGGAGATCAGCTTGCTGTCATAGTCGCCCCAGCCCTTGACCCCGTCGAACAGGCGCTTGCGTTCCTGCCAGCTGCGCGCCGCGTCGGGTTCGGGGTCGACGAAGATGTGCAGATGGTTGAAGGCCGCGCGCAGGCGAATGTGCTTGGACAGCAGCATGCCGTTGCCGAAGACGTCGCCGGCCATGTCGCCGATGCCGATGCAGGTGAAGTCCTCCTCCTGGATGTTCTTGCCGATCTCCCGGAAGTGGCGCTTCACGGATTCCCAGGCGCCGCGCGCGGTGATGCCCATGGCCTTGTGGTCGTAACCGGCGGAGCCGCCGGAGGCGAAGGCGTCGTCGAGCCAGAAGCCGTAGTCCACGGAGACGCCGTTGGCGATGTCGGAGAAGGTCGCGGTGCCCTTGTCGGCGGCGACCACCAGGTAGGGGTCGTCGCCGTCGTGGCGCACCACCTTCTTCGGCGGCACCACCTTTTTACCCTTGAGGTTGTCGGTGACGTCGAGCAGGCCGCGAATCAGCGTTTTGTAACACTCGATGCCTTCCTCGAGCCACGCCTTGCGGTCGAGCGAGGGGTCCGGCAACCGCTTGCCGACAAAGCCGCCCTTGGAGCCGACCGGCACGATCACCGCGTTCTTGACCTGCTGCGCCTTGACCAGGCCCAGCACCTCGGTGCGGAAATCCTCCATGCGGTCGGACCAGCGCAGGCCGCCGCGCGCCACCATGCCGAAGCGCAGGTGCACGCCCTCGATGCGCGGCGAGTAGACGAAGATCTCGCGGAAGGGGCGCGGCAGCGGCAGCTCCATCAGCGCCTGGGAGTCCAGCTTGAAGGAGATGTAGCTCTTCGGCCCGCCGTCCTCGGCCTGCTGGAAGAAGTTGGTCCGCAGGGTCGAGCGGATCATGTTGAGGTAGCGCCGGATGATGCGATCTTCATCCAGATTGCTGACCCGCTCCAACAGCGTGCGGATCTTCTCGACCAGCTTCTCCTCGGCCGCATCGGCGCCCTTGCGCCGGGCCGGGTTGAAGCGCGTCATGAAGAGCTCGGCGAGCAGACGCGCCAACTCCGGATTGCGGGCCAGGGTTTCTTCCATGTAGCTCTGACTGAAGGGGATCTGCGCTTGGCGTAGATACTTGCAATAGGCGCGCAGCACCTTGATATCCCGCGCCGTCAGACCGGCCGAGAGCACCAGGCCGTTGAAGCCGTCGTTCTCCATGCGGCCATGCCAGACCTCGTGGAAGGCCTCGTGGAAGGTGTCGCGCAGCTCGCTGGTGTTATCGATTTCCACCGGCCCCAAATGGCGCATCGAAAAGTCGTGAATCCAGATCAGCTCACCGGCGCCCTGCGGTCGGATTTCATAGGGCACTTCGCCGATCACCTTGAGCCCCATGCATTCGAGCATCGGCAGCACGTCGGACAGCGGGATCGGGCTGCCGGCGACGTAGATCTTGAAATGCACCTCCTGCGGCCCGGAGGGAACCGGCCGGTAGAGATCCATGGCGATGTCGCCGTTTTCGAGGGCGCCCTCGATATTGGCGATATCGGCGACCGCGTCCTTGCCGACATGGCGCTCCTGGTAGGAAGCGGAAAAGGCGTTGCGGTAGCGCTGATACAGGGTCAGCCCCCGCTCTTCGCCGTGCTTCTTGACCAGCGCCTGCTCCAGCTCGTCGCTCCAGGAGCGCGCGGCATGGGCCAGCGCTTGCTCAACCTTGCTCTCGTCGACCCGGGGAATCTTGCCCTGTTCGGTACGGATCAGCAGGTGCAGCCGCGCCAGCGTCGTATCGCCGAGGAAGGTCGAGAAGCTGCTGACCTCGCCCTTGTAGGCCTTCGTCAGGATGTCCTGCAGCTTCAGCCGCAGGGAGGTGTCGTAGCGGTCGCGCGGCACATAGACCATGGCCGAGACGAAACGTTCGAAGGGGTCGCGGCGCACAAAGAGGGCGGTTCGCTGACGCTCCTGCAGATGCAGGATGCCGATCGCCGTGCGGTACAGCTCCTTCTCCGAGATCTGGAACAGCTCATCGCGGGGATAGCTGTCCAGGATATGCATCAGCGCCTTGCCGTCATGGCTGCCGGGCATGAAGCCGGCGCGCGCCATTACCGCGTCGACCTTATGACGCAGCAGCGGAATCTCCCGCGGACTGCGCGAATACGCGACCGAGGTGAACAGGCCGACGAAGAGCTGCTCGCCGGTGACCTTGCCCTTGGTGTCGATCGTCTTGACCACGACGGTGTCGAGATGAACGGAGCGGTGCACCGTCGCCCGGCGGTTGGCCTTGGTGACGCGCAGCAGCTCCGGCATCTTGACGAAGTCCTGCACCTCGGCGGGCAGCTGCCCCAGATTGCGCAGCCCGTCGAAGATCGAGACCTTGCTGTCGCGCAGGATGCCAAGCGCGGACTTGGCGTCGATCTTGGCGACGGTTTTCTCGCCGCTGCCGGTGAAGCTGTATTCGCGGTAGCCGAGATAGGTGAAGTGGTCGTCGTCCAGCCATTCCAGGAAGGACAGGCATTCGTTGACCTCGTCGCGCGGCAGCTTCGGCGGGTGAACCTGCAGTTCCTTCATGATGTCGCGGCAGCGCTGGCGCATCGGCAGCCAATCCTCGACCGCCAGGCGCACGTCCTCGAGAATCGTTTCGAGCCGCGCAATGATTTCCCGATGCCTGCTTTTCGGCTGCTCGCTGACCTGCAGCTGCATGCAGGACTCGCCGAAACCGTCGCCGTGCTGCTCGTCCGGCTCACCGAGGGATTTGAACTTGCCGCCGGCGGTACGCTCGATATCCATCACGGGATGCACGATCAGGTGCGCTTCGGCGCCGCAGCGGTTGAGCTCGGAAACGATCGAATCGACCAGGAAGGGCATGTCGTCGTTGATCGCCTCGACGATGGAGTGCGCCGACCCCCAGCCGTGGGCCTTTTTGTTCGGATTGTAGATCCGCAGTTTCGGTTTGCCAGGGTCGCGCTGCTGCGCGAAGTCCCACATCGACAGAACCCAGCCGGCGACATCCGCGGGCTCTTCGCCCAGAAGGTCGTCCGGCGGCACGTTCTCCAGGAACTGCTGGGCGAAGCGCGCGGCCGCCGCGCCGGCCTTGCCGCCGACCTTCTTCTTGACCGCCGCGGCGGTCTTCTCGATCAGCTGGCGCTTCTTGGAATCGTTGCCAGAGGTCATGGATTATCTCCCCGCCGTGAAGCTTCACGCCACCCGCTAAGGCTTCGGCCGAAGGCTAACCAATCATGGTGGCAAGAGAAAGCACGGATCGGCCCCGCCGACTTTCGGGCAAGGCCGAAGGGGACTTTCGGGGGAACCCGGAAGATTCGGGGGATGGCGTCAAAGTCTTGTTAACACCGCCGTGTTTTGCTGCCCGTGTTTTGCTGCCGCTGTGAACTCTCAAGGGGGAGACGTAGATGACCGGCCTTTCGGCGCGCCGCATCGCGCTTTACACGACGGTCACCCTGGTTGGCCTGCCGCTCGGCGCTCTGCTGCTGCTCGTCGCGGCGGGCATCTCGGTGTTTTAGGACGCGCTGTCTTCGATTTGATCGAGCGCCATGACCACGGCGTCGAAGGCCAGCATCACCGAGCCATGGCGGCTTTTGAAATCCTTGGCTGGCAGAAACAGACCTATCTCCGGCCAGGCATCCGCGGGCGGCGTGGCGCCGTGTTTCAGCAAGCCCTGCATCGCCGCGCGGGCGGCGCGCAGCTCCTGCGGAGTCCGGCCGAGCACGTGCCTGGCCATCACCGTGGCCGAGGCTCGGCCCAGGGTGCAGGCCCGCACCACCTGCCCGTAATCCGCGACCCTGCCGCCGGAAAGGCTGAGATCCACGGTGATGCGGCTGCCGCAGAGCGGCGAGGTGAGCTTGACCGAGGCTTGCGGCGCGTCCAGCCGGCCGGCCAGGGGATCCTCGCCCGCCAAGGCCAGCAGCTTGTCGTTGTAGAGTTCCTGCAGATCGCTATCCAAAAACCGGCTCCCGCGCTATACCTCCGCGAAAGACGCGGCAGGTCGCCGCCGGACCAACAGTCACCGCCTGTTGATCGCCTTCGCTGTCATGATATATGTCATCTTGTGCCTTGGCGATTAAGGGCAAATCTCCCATATACCGGGCGATATGAGCAGAAGAACCGCAGCAGCTGCGGGCGACAATGAGGTTGGCAGTGCAGGTATGGACACTTTGACGCCGAAATCCGTCATCGCGACGGTCGATCCCGACGAGGAGGCCCGCCGCGGCATTCCCAACCCGACCCAGGCCCAGGCCGAGGGCGCGGTCCGCACCCTGATTCATTGGGCCGGCGACGATCCGGACCGGGTCGGTCTGCTGGATACCCCGTCGCGCGTCGTGCGCGCCTATCAGGAATTCTTCGCCGGCTACCAGGAAGACCCGGAAGAAGCGCTGGAGCGCACCTTCGAGGATATCGAGGGATACCGGGACATGGTGCTGATGCGCGATATCGAGGTGCTGTCCCACTGCGAGCACCACATGGTCCCGATCGTCGGCAAGGCGCATGTCGCCTATCTGCCGGACCGCCGGGTCGTCGGCATCTCCAAGCTGGCGCGGGTCGTCGAGATTTTCGCCCGCCGCCTGCAGTCCCAGGAAACCATGACCGTGCAGATCGCCGAGACCATCGAAAAGGCCCTGCAGCCGCGCGGCGTTGCCGTGCTGATCGAAGCCGAGCATCAGTGCATGACCACGCGCGGAACCAAGATGCGCGACGTCGATACCGTGACCTGGCATTTCACCGGCCAGTTCCGCGACGACGAGCGGCTGGAGCGCCGCTTCCTCTCCATGACCCGAGGCCCCGAATGAGCGATTCTCTGTTCGGGGAGCGCGACTCCCTGGAGCAGGTGGAGCGCGGCCGGGTCTTCGCCCCGAAATTCGATGACGAGGGACTGATCCCCGCGATCGCCGTTTGCGTAGACAGCGGCGAGGTGGTGATGCAGGCCTATATGAACCGCGAAGCCCTGAACAAGACCGTCGAGACCGGCGAGGCCCATTACTGGTCGCGCAGCCGCGGCGAACTCTGGCACAAGGGCGCGACCAGTGGCCATGTGCAGAAGGTCAAGGAACTCAGGGTCGACTGCGACCAGGACTGCCTGCTGCTCAAGGTCGAGGTGCTGGGACCGGGAAGCTGCCATCTCGGTTATCCCTCCTGCTTCCACCGCGCCGTCGTGCTGCCGGCGCAGGGGGACGGCCCGCTCCAGCTGCGCCTGGTGGAGGAGCAGAGCTACGATGCCCAGGCGGTATACGGCGGCGCGCCCCCGCCGGATAAAACCTGACCGCGATGACCAGCGGCGGAGCGGCGAACAGCGACGACTTCTACCGCGCCCTGCAGCCTTTCAGCCGCTTCGCCGATTTCACCGACGACCAAGCATTACCGCCCGGCGCCGGAGGACTGGATCGCCGTGGTCGCCGACATCGAGTCCTCGACCGAGGCGATCGCCGCCGGCCACTACAAGCGGGTCAACATGATCGGCGCCGGGGTTATCGTCGCGGTGCTCAATGCCTGCCCGGAAATCGCCCTGCCCTATGTCTTCGGCGGCGACGGCGCGACCCTGCTGATTCCGCCACGCCTCAAACCGGTGGTCGTCGATGCTCTGCGGCGCACGCGCCACTTCGCCGATAGCGCCTTCGGGCTGCGCCTGCGCATCGGCATCGTGCCGCTGAGCGAACTGAAGCGCCGCGGCGCCGAGGTCAGGATCGCCAAGTACCAGCTTTCCCCGGGCAACGATCTGGCGATGTTCGCCGGCCACGGCGTCGCGCTGGCCGAGCGGCTGGTCAAGGATCCCGCCGACGATAGCTACCGCTTGCCGGCCAGCGAAGAGGACGATCCGCCCGATCTGGAAGGTTTGTCCTGCCGCTGGGAGCCCTTGACCTCGGCCCGGGGCACCATGCTGACCGTTCTGGTGAACGGCAGCGCCGGCGGCAGCGCGGAGAACGCCCTCTATTCAGAGGTGGTCGCCAAGATCGAGAGCATCCTGGCGTCCGACGCCAACCCCAGCCCGGCAACCGAACGCAGCCTGCGGCAGAAATGGCCGCCCAGCGGCGCGCGGCTGGAAGCCCTGGCCACGGGCGGCAAGCGCGGCTTCTGGCGGGCCCTGCGGAGGGTCTATGTCGAAACCTTCATCTATCTGGTGTTCCAGAAGTTCAACCTCTCGGCCGGCGGCTTCAACGCCCGGCGCTATACCGAGGAACTGCGCAGCAATACCGACTTTCGCAAGTTCGACGACATGCTGCGCATGGTGCTCGATTGCAGCGAGGAGGAAGCCGCCAGGATCGAGGACTACCTCGCCGGGCAGCGCGCCCAGGGGCGCCTGGCCTATGGCCTGCACCGCTCCGAGCAAGCTCTGATGACCTGCGTGGTATTTTCCCTGGCCGAGAGCCGCCACGTCCACTTCATCGACGGCGCCGACGGCGGCTACGCCCTGGCGGCCCTCCAGCTCAAGGCGCAGATGCAAGACGCCGAGGACGGCGTCTAGCTTACGGCCGGGCGAAGGCGAAGGGCGAGAGGCCGCGAATGTTCTCGCTGATCTCCAGACGCTGGCTGAGCGGCGGGAAGGCGCGCTGGGCGCAGTCGACCCGCTCGCAGAGCCGGCAGTTCGGCCCGATCGGCGTCGCCGCGGTCTGCGGCGCGTCCAGATTGTAGCCGTCGGCGTAGACGATCTTGCGCGCCTGGCCGATTTCGCAGCCCAGGCCGATGGCGAGCTGCTGGTCCAGCAGATGCGACCCGGCCCCGGTGCGGCGCACCGTGCGCGCCATCGAGAAGTAGACCGTGCCGTCGGGCATCTCGATCACCTGGGTGAATATCTTGCCCGGCGTCTGAAAGGCGTCGTGCACGTTCCAGCGCGGGCAGGCGCCGCCGTGGCGGGCGAAGTGGAAACCGCCGGCGGAAAACCGCTTGGAGATGTTGCCCGCGTTGTCCACCCGGATCAGGAAGAAGGGCAGCCCCCGGGCGCCGCTGCGCTGCATCGTCGTCAGGCGGTGGCAGACCTGTTCGAAGGAGGCGCCGAAGCGCTGCCCCAGGATGTTGATGTCGTAGCGCAGATCCTCGGCCGACTTGCGGAACCGCTCGTACGGCATCATCGCCGCACCGGCGAAGTAGTTGGCCAGGGACACCCGGCAGAGCCGCTGCGACACCGGGTCGCTCAAGCCCGAGCGCGCGACGATCTCGTCAAGCAGCGGCCGGAAACCGGAAAAAGCGATTTGATGCGCGATCTGGAAGGTCCGGGCCGGCGACTCCAGCATTTCGGAAAGCAGCAGCCGGCGGCCGTGCGGCTCGTAACGCCGCAGCGTCGAGCCCAGCACCTCCAGGGGCATCACCCGGGTCTTGACCCCCAGGTAACGCTCCAGATGCCCGCGCAGGCCCGCGCCCAGCTCCGTAGGCTCGAGCTCGGCCTCCTCCCACAGCTGCTCGGCCGCGGCCTCGAGCTCCGGGAAGTGATTGGACTGCTTGTAGATGAAATCGCGCACCTCCTCGATCGGGAAGTGCCGCGTGTCGAGACTGGCCGTCTTGTTCTCGTCGGTCAGCCGCTCCGCGAGATCCGAGGCGCTGCTCATGGCCGCCAGATAGGCGCGGTAGAGCGCGGCCACGCCCTGCGCGGCCTGGGGGTTGGCCATGGCTAGATCCTGCAGATCCTGATTGGCGATTCCCATGCCTGTGAACAGCGGATCGGAAAAGACCTCCTTCAATTCCGCCAGGGCCCGGTCCTCGTCGTTGCCGGCGAGGGACTTCAGATCCAGGTCGTAGACATCCGCCAGACGCAGCAACAGCTGGGCGCTGATCGGGCGATGATTGCGCTCGATCAGGTTCAGGTAGCTGGTGGAAATACCCAGGTCCTCCGCCATCGACGCCTGGGTCATCTCCAGTTCCCGGCGCAGCCGCCGGATATGCGATCCAGCGAAGACCTTGCGCTGAACCTTGCGGTCCTTGCCGCTGTCGGCGCTTTCGGGGGCGAGATCGGCCATGGCCTTGATTTTCCTGCGTTTGACTCAGAAAATATTACAATATTTACAGTTTAACAGTTTTTTGCATCTGCAGTTTACACTTTTTTCTCTGTGATTTTTCAGAAGCTTATGGACATACCGCAGCGCAGCGTCAACTCTGTACGCAGAAACAGCGGTGGTTGCGCGCAAGCATTCCTCCGCCATGCCACGAACCGGAATAGACAGGACAGAGCGATGAGCGACATCACCTTCGACACCCTGGTGCCCAATGCCCCGGCCGGCCGCTGGGACGGCATCGAGCGCGGCTACACCCCCGAAGACGTGCTGCGCCTGCGCGGCTCCCTTGAGATCAGGCACTCCCTGGCCGAGCATGGCGCCCAGCGCCTGTGGAAGCTGCTCCAGGAAGAGCCCTATGTGAACTCCCTGGGCGCGATGACCGGCAACCAGGCGATGCAGCAGGTCCGCGCCGGCCTGAAGGCGATCTATCTCTCCGGCTGGCAGGTCGCCGCCGATTCCAACGTCGCCGGCGCGATGTACCCGGACCAGAGCCTCTATCCGGCCAACTCCGGGCCCGAGCTCTGCCGCCGCATCAACCGCGCCCTGCAGCGCGCCGACCAGATCGAGACCATGGAGGGCAGCAAGTCGGTCGACGACTGGTTCGCGCCGATCGTCGCCGACGCCGAGGCCGGTTTCGGCGGCCCGCTGAACGCCTTCGAGATCATGAAGGCCTACATCGAGGCCGGGGCCGCCGGCGTCCACTTCGAGGACCAGCTGGCCAGCGAAAAGAAGTGCGGCCATCTCGGCGGCAAGGTGCTGATCCCGACCCAGGCGCATATTCGCAATCTCTCGGCGGCGCGTCTGGCCGCCGACATCATGGGCGTGCCGAGCCTGATCGTCGCGCGCACCGACGCGGAGTCCGCCAAGCTGATCACCAGCGACATCGACGAGCGCGACCGCCCCTTCATCGAAAGCGAGGAGCGCACCGCCGAGGGCTTCTACCGGGTGCGCGGCGGGGTCGAGAGCTGCATCGCCCGCGGCCTGTCCTACGCGCCCCACGCCGATCTGCTGTGGTGGGAAACCTCCAAGCCGAACCTCGACGATGCCCGCAAGTTCGCCGAGGCGGTGCACAAGCAGTACCCGGGCAAGATGCTGGCCTACAACTGCTCGCCGTCCTTCAACTGGGAAGCCAACCTGGACCGCGACACCATCGCCAAGTACCAGCGCGAGCTGGGGGCCATGGGCTACAAGTTCCAGTTCGTCACCCTGGCCGGCTTCCATCAGCTCAACCACGGCATGTTCGAGCTGGCCTGCGGCTACCGCGACCGCGGCATGGCGGCCTACTCGGAGCTGCAGCAGTCCGAGTTCGCCAGCGAGGCGGCCGGCTACACCGCCACCCGCCACCAGCGCGAGGTCGGCACCGGCTACTTCGACGCCGTGTCCCTGGCGATCACCGGCGGCACCTCCTCGACCACCGCGATGGGCGAGTCGACGGAAAGCGACCAGTTCAAGAAGACCGCCGTGCATTCCGCGGCGGCCGAGTAACCACCCCCCAGCGAAGGAGCACGATCATGGCCGAAAACAACGTGGTGGGCTTTCAAGAAGCTCCAGCGGATCCCGACAGCGAGCGTCCCGAGGACCAGGAGGCGGCGATCCGCATTCTCGCCAACTCCCTGCATCGCTTGAACGAAGCCGTCGTCAAGGCGGTCGCGGCCGGGCTCACGGTCGAATTCGTCCGCGCCAGCCGCTATCACAACGGCAGCGGCAACTGGGGCGACCAGATGACTCCCATCATCAAACAGAAGATGTAGCTCGAACTCTGTTGCGCGGCGGCGGGGAACCTGCCTTTCCCGCCGGTCGCATGCCCCGGCCCGCCGATCCCCCAATCGGCGGGCCGATTTTTGTTCTCCTGACCACCGCTTCCCATCGACGGGAACGAGCTCAGATTTCCAGATTGCGCGATTGCGAAAGACCGGGACCGACCGGAAAGCAAAAATCGCAGTGTACAAACTAGGACATATGACCTAGTTTTGTTGGCGCACCGCAGGCCAGCGCTAGGAACGCCAATGCCACGCCATTCCACCCGGCACCGGATACTCGAGAAGGCAAACGATCTCTTCTACGCGCATGGCTTCGACGCGACGTCCTTTGCGGATTTCGCGGAGGAGGTCGGAATTTCGCGCGGCAATTTCTATCATCACTTCAAGACAAAGGACGCCATTCTCGATGCCGTCATTAACCTACGCATTGGGAACACGGAAGCGATGCTCGAACGCTGGGAGAATGAGAGCGACGATCCCGCCGCGCGTATCAAGGCGTTCTTTAATCTCCTGATCACCAACCGCGCGAAGATTATGCAGCATGGGTGCCCTGTCGGCACACTCTGTACGGAGCTCGCAAAATTGGACCATCACGCTCAGGACCGCGCACGCGAAGTCTTCACGCTGTTTCGCGTTTGGCTCGCGCGTCAATTCGCAGCCTTGGGCTGCGCCGATCCCGACGCCTTCGCGCTGCACGTTCTCGGGCGGTCCCAGGGCGTGGCTTCCTTGGCCAATGCGTTCAGGGACGAGGCATTTATCCGCCGCGAGGTGGATGACTTGTGCAACTGGCTGGACTCGGTGACTCCGCAGAAGGAGAGCGCTGGTATGAATGGAGACAGGTGAAATGTTCGTTGTCTTCCTGAAATTCGCTGACACATCCGCGGCGCCTGCGCTGATGGACGCGCATAATGCTTGGATCGCGAAGGGTTTCGAGGATCGCGTATTCCTCGCAGTCGGTTCGATCCGGCCTGCCGCTGGCGGTGCCATTCTCGCAATGGGTCTGGATCGTGAGGCGCTAGAAGCCCGGGTCGCAGAAGACCCGTTTGTCGCCGAGGGGGTGGTTAGTTCGGAGATATTCGAGATTGCATTGGTCCGCACCGATCCGCGTCTCGATTTCCTGAAGGATTGAGCGCATGAGCAAGACGGTACGTGGCCCTGACGGTCGTTTGCGTTGCGGGTGGTGCGCGGCCGCGCCCGAATTCTGGGATTATCATGATCGCGAATGGGGCTTTCCAGTCGGCGATGATCATCGCCTGTTTGAAAAACTCTGTCTTGAAAGTTTCCAGTCCGGATTGAGTTGGCGCACGATCCTAGCCAAGCGCGAGCATTTCAGAGCCGCTTTCGAGAAATTCGATTTTCGGAAGGTCGCGAAGTTCGGCGAGCCCGATGTCGAGAGACTGCTCGCTGATGAAGGCATTGTCCGCCATCGAGGCAAGATCGAGGCCGTCATCAACAACGCTGGCCGCGCCTGTGAATTGGTAGAAGAAGAAGGCTCCCTCGCCGCCTATCTATGGCGCTTCGAGCCTGGGCCCGACGAGTCTCAGGAGCCGCAGAGTGCTTCAACATCACCAGCTTCGGTGGCCCTTGCCAAAGACCTCAAAAAGCGCGGATGGAAATTCGTCGGGCCAACGACTGTCTACGCCTTTATGCAGGCGATGGGCCTTGTAAACGATCATGCCGAGGAGTGTGTCATGCGCGCTGAAGTTGCTCGTGCGCGGCGCGCCTTCCGTAAGCCGAAATAGCAGAATAGCTTCTCTGGACACAGGATCGCCAGATAGCACCCTCTGCGCGCGCCGTTCGATGAAGGTGCCGCCCAACTCATAGCCATCGGCCCAACTGGCGGCCCGTTTTTCTTTTGCCGCCGACCGTCCGGCGCGGCACCATCCAGCGATGCACCGCCCGCTTGCCCGCTTCTCCGTGATGCTGCTCGCCGCCCTGCTTCTGAGCGGGCCGGCGCGGGCCAGTGAGGATCTGCGCATCCTCTTCCTCGGCGACACCGCCTTTGGGGAGAACTACCAGGAAGGCTACGCTGCGAAGGGGGGAGATAACGTCCTGGAGACCAAGGGCTACGGCCACCCCCTGGTCAACTTCCGCAAAATCCTGGAGCGCCACGACCGTATCGTCGCCAACTTCGAGTCGACCCTGAGCGGCCTGCGCGAAGGCCCCTACGAGGGGCGCAAGGCCTATCTTCACTACTCCGACCCCGAGCGCGCCGGGCGGGCGCTGGCGGGGCTGGGGCTCGACATCGTCTCGCTGGCCAACAACCATGCCTACGACTTCGGCACCGAGGGCCTGCGCCAGACCCAGGCGGCGCTGGAGGCGCTGGGCATAACCACCTGCGGCGGCGGCATGGAGCACGGCGCCGCGGCCAAGCCGGCTTATATCGAGGGCGGCCTGCGCCCGGTCGCGGTGTTCTGCGTTTTCCAGCACATCGAAAGCTACCAGCGGCGCTTGGGCTCCTACGCCGGTGTCGGCATTCCCGGCGTCGCCCCCTTCATCCCCGAGATTCTGGCGCGGCAGATCGCGGCGATCCGCCGCCTGGCCCCGGAGACCCTGGTGGTGGTCTATCCCCATTGGCTGCGCAACTACCGCCCCGCCGACGTGGAGCAGCAGCGCCTGGCCCGCGCCGCCATCGACGCCGGCGCCGATTTGGTGATCGGCCACGGCAGCCACATGCTGCAGCAGGTCGAGTATTACCGCCGCCGCTGGATCGTCTACAGCCTGGGCAACTTCGTTTTCCTGTCAGACGGGCGCTATGCCGAAACCGGGGCCACGCCCTTCAGCCTGATCGCCCGGCTGACTCTGACCAAGGGCCCGCAGGTCGGCACGCTGCGGCTCTATCCCATCCTCACCGACAACCTGGCGAACGGCTATCGCGGCCGCTTTGCGACGCGTCAGGAACGCGACGGGCTGCTCAATGAACTTTCCGGAGGCACGCCGGACAGCCTCGCCGGCAGCGTTACCGGGACCGACGGCTTCGGCCCCTATCTCGATCTGCCACTCGGTTTGCCCGCGGCGGAGAGCGTCCAGGCTACGCAGTGAGGCCCGCGCGCTAGCCCGCGCCGGGGATCAGGCCGCTGTTGCCGATACCGTCGAAGATGAACTGCACAGCCAGGGCGGCGAGCAGCACGCCGACCACGCGCGCCACCACATTGAGGCCGGTGATGCCGAGCAGCTTTTGGATCTGGCTCGCCATCAACAGCGACAGGAAGGTCAGCAGGATCACCCCGAGCATCACCGCGATCACCACGGTCTCGGCCAGGATGTCACCTTCGGTATTGGCGACCAGCAGGATCGCCGCGCCCATGGCGCCGGGCCCGGCGATCAGGGGAGTCGCCAGGGGAAACACCGAGATGTCCTTCTTGCCACTGGCCTCGTTCTCCTCCTCGTGGGTGGTCGAGCTGCCGCCGGAGTGGCGGGCGAAGACCATGTCGATGGCGATCAGCAGCAGCAGAATGCCGCCGGCGGTGCGCAGCGCCGGCAGGGAAATACTCAGCCGCTCCAGCAGAAAATCGCCGAACAGCGCGAAGACCAGTAGGATTCCGGCGGCGATCAGGCAGCCCTTGATCGCCATGGCGCGGCGCTCGGCGGCGCTGTCCTGGCTGGTCAGCGCGGCGAACAGCGCCGCCACGTCGATCGGACTGATCGTCGCGAAGAAGGTCGTAAAGGCAATCAGCGCGGTATCGAACAGCATGGCTCCTCCGCGACAAACGCTAGCCGAGGCCGCGGCGCGGCGCCAGGGGCGTCTCGCGGGCAAAGGCCGGATCGCGGCATCTAACCGTCGCTCGCGGAAAGATAGACGGCCGGAGATCGGTCTATCCTGCTCGGCGTACGATGGGGAGCACCGCAGATGAAAGTGACCGTCGCCGCCGCCCAGATGGCCTGCAGCTGGGACCGCGAGGCCAATCTCGACAATGCCGAGAGTCTGATCCGCGCCGCCGCCGCGAAGGGCGCCAATGTCGTACTGCTGCAGGAGATGTTCGCGACCCGCTTCTTCGCCTTCATGGACTGGAAGCCGGAGCACTTCGCGCTGGCCGAGACCCGGGAGGAGAGCGTTGTCCTGGCGCACATGCGCGGTCTCGCCCGCGAACTCGGCGTGGTCCTGCCGGTCAGCTTTTTCGAGCGCGCCAATCAGGCCTACTACAACAGCCTGGCGATGATCGACGCCGACGGCCGCGAACTCGGCGTCTACCGCAAGATGCACATGCCGGCCGGTCCGCCCGGCTGCTTCGAGAAGATCTACACCTCGCCGGGCGATACCGGATTCAAGGCCTGGAAAACCGCTTTCGGCACCCTCGGCTCGGGGATCTGCTGGGACCAGTGGTTTCCCGAGGCGGCGCGCATCATGTGTCTGCAGGGAGCGGAGATTCTGTTCTATCCGACCGGCATCGGCTCCGATAGCCACGATCACTGGCAGCGGGTGATGCAGGGCCACGCCGGCGCCAATCTGACGCCGCTGGTTGTTGCCAACCGCATCGGGCGGGAGGACGGCGAGTTTGGCTCAACCACCTTCTGGGGCCAGTCCTTCATCGCCGACCAGACCGGCGCCGTCGTCGTCGAGGCAAGCGACGACCGGGCGGAATGCATCACGGCGACCTTCGATCTCGAGGCGATCCGCGAGCAACGCGCCAACTGGGGCGTGTTCCGCGATCGCCGCCCCGATGCCTACGCGCCGCTGATGACCCTGGACGGTACGACGCCAGCTCTTTAATCGCGGCCGCCGTAGCGGTGATCGTATTCGCCATTGTTCGCCGGGCTGCAGGCACCGGCAGCCATGGAAAGCAGCAGCACCGCGAGCACGGCGGCAAGAATATTGCGCATCACCATCTCCTCCGCTTGTTTTCCGAAACTCAGCCTAGTCCCGAAGCGGGGCCCGGCGCGAACACTTCCGACGCAGCGCGCAGGCGCCAAGTGTGGCAATTTTGCTACACTTGGTGCTCGTGCAGCGTCTGCGGCTTCATGGCGCTGTTTTTACACCTGGGATGGTCTAGAATACCGGGCGTTCCGTATCCTGTGCTGCACGAGACGCACCTTAGCCATGGCCCTAGAAAACCAGAGCTTCATTGTCAAATTCGGCAAGCGCCTGCGCCGAGTGATGAACCGCGCCATCGTGCGCTGGTCCGCCGTCGACGATACGCCGGTGTTCGACCCGCGAACCTTCGCCTGGACCCAGCTTCTGGAGCAAAACTGGGAGACGATCCGCCGCGAAGCCGAGCAGATCCTCTCCTACCGCGAGGCGGTTCCGCCGCTCGGCGACATCTCGCCGGACCACAAACGCCTGGCCGGAGACAACAAATGGCAATCTTTCTTCATGTGGGGCTACGGCTTCCGCATGTCGGAGAACTGCGCGCGCTGCCCGGAGACCGCCCGTATCGCCGAGTCCATTCCCGGCCTGAAGACGGCGATGTTTTCGATCCACGCGCCCGGCGTGCACATCCCGCGCCATAAAGGCGCGACCAAGGGCATGATCACCTGTCACCTGGCGCTGATCGTGCCCAAGGAAGGCGAGAAGTGCCGCATGCAAGTGGACAAGCAGATGTGTCATTGGCACGAGGGCAAGACCCTGGTGTTCGACGACACCTATCACCACGAGGTCTGGAACGACAGCGGCGAGGACCGGGTGATTCTGCTGATCCAGTTCGCCCGGCCGCTGCTGCTCCCCGGCCGGATCCTCAGCAACATCTTCCTGACCGCGATCCGCTGGAGCCCCTTCGTACAGGACGCCCGGCGCAACATGGGCGGCTGGGAAAAGCGCTTCAAACAGATGGAAGGCGGCAAGCGGGCCTAGCGCCGGCGGCCGCCACGCGCCCATGACAGCACGCCGTCTCTCCAGCCGCCTGCTGCCGCTGCTGGAGTTGATGCCGGTCATCGCCTTCGCGCTGTGCAACCTGGCCGGCGGGTCGAACCAGAGCCGTTTCCTTCTCGGCGGCGGACTCGCCCTGCTGGTGCTTATCCTGCTGCGCGCCAAGGGGTGGCGCTCCAATCCTCTGCTGCTCGGCGGCAATCTCTTCATGCTGCTGGTCGCCGCCAGCTACGCGCTCTACCTGGCGGGCGGGCTGGTGGTGCCTGGCCTTGTCGAGGCTCTTATATACCTGCGGGAAAGCGGCTGGTTCCTGATGCTGCTGGCGGTCGGACTCGTCATGACCCTGGCTTCGCCGCGTGGTTATGTCGGGGTGGAAGAGACCGGAGCGGAGCGCGGCGCGATCCGCCGCGCCTCCTGGCTGCTGCTCGCCGCCACCCTTGCCGGGCTGGCCCTTTCCCATGTCTACCGGGGGCAGGAGGCGATTTCGATCGTCCTGCCGGTAACCGCGCTCTTCCTGTTGCAGCGCTGGCTGAAACGACGGCTGGCAAAAACCGCCTAGGCCTCGCCACGGCTTTGCTTGCCGGCGAAATAGCGCCGGATCAGCCAGCCGCGCAGCGCTTCGGCGATCAGACCGGCCAGCAGGCCCACGGCAACGTTGGCGGCGATGCAGACCCCAGCGGTCAGCAGGATCACCGCGAGGCAGCTTGGCCGGCCGTCGAAGAGGCGCTTGCTGAGCGCGAACTCGCCGCCAGCGTAGACCAGCAGCGCGCCGACCGCCGCCAGCGGCAGCAGGCCGAGCACCGTCAGGGCATCGGCGGCGAAGAACAGCCCCAAGATCAGGCAGAACACCCCGAACAGCGCCGGGGCAAGGCCCGTGCGGGCGCCGAAGCGGTGCTGCGCCACCAGCCCGCCGGCGCCGTGGCACATCGGCAGGGCGCCGAAGGGTGCGAGCAGCAGATTCAGCGCGCCGGAGCTGATGGCCAGGCGGCGCGGCGTGATCCGCTGCCTGTCCTGGGGGAACAGCTCGCCGGCGACCACCGCGGTCACCAGCACGGCATTGGTCAGGGTCAGCGCCAGTTGCGGCAGGAAGACGCCCTCGGCGGCGGCGCGGAAGTCCGGCCACGCGGGCAGCGCCAGGCTGGGCAGGGTGAGACTGGCGGAAAGCTCCGGCGGCGCCGCCCCCTCCGCCAGCAGCGCCCAGGCCAGCGCGGCGGCCAGCAGCAGCAGGCCGGACGCGCCGCGCAGCGGCGTGAAGCGCAGCGCCAGCAGGGCCGCCAAGGCCGCCACGCCGACCGCGGGCTGGGCCGCGATGAGATCGAGTCCGAGCAATACCAGAATACCGCCGAGGCCGAGTTGCACGCCGGCCAGCACCGACTGGGGCAGGACGCGCGCGATCTTGCCGATCAGGCCGAAGGCGGCGAGGCCGAGCAGGGCGGCGCCCAGCAGCAGGCCGCTGGCCGCCATTTCCCCGGCGCTCAGGCCGCCGACGATGGCCAGGGCCGCCACCGCCTTCATCGGCTGCACCGGCAGCGGGCGGCGGTAGATCAGGGCGACGCTCAGCGCGAACAGACCGAAGCCAACCAGCAACCCGGCCGGCGCGGCGCTGCCCACGGCCAGCACCCCGATCGCCAGCGGAAGGAAGGTGCCGAGATCGCCAAAGGCGCCGGAGAGATCGCCGAGGGCCGTGCGCAACGGGCCTGAGCCCGATGCCGCCTGCACTGCCTGCGTCTGCTTCTGCCGCGCCATGGCCTGCCGTCCCCTTAGGGCGAAACTGGCGGCAGTCTGCACCCGGCGGCAGGGCCTTGCCAAGACTGGACGGATTGCGCGGATTGGGGAGGCCAGATTGGACGAGGCCGCCCCCCCAAACGCCGAAGGGGCCGCGCCTTTCGGCAGCGGCCCCTTGGTGTGTCTGGAGCGGGCGATGAGATTCGAACTCACGACCCCAACCTTGGCAAGGTTGTGCTCTACCCCTGAGCTACGCCCGCGTCGCGAGGCTGGGAAATAACGTTTTCCGATCCGCATTGCAAGCCCCTTGCACGGCCCGCCCCGGGCGCGATGCCACGCGGGCGCCAGGCGGGGGGCAGAGCGGCGCTGGAGACTTTATTCCAGGACCGCCGGGCGCTATGGTCCGCCGGCTTGAATACGGTAAGAGACCGGGGAACGAGAGATGAGCGAAGCGCACGCCACGCCCGCGCTGCTGGCCGACGGCACCGCGCCGATGACGCCGCAGGCGCTGCTGGCGCGGCTGGAGGAACTGGGGATCGAGAACCGCACGGTCAGCCATCCGCCGCTGTACACCGTCGAGGATTCCAAGGCGCTGCGCGGCGAGCTGCCCGGCGGCCACACCAAGAACCTGTTTCTGCGCAACAAAAAGGGCGCGATGTGGCTGGTCACCTGCCTGGAGGATCGCGACGTCGACCTGAAGGCGCTGGGCGACAAGCTGTCGGCGGGGCGCTTTTCCTTCGGCAGCGCCGAGCGGCTGATGAAGTACCTGGGCGTGATTCCCGGCGCGGTCACTCCCTTCGCGGTGATCAACGACCGTGGCGGCGCGGTGCGCATGGTGCTGGACCAGGCGCTGCTGGATCACGACCCGCTCAATTTTCATCCGCTCGACAACACCCAGACCACGGCGATCGCGCCCTCCGGGCTGCTGCGCTTCCTGGAGGCCATCGACCATCCGCCGCAGCTGCTGGCGATGGATTAAATTGTAAATCTTCGCGGTGGTTGTCTTGTCTTGGAGCAACCGCCACATAGTGTTTCATTCTCGAGCATAAGGGATTTCAGTCATGGACCCGATCATCGGATCGAACGGCGGCGGCAACGGCGCCCCGGCGGCGCCCGGCGGCGCAGCGGAGCTCATCAAGGACAGCGACATGGCGAACTTCGCCCGCGATGTCGTCGAGGCCTCGATGCAGACGCCGGTACTGGTCGACTTCTGGGCGCCCTGGTGCGGCCCCTGCAAGCAGCTCGGCCCGGCGCTTGAAAAGGCCGTCACCAAGGCCGCCGGCGCGGTCAAGCTGGTCAAGATCAACATCGACGAGAACCAGCCGCTGGCACAGCAGCTGCGCATTCAATCGATCCCCACGGTCTATGCCTTCTATCAGGGCCAGCCCCTGGACGGCTTTCAGGGCGCGCTGCCGGAAAGCCAGCTGCAGCAGTTTATCGACGGCCTGATTCAGCAGACCGGCGCGGCGCCCGGCGGCGAGGACGGCGGACAGGGTGTCCCCCAGGAAGCCATCGACCAGGCCCTGGAGGAGGCGAAGAAGGCCCTCGAACAGGGCCAGCCGGCCGATGCCCAGTCGATCTACGGGCAGGTCCTGCAGGTCCAGCCGGAGAACGCCGCCGCGCTCGCCGGTCTGATCCGCGCCCAGATCGCGGCCGGCGACGCCAAGGGCGCCCAGGAAGTCTATGACGCGCTGACCGAGGAGGCCAAGCAGGACGCCGAGGTTCAGGCGGCGGGCACGGCCCTCGAACTCGCGGCGGAAGCCGCCGAGGCCGCCGGAAAGCTGCCCGAGCTGCAGAACAGGATCGCGCAGAACCCCGACGATCACGAAGCCCGCTATGAGCTGGCCTCGGCCCTCAACGCCGCCGGCGAGCGCGAAGCCGCCGCCGAGGCGCTCCTCGAAATCATCGCGCGCAAGCGGGATTGGAACGAGGAGGCCGCGCGCAAGCAGCTGGTCAAGTTCTTCGAAGCCTGGGGCGCGACCGACCCCCTGACCGTGGAAAGCCGGCGCCGGCTTTCCTCCCTGCTGTTTTCCTGAGCGGAGACGCGATGCCCCGCAGCCCCTTCGACCCCGCCTACGAGGACCTGCCCGAGGAGATCGCGATCTTCCCGCTGCCGGGTGTGCTGCTGCTGCCGGGCGCGGCGCTGCCGCTCAACATCTTCGAGCGCCGCTACCTGGCGATGGTGCGCGATGCCCTGCGCAGCCCCAGCCGCTTGATCGGCATGGTGCAGCCCGCCGACAGCGGCGCGGAAGGCGAGGTCTATGGCACCGGCTGCGCCGGGCGGATCACCGCCTTTCAGGAAAGCCAGGACGAGCGCTATCTGATCACGCTGAGCGGGCTGATCCGCTTCGATATCCGCGCCGAGCTGCCGGAGCAGCGGGGCTATCGCCGCGTGACGCCGGATTGGAGCCCCTATCGCGGCGACCTCGAGGAGGACGCCGGGACGATCGACCGGGGCCGCTTGATCGGCGCGCTGCGCGCCTACTTCGAGGCCGAGGGAGTCTCCAGCGATATCGAAAGCCTGCAGGAAAGCAGCGACGAGCAACTGGTCGCCCTGCTCGCCATGCACTGCCCCTTCGAACCGCGCGAAAAGCAGGCGCTGCTCGAGGCGCCGAGCCTGAAGGCCCGCGCCGAGGCGATTTCCGCGATCATGGAGATGGCCGCCCTGGATGCCACCGCCGGCGGCGCCGAACCTCTCGCGCGCCACTGACAAGACGGCGGCGGCGGGTGTAGGATGACTCCCATGCAAAAAGTCGACCCCAAGCTTCTCGAACTGCTGGTCTGCCCGCTGACCAAGTCGACGCTCGACTACGACGCCGAGCGTCAGGAATTGATCAGCCGGCAGGCGCGTCTCGCCTACCCGATCCGCGACGGCATTCCGATCATGCTGCCGGAGGAAGCCCGGCCCCTGGACGATTGATGGCATGAGCAAAGAAATCCAGGAAGTGGCCAAGTCGGCCCACGAGCTGAAGCACCACGCGCGGGAAATCCGCTACCTCTCCGCGGAGAAGCGCCTGGAAGTCGATTTCGAGGACGGCAAGACCTTCTCGCTGAGCGCCGAGCTGCTGCGGGTCGAGAGCCCCTCGGCCGAGGTCCAGGGCCATGGGCCGAACCAGAAGAAAACCATCCCCGGCCGCCGTCACGTCGGCATCATGGCGATCGAGCCGGTCGGCAGCTACGCGGTGCGGCTGAAGTTCGACGATCTGCACGACAGCGGGATCTATTCCTGGGACTACCTCTACCGCCTCGGCGAGCAGCAGGAGGTGCTGTGGAGCAGCTACCTGGACAACCTCGAGGCCCTGGGCCTGAGCCGCGATCCCTAAAAACGGCGCGGCACGCGTCGCGGCGGCGCAAGACAGATCCGGATTTTCGTCTTTCAATCGAGGCGGTCTTAGAGAGTCTGGAGCCTCGTCATGCCGGATACCGCCGCGCTGCTGCAGGAACAGCCCGATCTTTCGAAACTGCGCCGGACGCGCCAGGAGAAGCTGCGCGCGGCCCTGAAACAGCGCGACCTCGCCGGCATCCTGCTCTACGACCCGATCAATGTCCGCTACGCCACCGACAGCCGCAATATGGCGGTCTGGACCCTGCACAACGCCGCGCGCTACGCCCTGATCCTGACCGAGGGGCCGGCGGTGGTCTTCGACTTCCACGGCTGCGACCACATTTCCGAGGGGCTGGAGACGGTCGACGAGCTGCGCCCGGCAACCTCCTGGTTCTACTTCATGGCCGGCGACCATGGCGCCGTTCGCGCCCTGCGCTGGGCCGCCGAACTGGCCGACCTGCTGCGCCACCACGGCGGCGGCAACCTGCGTCTGGCCGTCGACCGCTGCGAACCGCTCGGCCTGGACGCGCTGCGCGCCGAGGGTCTGACGATTGTCGAGGGCCAGGAGGTCATGGAGCGGACCCGGGCCGTAAAGACCCCCGAGGAAGTCAAGGCGATGCGCTTCGCCATCGCCGCCGCCGAGGCCGGTATGCGGTCGATGGAGGAAAACCTCATCCCTGGGATCAGCGAGAACGCCCTCTGGGCCTGGCTGCACCATGAGAACATCGCCCGCGACGGCGAGTGGATCGAGACCCGGCTGTTGACCGCCGGCGCGCGTAGCAATCCCTGGTTCCAGGAATGCGGGCCCTACGCCATTGAGAAGGGCGACATCGTCACCTTCGACACCGACCTGATCGGCCCCTACGGCTACTGCGCCGACATCTCCCGCGCCTTCGTCTGCGGCGGCAAGGCGACCCCGGAACAACGCCGGCTCTATGGCCTGGCGCGCGAGCAGATCGAGTTCAACCTGCAACTGGCGCGGCCCGGCATGGGCTTCCGCGAGCTGGCCGAAAAATCCTTCCAGCTGCCGGAGACCTGCCTGCCCAACCGCTACTGCGTGGTCTTCCACGGGGTCGGCCTCTGCGACGAATACCCTTCCGGCGTCTACATCCAGGATTTCGAGACCGCGGGTTACGACGGCGTCATCGAAACCGGGATGACCCTGTGCTTCGAAAGCTACGTCGGCGAGGTCGGCGGGCGCGAAGGGGTCAAGCTGGAGCAGCAGGTGTTGATCACCGAGACCGGCTACGAGCTGCTCTCCTCCTATCCCTTCGACACGGCGCTGATGCCCGACCGCTGGATCTGACGGGGCCTATAGCGCCTCGCCGCGGATCAAGCGCGGCAGATCGCCGACCAGTCCCATGGCGTGACCCATGAAGACGCGCTTCAGGCCGGGCAGGCGGTTGACCGCCGCCATGCCCAGGTCGCGAGCCAGACGGACCGGCGGCAGGTCGTTGGAATAGAGCCGGTTGAGGCCGTCGGTCACCGCCATCAAAGTAAAGGTATCGAAGCGCCGCCAGCGCTGATAACGCTCCAGCGCCAGGGCGTCGCCGGGATCGAGCCCCAGGCGATGGGCATCGACCAGGCATTCGGCCAGCGCCGCGACGTCGCGCAGGCCGAGATTGAGCCCCTGCCCGGCGATGGGGTGGATGACATGGGCGGCGTCGCCGACCAGCGCCAGGCGCGTGTCGATGTAGCGCTCCGCCTGCATCATCGATAGGGGGTAGGCCCAGCGCCGCCCGCCGTAGAGTTTCAACGCGCCCAGGCTGTCGCCGAAGCGGCGCTGCATTTCGGCCGCGAAATCGCTCTCGTCCAAGGCCATCATCGCCGGCGCCAGGGTCTTGCGCTCGGTCCAGACGATGGAGGAGCGGTGCACGCCCTCGGCATCGTCGACCATGGGCAGCACCGCGAAGGGCCCCGAGGGAAGGAAATGTTCGTGCGCCAAGCCGTTGTGCGGCGCTTCGTGCGAAATCGTGCCGACAATGCCGACCTGGGGGTAGCTCCAGCCGATGGTCTTGATTCCGGCTTCCTGGCGCAGCCGGGAAGCGCGCCCCTCCGCGGAGATCGCAAGCCGGGCGCGAATCCGCCGCCCATCGCCGAGGCGGGCGTCGACGCGGCTGGGCCCGCGCTCCAGCGCGGCCAGCTCGGCGGGGGCTATGAGGGTTAGATTCTGGCGCGGCAGGGCCGCCGCCAAGCCCTGGCGCAGCGCCCGGTTCTCGACAATATGGCCCATCGGCGGCGGGTCCTCGTAGGCCGCATCGCCCTCGCGGTGGTCGTAGTGCAGGAACAGGCCGGAAACGCCGCCGCCCACCTTGCCGTCGGAAACCCGGATATCGAGGATCGGCTGCGCCGCGGCGGCGAAGGAAGACCATAGCCCCAGCCCCTCGAACACCCGCTGGGAGCCGCGCGCGATTGCCGAGGAACGCCCGTCGAAAGCCGCCCCGGTGACGGTTTCCGGGGGCTGCCGGTCGATCGCGAGGGTTTCGATGCCGCCGCGCGCCAGCGCCGCCGCCAGGGTCATGCCGACCATGCCGCCGCCAACGACCAGAACTTCGCACTCGAGGATTTTTTCGCTCGTCATGGCGCTAGACTTGGCTTTCGCGCCGCCCCTGTCCAGCGCTTTCCGCTGCCCTGCGCCGAAGCACCGCAGCATATTTGTTTAAAAAATAGCCAGCTTTTTCGCGCTGCCTAAAAATTGGGCGTTTTTTGCTGCACCTGCGAAGACTCCTCCTTATTGAGGAGACCTCCCCCGTACAGGAAGGCCGGATTTCTGCGATTCTGCGAATTCTGGCACGGTTCTTGCTTAACTGATCCCGACTCTTGGGTCCGGCGCCGCCGGGCCTGAAACCCATAACCCAGGGGGAAGGACGGGATGAAATTCATCATCGCCATCATCAAGCCTTTCAAGCTCGACGACGTGCGCGAGGCCCTCACGGGACTCGGCGTCGAAGGCCTCACGGTCAGCGAGGTCAAGGGCTACGGCCGGCAGAAGGGACAAACCGAAATCTATCGGGGCGCCGAATACTCGGTGAACTTCCTGCCCAAGGTGAAGATCGAGGTCGCGATCACCGACGACAGGCTCGATCAGGCCGTCGAAGCCATTCAGCAATCAGCCAACACCGGACGCATCGGGGACGGGAAGGTTTTTGTCCTCGACCTCGACACGGCGGTGCGTATTCGCACCGGCGAGCGCGATTCGGAAGCCTTGTAAGGAGGGTCAGCACATGAATCTCAAGAAACTCACGGTCATCGCGGCCCTCGCGGGAAGCGGCCTGGCCGCGACCGCCGGAGCCGCCATCGCGCAGGACGCCCCGCTCGGCGTTTCCACGGAAACCGCTTTCATCTTCAACACCTTCTCCTTTCTGGTGAACGGCGCGCTGGTGATGTGGATGGCGGCCGGCTTCGCGATGCTGGAATCCGGGCTGGTGCGCAGCAAGAACACCGCCTCGATCTGCCTCAAGAACATCGCCCTCTACGCGCTGGCGGGCATCCTCTACTACATCGTCGGCTACAACCTGATGTACGTCGACGTCAGCGGCTTCATCGGTTCCTTCGGCCTGCTGTACAACGCCAGCGGCGCCGAGCTCGAACTGCTGAACGGCAGCGAGGACCCGGCGGTGCTCGCGGAGGTCGTCGACAGCGGCTACTCGATTCTCTCCGACTGGTTCTTCCAGATGGTCTTCGTCGCCACCGCGGCCTCGATCGTCTCGGGCACCCTCGCGGAGCGGATCAAGGTCTGGCCCTTCCTGATCTTCGTCATCGTCCTGACCGCCATCATCTACCCGATCCAGGGTTCCTGGACCTGGGGCGGCGGCTGGCTGTCCGAGATGGGCTTCAGCGACTTCGCCGGATCGACCATCGTCCATTCCGTGGGCGGCTGGGCGGCCTTGACCGGCGCCATCATCCTCGGCGCGCGTAAGGGCAAGTACGGGCCGGACGGCCGGGTCCACCCGATGCCGGGCGCCAATCTGCCGCTCGCCACGCTGGGCACCTTCATCCTCTGGCTCGGCTGGTTCGGCTTCAACGGCGGATCCCAGCTGGCGCTGGGCAGCGCCGCAGACGCGGCCTGGATGGCGGTGGTCTTCACCAACACCAATCTGGCGGCGGCCGGCGGCGTGATCGCGGCCATGGCAATGAGTCAGATCATGTTCAAGAAGATCGATCTGACCATGGCCCTGAACGGCGCCATCGCCGGACTGGTGTCGATCACCGCCGGACCGGATCTGACCAACCACCTGCTGTCGATCGTCATCGGCGGAATCGGCGGCGTGCTGGTGGTCATCGCGGTGCCGCTGCTCGACAAGCTCAAGATCGACGACGTGGTCGGCGCCATCTCGGCGCATCTCGTCGCCGGTATCTGGGGCACCCTCGCCGTCGGCATCTTCGGCGGCGGCGATCTGGTGGTGCAGATCATCGGTATCGTCGCGATCGGTCTCTTCGTCATCGTAACCTCGTCGATCGTCTGGCTGGCGCTCAAGTTCACCGTCGGCATCCGGACCAGCGAGGAAGAAGAAGAGCTCGGCCTCGACAAGACGGAACTGGGCATGGAGGCCTATCCCGAATTCGGGCACGGCTCCCAGACCCTCTCTTAACCACCGGCATTTCTCCTAAGACTGCAGGCCCGGCGGGGAAACCCGCCGGGCCATTTTTCTTTGCCGCCGCATTGTGTGAAACCTCGCAGCGCGACAGTAAGGTCGAAGGCCAGGAAAGCACCGGTGGGTTAACTCGCGGATAGTGAATATTCTCGGTGCACCGCCCCCCGCTTGCCGCGACTCGCCGCCTCGGGTAAGCTTGTTTCCCTTTTGTCCCGGAGTCGCTGGGAAGGATTCCCAAGGCGACTCTAAGGCATTAGACTTCGACTCTTCAGAATCTGGCTGAAGAGCGCAGGAAAAGAGGGCCTGACGGCATGGCGGTACAGGACAGCGGGCTCGCGGGACGAAGCCGCGGGCGAAACGAGTCGGGGCAGCGGTTGCTGCCGGCGGGGACGGGCGCGTTTCTGCGCCGCCGCGCGCTGGAGCTGTTGGGCATCCTGCTGATCTGCGCCGCGCTGCTGCTGGCCGCCGCCTGTCTCACCTATAGCGCCGCCGACCCCTCCCTCAACAACGCCGCGCCCGGCGAGGCCGCCAATCTGCTCGGCCTGGCCGGGGCCAGCGCCGCCGACCTCGGCCTGCAGAGCCTCGGCTTCGCGGTCTTTCCGCTAATCCTGCTGTTGCTGTCCTGGGGCTGGCGGCTGCTGCGCGACGGCGGCCTGCGCCGTGCCGGGCTGCGTCTGGCTTTACTTCCGATTGCGCTGCTGTCGATCGCCGCGGCCCTGGCCGCGCTGCCCGATCCTCAGACCTGGCCCCTGGCCAGCGGGCTCGGCGGATTTGCCGGCGACCTGCTGCTCGGCAAGCTGGCGGCCGTCACCGCGCTGCCCGCCGCCGTACTCGCGCTGGCGGCGGCGCCGGTCGCGCTGCTGCTGTTCTTCTGGCTGCTCGGCCTGACCGGCGGAGAATGGCGCGCCGCGGGACGTGGCGGCGCCCGCCTGCTCGGCGGCGCGCGGCGCGGCGTCGAGGGCGGCGCCAAGCACGGCGTCAGCGGCGTCGGCCTGGGCTGGCGCACCCTCGGCCGTCTCTTCACACGCAATAGGGGCGAGGAGGCGGAAGACCCGCTGCGCGCCGCGATGCGCCGCGCCGAACGCCGCGAGCCGATGCTATCCCCCACACATCCGGGCAGCAGCGCCGAAGCCGAGGCAATGCTGCGCCAGGGTGAGGTGCTCGATCTCGCGCAGCAGAGACCGCAGACGCAAGAGGCCCCGATTCCCGCGGCGCCGCGCAAGCCGGTCAAGGCCGCCAAGCCCGCGCCGCGCAAGGACAGCAGCCAGGGCCGTCTCGATCTGCGCAGCCGCAACGGCGCCTACGAGCTGCCGCCGCTGTCGCTGCTGCACCAAAGCAAGACCCCGGGCAAGGATTCGACGCTCAGCAAGGACGCGCTGGAAAAGAACGCCCGCCTGCTGGAAGGCGTGCTGGCCGACTTCGGCGTCAAGGGCGAGATCGTCCGGGTGCGGCCCGGGCCCGTGGTCACCCGCTACGAGCTCGAGCCCGCGCCGGGCACCAAGACCAGCCGCGTGGTCAATCTGGCCGACGATATCGCCCGCTCGATGGCGGCGCTGTCGGTGCGCGTCGCCGTGGTTCCCGGCTCCAGCGTGATCGGTATCGAGCTGCCGAACGCCGAGCGCGAGACCGTCTACCTGCGCGAGCTGCTGTCCTCCGAGGCCTATGAAACCGACGGCGGCGGCCTGCCCCTGACCCTGGGCAAGGACATCGGCGGGCATCCGCTGATCGTCAATCTGGTGAAGATGCCGCATCTGCTGATCGCCGGCACCACCGGCTCGGGCAAGTCGGTGGCGGTCAACGCGATGATCCTGTCGCTGCTCTACCGGCTCAGCCCCGACGAGTGCAAATTCATCATGGTCGATCCGAAGATGCTGGAGCTCAGCGTCTACGACGGCATTCCGCATCTGCTATCCCCGGTGGTGACCGAGCCGAAGAAGGCCGTGGTCGCCCTGAAGTGGACGGTGCGCGAGATGGAGCAGCGTTACCGCAGCATGAGCCAGCTCGGCGTGCGCAACATCGACGGCTATAACGCGCGCATCGAGGAAGCCCGGCGCAAGGGCGAGGTGCTGACCCGCAAGGTACAGACCGGCTTCGACCCCGACACCGGCCAGCCGGTCACCGAGGAACAGCCCTTCGATCTGACGCCTCTGCCCTTCATCGTGGTGGTGGTCGACGAGATGGCCGATCTGATGCTGGTCGCCGGCAAGGATGTCGAAGGGGCGATCCAGCGTCTGGCGCAGATGGCGCGGGCCGCCGGCATCCACATCATCATGGCCACGCAGCGCCCCTCGGTCGACGTCATCACCGGCACCATCAAGGCCAACTTCCCGACGCGGATTTCCTTCCACGTCACCTCGAAGATCGACAGCCGCACGATTCTGGGCGAGGCCGGCGCCGAGCAGCTGCTCGGCCAGGGCGACATGCTGCATATGGCGCACGGCGGCCGGATCACCCGCGTCCACGGCCCGCTGGTCACCGACGGCGAAGTCGAAGCCGCGGTCGCCTTCTTGAAAGCCCAGGGCGAGCCTACCTATGTGGAGGAGGTAACGAAGGAAGAAGAAGAAGCCGCTTTCGACATGTCCGGCGGAGAAAGTGGCGGAGATGAATTATT
The DNA here is from genome assembly GCA_942491105.1 of uncultured Alphaproteobacteria bacterium. Classification (GTDB taxonomy): domain Bacteria; phylum Pseudomonadota; class Alphaproteobacteria; order Kiloniellales; family DSM-21159; genus JBBEAM01. Next base: position 348,913 of record CALNZX010000002.1, on the reverse strand, counting down.
CGAACAAGCTGTCGCCATAGTTTGCCAGCACAAGAAGGCTTCGACCTCGTTCATCCAGAGGCAGTTGCAGATCGGCTACAACCGAGCTGCGCGCATCGTGGAACAGATGGAAGCGAAAGGAATCGTGAGTGAAGCGAATCATGTTGGCAAACGCGAAGTCCTCATCGGCGGCGCGGACTAGCCGCAAGCTCGTAGCATCCCTGGCGGCCGCGCTCGCCCTGAGCCTGGCGCTGCCCGCGGCCGCGGCGGAGCGGCCAATGACGCCGGAGGAGGTGCAGCAGGAGATTCAGCGCGCCGAGGACTTTTTCAACGACATCGATACCCTGCAGGCGCGCTTCGTGCAGGTCTCCAGCGACGGGACCTACGGCGAAGGCGATGTCTACCTGGATCGGCCCGGGAAGATGCGCTTCGAGTACGACCCGCCGATTCCCGCGCTGATGATGTCCAACGGCACCACCTTCCTGTACTACGACAAGCAGTTGGAGCAGGCGACATTCCTGCCGCTCTGGGAAACCCCGCTGTGGTTCCTGCTCGACGACGAGACCGATTTCAACGACTCCGACGCGCCGGTCGAGATCACCCATGTGACGCGGACGCCGGAGCTGCTGATCCTGACCATGATCGACCCGAAGGACGAGTACCAGGGCAAGCTGGAACTGATCTTCACGCTCGAGCCCTATACCTTCAAAAGCTGGCGGGTGATCGATAGCCGCGGCATCGAGACCGAGGTCACGCTGGTCGGCATGGAAAGAGACATTTCTTTCTCCGACAGCCTTTTCCAGCATGACGGGCTCCCCGGTACCGGCTTCGAGCGCGGCCCGGGCAAGTAAGCCCGGCTGCTAGCCAGCGCCGGAACGCAGGAAGGGTCTGAGCAGCAGTTTTACCAGGCCCTGTTCGCGCCGTCCTTCGACACCGATATCCATATCCAGGCTGCGCGCCTTGGGGCTGCGCGATCCGAACAGCGGATCCCAGATCGACAGGATCGTGCCGTAGTTGGAATCGGTGTCGCGGCGCAGCCTGTGGTGATGCACCCAGTGGATGCTCGGGGTGATCACCAGCCGCGACAGCGCCCGCTCGAAGCCCGGCGACAGGCGCAGGTTCGAGTGGTGAAAGATCGCCGACATCAGAACCAGCGTCTCGAAAACCAGCACCGAGGTGAAGGGAATCCCGAACGCCACGATCACCACGGCCCGCGCGCCCGCGGAAAGCAGCACCTCGCCGAAGTGGAAGCGCAGCGCCGAGGTGGTGTCCAGGGTGCGGTCCAGGTGGTGCACCTCGTGAAAGCGCCACAGCAGGGGCACCACGTGATTGGCCCGGTGCCACCAGTAGATCAGGAAATCCAGCAGCAGCAGGTCCAGCGCCAGGCCGGTCCAGCCGGACCACCAGAGCGGGCGCCAGCCCAGCCCCTGGCCGGCGGCCCAGAGCGAGACCGGGATGACGATCAGCAGCGACAGGCCGCTATTGGCGAGCCAGAGCCCAAGATTGCGCCCCAGCCTCTGCCAGGCCGTGCCGCTATCCGCGGCCTTGGGCGGCGGCGCGGCCGGCGCCAGGCGCTCGAGCGCGAAGAAGCCGGCCAGCCACAGGCCAACGGCGAGGGTCTTCCAGGGCAGGATCGTTTGGAGCAGGCTTTCCACGATATCTGATATGACCGCAGGCAGCCCCGGCGACAAGACAACTGCGCGTGAACCGGCTGCGCGCGATCTTGCGCAGCGGCCGCCGGAGCGCTAGCTATGATGCGATAGACTTGGAAGGGATAGGGGAATGACTGCGCGACCGATCATCGGCGTACCGGCCTGCATCAAGGAGTTCGACGAGCTGCCCTTCCATGCCGTCGGCGACAAGTATCTGCGCGCCGTCGCCGAGGCGGCGGAAGCGATACCCCTGGTCATCCCCGCCTTCGGGGAGGAGTACGATATCCCCGAGCTGCTGGAGCGGCTCGACGGGCTGTTGTTCACCGGCAGCCCCTCCAACGTCCACCCCAGCCGCTACGGCCACGACGCGACGCCGGAACACGCGCCTCACGACCCGGCGCGCGACGCCACCACCCTGCCGCTGATCCGCGCCGCCCTGGACGAAGGCGTGCCGCTGTTCGCGATCTGCCGGGGCCACCAGGAACTCAATGTAGCGCTGGGCGGCACGCTGACCCCGGCGGTGCACGAGCTGCCCGGCCGCATGGACCACCGCCGGCCCAAGGATCCCGACCTCGATATCCAATACGGCAGCCATCAAAAGGCACGGCTGACCGCCGGAGGCCAGCTCGCTACCCTGCTGGGGCGCGAGGAAATCATGATCAATTCCCTGCACCGTCAGGCCATTCAAGACCTGGCGCCGCGGCTCGAAATCGAGGCCCGGGCGGAGGACGGCACCATCGAGGCCGTTAGGGTGAGGGATTCCAAGGACTTCGCTCTAGGCGTGCAGTGGCATCCTGAATACAAAGCTTTGGAGAATCCGAATTCCGCCAAGCTTTTCAAGGCCTTCGGCGATCGCGCCAGGCTGCGCGCGCGGCGCGCGGACGACCGGAGGCTGAAGGCCTCGTAACTTTATCGCGATTACGCCTGGAGCTATTGTAAGCGTCTCCGCGCGGCCTACATATAGCTACAGAAGCCGGCTCATCCGCAACGAGCCGGAGGGCAGATGCAGAACGGTCCCCTGCGATGCATCGCCCGAAACTTCGTAAAGTGTGGAACGCCCGGTGGCCCCCCAACCGGGCGTTCCTACTTTCCGCTCCCAGGACTAAGCTGGGACCGCACCCCACCCCCAGCGCCAAATAATCCTCGGGCTCGCGTTTTATCCCCGCCGAATCTGCTTTAAGAAGGCCCACTGAACAGAACGACCGAGAGCCGATCCATGCGCATTGCATCCTGGAACGTCAATTCCGTCCGCCAGCGCGGCGAGCATCTGGCGCGCCTGGCCGAAAGCCACGCGCCCGACGTGCTCTGCCTGCAGGAGACCAAGGTTCGCGACGAGGAATTTCCAGCCGAGTCGCTCAAGCAGCTCGGCTATGTCCATCAGGCGATCCATGGCCAGAAGGGCTACAACGGCGTCGCCATTCTTTCGCGCCTGCCCTTCCGCGAGAGCCGCAGCGATATCTGGTGCGGCAAGGACGACAAGCGCCACGCCTGCGCGGTATTCGAAAACGGTCTGGAGCTGCACAATTTCTACGTTCCCTCCGGAGGTCCGACACCGGACCCCGAGAAGAACGACAAATTCGCCCACAAGCTACAGTTTCTCGACGAGATGGCGGCCTGGGCCAAGCGCCGCGCCGAGGATGCCAAGGGCCGGGTCTTGCTGGTCGGCGACATGAACGTCGCGCCGCTGGAAACCGATGTCTGGAACCACAAACGGCTGTTGCGCAGCGTCGGCCATACGCCGGGAGAATCGGCGAAGATCGCGACGCTGCTGGAAGCCGGAAAGCTGACCGACGTGGCCCGGCATTTCGTGCCGCCGAGCGAGCCGCTGTATTCCTGGTGGGGCTACCGCTTCCCTCAGTCCTTCGAGAAAAATTACGGCTGGCGCTTGGATCACGCCCTGGCCTCCGCGGCCCTGCTGCCGGAGATATCGGCGCTGGAGATCTACAAGGATAGCCGGACCTGGGAAAAGCCTTCGGACCACACCCCGGTGATCGTCGATCTAAAGTAGCGGCGCGATGACGCGGCCTGCGGCCAGGCGGGCTTAGCTGGCTTTCTCGCGCAGCCGGGCATTGGCGGCTTCCAGGCGATGCGCCAGAACGCGCATGATCTCGACCGACATCTCCGGAAAGTCCGTGGCCATGCGGAAGAACAGATCCTTGGTCACCTTCAGCGCGATGACATCGCTGGTCGCCACCACCGAGGCGGTACGCGGCACGTCGAGCAGGATCGCGATCTCACCGATGATGTCGTTCTTGCCGACCGAGGCGACGGTGATGTTGTCGCTGCCGGTTTCCAGCACCACGTCGGCGTCGCCGTCGATGATGATATAGGCGGCATCGCCGACATCGCCCTGCTTGCAGAGGTATTGCCCCGGCGTAAAGGACAGGCGCTCGCTGGCGAAAGCCATCAGCTTCAGCTTGGCCGCGTCGATGTTCGCGAACAGCGGAATGCGCTGCAGTACCTTGACTTCTTCCTCGACACCCATGGCCTTCTCCTTAAGCGGCTTGGCGTCCGATGGTCAATCGGACGACAGCAGTTCGGCTAGCGCCGTGCCATCCTTGTTCAGTTCCTCGAATCGGCCGATCTCCGCGACCCGGCCGTTCTTCATCACCACGATCTGATCGAAGTGCTGCGCCAGGGTCGCGCGTTCCAGGGTCCAGAAAACCCCGCGCCGGCCCTCTTCCTCCTGCCGGCGCGCATCGATGATCGTCTCGACGATGCGGCTGCGCGTCGCGCCGTCCATCACCGCCGTGGCCTCGTTGATCACCAGCAGATCGGGGCGCTTGATCATGGCGCGCGCCAGCGCGGTCTTTTGTTTCTGCGCCGCCGACAGGCGATTGCCGCCCACCCCGACCTGGTAGTCGAGTCCGGCCGTCAGCACGGCGTCCCGCAGGTCGAGCGCGGCGAGGACCTCGCCGATCAGGCGCTCCATGGTTTCCTGCGCTTCGGCCCGGCCATAGACCAGACGGCCGAACAGTACATTGTCGAGCAGGCTGGCGACGCCGTTGTAGCTGTCCGCATCATAGAAAGCGACGGCTCCCGGATCCTTCACCTCGATGGCCGCGGCGAGATTCTTGCGGGCTTCCACCACCTTCTCGGCGAAGGCCGCATCGACCAGATCCAAGCGGTGCCGGGCCTCGACATAGCGGAAGGGCAGCCCGAGCAGCAGGCCGCGCTCCTCCTCGTTCAAGCCCGTGACATCGTTCTTTTCCGCGCGCCCGACGATCGCCTCATAGTCAGGCAGGTCATCGGCGCTGATGAAGCTGAACTGCTCGAAGAAGGGATGGCCGGGCGGCAGATCGGCGAAGATTTCGACGGTGAACTCGGCGATCTTAAGCCCCATCTCCTGAAGCTTCCGGGTCAGGCCCAGCTCCTGCAGGGCTCCAATCACCAAGTCGTTGCCGCCCAAGGCATCGGGGGCATACTCCGGCTTGGTCGGCGTGCCGAACAGCAGGTTCTCGGCCAGGGTGGCGTTCATATTGTAGGAATCCTGGTCGAAGCGGGCGACCAGATCGGTAAAGCCTTCTTCCTGCAGCCGCTTGGCGAGGGCCGCGCGGGCCTTCAGAACGCCCTCGGCGACATCCGGGTGTTCTTGCGGATCGATCGCCCCATAAAGCCCGTAGCGATAGATATCCTCCTCGAATCCAACCAGGGAAACCACGCGCAGCAGGTGGCGGCGCAGTTCTTCCTCGCTGGACACAGCGAGCGCTTCGTAGTCGACCCAGTCGGCATTGATATCGAAGGTCGAGTTCGCCGCGCGGCGCGCCTCCGCCTGCATCGCGGTCCACATCTTGCGGTCGGCCTCGTCATAATCCGCATCGCGCAGCGGCCGGTGCTTGACGCCATAGAGCAGATTCTCCCGCACCGACATCGGAAACAGATAGGAATCCTGCCCGGCATAGCCGAGCCGGCGGCCGAGCACGGTCTCCGGCAGCTTGGCGACATCCTGACCGCCAAGGCTGACACCGCCGCCGCTGACCGGCAGCAGCCCGGCGATCAGCTGCGGCAGGAACTCCTTGCCGCTGCCGCTGCCGCCGACGATCGCTATCGCGCTGTCCATGGGCAGCTTGAAGGACACCCCCTCGACCACGTTGTTGTCGCTGTCGTCGGCCAGGCTGAGCGCGGAGAACACGATATCCCCGCGCAGCGGCGTACCGGTGTCGGCTTCCGGGTCCTGCATCGCCGGATCGATGATCTCCCCCGTCTCGAACTGCTCGATCACCTGCTCGTACTTGATCTGAACGTCGTTGCGCTGCTGCTCCCAGTTGATCAGGTCGCGCACCGGGCCCGGAAGCTCCTTGTAGGCGGCGATCACGGCGACCAGCGCGCCGATGTCCAGGGAGCCGCGCAGCGCCAGAATTCCCCCCAGGGAATAGAAGATGAAGGGCGTGAGCTGCGACAGGAAGTTATTGAGAAACTTGACGAAAAACTTGCGCTGGTAGATTTCGAAACGAATCCCGAAAATCTTTCCCAGGCGATTGGAAAGCTCCGCCCGCTCCCAGTGGGTGGCGTCGTTGGTGTGAACTTCGACCGCGCCGTCGAGCAGCTCGCTAACCCGCCCGGCGAGGGCCCGCGCGGTCAGCTGCCGCTGCCGGCCCAGGGCCAGGATGCGCTTGCGCAGCTTGGGAATCAGCAGCGCCTGGGTCAGCACGATGCCCCCGGCGATCGCGCCCAGCCAGAAGGATTGCACCAGGATAAACGCCATGGCGGTCAGCGCCTGCCCCCCCAGAAAGGCCGGCGTGACGAAGGCGTCTCCGATGAAACCGCCCAGCGGCTCGACCTCGTCCTTGACCATGGTCGCGACCTCGGCGCCCTTCATGCGCCGCAGGCTGAGGATGCGGAAGCGCAGCAGCCGGTCGGCGAGTTCGAAGCGCAGACGGCGCAGCATGCGCTCGCCGAGCCGCCCCTTGGCGGTGTTGATCTGGAATTTGAACAGGCCGTTGACGATGACCAGCGCAAGAAAGGCGAAGGACAGCGCCAGGAGCATCGACTCCTGCTCGAGCTGAAATCCCTCGAAAACTTTGATCGGCGCGCCGAAAAACGTTTCTGAAAACGGCAGGTCGAAGGCCAGGAAGCTCTGGGTGTCGCCTGGCCCGTCGTAGCCCTGGCCGATGATGCCGGTGTTGACGATACTCTTGGGAACGCTGAGCGAGACGAAATAGAACGGCAGAGAAATCACCACCAGAAGCAGGATCGCCGCCTGGTCGCGCTTACTGTACCGCCAGATATATTTGAAGAGATTCGGCTCCATTTGCCCCCGCCAGGCACCCGTTGGGAGCCTATCTTGTCGAGCCGGACGCGCCTAAACAAGGGAAACCGCCGCGGAAATCTTTCACAAAATGCGGGCTTTCGGCTCAAGGAGGGGCTATGGCATAGTTTCCTCGCTGGGCACACCTTGTCCGGCATGGGAGGGGGCGTCGTTTGTGCAGGGGGGTCCATGCCCGACTTTAAGACCCCGCCAGCCTCGCCGGAGTTTTCGCGTGGCAAACGGGTACTGATCTATAGCCACGATTCCTTCGGTCTGGGCCACCTCCGGCGCTGCCGGGAGATCGCGCACGCGCTTGTCGCCTCGGACGAAAATCTTTCCGTTCTGATCCTCTCCGGATCGCCGATTATCGGCTCCTTCGATTTTCGCGCGCGCGTCGACTTCGTACGCATTCCCGGCGTGATCAAGCTGCGGGACGGCAACTACACCTCCCTGAAGCTGCCGCTCGATATCGAACAGACCATGGCGCTGCGCGCGTCGATCATCGTCAACACCGCCGATGCCTTCGACCCCGACCTCTTCCTCGTCGATAAGGAGCCGCTCGGCCTGCGCGGCGAAGTCGAGCCGACGCTGCGCCTGATGCGCGAGCGCGGCGCGCCCTGCATCCTGGGGCTGCGCGATGTCATGGACGAAGCCGAGCTGCTGGCCCAGGAATGGGAGCGCAAGCAGGCGGTCCCGGCGCTGGCCGAATTTTATGACGACATCTGGATTTATGGCCTGCCGCAGATCTGCGATCCGCTGGCGGGCATCAATCTGCCGGCCTCGCTGCGCAAGCGCCTGACCTACACCGGATACCTGCGCCGCGACGTCTCCAGCAATGTGCCGCCGCTGGTGTTGGAGAAGATCAAGGATCCCTTCGTGCTGGCGACCATCGGCGGCGGCGGTGACGGCGACGAGATCATCGACTGGGTGCTGCGCGCCTACGAGGCCGACCGCAGCATGCCCTATCCCCTGTTGCTGGTTCTCGGCCCCTTCATGGGCTCGGAGCTGCAGTCCGACTTCCTGCGCCGTGCGAACCTTCTCGACGATGTCGAGGCGATCACCTTCAACTCCCATGTCGAGTCCCTGCTCGACCGCGCCATCGGGGTGGTCTGCATGGGCGGCTACAACACCTTTTGCGAGGTGCTGTCGCTCGACAAACGGGCGCTGATGGTGCCGCGCACCGTGCCCCGGCTCGAGCAGTACATCCGCGCCAGCCGGGCCCAGGAGCTGGGTCTGGTCCGCATGCTGGTCGATGACGGCGCGCGCGACGCCAAGGTCATGGCGACCGCCCTGCGCGGCCTGCCCCATCAGTCGCAGCCATCGGAACAGGTGGTCCCCGGCCTGCTGCACGGCCGCCGCAACGTCGTCAAGCTGACCAAGCAGTGGCTCGCGCGCGGCCGCAGCAAGGTCAAGATCGCCGCCGCGCGCGATTGAGCGCCGCGGCGCCGCCGGAGAGAGCGCTGGACCGCCGCCGCCAAATCGCCGACAACCGCAACATGACCAAGACCCAAGGGGACGCACGCCGGATCGCTCTGCTGCTCAAGGGCTATCCGCGCCTGTCGGAAACCTTCATCGCCCAGGAAATCCTGGCGCTGGAGCAGCGCGGGCTGCGCATCGATATCGTCTCCCTGCGCCGGCCCTACGACCCCGACGTGCACCCCATTCACCGCGAGATCCAGGCTCCGGTCGCCTATCTGCCAGAGTATCTGTACCAGGAGCCGCTGCGGGTGCTGCGCGGACTGGCGCGGGCCCTGATCCTGCCGGGCTTCGCCAAGGCCTTCGCCGCTTTCCTGCGCGACCTGCGCCGGGATTTCACGGCCAACCGGCTGCGCCGATTCGGCCAGGCGGTGGTGCTGGCGCGCGAGCTGCCCCGCGATACCGCGCTGCTCTACGTGCATTTCCTGCATACGCCGGCTTCGGTGGCACGCTACACAGCACTGCTGCGCGCTTTGCCTTGGGCGACTTCGGCCCATGCCCGTGACATCTGGACCATCCCCGCGTGGGAGAAGCGGGAAAAGCTGGCCGAGATGTCCTGGCTGGTCACCTGCACCGGCAGCGGCGCCGAGCATCTGCGGGGCTTGTGCGAGGACCCGGCCAAGGTCGAACTGGTCTATCACGGGCTCGACTTCACGCGGCTGCCGGATGCGCCGGAACGGGACCAGACCCGCGACGGCGGCGACCCCGCCGCGCCGCTACGGCTGATCTCCGTCGGCCGGGCGGTCGAGAAAAAGGGCTACGACGATCTGCTGCAGGCCCTGGCCGCGCTGCCCCCGGAGATCCACTGGCATCTTACCCACATCGGCGGCGGCGAGCTGCGCCAGGAATTGCAGCGCCTCGCCGATACGCTGGGGCTGTCCGACCGCATCGACTGGCTCGGCGCGCAGTCCCAGGCCGAGGTCTTCCGCCGCTACGCCGAGGCCGATCTTTTCGTGCTCGCCAGCAAGATCGCCGGCGATGGCGACCGCGACGGCTTGCCCAACGTGCTGATGGAGGCACAGTCCCAGGGCCTGCCCTGCCTCAGCACCGCGGTTTCGGCGATCCCCGAGCTGATCGAGGATGGCGTCACCGGCCGCCTGGTTCCGCCCGGCGACCGCGAGGCGCTGCGCGCCGCCCTGGCGGAGATGATCCGCGATCCGGCATTGCGCGCGCGGCTGGGCGCCGCCGGCTATCGCCGGGTACGCGGCAGCTTTTCCATGGAGGCCGGAATCGCGCGGATCGCCGCGCTGCTCACCGGGCCCGGCGCAAGATGACCCGGCGCTACCGGATCGCCTTCTACGCGCCGATGAAGCCGCCGGACCATGCCCTGCCCTCCGGCGACCGCCGGATCGCGCGCATGCTGATGGCCGCGCTGCGGGCCGCCGGCCATCAGGTCGACCTGGTCAGCAGGCTGCGCAGCTGGGATGGCGCCGGCGATCCGGAGGTCCAGCGCGGCTTCGCCGAGGAAGGACAGCGTGAAGCCCTGCGCCTGGTGAATGCCTGGCGGACCGCGCCGGAAATCCGCCCCGATCTCTGGTTCACCTATCATCTCTATTACAAGGCCGCCGATTGGATCGGGCCCGAGGTCGCCGGCGCCCTGTCGATTCCCTATGTCGTAGCCGAGGCCTCGGTCGCCTATAAGCGCGCCGGCGGCCCCTGGGACCTTGGGCACCGCCAGACCCTGGCCGCGCTCGCGCAGGCCGCCCTGGTCGTCACCCTTAACCCCAAGGACGCCGAGTGCCTGCCCGAACCGGCGAAGTCGCGCCTCCTGGCGCCGTTCCTCGACGCCACGCGGTTTGCGGAGCCGCGGCGCACCGGCAACGACCCGCCGGTCCTGGCCGTCACGGCGATGATGCGGCCCGGCGACAAGCTCGCCTCCTACCGCCTGCTGGCGGAAGCCCTGAGCCAACTCCAGGACCTGGCGTGGCGCCTGCTGATCCTCGGCGATGGTCCGGCCCGCGCCGAGGTCGAGGCCGCCTTCGCCGTGCTGCCAAGCGCGCGCGTCCAGCTTCGCGGCGCGGTCGAGGAAGACGCCCTGCCCGGGATTCTCGCCGCCTGCGACCTCTGCGTCTGGCCGGCGATCAACGAGGCTTACGGCATGGCTCTGCTCGAAGCCGAAGCGGCCGGGCTGCCCGTGGTCGCCGGACGCAGCCTCGGCGTCCCCGCGGTGGTCGCCGAGGGCGAAAGCGGCCTGCTGGTGCCGCCTGGCGACGCCACAGCCTTCGCAGCCGCGATCCGCCGGCTGCTCGAAGACCCCGAACAGCGCCATGCCATGGGCCGCGCGGCGGCACGCAAGGTGCGCCGAGACCACGATCTCGAAGCCGCGGCACGGACCCTGGACGGCTTTCTGCAAGACTTGAAGGAGACCCCATGACCCGTTTGTTCATCCTGCGCCACGGCCCAACGGCCTGGAACGCCGAGGGCCGCATCCAGGGGCATACCGACATCCCGCTCTCGCCCGAGGGCGAGGAGCTGGTGCGAAGCTGGAGGATTCCGGAGGCCTTCCAAGACTTCGCTTGGGTCGTCTCCCCTCTGGGCCGCGCTCGGCAGACGGCCGCGCTGCTCGGTGCCCGCGATCCCGAAACCAGCGCGGCGCTGATCGAGATGCGCTGGGGCGCCTGGGAAGGCCAGCGCCTGGAGGAGCTGCGCGCGCGGCACGGCGCGGACATGGCCGCAAACGAGGCGCGCGGCCTGGATTTCCGGCCCCCCGGCGGCGAGAGCCCGCGCGACCTGCGCGAGCGCCTGACGCCCTGGCTGGCCGAGATCGCGGCGGCCGGCACCGACCGGATCGCCGTCGCGCACAAAGGCCTGATCCGCGCCCTCTATACCCTGGCCAGCGGCTGGGACATGACCGGCAAGCCGCCGGAGAAGCTGCTGTCGGGGCGCGGACATCTCTTCGCCCTCGACGCCTCTGGGCAGCCAAGCTGCGAACGCATGAACATCCCGCTCACCAGGGAGGGGGAGAGCGCCGCCGGGCAATGACCGAGCTCCTGATCTACGTCCAGCATCTACACGGCATCGGCCACCTGCGCCGCGCCGCGGCGCTTGCCCGCGCGGCGGTGGAGGCGGGCCTCGAGACCCTGCTGGTCTCCGGCGGCTTCCCGGTTCCCGATCTCGATCTCGGCGGCGCCGGTTTCGTCCAGCTGCCGCCGCTGCGCACCGCCGACGAAAGCTTCTCCGTACTGCTCGGCGAGGATGGCCAGCGACTGACCGCAGATTCCAAGCAGGCGCGGCGCGACCGCCTGCTCGCCGTGTTCGCCGAGGCCCAGCCCCGCATCCTGATGACCGAGATGTATCCCTTCGGCCGCCGCCAGCTGCGCTTCGAGCTGGAGCCCCTGATCGCGGCGGCGCGGCAGCGGGCCTCCCGTCCCTGGATCGTCTCCTCGGTACGCGACATTCTGGTGGTCCAGGACAATCCGGAGAAAACCGCGTGGATGCGCGATACCGCCCTGGCCCAGTTCGACCGGGTGATCGTGCACGGCGATCCGGCGCTAATCGCTTTTGGCGAGAGCTTCCCGCACGCGGCGGCCCTCGGCGGCCGCCTGGTCTATAGCGGCTATGTCGCCAGCGGCGGCGGGGCGCCGCCGGAAACCGATGTCCGCGGCGCGGTCCTGGTCTCGATCGGCGGCGGCGCCTTCGGCGAGGCCCTGGCCCAAACCGCCTTGGCGGCGCGGCCCCTGAGCTGCCTGCGCGACGCCCCCTGGCGGCTGCTGCTCGGCTACAACCTCCCGGACAGCGTCTTTGCCCGCTTGACGGAGGCGGCGGCGCCGGGCATCGCCGTGGAGCGCGCGCGCCCGGACTTTCCGGCGCTGCTGCGGGCCTGCCGCCTGTCGATCAGCCAGGCCGGCTACAACACCGCCGTCGATCTGCTGCAGGCCCGGGTACCGGCCGTGCTGGTGCCCTTCAGCGGCGGCAGCGAGACCGAGCAGGCCCTGCGCGCGGCAAAACTGGCCGAGGCCGGACTCGCCGCCGTGGTCGCCGAGGACAGCCTTTCCGCCGATCGTCTGGCGGCGGCCGTGGACGCCGCAGCAGCGCTGCCGCCCGCCGCGCACGGCCTGCGGCTGGACGGCGCCGCCGAAACCGCCCGAATCCTCCGCGCGCTGCCACGCAGCGGCCCGTGATCGGGTTCGAGGAAAAGCGCAGAGCCGAGCTTTCAGCGCTGACAGCCGCGATTTTGGGGGCTATCGTCACGCCGGGATGAGTGAGGTGCAGGACATAACGCTTTACCGCTATCCGCGGCGGGCGCTGGCTGGGGACTATCTGCGTTCGGCGGGGGGCGTCGCCCTCGGCGCCTTCGCGTTGATGGCGTCGGAGCCGGGTGTCTGGATTCTGCTGATTTTCGGGATGCTGACCCTGGTTTTCGGATACTTTGGCCTGAAGACCTTGGAGCGTCAGGTGCTGCGGGTCGCGGTGACGCCCGAGGGCATTTTCACCAAGAGTTTGCTGAACAAGGAGATCCCCTGGCGGGATCTGCGCGCGATCAAGCTGCGGTTTTTCGGCACGCGGCGGCAGGTTAAACGTGGCAGTGGCGGTTTCATGCAACTTACCCTTAATGGAAGCCGCCATAGAATGGCGTTCGAGTCCTCCATAGAGGGTTTCAGCGACATCGCCTGGCACGCCGCGCGCGCGCTGCGGCACAACAACGTGAAGGTCGACGCGGCCACCGCCGGCAATCTGCTCACCCTCGGCATCGACGCCGACGAGGAGACGCCGCGTCCGGTCACCGGCCCAGAGAACAGGGAGTAAGGGAGTCGATGGGGGAGCTCCTACGAGTCGAGGATCTGCGAGTCGCTTTCCGGCTGCCCGAAGGGAGGCTGGCCGCGGTCAAGGGCGTCGATTTCAAGATCGAGCCGGGCCGCACCGTCGCACTGGTCGGCGAGTCCGGCTCCGGCAAATCGGTGGTCAGCCAGGCGATCATGGGCATTCTGCCCAAGCCCGCGATCATCGAGAGCGGGCGCATTCTGTTCACCGATCCCAACACCCCGGGCGAGACCGTGGATATTGCCGCGCTCGACCCGCGCGGCAAGGAGATGCGCCAGATCCGCGGCGGCCGCATCTCGATCATCTTTCAGGAGCCGATGACCTCGCTGTCGCCGGTGCATACCATCGGCAATCAGATCCGCGAGGCGCTGGAGCTGCACCGCCGCAGCTCGGCCGCGGAAGCCCGGGAGCTGGTCCGCGAGATGCTCGGCCTGGTCGGGTTCCCCGACCCGCAGCGGGCCATGAAGACCTATCCCTTCGAGCTGTCCGGCGGACTGCGGCAAAGGGCGATGATCGCCATGGCGCTGATCTGCCGTCCCGCCCTGTTGATCGCAGACGAGCCGACCACGGCGCTGGATGTCACCATCCAGGCGCAGATCCTCAAGCTGGTCAGCGAGCTGCAGAGCGAATTCAACATGGCCATGCTGATGATCACCCACGACCTGGGCGTGGTCGCCAACGTGGCCGAGGAGGTCGTCGTGATGTATCGCGGCGAGGTGATGGAGCGCGGCAACCTGGAGACCATCTTCGGCGCGCCGGAACACCCCTACCTCAAGGCATTGATGCATGCCGTGCCGCGCTTCGACATGGCGCCTGGCGAGCGCCTGGTGCCGCTGCGCGAGATCAAGCACGCGGAGTCTCCGCAGCTCCTCCAGCACGATGAGCCCTGGCCGGCCGGCGCCGACAAGGAGCCGCTGCTGCGGGTCGAGGGCATTACCAAACGCTTCCGCATCCGCAAGGGCAAGAAGCTGGCGAGCGGCGAGGAAGAAACCGTGCTGGCGGTCGACGATGTCGGCTTCACGATTCAACGCGGCGAGTGTCTGGGCCTGGTCGGCGAAAGCGGCTGCGGCAAGACCACGCTGTCGAAGATCATCATGCGGGCGCTGACGCCCGACGCCGGCAAGATCACCTATAACGACCGCGGCAAGCCGGTCGACGTGCTGGGGCTGGACGGAACGGATCTGACCAGGTTCCGTCCCCGCGTCCAGTTCGTGTTCCAGGATCCCTTCTCCTCGCTCAATCCGCGCATGACCGTCGGCGACATCATCGCCGAGCCGCTGATCATCCACCGGCGCGGCGACGCGCAAAGCCGGCGCGAAATGGTGCTGGAGCTGCTCGATGTCGTCGGCCTGCCCCGGCAGGCGCTGACCCGCTACCCGCACAGCTTCTCGGGCGGGCAGCGCCAGCGTATCGGTATCGCCCGCGCGCTCGCCCTGAAGCCCGACCTGCTGATCTGCGACGAGCCGGTTTCGGCCCTGGACGTCTCGATCCAGGCGCAGATCCTCAACCTGTTGAAGGACCTGCGCGACGAACTTGGCCTGACCTATCTGTTCATCAGCCACAACCTGGCGGTGGTCGACTACATCGCCGACCGGATCGCGGTGATGTGCCAGGGCCGCCTGGTCGAACTGGCGCCCAAGGAGCTGCTGTTCCGCAAGCCGCTGCATCCCTACACCAAGGCGCTGCTGGCGGCGGTGCCGGAACCCAACCCGGAACGCAAGCTCGACCTGACGGCGCTGATGCGCGGCCGCGCCTCGATCCCCGAGGCCTGGGACCCGCCCTTCTCGATCGCCGAGGAAATGCACCCGGCGTTGCTGCACCTGGGCTCCGGCCATTACGTGCGCGCCGATCCCGAAGACGCCGGCCTCAAGGCCCTGATGGCGGAGGCGAGCTAGACCCATGCTGCGCTACACATTGCAACGCCTCGTCATGATGATCCCGACGCTGTTCGTGATCTCCCTGCTGATCTTCTTCATCATCCAGCTGCCGCCGGGCGACTACCTGGAAACCTACATGGCGGAGCTGCAGGCCCGGGGGGAATCCATCGACGGCGGGCAGATCCAGTTCCTGCGCGAGACCTTCGGGCTCGATCAGCCCTTCCATGTGCAATACCTGAAGTGGGCCGGCGGTCTGCTGCAGGGCAACCTCGGCTATTCCTTCGAGTTCGAGCGGCCGGTCGCCGAGGTGGTCGGCGACCGCATCTGGCTGACCGTGCTGGTCGCCGTCTCGACCATCATCTTCACTTATATCGTCGCCTTTCCCATCGGCATCTACTCGGCGGTGCGCCAGTACTCCCTCGGGGACTACTTCTTTTCCTTCCTCGGCTTCCTCGGCCTGGCGATCCCCAACTTCCTCTTCGCGCTGGTGCTGATGTATTTCGCCAGCGTCACCTTCGGCAGCGCGATCGGCGGCTTGATGGCTTCGGAGTACCTGGACCAGCCCTGGTCCTGGGGCAAGGTGCAGTCGGTGATGGCGCATATCTGGGTGCCGATCATCGTCATCGGCACCTCCGGCACGGCGCAGATGATTCGTCTGCTGCGCGCCAACATGCTCGACGAACTGCAGAAACAATACGTGGTCACGGCACGGGCCAAGGGCCTGCCGGAATGGAAGGTGGTCGCCAAGTACCCCCTGCGCCTGGCCGTCAATCCCTTCATCGCCAATATCGGCAGCATCCTGCCCCAGGTGATTTCCGGCAGCGCCATCGTCGCCTTCGTGCTCGATCTCAACACCACGGGCCCGATGCTGATCAACGCCCTGAAGAGCCAGGACATGTACCTCGCCGGATCCTTCCTGATGGTACTGTCGCTGCTGGTGGTGATCGGCGTGTTCCTCTCCGATCTGGCGCTGGCGGCGCTCGATCCGCGCATCCGCCTGACCGGGGGGGCAACGAAATGAGTACCCGCAAGGACCGTCTGGCGGCCGATCTCGAGGCGCACTTCGTCAACACCGCGCCCTTCGACCCCAATGTTAGCGAGCCGATGACGCCGCAGCAGGAGGTCTACTACAAGGCCGGCCAGTGGCGGATCATGTGGTGGAAGTTCAAACGCCACCGCCTCGCCTACTGGTCGGGGCTGATCCTGGTGCTGTTCTATGCCTCGATCCTGGTCAGCGAGTTCATCGCGCCTTACAGCCTGCATAGCCGCCACACCGACCACATCTACGCTCAGCCCCAGGGCATCCACCTGTTCGACGACGGGGATTTCATCGGCCCCTTCGTCTACGGCTACGACTACCACCTGGACATGGACACCCTGAAACGGATCTACACGCCGAACCCGGAGAAGGTGCAGCCGCTGCGCTTTTTCTGCCAGGGGGACAGCTATGATTTCTGGGGCCAGATTCCGATGTCCTTCCACTTCGTCTGCCCCGCCGAGGGCGGCGAATTCTTTTTGTTTGGAACCGACCGCCTGGGCCGCGACGTCTTCAGCCGCATGGTCTATGGCGCCCGCATCTCCCTGACCATCGGTCTGGTGGGCGTGACGGTATCCTTCATACTCGGCATCGTGATCGGCGGTTTCGCGGGTTACTACGGCGGCATCGCCGACACCCTGATCCAGCGCTTCATGGAGATCATCCGCTCCTTCCCGGAGATCCCGCTGTTCATGACCCTCTCGGCGATCCTTCCGGTCACCTGGAGTCCGATCGGCGTATTCTTCGGGATATCCATCATCCTGGCCCTGCTCGACTGGCCGGGGCTGGCGCGCGCCGTGCGCTCGAAATTCTTCTCGCTACGCGAGGAGGACTTCACCACCGCCGCCCAGCTGATGGGCGCCTCGCCGGTGCGGATCATCGGCCGCCATCTGCTGCCCAGCTTCACCAGCCATCTGATCGCGGCGGCGACCCTGTCGATCCCGACCATGATCCTGGCGGAGACGGCGCTGTCCTTCCTCGGTCTCGGCCTGCGCCCGCCGGTCACCTCCTGGGGCGTTCTGCTCAACGAGGCTCAGGACATCAACGTCGTGGCCGTCTTCCCCTGGCTGATTCTGCCGGTGGCGCCGGTGGTGATCGTGGTGCTGGCCTTCAACTTCCTGGGCGATGGACTGCGCGACGCCGCCGATCCCTACAAGTAACGCTCAGGCAGCGAGAACGACCAGATCGAGGGGCTCGGCGACCCCGGCCACCGGCGCGCCGGGAACCGGGCGTTCGCGCCCATCCGGCGCATAGCCCTGGGCCAGGGCCAGCTCATAAGCCTCGGCGGTCAGAACTCCTTGGCTGCCGAGCTCCTTATTGTGCTTCTCCAGCTTGGCGGAGAGGTTCACGGCATCGCCGATCACGGTGTACTCCAGCCGGGTCGCGTCGCCGACCGCGCCGAACAGGATATCGCCGGTGGCGATCGCGCCGTTCATCGCCGGCGCCGGCTTGCCCGCGGCGGCGCGTTCGCGCTGCCAGACCCGCCCCTCCTCGAGCACCTCGACCAGCGCCCGCAAGGCATCGGCGGCGTAGCTGTTGGAACTGTCCGGCCCGCCGAAGGTCGCCATGATACCGTCGCCGAGGAACTTGTCGATGGAGCCGCCATGTTTCTGGATTACCGGCACGGCGCGGGCCTGATACTCGTTCAGCAGGCCCATCACCTCGCTGCTCTCGGCCTGGCCGACCAGCTTGGTGAAGCCGCGCAGATCGAGATTGAGAACCGCCGCCGCGTGCATTTCACCCATGCCGGCATGGATCGCCGCGTCGGCGCCCTTGATCCTTTTCGCCACGGCGGGCGAGAAGAAGCGGGATAGCTCCTGCGCCGCCACGCCTTCGCTGACCGAACGGATCAGCAGCTGACGGCCGCGGATCAGCGCAAAGCCCAGAATCGCGGTGACCGTCAGAATGCTCATGATCTTGTCGAACTCGGCGCCGAGCAGCACGGCGTTGGAAGTCATGTAGTACACGAAATCGCGGGTGATCATGTCGTCCTGCATGTCCACCGCCGTGGCATAGAACACCAGGATCGACCAGCCGAGCACCGCGGCGGCCCCGGCCGCGAACACGAAGCGGGCGTCGAAGCGCAGCGCGCGCAGGGCGATGAAGATGAAGACGTACAGCAGCGTCGGCACCTTCAGATAAAAGGACGCCGGCTGGCCGTATTGGATGTGGAACGACCAGATCAGAATGAACAGCAAGCCCATATCGATGACGATCGACAGGAAGAGAAACCAGCCCGGCAGGCGTATCCGGTAGGCCAGCAGCAGGCGCAGCAGGGTGAAGCCGAGATAGCCGCAAAGCGCGTAGGGCACCGGCTGGAACGGCGGATCGACGGGCGAGGTCTTGGGGGAGATCAGGTAGAGGACGCCGAAGGTCAGAACCACGGCCAGCTGAATCCAGCCGATCAGGCGCTCGGTCCGGTCTTCCTGTTTTTGAATCGCGGCCTGCACCCTCTCGGGCAGCCGCTGGTCCTCGCCGCGCTTGCCGCGGAGCCCGCTCAGCATCGCCGCCTCCTTCTTTCCAACGAGACTATGTCGCGGAGGCCGCGCGAAGCCACATCAGAAGAGCGTGATGCGGCCGCGAGTACCAGCTTCCCCGCTACCCGGTCTTGCGCAGCCAGAGGCTGCTTTCCAGCGCTCCGGGCTTGAGCGGCAGCGCGCCGGCGGCCGAGGCGGCAAGCGCCGCGCGCATACGGGTCGCAACGTAGTGGCTGGCGAATTCCACCTCCCAGCCGCCGCCGAGCATCAGCGGCAGAACGGCGAGCTGCTCGTTGTAGCCGCGCCAGGCCCAGGTTTCGGGATAGGCATCGGGCAGGAAGATATCGTGAATGTGCAGATTCACGCCGGCGGGCAAGCGCGGCAGAATCCGCCCGAGGAAAACCGCGAAGTCGGTGCCCGGCATCAGGATGTGACTGGAATCGATGAACACGACATCGCCCGCCGCCAGGCCGTCGAAGGGAGCCGTCCCGGCTTGTTGCAGGGTGGTCCGGTACAGCTCCAGCGGCAAGCCCTGCAGCGTCGCGCGCGGTGCAGGATCGATGGCGGCTATGCGCGTTTCCAGCCCGCCGTCCTTGACCGCCCGGGCGAAGAAGCGGGTCGAGTGGCCGGAGCCAACCTCGACGATGCGTTTCGGCCGGGCGTGGCGGGTCACAGTGTAGGCCATGGCGGCATCGAGGCGGGGAAACCAATCCTGGTTCCAGCGCGGCTCCGGCGGCGTATCGGCGCCGATCGCGGCGAAGTCTTCGGCGTAGCCCCCCATGGTTTCCAGCCAGCCCGCGAAGACATCCTGCCGGCCGGCGAGCAGCGCCTCGATTTCGGGGAAGCCGGCCTGAACGTCGTCTCGGGTGATCCCGGCGGCATAGCGATAGGGAATGAAGAATCCCCGCGCGCCCAACCCGAGCAGAGTTTGCAGCCCGAGCCGCAGCCGCCGAGCGTACCTGGCGGCGCTCACAGCGTCAGCACCATGCCTTCCTGCGCGACAACGGTTCCCGGCGCCTCGCTTTCCGCGTCCTCGGCGACGCGGTCCATGAAATCGTCGTCATGGGTCGGATCGTGATGGAAGATCGCCAGGCGCTTGGCGCCCGACTGCCGCACCAGGCGCAGCCCTTCCTGCCAGGTGGAGTGGCCCCAGCCGACATAGTTCGGATACTCCGCGTCGGTATAGGTGCTGTCGTAAACGACCAGATCGGCCCCGGCGATCAGGTCGAGAATCGTCTGGTCGGGCGTGCCCGGTCTGTGTTCGGTGTCGGTCACGTAACAAAAGGCTTTGCCGCCGAATTCGATGCGGTATCCGGTTGCCCGGTTGGGGTGGTTGAGCGGCGCCGTGCGTACGGTCACGCCCTGTTCGATATCGAGCACGTCGCCGGCCTGGAAATCGCGGAACTCCAGGTTGGCCGCGAAGATCTGCGGCGGAACCGGGAACAGCGGCGCCGCCATGTACTGGCAGAGCACGTCGTGCAGATTGTGTTCCGGGGCCAGATGGCCGGCCCAGAGACGAAAGGTGTTCGTCTTGTCGAAGAAGGGGCCGAAGAAGGGCACCCCGGCAATGTGGTCCAGATGGGTATGGGTGAGCAGGATATTGGCATCGAGCGGCGCTTCCGCCTTGAGCTTGACACCGAGCGGCCGCAGCCCGGTCCCGGCGTCGAGAATCAGCAGCTTGCCGCCGCAGCGCACCTCGATACAGGGGGTATTCCCGCCGTAGCGCTGGTACTCGTCGCCCGGACAGGCTATCGAGCCACGCACGCCCCAGAAGGTTATGGAGAAGTCCTTGCTTTCCGACACATCCAACCCATCGTCCGTTTGCCAGACCTTATCGGCATCATGACCATTATGTAAGCGCGGATAACGGCGGGGAAAGGCCTATCGCGCAACGGCCTCCCGGGAAAGGACACTGCGGACTTGTTCCGGCCGCGCCGCGACAGCAGACTGCGCCATCCTCGACCACCATGAAGCGCCCAATGCCCCCCAGTAGAACCGATCTCCACGGCGTCGCCTTCGGCCTGGCTTTGTCCGCCTTTGGCGCCTACCAGATGTTCAAGCTGCCGCCGGTTCTACCGCTGCTGCTGGAGCGCTTTGGCTACGACCGCACCCTGGCCGGCGGCTTTATGTCGGTCTACGCGCTGGTCGGTCTGTTTCTTTCGATCTATCTCGGGCGGCTGATCGAGCGCCAGGGCCTGGTACGGCCGGTGCTGGCCGCGCTGGCCGTGATGGTTGCCGGCAACCTGCTCGGGCTGATCGCTCCGGAAAACGGGCTGGTCGTGCTCACGGGACGCGGCCTCGAGGGCGTGGCCTTCGCCGTTCTGGCGATCGCCGGTCCCACCCTGACCAATCTCTCGGCCAGCGCCAGGGCCTTGCCCATCGTGCTCGGCTTGACCGCGGCCTGGATCCCGATCGGACAGATCAGCGCCACCCTGCTCGCCCAGCCGGCACTCTCGGGCTGGGGATGGCAAAGCCTTTGGATCGCCGGCGGTTTGGGCAGCATCCTGCTGGCCGGCTGGACGCTGGGGATGCGCCATCGCCTGCCCCAGGGCGCCGCGCGCGCCAACGCGGCGCGCAGTTCGGCTTCCGTCAGCATCGCGCCGCGCGAGCGCTGGCTGCTGATACTCGGCGGGTTCGGTTTTCTGGTCTTCTCCGGCCAGTACTTCGCCTACATGACCTGGATGCCGCAGTACCTGGTCGAGGTGCACGGCTTCAGCCTCGACGGCGCCGTCTGGGGCTATCTGCTGCCGGTCGTCGTCCTGATGGTTTTCAACGTCGTGGCCGGGCGCATTCTGCAGGCCGGCGTTTCCGTCGGCGCCCTGCTGACGGCAGCGCTGTCGCTTCAAGCCTTGATCTGGTGGCTGCTGCCCTGGACCGGTTCCGACTGGACGGGGATCGTCTCGGTGGTCGCCTACGGCATCGGCGGCGGCATCACTCCGACCTGCCTTTTCGCGCTGCCGAGCACGGTACTCGGCCCCGGCCGCAACGCGGCCTCGGCCTATGGACTGATGATGACCGGACGCAATATCGGCGTATTCATCGGCCCGATCCTGCTGGCCGAGGCCTTCAAGCTGAGCGGCGGCTGGGAGCTGTCGGTGCCGATTTTCGGCAGCATGACCAGCGCCGGGGCGCTCGGCGCGCTGTGGCTATGGATCAGCCTGCGGTCCGGTAAGCGCGGCGCCTAGCCGTCAGGGTACGAGCCGGTAGCCGCCGGGTTCTGTAACCAGGATCTCGGCGTTCGAGGGATCGGCCTCGATCTTCTGGCGCAGGCGGTATACGTGAGTTTCCAAGGTGTGGGTCGTCACCCCGGCGTTGTAGCCCCAAACCTCGCCGAGCAGGGTATCGCGCCCGACCACCGCGCTGCCGGCACGGTAGAGATACTTCAGGATCGCGGTTTCCTTCTCGGTCAGCCGGATCTTGGTCTTGCCGTCGGGGCTCTCCAAAACCTTGGCGCTCGGCCGGAAGGAATAGGGCCCGATGGTGAAGATCGCGTCCTCGCTCTGCTCATGCTGGCGGAGCTGGGCGCGCAGGCGCGCGAGCAGCACATTCAGCTTGAAGGGCTTGGTGACGTAGTCGTTGGCGCCGGAGTCCAGGGCCAGAATGGTATCGGCGTCGCTGTCCATCGCGGTCAACATGATGATCGGGGTTTTGACCCCGCTGCGCCGCATCAGGCGGCAGACCTCGCGGCCATCCATGTCCGGCAGCCCGACATCGAGCAGGATGGCGTCGTAGTAGTCGCTCTTCGCCAGCTCCAGGCCCGCCGCGCCCGTGTCGGCGGACTGCGTGATGAACTCCTCGAGCAGCTGCAGCTGTTCGCCAAGCGACTCGCGCAGCGCGTCGTCATCGTCGATTAATAGAATTTTCTTCCCGGTCGGCGAATTCATGAGGTGATGAATTTCCTGCTAGGCCCGGCCAGCATGCGGCCCGGGCGGATTATGGCAAAGCCCCGTCCATGATCAAGCGGCGGAGCGCCCGATGCAATGCATGATCCGCCTCGGCCGCGGCATCGACCGCGGAGAAATGATGGCGGCCCGGCAGCGCGACCTCCGCGACCGGCAAACCCTTGGCGCGGCAGGCGGCGAGGAATTCATCCTGCTGATCGCGAAATTCCTCCGGCTCTTCGCTGCCCACGGCGCAGATTGTCGGCGGCAGCCTGTCTGGGATCTGGCGCTGCGGACTGAGCTCGGCGACGCTTTCGCCGTCGAGCTGCAACACCGCTTGCTGGTAGCTCCGGCGTAGCGGTTCCAATTCATAGAGACCGGAGATCGAGCAGGCGCCTTTCAGGAGCTCTGGGGTCTGCCCCAGCGCCGCCCAGTCGGTGATAGCCGCCATCGCCGCCAGGTGCCCGCCGGCGGAATGCCCGGCGGCGAAGATCCGCGCCGGGTCATGGCCTAGCTTCCCGGCCTGTTCATGGAGATGGATCAAGGCCCGGCGCACCTCCGCGACCATCTGTCCGATCTTGGCCTGGGGCGCCAAGGTATAGTTCAGCGAGGCATAGGCGATTCCGGCATCGCGATAGACTGGCGCGAAGTAGCTGAAATCGCCTTTATCGAGCGACTGCCAATAACCGCCGTGGATGAAAACGAGCAGAGGCGCCCCGCTCTGTCCGGCGGGAAAGTAATCGAGACGCTCGGCCTGCGCGGGACCGTAGGCGATTTCCCGATACCCGGAAAACGCGGCGCGCACCTCCTGCCCCTGCGCCGCCCAGCGCGCGAAATACTCGGCATGCTCGGGCGTGCGTTGGCGCAGATTGATCTGATTGTCGAGACCGCTCTGGTCGTAGTCCCTCCAGACCCGCGTCATATTTCTCACCACCTCGATGTTTCCCACCCGCTTTTCATGGCATGGCAGGGGGCAGGGGGGCAAGGCGCTAGGCAGGGCTGCGCGATCTTGCGTCTCCGCCGTTTCACGGTCAGTAATAGGTGGACATGGAGCTGATCGTTTCCCGGGATGACCTTGGCCTTTGGCAGGTGGAAATAGCCGGCCGCAAGCTGCGCTGCGCCATCGGCCGCGGCGGCGTCAGCGCCTGTAAGCGGGAGGGCGACGGCGCCACCCCGATCGGCGTCTGGCCGCTCCGCCGTCTGCACTATCGCGCGGACCGCGTTGAAAGGCCCCAGACCGCCTTGCCATTACGGGTCCTCAAGCCGGACGATGGCTGGTGCGACGACCCCGCCGACGCTGCCTATAACCGCTTGATCAAGCTGCCCTATCCCAGCCGCCATGAACGTCTCTGGCGCGAAGACGGGCTGTACGATGTGATCGGCGAGCTTGGCTATAACGACAGGCCGCCGCGGCCCGGCGACGGCAGCGCGATCTTCCTGCATATCGCGCGGCCCGGCTTTGCTCCGACGGAGGGTTGCGTGGCACTGCGGCGCGAGGATCTGCTCTCCCTGCTTCCGCTGCTCACGGCCGCGAGCCATGTCGTGGTGAAGTCCCCAGACTAACCCTCGCGCGGCGGACGCGCGCCGAAGATCGCCGTGCCGACCCGTACATGGGTAGCGCCGAGGCGAACCGCGGTCTCGAAATCGCCGGACATGCCCATCGATAGAACCTTCAGGCCGTTGCGCGCGGCGATGTCGCGCAGCAGCGCGAAGTGCAGCGCCGGTTCCTCGTCATGGGGCGGGATGCACATCAGGCCCTCGACCGGCAGGCCATAATCCTCCCGGCAGGCAGCGATGAAGGCATCGGCCTCGCCAGGCACGACCCCGGCTTTCTGTGGCTCTTCGCCGGTGTTGACCTGAATGTAACAGCGCGGCCGGCGGCCGATCTTGCCCATGGCCTTGGCCAGCGCCGCCGCCAGCTTCGGGCGGTCGAGGACCTCGATGACGTCGAAAAGGGCGACGGCTTCCTCGGCCTTGTTGGTCTGCAGGGGGCCGATGAGGTGCAGTTCGATCTGTGGATTCCGGCGCTTCAATTCCGTGAACTTGGCCTGCGCCTCTTGGACCCGGTTCTCCCCGAATACGCACTGGCCAGCCGCCAAGGCCGCCTCGACGGCTTCGGCGGGCTGCATCTTACTGACGGCGACCAGAGTGATTTCCGTGGGGGAACGCGTCACCGCTTCGGCGGCGGCGGTGATGGTCCGGCCGACCTGATGTAAGTTCTCGGCGATTGCAGCTTGCGCGGTCATCGGGGCTGCTTTAGCACGTAGCACAAGGTCTCGCCAGACAGCAGATAGAGGCATTTCCATGCTGCTTAAGGTTCCCAAGCTTTTTGGTTCGGCGGAAGTCTCGCAGCTCCGCGATACTTTGGAGCGGGCTCAATTCGTCGACGGCAGCGTCAGCGGAAAGGCGGTTTTGAAGCGCAATCTGCAGGCCAATCAGGCGGCTCCCGAAGTCACCGCCGCCAGCAAGGCTTGCGTGGGGCGCATGTTCCAGCGCCAGGAAGTGACCTCCTACGCCATACCCAAGCAGATCTACTTGATCTTCAACCGCTACGACCCGGGCATGGAATACAAGGACCACATGGACGCGGCCTTGATGGGGGATTCTCAGCGTCCGCTGCGCGCGGATATCTCCTTCACGATCTTCCTGACCGATCCCGGCGACTACGAAGGCGGTGAGTTCGTGCTGCAGACGCCCTATGGCGAGCAGCGCATCAAGCATGGCGCCGGCGACGTCATGCTCTATCCCTCGACCATGCTGCACCGCGTCGACCCGATTACCACGGGCAGCCGCTGGTGCGCCGTGGGCTGGATACAGTCTTTCGTAAAGGATAGCGAACAGCGGCGCTTGCTGTTCGAGATGGACAAGCTGCGCCATCGCATCGCCACGGACCTTCCGGAATCGAGCTATCCGGAGGATTTTGGCCAAGTTCACCAGAACCTTTTGCGGATGTGGAGCGAGGTCTAGGTCCGGCTTTTTCGAAGCCCCGCCGCGCAAAGAAAAAGGGCGGGCCCGCTGGCCCGCCCCGTTCCGAGATTATCCGGGAGCTCTCTTAGAAGGACAGCTTGGTGCCGATGGAAAGGCCCCAGCCTTCGGTGTCCTGGTCGGCATCGATATCCGGACCGACCACGGCATCGACTTCGTAGTCGTTGAGCTGTTTCATCCACTGGCCCGCGCCGTAGATGGTGACGCCCGGAGACAGGGCGTAGGACGCGCCGAGCTCAACCATGTGCCGACGCGATTCGAAGGTCGAGTAGCCGAACGGGAAGGCGAGAGCCCCGCCATTCAACTCGAGATCCGAGTAGCTGTAGGTCAGGCCGACAGTCCAGGGACCGGTCGAGTAGGTGGCGCCAACATCGTAGAACCACTGATCGGAGTCGGAATCGACGAAGTCATCGTCGAAGCCGGCATCGACGTAGCTGACGGAGCCGCCGACCGTGAAGCCGGAGAAGCCGATATTCAAACCGGCCTGATAGGACTGGTAATCATCCTCGGCCACCGCAAAGAAGGTGCCCTGCGGAGGCGTCGGGATCATCGTAATAACGGCCACGCCATCCTCTTCGCGATTGGCCCACTCGGCACCCGCGAAGATCGCGACGTCGACACCGTTGAAGCTTTCAACGAAGTTCACGCCGGCCGCAATCACGTGGTTCAGATCGCCGGCATCCTCGTCGGTGTTGAGGCCGAAGGTCTGACGGTTACCGCCAGCCGAGTCGATGTTCGGGGTGTAGGACACGCCCAGCTGGAAGCCACCGAAACGCGGGGTGAAGTAGGTGATCTTGTTCGCGTCGGACGCCAGGTTCAGGTAACCCGAGGTCGCGGCGCTGGCCGACAGCGACGGCGAGAACATGAAGAAGTTCGGCGAATTGATGCCCAGGCCAGCGTAAGGCGCGGCATAGGCCATCAGGTAGGGAGCGGAGTTCTCCGAACCCATCACCAAACGGCCCCAGCTGCCCGAGAAGTACAGGTACGTCTCGTCCATCTGGTCGCCCTGGGTGATCGCCTCGAGCTGCGCCTGGAAGCCGACGTTCAGTCCGTTGTCCAGGGTGGTCTCACCCTTGAAGTGAATTTCGCCCTCGTGACGGACGTTCACCGGATTGAACTCGCGATCGTAGGGAATTTCAAAATTGCCGCCGCCAATACCGACGTTGATGTCGTCGTCGTCCTGACTCACGAAGGTGACGATGTTCTGGTAGTAGCCGCCGACGGACAGAGAAATTTTTCCATCTTCCGCCATGGCGGGGCCTGCGACGAGGCCTGCGACCGCAATGGCCGTAGAGCCAAGTAGAAGCTTTTTCATGACATTCACTCCCCCATTAGAACCACTGCTTCATTCGGCATATTACTTTTGGCACAAATTCAATCTATTGGTTATACCTCCAAGGGGGGTATTCCCGCAAACCCCTCGACCGGATAGATTGGATTTTACATAGTTCGTGACATTTTTGTCACATGCGCATTTTTATTTCATGTTTCAACAAGGACGTCCGCTTACGGGGAAACTGCGTCATAACCGAAGCGGCGCATTTGCTCCGCGTGGCACGATAGGAGGCGCCGCGCCTGCTCCGGAGTTAGTTCCTCCTGCCAGGAACCGGCCCGTCCTTTTCTGAAGAAGCGCTCGGTTTTTTCGTGACGCTCGCCAAAACCTTGCCGCTGTTCCTGACCTTTCAGCACATCGAAAGAGGTATAGGCGATCGCCTTGCGTATCTGTTCCTCGCTTCTCGCAAGGTTCAGAAACCGCGCAACCTTGGTGAAGGTCGCTTCGGGCGCGGCGAGCATATCCTCGTAGCGCAGCACCAGCAGTTGACGATGCTTATGGACGGTCCAGGATTTTACATGGGTCGACCAGGAGGAGACCACCGTGGGAACGTATTTGCCGCCGTCGTCGAGCATGGCATCTTCCCGGCACATGAACTCCACGGTTTGCTCTAGATCCATGGCCGCGTGGTTGGCGAGGGAGGCGGCGATGTCGAGCGGATTGCGCAGGACATAGATGGCCGCCGCGGTAACCTCTGGCGTGATCAAGGGCGTGCCGTAGTGATCTCCCAGCACGCTGTGGGTCTTGACCATCACGGGATTGGGGTGGGCCGTCGTCAATTCGCGGTGCAGCCGCGGCCGGAGCTGCGCGATCTCCTGCCAGCTCAGCGTATCGTAGCTTTTCCCCGACAGGCGTTCGTAGTCGCTGCGCCACATATCGGCGACTGTCAGCTTGGCGACCTCGTTGATGGATAGGGGCTCTGGAGGGTCGCGCAGCAAAGTCAGGAGAAAGAGGCGCAGCCAGGTGTTTCCGGATTTTGGATAGGAGGCGAGCCACAGCAACTTTCCCATTCGCCCAACCTCCTTATCTCACAGCCTGCTCATAGACCTTCCGGTAGATAGCCGAAGCGCGCCATGGTTTCGCGATGGTCTTCGATCAGCTGCCGCGCCTGCGCGTCTTTCAGGACTTCTTTCCATTGATCGCGCTTACCGCTGCGGAAGAAGTGCTCCTGATAGGAACTGCGCTCGCGAAAGCCCTTTTGGCTCTCCTGCTTCTTCAAACTTTCGAAGGACGTCGCCTCGATCGCCGCGCGCAAACGCTCAGGCGGCGGCGCCACGCCGAGGAATTGCGCGATGCCGCCGAATGTTTCGAGCGGCCGGTCGAGCATGTCCTCGTAGCGCACGATGTGTAAGGCGGGGTGCGGAACCCGGGTCCAGCTATCCACGTTCACCGACCAGGAGGAAACCGGTTCGATGACGAGCTTGTCCGTCGCTTCGGTGGCGCGCCCCTTGTTGGCCAGGGCCTGGATCGCCGAATCGACATCCAGGCCAAAGTAGCTGAGGCTCGATACCGCCACGTCCAGGGGATTGCGCACCACGTAGATCGCGCCGGCCGTGTGCTCCATGGTGATCAAGGGAACGCCGTTGCTCTCGCCCAGAAAGCTATGCGTCTTGACGAAGACCGAACCTTCGCGCGCCTTTGTCAGATAGGCATGAACCCGGGGCCGCAACGCCGCCAAATCGGCCAGCGATAAGGCGCGCGGCGGTTTATCGGTGAAGGGCCTGTAGCATTCGTAGTGGCTGGCCTGGACGTTGAACTTGGCCAGATCCTCGAGCTCGAACTCCTGCTTTTCTTCGGGGGCGAGCAACGCGGCGAGAAAGGCGCGCAGCCAGGTATTGCCAGATTTCGGATAGGATGCCAGCCAGACCAGACCGCCCATTAGCGCTGAAACCCCCGCCCGTGACGCGGCGCGCTAGAAGCCCAGGGGCACATATTTGAACCGCTCCATTTGCTCTCGATGCGTCTCGACAATGCGTTTGACCTGCGCGTCGCTGAGCTTTTCCCGCCATTGGTCGCGCTTGCCGACGTTGAAGAACTTCTTGGCGTGATCGCTCTTTTCCTTAAAGCCGGCCTGTGCTTCCTGCTTGCTCAGCTCCTTGAAGGAGCTGAATTTAATCGCCTTCTTCAGGCGTTCTTTCGGCGGATTGAGGCCGAGAAACTTGGCGACCTCTCCGAATGTACTCTGCGGCCTTTCCAAGAGGTCTTCATAGCGCACGACCTTGATTTGCGGGTGCGGGATCAAGGTCCAGCTGCGGACGTTGAGGGACCAGGACGTGATGTACTCCACGACGCTGGTATCGGTGGCTGCGCCAACGCCGCGCTCGTCCGCCATGGCATCGATGGCCTGGTCGATGGTCAGGCCGAAGTGATTGGCGAAGGACGGGCAGACATCCAGCGGGTTGCGCACCACGTAGATCGCCCCGGCCGTGCACTCCATGGTGTGAATATGCTTGCCGCAGCTCTCGCCGAGATAGGAATGGGTTTTGACGAAGACCGAGTCCGGGTGCGCCCCCATCATGGCCTTGTGGACTCGCGGCCGCAGCTCCGCCAGTTCTTCTGGCGTTAACTCCGGCGCCTTTTTATCGGTGAATTGGTAGTACCAACTCGCGACGGCTTCGCCCAGGCTGTACTGATCAATCTCGTTGATCGGGATCGGTTTGTCGGGATTGATCAGCAGGTTGTGCAGCAATGCCCGCATCCAGGTGTTCCCGGATTTGGGAAAGGAAGCGAGCCAAACGATAGCGCCCATGCGCGTGAAGTCCTTGCTGTGGTGGCCGATAAGGAGCCCGCGGAGTCTATGCGCGGATCAGCGCCTCGTCATTATTGCAGGTAGCCGAAGTGGCGCATCATCTCCTCGTTGCTGGCGATGATCCTCTGCTTTTGCTGCTCGCTCAGATCGGCCAGCGGCGCGGCGCCTTCCTCTGGTTTTGACAGTTCGGCGGCGCGCAGGGTTTCTTCCGGGCTCAGGGGAATGTTCATGAAATTCAGAAGATTGCCGAAGCTTTCGCCTGGATTAGCAACCAAGTCCTCGTAGCGCAGGACCAGATGTCCCTGCCAGGGCGGCCTGCCCCAGCTGCGCACATGCTCGCCCCAGCGCCCGCAGAAAGCCGGCAGGGAGCGCTTGGAAAACATCGGAAAGAAGTTGGCATTGGCAAGACTATCGATCGCCCGTTCCACATCCATGCCGGCCTGCTGCGACATGGCCTGCACCACCGCGAAGGGATTGCGCACGATGTAAACGCTGGCCGCCGTGTACTCGCTGGAAAACAGCGGTACGTCGCCGATCGTCGCGAAGGCATTCGCGGTTTCGACCATCACCGGGTTGGGATGAACCTGGGTCATCTGCTGCTGCACCTGCGGACGCAGGTTATGAACTTCCTGCGGCTGCAGCTGATCGATCGTCTTGCCGGAGAGCTGCTCGTAGAATCCCGGGTCGGTATCGGCAAGGCTCAACTTGCGCAGATCCTGAAGGCTCGGCGCTGTCTCCGGCTTGCGCAGGGCACAGTACAAAAAGCCGCGTACCCAGCGGTTCCCCGAGAAGGGATAGGAAGCCAGCCAAACGAGGTTTCCCATCGTTCACTCTCCATCTGAATTTAGTTCGTGCCAAAAATAGCCGCGGTCAGAACGCCTCTGGGGACCGCGGCCCCGCCACGTCTTTCTGCCCGGCCTCGCGGTGCGGAATCAAGCTTTTCCCGCAGTCTCGCTGCATCGCGGCGATCCTCAGGACATTGAAATGAAAAAGGCGGGCCTTTCGGCCCGCCTTTTCCTCGATCCCTTGGGTAAGGGTATTAGAAGGACAGCTTGGTCCCGATCGAGCCGCCGAAGCCTTCGACTTCGTTGTTCTCGTCGCTGCCGAAGCCAGTCCAGGTGTCCTCGTCCATGTACTGCAGGGCACCGTAGATGGTGACGCCCGGAGACAGAGCGTAGGACGCGCCGACTTCGATCATGTCGCGCTCGTCGTCCTTCTTCGTATCGTTGAAGTTGGTCTCGGAGTGGCTGTAGGTCACGCCAACGGTCCAGGGACCGGTGCCGTAGGTCACGCCAACATCGTAGAACCAGGCGTCTTCGGTGAAGTCGTTGTTGGTCGTGCCGGCGTTGTTGTAGCCGACCGAGCCGCCAACCGTGAAGCCGGCGAAGCCAACGTTCAGGCCGCCCTGATAGGCCGCGTAGTCCTTGCGATCATCACCAGCGGTATCGGCCTCGAGGTTGGCCCACTCGGCGCCCGCGAAGATCGCGATGTCGACCGCGTTGAAGCTCTCCACGAAGTTCACGCCAGCGCCGATCACGTGGTTGTAATCCTCCACGTCCTCGTCGGTGTTCAGACCGAAGGTCTGGCGGTTACCGCCACGCGCGTCGATGTTCGGGGTGTAGGACACGCCCAGCTGGAAGCCACCGAAACGCGGGGTGAAGTAGGTGATCTTGTTCGCGTCGGACGCCAGGTTCAGGTAACCCGAGGTCGCGGCGTAGCTCGTCGTGTTCGGCGAGAACAGGAAGAAGTTCGGCGAGTTGATGCCCAGGCCGGCGTAAGGAGCGGCATAAGCCATCAGGTAGGGAGCGGAGTTCTCCGAACCCATCACCAAGCGGCCCCAGCTGCCCGAGAAGTACAGGTACGTCTCGTCCATCTGGTCGCCCTGGGTGATCGCCTCGAGCTGCGCCTGGAAGCCGACCGTCAGGCCGTTGTCCAGGGTGGTCTCACCCTTGAAGTGAATTTCGCCCTCGTGACGGACGTTCACCGGGTTGAACTCGCGCTCGGCGGCGCCGTTGTCAAAATCGTCGTCCTGGCTGACGAAGCTGACGATGTTCTGGTAGTAACCGCCAACCGACAGCGAAATCTTGCCGTCTTCGGCCATGGCAGGGCCAGCAACCAAACTCGCAGCGGCGATAGCGGTCGTGCCCAAAAGAAGCTTCTTCATCTTAGAACCCCCATAAAATCTCAGATGGAGCGAGCTAAACTCGCCTGTGGTATGCGTCCGGCAACGCCGCCGAAACTTTGCCCGCCCATAATTCACAAGCGCCGGCGCCTCAGCAACGTTAAAAAGCAATATTGATAACGCTTTGGCGCCACCCGTTGCGATTTTGCAACAGTTTTTCCCCGGCCAGGTGAAGATTACGGCCTAAATCCTTCAGTTCAGACTGAAATCCTGCGCACGAAGATTGAAGGCGATAGAGATTCGCTCGCCCGTTCCATAGAAAGGCAGCACCCCGTGGCGCAGCCAGCTCGGGAAAAGCAGCAACTGGCCGGCCTCCGGCTGCAGGGTCCAAGTCGAGACAGCGCTGCCCGGACCCAACTCGAACACGCCGACCGCCGGACGCGGATCGATGAACTCTATGGCTCCGTTGGGGGAAATCGAGCTGTCCGGCTGACCGAGGTCGACGTAGTAAACCCCGGACCAATGGTTGTTGGCATGGGTGTGATGGCGATTGTAGTGGCCATGGGCGTTGACGTTGGCCCAGGCGCTGACCGCCAAACGGCAGGTGAAGCGCCGGTGCCCGA
Organism: uncultured Alphaproteobacteria bacterium; assembly: GCA_942491105.1. Taxonomy (GTDB): domain Bacteria; phylum Pseudomonadota; class Alphaproteobacteria; order Kiloniellales; family DSM-21159; genus JBBEAM01. Next base: position 316,714 of record CALNZX010000002.1, on the reverse strand, counting down.
GCTCGCGCTCCATGGCCGCGCCGAAGGCCTCGTGAATCATCTCGCCAAGCTGCTTCATCTCCGGATGCGGCCAGGTGATCAGGTCGTGGCTGGACTGCCAGCCGCCGATGTTGCTGCGCGCCGTCGAGGGGGACGCGGCCTTGCGGGCAAGAACGATCTCGCGCAGCGCGGCGTTGAACGCCTGGGTTTTCGGCCAGAGCCGCCGGTAGATCGGCGTGGGAAAAGCGAGGACGACATCCTCGCCGGTATCGTGTAGCTGCATTTCTTGGCTTCCTGCCTGGACTTCCTGCCGCGGCGGCATGGCGCCGCTTGTTCCGCTTCCGCGCGCCCGCTAGTAAGTAAAGGGCCAAAGCAAACGGCCTGGGACAACGCAGGGCGACTTTCGGGGCGCGGGGCAGGGCTGTCAACAGAGCCGGAGCCAGGATACCGCGCGCAATGCAAGCGCAACGAGGTGCAGATGCCGGTCTCCGGTGACGATCCGCGAAAGAGTCTCGAAGCCGGGCTGGCGCGCCACCGCGCCGCCGACTGGCCGGGCGCGGAGCGGCATTACCGCCAAGCCCTGGCGCTTTCCCCCGGTCTTGCCGATGCCCACCATCTGCTCGGTCTGGCGCTGGCTCAGCAGGGCCGGGCGCAGGAGGGCGTCGCCGAGATCGAGGCCGCCATCGCCGCCAACCCCGGCGCCCTGGCCTATCGCGGCAACCTCGCCAAGCTGCAGCTGCGCCTCGGCCGCGCCGCCGAGGCCGAGGCCGGCTTTCGGGCGCTGCTCAGCCAGCAGCCGGAGGATGCCGACGCGCTCTATAACCTCGCCGAGACGCTAAGCCAGCTGCGCCGTTTTCCCGAAGCCATCGCCACGCTGCAGCGGCTGCATGCGCAGCTCCCCGAAGAGGCCGCCGTGACCAACGCCCTGGCCGCGACCCTGGTGCGGGCCGGCCGGCCCGCCGAGGCCCTGCCTCTGCTCGATGCGATCACGGCGCGGCAGCCGAACTTCGCCGAGGCCCAGCATAACCGGGCGACGGCGCTCGGCGATCTCGGCAGGATCCCCGAGTCCGAAGACGCCGCGCGCCTGGCCATCCAGGCCGACCCCAATCTCTCGGGCGGGCAGTGGCACCTTGGGCTCTGCCGCTATGACAGCGGCGATCTGCCCGGCGCGGCCGGCGCCTTCCGCAGCGCCGCCGCCTGCCGCCCGGCCTACGCCCTGGCCGCCGCCTATCTGGAAATCGCCGAGGCCCAGCTCGCGGGCGGTACCCAGGGCCTGGCCGCGCCGCCGACGAGGAACTCCGAGGATGCCGCGGCACTGCGCGAGGCTTGGACCTATCGCGCGGAGCAGGGCACCGCCACGCTGCCCGCCTTCGGTTTCAAAGCCAGCCACCTGCGCCACGCGCTCGCGGCCTGCAGCCTCTCCGGCCTCTATCTGGAGTTCGGCGTCTACACCGGCCGCTCGATCACGATGATCGCCGAGAGCCTGGGCGAGGACACGCCGGTACATGGCTTCGATTCCTTCGAGGGCCTGCCCGAGGATTGGATCGCGGGCGAGGACAAGGGCGCTTACAATGCCGGCGGCAGGCTGCCGGAGGTTCCCGCGAACGTCTGGCTGCACCCCGGCTGGTTCGACGACAGCCTGCCGGTCTTCCTGCGCCAGCAGAAAGCGCGCGTCGCCTTCGCCAATATCGACTGCGATATCTATTCCTCGACCTGCAGCGTGCTCGAGAACCTCGCGCCGCGGCTCGAGCCCGGCAGCGTGCTGGTATTCGACGAATACTTCGCCTATCCGGGCTGGCAGGATCACGAGTACCGTGCCTTTCAGGACTTCGCCGCGGCACGGGGGCTGCGCTACGAATACCTGGCGCTCTCGCCCTTCACGCGGCAGGCAACCCTGCGGCTTACGGCGTGAGCTCAAATCGCGCCTCGCGGCGTGAGGGTAAACCGCAGAAAAGGTTTGGATCGCATTGCCTTCACGGGCTATCTTCCGCGCGAGTCGGCTGGCGGGGGCGCTTGGCCGCAAGACAGTAGATTGATGAGGCGATGGGCACGATGACACGGGCGATCGACAGGGCTTCCACGAAAAGCTGGCTGCGCGGCGTTCTGGCGACAGCGGCGCTTTCCGCTTTCCTGGTCGCCTGCGGCGGCAATTCCTCGGACGAGGTTTACCCGGACGACGACTACCGCGGCCCCGGCACGACGTCCTACGACGCCGACAAGGCGACCGGGATTTTCGGGCCCGACGGTCTGCAGATCTTCGGCGGGCCGGAAACGCCGAAGGGCCAAGGCGGTCCGGGCATCGGCGTGAACGCCTATCTGTGGCGCGCCTCGCTCGACACCATTTCCTTCATGCCGTTGTCCTCGGCGGACCCCTTCGGCGGCGTCATCATCACCGACTGGTATTCGCCACCGGAAACCCCGAACGAGCGTTTCAAGATCAACGTGCGCATCCTGGGCCGCGAGCTGCGCGCCGACGGCGTGCGGGCCTCGGTCTTCCGGCAGCGGCTGAACGCGGCGGGAAGCTGGGTCGACGATCGGGTCGCCGACAACACCGGCACCGATCTCGAGGACGCCATTCTGACCCGGGCGCGCCAGCTTCGAATCGCCTCGATTCAGTAACGCCCGCAGTTTTTCCTTCCCTGAACCGCGGCGGAGACCCGGCGGCGCGCTCCAGCCGGGACTCGCTCCGGGAGTGAGCTTCCTATGACGCGCTACAATCCAAAGGAAACCGAAGCTAAGTGGCAGGCCGCCTGGGAGGCCGCCGCGTGTTTCGCCGCGCGCGAGGAACCCGGCCGCGAGAAGTACTACGTGCTCGAGATGTTTCCCTACCCCTCGGGCCGTATCCACATGGGGCATGTCCGCAACTACACCATGGGCGACGTGGTGGCGCGCTATAAGCGGGCGCGGGGGTTCAACGTGCTGCACCCCATGGGCTGGGACGCCTTCGGGCTGCCGGCCGAGAACGCCGCGATGGAACGCGGCGTGCATCCGCGCGACTGGACCTTCGCCAACATCGAAACCATGCGCGGCCAGCTCAAATCCATGGGGCTGTCGATCGACTGGTCGCGGGAGATCGCGACCTGCCACCCCGGCTACTACAAGCATCAGCAGAAGCTCTTCCTCGACTTCCTGGGCGCCGGCTTGCTCGAGCGCAAGGAATCCTGGGTCAACTGGGATCCGGTCGACCATACGGTGCTCGCCAACGAACAGGTGATCGACGGCAAGGGCTGGCGCTCCGGCGCCCCCGTCGAGCGGCGCAAGCTGGCGCAGTGGTTCGCCAAGATCACCGACTATTCCGACGAGCTGCTGGAAGCGCTCGGCGACCTCGAGCGCTGGCCGGACAAGGTGCGGCTGATGCAGCGCAACTGGATTGGCCGTTCGCGCGGCGCGCATTTGCAGTTTCCGCTGGCTGGGCGCGAGGGCAGCATCAAGGTCTTCACGACACGGCCCGATACCCTCGACGGCGCGTCCTTCCTGGCGCTCTCGCCGCATCATCCCTTGACGAGCGCGCTGGCCGAAAACGACCCTGCGCTCGCGGCCTTCGTCGCCGAGTGCGACCGGCTGGGGACCAGCGAGGAGGCCATCGAGACCGCCGAGAAGCGTGGCTACGATACCGGCCTCAAGGCCCTGCATCCGCTCGACCCCGAGTGGAAGCTGCCGGTCTACGTCGCCAACTTCGTGCTGATGGATTACGGAACCGGCGCGATCTTTGGCGTGCCCTCGGGCGACCAGCGCGATCTCGACTTCGCGCGCAAGTACGGCCTGCCGGTGATCGAAACCTACCGCCCATTGGACGCGCGCGACGCCACGCCCGAGGAAATCCGCGATCACGCCGCCGCCTTCGCCGATAACCCGGTGCAAACGCTCGGCGGCGAGACGGTTTTTCATATCTCGGAGACCGCTTTTTCCGACAAGTCGGACAAGGAGCCGGTGCGCTACACCAACGCCCGCTTCCTGAGCGAGAAGGTCCTGGCTCCGGCCGAAGCCATCGAGCGGACGATCGACTATCTCGAGGCCCAGGGGCTGGGTTCCGGCCACGTCCAGTTCCGGCTGCGCGACTGGGGCATCTCCCGGCAGCGCTACTGGGGCGCGCCGATCCCCATCATCCACTGTGGCGACTGCGGCGCGGTGCCGGTACCGGCCGAGCAGCTTCCGGTCGAGCTTCCCGAGGACGCCGATTTCTCCAAGCCGGGCAATCCGCTCGAGCGCAACAGCGCCTGGCGCGAGGTGCCTTGCCCGCGCTGCGGCAAGTCCGCGCTGCGCGATAGCGACACCATGGATACCTTCGTCGACTCATCCTGGTACTTCGCGCGCTTCACGACGCCGCGCGGCGAAGCGCCGCTGGACGCCGCGGCGGCCGACTACTGGCTGCCGGTCGATCAGTACATCGGCGGGATCGAGCATGCGATCCTGCATCTGCTGTACTCGCGGTTTTTCACCCGCGGCCTGCGCAAGTGCGGCTACCTCGGCGTCGACGAGCCTTTTGCCGGCCTGTTTACCCAGGGCATGATCTGCCACGAGACCTACCGCGGCCCCGATGGCGGCTGGCTGAGCCCCGAAGAGGTGGTGAAGAACGCCGACGGCAGCGTGGTGTCTAACGACGGCCAGCCGGTCAGCGTCGGGCGCGTCGAGAAGATGAGCAAGTCGAAGCGCAACACCATCGACCCGGAGAACATCATCGCGACCTTCGGCGCCGACACGGCGCGCTGGTTCATGCTCTCGGACTCGCCGCCGGACCGCGAAATGGAGTGGACCGATGCCGGGGTCGAGGGCGCCTGGCGTTTCCTGCAGCGGCTGTGGCGGCTGAGCCAGGACTGCGTCGAGGCCTTGCCGGCCGCTGGAACCGCCGCGCCGCAGAGCTTTTCCGAGGATGCCCTGGAACTGCGCCGGGCCGCCCACAAAGCCGTGCTGGCCGTTACCGAGGATATCGAGCAGTTCCGCTTCAACCGTGCCGTCGCGCGGCTCTATGAACTGTCGAACACGCTCGGCGCATTTCGCCCTCGCGACGACGCGGGCGCCTGGGCGCTGCGCGAAGCGATGGAGATTCTCACCCGCCTGATCGGGCCGATGATGCCGCATCTGGCCGAAGAAATGTGGCGGAGCCTGGGACACGAAGATATGCTGGTCGCGCAGGCGTGGCCCGAGGCAGCGGCCGAGCTGACGCGGGAAGACCAGGTGACCGTTGCCGTGCAAGTCAACGGCAAGCTGCGGGCAACCCTCGAACTGCCGCGCGACTGCGAGGAACAAACTGCCCGCGAAGCCGCGCTGGCCGACGAGGCCGTACAGCGGGCGATCGCGGAGAAGGAGATCCGCAAGGTGATCGTGGTTGCCAATCGGGTCGTCAATATTGTCGCCTAGGCGCAGAGCTCCCGCGGCCTTGCGCGCGCTGACCCTGGCCGCCGCGCTGCTGCTGCCGGCGGCCCTGCCCTTGGCCGGCTGCAACTTTCAGCCGCTCTATGGCGAAAACCCCTCCAACAGTAACTGGGCCGCCACGGATTATCTGGCGCAGGTGCGCATTCTGCCGCTGGAAAACCGCACCGGGCAGATCATGCACAATCTGCTGCGCGACAGGATCAACCCGAAGGGCCAGCCCGGCGATCCCGGCTATTACCTGATGGTCTTCATTCAGGAACGCACGGAAGATCTGGCGATCCGGCGCGACGAAACCGCGACCCGCGCCAACCTGCGCATCACCAGCGAGTTCCGCCTGCTCAATCAGGATCGAAGCCAGGTGCTGTTCCGCAGCCAGGCGGTCTCCTTCAACAGCTACAACGTGCTCGATTCCGAGCTGTCCACGGCAACCGGCAAGCAAAGCGCGCGGGAAACCTCGCTGCGCGAAATCGCCGACAGCATAAAGGTGCAGCTCGCCGCCTTCTTCACCCGGGAAACTCGGCGCAGCGAAGCCGGCCAGCTGGCGGCCGCTTCCGCCCGAACCCGGGCCGGATCGACGCTCCAGCCATGAAGATCGAGCCGCGCCGGGCCGATGCCTTCAGCAAGGCGCCGGACCCCGCGCTGCGCGCAATCCTGTTTTATGGCCCCGACGGCGGCTTGGTGCGCGAGCGCGCCCGGCAGGCCCTGCTCGCCTTGGCCGCCGATCCCGACGACCCCTTCTCCGTGGCCAGCCTCTCGGCCGGCGAGCTTACGGATGACGGCGCCCGGCTGAATGACGAAGCCGCCGCCATCTCCTTCACCGGCAGCCGCCGGGTCCTGCGCATCGGCGACGCCACGGATGCGCTGGCCGGGGTCCTTGCGGACTTTCTCTCTGGCGCGCCCGGCGATGCCGTGGTGCTGATCGAAGCCGGCGAGCTGCCGGCCCGCGCCAAGCTGCGCAAGCTCTTCGAAGGCGCGCAGAACGCCGCCGCGGTGGCCTGTTATCGCGATGAAGGCCGTGACCTGGCGGATACCATCCGCACGCACCTCTCCCAAGCCGGGTTACGCGTTTCGCAAGACGCCCTGGCCCTGCTGACCAGCCAGCTTGGGGGCGATCGCCAGCTGACCCGCCGGGAACTGGAAAAACTGGTGCTTTACAAGGGCGCGGAAGACAGTGAAATCGGTCTCGAGGACGTACGCGCCTGTATCGGCGACTCCGCCGCCTTGAGCACCTCGGACCTGGCGCTGGCCGTCGGTGCCGGGGATCTTCCGCAGGTTGAACGTACGCTAGGGCGCTGTTTGCAGGAAGGCGTCAATCCCGTCGGCATTCTGCGCAGTGTCGCCAATCACTTCCAGCGGCTTCACCTGGTGGCCACCAGCGGCAACCCGGAGCTGGCGATTCGCGCGTTGCGCCCGCCGGTCTTTTGGAAAACCGCCGAAAGCTTCAAGGCCCAGGCCCGCAGCTGGAGCCGGCCGGCGCTGGCCGAAGCCCTGGCCCTGCTGCTGGAAACCGAAGCCGCCTGCAAGACCACCGGGGCTCCTGCCGCGACGCTCTGCGACCGCGCCCTGCTGCGCATCGCGGCGCGCGCCGGCCGCCGCGGCGGCGCGAGACGTACGGGCTAGCTCTCGCCGTTCAGCTTGGCGAGCAGGCTATCGAGCTGCTCCAGCGTGCTGTAATGCACTGAGAGCCTGCCGCTTTCGCCCTTACCCTCGATGGTCACCTTGAGGCCGAGGTTTTCCGACAGGCTTTCCTCCAGCCGCAGGGTATCCGGATCCTTGGCGCCGCCCGTCGGAGCCGCGCGCGGCCCGCGCGGTTTGCCCGCCTTCGCCAGGGCCTCTGCCTGGCGCACGTTCAGCCCCTTGGCGATGATTTCGCGGGCCAGGCTCGTGGGATCCTCGCTCGACAGCAAGGTCCGCGCGTGCCCGGCGGACAGACGCCCCTCGGAAATCATCTCCTTGACCTCCCCGGGCAGGGCAAGCAGCCGCAGGGTATTGGCGACGTGGCTGCGGCTTTTGCCGATCAGCCGCGCGACATCCTCCTGGGTGTGCCCGAACTCCTGCATCAGGCGATGGTAGCCCTCGCCCTCCTCCACCGGGTCGAGATCCTGACGCTGCACGTTCTCGACGATGGCGACTTCCAGCGCTTCGCTATCCGACAGCGCGCGCAGCACGATCGGTACCTCGTGCAGGCGGGCCTGCTGGGCGGCGCGCCAGCGGCGCTCACCGGCGACGATTTCAAACTCGCCGGGCTTTTCGTCATGGTTGCGCACCAGAATCGGCTGAATGACGCCTTGCTGGCGGATCGAGTCGGCAAGCGCCGCCAGGGCGTCCGGGTCGAAGCGCAGACGCGGCTGCACCCGGCTGGGGTGCAGTTTCTCAATCGGAACCTGACGATCCGCGCGCACGGAAGACTGAGAGCTTTGCGCCTGGGTTGCGCCCTCTTCCTCGCCCAGCAGCGAGGCTAAGCCCCGTCCCAAGCCGCGTTTCTTTGCTGTCGCCATGTGTTTTTCCTTGCCGCGTCGAAGTAAGATCGCAAAATCTTACTAAATATCAATAGGTTATGCCGTCTCCGGCGGTTGACCCCGCCTTACGCCGTCGGCTCGCTGACCGGCAGCAAACTGGCGGAGTAGCCCCGCGCTTCACGCCGCAGCATCTCGCCGGCCAGCTTCGCGTAAGCTTCGGCGCCGGCGCATTTAATATCGTAGAGAATTACCGGCAGACCATGGGATGGCGCCTCGGAGATACGGACGTTGCGCGGGATCATGGTGTCGTAGACCGCGTCCCCCATCACCGAGCGCACATCCTGGGCAACCAGTTCGCAGAGGTTGTTGCGGCGGTCGTACATGGTCAGCACGATTCCCTGCAGCCGCAGGTCGGGGTTGAGCCGGGCGCGTATCCGCTCGATGGTTTTCAGCAGATGGCTCAAGCCCTCGAGCGCGTAAAACTCCGCCTGCAAAGGCACCAGAACCTGATCGGCAGCGACCAGCGCGTTGACGGTCAGCAGCCCGAGCGCCGGCGGGCAGTCGATCAGGATGTAATCGTAGCCCAGCAGCCCGCTGCCCAAGGCGTCGGCCAGGCGGGTCTCGCGGCGCTCGGCATCGACCAGCTCGATCTCGGCGCCGGACAGCTCGACCGAGGACGGAACGACGTAGAGGCCGGGAACGGCCGTTTCCAGGGCGCAGTCGGCAAGCCGGGCGCCGCCGAGCAGCACCTGATAGACATCCTGCTCCCGGTCGTGCGCGTTGATGCCCAGCCCGGTGCTGGCGTTGCCCTGGGGGTCGAGATCGACGACCAGGACCTTTTTGTAGTTGGCCGCCAGCGCGGTGCCGAGATTGACGGCCGTGGTGGTCTTGCCCACCCCGCCCTTCTGATTGGCGATGGCAACGATCCGCGGCAGCCGCGCGGTTTCGGTCTGCGCGGACTCGGAAGCCGGCGCCGATGAAGCGTTTTCTGGGGAGTGCGAGCTCACAGGCCCTCTATCGATAAAATGACGCCGGTTGCATCGCTCCGGCTTGGGGTACGTCCGATGCGCATTGTCGCGTGCCCGTCCAGGGCGGTCAATTCCTCTTCCGCGCCCCGCCCCTTGAGAAACAGCGCGCGCCCGCCGGGGCGCAGCAGCGGCGCCGCGTAATCCAGCAGTTTGCCCAGGGGCGCCAAGGCGCGCGCCGTTACGACGTCGGCTTCCAGGCCAGCGACGGCCTCGATCCGTTCGGCATGAATTTCGACCTCGGTGGCGGTTTCACGGGCCGCTTCGCGCAGAAAAGCGCATTTTTTCTGATCCGACTCGATGAGATGCAGCTTTCCGGCGCCCAGGATCGCGAGCACCAACCCTGGAAACCCGGCCCCGGAACCGATGTCGGCGATGATCAAAGAACGGCCTTCCGGCGCGGTGGGTAGCAAGGCCAGCAGCTGCGCTGAATCCACGAAATGGCGACGCCAGAGATCTCCGACGCTCTCGCGGCCAACCAGGTTGATCCTCCGGTTCCATTTCTCCAGCAGCCCGGCATAGACCGTGAAGCGCGCCAATGTTTCACGTGAAACATTCAGCTCGGCGGCGAAGTCCTCGGGTCCATAAAGGCTCATGCCCGTGCTAGGCGGCGAGTTCGCGGCGTTTGACATGCCGCAGCAGGGCCACCAGAGCGGCCGGTGTCACGCCTGGGATCCGCGCCGCCGCCCCGAGCGTCGCCGGAGACGCGGCCGCCAGCTTCTCGCGCACCTCGTTGGAAAGACTCGGAATGCTGGAATAATCCAGCCGCGCCGGCAGGGACAGATTCTCGTCGCGGCGAAACGCGGCGATATCGGCTTCCTGGCGCGCCAGATAACCGGAATAGGCCGCGTCGATTTCAATCTGTGCCGCGATTTCCGGCGCCCAGTCCCCCACCTCCGGCCAGACGCTTGCCAAGCGGGCGAGATCGATCTCGGCGTAGCGCAGCAAGTCCAGCACGCTGCGGCGCTGTCCATCCCGGTTGATCTTGAAACCCTGCCGCAGCAGCTGATCCGGCGTCGCCGTCAGCGACCGCGCCAGGCTGCGCGCCGCCTCCAGGGACCGCATCTTGTCGTGGAACCGCGCGGCGCGGGGCGCGCCAACACAGCCTACGGCGATGCCCTTTTCCGTCAGCCGCTGATCGGCATTGTCCGCGCGCAGACGCAGACGATACTCCGCGCGGCTGGTGAACATGCGATAGGGCTCGGTGACCCCGCGGGTCACCAGGTCGTCGATCAACACCCCGAGGTAGCCTTCGGCGCGATCGACGGTGAAGTCCGGGGTGGCCCCTCCGGCCAGACGGGCCGCGTTGATCCCGGCCAGCAGCCCCTGGGCCGCCGCCTCCTCGTAGCCCGTGGTGCCGTTGATCTGCCCGGCCAGGAACAGCCCCGCCACGCGCTTGCTCTGTAATCCCGGCTCCAATTCGCGGGGATCGACGTGATCGTACTCGATGGCATATCCGGGCCGCAGGATCTCCGCCCGCTCCAAGCCGGGGATCAGACGCAGCATCTCCGCCTGCACCGCGCGCGGCAGCGAGGTGGATATGCCGTTGGGATAGACCGTCGGGTCGTCGAGACCTTCGGGCTCCAGAAAAATCTGATGCCGGGTCTTATCGGCGAAACGCACCACCTTGTCCTCGATCGAGGGGCAGTAGCGCGGGCCGCTGGATTCGATCTGACCGCTGTACATCGGCGCGCGATGCAGATTGGCGCGGATCACGTCATGGGCGGCTTCGCTGGTATAGGTGATGTGGCAGGGGATCTGCGGCGTCTCGATGCGCCGTGTCAGCGTCGAAAACGGTTCGGGCGGATCGTCCCCCTGCTGCAGCTCCAGGCCCGCGTAATCGATGGTCCGGCCATCCAGACGCGGCGGCGTCCCGGTTTTCAGCCGGCCCAGGGCGAAACCGGCGCGCTCCAGGGTCTGCGACAGGCCCATCGATGGCCCCTCGCCATGCCGGCCGGCCGGGGTGGTTTCCTCGCCAAGGTGGATCAGCCCGCGCAGGAAGGTGCCGGTGGTCATAACCACGGCCCCGGCGCGGATTTCCGCGCCGTCTTCTGTTACCACGCCGGCGCAGCGCCCCTTACCATCGAGGATCAGATCCCATACCGCCGCCGCGCGCAGCGTCAGCAGCGGGGTCTCTTCGAGCAGGTCCTGGATGGCCTGGCGATAGAGCTTGCGGTCCGCCTGGGCACGCGGGCCGCGCACGGCGGGTCCCTTGCTGCGGTTGAGCATACGGAACTGAATCCCGGAGCGGTCGATGGCCCGGCCCATGATGCCATCCAGCGCGTCGATCTCGCGGACCAGGTGTCCCTTGCCCAGCCCGCCGATGGCCGGATTGCAGGACATCACGCCAACGGTCTCGATCTTATGCGTCAACAGCAGGGTCCGCGCGCCAAGCCGCGCCGCGGAGGCCGCCGCCTCCACGCCGGCGTGGCCGCCACCGACGACGATAACGTCCCAGTCCTGGCTCTGTGTTTTCATGGCGCGCGGACTTTCCTCCAAGCCATGCGGCAGGTCAAGCGCGGGCGCGAATGTTTCACGTGAAACATCCACGCGGCGTTACTTTCCGATGCAGAACTCGCTGAAGATGACATCGAGCAGGTCCTCGACATCGACCCGGCCGGTGATTCGCCCGAGCGCGCGCAAGGCGATGCGCAGGTCCTCCGCGCGCAGTTCCGGGAGCGTGGCGGCCCCCGCCCGCTGCAAGGCGGCGCGGCACTCTTCCAGCGCCCGGCGCTGTCGCGCGCGGGTGATGCTCGGGGCCGCCAGCGCCGTGGAGAGTTCCGCGGCCACGCGCGCCTCCAAGGCCGCGAGGAACGCGGCGATGCCGTTCCCGGTCTTCACGGAAAGAACATGAAGGCTGCCCGCCGGGTGGCGCGCCGCCTCCGGCGCCGGGGCCAGGTCCGCCTTGTTGAGCACGAGCAAGGCATCCGCGCCCAGCACCTCCAGCGTCGCCCGATCCAGGGCCGGCCAGCTGCGCAGGTCGAAAACGGCGATCTGGATATCCGCGCGTTCCGCGCGCGCCTTGGAACGGCGCATGCCTTCCCGCTCGATCTCGCTCTGGGCATCCGACTCATCCAGCGCCCGCAGGCCCGCGGTGTCCGCCAGCGTGACCGGAAAACCGCCGAGGTCGAGCTGCACCTCGACAACATCGCGTGTCGTGCCCGCCGTTTCCGAGACAATCGCCGCGTCGCGCAGGGCTAACGCATTGAGAAGGCTAGACTTTCCTGCGTTCGGGGGGCCAAGAATCGCCACCTCGACACCGCTGCGTAGACGCTCCCCCGCCAAACCGCCTACTAGATGTTGATCGATTTGAGAGGTTAGCCCCAATATATCGGATTCTATGGCCTCTTCCAGGCTCCCCGGCAGGTCTTCATCGGGAAAATCCAGATAGGCCTCGAGCTGGGCGAGAACCCGGGTCAGCCGCTCGGCCCAGGCGCCGTAAATCCTCGATAGACCGCCATCCATCTGGCGCAGGGCCTGCCGCCGCTGGGCTTCGGTCTCGGCGGCAATCAAGTCGGACAGACCCTCGACCTGCGTCAGGTCGAGCTTGCCGGAATCGAAGGCGCGGCGGGTGAATTCTCCCGGCTCCGCGGGGCGCAAGCCAGGCTGGCGCTGCAACGCGGCAATCAGCGCCGCAACCACGGCAGCCCCGCCATGCACCTGCAGCTCCGCCAGATCCTCGCCGGTAAAGCTGTGCGGCGCCGGGAACCAAAGCGCCAGACCGCGATCGATGACGCCGCCGCCATCGGGGTCGGTGAAGCCGCGCAGGCTGGCGCGGCGCGGTTCGGGCAGACGATCGCCGCACAGCGCCCGCAACGCCGGCCCGGCCTGCGGGCCGGAAAGCCGGAGCACCGCGATTCCCGCACGGCCTGGCGGCGTCGAGAGCGCGAAAATGGTGTCGGGCTGAGTCACGCAGCGGCCGCCGCGCCGCTCTAGCGCGCCGCTTCCGGCACGCCATCCCAGGTCGAGACGAACTGCGCCGCTTCCGGGCGTTTCTTCTCGCGCGGTACCTCGCCGAGGGTGCCGACATAGAGAAAGCCGACGATCTCGTCCTTGTCCTGCAGCCCGAAAGCCGCCTTGACCCGAGGGTCGTGCGCATTGGGCCCGCTCAACAGAACCGCGCCATAGCCCATCGCCTGCAGTGCCAGCAGCATGTTTTGCGCCGCCGCGCCGGTGGCGACCAACTGCTCCACCACCGGGACCTTGGGATGATCGGGGAAGGTCTCGGCGCAGATCGCGATGATCAACGGCGCGCGCAGCGGCTTGCCGCGTTGTTCCTCGAGCTTTTCCGCCGGCGTCTCGGGCGCGCGGGCGCGCAGCGCTTCGACGAAAAGATCTCCCAGCCGCTCGCGCGCCGCGCCGCGAATGGTCTTGAAGCGCCAAGGCCTAATCGCTCCGTGATCCGGCGCACGCACAGCGGCTTCGAAAACCGGCTGCAGCTCCGCGTCGCTCGGCGCCGGCTCGCCCAGCAGCCTAGCCGGGGCCGACTGCCGTGAAAGCAGAAGTTCTAGGGCGTCCATGCTAATCCTTCTTTTCCTTCCCAGAAGCCCCGGTCATTTGCGACCAAAAGGCCTTCTGCATCTGCTCCCATCCCTGCACCCCCGCCGGCATCCAGGTTTTGACCAGGCTTTCGGCGTCCATGGCCGCCAGGTTGTCCATGATCCGGCGCTGAACCTCGCTCATCACGGCTTCCTGCATCGGCGCCACGTCGGGCAGGCCGAAGAAGCGGCGGGCCTCTTCCGGCGTGCAGTCGATATCGATGGAGATTTTCATGACTCCCCTCCTCGCCGCCTAGGCTTACACTTGAGTGCCGGGCGCTTGCCTACACATATAGGGCGAGCCGACGAAGCGCGCAAAGCCTGCGCGCAAAAATCACCCAGGCCAAGGAGACCCCATGCCCGAAAACAAACTTGCCGCGGAGACCAGTCCCTATCTGCTGCAACACAAGGACAATCCGGTCGCCTGGTATCCCTGGGGCGAGGAAGCCTTCGCCGAGGCCCAGGCCGGGAACAAGCCGATCCTGCTCTCGGTCGGCTACGCCGCCTGCCACTGGTGCCATGTCATGGCGCATGAATCCTTCGAGTCGGAGGAGGTGGCGGCCCTGATGAACGCGCTCTTCGTCAATGTGAAGGTCGACCGCGAGGAGCGGCCCGATCTCGACGCCATCTACCAGAACGCCCTCAGCCTGCTCGGCGAGCACGGCGGCTGGCCGCTGACCATGTTCCTGACACCCAAGGGCGAACCCTTCTGGGGCGGCACCTATTTCCCGCCGGAGCCACGCTACGGGCGCCCCGGCTTCCCCCAGGTGCTGCAGTCCCTCGCGGCGGCCTACCGGGACAAGCCCGAGGATGTGGGCAAGAACGTCGCGGCGATTCAGGAAGCTCTGGAGAAGCTCGCGGCTCCGGCGGCGGGCGAGGGCGAGATCCCGCCCGAGACGACCGACCAGATCGCCGAGCGCATTCTGCGCGAGTTCGACCCGGTCAACGGCGGCCTCGGCAGCGCCCCGAAGTTCCCGCAGCCCAGCGTGTTGAAGCAAATTCTCCGGGCCTGGCGGCGCAGCGGCCAACCCGCCTGCAAAAACGCCTACGATCTGACCCTGACCAAGATGTGCCAGGGCGGCATCTACGATCATCTCGGCGGCGGCTTCGCCCGTTACACCGTGGACGAGCGCTGGCTGATCCCGCACTTCGAGAAGATGCTCTACGACAACGCCCAGATCCTCGACCTGCTGAGCTGGGGCTGGCAGGACAGCGGCAATCCCCTGTTCGAGCAGCGCGCCCGCGAAACCGTCGCCTGGCTGGAGCGCGAGATGATCGCGGAGGACGCCGAAGGCCAGCCCTGCGGCGCCTATGCCGCCAGCTACGATGCCGACAGCGAAGGCGAGGAAGGCCGCTTCTACGTCTGGAGCGAAGCCGAGATCGACAGCCTGCTCGGGCAAGACGCCGCGGTCTTCAAGCGGCACTACGACGTCACCCCCGGCGGCAACTGGGAGGGTAAGACCATCCTCAACCGGCTCGACGCCAAGGAGCTTGCCGAAGCGGAAACCGAGGCCAGCCTCGCCGCCTGCCGCAAGATCCTCTACGAGGCTCGGGGCAAGCGCGTCTGGCCCGGCTGGGACGACAAGGTATTGGCCGATTGGAACGGCCTTGCCATCGCCGCCCTGGCGCGCGCCGCCCAGGCCTTCGAGGCTCCGGAATGGCTGGACGCGGCCGAACGCGTCTTCGCCTTCATCGCACGCGAAATGACCGACGGTCCGCGCCTGCTCCATGCCTGGCGGCGCGGCCAGCGCCAGCACGCCGGCATGCTCGAGGACTACGCCAACATGATCGAGGCCGCTCTCGCCCTGTTCGAGGCGACCGGCCACGAGAGCTATCTGGCCCATGCCGAGGCCTGGACCGAGGTGCTGGACGCGCAGTTCTGGGATCGCGAAAACGGCGGCTATTTCCAGACCGCCGCCGACGCCGAGAACCTGATCGTGCGCAGCAAGTCGGCCGCCGACAATGCCGTGCCAGCGGGCAACGGCAGCATGGCCGCGGCGCTGGCCCGGCTCTATTACCTGACCGGCAAGGACGCCTACCGCCAGCGCGCCGAGGAGCTGGTCAAAGCCTTCTCCGGCGAGCTCAACCGCAATTTCTTTCCCCTCTCCACCTTCCTCAACGGCAATGAACTCCTACAGGCCGCGGTGCAGGTGGTGATCGTCGGAACCGCCGAGGCCGAGGATGGCCGGGCGCTGCGCGCCGCGGCGCAGGAAATTTGCCAGCCCAATCTGGTGCTGCGGATCGTCGCGCCGGACACCAGCCTGCCCAGGGATCATCCCGCCGCCGGCAAGGGGCAGCAGGACGGCAAGGCCACGGCCTACGTCTGCCGCGGCACCACCTGCTCCCTGCCAATCACGGACCCCCTCGAACTGGCACGGGCGCTGTAACCATGCCGCGCCGCAGCCTGGAAACCGAGACCGGCCGCATCGCCATCACGGAACAGGCGGGCGCGATCGCGGCGCTGAACTGGGGCGGCGAGTCCTATGACGACGAGACCCCTTTGCTGCGCGCCGCGGTACAGCAGCTCGAGGACTACTTCGCCGGAAGGCTCAAGGTCTTCGAGCTGCCGCTGGCGCCTCAAGGCCCCGCGCTGCAGCAGGCGGTCTGGAAGGAGATGCTTGCGATCCCCTTCGGGGAGACGAAAACCTATGGGGAGATCGCCAAGGCCGTCGACTCCCTGCCGCAGCCGGTCGGTCAGGCTTGCGGCGCCAATCCGATTCCGATCCTGATCCCCTGTCACCGGGTCGTCGCGGCGGGCGGGGGCAGCGGCGGATTCAGCGCGCCCGGCGGGCTGGAAACGAAGTACCGGCTGCTGGCCCTCGAAGGCGCCCGCTTCGCCTATCAGCCCAAGCTGCTGTGATGTCTTGGCGGGATGACAAGCCCGCGCCCCGCCCCTAGAGTCCGCCAAACGCACGAAGCCAAGCCGACTGGGAGGTTCTAATGTCCGAGATCACAATAAAGGTCCCCGACGGCGAGTTCTTCGCCTATGTCGCCGAGCCCGCGCAAACCCCGGCCCCGGCCGTCGTCGTTATTCAGGAAATCTTCGGCGTCAACCGGGTGATGCGCGACATCTGCGCCTGGCTGGCCGGCGAAGGCTTTCTCGCGGTCTGTCCGGACCTTTTCTGGCGGATCGAGCCGCGCATCGAGCTGACCGATAAGACCAAGGAAGAATGGGCCCGCGCCTTCGAGCTGTTCGGCGCCTTCGACCCCGAAAAGGGCTGCGCGGATATCCAGGCGACGATCACCGCGCTGCGCCGGCACGAAGCCTGCAACGGCAAGGTCGGCGCTATCGGATACTGCCTCGGCGGCAAGATGGCGTACCTCGCGGCGACCCGCAGCGATGCCGATGCCTCGGTCGGGTATTACGGCGTGCAGATCGATCAGCTGCTCGGCGAGGCCAGCCAGATCTCCAAGCCGCTGATGCTGCATATTCCAACCGAGGATCAGTTCGTCCCCAAGGAAAGCCAGCAGGCGATGCTCGACGGTCTGTCGGGAAATCCGCTGGCGACGCTGCACGTCTACGAAGGCAACGACCATGCCTTCGCGCGGGTCGGCGGCGAGCACTACGATCCCCAAGCCGCGGAAAGCGCCAACCGCCGCAGCCTGGATTTTCTCAAGCGGCATCTCGGCTGAGCCGGGAACCAGGAACAGCGTTTATCAAGAAGGACGACAACGATGACCCATGCCATCCGCATCCATGAGACCGGCGGCCCCGAAGTCATGAAGTGGGAAGAGGTCGAAGTCGGCGCCCCCGGCGAGGGCGAGATTCGGGTTACCCACAAGGCGGTTGGCCTCAACTACATCGATGTTTACCAGCGCAGCGGCCTGTATCCCCTGGAGCTGCCCTGCGGTCTCGGGCTCGAGGCTTCCGGCGTGGTCGAGGAGGCCGGGCCGGGTGTCACCGAGTTCAAGCCCGGCGACCGCGTCGCCTATGCCTTTCCGCCGCAGGGCGCCTACAGCGAGGCGCGCTGCATGCCGGCCGAGCACGTGGTCAAGCTGCCCGACGGCATCGACGACGAGACCGCCGCGGCGATGATGCTGCAGGGTTTGACCGTGCACTATCTGATCCGCCGCACCTACCGGGTGAAGCAGGGCGATACCGTGCTGTTCCACGCCGCCGCCGGCGGCGTCGGACAGATCGCCTGTCAGTGGTTGAAGGCGCTGGGCGTGACGACCATCGGCACCGTCGGCTCGGACGAGAAGGCGGAGATCGCCAAGGCCCAGGGCTGCACCCACACCATCAATTACCGCGAGGAAGACTTCGTCGCCCGGGTCAAGGAGATCACTGGCGGCGCCGGGGTTCCCGTGGTTTACGATTCCGTCGGCAAGGACACCTTCGAGCGCTCCCTCGACTGCCTGTCGCCGCTCGGCATGATGGTTTCCTTCGGCAACGCTTCGGGCGCGGTCACCCAGTTTAATCCCGGCCTGCTGGCGCAGAAGGGCTCGCTGTTCCTGACCCGCCCCACCCTGTTCGTCTACACGGCCAAGCGCGGCGATCTCGTCAGCGCCGCCAACGAGCTGTTCGAAGTGGTCAACAGCGGCGCCGTGAAGATCAACATCAACCAGCGCTACGCGCTCAAGGACGCGGTCCAGGCCCATAAGGACCTCGAGGCGCGCAAGACCACCGGCAGTACGATCTTCGAAGTCTGAACGCGCCGCGCGCGATGACCGGCAAGAAACCCAGGACCACGGCGCGGCGGCGCAAGGGCTTCCGCAGGCCTCCGCCGGGCGCCTCGCCGGGAACCCTGGTGCCGCCGGAAGGCGCGGTGCCGACTACGATCCGGGTGATTGCCTACGACGCGGGAAGCTTCGCCGAATACGAGGACGTGGCGGCGGCGGAGCTGCCGAAACTGCTTCGCGAATCAACGATCGCCTGGGTCGATGTTCGCGGACTGGCGGATATCGAGACCCTGCAGTCGATCGCAGGCCTGCTCGAACTGCATCCCCTGGCGCTGGAAGACATCGTGCATGTGCACCAGCGGCCCAAGCTGGAATTCTACGACAAGCACATCATTCTGTTCTCGCGGATGCTGCATGCGGAGGAGACTCTGCGCGGCGAGCAACTGGTGATCGTGCTCGCCAAATCCCTGGTCGTCACCTTCCAGGAAAAACCGGGCGATTGCCTGGAGCCCGTGCGCGAGCGGCTGCGCGCGGCCAAGGGAAAGATCCGCTCGGCAGGCGCCGATTACCTGGCCTATGCCCTCTTCGACGCGGTGATCGACAGCTACTTCCCCTTGCTCGAGGCCTTCGGCGAGCGGGTCGAGGCTCTGGAAACCGAGGTGCTGAGCGATCCGCAGCCAGAATCCCTCAGCCGGATTCACGCTCTCAAACGCGAACTGATGGACCTGCGCCGCGCCCTCTGGCCGCAGCGCGAAGTGGTCAATGCCCTGCTGCGAGACGAGGCCGAGTTGATCGGCAAGGACATTCACGTCTATTTCCGCGACTGCTACGATCACATCGTGCAGCTGATGGAATTTTCGGAGTCCTATCGGGAAATCGCGAGCGGCCTCAGCGAGACCTATCTATCCAGCGTATCGACCAAGATGAACGAGGTGATGAAGGTCCTGACGATCATCGCCACGATCTTCATTCCCCTGGGCTTCATCGCCGGGCTCTACGGCATGAACTTCAATCCTGCCGTCTCGCCCTTCAACATGCCGGAGCTGGATTGGTATCTGGGCTATCCCTTCGCCCTGGCGCTGATGCTGGCCGTCGCCGTCGGCTTGATCGTGTTTTTCCGGCGCAAGGGATGGATGGGCGGCGGCAAGCCGCGCCGCTAGTCCCGCCTACTGATTCATCGAATCGAAGAACTCGGCGTTGTTCTTGGTGTTCTTCAGCTTGTCGGTCAGGAACTCCATGGCGTCGGTCACCCCCATCGGCATCAGGATGCGGCGCAGCACCCACATCTTGCTGAGCGTGCCCTTGTCGACCAGCAGCTCTTCCTTGCGGGTGCCGGACTTGCCGATGTCGATGGCCGGGAAGGTGCGCTTGTCCGAGAGCTTGCGGTCGAGAATGATTTCCGAGTTACCGGTGCCCTTGAACTCCTCGAAGATGACCTCGTCCATGCGGCTGCCGGTATCGATCAGCGCGGTGCCGATGATGGTCAGGCTGCCGCCCTCCTCGATATTGCGCGCGGCGCCGAAGAAACGCTTCGGCCGCTGCAGGGCGTTGGCGTCGACACCGCCCGTCAGCACCTTGCCGGAGCTCGGCACCACGGTGTTATAGGCGCGCGCCAGGCGGGTGATGGAGTCCAGCAGGATCACCACGTCCTTCTTGTGCTCGACCAGACGCTTCGCCTTTTCGATCACCATTTCGGCGACCTGTACGTGGCGCTGCGCCGGCTCGTCGAAGGTCGAGGACACCACCTCGCCCTGGACCGAGCGGTCCATGTCGGTGACTTCCTCGGGGCGTTCGTCGATCAGCAGGACCAGCAGATAGGCTTCCGGGTGGTTGGCGGCGATCGATTTGGCGATGTTCTGCAGGATCATCGTCTTACCGGTGCGCGGCGGCGCCACGATCAGCGCGCGCTGCCCCTTGCCCAGGGGCGTCATCAGGTCGATCACCCGGCTGGTCTTGTCCTTGTTCGTCGGATCCTCGATCTCGAGCGTCAGCCTCTCGTCGGGATAGAGCGGGGTCAGGTTGTCGAAGTTGATCCGGTGGCGGGTGGATTCCGGCGGATCGAAGTTGATCTGGTTGACCTTGAGCAAGGCGAAATAGCGTTCGCCGTCCTTGGGCGAGCGAATCTCGCCTTGGATCGTGTCGCCGGTGCGCAGGCTGAAGCGCCGCACCTGGCTTGGCGAGACGTAGATATCGTCCGGCCCGGCGAGGTAGTTGGATTCCGGCGAGCGCAGAAATCCGAAGCCGTCGGGCAGGACCTCGAGCACGCCGGCGCCGAAGATCGAGACCTCGTTCTCCGCCAGCTGCTTGAGGATCGCGAACATCATGTCCTGCTTGCGCAGGGTGCTGGCGTTCTCGATTTCCAGTTCTTCGGCGAAGGCGAGTAGGTCCGCCGGGGATTTCGCTTTGAGTTCTTGCAGGTCCATAACGTTATTTTGCTTCGCTGATTATGGTGCTCGGGAGGGGGCGCTTCGGAGCCGGATCGGTCCCGTGGCCTGTTGTTCTTTGGGTCTTGGCGCGCGCCGTGGCGGCGTCTTTCCTTGGAAGGTGGCATCTGCGAAGGGCGCAGCATGCGCTTTTTGATCGGAAGTGCGTTTGCCGGTGTTCGGCGCGCAGTCACATCCTTGTCAGGTGGGAAGTTCGAAAACCGCCATCAAGACTGGCTTTCAATAAAGGTCGATACTGAATGCCGCCGCTCAAGTCAAGCGGCAGTAATGCCGCGTTCCCTGCGGTTCGCTTGAATTTGCCCGGCTTAATCTTCGCGTAAGCTTTGTGATGGTATCCTCCGGTCGCAGATCAGCGCCCCTCGGCGCAGAAGCAAATTGGTGAGGACCGATGTTAAGAGCCTTCAAACGCTTAGTTCTCCAAGAGCTCGGAGCGACAGCTATCGAATACGGCTTGATCGCGGCCTTAGTCTCGGTTGCCGCCATTACGGCCTTGAGTGCGATGGGGGAATCCCTCGATTCACTCTTCAGCCTGGTTTCCACGCAGCTCAGCGTTGCAGTCGGCAGCTAAAACCGCCCCGGACCGCTCTCAGCACAATCGCTTTCGCATAATCGGCCGCGTCGGCGCGCGGCGCGCCACCTCCTCGAATCCCGCCTGTTCGAAAACGCTCGCGAAGCCCGTCCAGGCATAGGCAGCGGGATAGGGCGTCTTGCTGGGCGCGATGGGATAGCCTTCGAGGATCTCGCCGCCCCTCTCCACCACGAAATCGCAGGCCTTTTCCAGCAGACGCACCGCCAGGCCGCGGCGGCGAAAATCCTTAGCAATCAAAAAACAGGATACCGACCAGACCGCGCGGTCATCGACGGGCTTGAGCACCCGCGAGGTTTGCAGGCGGATGAAGTTCGCCCGCGGCGCCACCGAAATCCAGCCCGCCGGGCGGTCGCCATCGGCGGCAATCAAACCAGGCGGCAGCTCGCTCTCGGCCAGAGATTTGATGCCGGCGCGGTTCGCATCGCCGGAATCCCGGTCGTGCTCGGCCTTGGTCTTTCGCCACAGCATGCACCAGCATCCGCCATAGCCCCCTTTCGGACCCATCAGGCGCTCGAACAGCGGCCAGTTCTCGCGGGTGAGCGGCGCGATCTCCATGGAACTCCTAGAAGGGCTTGACCACGACCAGGATCACGATGCCGAGGATCAGCACCGCCGGCGCCTCGTTCATCCACTTGTAAAAGCGCTGGCTGTGGCGGTTGGCATCCTGGGAGAAGTCGCGCTGCCAGCGCACGTACATGCCGTGGACGGCCTGCATCACCATGACCAGGGCAAACTTGGCGTGCATCCAGGTATCGCCCCAGGCCTGCAGCGCAATGACCAGCAGGATCCCCAGGATCCACACGGCCCACATTGCTGGATTGATGATTCCCTTGAGCAGGCGCCGCTCCATGACCTTGAAACGTTCACTCTCGGCGGAACCGGGCTCGACCTCGCAGTGATAGACGAACAGCCGCGGCAGATAGAGCATGCCAGCCATCCAGGCGATCACCGCGACGATGTGCAGCGCCTTGATCCAGGGATAGAGACTCGCCAGCAGGTCCATGCCTCTGCTTAGCGCGTCACAGCCAGCCCTGCAACTCCCGCTCGGCCAGCTTGCCGAGCAGCGCGATCTGCGCCTCGCAGTCGTTGAGGCAGGGGATGTAGGTGAAACTCTCTCCACCGGCCGCGATGAAAGTTTCGCGCAAACCGATGTCGACTTCCTCCAGAGTCTCCAGGCAATCCGATGAGAAGCCCGGGCAGATCATGGCAAGCCGCTTTACGCCGCTTTCCGCGAGCTGTCTGACCGTGACATCGCTGTAGGGCTGCAGCCATTCCTTCGGGCCGAAACGCGACTGGAAAGTTACCTTGAAGCGATCCTCGCCCCAGCCCAGCGCCTCGCGCAGCAGACGCCCGGTCTTTTGACAGTGACAGTGATAGGGATCGCCCTTATCCAGGTTCTCCTTGGGCAGTCCGTGAAAGGACGCAAGCAGCATTTCGGGCTCCCGTTCCAGACCGGAGAGCGCCGCTCTCACGGACTCCGCCAGCGCCGCAATATAGGCTGGATCGTCATGGTAGGGTGGCAGCGTCCGGATCGCCGGTTGCCAGCGCTCGGTCATCAGATAGCGGAAAACCTCATCACAGGCCGTCGCGGTGGTCGCTGCGCTGTATTGCGGATAGAGCGGCATCACCAGGATGCGCCGGCACCCCGCCTCGATCAGTCCATCTATGCCCTCGTAAATCGGTAACGAGCCGTAGCGCATCGCAACCTCGACGACGACCTCGGGATGACGATCGGCGAACCAGGCCGAGAGCTTCTTCCACTGGCTCCAGCTATAGCGCCACAGTGGCGACCCCTGGTGTTCGTCATCCCAGATCTTGGCGTAGGAGGCAGCACTCTTCCTTGGCCTGGTATTGAGAATGATGCCGCGCAGGATTGGCTGCCAGAGCAGCGGCGAAAGCTCGATCACCCGGCGGTCGCTGAGAAATTCCCGGAGGTAGCGGCGGACCGCGCTGGCGGTTGGCGCATCTGGCGTGCCGAGGTTGATCAGCAGTACGCCGATTTTTCCCTGCGCAACTTCGGGGTGATCCTCAGGAAGATGACCGCTCATTTTCCCCTCACCAGCTCGACCAGCCGCTCGACATGAGCCGCCGGCGTTTGCGGTACGATCCCGTGCCCCAGATTGAAAATGAAGGGGCCACCGGCAAGCGCCTCCAATATCCGGGCCACGGCTTGATCGAGAATCTGCCCGCCCGCGACCAGGGCGATGGGATCGAGATTGCCCTGCAGCGTGACATGGGGCTGCAGCTTATCCCGCGCCCAGTCCAGAGGCACCGTGGTATCCAAGGACAGGGCGTCGGCGCCGGAGTGAAGGGCGAAGTCCTGGTAAAGCAGGCCTGCACCTCTGGGAAACAGGATCACCGGAGTCTGCGGGTGCGCCGCCTTGACCTTCGCCGTGATCTCGGCCAGCGGTTCCAGGGACCAGCGGCGCAGCTCCGCCTCCGGCCAGACACCGGCCCAGGAATCGAAGATTTGCACCACCTCGGCACCGGCATCGATCTGTGCGATCAGATGCTGCGCCGTCGCCTCGATCAGCAGGTCGATCAAGGCCTGGAAATTCTCGCGCGCCCCATAGGCCCAGGTCTTGGCGGTGGCGAAATCCTTGGAGCCGCCGCCCTCCAGCATATAGCTGGCGACGGTCCAGGGCGCCCCCGCGAAGCCGATCAGCGCGGTTTCCGGCGGCAGCAGGGGACGCAGCTCTTCGAGCGCGCGGTAGACCGGCGCCAGATTC
Source organism: uncultured Alphaproteobacteria bacterium (assembly GCA_942491105.1). Classification (GTDB taxonomy): domain Bacteria; phylum Pseudomonadota; class Alphaproteobacteria; order Kiloniellales; family DSM-21159; genus JBBEAM01. The sequence goes on along the minus strand of CALNZX010000002.1, from coordinate 292,958 downwards.
TCGATCAGATTCTCCAGGCGCAGCTTGGCAAGATCGTCGCGGCAGGTCAGCGGTTCCAGGCGCGGCCCGTGTCCCGCTTCGAACCAGACCTTCTGCCCGAGCGCGTCGGGAACCACCAGAATATCTGAGAACAGGATCGCGGCGTCGAAGCCGAAGCGGCGGATTGGCTGCAGGGTCACCTCGGCCGCCAGTTCGGGGGTATAGCAGAGCTCCAGAAAGCCGCCGGCCTTGGCACGGGTGGCGCGGTATTCCGGCAGATAGCGGCCGGCCTGACGCATCAGCCAGAGCGGCGGCGAGTCACAGGACTCCCCGCGCAGAGCCTTGAGCAGTGCTTTTCCGGTGCCGCGATCGGCGTCTTGGCGATCCCTTCGCACGGGCGTTTCCATGTCTCCCCTTCAATACAATAAAGAGTCTATAGAAATAGTGGTTGTTAGTAGGGCCTGTGGATAGCGGGAATTCACAGGGCTGTCTGGGTTATCCCGGATTCCCTCCGCAAGCCATCCCTAGCAGAGTTATTGTGCGCAAGCTCAGGGACAAGTGCGGCGGTCCGTGATCTCGAAGAACCTGAATAGCGTGCATAACTCAAGCGGGCCTCGATTGAAAAAGTTTATCCCCAGCCCCTGCCCGCGCGAAGTCCGCTCTGGATGGAATGGCTTGGCGCGGAAGGCTTGCCTGCATAGTTTTTTCTCGCAGGATGCCGCGGGAGGGCTTATCCACGGAGAGCTGAAAACGATCCGAGCAGTTATCCTCAGGCGGCTGTAGCGCAATGACGAAATATCATCTCCACCTGGTCTCCGACGCGACTGGCGAAACGGTCAACTCCGTGGCGCGCGCCTGCATGGTGCAGTTCAAGGATGTCGAGCCGATCGAGCATAGCTGGACCCTGATTCGCACCAGGGGCCACATGGAAAAGGTTATCGCCAAGATCATCGAGAACCCTGGCCCGGTGATCTTTACCGTGGTCAACGACGACCTGCGCGTCATTCTGGTCGAGGGCTGCCGCCAGGCCAACATCCCCTGCATCTCGCTGCTGGGTCCAGTGATGCATGCCCTGGGCAGCCACTTTAACGCGGAGCTGAAGGGAAAGCCCGGCCTTCAGCATGAGATGGATGCCGAGTACTTCACCCGGATCGAGGCCATGAACTATGTCATGGCGCATGACGACGGGCAGATGATGAACGGCCTCAGTCAGGCCGATGTCATCATTCTCGGCGTCTCGCGCACCTCGAAAACGCCGACCTGCATCTATCTCGCCAACCGGGGCATACGTGCCGCCAACATCCCGGTCGTCCCCGGCGTTTCCCTGCCGCCGGAACTTGCCAGCTTGAAGGGGCCGCTGATCGTCGGCCTCACCAAGGACCCCGCCCGGCTGGTGCAGATCCGTAAGAACCGTCTGCGCATGATGACCGAACGCGATGACGAGACGGAGTACGCCGACCTGGATGCCGTGCGCGAGGAAGTGGCCGCCGCGCGCAGGCTGTATACCCGCCACGGCTGGCCGGTAATCGATGTCACCAAGCGCTCGATCGAGGAAACCGCGGCGGCGATCCTGACCCATTATCAGCGGCATGTCGGGGGCGGGGCACAGTGAATGAAACGCAGCTGCCACCCCTCGTGCTGGCCTCGGCGAGCCCTTCGCGCCGGGCGCTGCTGACCAACGCCGCAGTGCCTTGCCACTTCGAGGCCGCCGCAGTCGACGAAGAGGAATTGAAACTGTCCCTGCGCGCCGAAGGCGCCGCCGCGGCACGGACCGCCGAGGCCCTGGCCGAAGTGAAGGCGCGTCACGTTTCACGCCGCCATCCCGGCGCGCTGGTCATCGGCGCCGATCAGATGCTCGATTGCGAAGGCACCTGGTTCGACAAGCCGCCGGATCTCGACCACGCCGCCGGCCATCTGCGGGCGCTGTCGGGACGCCGGCATTCCCTGTTCTCCGCCGTCTGCGTTCTGCGCGACGGTCAGCGCCTCTGGCATCATGTCGAGGAGGCGCGGCTGACCATGCGGGTGCTCGGTGATGACTTTATCCGCGACTATCTCGCGGCCGTGGGTCCCCAGGTGTGCAGCTCGGTCGGCGCTTATCAGCTCGAGGGCCGCGGCGCACAGCTCTTCTCCAAGATCGAGGGCGATTACTTCACCATTCTCGGCCTGCCGCTGCTGCCGCTGCTCGACTTCCTGCGCAATCACGGCGTGGTGCCGAAATGACTCTGCGCGCGGGCGTGATCGGCTGGCCGGTCGGCCATTCCCTGTCGCCGAAGCTGCATGGGCATTGGCTGCGGCACTACGGCATCGACGGCAGCTACCAAGCCATCGCGGTGGCGCCCGAGCAGCTCGCTGGGGATCTGCGGAGCTTGATCGACGCCGGATACGCCGGCCTCAATGTCACCGTGCCGCACAAACAAGCCGTGCTCGCGCTCTGCGATACCCTCGACCCGGCGGCGCGCAGCATCGGCGCCGCCAATACCCTGGTGTTCCGCGATGGGCAGGTGCGGGGCAGCAACAGCGACGCTTTCGGCTTTCTCGAAAACCTGCGGCAGGGTCAGCCAGGCTGGCGCGCGGATGCTGGCCCGGCGGTCGTACTCGGCGCTGGCGGCGCGGCCCGGGCCGTGGTCTGGGCTTTGCTGGATCGGGGCGCGCCGGAAGTGCGGCTGATCAACCGCAGCCGGGCGCGCGCGGAGGGCCTGGCCGGAGAGTTCGGCGGAAACATCCGCCCCGCGGGCTGGGAGGAACTGCCGGACGCCCTGGCCGGTGCGGCGCTGCTGGTCAACACCACCAGTCTCGGCATGACCGGTCAGCCGCCCTTGGACATCGATCTGACGCCTCTCCCCGAAGCGGCCCTGGTGACCGACATCGTCTACGCGCCTTTGCAGACGCAGCTGCTGGCGGCGGCGCGGCGGCGGGGCAATCCGACCGTCGACGGGCTGGGCATGCTGCTGCATCAGGCGCGCCCCGGCTTCCAGGCCTGGTTCGGCGTCGCTCCGGAGGTCACGCCGGAACTGCGCGCCGCCGTGCTGGGAGAGGCCGCGGCGGGAGACGCGGGGTGAAGATCCTCGGCCTCACCGGCTCCGTCGGCATGGGCAAGTCCACGGCGGCCGGGATGCTGCGCCGCCTTGGGGTGCCGGTGCATGACGCCGACGCCGCGGTGCATCGGCTGCTGGCCAAGGGCGGCGGCGCGGTCGCCGCGGTCGAGGAAGCCTTTCCCGGCGTGCGGCGCGAGGGCGCCATCGATCGCAAGGCCCTGGGAGCCAGGGTATTTGGAAACCCCGAAGCGCTGCGGCGCCTGGAGGCGATCCTGCATCCCAAGGTCCGCGCTGAAACGGAGGCCTGGCTGCAGCGGCAGCGCCGGCGCCGCGTTCCCCTGGTGGTGCTGGACGTGCCGCTGCTCTTCGAGGGCGGCGATCTCGCGCGCTACGATGCGGTCGTCGTGGTGAGCGCCCCCGGCTTCGTGCAAAGGGCGCGGGTGCTGCGCCGGCCCGGCATGACCGAGGAACGCTACCGGCAGATTCTTGCCCAACAGCTCCCGGATCGGGAGAAGCGCCGCCGTGCGCAATTTGTAGTATCCACAGGCTTGGGCAAGCGCCATACCTTGCGCCAGCTGGCGCAAATTGTCAGACTCTACCGCGACGGCGGAAGCGTCTAGACGGGAGCAAGGCATGCGCGAAATCGTACTCGATACGGAGACCACGGGCTTCGATCCGGAGACCGGGGACCGCATTGTCGAGATCGCCTGCCTCGAGCTCGAAAACCACATCGAAACCGGCGCGGTCTTCCATTGCTATCTCAATCCGGAACGCGAGATGCCGGAAGAAGCTTTCCGGGTGCACGGTCTCGGCGACGACTTTCTCGCCGAACAGCCGTTGTTCGCGGAAAAGGCGGAGGAATTTCTCGCCTTCATCGACACGGCGCCGCTGGTCATCCACAACGCCGATTTCGACATGCGCTTCCTCAATGCGGAGCTGCGCCGGCTAGAGCGGGAACCGCTGCCGGGGGAACGTGCGATCGACACCCTGGCCATGGCCCGGCAGCGCTATCCTGGCGCCCAGGCCAGTCTCGACGCGCTCTGCAGGCGTTTCGAGATCGACAATTCGGCGCGCAGCCTGCATGGCGCGCTGCTCGACTGCCAGCTCCTGGCGGAGGTTTATCTGGAACTGCTGGGCGGACGGCAGCCGGGCCTCGTGCTCAAGACGGAGAAATCGGCGGCGCAGGTTCAGGCCCAGCCCCGCAGCGCCCGCCCGCCTCGGCCGCATGCGCCGAGCGCCGCCGAGCTCGCGGCCCACCGGGCGCTGCTGGAAAAGATTACCGATCCGATCTGGAAGGACTGAGCCCCGCTTTCGCGCGGCTAGTCCTTGGCGGCGTCCTTGCCGTTGCCCGCAGAGTCGCCTGCAGAGTCACCCGCGGGCGTGTCCTTGGCGGCTTCGCCCTTTGCGGCTTCCTGGGCCTGCTGCGCCTTTTTCTGCTGCAGCAGGACGTTGAAGTCGATGGGATTGACCAGCAGCGGCGGGAAGCCGCCGTTGCGCGTCGCCTCGGCGATGATCTGGCGGGCGAAGGGGAAAAGCTGAGTCGGCGCATCGACCATCAGCAGCTGCTCCAGCCTGCTGTCCGGCACCTCTTCGCCAATCGACACCAGACCGGCGTATTCCAGCTCCGTGATGAAACCGGTCTTGCCGCCAATGGTGCTGGTCACCTTAAGCTTCAGCACGATCTCGAAGAGGCGCTCCTTGAAGCGCCGCGCCGCGGAATCCAGGGAAATCTGGATCTCCGGGCTGTCCTTCAGGTCGCCCAGAACGGCGGGGGTGTTCGGACTCTCGAAGGAGAGGTCGCGGACATACTGGGAATGGATCGTCATCAGGGGCGCTCCGGGAGCCGCCCCGCCGCCGACGTTCTGCGGTGTCTGGGCCTGATCGCTCATGAAAGTCTCTTTATCCTTGCTGAGTGGCGCGTTTGGCTAACACGCCTGTTTGCGTTTCACAACCGCGCGCTGACCGGCTGGGCTTCGAGATCGTGCTGCACGATCTCACCGTTGCGCGCTTCATAGCCGGTCAAGCCACGGATGAAGCCCCAATGGGTGACGACGCCGATCTGCCGCCACTGCGTTTCGGCGCGCATCATCTCGGCGAAGCTGCGGCAGCGATCGCCAAGCTGCTCCTCGGTTTCGGTCGGCTCGGGCCACCACCTTGTCTCCAGACTCGCGAAGTCGAGATGCGGAAAGCGCTCTTCCAGTTCATGGCGCGCCGAGCCGATATCGCAGGTGAAGAAACAGCGCTCGCGCACCAGGGGGTTGATGGTGATCGCTATGTCGAGTTCCTTGGCAATGATCTCGGCGGTCTCCAGGGTGCGCAGATAGGGGCTGGCCAGCAGCTTGACGAGCCCCCGGCCACGCAGGGCCTGCCCGGCGGCCTGCGCCTGGGCCTTGCCCTCATCGGTCAGCCCGGGATCGATGATGCCCGGGTCGATCCGGGTCTTGCCGAAGTGAACGTTGAACCAGGATTGACCGTGTCGCACGAGATGCATCGGGGGCTATTCCTTCTTGTCCCAGCCGCGGCCGGGATGCTCGGGGGGCGAGATCTCCTCAGGCCCCTGTTCGGGCGGCCGCTCGGCTTCGGCGTCGAGATCCACATAATCACCGTCGATGGTGGGCCCGCGCCCGCCCTGTCCGCTCCTGGTCGTGCCCCTGGGACCGCCGCCTACCCCGTGCACATGCACCTCGGCATGGGCGGCGGCGTAGCGGCCAAGGGTGCGGCGCAGGATATCGCGGAACGGCGGCAGAAACAGCAAGGCGCCGATCGTATCGGTGAAAAACCCCGGGGTCAGCAGCAGGGCGCCGGCAAGCAGCAGGCAGGCGCCATCGAAAATCTCGCTGGCCGGCAGCACGCCGCGGTCGAGCTGCTGGCGCGCCCGCGCCAGGGTCGAGAGGCCCTGCAGGCGCAGCGCCCAGCTGCCCAGGATGGCGGTAACGATGACGATCGCCAGGGTCGGCCATAGACCGATCCAACCTCCGACCTGGATGAACAGCCCGATCTCGATCAGGGGGATGGCGATAAAAGCCGCCAACAATATGAGACCCATTCTTGCCCTTTCCGCTTTCTGTCCTTATTTACTGGGATGTGGCCCTGACAAGAGCAAGGCCTAATAATTTCCGGTTGTTTTGGATCGGCAAGCCGTCAAGAGCTATCGGCGGCGCCTTGTCGGTGTCACAATCGGCCACTATCGTCACTCCGGAAGAACCGGAGACTGCCGCACCGACATAGGACGGGTCCGTACAGGCGTGCAATTTCTTGACATCATTCTCATCGCGGCGATCGCTGCCTTTCTGATCTTTCGCCTGCGTTCCGTGCTCGGCCGCCGCGACGGCACCGAGGGACGGCCGGGCTATGACCCCTTTCAGCAGAATCGCCAAGGCCCCGAGAGCCCGGCCGAGGATAAGGTCATTCACCTGCCCGAGCGCGAGGCCGCGCCCGCGGAGGCCGCGCCGCTCGACTTTGGTAGCGGTGCCGCCGCCGAGGGGATGAAGGCGATCCGCGCGGTCGACGGCAGCTTCGAACCGAAAGGCTTCGTCGCCGGCGCGCGCCAAGCCTTCGAAATCATCGTCGCGGCCTTCGCCGCAGGCGACAAGCAGGCGCTCCGCCCCCTGCTCGCCAACGACGTTTTCGACGATTTCGCCGGCGCCATCGATGCCCGGCAATCGGAACAGCAGTCCCTGGAGACCACGCTGGTCGGGATCGAATCCGCCGAGATCATCGAAGCGGAGATGCAGGGCAAGACCGCTTTCGTCACCATCAAGTTCGTTTCCCAGCAGATCAATGTCACCCGGGATTCCGAAGGCCGGATTCTCGATGGCGCGCCGGGCGAGATGGTGAACATCACCGATATCTGGACTTTCGCGAGGAATACGCGCAGCCGCGACCCGAACTGGTCGCTGGTCGCGACGCGAAGCCAGAACTGAAGCCGACGGGGCTGTCCGTGCGACCCCTGCTCGCCAAACTCCATCGTCACCCCAGGGCTTTTTGGGCCGGCCTCGCGGCGGTCTTGACGCTGGGCGCGGTCGTCGCGGCCTGCGAGCTGACCCGGAGCGAACCGGAAAAGCAACAGGCCGCCAGCGAGCTGATGCTGGAACCGCGGAATTTCTCCGATCTGCCGGGCTGGCGCGACGACGGCGTGAGCGCGGCACTGCCCGCCCTCCACCAGTCCTGCGCGCGCTTTGCGCGCTTTCCCGAGGCCCGCGAGATCGGCCCGCAGGCCCTCGCCGGAACCGCCGCCGACTGGCGCGCGCCTTGCCAGGCCTTGGAGATGGTTCTGCCTGGCGACGACAACGCCTTGCGCGGTTACCTCGAAACCTGGTTCCGGCCGTTTCTGGCTTCCGACGCCGGCGAGGAAACCGGGCTGTTCACCGGTTACTACGAGACCGAGCTGCGCGGCTCGCTCAGCCGCGGCGGCCCCTATCAGACGCCGCTCTATCGCGCGCCCGAGGATCTGCAGAAAGTCGAGCCCGCGGCGATGCCCGCCGAGTGGCCGGCAGAGGTCGCCGCCGCGCGCAGCCGCAACGGTGTGCTGGAGCCCTATCCGGAGCGGCGGGACATCGACGCCGGCGCCCTGGACGGCAAAAATCTCGAACTGATCTGGATCGACGATCCGGTCGACGTCTTTTTCCTGCATGTCCAGGGCTCGGGCCGGGTGATCCTGCCCGATGGCTCCACCCTGCGGGTAGGCTTCGCCGGCTCCAACGGGCATCCCTTTTACGCCATCGGCCGCGCCCTGATCGACGAAGGCGTGCTGACCCGCGAGAACGTCACCGCCCAGGCGGTGCGCGACTGGCTGCGCGCCCATCCCGAAGAGGGCAGGGCGATGATGCAGCGTAACGCCCGCTATATCTTCTTCCGTTTTATCGAGGGGGCCGGTCCGATCGGCGCCGCGGGGGTGCCGTTGACCGCCGGGCGCAGCCTCGCCGTGGACCCCGCCTTTCTCGCCTATGGCCTGCCGCTGTGGCTCGATACGACCTGGCCGGGCACCGACAGCCCGCTGCGGCGGCTGATGGTCGCCCAGGACACGGGGTCGGCGATCAAGGGGCCGGTGCGCGGCGACTTCTTCTGGGGATCGGGAGAGCCGGCGCTGGCGCAAGCCGGGCGGATGAAACAGCCCGGCCGCTATTACCTGCTGCTGCCGCGCAGCGTCGCCGAGCGGCGCGAAAAGACGAGCTAGTTCTTTGGCCTTTTGCGGTCTAGCCTGTAAGTGGTAATACCAATTTACGACAGCAGCGTGAGGGCTCGATGGCGGCAGCGCAAACCGAAGACAAGAAAAAGACGGCACCCCGCGTCGCGCTTTTCGTAACCTGCCTGGTCGATCTCTTCCGGCCCAGCGTCGGCTTCGCCGCCGTTAAGCTGCTGGAGGACGCGGGCTGCCGGGTCGAGGTGCCGCGCGCCCAGACCTGCTGCGGCCAGCCTGCCTATAATTCCGGCGACAAGCGCGACACCAAGGATATCGCCCGCGCCGTGATCGCCGCGTTTTCGGGGTATGACTACGTGGTCGCCCCCTCCGGGTCCTGCGCCGCGATGATCTCCAAGCACTATCCCGAACTCTTCGCCGGGGACCCCGACGAATTGCCGGGTGCCCAGCGCCTGGCGGCCAAGACCTACGAGTTGATGGCCTTTCTGTCCGACGTGCTCAAGATCGAGGGCGTTGCCGCGCGCCACGCCGGCAAGGTGACCTATCACGATTCCTGCTCGGGCCTGCGCGAACTCGGCGTCAAGGCGCAGCCGCGCCGCCTGCTCGCCGGGGTCGAGGGACTGGAACTGGTCGAGCTCGAGGACGCGGAGATCTGCTGCGGCTTCGGCGGCACCTTCTGCGTCAAGTATCCCGATATCTCCAACGCCATGGTCTCCAACAAAACGGAGAAAATCCGCGCCAGCGGGGCACCGCTGCTGCTGGCCGGGGATCTCGGCTGCCTGATGAACATGGCCGGCAAGCTGCAGCGCGAGGGCGCGCCGGTGGAAGCCCGCCATGTCGCCGAGGTGCTGGCGGGGATGACCGAGGAGCCCGCCATCGGCGAAGGCCGAAAGGACGGCTGACGGCGATGCAGGCAACCTCCCGGGACTTCAAGAACAAATCCAGCGCGGCGCTTGGCGACGCGCAGCTCAAGAAGGCGCTCGCCAATATGAAGGGCGGCTTCATCGAGAAACGGCGCAAGGTCGCCGATGCGCTGCCCGAGTTCGAGGCGTTGCGCGACCAGGCCCGCGACATCAAGAACCATACCCTGCAGCACCTCGATCTCTATCTGGAACGCTACGAGGAGAAGGTGATCGATAGCGGCGGTCATGTGCATTGGTGCGCCACCGCGGCCGACGCCCGCGAGGCGGTGCTGGAGATTTGCCGCTCCGTCGAGGCGAAGACCGTGACCAAGGGCAAGTCGATGATCGCCGAGGAAATCGGGCTCAACGAGTTTCTCGAGGCCAAGGGCATCGAGCCGATCGAGACCGATCTCGGCGAATACATCATTCAGCTGCGTCACGAACCGCCGAGCCACATCATCGCGCCGGCGATACATCTGACCAAGGAACAGGTGGCCGACGACTTCCGCCGGGTGCACGACAAGCTCCCCGCCGACCGCCAGTTGATCGAACCCAGTGCGCTGGTCAACGAGGCGCGGCAGATGCTGCGGCAGAAGTACCTCGACGCGGATGTCGGAATCACCGGCGCCAACTTCCTGATCGCCGAGACCGGAACCTCGGTGATCGTGACCAACGAGGGCAACGGCGACCTGACCCAGAGCCTGCCCAAGGTGCACATCGTGGTCGCCAGCCTCGAGAAGGTGGTGCCGACCCTGGAGGACGCGACCTCGATCCTGCGCGTGCTGGCGCGCTCGGCGACCGGCCAGGAGTTCTCGGCCTACACCACCTTTTCCACCGGCCCGCGCCGCGCGGAAGACCCCGATGGGCCGGAGCAGTATCATGTCATCCTGCTCGACAACGGGCGCTCGGCGATGCTCGGCACCGAGTTTCAGGACATGCTGCGCTGCATCCGCTGCGGCGCCTGCATGAACCACTGTCCGGTCTATCACGCGGTCGGCGGCCATGCTTACGGCTGGGTCTATCCCGGTCCGATGGGCGCGGTGCTAACGCCGAGTTTGATCGGCGTCGACGAAGCCGGCCAACTGCCCAATGCCTCGACCTTCTGCGGCCGCTGCGAAAGCGTCTGCCCGATGCGCATCCCGCTGCCCAAGATGATGCGGCATTGGCGCGAGCGGGAGTTCGAGCGCCACTTGACACCCACGGCCGTGCGCGCCGGCCTCGGTCTCTGGGCTTGGCTGGCCAAGCGTCCTGGCGCGTACCAGCTCGCGACCGGCTTGCAGATGCGCCTGCTCGGCGCGCTGGGCCGTGCCAAGGGGCGCTTCCGCCGCATGCCCCTGGCCGGCGGCTGGACCAAGTACCGCGACTTGCCGGCGCCCCAGGGCAAGACTTTTCAGCAGCGCTGGGCCGAGGAGCAGCGCAAGCGCCGGACCGCCGGGAGGAAAGCCACATGAGCGCCGGGGCGAGAGAATCCATGCTGGCGGCGCTGCGCAAATCCCTGCAGCGCGTGCCCGGCGACGAAGCTGCGGTCGAGGCCCGGATCTCCAGCCACGCGCGCGGCATCATTCCTGCCCGCGGCGAGGGCGACCGCGCCCATCGGGTCGCGCTGTTTCTGGAAATGGCGGAGAAGGTTCAGACCACGACCGCGCGGGTCGCCTCGCCGGAGGAGATCCCCGGCGCCCTCTCCGACTTCCTGAAAAGCCATAATCTGGGCAGCACGGTGAAACTGGCGCCGCATCCCGAGCTGGAAAACCTGCCCTGGGCGGAGAAGGCGCCGACCCTGACGCTGGCCGCGGGGATCGCCGCAGACAGCGACGAGGTGTCCCTGACCCGCGCTTTCGGCGGCGTGGCGGAGACGGGCACGCTGATGCTGCAGTCGGGCGCCGCGAGCCCGACCACGCTCAACTTTCTGCCGGAAAATCACGTCGTGGTGCTGAAGGCGAGCGAGATCGGCGGCAGCTACGAGGATGTCTGGGACCGCCTGCGCCAGGAGTTCGGCGCCGGGGTGCTGCCGCGCACGGTCAACTGCATCACCGGGCCTTCGCGCACCGGCGACATCGAGCAGACCATACAGCTCGGCGCCCATGGCCCGCGGCGTCTCCACGTCATCCTCTGGGACGATGCCGAAAAAAACTGACCGCAAGCGGGCGGCGCGGCGCGCATTGAGCGATGCCGAGCTCTGGCGCTATGTGGTGAGCGACGTGACCCCGCTGCCGCGCGGCGGCCTGGCGCGGCAGCAGCTCGACGCGCCGGTGGCGATGCCGTCGGCGGCCAAGGAGCAGACTGCAAGCAAGCAAGAGCCCCGGCGCCGCCTGGTGCAGCCGGGTCCGCCGCCCAAGGCCCTGCCCCCAAAAGTTAAACCCGAGCTGCAGCACGGCGAGATGCGCGATCTCGACCGGCGCAGCGCGGAACGCCTGAAGCGCGGCCAGCTGCCGATCGAAGCGGAGCTCGATCTCCATGGCCTGAACCAGTTCGAGGCCCAGAGCGCCCTCGAGGCCTTTCTCCTGATGTCCCAGCGGGCCGGGCGCCGCTGTGTCCTGGTGATTACCGGGAAAGGCGGCATGGCGCGCGGCGGCGAGGGGGCTGGCGTGCTGCGCCGGGCCGTGCCGGCCTGGCTCAATCAGGCCGGCCTGCGCGAGAAGGTCCTCGCCTATGCCTACGCCCAGCCCAAGCACGGCGGTCAAGGCGCCCTTTATATTCTGATCAAGCGGCAAAGAAGCGGTTCCTGACGCCATTCTGCGCTAAACTCTCATTTGGTTAAGCGAAGGAGGCAAGCATGCAGCTCGAAGGGTCCTGTCACTGCGGCGCCGTGCGTTTCACGGTCGAGTCCCGCGCCGCCGCGCCCTATATGCGCTGCTACTGCTCGATCTGCCGCAAGACGGCGGGCGGCGGAGGCTATGCGATCAATCTCGGCGCCGACAAGAACACGCTCAAGGTCGAGGGCGCGGAACACCTCAGCGTCTACCGCGCGAAGCTGGAGGATGGCACGCGCAGCAGCGGCGAGCGCAACTTCTGCAAGCACTGCGGCTCGGCGCTCTGGCTGTGGGACCCGAACTGGCCGGAGCTGGTCCATCCCCAGGCCTCGGCGATCGACAGTCCGCTGCCGGAGCCGCCGCAGCGGGTGCATATCATGCTCGCCAGCAAGGCCGGGTGGGTACCGCTGCAGACGCAGAGCGGCGACGCGACCTTCGAGGGCTATCCCGACCGCTCCCTGGCGCAGTGGCACAAGGATAACGGGCTCGACGAGCCATGACCCCCTTCGGCGAGAAGCTGCGGGCGCTGCGTGCGGAAAAGGGCGTCGCGGCCAAGGACATGGCCCGCGGGCTGGGCATCTCGGCGGCCTATCTCTCGGCCCTGGAGCACGGCCACCGGGGCATGCCGAACCGCCGCTTCGTGCATCAGGTCTGCCAGTACTTCGGCCTGATCTGGGATGACGCCGATGCCCTGCAGGAACTGGCCGAGCTGTCGCATCCGCGCGCCGTCATCGATACCAGCGGCCTGACCGCGGCGCATACCCGCCTGGCCAACCTGCTGGCGCGGCAGGTGCGCGACCTCAGCGCAGCCGAGGCCGAGGCGCTGATCGCGCGGCTGGAGTCGGGGCCGGAAGACGAGACTGGGACAGACTAGGTCGTGGTGGGCCCGGGCGGTGGCGGCAGCTCCGCGAAGGGGTTGCCCCAGAGATCCTCGCCTTCCTCGTAGGTCGCGGCGTTGGCGTGTATCTCGCCGGGCAGGACCGGCGAGTCGAAGCCGCAGAAGGCCAGGATCTCTTCCTGGCCCGCGGCGCTTTTCAGCGCCTCCATCTCGAAGATGCGGATCTTGTCGGGATAGGCCGCGACCAGCTTCGCCGCGGTCTGATAATAGTCGTCCCAATAGCAGGCGATGCCCTCGCGCGCCGTTTTCACCGGGTACTTGGGGTAGCAGCGGTCCCAGGGCACGGGTTTCCAGAAGCTTCCGTCGTGCGCCACCCAGTGGTTGACCGAGCCCTTGCCCTCGCCCTCCTTGACCTTGATGAAGGACTCGATGGTTTCCTGCTTGTCGCGGCGCAGGATCACCGCGCGGAAGTTCGGAAAGAAGGAGGTCATGCCGGAGATGCTGGGCAGCCACCAATGGGACACGTCGCCGAAGAAACCGTAGAGCCGGGAGAGCAGCGTGAAGCGCTGCAGATGGAAGCGCAGCGCGGCGGAGACGCTGCCCCAGGGCAGCGCCGTCGGGTGCTCGTGGGAAAAGTAGCCGTGCTTCTGCGCCCGCAGCAGCTTGGTCAGGCTGGTCGAGCCGCAGCGCCCCGTGCCCAGGCCGAGAATCAGGCGGCCGCGCGTCTCCGGCGCGGCCTGCAGGTCGAAATCCTCGCCGTTGGTGCTCCTGCTGGCGCATTCGTCGCGCAGCATCGCCAGCATCAGCTCCTGGGGATAGGGGCTGCGGGGAAAGCGGCTCAGCGCTTTCTGCAGATAAGAGGCCGCCGCGTGGCGCTGGCCGAGCAAGCTGTACTGCAGCGCCTTGGAGGTGAGAATCTGCAGGATCGGGAGGAGATAGACGCTCTCGTCCGAAACCTTGAGGACCTGCGCGGAGAGCGCATCGCACTCGCCGAGCGCGCCGTCGCGATAGAGCACCCAGGCCTGCTTGATATCGTCTTCTAGGGACACCCTGTCACCTGCCAGGTTTCTGCGCGGAAAAGCTACCTCAGCCTCCTAGCACATCCGCGCCAGGGCCAAAATCCCATCCGTGAAAATCCCGTCCGCGCGGGCACGGAAACAAGGCAATCACAGTTCGAACACATTGATGGCGCTCTGTGGGACTCAACCATAAATACAATGAACGGGAGATATTATGACGAATAAAGAGAGAATCGAGTCCTTCAAGCCCCTGCTGGGCGGCGCTGTCGTCGGCGCCATCGCCACGTTGATCGTCGGATTCAGCGCCGGCTGGCTGGTGTCCGGGACCACCATGGCGGAAGAAGTCCGTCTCGCCCAGGTCACCGCCTATGGCACGGTCTGCGCCGAAAACAGCGTTGCCGACTGGAAAAACAGCGGCCAGAAGATGGAAGCGCTGGATGGCTGGGGCAACCGCGACGCCCGCAAGGCCCTGGCCGCCCGTTTCATGCCGGCGACCGAGAGCGGCCTGACCAAGGACGTTCAGACCGCCTGCGAGCGCGGCATCGAAAAGGCGGTCTAAACCGCCTGAAGCGAGCTGAGCGGCGGGCGGAGGCTTACTCCGTCTCCGCCCCCTGCTCCGTTTCCGGCTCCGCCGCCGCGTCCGCGCCGGCCAAGAGGTTTTTGTAGAGCAAGCTCTCCCTCTCGGAGTCCTCGATCATTCCCTGCAGACAGATCTGATAGCGCGCCAGTTTATCGATATGGTCCTCGACCCTGCGGTGGCAGGCCTTGGCCGTGGTGTAGCTGTTGCCCATGGTCTCGCCGCGCACGGCGCAATGCGGTTCGATCGGTTTGGAACAATACGCCATGGCGGGAGCCGCGAGCAGCGTCCCGGCAGCCAGCGCCATCAAGGCAGGGAGCCAATTTTTCATCCCCTCTATATTGGGACGCGCCCGGCGCTTTCCTAAGACCGAATTCGGCGGGCGGCGCCGCCCGTCATGTCACGGTGTCTTGCGGCGGCGCGTCTTCCGGGCTAATCCGGGGCATGGCCCTCGACAGCGAACTCCTCGACGCCGCCGAAGCGCTCCGCGAACCTGGCATGGGAACCGAGGGGGTGGGGCCGCTGCTCTATTCCCTGCTCCGCATGGCCCGGCCGCGTTCGGCGCTGGAGGTCGGCATCGGCTACACCTCGATTTTCATCGCCAAGGCCCTGGCCGACGCGGCCGCAGAGCACGCCGCCGACCGGGCCCTGCTCGCCGATCCCGCGAGCCAGGACCGGCGCAAGCCGCTGCTGATCCCGCCCTACTACAACCTGCCCTATGCGCCGAAGCTCTACGCCATCGACGACTACTCGGCGGAGAACGCCACGGCGCGCCAGACCCTGGAAGTCCTGGAGGCCCAGGGCCTGCGGGATAGGGTGGAGCTGCACGAGGGCGATTTCCGGGGCTATTCGGCACAGCTTCCGCCCGCCGCCCGCCCCCTCGACTTCGTCTGGTTCGACTGCGGCGGGCCGCAGGAATACCAGGCCTTCTTCGAGGAGTACTGGCCGCTGATCAACCCCAACCACGGGCTGGTCGCGCTGCACTTCACCTACTGGTCCCTGCCCATGGAGTTCCAGGGCCGCAGCGGCCGGGCGATGCAACCCAGCGCCATTCTCAACGAGCTGAAGCGCCAGCAGATCGCCGCCGGGGAGAACGCCGGCTTCGAGGTGCTCAGCCTGCTGGAGCCGCACAAGCAGCGCCAGGGCAGCGTCACCCTGCTGCGCCGTCTCGCCCCGACCTCGCGGCAGCGTTCCGCCAGCTACGATGAAGAGATGACCGCCGCCGGCTTCGATCCCGGCGGCGGCTTCCCGCGCCTTGGCTGACCTGGCCACCCTGTTGCAGCAGGGCCTGGCCCTGCACCGCCAGGGGCAGCTCGGCCCCGCCGAAGCGCTCTACCGTCAAGCCCTGCAAGGCAACTCCGGCGCGCCCGAGGCGCTCAACCTGCTCGGCGCGCTGCTGACCCAGCAGGGCGGCGCCAAGCTGGCCGAGGGGCTCGCCTGCCTGGAGCAGGCCGTGACAGCGGCGCCCCGGCGCGGCGATATCCGGCTCAATCTCGGCCATGCCCTGCGCCGGGCCGGCGAGGGTGCCGCGGCCCTGGACGCCTATCGCGCGGCGCGCGGGCTGCTGCCGCCCCAGGCGCAGGCCCAGGGCCTGCTCGCCGAGGGCGGCCTGCTGGAGGAGCTGGGCCGCCTGGAAGAGGCCATCGCCCTCTACGAGACGGCGCCGCCCGGCCCCCAGGCGCGCTTCGCCCTGGCCGCCGCGCTCAACAAGGCCGGCCGCCTGGACGCCGCCGAGGCCGTGCTTGGCGAGATTCTGGCCCAGGCGCCCGGCTTCGCCCAGGCCTGGGGCAATCTGGCCGGCATCCGCCTCAAGCGCGGCAAGGTCGCGGAGGCCGCCGAGGCCTACCGGCAGGGGCTGAAGGCCGCGCCCCAGGAGCCGCTGCTGCAGCTCGGCCTCGGCAACGCCCTCTACCGTGCGGGCGACTGGGACGGCGCCGCGGCGGCCTTCCGCGCCGCCCTGGCGCTGCGGCCCGATCTCGCCGACGGCCACGCCGGGCTGGTCAACGCCCTGGCCAGGGCCGGGCGGGGCGAGCAGGCCCTGCAGGCGGCGCAGGCCGCCGCCGCGCTGCCCGACCCGCCGCCGCGCCTGCTGGCGGAGCTGTCGGGTCTGCTGGCGGAACTGGGGCGGCCCGAGGAGGCTCTGGCCACGGCCGAGCAGGCCCTGCAACGGGCGCCCCATGAAATCCGCGCCCTGTCGCGCATCGCGCCGCTGCTGCGCGCGGCCGGGCGGCCGGACGAGGCCGACGCCCTGTTTTCCCCGGACAAGGTGCTGCGCGCCAGGCCGCTGGCCCAGGTGCCGCAGGGCTGGGACGACCTCGCCGCCTTCAACCGGGAGCTGGCGGAGCACATCCGCCGCCGCCCCGACCACACCGCCGAGGCGCCCGACGCCGCCACCAAGGGCGGCAGCCAGACCGCCGAGCTCTTCGGCGACCCGGCGCCGGTGGTTCAGGCCCTGAAAAGCGCGCTGGAGGCCGAGCTGCGCGGCCATCTCGAAACCCTCGCGCAGGCGCCGCCGGCCCCCTATTTCGCCGCGCCGCCGCAAAACTGGCGGCTGATCTCCAACGCCGTGGTGCTGCGGTCCGAGGGCTATCAGGAGCCCCACGTCCACATCAACGGCTACCTCTCCGGCGTCTACTACGTGGAGATCCCCGAGGTCGTGGCGCGCGGCAACGGCGAGGAAGGTTGTCTCTACCTCGCCGACAGCCAGCAAGAAGACGGGCGCTCAATCCGGGAGATCGTCCGCCCCCAGGAGGGCCTGGTGCTGCTCTTCCCCAGCTACCTCTGGCACGGCACTGTGCCCTACCGCAGCGATAGCGAACGCATCTGCGTTGCCTTCGGTGGGGGCTTAATGGAAAGCGGTTGTTAAATTAGAAGAGGGGTGTTTGTGTATTTTACAATCTCGGTTGGTTGTTCCGCCTCCCTTTAGCGATTTTTACCCTTTGGTGACTCTCACATTCATTACCTATTTGTGCATCAGTTTATCCGAATTTGTTCATAATCCTTGCTTTACTTCTATGGCGATCCAGAAACTGGAGTAGTTGTTGGGTCGTGACAAAGCTGAATGCGAGGCAGAGTATTCCGAGATGGGGGAATTCAGCAGCATATATTTCGCTTAATTTAGACTGAGGTGAACCAGTCGAAGTAGGCGACTTCGCGGCTCTTCCCCCTCGTCTCTCGCGTCTCTCCATAGGAATTCCCCCCTCTCCCAGCGGGTCATATCTCCCTTGCGCTGCTATTTTAAGTGTTGTGCATTATGTGTCTCTGAATCTTCCGATCATAGTCATCTTTGTGTCGGGTCTTTTATGCATAATAGACTTGCTCTCCCGCGTAACTAGTGCCATCTGGTAGCTAGTGTTATCCCGGCTCAATTTCAATGCTTTCAAGCACGAATTCTCTGGGATCAATGGCCCAATTTGATGAGCTGTCCAGTGTGAACGGCCTCCAATTCGGCCCAGTTCTTCGCAGTCTCCAGACTCGTATGATCTGTCGTTTGGTATTAGTGCGAACGCGAAACTCCACACGGCGTGACGGCGTGTCTTCTGCCCATCTCCACTGTAAATCTACTCTAAAAGAACGTCACCCCTGATATGTCGGGCTCCGTGCGCATTTACGTGCGTGAAGTTCGCAAAGGGTCAATAATTGCAGATATCATTTCTTTCGGCCCAGAAATACCCTCGGTAAGTTTTATCATCTTGGGGGTTGCTCGTCCTCCTTTTCCCCTCGGGTTGTGCGTACCCCGGCTTCGGGGGGCCCTTGATTTTCTTGAGTGTTCCCCATAGAATTTATGGATGATTTTCTTATCGTTACTGGGTTTGCTGCATTATTTAGCAAGCCCCCCCCGCAGTACGATTGTGGATTTCTGGGCAATTCGTTGAAGATGCGAGAAAATCAACGCTGAATGATGCAAACCGAACAATTCGTGCCGTGGCTAACTCGAGGCATGGAAAAGCGACGCTCAAATCTTACAGGCTCGAACCGTCTCCCCCCCCCCCCCCCCCCCCCCCCCCCCCTCGCGGCGTATGGAAAGAAAAGATCGAAGCCGAATTCACTTCCGTAGAAGCCCGCAGAGCTACGGAGACTATCGAAGCACAAAAAGCGCGGGCTAGAGAACAAAGACGCTGCAGATCCCTTCCCCTGAATATCTACCACCCCCCCCCCCCCCCCCCCCCCCCCCCCTTTAATTTCCCACTCTCGCGTACTGATGACGTTCAAGCGGACTGATAAGGATGATGCGGAGCTAGGCAAGCCTAGTGGTGAAAGGGTGGTAGTGTCTGACATATCTCAACGAGACTTGCCTTTGATTTATGCGTCAAATCTAGCTGAAGATCGGATCAAAGACGTTATGCGGGACCCAGAAGAAAACATATACCACAAGGGATTCGTAGTAGACGTCAACGTAGAGACACGACAGGAAAGACCAATCGCATATAGAGTTACTCAGGTACATCAGGTTATTGATATCACACCAGAAGAGTAGCTACGACGAGCGAATCTCTACCGTCACGCTGGTGCTAGTGGCAAGAACACTAGGCATCGCTCCAAAGTAATTCCTTCCCCAGAATCTTGAGCAAAAACCCTACAAAATAAACTTCGAGAGATCGCTGTTCTTGGCGAGGTCGCCGACGCGCTCCTGCACGAGGTCCGCGGTGATGGCGATGGTTTCGCCGCCGCGGTCGCTGGCGGTGTAGGAGATTTCCTCGAGCAGCTTCTCCAGCACGGTGTGCAGACGCCGGGCGCCGATGTTCTCGACGCTGGAGTTGATCTCGGCGGAGAGTGTGGCCAGGGCGTCGACCGCGCCCTCGTCGAAGGTCAGGGTGACCTCTTCCGTGCCCATCAGCGCCTCGTACTGGCGGATCAGGGAGTTCTCCGGTTCCGTGAGGATGCGCCTGAAGTCGTCGCGGGTCAGGGCGTTCAGCTCGACGCGGATCGGCAGGCGGCCCTGCAGCTCCGGCAGCATGTCGCTGGGCTTGGCGACGTGGAAGGCGCCGGAGGCGATGAACAGGATGTGGTCGGTCTTCACCGGGCCGTACTTGGTGTTGACCGTGGTGCCCTCGATCAGCGGCAGCAGGTCGCGCTGCACCCCCTCGCGGGAGACGTCGGCGCCGCCGCGGTCGGCCCGCGCGGTGATCTTGTCGATCTCGTCGAGGAAGACGATGCCGTGGTTCTCCACCTTCTGCATCGCCTCGGCGACGACCTGGTCCTCGTCGAGCAGCTTGTCGCTCTCCTCGGCGATCAGATAGTCGTAGGACTCGCCGACGGTGATGCGCTTCTTCTTGGTCTTGCCGCCGAAGGCCTTGCCGAAGATGTCGTTGAGATTGATCATTCCCATCTGCCCGCCGGGCATGCCGGGGATGTCCATGGTCGGCATCTGCATGGAGCCGCTGTCCTGCAGCTCCAGCTCGACCTCCTTGTCGGAGAGATCGCCGTTGCGCAGCATCTGGCGGAACTTGTTGCGGGTCTCCGGGCTCGCGCCCTCGCCGACCAGGGCGGTGATGATCCGCTCCTCGGCGTTGATCTCGGCGCGGGCGACCACGGATTTGCGCAGCCGTTCGCGGGTCATGTGGATCGCGGTCTCGACCAGATCGCGGATGATGGATTCGACGTCGCGGCCGACATAGCCGACCTCGGTGAACTTGGTCGCCTCGATCTTCAGGAAGGGCGCCTGGGCGAGCTTGGCGAGGCGGCGCGCGATCTCGGTCTTGCCGACGCCGGTCGGGCCGATCATCAGGATGTTCTTGGGCAGCACCTCCTCGCGCAGCTCGTCGGGCAGCTGCTGGCGGCGCCAGCGGTTGCGCAGGGCGATGGCCACGGCGCGCTTGGCGTCGTGCTGGCCGATGATGTAGCGGTCCAGCTCGGAGACGATT
This sequence comes from uncultured Alphaproteobacteria bacterium, assembly GCA_942491105.1. Classification (GTDB taxonomy): domain Bacteria; phylum Pseudomonadota; class Alphaproteobacteria; order Kiloniellales; family DSM-21159; genus JBBEAM01. Next base: position 272,854 of record CALNZX010000002.1, on the reverse strand, counting down.
TCGCGCGGCGAAAAGGCCGGGGCGCTATCGGCCGGGCCCTGCTGCTTGCGCGGGCCGTCCGTGGGGAGGGGCGCGGTGGGCGCGGCTTCACTCATGACTCAGGCTTTCGATGGTGACGTTTTCATTGGTGTAGATGCAGATGTCGGCGGCGATCTTCAGGGCGCGCTTGGCGATCTCCTCGGCCTCGAAGTGATCGACGTCGATCATCGCGCGGGCCGCCGAAAGGGCGAAGGGGCCGCCGGAGCCGATGCCGATCAGACCGTCCTCGGGCTCCAGCACGTCGCCCTGGCCGGTCAGCACCAGGGAGTGATCCAGGTCGGCGACCGCCATCATCGCCTCCAGGCGGCGCAGGTAGCGGTCGGTGCGCCAGTCCTTGGCCAGCTCGACGCAGGCGCGCATCAGTTGGCCCGGATGGGATTCCAGCTTGGCCTCCAGCCGCTCGAACAGGGTGAAGGCGTCGGCGGTGGCGCCGGCGAAACCGGCGATCACGTCGCCGCCCTTGGCGCCCTTGGGGCCGAGGCGGCGGACCTTGCGCGCGTTGGACTTCATCACGGTGTTGCCGAAGGTCACCTGGCCGTCGCCGGCGATCACGACCTTGCCGTTCTTGCGCAGGGACAGGATGGTTGTGCCGTGCCACACGGCGGGGGAGCTGCTCTCTGTCATGGACCTCAAATGGCGAGGCGGACTGCGGGCGTCAAGCGCCAAGCGCGGCGCGCGCGAAAAGGCCTTTGCTCTGGCCCTCGGCGGCGCTTGTTGCTACAAGAGCGCCGAATTCCCGCAGGACAACGAGGACGCCGCCCCATGCGCCAGGCAAAGGTAGAGCGCGACACCAAGGAGACGCGCATCTCCGCCGAGCTGAATCTCGACGGCAGCGGCCGGTATCAGGTCTCGACCGGTATCGGATTTCTCGATCACATGCTGGAGCAGCTTTCGCGCCACAGCCTGATCGACCTCACCCTGAAGGCCGAGGGCGACCTGCATATCGACTACCACCACACCACCGAGGATACCGGCATCGCCATCGGCCAGGCGGTCAAGCAGGCGCTGGGCGATATGAAGGGCATCACCCGCTACGCCCATGCCTATATCCCCATGGACGAGACCCTGACCCGGGTGTCGCTGGACATTTCCAACCGGCCCTATCTGATCTGGAAGGTCGATTTCCGCCGCGACAAGCTGGGCGACATGGACAGCGAGCTGTTCAAGGAGTGGTTCCAGGCCTTCGCCTTCAACGCCGGGATCACGCTGCACGTCGAGAATCTCTACGGCAGCAACAACCATCACATCGTCGAGTCCTGTTTCAAGGGACTGGCCCGCGCCCTGCGCCAGGCGGTCGAGATCGATCCGCGCAAGGCCGGCGAGGTGCCCTCGACCAAGGGAACTCTCTAGGATAGAGCCATGCGTGTTGCGGTTATCGACTATGGCTCCGGGAACCTCCGCTCGGCGGCCAAGGCGCTGGAACGCGCCGCCCGCGAAGCGGAGCTGACGGCCGAGATCCTGGTCACCAGCGACGCCGACAGCGTGGCCGGGGCCGACCGGGTCGTGCTGCCGGGCGTCGGCGCCTTCGCCGACTGCCGCGCCGGGGTCGCCGCCGTGGACGGCCTGCGCGAGGCGCTCGAGGAGGTCGCGATCCGCCGCGCCCGCCCCTTTCTGGGCATCTGCGTCGGTCTGCAGCTGATGGCGACGCTCGGCCGCGAGCATGGCGCGCATCCGGGCTTCGGCTGGATTCCGGGCGAGGTGGTACCGCTGGCGCCGTCCGATCCGGCGCTGAAGGTCCCGCAGATGGGCTGGAACGAGCTGGAGATCCGCAACCCGCACCCGGTGCTGGCGGAGCTGGGGCGCTCGCCCCATGTCTACTTCGTGCACAGCTATCACCTGCGGGTGGAGCGCCCGGAGCATCTTCTGGCGACGGTCGACTACGGCGGCGCGGTCACCGCGGCGGCCGGGCGCGACAATCTGATCGGCACGCAGTTCCATCCCGAAAAGAGCCAGGCGTCCGGCTTGGCTCTGCTTCGCAATTTCCTGAGGTGGCGTCCATGAGCCAACAGACCTTCCCCCGGGCACCGGAGACATCGGTGACCCGCCTGACCGAGTTCAAGGGGCCGGATCTGCACGATCTCTGCGACGCGGCCGAGGCCGCGATCCAGGACGGCGGCGGCTTCGGCTGGCTGACTCCGCCGCCCCGGCAGGTGATGGAGACCTATTGGCGCGGCGTGCTGCTGGTGCCCGAGCGCGAGCTCTTCGTCGCCCGGCTCGATGGGGTGATCGCCGGCTCGGCGCAGCTTGCCCGCCCGCCGGCCAACAACGAGGCCGGGCGCCACACCGGCACCCTCTCGACCTTCTTCCTGGCGCCCTGGGCGCGCGGCCGCGGCCTGGCCGCGATGCTGGTCGAGGAGGTCGAGCGCGCCGCCCGCGCCGCCGAGTTGTGGATGCTCAACCTCGACGTACGCGAGACCCAGACCCGCGCCATCGAAGTCTACGAGGAGCTCGGTTTCCAGCGCTGGGGCAGCCATCCGCGCTATGTATACTGCGACGGCGCCTGGATCACCGGGCATTTCTACTACAAGGACCTGGGCGAATCCGACGCCTCCGGCGGTGGCGCATGATTCTCTTCCCGGCGATAGACCTGAAGGACGGGCAGGCCGTACGTCTGCTGCGCGGCGCCATGGAGACGGCCACGGTGTTCAACGAGGATCCGGCCGATCAGGCACGCCAGTTCGCCGCGCTGGGCTTTTCCTGGCTGCATCTGGTCGATCTCAACGGTGCCTTCGCCGGCAAGCCGGTCAACGGCCCGGCGGTCGAGGAGATCCTCAAGGCCAGCGCCCTGCCGGCGCAGCTTGGCGGCGGTATTCGCGACCTGGCGACCATCGAGCGCTGGCTGGAGCTGGGCGTGGCGCGGGTCATTCTCGGCACCGCCGCTGTCAAGGACCCGGCGCTGGTGATCGAGGCCTGCGGCAAGTTTCCCGGCAAGATCGCCGTCGGCATCGACGCGCGCGGCGGCAAGGTCGCGGTCGAGGGCTGGGCCGAGCAGAGCGAGCTCGAGGCCGGCGAACTGGCGGCGCGCTTCCGCGACGCCGGCGTGGCGGCGGTGATCTATACCGATATCGAGCGCGACGGCGCCCTGTCCGGCGTCAACGTCGCGGCCACGGCCAAGCTGGCGCGCGACAGCGGCCTGCCGACCATCGCCTCGGGCGGGGTCGCCGCGCTGGAGGATCTGGAGGCGCTGGCCGCCCAGGCCGGCGACGGGATCATCGGCGCGATCTCCGGCCGGGCGCTCTACGATGGGCGTCTCGACCCCAAGGCCGCCTTGGCCCTGCTGGCCGGAAAGCGGGCGGCATGCTGAAGTCCCGGGTCATTCCCTGCCTCGACGTCAAGGACGGCCGGGTCGTCAAGGGCGTGAACTTCCTCGACCTCGCCGATGCCGGCGACCCCGTGGAACAGGCCCGTGTCTACGACCGCGCCGGCGCCGACGAGCTGTGTTTCCTGGACATCACCGCCAGCCACGAAAAGCGGCCGATCCTGCTCGACGTGGTGTCGCGTACGGCGGAGGTCTGTTTCATGCCGCTGACCGTCGGCGGGGGCGTACGGGAGATTGAGGATATCCGCCAGCTGCTGCTGGCCGGGGCCGACAAGGTCTCGATCAACACCGCGGCGGTCACCGATCCGGACTTCGTGCGCCGCGCCGCCGAGAAGTTCGGCAGCCAGTGCATCGTCGTCGCCGTGGACGCCAAGGCCAGCGATTCCTTTGGCACGGCCGGCAACGGCTTCGAGATCTTCACCCACGGCGGACGCAAGGCCACGGGCCTGGAAGCGGTCGCCTGGGCGCGCAAGATGGAGGAACTGGGCGCCGGCGAGATCCTGCTGACCTCCATGGACCGCGATGGCACCAAGCAGGGCTTCAATATTCCGCTGACCCGCGCCGTGGCCGACGCGCTGACGATCCCGGTGATCGCCTCGGGCGGGGTCGGCACGCTGGATCACCTGGTCGAAGGCATCCGCGACGGCCACGCCACGGCGGTGCTGGCGGCCTCGATTTTCCACTTCGGCACCTATAGCATCGCCGAGGCCAAGGCCCACATGGCGGCCGCCGGCCTGAACGTACGCCCCACCGACCCGATCCAACAGGAGACTCACCGATGAGCGAAGAGCAAACCTTCGACGCGCGTATTCTGGAAGAGCTCTTCATTCTGGTGGAATCCCGCAAGGACGGCGACCCGAACGAATCCTACACCGCCAAGCTGTTCGCCAAGGGCCCGGCGAAGATCGCCCAGAAGCTGGGCGAGGAAGCCGTCGAGGCGGTGATCGAGGCGATCCGCGACGACAAGGACGCGCTGGCCGCGGAGTCCGCGGATTTGCTGTATCATCTGGTGGTGCTGTGGTCGGCGCGCGGCCTGACGCCCGCCGAAGTCTGGGACAAGCTGGCGGCGCGCAAGGGGACGTCCGGCCTCGCCGAAAAGGCGGCACGCGAGGACGGCCTCGACGAGGACGACGGTTCGAAAGGCGACTGAGGGAAACTGCGATGGCCTACGACGATCAGAACATCTTCGCCAAGATTCTGCGCGGTGAGATTCCCTGCAACAAGGTCTACGAGGACGACCATGTCCTCGCCTTCCACGACATCCAGCCGCAGACGCCGGTGCATGTGCTGGTGATTCCCAAGGGGCCCTATGCCTCCTGGGACGACTTCTCGGCCAAGGCCAGCGATGTCGAGATCGCCGCGCTGACCCGCGCCACGGGCCATATCGCCCGGGAGCTGGGCGTCGCCGAGAGCGGCTATCGCGTGCTCTCCAACTGCGGGCCGGACGGCCTGCAGGAAGTGCCGCATCTGCACCTGCATCTTTTCGCCGGCAAAAACCTCGGCCGGATGATCAAGCCCGCCGACAACTAGCCGCGGCCCTGCTATTCTTTCCGCCGTTCGCTCCGGGGCGCAGTGGGGGAAGCCATGAAACCCGATTTGAAGCGCGGCGATCGCGGCCCCGACGTGGCCGAGCTGCAGGACTTGATCAACCGCCACGGCCTGCTGCTGGTCTGCGACGGCGCCTTCGGCCCCGGCACCGAGGCGGCGGTCCGCGAGGTTCAGGCCCTGGCCGGGCTGCCGGCGACCGGCACCAGCGACGCCGCGCTCTGGACCTGGCTCGAGGCGCAGCCGGAGCCGGACCCGCGCTTCTCCACCGAGGGGGTGACCTTCGTCTGCCGCGAGGAAGTCGGCGGCAGAAGCTTCTACGACAGCCACGCCGCGACGCCACACTGGCCGGGCGGCGAAAGCGGCGTCACCCTGGGCATGGGCTACGACCTGCGCTTCCAGAGCGAGAGCCAGTTCGAGGCCGATTGGGGCGATGTCCTCGATGCCGACGACATGGCCGACCTGCGGCCCTGGCTCGGCGCGCAGGGCAGCGCCGACGCGGTGGCCGGGCTGCAGCATATCCGCATCCCCATCACCGCCGCCTGGCGGGTCTATCTGAAGCGCAGCGTGCCGCGTTACTGGGAGCTGACCCTGGAGGCCTACCCCGAGGCACAGGACCTGAGCCCGCTGTGCCGCGCCGTGCTGCTCAGTCTGGTCTATAATCGCGGCAACTCGCTGAGCGCGTCGAAGGACAGCCGGCGGGAGATGCGGGCGATCCGCGACTGCCTGCGCGACGGCGACCTGCCCGGCGTGGCGGCGCAGATCCGCGCCATGAAGCGGCTCTGGGCGGGCAATGCCGGCCTGCAGGGCCGCCGCGACCGCGAGGCGGAGCTCTGGGAGCGCGGCCTGGCGGAGGCATAACGGGAGGAGTTGCCATGTTCGACACGGAGCGTTTCGTCGCCGGCTGCCGGGCCGCCGTGCCCGAAGGCCAGAAAGCGGTGCGCGAGCTGGTGGCCGAGGCCGTCGCCGACCCCGCCGGCATCCTCGCCGCCCTGGGCGAGCCGGAGCAGGCCGGGGTGTTTCCCCTCTACAAGGGCCCCGACGTGACGGTGATCAACTTCGTCTGGGCGCCCTACATGACCCTGCTGCCCCACAACCACAACATGTTCGCGGTGATCGGCATCTATTCGGGCCGCGAGGACAACCTGTTCTGGCGGCAGCTGCCGGACAGCGCGCCGGGCGATCCGGCGATCGAGGCCGCCGGCGCCGACTCCCTGGGCCCCGGGCAGGTCGCCACCCTGGGCCGCGACATCATCCACTCGGTCGCCAATCCCATCGCCAAGATGACCAGCGCCATCCATGTCTACGGCGGCGATTTCTTCAACCCGCCGCAGCCGCGCAGCCAGTGGGAGTACGAAACCCTGGCCGAGCAACCCTGGGACATGGAGAACACCCGCGCCACCTTCCGCGATGCCGAGGCGCGCTACAAGGCGGGGCTGGCGTCGGGCGCCTAGCTTTTCGTGCGATGCGCCGTCGGGCAAACCCGGCGGGCGAAGAGATGAGATTGCGCGCCGCGCGCCTCGGCGATGGTGCGGCGCGCCGCCTCCATGTCGACGGTCATGGCCTTGGTGATCAGCGCCGCCGTCTCCGCCGCGTCCTGCTGGTCCAGCGGCGCCAGATGCAGCACCACCCGCTCCTTCATCACCAGCAGCCGAGGCGCCGGGTCGGCGATACCGAAGCTGGCGGCCACCTCCGGCGCGGCGTCGAGCCCCCCCCTGTCGCCGGTCAAAGCAGCCGGGTCCTCGAGGTGGCTCTGGATGTGAAAATTCTCCGCGGGAGTTCGATCTGGCCTCCCCTCTCCACAGGCGCCCGCGATGGAATGCCTACCGCTTGCAGGCCATCCCAGGCGCTGCACGCGCTGGACCAGCCCAGGCGGGAGAAAGGTCTCGGCGGTCAGCTGTCGATCGGGATGGGCGAAGTCGGGCTCCCGCCGGAAGTTTAGATTTTCAAAAGTCGTCCGCTGCGCTATCCACGCGACCACGACCTGCAGGGGTTCTCAACGGCACCTGGCTCTAGAGTGCCTTTTAGAACTTCCGGGTCAGGGCGTCGCCCATGCGGGGTAATGCCCCCTCAGGTCTCTGACGATCTATCGCGCGGCTCTCCTCTTCGGCAGTCTCTCGACCGATCGCCACCGTCATCGTCGCGTCCAGCCGACTCAGTGCCTTGCTTCCATCCTCGTTACTGATCTCGATTTTCTCTACGGCTCCAACTCCTACAATGAAGTCCTTTTCTCTGGGTTCTCTTTTTTCTTCGCCTTTCTAATTATATCTGCGCTACTGATATACTTTACTCGATCTACAGACATGCTCTCTATGCTGAGCCCCTTACGCGGACAGGCATCAACCAGGCCCGGAACCCCGACGAAACCGCGGTTGTCCGAGCGGCTCTCGACCCGCACGGCGAGGCGGTCGAGGCGGGTGCCAAGTTCGGCGGCGCGCAGGGCGATAGCCGTGGCGGTGCACGGCGATTCCCTCGCGCAGGTATCGATGCTACGAAGTGCAAAGTCTTTTAAATCTTCTCTCCCCCACTCCCTCCCTTCCATTTCTTCCTCCTTCATCCCTTTACACTTTCGCTTATACCTCCTTTATACCCTCCCCCCTCCATCTCCCCGGTCTCCCTCTCTACCTATTCTGATCGTGTTTCTTCATATCCAGCCGTGGGGTTGGCGCCGGTGCTCTTTCTGTTCTGTTATCTCTTTGGTTTTCTTCGATTTAGGCGCCGCCGCCGATGCGCTTGAGGCAAGTGTCCGCGTCGACCCTCTGGCCGGAGGGGCCGGTCACGCTTGTCGCGAGACCCCCGACCAGGGTGGCCTCTGCAAAGCTGTCGGCTTCGATGGCTTTCTCAGGGTTTTCGGTGAAGTAAACCTTCAGGGATCCCCCTCGAGCTTCCGCGCGTATCGACGCGCCCGTGCTTTGCCCGCTCGTCTTTACTTGCCCTGGCATCGGTCACCCTCCCCCCCCCCTTTCTCCTCCCCCCCTGGCCCTTCGGCCTCCTTTCCGCCCCTTCTTCCCCTTCCCCTTCCCCCTTTCCCCCCCCCTTCCCTTTTATATTTTTCCTCCTCTGCCCGACCGGAACCCGACGAGCGCATAGCATGGCGCTGTCTCGACAGACTGTGACTTGTTTTTTCCCCCCCCCCCCCCTCCTCCCCCTCCCCTCGTCCCTCCCTTCCCCCCCCCGTCCCTCGCCTTTTGCCTCGGTTTTCATAGTGAAGTCACCTCCCCGGCGCAACCCTCCGGTAGCTCAGCGCCTCGGCGATGTGCAGGCGGCGGACGCTAGCCGCGCCTTCCAGGTCCGCCAGGGTGCGGGCGACGCGCAGCACGCGGTGGTAGCCGCGCGCCGAGAGCTTCATGCGCTCGGCGGCTTCGGCCAGCAGGCTGCGGCCCTCGGAGTCCGGCGCGGCGATTTCCTCCAGCAGCGTGCCGTCGGCCTGGGCGTTGCAGGCGACGCCCTCGCTCTGGGCGTAGCGCCGCTGCTGCAGCGCGCGCGCTTTGGCGACGCGGGCGGCAACCTCGGCGGAGCCCTCCGCCGGCGGCGGCAGGGAGAGGTCGGCGGCGGCCACCGCCGGAACCTCGACGTGGAGATCGATGCGGTCGAACAGCGGCCCGGAGATCTTCGACTGGTAGTCCAGGGCGCAGCGCGGCGCCCGGTTGCAGGCCAGCGCCGCGTCGTCGAGATGGCCGCAGCGGCAGGGGTTCATCGCCGCCACCAGCTGGACCCGCGCCGGATAGGTGACATGGGCATTGGCGCGGGCGATGGAGACCCGGCCGGTTTCCAGGGGCTGACGCAGGGATTCCAGGGTCTGGCGGGAGAATTCCGGCAGCTCGTCGAGGAACAGCACGCCCTGATGGGCCAGGGAAATCTCGCCGGGCTTGGCCCGCATGCCGCCGCCGACCAGGGCGGGCAGCGAGGCCGAGTGGTGCGGGTCGCGAAAGGGCCGGCGGCGCAGCAGCCGCCCCTCGGCCAGGCGCCCGGCGACGGAGTGGATCATCGACACCTGCAGCGCCTCGGCCGGGGTCAGCGGCGGCAGCAGCCCGGGCAGCCGCGCCGCCAGCATCGACTTGCCGGCCCCCGGCGGGCCGACCATCAGCAGGTTGTGGCCGCCGGCGGCGGCCAGCTCCAGGGCGCGCTTGGCCGTCTCCTGCCCCTTGATGTCCTTGAGGTCGGGGCCGGCGGCGGCGGCCTCCTGCAGCGCCGGTTGCGGCGGGGTCAGCACCTGGCTGCCCTTGATGTGGTTGATCAGGGCCAGCAGGGAGTCCGGCGCGAGGATTTCCAGGCCCTCGGCCCAGGCCGCCTCGCCCCCCTGGGCCGCCGGGCAGATCAGACCGCGTCCCTGGGCCAGGGCATGGATCGCCGTGGGCAGCACGCCGGGCACCTGGGTCAGGCGGCCATCGAGGGAAAGCTCGCCCAGCGCGGTGTAGCCGGAGAGCTCCTCGGCCGGCAGCACCCCCATGGCGGCGAGCAGGCCCAGCGCGATCGGCAGGTCGAAGTGGCTGCCTTCCTTCAGCAGGTCGGCGGGCGCCAGATTGACGGTGATCCGCTTCGGCGGCAGCGACAGGCCGAGCGCGCCCAGGGCGCCGCGCACCCGCTCCCGGCTCTCGGCCACGGCCTTGTCGGGCAGGCCGACCAGGGTGAAGGCCGGCAGCCCCGCCGACATCTGCACCTGAACGTCGACCTCGACCACCTCGATGCCGAGAAAGGCGACACTCGCCACGCGCGCGACCATGGACCCGTCCGCTCCGCTGCTCAATTGAAGTCGTTCACGCCCCGTTCCCGCCTTTGTGGTTAACGTTGGGGTCATGGTTAAGGCGTTCACGCTTTAGTCCCGAGGAGTCTTAGGCGATCCGCGCCGCCGGGTCACCCGTTTTTGGAGAACCGCCGGCCGCCGTTGCGGCCTTGAAAAGTTATCCACGATGCGATGCACTTCTTGTATCAGCAGGAGAATCGCAGTTTGCCGGCATCGCGGGAGCGCTCGGCCAAGCGTTCCGTGAGATGCTCCTCGGCACGGGGGATCGAAAGTATGAGGCTCAGTCCGTTCAAGAAAATCTTCTACGGCGCGATTCTTGCCGTCCTGGCCCTGCTGTCTCTGGAGATCCTGCTTGGCGCCTTCTACTTTCACGCCAGGGAAAGCTCCTTCGCCACGGTCGACGCCTTCGAGGAGGCTTGGCGCCTTGCCTCGGGGCAGAGCCGCGGGAAGCTGGACGACTGGATCGATCTGCCCGATCCGCTACTGCGGGAACTCGCGGCGATCGGCGGCATGATCGACAACGTCAATAATCCGACCGGCGCGACCAAGGACGACAGCCCGGCGACGGAGTTTTCCGAGGGCTTAGGTTTCAAGCTGCGGCGGGAAATCCAGATCGCAAACCATGTACTGGAGGCCAAGCAGCGACCCAATCTCAGTCCCCCGGTGGTGCAGTACGCGAGCGATAAGGCCGTTCCCAGGGCGTTAGAGAATTGGCTGCGGACCCACGCCAAGCTGTCCTACGAATTCAGCACCGATGCCTTGGGCCATCGGCGCACAGTGCCGCGCGTCGAGGCGGCGCGGAAGATCCTTGTCGTCGGTGACAGCGTCGCTTTCGGACTTGGCGTCGCCGACGAGCACACGGTCGCTTCGGCCCTGCAGGCGCGCGTGGCGCCTAACTATCAGGTGGTCAACCGCGGCGTACCGAGCTATGGCGCGGCCCAGGCCTACAGGGTGGCGAGCGACCCGGTCTACAGCGGCCGGGGCCACCTGCTGGTCTACATCGCCTGCCAGAACGACTTTCATGGCACGACCTCCGGAGGGCAAAAGTTCTTCGACACGGAATCCATGAGGTCTTGGATCGCGGCATTTCAGAAACTGGAAGACGAAGGCGCCTACGCCCAGGTTATCGTGGTGCTGGAGACCTACCTCGAATACAGCTTCGACAACTTCTTCGCTGAATGGGACGCACAGCGCATCGCATCGATCCGGGAGGGTCTGGACGCCTTCGATTCCCTGACTGATGAGCTGGGCATCGACGCGCTCAACTGGAACGACCTGGTCGAGGCCTACAACAGCGAGCAGGGAACGCTGTTCGCCGGCGTGGGCCTGTATGTCGATCACGTGCACCTCTCTCCACGCGGCAATCGACTGCTGGCGGAGGCGGTTGTGGCAAAGATCAGGGAACCGGGGATCGCCTCAGCTGTCCCCGAATAGGAAGGCCATCAGCACGTAGCGCTTGCCGCTGGTGACCTCCAGGGCCTCGTGCAGCAGCGAGGAGGAAAAGCAGATCGCCGTGCCGGTATCCGGCTGATAACGCTGATCGCCGAACTCTGGGAAGCGCAGTTCGCCGCCTTCGAAGGCTTCGCGGTCGAGGTTGATCGAACAGGCGAAGCGGCGATGCGCGACCAGCTCCGAGGTGTTGTCGCGATGGCCGTGCAGAATGCCGCCGCGCTGCCCCTCGTAGCAGCCGACTCGATAGGTCTCGGCCCGGGTCACGCGGTACTGGAAGGACCGCAGGATTTCCGGGAACAGACGGCTCTGCAGGCGGAATGAAATCAGCTGCTGGATGCCGGGCTCGGCCAGGAAGTGGTCGATCCGGTCCTTACGGCCATACTCCGGGACGCGGATCTTGTAGTTGGTCGTCTGGTTCTTGCTGCCGTGACCCGGTTCCTGCCAGTTATCGTTCTCGGTGTCATAGAGATGGATCAGGTGGCGGCATTCCTCGCGGCTCAGCACGTCGGGCAGCAGCAGCACCGGCGGGTGCATCTGCAGCGTGACCGGCTGGCGCCGCGCCGCCTCGCCCTTGAGCGCGGCCAGCGCTTCGGCCGGGGTCGCCGCGCTGGCGGGATTGGCGATCCAGCGCAGATGCCGGTTGGCGCCGAGCAGCAGGACGATCGGACCCAGGGTCGGCCAAAGACCGAAGGAAGCGTAGCTCTGGCCTTGCGGGTCGGAAAGCAGCGGCAGGCCGAGACCCTGCTCCGCCAGCGTCGCCAGCAGGGCGTGCGTCGGCTGGCGGGTCAGCGCGAAAATCTGGCCGCCGAGCGCGGCGATTTCCCCGGCCATGCCGTCGAAGGCCTGGAGCAGCGCCGCCGCTTCCGGTTTGTCCGGATCGCGGCAGAGCACCAGCAGGGTCGGCTTGCCGGAGAGGGCATCCTCGTCGAGGGTGTAAATCTTGCCCTTGGCGTCGGACAGGCCGAAGACCGGGACCAGATCGCCGGGTTCGAGCGGCGGCCGCGCCTTGGTGGGCTGTTGCGGGGGGGAAGAGAAGGGCATGCCGGTCTGCATCGCTGCGGGAAACTCTTTCGATTGTCGTCACGGTGTGAATGCGGCTCGGCAGAGTAGCGCGTCGGAGGCCGCCGCCGAACCGGAAAGTGCCGCCGCCACCCCGCGCAAGAGGTGTCTTTTCTTCCAGGGTTATTCGCCGCGAGGGTTTTCGACAGCGCCCCCGCCGCGCAGTAGGATACGGAAAACATGGCCTGGGAGACCACGATGTCCATCCGCAGCGCGATCGCGGCCCTTATTTTACCGGCAAGCCTGCTTGTCTCGGCGGCGCTGGCCCAGGGCCCCGGCGGCGCGCAGCTCGCCGAAGGCGATACCAAGGCCTACGATTTTCAGCCGCTCAACAGCGGCGAGGGCGCGACCCGCGGGATCACCCGCGGCGAGCGCGACACGGTGCAGAACTACATCAACGGCGGGCGCGGCAGCATCGCGGCTTGGCAAAGCAGCCTGGACCGCCTGCCGCCGGGGACCGAGGACGAGCTGCAACCCGGCGCGCCCTTGCCGCCCGGCGTGAAGATCCACGGCCTGCCGAACAGCCTCGAAAGCGCCCTGCCGCAGCGGCGCGCGGAATCCTGGGCGGTGTCCGGCTACAGCCTGCTGCTGGTCGACCGGGAAAGCGGCGTCATCATCGATGTCTGGCGCAAGGTCTTCGAGCCCTATTAAACTCGGCGCCGGCGTAGTGCTGCGGTTCCGCCCGACCGGGCTCCGCGTTCCCTGACTTTCCCGCGCCACGGAGTCCGACGATGTCCAGCAGCTCCGCGACCGCAGTTTCGGCCGCCGCCAAGGGCCAGGCGATCGCCCTGATGTGCGCCGGTCTGCTCTGCCTTGCGGTGAACGACGCCATCGCCAAGTGGTTTACCTCGGACTACCACCCCTTGCAGATCCTGTTTGTCCGCCAGGCGATCGCCTTGCCCATGGTGCTCGCAGCGGCGCTCGTCCTGCGCGGTCCGGCCAGCCTGAAGACGGGAAATCCGGGTCTACACGCGCTGCGCGGCTTCCTGCTGGTGTGCGCCGCCGCCTGTAACTTCCTGGGATTGAGCACGCTGCCGCTGGCCGAGGCGACCACGCTGATCCTGGCGGCGCCGTTTTTCATCACCGCGCTCTCCATGCCGCTACTCGGCGAGAGGGTCGGCTGGCGGCGCTGGTCGGCGGTACTGGTGGGATTCCTCGGCGTTCTGATCGTGGTGCGCCCGGGCATCGCCGCCTTCCAGCCGGCCTCGCTGTACGTGCTGACCGCCGCGCTGCTCTATGCCCTGATCATGATCTCCGCGCGCTGGATCGACCGGGCCGAGGGCTTCTGGACCATGGTGTTCTATTTCATGCTGTCCGCGACATTGTTCAGCGGGCTGGGCGCGATCCCCTTCTGGGTGCCGCTGCAACTCCAGGACCTGACGCTCTATGGGGCGATGGCGGTTGCCGGCACGCTGGGCATCACGCTGATCAGCCAGGCCTTCCGCCAAGGGCCGGCCTCGATCGTCGCGCCCTTCGAATACACCATCCTGATCTGGGCGAGCCTGCTCGGCTGGGCGGTCTGGCAGGAGGTTCCGGACCTCTGGACCTATCTCGGCGCGGCGGTGATCGCCGCCAGTGGCATTTACATCCTGCTGCGGGAAACCCGCCTGCGGTCGGCGCGGGAATGACTACTTCGCGGCGCGTTCGCGCAGCCGCGCCTCGATCGCGTCCCAGACCAGCGCGGCAATGCTGCCGCCGTTGTAGCGGTCGATTTCCTGGATGCCGGTCGGCGAGGTCACGTTGATCTCCGTCAGGTAGCCGCCGATCACGTCGATGCCGACGAAGATCAGGCCTTTCGCTTTCAGGGTCGGGCCGATGGCGGCGCAGATCTCCTTGTCGCGCGCGCTCAGCTGCGCGGCGACCGGCTTGCCGCCGGCGTGCATGTTGGAGCGGGCCTCGCCCGCGGCGGGAATGCGGTCAATCGCGCCGGCCGCTTCGCCGTCGACCAGGATGATCCGCTTGTCGCCCTGGCGCACCGCCGGCAGGTATTTCTGGGCGATTATCGGCTCGCGGTAGAACTGGGTGAACATCTCGAGCAGGGAGGAGAGGTTCTCGTCCTCGGGCGTGACGTGGAACACGCCGGCGCCGCCGTTGCCGAACAGCGGCTTGATGATGATGTCCTTGTGTTCTTCGCGGAAGGCGAGGATCTCCTTTTTGCTGCTGCCGATCAGGGTCGGCGGCATCAGGTCGGGAAAGTGGGTGACGAAAAGCTTTTCCGGGGCATTGCGCACCTCCGTGGGGTCGTTGACCACCAGGGTCCCCGGGTGGACATGCTCCAGCAGATGCGTGGCCGTGATGTAGGCCATGTCGAAGGGCGGGTCCTGGCGCATCAGCACCACGTCGAGGGCCGCCAGGTCGAGGTCGAGGGGCTCGCCGAGGGTGGCGTGGTTGCCCATTTCGCGGCGGAACTCGACCGGCCGTGCCTCGGCGTAGACCCGATTGTGCCGCAGCACCAGGTCCTGCGGCAGGTAGTGGTAGAGGCCATGGCCGCGCGCCTGCGCCTCCAGGGCCAGGGCGAAGCTGCTGTCGGCGGAAATGTCGATCGGCTCGACGGGGTCCATCTGAATGGCGACGGCAAGGCTCATGCTAGGCAATCCTATAGATCTGACGGAGGAGTCGTGGCGAAGCGGTACCACTGTCCGCCTTGGCGCGGTAGAGGCCTCCTCGTCCCAGGTATCGGTCCATTAGTTGAGGCGCCGCTGCAGTTTCTGCAACATCTGCGCCGCTTCCAGGCGGGCGCCGTTTTCCGGCGCCAGCAGCAGGAACTGCTCCAGGGAGAGGATGGCGGCGCGCAGATTGTCCATATGGGCGTGGATCATTCCCGCCTCGCGCCACAGCGGATAGTTGGCCGGCGCGAACATCAGCGTGGCCTCGATGGTCTGCAAGGCCTCCTCGGCGCGGCCGTCCTGGATCAGCCGCAGCTTGATGTTGTTCTGCAGCCGCAGCAGCACCTCGCGGTTTTTCGCCGGGGCGTAGAGCTGCGGCGTCAGCTCGGCGTCGCTGCCGGACACCGCCTTCAGCAGGTCGCGCAGCTCCGCCGCCTCGCGGGTCTTGCCGCGGTTGTAGGGGTCGACGATGGCGCGCTCGCCGCCAGCCTCGATACGCACCATGAAGTGGCCGGGGAAATTCAGGCCCTGCGCCTCCCAGCCCTGCGCCCGGGCCGTCGCGATATAGAGGATGCCCAGGGTCACCGGGATGCCCCGGCGGCGGTCGATCACCCGCATCAGGTTGGCGTTCTGCAGGTCGTCGTAGTCCTCTTCGTCGCCGAGATACTCATAGCGGTCGAAGAGGATGGCGTTGAGCGCGGCGATGCGCGCCGCCAGGCTGTCCTCGGAAGCCGCCGCCAGGTCGGCGACATCCCGGCGCAGCAGGGAAAGGTGATGCCGGTACCGGTCGCGCGACACCTGCGGCCGGTCGAGCGCTGCCAGAGTCAGCGCCGACTCGGCCAGGTCGATCTCCTCATCGGCCCGGCCGCCAAGCAGACGCAGCTCGTCTTCCAGTTCCTCGCGGCCGCTTGCCGGTGACCACATGCCTAGGCGCCGTCCTTCTCTTGCTCAGCCGCGTCTTGCGCGGGGGCGGAACCCGGACTCCGCCGCCGAATACTTTCCGGGGTTTTATATCCTCAGGGACGGTGGCGTCAAAATGCCCTGGCGTCACGCCCGCCAGGCATCGGGTTGATGCCGTGGCCGGCGGCCCGGCGCGACGAAGACCGCGTCGAAGCGCTGGTCGAGGCCGGCCAGCTCCGGGCGCTGCTGCAGGAAGGCCTCGGCGGCGCGCAGGATTCGCTGGCGCTGACGCGCTCCAATGGCCTCGGCGGCGGCCGCGCTGTCCTCGCGCGCCTTGACCTCGACGAAGGCCAGCAGACGTCCGCGCCGGACGATTAGATCGATCTCTCCGGCCGTGCTGCGGAAGCGCTGGGTCACCAGACGATAGCCCTTCAACCGCAGCCACCACAGGGCCGCCCGCTCGGCGCTGTGGCCAAGGCGTTCGGCGGCCTGGCGAGAGGTCGAGATCACTTCCCCTTCTCCAGCTCCAGGGCGCGGGCATAGACCTGCTTGCGCGGCAATCCGGTCTCGGTGGCGAGGCGGTCGACGGCGTCGCGCAGGCTGCCGGACTCCAGGGCGCTGCGCAGCCGCAGGTCGAACTCCTCCTGGCTCGGGGCGGCATCCTCGGCGCGCGGCGGCGCGACGGCGATCACGATCTCGCCCTTGGGCGGCCCCTCGGCCGCGTAGGCGGCGGCCAGCGCCGACAGGCGGTCCCGGCGCGCCTCCTCGAACAGCTTGGTCAGCTCGCGCAGCACCGCCGCCTCGCGGTCGCCCAGGGTCGCGGCCATATCGGCGAGGCTGGCGGCGAGACGGTTCTGGGATTCGAAGAAGATCAGCGTTCCCGGAACCCCCTCCAGCGCCCGCAGCGCGGTTTTGCGCGCCGCGCTTTTCGGCGGCAGGAAGCCGGCGAAGAAGAAGCGGTCGCTGGGCAGTCCCGAGAGCAGCAGGCCGGCCAGGGCCGCCGAGGGGCCGGGCAGCGCGGTCACCGCCACGCCTTCCTCCTGGCAGGCGCGCACCAGCTTGTAGCCGGGGTCGGAGACCAGCGGCGTTCCGGCGTCGGAGATCAACGCCACAGCCCCGCCATCTTTGATGTCTTGAATGATCTGCGGCCGGACCCGGGCGGCGTTATGTTCGTGGTAGGGCCGCAGGCGGGGGGATAGCCCGTGCGCCCGCAGCAGCTTGGCCGAAACCCGCGTGTCCTCGCAGAGCACCAGGTCGGCGGCAGCCAAGGTTTCCAGGGCGCGCAGGGTAATATCCTTCAGATTGCCGATCGGCGTGGCGACCAGATAAAGCCCTGGCGCCAGTTTCGGCCCATCGCTACCCTGGCCGTCGCGTGCCTGCGCGCGCGTCTGTGCCGAAGGTTTGGAGGTTGAAGGTGAAGTCATCCCTAACCCGTTGTCTTGCTGCGGTCTTCCTGGTTTTTCTGGCCGGCAGCCTGGTGTCCTGTCAGGGCGCGAACCGTGGTCAGCAGAACACACAATCCAAACCTGCACCAGCCGCCCCTCAGGTCGAGCAGCCGCCGGTTCAGCCGCAGCTCAACGTGCAGCTTCCCGAAGGCGCCGAGGATAAGGCGCGTGTTGCCTTTTTGGTACCGCTCACCGGGCAGCACGCCGAGATCGGCCAGCAGCTGCTCAATTCCGCGCAGCTCGCGCTCTTCGATCTCGCCGACGACGACTTCGCGATGATCGTCGAGGATACCGCCGGAACGCCGCAGGGCGCGCGCGCCGCGGCCCAGCGCGCTTTCGAGCAGGGCGCGCAGCTGATCGTCGGCCCGTTGTTCGCCAGTTCGGTCGCGGCGATTGCCCAGGAAGCCAAGTTCCAGCAGGTCAATGTGCTGGCTTTTTCCAACGACGCCAGCGTCGCGGCGCCGGGAGTATGGACGCTCGGGCTCTCGCCCGACGCCCAGGTCCGCCGCGTGATCAACTATGCCTCGCGCCAGGGCCTGCGCAGCTTCGCAGTGATGGCGCCGCGCGACGCCTATGGCGACCTGGTCGTGCGCGCCATGCAGGACTCCGCTCAGGCCAACGGCGGGCAGGTCGTCAACATCGTGACCTATACGCCGGGCAGCAACAGCTACGAATCCCAGGTTCAGAGCCTGGCGGGGTCTTACTTCGACGCGGTGATGATTCCCGCGGGCGGCCGCGACCTGCTGACCATGGCGCCGCTTTTCCCCTTCTACGACATCGACCCCGAGGAGGTGCAGTATCTCGGCACCGAGCAATGGAACGATCCCTCCCTGGGGACCGAACCGGCGCTGCAGGGCGGCTGGTTCGCGGCGCCGCCGCCGGCGTCCTGGGAGACCTTCCGTCAGCGCTATCAGCAGACCTATGGCGGCTCCCCGGCGCGTATCGCCAGCCTGGCCTATGACGCCGTGGCCTTGGCCGCGGTGCTGGCGCAGCAGGGCAGCAGCGCCGTGAGCCGGCCCTGAACTCGCCCACGACAGGCGGCACGGCGGTTCCCAGCAGCGGCATCTACGATCAGCGCCAGAGCGCGGGCGCGGGCAATCCCTTCGGCTTCGACGCCATCACCAAGGCCAGCGGTTTCGCCGGGGTCGACGGTATTTTCCGCTTCCTGCCCAGCGGCGAGGTGCAGCGCGGGCTGGCGGTGCTGGAATTGCAGCGCAACCGCATCGACGTTCTGGAGATCGCGCCGACCGACTTCGCGACGCCGACCAGCTAAAACCTACGTCAGGAGATAGCCGAGCAGGCTGTCGAGGCGCAGCCGGCCGGCGGCGGTGGCGCGCAGGCCCTCGGCGTCGAGTAGCAGATCGCCGCTGTCGCAGAGCGCGCCCAGGCGCCGCGTGTCGAGCAGCGCTTCCGGTTCGCCGCCGCAGAGGCGGCGGAAATCTTCGCGGGCGACGCCGCGGCGCAGCCGCAGGCCCATCAGCAGCAGTTCCTCGAGGTTTTCCCCGGCGGCCAGCGCCGTCTCGCCCTGGCTGGCATGGCCCTGCTCCGAAACCCGGCGCAGCCAGATCTCCGGCGCCCGGTGCTTGCGCGTGGCGTAGCGCTTTCCGTGCCGGGTCAGCCGCCCGTGGGCGCCGGGCCCTATGCCCAGGTAGTCGCCGCCGGTCCAGTACACCAGATTGTGCCGGGACTCCTGGCCGGGCCTGGCGTGGTTGGAAATCTCGTAGGCCGGCAGGCCGGCGCGCTCCATGATGTCCTGGGTGGCGTCGAACAGGGCGCTCGCGGCGGCCTCTTCGGGCACCCGCAGCTCGCCGCGCCGCCAGGCGCCATGAAACACCGTGTTTTCCTCGATGGTCAGTTGATAGAGCGAGAGATGATCGGCTCCCTCTTCCAGGGCGCGTTGTAGCTCGGCCCGCCAGGAATCGAGACTCTGCTTTGGCCGGGCGTAGATCAGATCGAAGGAAAAACGCGGAAAGGTCGCGCGCGCCAGGGCCAAGGCGGCCAAGGCTTCCGCCGCCGAATGCTGCCGTCCGAGGAACTTCAGGGAGTCGTCGTCCAGGGCCTGCACGCCCAGGGACAGGCGGTTAACCCCGGCATCGCGGAAGGCCGCGAAGCCGGCCGCCTCGCTGGAGGTCGGATTGGCCTCCAGGGTGATCTCGACCCCCTCGGCCAGCGGCCAGAGCCGGCCGATCTCGCCGATCAGCGCGCCGGCGGTTTCCGGCGCCATCAGCGAGGGCGTGCCGCCGCCGAAGAAGATGGAAACGACCTGACGCCCCGGCAGACTCGCGGCCTCATGGCGCAGCTCGCTGAGCAGCCCTTCGCGCCAGGCCGCTTGATCGATGGACTCGCGGACATGGCTGTTGAAGTCGCAGTAGGGGCATTTGGCCTTGCAGAAGGGCCAGTGAATATAGACCGCGAGGGGCGCGCTCATGCCGCCTAGCGCTTCGGCAGGCAGGATTGCAGCTGCGCGAAGGCCCGCGCCCTGTGGCTGATGGCGTGTTTCCTGTCCGGGTCCATCTCGCCGAAGGTGATGTTCTGGCCCTCGGCCTGAAAGATCGGGTCGTAGCCGAAGCCCCGTGTTCCGCGCGGCGGAAAGACCAGGGTGCCGTCGATGCGCCCCTCGAACAGCTCGCAGTGGCCGTCGGGCCAGGCGAGGCAGAGCGCGCAGACGAAATGGGCGCTGCGGTCTTCGGCCTCGCCGAGCTCCCGCTCGACCCGCCGCATGGCTTCGCCGAAGTCCTTCTTCGGGCCGGCCCAGCGCGCCGAATAGATTCCCGGCGCGCCGTCGAGGGCGGTCACCGCCAGGCCGGAATCGTCGGCCAGGGCCGGCAGCTGCGCGCCGATGGCGGCGGCCAGCGCCTTCAGCTTGGCGTTCTCCGCGAAGGTCGCGCCGGTTTCCTCGGGCTCGGGCAGGCCGAGCTTGCCGGCGGAGACGACGGACAGGCCATGGGGTTCGACCAGCGCCGCGATCTCGCGCAGCTTGCCCGGGTTGTGGCTGGCGAGAACCAGGCGTCCGCTATCGAGCTGGCGCGGCATGGTCTTGGGCTAGGAAGACAGGCCGAGCGCGGCCTGCTGCGCGCTGACCAGCTCCGCGATCCCCTTGCGCGCCAGGGCGAAGAGCGCGTCGAACTGCGCCTGGGAAAAGGGATCGGCCTCGGCGGTGGCCTGCACCTCGACCAGTCCGCCATTGCCCGTCAGTACGAAGTTGGCGTCGGCCTCGGCCTGGGAGTCCTCGGCGTAGTCGAGGTCGAGCACCGCCTCGCCTTTGTAGAGTCCGCAGGAAATCGCGGCGACCGCGTCGCTGAGCGGGATGCGCTGTATCGCGCCGAGGCGCTGCATGTGCTGAAAGGCGAGATGCAAGGCGACGTAGCTGCCGGTGATCGCCGCGGTGCGGGTGCCGCCGTCGGCCTGAATCACGTCGCAGTCGAGGCGGATCTGGCGCTCGCCGAAGCCCTTCAGGTCGGTGACGGCGCGCAGGGAGCGCCCGATCAGGCGCTGGATTTCCTGGGTGCGCCCGCTCTGCTTGCCGCGCGCCGCCTCGCGGTCGGTGCGGGTATTGGTCGAGCGCGGCAGCATGCCGTATTCGGCGGTGACCCAGCCCTTGCCGGAATTGCGCAGCCAGCCGGGCACGCCCTCGTCGATGCTGGCGGTGCAGAGCACGTGGGTATCGCCGAAACGGGCCAGGCAAGAGCCCTCGGCGTGCTTGCTGAAATCGGTCTCCAGCACGATGGTTCGCAGTTGATCCTGCGCGCGGCCGCTGGGGCGCATGGTTGTCTCCTCGGTGATCCGGTTAGGCGGGCGTCTCGCCGCGGCGCGGAAGCTAACGCAGGCAGAGCGGTGAATCCATGGTTAGATGGAGATGGCGCGCGGCGCTCGCCATGGGCTGTTGCCCTTGGTCGAGCGGGTGCTTATATCCGCAAGGCTGGAGCGAAAGCAGGACATGAGCAAGCAGGCGACGGAAAAACACGGAATGGAGCTGCGTACCATCGGCGAGCTCGACACGCGCTCGCAGGATATTCTGCGGCTGATCGTCGACGCCTATGTGGAAACCGGCGCGCCGATCGGCTCGCGCAGCCTGTCGCGCAAGCTCGGGCTGGATCTGTCTCCGGCGACGATCCGCAACGTCATGGCCGATCTCGAGGATCTCGGTCTGCTGATGGCGCCGCATACCTCGGCGGGCCGCTTGCCGACCGACCGGGGCCTGCGGCTGTTCGTCGACGGCTTGCTGGAACGCGGCAATCTCAGCACCGAGGAACGCAGCGGCATCGAATCCCAGATCGCGGCCGCCGGCGGCTCCCTCAACCAGGCGCTGGACGAGGCGACGACCATGCTGTCCGGGCTATCGCGCTGCGCCGGTCTGGTGATCGCGCCGAAGCGGGACGACCAGCTCAAGCATATTGAATTCGTGGCGCTCGGCCCGGGCCGTGCCCTGGTGGTCATGGTCGACCAGTCGGGCAATGTCGAGAACCGGGTGATCGACGTGCCCGTGGGCATGCCGCCCTCTTCCCTGGTCGAGGCCAGCAACTATCTCTCGGCACGGCTGATCGGCCGTTCCCTGACCGAGGCTTCGCAGGAAGTGCGCGCCGAGCTGGAGGGTCACCGCGCCGAACTGGATCAGCTGACCAGCCGCATCGTCGAGGCCGGGCTGGCAACCTGGACCCAGGGCGCGAACGAGGAAAGCTTTGGCGCGCTGATCGTGCGCGGCCAGTCGCACCTGCTGGAGGATGTGCAGGCGCTGGAGGATCTGGAGCGCGTGCGCCACCTCTTCTCCCTGCTGGAACGCAAGGAAGCGCTGCTCAAGCTGCTCAGCCTGACCCACACCGCCGAGGGTGTGCAGATTTTCATCGGCGCCGAGAACGAGCTGTTCTCCCACACCGGCTGTTCCATGGTGATCGCACCCTATAGCAACAGCCAGAAACAGATTGTCGGGGCGATCGGCGTGATCGGCCCGACCCGCATCGACTACGCCCGGATCATCCCCATGGTGGACTACACCGCCAAGGTGATCGGGCGCCTCATCGGTTAAGTGAAAAGCGAGTGCAATGACGGACCACAAGAAACAGAACGAAGAGCAGGCTCAGCCTGAAAACGAGACGCCGGAGACGGAAGATCGGATGACGGAAGACGCGGGCGGCGAGGGCGGCGATGCCGATCCCATCGCCGTGCTGCGCGACGAGGTGTCCAACCTGAAGGACCAGCTGCTGCGCGCCCTGGCCGAGGTGGAAAACACCCGCCGCCGGGCCCAGAAGGACAAGCAGGACGCCGCGCGCTACGCCCCGGCGCCGATGGCCCGCGACCTGCTCGCGGTCTCCGACAACCTGTCGCGCGCGCTGCAAGCCGTGCCGGAGGATCTCGCCTCCGACGGGCGCGTGAAGAGCCTGCTCGACGGCTTGGAAATGACCCAGCGCGAGCTGCAGAGCGTCTTCGAAAAGCACGGCATCGCTAAGATCGAACCGCTCGGCGAGAAGCTCAACCCGCACCATCACGAGGCGATGTTCGAGGCCGAGGATCCGAGCCAGGCGCCCGGCACGGTGATCCAGGTGATCGAGCCCGGCTATGTTCTGCACGACCGCCTGCTGCGCCCGGCCCGTGTCGGCGTGGCCAAGGGTGGTGCCAAAACCCCGGCGAACGACGAAGTGGCGCCGGAGGGCGGCGATGGGGAAGAAAACAACGGCGCGTAGCTAGAGAGCTTTTGTCACCCGGCGCAAGGTGAGGTTCACCCGGCGTATGCCCTCCGCCGGAAACCCCTCCAGCAGGGTCGAGGTGCCGGGGAGCACCCGGTCCACCCCGTGAAAGCAGTCCCTGGCCGCGCCGCCGAGCACCACGGCGTCGCCGCTGGAAAGCTTGAGCGAGCGGGTCGGCCCCTTGCGGCTGGTTCCGCCGAGGCGGAACAGCGCCGTATCGCCGAGCGACAGCGAGACCACCGGCGCCACCGGGTCCTCCTCGTCCATGTCGCGGTGCAGGCCCATGCGCGCGGTGGCGCTATAGAGGTTGACCAGGCAGGCCTCGGGCGGGTGCGGGTAGTCCGCGACAGCCTCCCAGAGATCCAGCAGAGCGCCCGGCATCGCCGGCCAGGGCCTGCCCGTCTCCGGATGGGCTGCCTGGTAGCGGTAGCCGCCCTCCTTGTCGGTCATCCAGCCAAGCGGGCCGCAGTTGGTCATCTGAACCGACATCGCCTGGCCGCTTCTCGGCATACGCGGGGTGTAGGGCGGCGCTTCCCGGAGCAGGCCGGCGATCTCCTCCAGCAGGGCGCGCTGCGCGGCGCGGTCCAGCGCCTCGGGCAGCAGGCGAAAGCCGGGCAGCATCAGCCGCGATCCTCCTCCTCCGTACGGTTCTCCTGGGCGTCGCCGCGGCGCTGCTCGGCCCGGTCGCGCAGTCGGTACGCCAGGTAGATCAGCGCCGCGGCCAGGGCCAAGGCGACGCCGGCCAGCTTCAGCGCCTGGTTCTGCCAGACCAGATCGGCGAACAGCGCCAGGGCGCTGCCGAGCATGGCGCAGGCCACCAGGATGAACAGGATCGTCAGGGGAATGCGGCTGTTTGGCATGGCTGGATCGAAAACCCCTGTCATTCCCGTTGTTTGTTTCTGGCGTGACTCGGCTTGCAGCCCTGGCCCGACTGCTTATATACAGCCCTGGAATGCTCGCATAGAGCATGGCTCATCCCATAGAGGCCTCAGGCGCGGCGCTTCGGTATTCAAGGCCGCCGGAAGAGGTCGGCTGATAAGAAAGGATGTCACAGTATGAGTAAAGTCATCGGTATCGACCTCGGCACCACCAATTCCTGTGTCGCGGTCATGGAAGGTTCCGAACCCAAGGTCATCGAGAACGCCGAGGGCGCGCGGACCACGCCCTCCATGGTGGCCTTCAGCGAGGACGGCGAGCGCCTGATCGGGCAGCCCGCCAAGCGCCAGTCGGTCACCAACCCGGAACACACCCTCTTCGCCATCAAGCGCCTGATCGGGCGGCGCTTCGACGACCCGACGACCAAGAAGGACATCGACCTCGTCCCCTATAAAATCGTCAAGTCCGACGGCGGGGACGCCTGGGTCGAATCCCGCGGCGAGAAGTACTCGCCCAGTCAGGTTTCCGCCTTCATCCTGCAGAAGATGAAGGAAACCGCCGAGAGCTATCTCGGCGAGCCGGTCAAGGAAGCGGTCATCACCGTGCCGGCCTACTTCAACGATTCCCAGCGCCAGGCGACCAAGGACGCCGGCAAGATCGCCGGCCTCGACGTGCTGCGCATCATCAACGAGCCGACGGCGGCCGCCCTGGCCTATGGCCTGGAGAAGAAGAAAAGCGGCACCATCGCGGTCTACGACCTGGGCGGCGGCACCTTCGACGTGTCCGTTCTGGAAATCGGCGACGGCGTCTTCGAGGTGAAGTCGACCAACGGCGATACCTTCCTGGGCGGCGAGGACTTCGATCACAAGATCATCGAATATCTCGCCGAGGAGTTCAAAAAGGAGCAGGGCATCGACCTGCGCAAGGACAAGATCGCGCTGCAGCGGCTCAAGGATGCCGCCGAGAAGGCGAAGATCGAGCTGTCCGCCTCGACCCAGACCGAAGTCAACCTGCCCTTCATCACCGCCGATCAGTCGGGCCCCAAGCACCTCAATATCAAGCTGACCCGCGCCAAGCTGGAAGCCCTGGTCGAGGATTTGATCCAGCGCACCCTGAACCCCTGCAAGTCGGCGCTGAAGGATGCCGGCGTCAGCGCCGGCGAGATCGACGACGTGATCCTGGTCGGCGGCATGACCCGCATGCCCAAGGTGATTTCGGCGGTGAAGGACTTCTTCGGGCGCGAGCCGCACCGCGGCGTCAACCCGGACGAGGTTGTGGCCATCGGCGCCGCGATTCAGGGCGGCGTGCTCAAGGGCGACGTCAAGGACGTGCTGCTGCTCGACGTGACGCCGCTGTCCCTGGGCATCGAGACCCTGGGCGGGGTGATGACCAAGCTGATCGACCGCAACACCACGATCCCGACCAAGAAGTCGCAGACCTTCTCGACCGCCGAGGACAATCAGTCGGCGGTGACCATCCGGGTGTTCCAGGGTGAGCGCGAGATGGCGGCCGACAACAAGCTGCTGGGCCAGTTCGATCTGGTCGGCATCCCCTCCGCGCCGCGCGGCGTGCCGCAGATCGAGGTCACCTTCGACATCGACGCCAACGGCATCGTCAACGTCTCGGCCAAGGACAAGGGCACCGGCAAGGAGCAGCAGATCCGCATCGAAGCCTCCGGCGGCCTGTCCGACGCGGACATCGATCAGATGGTCAAGGACGCGGAAGCACACGCCGAGGAAGACAAGAAGCGCCGTGAGCTGGTCGACACCAAGAACCAGGCCGATGCGCTGATCCACTCCACGGAGAAGACCATCGCCGACGCCGGCGACAAGGTCCCGGAGGAGGACAAGAAGCAGGCCGAGGAGGCGATCGCCGCCCTGCGCACGACGCTGGAAGGCGAGGATCTCGCGGAAATCCAGGCCAAGACCGAGGCGCTCGGCCAGATTTCCATGAAGATCGGCACCGCCCTCTATCAGGCCGGCGAGGCCGAGGCCGGTGGCGCCGAAGCCGGGGCCTCCGAGGAGGCGTCCAGCGGCGCCAAGCAGGAAGACGTGGTCGACGCCGACTTCGAGGAAGTCGACGACGACAAGCAGGATAAGTCGGCCTAATCAAAGAGGCTGCAACCGTGTACGCCCGGCCCCGCCGCAACAGCCTTTCAGGCTCGCCCGCGCGGGGCCGGGTCGTTCCCGGCCTCACCCTAAAAGACAAGAACACCGGGAGCCGGCGGTAAATGGCGAAACGGGACTACTACGACATTCTCGGTGTGGCGCGGGACGCCTCGCCGGACGAGATGAAAAGCGCCTATCGCAAGCTGGCGCTGAAATTCCATCCGGACAAGAATCCGGGCGATCCCGAGGCCGAGCAGAAGTTCAAGGAATTGAACGAGGCTTACGGGATCCTCAAGGACGAACAGAGCCGCGCGGCCTATGACCGCTTCGGCCATGCCGCCTTCGAGGGCGGCGGCGGTCCGCGCGCCGGCGGCGGCCGGGCCGGCGGTTTTGGCGGCTTCGCCGATATCTTCGACGAAATGTTCGGCGACTTCATGGGCGGCGGTGGCGGCGGTGGCCGGGCCATGCATGGCGCCGATCTGCGCTACAACATGGAAATCACCCTGGAGGAGGCCTTCGCGGGCAAGGAAGCGCAGATCCGCGTTCCCACCTCCGTCAACTGCGACGCCTGCGACGGCAGCGGCGCGGAGCCCGGCTCCCGGCCGGTCAACTGCTCGACCTGTGGCGGCCACGGCCGGGTGCGCGCCCAGCAGGGCTTCTTCACCATCGAGCGCACCTGCCCGAGCTGTCATGGCCAGGGCCAGACGATCGACAAGCCCTGCAAGACCTGCGGCGGCGAGGGACGCCAGCGCAAGGAAAAGACCCTGCAGGTCAACATCCCCTCCGGCGTCGAGGACGGTACCCGTATCCGTCTGGCCGGCGAGGGCGAGGCCGGGGTGCGCGCCGCGCCCTCGGGCGATCTCTACATCTTCCTCTCGATCAAGCCGCATGCCTTCTTCGAACGCGAGGGCGCGCATCTGCGCTGCAAGGTGCCGATCCTGATGACCACGGCGGCGCTCGGCGGCAGCGTCGAGGTGCCCAACCTCGATGGCTCGCGCTCCAAGGTCACGGTGCCCGAGGGCACCCAGGCCGGACAGCAGTTCCGCCTGCGCGGCAAGGGCATGCCGGTGCTGCGCTCGGCGGCGCGCGGCGACCTCTACATCCAGGTCGATGTCGAGATTCCGCAGAAGCTGACCAAGAAGCAGAAGGAAATCCTGCGCCAGTTCGAGGAAGCCACCGGCGACGAAAAGCACAACCCCCAGTCCCACGGCTTCTTCGCCCGGGTGAAGGAATTCTTCGAGGATTTGACGGAGTAGCCGCGCCTAGCCCTGCTCCGGCAGCAGGTCCGCCGAACGCTTCAGCACCACGTTGAAGGAGATCGAGAGCCGGGGCTCCTCGCTCAAGTTCGGGTGCACGAAGTGCAGCAGGAAGGCCGGCCAGAGCAGCAGCTCGCCGGCCTCGGGCAGCAGGGTGTATTCCGCCTCGATCTGTCCGTCCCCCTTGATCGCCGTCATGTTGGCTGCGCCGCGCGGATCGTAGAAGGAGATACAGCCCGGCCGGACGTCGGCGCGGGTCTTCAGCTCCGCCCGGCTCCGCGGCACCGCGACATAGTAGGTGCCGCTCAGGTAGGCATGCGGGTGGTTGTGCGGGTCATGATAGTCGCCCAAACGATTCACGTTGGGCCAGGCCTGCAGACTCCAGTCGAGCTTGTAATCGATGCCCTGGCGGCGCAGGTGATTGACCGCCGCCCGGTTGACGCAGTCGCGCAGCCAGGCGATCGCCGGGTGCGCGGCGCCTAAGAAGTTCTGCTCCCGGTAATCCGTGGTCAACTGGGGGTTCTCCGCCTCCAGGCGCTGGATTTCCTGGGCCAGGAGCGGATTGGCCTTCTCGGCGCCGGGCAGCCGCTGGCGCAGCATCAGGGTCGGCCAGAGTTCGAGAAAGCCTTCGGAATCGGGGTCGCGGGATGCCATGGCGAAGAGCATGCCGCGCGCCCCGGCGGGCGTCCAGCGCATTGGCGGGCTGGGCCGCCGCGTGCTATGGCAGGGCGCGAAAACCAAGGCGAAAGGTGATGTCCATGAGCGAAGTCAGGATCGGGGTGCTCGGCTGTGCGGGGCGCATGGGGCGGATGCTGCTCGAGGCCGTCTGGACGGCCGAGGGGGCGCGGCTCTCCGGCGGCACCGTGCGTCCGGGCAGCGACTGGGAGGGCCGGGACCTCGGTGCCATCGCCGGCTTCGGCGAGGCCGGGATCGCCGCCAGCGACGATCCGGCGGCCCTGTTCAAGGCCAGCGACGCGGTGATCGACTTCACCACCCCCGAGGCGACCGGCGAGCACGCGCACATGGCGCTGCACAGCGGCACGGCCTTGATCGTCGGCACCACCGGCCTCGCGGACTCCGTCGAGGCCGCTTTGCGCCAGGCCGCGGAGAAGGCGGTCGTCGTGCAGGCGCCGAACATGAGTCTCGGCGTCAACCTGCTGCTCAGCCTGGTCGAGCAGGTCGCGGCCAGCCTGCCCGAGGCTTACGACATCGAGGTCCTGGAGATGCACCACCGGCACAAGGTCGACGCGCCCTCGGGCACGGCGCTGGGCCTGGGCGCGGCGGCCGCGCGCGGACGCGGCGTCGATCTCGAGGCCGCCTCGGTGCGCAGCCGCGACGGCCACACCGGCGCGCGCGAGACCGGCAGCATCGGCTTCGCCACCCTGCGCGGCGGCGACGTGACCGGGGAGCACACGGTGATCTTCGCCGGCGAGGGCGAGCGCGTCGAGCTGACCCACAAGTCCTCCTCGCGCGGCGTCTTCGCGCAAGGGGCGGTGCGCGCGGCGATCTGGTCGGCGGGGCGAAAGCCCGGCCTCTACTCCATGCGCGACGTGCTGGGGCTTTAGGGGCGCTAGGCCGGCGCGGAGCGCGTCTCCGCCAAGGCCTTGCGCAGCGCCTTGGCCAGGTCGAGGCGCTCCTCCGGCGCCAGGAAGCTGCCGATCACCAGCCGCTTGCCGTGGCTTTCCAGAACCAGCTGGCTCTCGTGGCGCGCGGGGTCGTCCATGCGCACCCGCAGCCAATAGGGCTGGAACGCGAAGCGGCGTTCCTCGCCGTAGTGATTGATCTTGCGCACCGTCAGGCTCCGCGCCGTCAACTGGAGGATCTCGTGGCGCCGGCCATGGCGGTAGTTGGCGCGGAACAGCAGATAGATCAGCAGCACGTCGGCGCCCAGAAAGCCGACGATCGGCCAGGCCCCGGCCAGGAAGAGCGCCAGCCCGGCGGTGAAGGAGACGGCGCTGATCGCCGCCATGAAAATCAGGAAGCCGCGGGGGCTGAGGCTGCGGTGCGGGGTCAGCAGCGCGTCGAACAGCAGCCTATTGCCGCTGGTCTCGTCCAACTCCTCGGCGGAAATGCTCGTGGCCATGCCACAAAGATAAGCAGCCCGGCGGGCAATGGCAAAGGCTTGGAACACCGGATAGACTTGCCGCTCGTTTTTGCCGCAGGTTTCGGGAGCGCTCATGAAAAAGGCCGATATCGAGGAGTTCTTCCGCCGCCTGGCCGAGGCCAATCCGGAACCGCGCGGCGAGCTTAACTACTGCAATCCCTACACCCTGCTGGTCGCCGTGGTGCTCTCCGCCCAGGCGACCGATGTCGGCGTCAACAAGGCGACCAAGGAGCTGTTTCAGAGCGTCAAGACGCCGCAGGCCATGCTCGCCTTGGGCGAGGCCGGGCTGAAACATCACATCAAGACCATCGGCCTCTACAATTCCAAGGCCAAGAACGTGATCGCCCTATCGAAGCTGCTGCTGGAGCGGCACGGCGGCGACGTGCCGCGCGACCGCGAGGCGCTGGAGAAGCTGCCGGGGGTCGGGCGCAAGACCGCCAACGTGGTGCTCAATATCGCCTTCGGCGAGCCGACCATCGCCGTCGACACGCACCTGTTCCGGGTGTCGAACCGGACCGGTCTGGCGCCGGGCAAGACGCCGCTGGAGGTGGAGAAGAAGCTGGAGAAGGCGGTGCCGCGGGACCGTCTGCTGCATGCCCACCACTGGCTGATCCTGCACGGGCGCTATATCTGCAAGGCGCGCAAGCCCGACTGCCCGGCTTGCCCGGTGGCCGATCTCTGCGCCTTCAAGGGCAAGACGCTGCTGCAGGCCGGCTGAAGTCTAGCTTTGCGCCGTGCGATGGCGGCGCAGCAGGCCGGCGAAGCAGGCCTTGGCGTCGCTGCGTTCGGCGGCCTGCCCGCGCGCTTCCAGGTGGATCACCTCGAGCTCCGGGCCGCCGTTTTCATAGAGGAAGAAGTCGAGCACGCAGCCCTCGCCCTGGTACTGCCAGATCTCGGCCGGGGTTTCCCGGCGGCGCAGCTGCGGTTCGCCCAGCTCGGCGAGCAGGCTGCGCGGCGCGGCCCCGATCATGCGCTGCACGTTGTCGTCGACCGGCGCCCCGCGCGCCGCCTGCTGGGACGCCGCCATGCCGCCCGGCCGGGTCGTCTGGCAGCCGCCGAGCAGCATCAGCGCCGCGAGCGCGATCAGGACCGGTTTGAACATAGCCGCGGGATTTAGCGCGCGCCGTTGCCCAGGGGCGCGGAGCGTTGAGCGGAGGCGGAGTCGCTGTCCGGCGTCACCTGGCGCTCGGACTCGGCGGGCTGTGGCCGCGCCTCGACAGCCGGGGCCTTGCTCCCGTCCATCTCGGCGATATCGCCGGACAGGCGGCCGCCGCGCGCGACTTCCATCTCCCGGTAGCGCAGCTTGCCGTTGATCCGGCCGCTGCCGAGCAGGCGCAGGTGCTGGCTGACCGTCAGCTCGCCCTCGAACAGGCCGCCGATCTCGGCGACCTCGACGCTGGCCTTGCCCTTGAAGATGCCGCTTTCGGCAATCTCCAGCATTTTGCTGTCGGTCAAATTGGCCTCGACTTGGCCTTCGACGACCAGCGTGTCGCAGGTGGTGATCTCGCCCGCAAGGCGGATATCACGGCCAACGATCAGCTTCTTACCTTCACTCTCACCGGTCATCGGCGTGGGTTCCCTTCTTTCCTCTGGGTGGCGCGGAGACTCCGCGTCGCTCTGTCTCGATGTGGCCGCGGCGTCCCGGTCCTTCGCGGACAGGGTATCGCCGCCGTTGTCCTTGGCGCCCGCCGTCTGTCCCTGTCCGGCCTGTCCTTGTCCGGCCTGGCCATTGCCCGCGTGACCGTTCGCGCCCCGGCTGGGGGCGGTAATGCCGGCGATGGGATTGTTGACGGAGGTGTTGGCGATCGGCGGTGCCTGGCGCGGCGCGGGCTGGGCCACGGGCCGCGATGGCGCGGCGCCGCGCGGGGTCTTGTTGTCCTCGGCCTTGGGTTCTCGCGAACCGCCGCCGAGGCGCGAATTCGATGGAGTGTTGCCGCTGGGTTTGCGCTTACCGAACATGTCTATCCCCCGGTCCCTTACCTGTGCCTGCACGCAGCATCCGCGAAGCTAGGCTTCGCTTTCGAGCCTCTCGCCGGATCGGCGGCGCAATTCCTCGAACACATGCACCATCAACGCCGTTGCCACCAAGGGCATGACCAGATTGATCACCGGAAGCGTCAACAATATGGCAATCACAACGCCGGTCAGGAGAACGCGCCCGCGATAAATCTTTCTGAGCTGTCGACCCTGCGCGGCGCCGAGGCGCCGGACGGCCACGAGCTCGAAGTATTCACGACCAAGAAGGTAGCCGTTAAGTCCATAGAAAACAAATAGATTAAGTGGTGGTACGAAGCTCAATGCAATAATCAGCGGTAGAAATAGAATGTTCAGCCCAATGGTCACCAAGGCGAGGCGTAGACCATCCAGGATGGCCTCAAGCAAAGGCTGCTCGCGGGCCGGCGGCAATTGTGGATAGTGGCGCGCCTCGACCTGCCTGCAAACATCGTCGAGCAGGAAGGACAGAACCATGGCGATGACCGCCGGGAAAAGAATGAAAGAGGCGACGAGAACCGCCCCGAAGGCGCCCAGTCCGGCCAGGATTTCCGCGGCGTTCACCCAGAAGGCCCCGGCGCCGGTCGCGGTCAGCCAGGCGGCGAGCAGATCGCCCAGCCACACCACCCCATAGGCGGCGCCAATCCACAGCAGCACGAAGGTGCCCAGGGAGATCGCCAGCGACAGCCAAAACAGGCTGCGGGTGGCGGGATCGGAAAGCTGCCGGAACGCGCGCATCAGATAGCCAAGCATGGGACTTGTCTTAGCCTCCGCTCCGCGCCCGGGCAAGGCGCAATAGGCGCATTTCGTGGCCTCTTCGCAAGACTTGCCGCGAAACACTTGGCGCTATAGTGTGCGGCCACTTTTCCATCAGCACGGATACTTTCTAATGGCAGGCATGCGCTACGATGTCGTCGGCATCGGCAACGCCATCGTCGATGTATTGAGTCACGCCGAGGAGTCCTTTCTCGATAGCCACGGCCTGAACAAGGGTTCGATGACCTTGATCGACATGGCCCGGGCGGAGACGCTCTATGGCGCCATGGGCCCGGGGCAAGAAGCCTCCGGCGGTTCGGCGGCCAACACCCTGGCGGGGCTCGCGGCGCTGGGCGGCAGCGGCGCCTTCCTCGGCAAGGTGCGCAACGACCAGCTCGGCGGCATCTTCCGGCATGACCTGCAGTCCATCGGCGTCGACTACAGCACAGCGCCGGCGAGCGCCGGCGACCCCACCGCGCGCTGCCTGATCTTCGTGACCCCGGATGCGCAGCGCACCATGGCGACCTATCTCGGCGCCTCCATCGCGTTCGGGCGGGAGGATCTGGATCTGGACGCGGTGCGCGCCGGCAAGGTGCTGTATCTCGAGGGTTATCTCTGGGATTCCGACCCCGCCCGCGAGGCCTTCCGGATCGCCGCCGAGGCGGCGCGCGAAGCCGGGCGCAAGGTCGCGCTGACCCTGTCCGATCCCTTTTGCGTCGAGCGGCACCGTGCGTCCTTCCGTGACCTGGTCGACGGCCACGTCGATCTGCTGTTCGCCAACGAAGCCGAAATCAAGTCGCTCTACGAAACCGAGACCTTCGAGGACGCACTGACCCAGCTGCGCGGCCGGGTCGAGGTCGCTGCGCTGACCCGCAGCGAAAAGGGTTCGGTGGTGCTGAGCGGCGACGAGGCCTTGCAGATCGGGGCCGTGACAATCGGCAAACTAACCGACACCACCGGCGCCGGCGATCTTTACGCCGCCGGGTTTTTGTTCGGCTATACGCAGGGCCGCAGTCTCGCCGACTGCGGCCACCTCGGCGCGATCGCCGCTGGCGAAGTCGTCTCCCACATGGGCCCACGCCCCGACCGCGACCTCAAGGCGCTGGTCGCTGAACACATGAAGTGATTCGAAAAAATATGGACCTCCGGAACCTCGCCATCATCGCCCACGTCGATCACGGCAAAACCACCCTGGTCGACCAGCTATTGAAGCTGTCGGGCACCCTGCGCGCCAATCAGCACATGGCCGAACGGGCCATGGATTCCAACGACCTGGAGCGCGAGCGCGGAATCACCATTCTGGCCAAGTGCACCTCGGTGGAATGGAAGGGCAAGCGCATCAACATCGTCGACACGCCGGGCCACGCCGACTTCGGCGGCGAGGTCGAGCGGATTCTCTCCATGGTCGACGGCGTGCTGCTGCTGGTCGACGCCTCCGAGGGGCCGATGCCGCAGACCAAGTTCGTGCTCGGCAAGGCGCTGGCGCGCGGCCTGGCGCCGATCGTGGTGATCAACAAGGCGGATAAGCCCGACGCCCGCGTCTTCGAGGTGCAGAACGAGGTCTTCGATCTTTTCGCCGCGCTCGACGCCAATGAAAAGCAGCTCGACTTTCCCACGCTCTTCGCCTCGGCGAAGCAGGGCTGGGCGGAGCGCGAGCCCGACGGCAAGCACGAGGACATGGAGGCGCTGTTCGAGACCATTGTCAGCCACGTCCCAGAAGCCGAGGGCGATAGCGACGCGCCCTTCACCATGCTGGCGACTACGCTTGAAGCCGATCCCTATCTGGGGCGGGTGCTGACCGGACGGATTCACAGCGGCCAGGCCAAGCAGAACATGCAGGTCAAGGCGCTGAGCCGCGACGGCAAGCTGCTGGAAAGCGGCCGTCTGACCAAGCTGCTGGCCTTTCGGGGCTTGGCCCGGGTGCCGGTGGAGACCGCCGAGGCCGGGGATATCATCGCCGTTGCCGGGCTGCAGAAGACGACCGTCGCCGACACGCTCTGCGCCACCGAGGTGACCGCCGCCCTGCCCAGCCAGCCGATCGACCCGCCGACCCTGGCCATGACCTTCTCGGTCAACGATTCGCCCCTGGCCGGGCGCGAGGGCGACAAGGTGACCTCGCGGATGATTCGCGACCGCCTGCTGCGCGAGGCCGAAGGCAATGTCGCGCTGCAGATTCAGGAAACCGACGAGAAGGATGCCTTCGAGGTCGCCGGGCGCGGCGAGCTGCAGCTCGGCGTGCTGATCGAGACCATGCGCCGTGAGGGCTTCGAGCTGTCGATCAGCCGCCCCCGGGTGATCTTCAAGGACGAGGGGGGCAAGCGTCAGGAGCCTCTGGAAGAGGTGCAGATCGACGTCGACGAGGAATACTCGGGCCCGGTGGTCGAGAAGATGAGCCAGCGCAAGGCCGAGATGACCGACCTGCGCCCCTCGGGCGGCGGCAAGGTGCGGATCACCTTCCTGGCGCCTTCGCGCGGCCTGATCGGCTACCACGGCGAGTTCCTCACCGACACCCGGGGCACCGGCATCATGCATCGCCTGTTCCACAGCTACGGCGCCTACCGCGGTCCCATCGAGGGGCGGCGGGTCGGCGTGCTGATCTCCAACTCCGGCGGCGCCGCCGCGCCCTATGCCCTGTGGAACCTGGAGGACCGCGGCCCGATGTTCATCGAGCCCGGAGTGATGGTTTACGAAGGCATGATCATCGGCGAGCACAACCGCGGCAACGATCTCGAGGTCAATCCGCTGAAGGCCAAGCAGCTGACCAACTTCCGGGCCTCCGGCAAGGACGAGGCAGTGCGTCTGACCACGCCGAAGTTCTTCACCCTGGAGCAGGCCCTGGCCTACATCCAGGATGACGAGCTAGTCGAAGTGACGCCGAAGACCATCCGTCTGCGCAAGCGCCTGCTCGACCCCAACGCGCGCAAGCGGGAGTCGCGCCGCCAGGAAGCCGGCTGAGGTGACTGGGACGCCGCGGCGGTCCTGGGGCGAGGCGCTCGCCGCCTACTCTCATCCCCGCGTCGTCTCGATGCTGTTTCTCGGCTTTTCCGCCGGGCTGCCGTTCCTGCTGATCTTCTCGACGCTCTCGACCTGGCTGCGCGAAGCCGGAGTCGAGCGCTCGACCATCGGCTTCTTCTCCTGGCTCGGTATCACCTTCTCGATCAAGGTGCTCTGGGCGCCGATCGTCGACCGCACGCCGCTGCCCTGGCTGACCCGCAGGCTCGGCCGGCGCCGGGCCTGGCTGCTGCCGGCGCAGATCGCCGTGGCGCTCGGGCTGCTTGGCATCGCCGCCAGCGATCCTACGCGGGATCTGCTGTATATCGCCCTCTTCGGCTTGGTCATCGCCTTCGCCAGCGCGACCCAGGATGTGGCGCTCGATGCCTACCGCATCGAGGCGGTGGAAAAGGAACTGCAGGGCGCCATGTCGGCCAGCTATATCCTCGGCTACCGCCTCGCGCTCTTGGCGGCCGGGGCCGGCGCGCTCTACATCGCGGCCTTCGTTTCCTGGCCTGCGGCCTACGCCGCCATGGCCGTCTGCATGGGCGTCGGTATTCTGACCGTTCTGCTCGTGAAGGAACCCGAGAGCAACGCCAGCTTCCTGACGGATTGGCGGGTACGGCTCGAGGAGATGCGCGCCGAGGGCATCGGCTACGCCGAGCGCGCCGAGCGCTTCCTGAAGGATTACGTGATCGCGCCCTTCATGGATTTCATCCGCCGTCATGGCTGGCTTGCGCTGGCGATCCTCGCCTTCATCGGCGTCTATCGCCTGTCCGACATCACCATGGGGGTGATGGCCAATCCCTTTTACATAGACCTGGGCTTCTCCAAGGAGGAGATCGCCAACGTCTCCAAGCTGTTCGGATTCTTCATGACGATCGCCGGAGCCTTCATCGGCGGCGTGCTGGTTGCCCGCTTCGGTATTCTGCGGCCGCTGTTGCTCGGCGCCGTGATGGTGGCGGGAACCAACCTGCTGTTCGCCTGGCTCTCGACCCAGGGGGCCGATGTCGCCTATCTCGCGATCACGGTTTCGGCCGACAATCTCAGCGGCGGCCTCGCCGGTTCCGCCTTCATCGCCTATCTCTCCAGCCTGACCAACTCGGCCTACACGGCGACGCAGTACGCGCTCTTCTCCTCGCTGATGACCCTGCCCGGGAAATTCCTCGGCGGCTTTTCCGGAATAGTCGTCGACGAGGCTGGCTACACGAGCTTCTTCATCTACGCCTCGGCCCTGGGCCTGCCGGCGATCATTCTGGTGATCTTCCTGATGACGCGGCGGATGCAGCGGCTGCAGGAGGGCGCGGCCGGAGAAGCGGCCGGCCGGTAGTTTCACTGTCGGTTGGACGCCGTCGCTTGCTAAGCTGACCCCATGACCGTTCGCAATCTCGGCCGTTTGTTCCAGCCCGCCTCCATCGCGCTGATCGGCGGCAGCCGGCGTGAGAGGTCGGTTGGCCAGCTGATCGCGCGCAATCTTGCCGCCGGCGGCTTCGCCGGGCCGATCCTGGCGGTGCATCCCGAGGCGCGGAGTCTCGAGGGCTTGACCGCCTATCGCAGCGTCGAGGCCCTGCCGCAGACGCCGGACCTGGCGGTGATCTGCACCCCGCCGGACAGCGTTCCGGGTCTGATCGCCGAGCTGGGAGCGCGGGGGACCAAGGCGGCGATCGTGATCTCCGCGGGCTTCGGCGAGGGCGGCGATAGCCGGGGCGGCGCGCGGCGGCAGGAGATGCTGCAAGCCTCGCGGCCGCACTTGCTGCGCATCGTCGGCCCGAACTGCGTCGGCGTTCTGGCCCCCGGCATCGGGCTCAACGCCAGCTTCAGTCACATCGCGCCGGCGGCGGGCGACCTCGCCTTCGTGACCCAATCGGGAGCCATGGTGACCTCGATACTCGATTGGACGGCGGCGCGGGGCATCGGCTTTTCGAAGATCGTTTCCCTCGGCGACATGGCCGACGTCGACTTCGGCGACGTGCTCGACTATCTGGCCGCCGATTCCACGACCCGCTCGATCCTGCTCTACATCGAGGCGGTCACCCATGCGCGCAAGTTCATGTCGGCGCTGCGCGCGGCGGCCCGCTCGAAGCGGGTGATCGTCATCAAGGGCGGCCGCCACGCGGAATCGGCCAAGGCCGCGGCCTCTCACACCGGGGCGCTGGCCGGATCCGATGCCGTTTACGACGCGGCCTTCCGGCGCGCCGGGGCGCTGCGGGTCTATACCCTGGAAGAACTCTTCGACGCCGCCGAAACCCTCTCCGCCCGGCGCGCCCTGGCGGGCGACCGCCTGGCGATCCTGACCAACGGCGGCGGCCTTGGCGTGCTGGCGACCGATGCCCTGCTCGATCAAGGCGGGCGCCTCGCCGAGCTATCGCCGGAAACGCGGCGGGCGCTCGATGCCTGCCTGCCGCCGACCTGGAGCCATGGAAATCCCGTCGACATTATCGGCGACGCCGATGCCGCCCGCTACGATGCCGCGCTGCAGGCGCTGCTGGAGGATCGCGGCAGCGACGCGGTGCTGGTGATGAACTGCCCGGTGGCGGTGGCGGACTCAGGCAAGGCGGCGGAAGCCGTGGTGGCGCGCAGCGCGGCGTCCCGCAAACCGGTGTTCACCGCCTGGCTGGGCGACGCGGCGGCGCGCCCGGCGCGTGCGATTTTCGCCGAAAGCCATCTGCCGACCTATGAAAGCCCGGAGCGCGCGGCCCGCGCCTTCATGCATCTGGTCCGCTACCGGCGCGGCCAGGAGATGCTGCTGCAGACGCCGCCCTCCCTTCCGGAAGCTTTCCAGCCCGACCGCGCGGCCGCCGAGGCGGTGCTGCGGCGGGCGCTGGACGCCGGTCGCGAATGGCTCAGCGAGCCGGAGGCCAAGGCGGTGCTCGCCGCCTATGGCATCCCGGTGGTGTCGACCCGCGAAGTGCCGGATATCGAAGCCGCGGTCGAGGCGGCGGCGGAGATCGGCTATCCCGTGGCCTTGAAGATCTTCTCCCCCGACATCACCCACAAAAGCGATGTCGGCGGGGTGCAGCTCGATCTGCAGGACGAGGCGCAGCTGCGCCGCCGTGGCGAGGCGATGCTGCGCCGGGTCGCGGAGCTTCTTCCCCAAGCGCGGTTGCAGGGCTTTACCGTGCAGAAAATGAGCCGGCGTCCCGGCGCGCGGGAGCTGATCCTGGGCATGAGCGAGGATGCCCAGTTCGGCCCGGTGCTGCTGTTCGGCGAGGGCGGAACCGCCGTCGAGGTTTTGCGCGACCGGGCCCTGGCCTTGCCGCCGCTCAACCTCGCCCTTGCCAGATACCTGATGCAGGAGACTCGCGTCTATCGCCTGCTCGAAGGCTACCGGGATACCCCGCCGGCGGACCTGGAGGGCATCGCGCTGAGCCTGGTCAAGCTGTCGCATCTGGTCGCCGATCTCGCGGAGGTCGTCGAGGTCGATATCAATCCTCTGCTCGCCGACGCCGATGGCGTGGTGGCCTTGGACGCGCGGATGCGCCTGCAGCCGGCGGCGCACGCGGGCACGGCGCGTTTCGCGATCCGGCCTTACCCCCGCGAGTTGGAGAGCCAGGAGGTCCTGAACGATGCCTCCCGCATCCTGCTGCGCCCGATCCGCCCAGAGGACGCGCCTGGATTACGCGAGGCCAGCAAGAAGCTGACGCCGCGCGACCTGCGCTTCCGCTTCTTCAGCGTCATGGGCGAGCTGTCGCAGGATCTGGCGGCGCGGTTGACCCAGATCGACTACGAACGCGAGATGGCCCTGGTCGCGGTTTCCCAGGAGCCTGCCAGCGAGGGTGAGATCTGGGGTGTCGTCCGCCTCGCCGCCGACCCCGACGGAGAGACCGCCGAGTTCGCCGTGATCGTGCGCTCCGACCGGCAGGGGCTCGGCCTCGGGCGGTTACTGATGCAGCGGCTGATCGGCTACGCGCGGGCGCGCGGCATCGCCCAGCTCTGGGGCAGCGTGATGCAGGAGAACCGCGAGATGCGCGTCATGATGGACGCCTTGGGCTTTACCCTGGAAGACAGCTTGGACGATAGTCAGACGCTGCGCGCCAGCCTGGCGCTGAAGTCGCCGCAGCGCGGATAACGTCCCCGCTCAGGCTTCGGCTGGCGCCGGGCGGTCGAGTGCGTAGCCGGCGGAGCGCACGGTGCGGATCAAATCGCCTTCCTCCGGCGTGTTGAGTACCTTGCGCAGGCGGCGGATATGAACGTCGACCGTCCGCAGCTCGACATAGACGTCACGGCCCCAGACGGCGTCGAGCAGCTGCTCGCGCGAGAACACCCGCCCGGGATGCTCCATCAGATAGCGCAGCAGGCGGAAATCCGTGGGGCCGAGTTTAACCTCGCGGCCGCCGCGGAAGGCCTTGTAGGCGGGGACATCCATGACGAGATCCTCGAACTCCAGCATCTCGCTGGAGAAGGAGGGTTGGGTCCGGCGCAGTACGGCGCGCATCCGGGCGATCAGCTCGGCCGGGGAAAACGGCTTGGTGATGTAGTCGTCGGCGCCGCTGTCGAGGCCGCGCACCTTATCGGCTTCCTCGCCGCGGGCGGTCAGCAGAATGATCGGCGTGTCGCGAGTCTCCGGCAAGCGGCGAAGCTGGCGGCAAACCTCGAGCCCGCTCATCAGCGGCAGCATCCAGTCGAGCAGGATCAAGTCCGGAGCTTCCTCGCGCGCCAGCACCAGGGCTTCCTCGCCATCGGCTGCGCGCACCAGCCTGAAATCCTTGCTCTCCAGGTTGTAGCGCAGCAGCGTCACCAGAGCTTCTTCGTCTTCGACGAGGAGGATCAGCGGTTTTTCAGACATGGCTTGCGCCCTCATTCCTGCTTGTCTTCGGGGGAGACGACGGCGAAGGAGGAGGTATCGCCCTTGGGCCGTGCCTCCTCGATGGTCGTTCCTTTTACAAGGAAGTGGATGACCTCGGCGATATTGGTCGCGTGGTCGCCGATCCGCTCGATATTCTTGGCGATGAAGATCAGGTGGGTACACGGCGTTATATTGCGGGGATCTTCCATCATGTAGGTCAGCAACTCGCGGAACAGGCTGGTGTACATCTCGTCCACCTCGGCATCCCGGTTCCAGACCCGCAGCGCGGTCTCGGCATCGCGCTCCACGTAGGCGTCGAGCACGTCCTTGATGTTGGTCTGCACCAGGCGGGCCATGCGCGGAATACCGCCCGCGGGCTCCATGGCCGGCAGCTGGTTGAGCGCGACCACGCGCTTGGCGACGTTGGCGGCATAATCGCCGATCCGCTCCAGATCGCTGGATATCTTCAGCGCCGAAACCACGACGCGCAGGTCGCTCGCCATCGGCTGGCGCAGGGCCAGCATGTGAATCGAGGCGTCGGAGATCGCGGTCTCCAGCTCGTCGATTTCCTTATCGCTCTGCACCACCTTCTTGGCGAGATCGCTGTCGCGCCGCCGCAAGGCCTCGACCGCCGAAGCGAGAAGCGATTCCGACATGCCGCCCATGCGGACGATGGTCTTGGTGAGACGCTCCAGCTCCTCGCCGAAGGATTTGACGATGTGTTCGCTTCCGCCTGCCACCTTCTAACTCCTTTTCTGACGCGCCCGGCTCACCCGAAACGGCCGGTGATGTAATCCTGGGTCCGCTGGTCCCGGGGATTGGTGAAGATCTGGTCCGTGTCGCCGTTTTCCACCAGGACGCCCATATGGAAGAACGCGGTGCGCTGAGAGACGCGCGCGGCCTGCTGCATCGAATGGGTGACGATGACGATGGTGTATTCCTGGCGCAATTCGTCGATCAATTCCTCGATTCGGGCCGTGGCGATGGGATCGAGCGCCGAGCAGGGTTCGTCCATCAGGACCACCTCGGGGCTGACCGCGATGGCGCGGGCGATGCACAGCCGCTGCTGCTGACCGCCCGATAGTCCGGTCCCCGGCTGTTGCAGGCGATCCTTGACCTCCTCCCAGAGGCCGGCGCGGCGCAGGCTGCGTTCGACGATGCCATCGAGTTCGTCCTTGCTGCGCGACATGCCGTGGATGCGCGGGCCATAGGCGATGTTGTCATAGATCGACTTCGGAAAGGGGTTGGGCTTCTGGAACACCATGCCGACGCGGGCGCGCAGCTGCACCACGTCGAGGCTGCGTGCATAGATATCCTCGCCGTCGAGGGTGATATCGCCGACGACGCGGCAGCTGTCGATGACGTCGTTCATCCGGTTGAGGCAGCGCAGGAAGGTCGACTTGCCGCAGCCCGAGGGCCCGATCAACGCGGTCACCTCGTTGGCGCCGACTTCCAGGTCGACATCGAAGAGCGCCTGCTTCTCGCCATAGAAAACATTGACCTTGCGGCCGATCATTTTTGGCGGAGTGGTGGTCGCGGTCGCGACTTCAGCCAAGGACATGAAGCTATTCTCCCCTTACCAGCGGCGTTCGAATTTTTTACGAAGAATGACGGCGATGGTGTTCATCACGATCAGGAAGCCCAACAGGACCAGAATCGCCGAGGAGGTCCGCGAGACGAACCCGCGCTCGGGACTATCGGCCCAGATAAAGATCTGTGTCGGCAGCGCCGTCGCCGGTTCCAGAATGCCGCCGGAGGTCGAGGTGATGAAGGCATTCATGCCGATCAGCAGCAGTGGCGCGGTCTCGCCGAGCGCCTGGGCGAGGCCGATGATCGTACCGGTCAAAATGCCGGGGACGGCCAGAGGCAGAACGTGATGCCAGACCACCTGCTGCCGCGAGGCGCCGATGCCGAAGGCCGCCTCGCGGATCGACGGCGGCACCGCCTTCAAGGCCGAGCGCGTGGCGATGATGATGGTCGGCAGGGTCATCAGAGAGAGCACCATGCCGCCGACCAGGGGCGCCGAGCGCGGCAGCCCGAAGAAGTTGATGAAGACAGCGAGGCCGAGCAGGCCGAAGACCACCGACGGCACCGCCGCGAGGTTGTTGACGTTGACCTCGATCAGGTCTGTCCAGCGGTTCTTCGGCGCAAACTCCTCCAGGTAGACCGCCGCCGCGACACCGGTCGGGAAGCTGATCAGGAAGCAGACGAGCAGCGCGTAGAAGGATCCCACGATCGCGCCGGCGAGACCGGCCAGTTCGGGAAAGCGGCTGTCGGCGTTGAAGAACAGGCCCCAGTTGAAGGGGCGCGAGACCGCGCCGGTTTCGACCAGGC
The DNA here is from genome assembly GCA_942491105.1 of uncultured Alphaproteobacteria bacterium. GTDB lineage: Bacteria > Pseudomonadota > Alphaproteobacteria > Kiloniellales > DSM-21159 > JBBEAM01. The sequence goes on along the minus strand of CALNZX010000002.1, from coordinate 230,861 downwards.
GGTCGTAGTAAATCAGCTGCAGATCGCTGACGATGCGCTGCTCCTCGGGCACATCCCTGGGGGTCACGCCCTTGTGCAGCTGATCGAAGGGATCGGACAGCGGCAGGGTGATCGTCAGGGTCTGGCCGATCAGCTCCGGATTGGCGACGACGCGATCGCGGACCAGGTAGTTCGCGCCGGGGCTGATGATTTCCGCGACGGCGCGCTGGTCGGATTTCGGGATCTCCCCCTCGAACAGAGTGAAGAAGGAGTCGCGCACGAGATTGCGGTAGTTGCCGCGCTGCGGCGTTTCGGGATTGAGCACCTCGGGGTCGAGATAGACCTGCATATCGACCTTGGTCTGGAAGAAACCGTGATGCCCCGTGATGACCAGCGATGTGACGAGAACGCCGAGCAGGCCGGTCGCGAGCAGGATGGCGGACAGACCGTAGATCCGCAGCCGCCGGTCCGCGGCGTGGCGCCGCGCGGTCCGCTTGTCGACCTGAGATTTCGTTTCCTGGGCGGGCATTTCCAACTCGGAGACGGCCATCAGTCGTACTTCTCCCGATACTTTTTGACGGTGCGTAGAGCAACGATGTTCAGCGCCAGGGTTGCGAGGAAGAGCACCAGGCCCAGGGCGAAGGCGGCCAGTGTCTTGGGATTGTCGAACTCGGTATCGCCAATCAGGAGGGTGACGATCTGGACCGTCACGGTCGTTGTGGACTCGAGCGGATTGAGTGTCATCTTGGCGATCAGGCCGGCCGCCATCACCACGATCATGGTTTCCCCGATCGCGCGGCTGGCGGCCAGCAGAATGCCGCCGACGATGCCCGGCAGCGCCGCCGGCAGCAGAACGTTCTTGATGGTCTCCGACTTGGTCGCGCCGAGGCCATAGGAGCCTTCCCTCAGGGAGCCCGGAACCGCGCCCAGGGCGTCGTCGGACAGCGAGGAAATGAAGGGAATGATCATGATGCCCATGACCGCGCCTGCCGCGAGCGCGGAATTCGGGGCGACATCGATCCCGATCATGGCGCCGAGCTGGCGTAGCGCCGGGGCGACGGTGAGCACCGCGAAGAATCCGTAGACCACGGTCGGAACGCCGGCGAGCAGTTCGAGCAAGGGCTTGGCGACGGCGCGGAAGGTGGGGTTGCTGTATTCCGAGAGGTAGATCGCGGAGAACAGGCCGATCGGCGTCGCCACCAGCATGGCGATTCCCGCGATCAGGATCGTTCCAAGGAACACCGGTACCGCGCCGAAGGCGCCGGCCCCGGCGACCTGATCCGCGCGGATCGAAATCTGCGGTTCCCAGTTCAGGCCGAAGAGGAATTCGGTGATCGGCACCTTGTCGAAGAAGCGGAAGGCTTCGAACAACAGCGAGAGCACGATGCCGAGCGTGGTCAGAATGGCGACCACCGAGCAGAAGATCATCAGGCCCGACATCGTCAGCTCGACGCCTTGCCGGGCGCGGAACTGCGCCGAGAGCTTGTTGTAGGTATAGGTCAGTCCCGCGCAGGCCAGGGTCGCCGTTGCGGCCAGCATCGCCCACTGCGCGAGCGCCTGCCAGCTGCCCAGCCGCTCCGCCGCGGCAACCAGCTCTTGCGGCGGTTCGCCGAAAACCTGTCCACCGGCGATGCTGCGGATCTGGCTGATGAGCAGGGAAATTTCATTGTCGCTCAGGCCCGCCGTGACGCGCTCGGGGAGCGATGCCAGCAACAGGCCGTCGATGACAGAATCTTGGAAAAAGACCCAAAGAATGACCAGGAGCAGCGAGGGTATGCCGACCCAGAGCGCGACGAAATAGCCGTGGTAGGCGGGCAGCGAATGAAGGCCGGCGTTTTCTTGCTTCGCCCAGGTTCCGGCGCGGCGGCGGGCCATGAAATAGCCGACGAGGCAAAGCAGGAGAACGATGAGGAGTGAAGTACCGGCCATAGGGGCGACTCTTTTGTCGAGAGGTCACATGAACGAGGAAAAAGGCAGGCGCTGCCAACCGCAGCGCCTGCCTTCGACGTAGGCTAGTTGATGTAGCGGGTCATGTCCTGGCCGTTCAAGACATTGTCCTGAACTTCCTGACGCTTGGCATCGCCAAGCGGCACCAGGCCGCGCTCGCTGAGGTAGCCGCCGGGACCCATGGCCGTCTCCGACATGTACTCGGTGAGGAACTCCTCGAGCCCGGGAATAACGCCGCGGTGCGCATTCTTCACGTAGAAGAACAGCGGCCGGGAGATGCCGTACTCGCCGCTCTCGATGGTCTCGGGAGAGGGCTCCACGCCGCCAACGGATACGGCCTGCAGCTTGTCCTGGTTCTCGTAGAGGAAGGAGTAACCGAAGATGCCGTAGGCGGTCGGATCGGCGTCGAGACGCTGAACGATCAGGTTATCGTTCTCGCCGGCTTCGATGAAGGGGCCGTCCTGGCGCATGCGCTGGCAGACTTCTTTCATGCGGTCTTTCTCGAGAGCCTTGACCGCATCGAAGGCCTCGCAGCCCTCTTCCATCACCAGCTCGACCCAGGCGTCGCGGGTGCCGGAGGTCGGCGGCGGGCCGAAGACCTGGATCTTGATGTCCGGCAGGCTGGAGTCGATCTGGCTCCAGTTGGTGTAGGGGTTGGCGACGATCTCGCCGTCGACCGGAACCTCGGACGCCAGCGCCAGATAGAGCTGCTCCTTGGAGACGTCGAAGGCTTCGCCCTTCCGGGAAACGGAGAAGGAGAGACCGTCGAAGCCGATCAGGGCTTCGGTAATGCTCTCGACGCCGTTCTCCAGGCAGAGCTCGTACTCGGACTGCTTCATGGCGCGGGAAGCGCCGGTCACGTCCGGGTGGGCGGCGCCGACGCCCTGGCAGAAGATCTTCATGCCGCCGCCGGTGCCGGTGGACTCGACGACGGGCGCGGAATGGCCGGTGGTGGCGCCGAATTCCTCGGCAACCGCCTGGGTGTAGGGGAATACGGTCGAGGAGCCGACGATGCGGATCTGGTCGCGCGCTTCGGCGAGCCCGGCCGTGCCGAGAGTGGCGACGGCGGCGATGGCCGCTACGGCGAGGGGTTTGTGGATCACGGTAAGTCTCCCAAGAGTCGATGAAAGGACGGTGGTTCGCGAGTGTCTTCGGCCGAATGCGGTATCGACCACGGCCTTTCCTACGCTGGGAGTGCAACGTGCATGTTACGAAGTCATGACGGTTTTGTTACATGTGCCCCATACACAGCCGGCAGCCAGGCGAAAGGCCCGGAGTCCGGGGAGTCTCGCTCTCTGGGGTGTTCTCTGGGATGCTCTCTGGGGTGAGCGGGAGCCTAGGGCGCTGTATCCGCCGCTGTGGCGGGTTTCCGCTCCTGCGTCATTTTTCTATCCGGTGCCGGGAGCTGAACCGTAAAAGTCGAGCCGCTGCCGAGCTGACTTTCGATGGTCAGCTGGCCGCGATGCCGGCTGACGATGTGCTTGACGATGGCGAGGCCGAGGCCGGTGCCGCCGAGTTTGCGCGAGCGCGCGGTATCGACCCGGTAGAAGCGCTCCGTCAGGCGCGGCAAATGCTCGCGGGCGATCCCCTCGCCCCGGTCGCGCACGGAAACCACCGCCGCGCCGCCGTTGTCGCGGGCCGTCACCGTGACCTCGGTTCCTTCGTGGCCGTATTTCAGCGCGTTCTCGATCAGGTTCTGGAAGACCTGCACCAGCTCGTCTTTCTGGCCCGCGACCTTCGGCGGATTTTCGATATTCAGCTGAATCGACATGTCCTTGGCGCTGGCCTTGATGTTGAGCCCGGCGCAGACGGCGCCGAGCAGCTTCGCCCAGGTCGGACTCCCCTTTGGGCGGAGTGTGCTCCTGCATTTCGATACGCGACAGCGACAGCAGATCCTCGACCAGGCGCGCCATGCGCGTCGCCTGTTCTTCCATGATCGCCAGAAAGCGCTGCTGGGCCTCGCGGTCGTCGGCGGCCGGTCCGCGCAGGGTCTCGATAAAGCCGACCAGGCTGGACAGCGGCGTGCGCAGTTCGTGGCTGGCGTTGGCGACAAAGTCCGCGCGCATCCGCTCGGCGCGGTAGATCGCGGTCAGATCGTGCAATGCCAGGATGGCGACGGTGCCGTCGAGCGCCGGGGTCGACAGCGGTACCAGGCGGGCCGAGAACTGGCGGTCGATCTCGCCACGCAGCGTGACCTCGACGATCCGTCCCTCCTCGCCGGCGATCGCCGCCTCGGCGGCCTCGAGCAGAACCGGATCGCGTAGCACGGCGACCAGATCCCGCCCTTCGAGGCTCTCGCCGAAGAGCTCCTCGGCGGCGGGATTGGCGCGCAGCACGCGGTGCGCCCGGTCGAGCAGCAGCAGCGGGTCCGGCAGATTGGATAGAATCGCTTCGTTGCCGGCGATCGCCGCTTCGAGTTCGCGGCGCCGGCGCAGCCGTTCGCGCGTGGTCTGCACCAGGGTCTCGTCGAGTCCCGGCGCCAGCAGCGGGCTACTGCCATGCGGCGCCGGCGGCGGCGTGCTGGCACTGCCGCTGGCGCGCAGCAGTTCCATGTAGCGCGCGACATTGCCCATGTGACGGAAGTGGTGCCAGAGCAGGGCGAGCTCCGCCAGCAGCACGAAGCCCGCGCCGAGCAGAGCGGGCGTCCAGGCAAGCAGATCGAAAGCGGCGAGGATCAGCAGCACGAGGCAGCCCGGCGCCGCGATCAACAGCGTGGCCAGGGGGAAACGGCGCGTCAGGGTTTGCGGCGAGAACATCAGCGGGTCCGGCCAGGCTTCCTTCGGTTGAAAATTTTTAGCACGCGGGCGCCACGCAATGGGTCACGCCAAGGGCGTCAGGAATAGCACTGTTTTGTTATGGCCATGTTTCCGTGGCATGGTTTTAGCATCCCTCGCCGTAACCGGAGAAACAATCATGTTCATACGCAGTATATTCAGCGCGGCGCTTCTCGCCATGACTCTGAGCTTCGCGGCGCCAGCCGGCGCGCAGGAAAGCGATGGAGAGCGCCTCGACGCCTTGCTCGATGAGCTGCGCGTTCTGATCGAGCGTGGCGAGGAAAAACGCGAGGCCGACCCCTGGTTCCTGCGCGACCTCAAGGATCTGGCGCGCAAGTACGACTGGCCCTGGCAGGTGGTGCTCTACGACCAGTCCTTCCTGGAAGTCGGCAACGACAACCTGCCTCCGGGCTGGACCCCGCTCGAGGGCCGTTACCGCATGGAACCGAACCTGGGCTATCGCACCATGGTCGAAACCCGGCCGGGCCAGCAGCAGCGCAGCGACGAGGAAGCGGTTGGCGCGCTGGTCGGCTCCCTGTTGAACAAGGCCCTGGGCGGCAAGGGAAACAACAACAACAGCAACAGCCAGAGCCGCTATGCCTCGGCGCGCGCGGTGACCCAGCAGCCGGTCACCAATGCCTACGCGCTGACTCTTCGCATGACCCTGCGGCCGCTGGCGAACACCCAGGGCCGGGTCGGCTTCGGCCCCTACCAGGGCGAGCCGGACGGTGGCGGTTACCGGCTGTATTATCTGACCGGCAGCAATGACAACGAGCGCGCTTTCGAGCTGGTGCGCCGCTCTTCCCGGGGCACGGTTTCGACCATCGAGTACTATGACGGCCCGCTGCGGATCGAGGACGGCCAGGAGCATGAAATCCTCTGGACCCGCGATGGCGAGGGCAACATGACGATCTCCGTCGACGGCACGCAGATCATGGCCGCCGGCGACAAGAGCTTCGGCGATCCCTTCGACGGAATCACCTTCGTCAATACCGGTGGCGACGCCGCGGTCAGCTACATGAAGATCGAGGGGACGCGGTAGCGCGCACCCGCTAGTCTGGGAGGACAGCCATTCTTGCGCAGGGTCTCAGCGGCATCGCCGCCCTCGGCCTCGTCATCTGCGCCGCAACGTCTGCGGCCGCAGGGGAGGAGAACCCGAGTGTGACCCTCGCTGGGAGCGTTTCTACCTCGGTCAGCAGCGTGAGCAACGGCGCAGGCGGCACGGTCTTCAGCAGCCGCAGCAGCGGCGGCACCTCGCGGATGGCTACCGGGGCGAAGCTCGGCGCGGCCTTCGCGCTGAGCCTGCGCATGACCCTGCGGCCCCTGCCGGGCGTCGAAGGCCGGGTCGCCATCGGCCCCTACCAGGGCAAGGCGATAGGCGGCGGCTACCGTCTCGTCATCCTGACGGGAGATCAAACCGGCCCGGTCTTCGCGCTGGAGCGCCACGCAGGTGGAGACGTCGCAACCCTCGCGGTCTACGACGGCCCGCTGCGGATCGAGGACGGGCGGGAACGCGAAATCCGCTGGACCCGCGATGCCGCGGGCCGCATGGCGATCTCCATCGAGGGCACCGAAATCCTGGAGACGCGCGACGACAGCCTCTCCGGCGGCTTCGACGGCGTCGTTCTGATCAACAGCGGCGGCGACGTCGAGGTCGGCGGCATGAACGTTCAGGGAAACGACTAGCGCCTAGAAGAGGTGATCGTTGACCGCGCCGTAGGCGGCCAGCGCGGCGGCGGTCACCACCTCGTTGGCGGTGGCGCCGAGGGAGACGATCTGCGCCGGGCGGGCGAGCCCGGTCAGCAGCGGCCCGATCACCGTGCCGACCCCCAATTCCTGGACCAGCTTGGAGGAGATGTTGGCGGCGTGCAGCGCCGGCATCACCAGCACGTTGGCCGGGCCCGAGAGGCGGCAGAAGGGATAGAGCTGCTGCATCAAGGCGTAGTCGAGCGCGACATTGACCTGCATCTCGCCGTCGTACTCGAAGCTGACGTTCCGGCGGTCCAGCACCTCGATTGCCTCGCGCACCCGCATCGCCCGCTCGCGCGGCGGATTGCCGAAGTTCGAGAAACTGAGCAGGGCGACGCGCGGCTCGTGGCCCATGGCCCGGGCCTGGGCGGCGGACTGCTCGGCGATGTCGGCCAGTTCCTCGGCGCTCGGCAGCTCATGCACCGAGGTGTCGGAGATGAACACGGAGCGGCCGCGATGCACCATCAGCGAGATGCCGAAGACGCGCTTGCCCGGCTTGGCGTCGAGGGCGCGGGTGATGTCGTCGTAGGCGACATTGAAGGCGCGGGTCAGGCCGGTGACCATCGCGTCGGCCTCGTCGCAGGCGACCATGCAGGCGGCATAGACGTTGCGGTTCTGGTTCACCATGCGCTGGCAGTCGCGATAGAGGGAACCGCTGCGCTTGAGCCGGTTATAGAGGAACTCGGTGAAGCGCTCGCGCGCCGGGGCGTCGTCCTGAGCGTTGACGATCTCGAGGAAATCGCCGGACAGACCCGCCGCCTTGATGGTTTCCTCGATGCGCGCCCGGCGGCCGACCAGCACCGGCGTGCCATAGCCGCTCTGCTGAAAGGCGTAGGCGGCGCGGATCGTCTTTTCCTCCTCGCCCTCGGCGAAGACCACCCGCTTGGGCTCCGCGCGGACCTTCTCGAAGATTGACTGCAGGCTGGCGGCGGTGGGGTCGAGACGGGCGGAAAGGCGGTTCTCGTAATCGCTCCAGTCCTCGATGTCGCGCCGCGCGACGCCGGATTTCATCGCCGCCTCGGCGACTGCCTTGGGGATCTCGACGATCAGCCGCGGATCGAAGGGGGCCGGGATGATGTACTCGGGGCCGTAGCGCAGCCGGCGTCCGGCGTAGGCGCGGTCGACCTCGTCCGGCACGTCCTCGCGGGCCAGCGCCGCCAGGGCCTCGGCGGCGGCGATCTTCATCTCCATGTTGATGGTGGTCGCGCGTACGTCGAGGGCGCCACGGAAGATATAGGGAAAGCCAAGAACATTATTGATTTGATTGGGATAATCGCTGCGCCCCGTGGCCATGATCGCGTCGTCGCGCACCTCCGCGACCTCCTCGGGCGTGATCTCCGGGTCCGGATTGGCCATCGCGAAGACGATCGGCCGCGGTCCCATGCTGGCCACCATTTCCTTGGTCACCGCGCCACGTACGGACAATCCGAAGAAGATATCGGCTCCGCTCAGCGCGTCCTCCAGCGTACGTGCGTCGGTCTTGGCGGCATGGGCCGACTTCCACTGGTTCATGCCTTCGCTGCGGCCCTGATGGATCACCCCCTTGGTGTCGCAGAGCAACACCTGATCGTGGGGCATGCCCATGGCCTTGATCAGCTCGGCGCAGGCGATCGCCGCCGCGCCGGCGCCGTTGATCACCATGCGGCAGTCGGCCATCTCGCGGCCGGTCAGGTGCAGGGCGTTGATCACCCCGGCGGCGGAGATGATCGCGGTGCCGTGCTGATCGTCGTGGAACACCGGGATATCGAGCAGTTCGCGCAGGCGCTGTTCGATGATGAAGCACTCCGGCGCCTTGATGTCTTCCAGGTTGATGCCGCCGAAGGTGGCGCCCAGGAAGCGTACGCAGTTGACGAACTCGTCGACGTCCTCGGTGGTGACTTCCAGGTCGATGCCGTCGATATCGGCGAAGCGCTTGAACAGCACCGCCTTGCCTTCCATCACCGGCTTGGAGGCCAGTGCCCCCAGGTTGCCCAGGCCGAGCACCGCGGTGCCGTTGGTGATCACCGCGACCATGTTGCCCTTCGCGGTGTAATCGTAGGCCTTGTCCGGGTCGCGCGCGATTTCCTCGCAGGGCGCGGCGACGCCAGGCGAATAGGCCAGGGAAAGGTCGCGCTGGCTGGTCAGCGGCTTGGTTGGGGCGATCTCCAGCTTGCCGGGCCGCCCCTCGGCATGAAACAGCAGGGAATCTTCCCGCAGGTTGTCTCGATCGGCCATAGCGTTCCTTAGTTTTCTTCCGTGCGCGGGTTTCGGTTAGTCGTCGTCCTGCCGGAGCGGGCGGGTGTGGGTGTGTACATCCTCGCCGCCCTTGGCGCTCAGGATTTCCCGCGCCGTGGTCTGATCGCCGAGGTCCTCGGCTCTGACCCAGAGCAGCAGGGCGCCCGCCTCCAGCGCCTTGGCGAAGGCCTCGGTATCCGGCGTTGCCTCGACCTCGTCCAGGGCGTCGCGCAGGGCCAGCCCGCCGATCCCGGCGGCCATCAGGCTGGCGATCATGGCGCCGACCGGCCCCGCCGCCACGGCGATGATCCCGGCGGTCGCCAGCGGGCCGATGTAGGTGACCTCGGAGGTCATGCCCGAGAGCACGTCCTGCCAGGCCCGGTGTTCGCCCTTGGAGGCTTCCAGGCTTTGGTGGGTATCGAGCACCGAGAGCGCGTCCCGGGAAAATCCGGCATCGCGCAGCGCCTCGACGGCGGCGGTGAATTCCTCGCGGCTGTCGAAGCGTCCGACGACCTCGGTAACGTGGGTGGGACTCTCGTTCACGGAATATGGCTCCCGGCCAGGGTTAGCGGTCATGGGTTTCGTGGCATGCCAGCTGCGCGCCCGCAAGCTGAACAATCTCTAGCGGCGAAAGCAGCGCTTGACCAGTGCGTCTCTGGTTGCGAGGGGACGCCTTTGCTATCTTCTTCCGCGCCGCAGTCTTGCCCCAGGTGTGCCTTGCCCGACAACTCAAAATCTCCCGCGCCCGTTTCTCCGCCAGCGTCCGCGCCGGCGACGCCGATGATGGTGCAGTACCTGGAGATCAAGCGCGGTCACAGCGACTGCCTGCTGTTCTACCGCATGGGCGATTTCTACGAGATGTTCTTCGACGACGCCGTGGCGGCGGCGGCGGCGCTCGACATCACCCTGACCAAGCGCGGCCAGCACGGCGGCGACGATATCCCGATGTGCGGCGTGCCGGTGCATGCCGCCGAGGCCTATCTCTCCCGCCTGATCCGCCAGGGCTTCAAGGTCGCGATCTGCGAGCAGATGGAGGACCCCGCCGAGGCCAAGAAGCGCGGCAGCAAATCCGTGGTCAAGCGCGAGGTGATCCGCCTGGTGACCCCGGGCACGATTACCGAGGACGAGCTGCTCGACGCCCGCGCCCACAATTACCTGGCGGCGCTGACCGAGGCCGGGGGCGGCTTGGGCCTGGCCTGGCTCGACATGTCGACCGGCGACTTCGCGGTCGAGGCGGTGACCGCCGCCGTGCTGCCGGCCGCCCTGGCGCGGCTGAACGCCGGGGAACTGCTGCTGCCCGAGCGTCTGTTGCAGAAGCCGGAGCTCGCCGAGGTGCTCGGCGAATGGAAAAGCCGCCTTTCCCCGCTGCCCTCGGCCCGCTTCGACAGCGAAAACGCGAAGCAACGTCTTGAGCAGGCCTTCGACGTCAAGGCGCTGGATGCCTACGGCGACTTCAGCCGGGCCGAGATCGCCGCCGCCGGGGCCCTGCTCGACTACCTGGAGCTGACCCAGAAGGGCCGCTTGCCGCATCTGGCGCCGCCGCGCCGCCTGGCGCGCGGCGAGGTGATGGAAATCGATGCCGCGACGCGGCGCAATCTGGAGCTGACCCAGGCGCTGTCCGGCGGCCGCAAGGGATCGCTGCTGGCGAGCATCGACCGCACGGTGACCGGTGGCGGCGCGCGCTTGCTGGCCAGCCGCCTGGCCGCGCCCCTGACCTCTTTGGCCAAGCTGCAAGCGCGGCTCGACGCCGTCGCCTTCTTCCTGGAGCAGCGCAATCTGGCGGACGGCCTGCGCAAGACCCTGCGCGCCGTACCAGACGTGGAGCGGGCGCTGTCCCGCCTGACCCTGGGGCGCGGCGGGCCGCGCGACCTGGCGGCGGTGCGCGATGCCCTGACCGGGGCCGCCGAGATTCACGAGGCGCTGGGCGCGAGCGGGGCGGAGCCGCCGGAGGCGGTCCGCCAAGCAGGCCAGGCCCTGGGTCCGCACCAGGTGCTGATCGAACGCCTGACCCGCGCCCTGGCCGCCGAGCTGCCGCCCCAGGCGCGCGACGGCGGTTTCATAGCCGCCGGCTACTCCGCGGATCTGGATGAGCTGAAGGCACTGCGCGACGAAAGCCGGAAATTGATCGCCGGGCTGCAGAAGAACTATGCCGAGGACACCGGGATCGCCTCGCTCAAGGTGCGCCATAACAACGTGCTCGGCTACTTCATCGAGGTGACCGCCGCCAATGCCGGCAAGATGCCGGACGGCCCCGAGAGCAGCTACCTGCATCGCCAAACCCTGGCCTCGGCGATCCGCTATACCACGGTCGAGCTTTCGGAGCTGGAGAAGAAGATTTCCTCGGCCGCCGACAAGGCGCTGGCCCTGGAGCTGCGGCTGTTCGAGGATCTCGTCGGTGAAGTGACCGGCCGGGCAAGCATGATCGCCTCCGCCGCCCTGGCCCTGGCCGAGCTCGACGTTGCCGCCGCCCTGGCCAGCCTCGCGGCCACGGAAAACTGGACCCGCCCGAAGCTGGAAGACTCGACGGTTTTCGAAATCCGCGGCGGCCGGCACCCGGTGGTCGAGGCGGCGCTGCGGGCGGACAACACCACGCCCTTCGTCGCCAACGACTGCGCGCTGACCGGCGCGGGCGAGAAACAGGGCCGCCTCTGGCTGGTCACTGGCCCCAACATGGCGGGCAAGTCGACCTTCCTGCGCCAGAACGCGATCATCGCCCTGCTCGCCCAGATCGGCGCCTACGTCCCCGCGGCCGAGGCGCGGATCGGCTTGATCGACCGCTTGTTCAGCCGGGTCGGGGCCGCCGACGACCTGGCGCGCGGCCGTTCCACCTTCATGGTCGAAATGGTCGAGACCGCGGTGATCCTCAACCAGGCGACGCCGCGCTCCCTGGTGATCCTCGACGAGATCGGCCGGGGGACCGCGACCTTCGACGGGCTTTCGATCGCCTGGGCCTGTGTCGAGCACCTGCACCAGGTCAACCGCTGCCGCGCCCTCTTCGCCACCCACTATCACGAGCTGACGGCGCTGGCGGCCAAGCTCGCGGGGCTGACCTGTCACGCCATGCGGGTCAAGGAATGGGAAGGCGAGGTGGTTTTTCTGCACGAGGTCGCCGCCGGCGCCGCCGACCGCTCCTATGGCATCCACGTCGCCAAGCTGGCCGGCCTGCCGCCCGCCGCCCTGGCTCGCGCCGAGGAAATCCTGCAGGTGCTGGAGCAGGGCGAGCAGGCCGGGGCGCTGACCCGTCTCGCCGACGACCTGCCGCTGTTCTCGGCCGAGGTGAAAACCGCGGCACCCGCGGCCAAGATCTCCGCCGTCGAGGAAAAGCTCGCGGCCGTCAACCCCGACGAGCTGAGCCCCATGGCCGCGCTGGAACTGCTCTACGAGCTGCGCCGTATCGCCGGTAACGATTAATTCATGACTGGATAATCAACCCATCCTTCTCTCCCTGGGCGCGCAGCGCTATGTTTGGCGATGGGATGCACTAGGGATCTGGGGGATCGTCATGAAAAAGTTGTTCAGCTTGGGCGCCGCTGCCTGGCTGCTTGCCGCCGCCGCGCCGGCGGCTGCGGAGGATTATTCCGGCTTCAACGTCAACTACGACGTGCTGCTGGCGGTCGAGGACGAAACCGGCGCCGTCCATTCGGCGGAGGGCAGCGGTCTGCTGATCATGCTGACCGACTGCATCAACTGGACCTACAACCAGAGCCTCGATCTGCTGCTCAAGGGCGAGGGCACCAACTTTAGGATCGGCGCCGAGTTGACCTATTCGGAAAGCGTCGAGGGGACGCACGGCTTCATCTTTCAGGATCTGGACATGGTTTCCAGCTCGGCGGCGATGCCTGGCGGCGAGGTCTCCCTGCAGGTGCAGTACGAACGCCAGGGCCGGCAGGGCGATGGGGTCGCCTTCGTGTCTCTCTCCGCCGGCGATCAGTCCCTGGATGGGGGCATGGAGATCCATGCCGGCGAGCTGCTGCCGATCGAGGGATTCAAGCTGCTGGTCGAAAAGCTGCGCGACGGCGAGGAGGAGATCGCGATCCGCATCTCCGCGCTCGGCGCGCTGGAATCCATGGAGCCGCGCCAGGGCGAGGAACTCTATGCGCGCTACGAAGTCGTCGACTCCCCCTTCACGGACTACGAACTGCCGGAGACCTACGACGATGTCTTCGCGGGCGAGAGCTGGGCGGTCCGCGCCGTGCTGCCGCCGGCCGAGGAAGCCGGGGACCCGGAGGAGTTGATCTTCGAAATTTACGAATCCGGCGCGATCAGCTTCTGGCTGGTCAGCCTGCAGGGGGTCAAGGTGGCCTTCAAGCCGAGCTTCGCGTCCCTGATCCCCGACCCGGGCTGCAGCTGAGGCGCAGACTCAAGGCGGCGGCGCCCGGAGACTCAGCTTCCGGGCCTCGCCAAGGATATCCAGGTAACGGATCTCGACACGCTGCTGCCGCCAGCCTTCGGCGTAGGCCGCCGGGTCGGGCAGAGTCAGGCGCCCGGAAAGCAGGGTCCGCTGCCCGCTTTCGCGCGGCGGCAGCTTGCGGAACAGATTGCGGAGATCGAGCGAGACGCCGACCCCGAAGTTACCGTCCGAATTGCCGCGCACGCCAATCGCCGGGCGGCCCCGGTCGCCGCTGCTCTGGACATAGCTGCGCTGAAACTCCCGGGTCTCGGCCAGCTCGCCCCGCGGACCGGTCAGGACGAAAGCCGTAACCTGCTGGCCGGGCGGCGCCGCGGCCACCACCTCGATGGCCTGGCCATCGGGGGAGAGGCCGCTGTCGGCCTGAACGATCGAGGGCGGTGGCGCGGGCGGCGGCGCCGGGGGCCGGACATCGTCATCGCGCCCGGCACGCCCGCAGGCGGCGGGCGCAAACAGCAGCAGGGCCAGAACGGCCGGGCCGAGACGGCTTCGCTGCCTTGGCAAGCCGCTTCAGCCGCCGCGCTGGGGACGCGGCGTTGCCACGGTCAGGACATGGGCGCCGGTGGAATCCTCGAAGTGCACCTCTAGACGGTAATCCTGCCAGAGCTGCAGGTAATGGATCGGCTGCGGGATGACGATGCGGCCGCTGGTGGTGGTCTCCTCCTGGGCCGGTACCGCGTCGTCGTCGTCGTCGGAGAAAAGAGTGCCGAGGTTGATGCCGATGCCGACGCCGGTCCCGACACGGCCGCCGCTGCCGACCCCCACACCGACGCCGGTACTGACGCCGCCGCCCCCGCCGCGCCGCGCGGTTTCGCGGACCAGGGTCGTGCGTTCCACTTCCTTTGCCGCGATTTCCTGGCCCTCGGGGTGGATCAGGATGAAATCGGTGACCCGCGCTTCGGGCGGGCCGGTCAAGGTGACGCGAATCGCCGTATTGTCTTCGATCAGTTCGGAGGTGGTGCTCAGGCTGTCCGCCACCGCTGGCGGTGCCAGCAGGAATGCGGTCAGGACTAGGCCTTGCAGGTAGCGCGTGCTGCGCATGGCGGCTCTCCCGTGCGTTGCCGTAAGCTTATAATATGGGGCTGCGGCGGCGGATGGCAGCCCCTGGTTTATCGGCGCGCCGCGCACTCCGGGCTTGCCCCGGGCCACGGGAACGCGCACCTCTAGTAGCAAGATGGCAAGCACACTTCTGGATCGGGAAAGAGAACGGGCCGCGACCCCGGCGGTGACCCAGGCGGATCAGGAGGATCTGCGGCGTCACCGGCGCGGCGTGATCAACCGTAAGCAGCTGCAGGAGGAGCTGGGCGCCCTGGTCGCCGAGGCCGCTTCGGCGGAGGCCGCGCGGCCGGCGATTCTGGAGCATCTCAAAACCGCCCTGGCCGGCGGCCGGCAGGAAATCTACCGCCGTTTCGAAGGCGGCCTGCCCGGCCACGAGGCGGCGCATCTGATGTGTTATCTGGCCGACCAGGTGATCCGGGTGATCTACGATCATGCCTGCGAACGCCTCTATCCCCTCGGCAATCCCTCGACCGCCGAGCGTCTGGCGCTGGTCGCGGTCGGCGGCTACGGGCGCGGCGAACTGGCGCCGGATTCCGATATCGATCTGCTGTTTCTGCTGCCCTACAAAATCACTCCGCGCAGCGAGCAGGTGATCGAGACGACGCTGTATTTCCTCTGGGATCTCGGCTTCAAGGTTGGCCATGCGACACGCTCCGCCGACGATTGCGTGCGCCAGGCCAAGGCGGACATGACGATCCGCACAAATCTGCTGGAGATGCGCTACCTCTGGGGCGATCAGCCGCTGTTTCTGGATTTGAAGAACCGCTACGAGACCGAGGTCCAGGCCGGTAGCGACGCCGCCTTCGTCGAGGCCAAGCTGAGCGAACGGGACCGCCGTCACAGCCGTCACGGCGACGGCTCGCGCTATGCCCTGGAGCCCAACATCAAGGAAGGCAAGGGCGGCCTGCGCGACCTGCACACCCTGTTCTGGATCGCCAAGTACATCTACCACGTCGACGATGTCGGCGGCCTGGTGCACAAGGGCGTGCTGACCCGCGCCGAGGTCAACCGCTTCGCCAAGGCCGAGGCCTTTCTCTGGACCCTGCGCTTTCACCTGCATCTGGTGACCGGCCGCCCCGAGGAGCGGCTGACCTTCGATCTGCAGCAGGAGATCGCGCCGCGCATGGGCTACCTCGACCATGCCGGCAGCCGGGCCGTGGAGCGCTTCATGAAGCGCTATTTCATGGTCGCCAAGGATGTCGGCGATCTGACGCGTATCTTCTGCGCCCAGCTCGAGGCGATGCACAACCGCCGCTCGCGGTTCCGCCTGCCGCTGCTCAAGCGCAAGCGCGGCATCGCCGGCTTCAAGCTGGAGGGCGACCGCCTGACGGTGAGCGGACCGGAAGCCTTCGCCGAGAAGCCGATCGATCTGCTGCGCATCTTCCTGGCCGCGCAGAACCACGAACTGGATATTCACCCCGACGCGCTGCGCTGGATCACGCAAAATCTGAAGCTGATCGACAAGGGGCTGCGCGAGGACCCCAAGGCCAATCAGATCTTCCTCGACATCCTCAGCCACCAGGGCGACCCGGAGCCGCAGTTGCGGCGAATGAACGAGGCCGGGGTGTTCGGCCGCTTCCTGCCCGACTTCGGCCGGGTGGTCAGCCAGATGCAGTTCAACATGTACCACCACTACACGGTGGACGAGCACACCATCATGGCCATCGGCATCCTGCACGATATCGAGCAGGGCACGCTTGGGGAGGAGGTGCCGATCGCCACCGAGGTGGTGCACAAGGTCCTGAACCGCAAGGTGCTGTACATCGCCGTGCTGCTGCACGACATCGCGAAGGGACGGCCCGGGGACCACTCGGAGGTCGGCGCCAAGCTGGCCTATAAGATTTGCCCCCGCCTCGGCTTTTCCGAGGAGGAAACCGAGACCGTCGCCTGGCTGGTGCTGCATCACCTGCAGATGAGCGATACCGCCTTCAAGCGCGACCTCGACGACCCCCAGACCATCGAGCGCTTCGCCGATCTGGTGCAGTCGCTGGAGCGGCTGCGGCTGCTGCTGGTGCTGACCGTCGCCGATATCCGCGCCGTCGGGCCCAATGTCTGGAACAACTGGAAAGCCTCGCTGCTGCGCGATCTCTATTGGCGCACCGAGGAGGTGCTGTCCGGCGGGCTGGTGACCGAGGGGCGGGAACGCCGCATCAAGGCCGCCCAGGGCGCCCTGCGCGAGGCCCTGGCGGACTGGCCCAAGAAGGAGGTCGACCGGCACATCCGGCGGGGCTACCCCTCCTATTGGCTGTCCTGCAATCTCGAGACCCAGCAGCGCCACGCCGCCCTGGTGCGCGAGGCCGAGGCGCAGAAACGCCCCCTGACCGTCGATTCCCGGATCGACCGCTATCGCGGCGTGACCGAGATCACCATCTACACCGCCGATCATCCCGGCCTGTTCAGCCGCATCGCCGGGGCCATCGCCGTGGCCGGCGCCAGCGTCGAGGGCGCGCGCATCTTCACCCTGTCCAACGGCATGGCGCTGGATACCTTCTGGATCCACGACGCCGACGGCGGACCCTTCGACAGCGGCTCGCGGCTCGCCAAGCTCTCCTCGGCCATCGAAAAGACCCTGGACGGCCGGCTCAACCCCACGGCGGAGCTGAAGAAGCAGACGCCGCGCCTGCCTTCGCGCTTCGAGGTCTTCACCGTGCGGCCCCGGGTGCTGATCGACAACAAGGCCAGCCGCCGCTACACGGTGATCGAGGTCAACGGCCGCGACCGCCCCGGCCTGCTGCACCGGGTCACCATGGCGCTGACCCGCCTCAACCTGGTGATCCACTCGGCCAAGATCACCACCTTCGGCGAGCGCGTGGTCGACGTGTTCTACGTCCAGGACGTGCTCGGCTCCAAGGTCGAGAAGCGCGACAAGCTCAAGCGCATCGAAAAACGCCTGATCGAAGCGCTGTCCGACCCCAACTGCGCCCCGGCCAAGCCGAAGAGCAAGGCTCAGGACAAAGCCAAGCTCGCCAAGCCGCGCGGCGGCTGAATTTTCTCCCCACAAAAGCCCGAATCTTCTAGAGACTGAGCGCCATGGCGCTGCTCAGATCCTTTGCCACTGTTGGCGGCTTGACCGCGGTCTCCCGGGTGCTCGGCTTCGTCCGCGACGTGCTGATCGCCGCGGTGCTCGGCGCCGGGCCGGTGGCCGATGCCTTTTTCGTGGCCTTCCGCTTTCCCAACCTGTTCCGCCGGCTGTTCGCCGAGGGCGCCTTCAACGCCGCCTTCGTGCCGCTGTTTTCCCGCGCGCTGGAGCAGCAGGGCCGCGACGCCGCCAAGGCCTTCGCCGAGGAAAGCCTCTCGGTGCTGCTGTTCGGGCTGCTGATCCTGGTCGCGTTCTGCATGGCCGCGATGCCCTGGCTGATGCAGCTGATCGCGCCGGGCTTCACCGGCGATCCGGCGAAGTACGCCCTGGCCGTCGACCTGACCCAGATCACCTTTCCCTATCTGCTGTTCATGGCCCTGGTGGCGCTGTTCTCCGGCCTGCTCAACAGCCTCTACCGCTTCGCCGCCGCCGCCGCCGCGCCGATCCTGCTCAACATCTTCTTCATCGCCGCGCTGGCGCTGGTGATCCCGCTCTTCGATCTGGCCGAGGGCAGCATGCCGGGCTACGTCCTGGCCTGGACCGTGGCCGCCGCCGGGGCCGGGCAGTTCGTTCTGCTGGTCATCGCGGCGGCGCGCGCCGGTATGCCGCTGCGCCTGCCGCGGCCGCGCCTGACGCCGCAGGTCAAGCGGCTGATGAAGCTGATGGGCCCCGGCCTGCTGTCCGCCGGGGCGATGCAGATCAATCTGCTGATCGGCACCATCATCGCCTCGCTGCAGGCCTCGGCGGTGTCCTATCTCTACTACGCCGACCGGGTCTATCAGCTGCCGCTGGGGCTGATCGGCATCGGCATCGGCGTGGTGCTGCTGCCGGAATTGTCGCGCCGCCTGCGCGCCGGGGCGGAGGACTCCGCCAACAGCGCCTTCAACCGGGCGCTGGAGCTGTCGCTCTTTCTGACCCTGCCGGCGACCGTGGCGCTGATCGTGGTCGCCGAGCCGATCGTCGCGGTGCTGTTCCAGCGCGGCGCCTTCGGCGCCGAGGCCGCCGCCGCCACCGCCGCCGCCCTGGCCGCCTTTGCCTTCGGCCTGCCGGCCTATGTGCTGGTCAAGGTGCTGCAGCCGCCCTTCTTCGCCCGCGAGGATACCGTGACCCCGCTCAAGGCGGCGCTGGCCACGGTGGCGGCCAATATCGCGCTCAGCCTGATCCTCTATCCCATCCTGGGCTTCCTGGGTCTGGCCTTCGCGACCGCCGCCGCCTCCTGGCTCAACATCGCGATCCTGGCGCTGGTGCTGCGCCGCCGCGGTCATGCCCCGCTGGATGCCCGCTTCAAGTCCCGCCTGCCGCGAATGCTGCTGGCCAGTCTGGCCATGGGCGCCGCCGTCTATGGACTGCATCGCGTGCTGGCGCCCTGGTTCCAGGGTACGGATGCAGAGCGCATCGCCGCCTTGGCGATCCTGGTCGCGGGCGGCGCCGTGGTCTATGGCATCCTGGCGCTGCTAATCGGGGCGCTGCGCGCGGGCGAGATCAGGGATGTGGTCAAGCGCCGTACGCCGCGTTAGCGCGCAGGACGGAAGAACGCCCGAACCCGGCCCGAGGCTGGCCCGCTGTGGCCGCCCCTTGACCAAGCTCCCGGGAGCGGCGATAACCGCCGCCCGCACAGCAACTTCGCCAGCTAGACAATACGATGAAGCGCATCTTCTCCGGCGTTCAGCCGACCGGCAATCTTCACCTGGGGAACTACCTCGGGGCGATCCGCAATTTCGTCGGGTTGCAGGACGACTACGACTGCATCTACTGCGTCGTCGACCTGCACGCGATCACGGTCTGGCAGGACCCGGCTGAGCTGACGCGCAACACCCGCGAGGTCACCGCCGCCTATCTGGCCGCCGGGATCGACCCCGCGCGTTCGATCATCTTCAATCAGAGCCAGGTGCCGGCGCATGCCCAGCTGGCGTGGATATTCAACTGCGTGACGCGGATCGGCTGGCTCAACCGCATGACCCAGTTCAAGGACAAGGCCGGCAAGAATCAGGAAAAAGCCTCCAGCGGGCTCTACGTCTATCCCAACCTGATGGCCGCCGACATACTGGTCTACAAGGCGACCCACGTGCCGGTCGGCGAGGATCAGAAGCAGCATCTGGAACTGGCGCGCGACATCGCCCAGAAGTTCAATCACGATTACGGCGTGGAGTTCTTTCCGGTGGTCGACCCGCTGATCCTCGGTGCCGCGACCCGCGTGATGTCGCTGCGCGACGGCAGCAAGAAGATGAGCAAATCCGATCCTTCGGATATGTCCCGCATCACCATGACCGACGACGCCGACGCCATCGCCAAGAAGATCAAGAAGGCGACGACCGACAGCGACCTGCTGCCCGGTCCCGAGGTGCTGGCCGAGAATGGCGGCCTGCCCGAGGAGACCCGCAGGGCGCGGCCCGAGGTCTACAACCTGCTCGGCATCTATGCCGCGCTCAGCGGCGAAAGCTGGGCCCAGACCCTGACTCGCTTCGGTGGACAAGGCTTCGGCGCTTTCAAGCCGGCGCTGGCCGAACTGGCGGTCGAGAAGCTCGGCCCGATCGGCGCGGAGATGAATCGCCTGATGGACGATCCCGGCTACGTCGATTCCGTGCTGCGCGCCGGCGCCGAAAAGGCGCGGGAGCGCTCCGCGCCTATTCTGCGCGAGGTCCAGGAGCTGATCGGATTACTCCACCCCTGACCGGCGCCGCTGCGAGGGCGCGTTTGGGCGGCGCGAGTTATCAGGCGCTGTTGTTCATTTACCTGTGAAACATGCCGCAACCCGTTGAAGTTTCGCGGAGGTGGGCGTAAGGTCGACTCGTAAGCCCGTTTCGGGTCGGAAGCGGGCTCGGGTTCAGCAGGTGACCTTACATGCTTCAGATCTCCTTCGCAGGACGGCCCCGGAGGCCGTGGCCGCAGCGGGGGGGAGTCTGCCCGTACGTCCGGGCGCTGAGCCCACGGCCGCTAGGCTGAGGGCGCGGGTATGCAGATCTACCTGCCGATCGCCGAAGTCTCCCTCGACGTTTTCATGCTGTTCGGCCTTGGCGGGCTGATCGGTTTCCTCTCGGGCATGTTCGGTGTCGGCGGCGGCTTCCTGATGACGCCGCTGCTGATCTTCATCGGCGTGCCGCCGGCGATCGCCGTGGCGACCCAGGCCAACCACGTCGTCGCCTCCTCTGTCTCCGGCGTCTTCGCCCACTGGCGGCGCGGCAACGTCGATTTCCGCATGGGCGCGGTGCTGCTGGCCGGCGGCTTCATCGGCTCGACCCTGGGCGTTACGATCTTCAGCCTGCTGAAGGGCCTGGGCCAGATCGACCTGGTGATTAACCTCTCCTACGTCGTGCTGCTCAGCATCATCGGCACGATGATGATGCTGGAGGGCGTACGCTCGGTGCTGCGCCGCCGCCGCAAGGGCGGCCCGCGCCGCCTGCACGAGCACACCTGGGCGCACGGCTGGCCGATGAAGATGCGGTTTCGCCGCTCCCGGCTCTACATCTCGGCGCTGCTGCCCTTCCTGCTCGGCTTCGCGGTCGGCATCGTTTCCGCGATCATGGGTGTCGGCGGCGGATTTATCCTGGTGCCCTTGATGATCTATCTGCTCGGCATGCCGACCTCCGTGGTGGTCGGCACCTCGCTGTTTCAGATCATTTTCGTCTCGGCCAACGTCACCTTCCTGCAGGCGACCCAGAACCAGACCGTCGATATCGTTCTCGCGCTGCTGCTGGTCGCCGGCGGCGTGATCGGTGCCCAGTTCGGCAGCCGCGCCGGCGCCAAGCTGCCGGGCGACGTGCTGCGCATCATGCTCGGGGTTCTGGTTTTCGTGCTCGGCGGCAAGCTGCTGTACGATCTGGTGGCGATGCCCCCCGATCTCTATTCGATCTGGGTGCCGCAATGATCCGGGCCTGCGCCATCGCCTTCTTCGCCGCCGCGGCGCTCGGCGCGTCGGCGGCGATGCCAGGGGGCGCGCGGGCGGCCGAGCTGGTGGCCGATCTTTCCGAGCATCTGGTCGCGATTTCCACCGGTTTCGCCGGAACGGAGGTGCTGCTCTACGGCGCGGTGGAGCAGCCGGGGGATATCATCGTCGTGGTGCGCGGTCCCGAGCGGCGCACCGTCCTGCGCCGCAAAAGCCAGGTCGCGGGAATCTGGATGAACACCAGCTCCATGGCCTTCGACCGGGTGCCCTCCTACTACGCCGTCGCGTCCAGCGGCCCCCTGAGCGATATCGCCGACTCCGGCGAGCTGTCCCGCTTGCAGATCGGGCTGGAAAGCCTGCGCCCGACACCGCTGTCCGTTGCCTCCGCCAACATCGTCGCCGATTGGCGCGCGGCCTTGATCCGCAACAAGCAGCGCCAGGGACTCTATGTGCGCCAAGTCGGATCGGTCAGCTTTCTCGACGATACTCTGTTCCGCACGCGCATTTATTTCCCGGCCAATGTGCCGACCGGCGTCTACCTGGCCGACGTCTACCTGCTGCGCAACGGCCTGGTGGTCAGCGCGCAGACCACGCCGCTCAACATCCGCAAGGCGGGGACCGAGGCGGACCTCTATGACTTCGCCCACGAACAATCCGGTCTCTACGGACTCGTTGCCGTCTTCCTGGCGCTGATGGCAGGATGGTTGGCCCACCTCGCCTTCCGGCGGGACTAATGGGACCGGCCAGCAGAAGCCGAAAAAGACAGGGGAACGATATGAGCGAAACGGACAGACCGGCGCCGCCCGTTACCGGCGATGATGGCAAGGAACGGATTTTCCTGATCGTCGTCGACGACAGCGAGGAGATGGAGATCGCCCTGCGCTTCGCCTGCCGCAGGGCCCGCCACACCGGCGGCCGGGTGGCCATGCTTTTCGTGGTCGAGCATTCGGAATTCCGCGGCTGGCTCTCGGTTGGCGATCTCATGCAGGAAGAGGCCCGCAACGAGGCCGAGCGGCTGTTGCAGAAGCTGGCGGCCAGGGTCAACGAACTGGCCGGGGCCATGCCGATCCTGTATCTGCGCGAAGGCAACCGCCGCGACGAGCTGCTGAAACTGGTCGAGGAGGAACCCTCGATCTCGATCCTGGTGCTTGGCGCCAATACCGGCAAGGGGGGCCCGGGTCCGCTGGTTTCGGCCCTGACCGGCAAACTGATGGGGCAAATGAACCTGCCGATTACAATTGTCCCCGGCAATCTCTCCGATGAGGCGATTGACGCGATCAGCTAGCTTGCCGGGTGGGCGGCGCGGCGCTAAGACGCGGAGCTGCTATGCACGGAAGATGCCTTGAAGTCGCCATGGGATTGGCCTATCTCAGCTACCCAGGGATAGTAATCCCGAACTACGGAAGAGACGGATGTTCATCCAAACCGAACAGACGCCAAATCCCGCGACGCTGAAATTCCTTCCCGGCCAGCCTGTGATGGGTGACGGGACGGCCGATTTCACGTCTCCCGAGGATGCCCGCCGCTCGCCTTTGGCCGAGCGGCTTTTCGCCGTGGATGGCGTGACGGGCGTTTTCCTGGGGTCCGACTTTATTACCGTGACCAAGACCGAGGATAAGGAGTGGTATCTCCTCAAGCCCGCCATCCTCGGCGTGGTCATGGAGCATTTCGTTGCCAAGCGGCCGATCATCCTGGCGGAAGCGGCCGGCGACGAGACGGCGGTGGAAAGCGGCGAGGATTCCGAAATCGTTCTACAGATTCGTGAATTGCTCGATACCCGCGTCCGCCCAGCGGTAGCGCAGGACGGTGGCGATATCGTTTTTCAGGGCTTCGACCAAGGCGTGGTCTACCTGCATATGCGCGGGGCCTGCGCCGGTTGCCCGTCATCGACCGCCACCTTGAAGATGGGCATCGAAAACATGCTTCGGCATTACATTCCGGAGGTTGTCGAAGTCCGCGCCGTCAACGGCTGAGCAGTCAACAGCCGGCAGGCGCAACAGGGAGTCGCGAAACGACTTCACTGAAGCTATCGAGGGTACAACCGAAGATGAGTAGAACAATTGGGGAAAGCCGCCCCAAACGCTGGATTCGTTCCGGCGCGACGGCGCTGGCGATTAGCGCCGGCCTGTCGCTGACGCTGGGCTTCGCCCTGCCAGAGCCGATGGGCGACTACATGGCGCGCAAAAGCCCCGATTCGACGCAGCTGCGGGTGCAGCCGGGTCTGCTGTCGGTGGCCGAGATTCTGCAGCCCCGCGATGTGCTCGACCTCGATAGCGCTTTCGAGAAGGCCAACTACTCGCTGCCCGACGTGCGCGAAGGCCTGTCCACGGTGCCGCGCCTCTACGTCACATCCCTGCCCGCCGATTTCCATGAAGTCGAAGAGGTCGAGGCCCGCAAGGATCTGTTCATCCGCGCCGTGCTGCCGCTGGTGCTGATCGCCAACGAGGAGCTGCGCAGCCAGCGCCGCCAGCTCGTCGCCGTGCTCGATTCGCTCAAGCGCGACGGCGAGATCGGTATTCTCGACCGGGCCTGGCTCGATGCTCTGGCCGAGCACTACAAGCTGAAGCATGGCCAGTACGATCTCCTGCTGCGCCGGGTCGACGAGATTCCCCCGAGCCTCGCGGTCGCCCAGGCGATCGTGGAAAGCGGCTGGGGCACCTCGCGCTTCGCCCTGGAGGGCAACGCCCTGTTCGGACAGCGCACGCTGCCGGATTCCGAGGAAGCGATGATCCCGGAACTGGCCAGCGACGTTAGGGTCAAGGCCTTCGACGACCTGATGTCCTCGGTGCGCGCCTATATGTACAACCTCAACACGCACGCCGCCTACGCCGAGTTCCGCCGGCTGCGCGCCAGGGAGCGCAGCGAAAACGGCAGCGCCGACGGCAATATCCTGGCCGGCACCCTGACGGACTATGCCGAGCTCGAGGATTACATCGCCAAGCTGCGCGCGTTGATCCGGGTGAATGGGCTGGCGGCGCTGGATCGCGTCTATCTCTCTACGGGGGAGCTGGCCGAGCGGATCCTGCCGCCGATGCTGACGCCGGTCGACTATACCCCCAACGAAAGCTGAAGCCGCGGCCGCCTAGCCGCGCGGCCGGGTGAACAAGCGGGCGTACCAATACCAGCGGCCCTCGCCGGCCGGCAGCGTACAGTTGACGCGCCAGCGTCCGGGCCCTGGCGCCGGCGCGACCCGCACGGAAACCCTGCGTGCCTCGACCGTCACCTGCGGCTGGCCGCCCCAGTTGGCATAGCATCGCAGAGTCTCGAGCGGGCCCGCCTCCATCTCCACCGTAAAGCCGAAATCGACCGCGCTTGCCTGTTCCGCGATCAGCGGACTGGCCGGCTGTTCCTCGCGCAGCGGCAGCGGCAGACTGTCGATCACCAGCCCGAAGCGGTCGGGCTGGCCATAGGTGGCGTTGAGCACGTAGCGGGGCAGCGCATAGCGCAGCGGAGGCTCGCGGCGGGCCCGCGCCAGGTCGATGGCGCCGGACTGCTGGCTGAAGGCCAGATCGAAGCCGAGCTCCTCGACCAAATCCAGACTGGCGAGGTCGTATTCGCCGTAGGGATAGGCAAACAGCCGCGGCGCGCGCCCCAGTTTCTCGGTAAAGCGCGCGGCCGCGCTCAATAGATCGGCGCGATTGGCGTCCTGGCTTTGCTCGGGCATATGCGGATGGCGCGCGCTCTGGCTGCCGATGGTCACCAGGGGGTCGGCGGCCATCTCGCGCAGTTGTTCCCAGGACATGAAGCCCTCGGCGCCGGCGTCGACCGCCTCGGTGGCCATGAACAGGGTGAAGGGCAGGCCGGCGGCGCGCAGCCGTGGCCAAGCCTCGCGATAGACCGAGAGATAGGCGTCGTCGATGGTGATCGCGAGGCTGCGGCCGGGCAGCTTCGCCCCGGTGTTCACCGCGGCGGCAATCTCCGGTAAGGACACGACGCGATAGCCGCCTTCGGCGATCGTCCGCAGCTGACGCTCGAAGAGATCCAGCGGGGTGTTGGTCAAGCTGTAGGCAGGCTCGCCAAAGCGGTGGTACATCAAGACCACGACGCTGTCGGAAGCGGAGTCTTCTTGCGCCCTGGCTGGGAAGACGGCGCCCGCGACAAGTAAATAGACGATGAGCAACCACAGCCGGGACACGACACCTGTCCTTGCGCAGGGTAAGGGAAGACGCAGCTTAGGCGCGCGCCGCGCGCGCCGGCAACCGCCGAACGCGAAACAAGGAGATCGCTTTGCACCAGAAGACCCTTCGCCACCCGTCTCGCGCCGCGCGCTGACATGCCGCAGCCCTTGCTTGCCATCGATACGGTCGGCGCCGCTTGCTCGGCGGCGCTGTGGCGGCAGGACGCCCTCGCCGCCAGCCGCCTGGAAAGCATGCAGCGCGGCCAGTCGGAACGGGTGATGCCTCTGGTCGAGGAGGTGATGCAGGAAGCGGCGCAGGACTACGCGGGCCTTGCCGCCATCGCCGTGACCGTTGGCCCAGGCGGCTTTACCGGCGCGCGTATCGGCCTGGCGGCCGCGCGCGGCCTGGCGCTGGCCTGGGGCTTGACGGCGATCGGCGTCAGCAGCTTTCTCGCCCACGCCGCGGCGACAGGGAAAGACGAGCGCCGCGACCGCCAGGTTTTCGCCGCTTTGGAATCGCGCCGGGAGGAAATCTATCTCCAGGCCTTCACGGCGGCGCTCGATGCCGAGGGACCGCCGCGGGTCTGTCTGCCGGAGGAGATCCCGGCGGCGCTCGGCGCGGCGCCGGTTCTGCTGTGCGGAGACGCCGCCGCGCGGGCGGCCGAGGCCGCGGGCGGCGGCTGCGATGCGATGCTGAGCGCCGCGCCGCAGCAGGCGCAGGCCGCCGTGGTCGCCCGTCTGGTCGCGGGCTGGCCGCAACCCGATAGCACCGCGGCCGCCCCGCGCCCGGTCTATCTGCGGGCCCCCGATGTCACCCTGCCGCGGGGCACGGGCGAAGGATGAGCGGCGCGGCGCCGCTGCTGCGGGTCGCGGAAGCCGGCGACGCGGCCGCCATGGCTGTGCTGCAGGGCTCCTGCTTTCCCCACGAAGCCTGGGACGCGGAGGCCTTCCAGGCCCTGCTGGCGATGCCGGGCGCCCTGGGCTTGATATTGGATATTCGGGAGGACATGGCTGGCTTGATCCTGCTGCGCCAGGCCGCCGACGAGGTTGAGGTGGTCACTCTGGCGGTTGCCGAGGACAGGCGCCGGCAGGGCTGCGGGGGGCTGCTGCTGAGTCGCGGTCTGGAGCGTGCCGTGAAATCCGGGGCCCGGCGCGCATATCTCGAAGTCGCCGAAGACAACGCCGCGGCCCGGCGGCTCTATGCCGCCGCGGGGTTCCAGATCTGCGGGCGCAGAGTGGCCTATTACCGCCGGAAGGATACCCGCGTCTGCGACGCCCTCGTCCTGGCCGCGCCGCTGCCCCTGCCGGAGCTTTGAATCCCTCCGCCGAGCTTACCCGTAGAATTTTTTACTGGCTCTGCGATTTTAACGAGAGCAACTACAGGCTAATACGAAATGGGGATATTTAAAGTAATTCTCTATTAGAGAAAGTCATTGATTATCATTAGCCCTCTATCTATATAGTTTTTTTCAGTCGAGATACATCGGTGATTAGCGGGGAATTCATCAAATATGGCCGAAGAACCTAAGCCCAGCGAACTCTTGTCGCTCACATCAAATATCGTGGCCGCGCACGTTTCCAATAACTCGGTCCCCGTTGCCGATTTGTCGACCTTGATTCGCGATGTCTACAATACCCTTGCGGGTGTCGGCGGCGCCGCGCCCAAGGCCGAAGAGCGCCCCGTTCCCGCCGTCGCGGTCAAGAAATCGGTCGCGCCGGATCACATCATCTGTCTTGAGGACGGCAAGAAGCTGAAGATGCTGAAACGGCATCTGAAGACCGCCTACAACATGACTCCCGAAGAATACCGGGAGAAGTGGGGCTTGCCGGCCGACTATCCCATGGTGGCGCCGAACTATGCCAAGCAGCGCAGCCGCCTGGCCAAGCAGATCGGGCTTGGCACCCGCGCACGCCGCGGCTGACGCGGCCTCCGCCCCTTCCCGCAGCCGGCTTTCCCGCCGCGCCAAGCCGGCCTGGCGCGGATCGCTTGGCGGTGTGGGCTTGGCTTCCCAGATCGGCTATAGTTGGCTCGATCGTTACACGGCGCATAGGAGTTGAGATGCCCGACAGGCTTGGAAAGCTATGCCAGGAAAAAGGGCTGAAGATGACCGACCAGCGTCGGGTTATCGCGCGGGTATTGTCGGAGGCGGTCGACCATCCCGATGTCGAACAGCTCTATCAGCGGGCGGTGGCCATCGATCCGAAAATTTCGATCGCCACGGTCTATCGCACCGTCAAGCTGTTTGAAGAGGCGAATATTCTCGAACGCCACGATTTTGGCGATGGCAGGGCCCGTTACGAAGAGGCGCCGCAGGACCACCACGATCACTTGATCGATGTAAACTCCGGTGAAGTCGTCGAGTTCTTCAGTGAAGAAATCGAGCAGTTGCAAGAAAAGATCGCGAAGAAACTTGGCTACAGGCTGGTCGATCATCGGCTTGAGTTGTACGGGATACGTCTCGACGCCAAATCCAAGAAATAGCCGCGCCGCAATCGCGCAGGCGGCCAGCAAGCGGGACAGGTGACAGTGCTGACATGGTTCTAGTGCAAGACGAGGAAACCAAACCGGTCGAGGTGCGCGGCCGCAATCTGTTAATCCGCCTTGCCGAGAATGTCGGGGAGATCGAGGCTTCTCAGCGGCTTCGCTACCGGATCTTCGTCGAGGAGATGGCGGCCAAGGCGACCGAGGAGCGCCGGGCCGCGGGGCGCGAATTCGATGCCTACGACGCGCACTGCGAGCATCTGCTGGTGTTCGATCTGGACCGCTGCGACGGGGCGGAGGGCGACGCCGGGGGTGTCGTCGGCACGTACCGCTTCATGCGGCGCGCCCAGGCGCGCGCGGCTGGCGGTTTCTATACCGCCGGAGAATACGACATCGCGAAGCTGGAGGCCGTCGAAGGCGAGCTGCTCGAAGTTGGCCGCTCCTGCATCGATGCCGACTACCGCGACGGGGCGACCATTCAGCTCTTGTGGAAGGGTATCAGCGCCTACGTCTTTCACTACGACGTGGTTTTTCTGTTCGGTTGCGCCAGCCTGCCGAGCGTAAAGCCGGACGATCTCGCGATCCCGCTGTCCTACCTCTATCATAACCATCTGGCGCCCGAGGATCTGCGGGTCCGGGCGCGCGACGAACTCTACGTGGACATGAACCGCCTGCCCGCCGAGGGCCTCGACAAGAAGGTCGCCCTGAAGACCCTGCCGCCTCTGCTCAAGGGCTATCTGCGCCTGGGCGGCTTCGTCGGCGACGGCGCCGTGGTCGACGAGGATTTCGGCACCACCGACGTCTGCCTGATTCTCAAGACCGACTGGGCGAGCGACCGCTACCGCAAGCACTACACCCGCGAAGACCAGGCGAAGGCGAAGGAGGGCGGCGGCGGCGATGGCTGACGCTGACATCGTCAAGGCGGCGGGGAAAAACACCCAGCGCGGCGACCCCAAGGCCGCTGAAGGCCGCAGCCCGAACAGCCGGCAAAGCGGAGAAATCGGCTCGCCGGTGATGGCCTTCTCCCGCTTGACGCTATATCTTGGCTTTACCCTGTTGTTGATGCCGGTTCAGACCGTTAGCCTGCTGCTGGGTCTGCCGCTGGCCAAGCGCCTGCCCTATTGGTACCACCGCCGCTGCCGCCGCTTGCTCGGCGTACGCGTCGTACGGCGCGGCCGGCAGTCACGCACCCACCCCACGCTCTATGTCGCCAATCATGTGTCCTATCTCGACATCATGGTGCTCGGCTCGCTGATTCAGGGCAGTTTCGTCGCCAAGTCGGAGGTGGCCGGTTGGCCGCTGTTTGGCCAGCTGGCGAAGCTGCAGCGCTCGATCTTCGTCGAGCGGCGGCCCCAGCGCGCGGCCGCCGGGCGCGATGAGATGAGCAAGCGCCTGGAAGCCGGCGACGACCTGATCCTGTTCCCCGAAGGCACCAGCGGCGACGGCAATCGGGCGCTGCCCTTCCGTAGCGCCCTGTTCTCCGTCGCCGAGCGCCGCCCCCATGGCGCGGCGCTGACGGTACAGCCGGTCTCGGTCGCCTATACCCTGCTCGACGGATTTCCCATGGGCCGCTATCTGCGCCCCTTCTTCGCCTGGTATGGCGACATGGAGCTGGCCAGCCATATGTGGCAGGCCATGGGCTTGGGCCGGCTGACCGTCGTGGTCGAGTTTCATCCGCCGGTGACGGTCGACGAATTCGGCAGCCGCAAGGCGCTGGCCGAGCATTGCTTCAAGGAAGTCAGCCAGGGAATCTCGGCGGCCTTGGTCGGCCGCTCGCGGCGGCAGATCGCGGCGCGCGCGCAAAACAGGCCGTCCCCCGCCAGCGATGCCGACTCCTCCGGCAGCGAGAGCCCGTGACGCAGCGATGAATTCACCCTGGACAGACGCGCAGAGTTGTTCAGTTTTGGCGAAGAAGTGCTAAACTGCAAGCCTCGCCATTCGACGGCAGGAAAGGACAGGGCCGAGGCCTTGACCAGTGTATCTCAGCCGCGGCCTTGGGGCCCGGCCAAGCGCAGGCAGCGCCAGACATGGGGCGCGCGGCAGAGGGGCGATTGCCCGGCCGGGAGGCAAGGGGCCTTGACTCGGGGCCGCTTGGCGCGATTTATCGCCGCCCTGATCGTCTTTTCTCCGGCGTTTACAGCACCGGCGTTAGCGGAACCTGGCCAGCGGAGCCGTCTTGCCTAAAAAGCTTTTCATCAAGACCTACGGTTGTCAGATGAACGTCTACGACTCGGCGCGCATGGCCGATGTCCTGGCGCCGCTCGGCTATGCCCAGTCGCCGTCCGTGGAAGACGCCGACCTTGTGATCCTCAACACCTGCCACATCCGAGAAAAGGCCAGCGAGAAGGTCTATTCCGAGCTCGGCCGCCTGCGCAAGCTGCAGCAGGCCCGCGCCGAGGATGGCGGGCGCATGCTGCTGGCGGTCGCCGGCTGCGTCGCGCAGGCCGAGGGCGAGGAAATCCTGCGCCGCGCGCCGCAGGTCGATCTGGTGTTCGGGCCGCAAACCTACCACCGCCTGCCGGAGCTGGTCGCCCGCGTGCTCGATGGCGCGGAGTCCGGCGGCGGCGCGCGCGGGATCGTCGATACCGACTTCCCCGCGGACTCGAAATTCGATGCCCTGCCCGAGGAGCACCTGTCCCAGGGCCCGGCGGCCTTTCTGTCGGTACAGGAGGGCTGCGACAAGTTCTGCAGTTTCTGCGTGGTGCCCTATACCCGCGGCGCCGAGTTTTCGCGCTCGGCCGCCGAGGTGATCGCCGAGGCGCAAGGCATGGTGGCCCAGGGCGCCGTGGAGATCACCCTGCTCGGCCAGAACGTCAATGCCTACCACGGCGACGGGCTCGACGGGAAAACCTGGGGCCTTGGCCGCCTGCTGCGCCGCCTTGCCGAGATCGAGGGGCTGGAGCGGCTGCGCTACACCACCTCCCATCCGCGCGACATGGACGACGAATTGATCGCCGCCCATGCCGAGCCCAAGGTCATGCCCTTCCTGCATCTTCCCGTGCAGTCCGGTTCCGACCGGATTCTCGAGGCAATGAACCGCAAGCACAGCGCCGAGGACTATTTCAAGGTGATCGAGCGTCTGCGCGCCACGCGCCCGGACATCGCGCTGTCCTCGGACTTCATCACCGGCTTTCCTGGGGAGCGCGACATCGACTTCGCGGATACCCTGCGGCTGGTCACCGAGGTAGGCTTCGCCCAGGCCTATTCCTTCAAGTACTCCCCGCGGCCCGGGACACCGGCCGCCGGCGCGGCCCAACAGGTTCCCGAAGAGGTCAAGTCGGAGCGGCTGGCGCAGCTGCAGGAGCTGCTCAACGCGCAGCAGCTCGCCTTCAATCAAGCCAGCGTCGGACAGCGGCTGCCGGTGCTGATGGAGCGGCGCGGCAAGCGCCCGGGACAGCTTGCCGGCCGCAGCCCGGCGATGCAGGCGGTGGTGGTCGAGGCGCCGGAGCGCCTGCTCGGCAAGCTGGTCGAGGTCGAGATTCTGGGCGCGCACGCCAACAGCCTGACCGGGCGGGTGGCGATCGACGCGGCGGAGATGCCGCGCTATAGCGAGGAGAGGGCGAGCGCTTGAGTTCGGCACCTAGACGCTCCGAGCAGGGAGCGACCACATTCATTGAATTCGACGACAACTCGCTGCTGCCAATGCTCTTTGGGGAGCACGACCAGAATCTGGCCCGGCTGGAGCGTCACCTTGGCGTATCCCTGGCCTCGCGCGGCAACCAGGTCGCGATCACCGGCGCGCGGGACTCCGTCGACGATGCCGCCGGTGCCCTCTCCGCACTCTATACGCGGCTGCAGAAGGGCATGGCGGTCGACGACGCCGAGGTCGATGCCGTGGTCCGGCTCGGCCGTGGCGGCGAGAGCGAGGAGGCCGGGCCCGGCTCCTCGGCGATCCATACCGACGACCTGACCCTGGTGACCCGCAAGCGCAAGATCACGCCGCGCTCGCCGCGCCAGGCGGCTTTCATCAAGTCCCTGCTGACCCGCGAGCTGGTCTTTGGCATCGGCCCGGCGGGGACCGGCAAGACCTACCTCGCCGTCGCCACGGCGGTGACCATGCTGGTGGCCGGAAAGGTCGAGCGGATCATCCTGTCGCGCCCGGCCGTCGAGGCGGGCGAGCGCCTCGGCTTCCTGCCCGGCGATCTCAAGGACAAGGTCGACCCCTATCTGCGGCCGCTCTACGACGCCCTGCACGACATGCTGCCGGGCGACCAGGTCAACCGGCGGATGGAAACCGGAGAGATCGAGATCGCGCCGCTCGCCTTCATGCGCGGGCGCACCCTGGCCAACTCCTTCGTTATCCTCGACGAGGCGCAGAACACCACGCCGGTGCAGATGAAGATGTTCCTGACCCGCCTCGGCGAGAACAGCCGCATGGCGATCACCGGCGATCTCAGCCAGGTCGATCTGCCGCCGCGCACGCCTTCCGGCCTGCGCGACGCCGTGAATGTCCTGGCCAATATGAACGACGTCTCCTTCATCCAGTTCACCGACGCCGACGTGGTGCGCCACAGCATGGTGACCCGGATCGTCCAGGCCTACGACCGGCACAGCAAATCCCTCGGCGACGACCTGGACATGTTCGAGGGCGAGGAGCCGAGAAGGCCATGAGGACGCTATCGTGACCGCGGACGCGCGAAGTCCAGGCGCGGGGACGGCGTTGGACTCCATATCCATCGACTGTGCCCTGCGGAGCCCCGAGTGGGCGGCCAGTCTGCCGGAAAGCGAGGCCCTGGCGCGCCGCGCCGCGCGGGCCGCGCTCGCCGCCGCCGCCACGGCGCCGTTCGACGGCGGCGAGCTGTCCCTGGCTCTGAGCGACGACGCCGAGCTGCAAATTCTCAACAAGGCCTATCGTGGCAAGGACGGCCCGACCAACGTGCTGTCCTTCCCGGGGGAGGCGCCGGATGCTGCAGACCAGCCCCGGCAGCTCGGCGACGTCGTGCTCGCCTATGGGGTCTGCCTGCGCGAAGCCCAGGCGCAGGACAAGAGCCTCGCAGATCATCTCGCTCATCTGGTGGTTCATGGCGTGCTGCATCTGCTGGGCCACGATCACGAAACCGAGGCCGAAGCGGAGCGCATGGAAGCGCTCGAGGTTCGCATCCTTGCCGGGCTCGGCATCGCCGATCCCTACCTGGCCGCGGCCGACGAGCGGAAGGAGGCAGCGGGCGCATGAGCCAGGCTTCCGACAGCTCCACGCAGGGTACCGGGCTCTGGGCCTGGCTGCGCGGCTTGATCAAGCCGCGCAACGGCGACTCCAAGCTGCGCGACACCATCGAGGAGATCATCGAGGAAATCGAGGAGTCCGAGGGCGAGGAGGAGGCGGCGACGCCGATCGGCACCCACGAACGGGTGATGCTGTCGAATATTCTCAAGCTGCGCCATCTCACGGCCTACGACGTCATGGTGCCGCGCGCCGACATCGTGGCGGCCGAGGAGAAGACCGGCTACGACGATGTGCTGAAGCTGATGGCGGAGGGCGGCCACAGCCGCGTACCGGTTTATCGCGGCACCCTGGACGAGGCGCGCGGCTTCGTGCACATCAAGGATCTGCTGACCTACAGCAGCGACAAGCGGCGCTTCAAGCTGAGCAAGATCCTGCGGCCGCTGATCGTCGCCGCGCCCTCGATCCGTGTCATGGATCTGCTGCTCGAGATGCGTCTGAAGCGCATGCACATGGCGCTGGTCGTGGATGAATTCGGCGGCGTCGACGGTCTGGTCACCATCGAGGACCTGGTCGAGGAGATCGTCGGAGAGATCGAGGACGAGCACGACGTGGCTGAGGGGCCGAAGCTGCAGATCCGCGCCGATGGCACCATGCTGGCGGATGCCCGCATGGAGATCGAGGAGTTCGAGAACGCCTACGGCCAGTTGCTCTCCGCGGAGGAACGCGAGGAGGATATCGACACCCTGGGCGGCTTGGTGTTCACCCTGGCCGGGCGGGTGCCGGCGCGCGGCGAGCTCATCGAGCATCCGGCCTCCGGTCTGGCTTTCGAAGTGGTGCAGGCCGATCCGCGGCGCATCAAGCGCCTGCGTATCCGCAAGGCCCAGCCCCCGGCCCAGGGCGCGGACGACGGCCAGGCCAAGGGATTGGACAAAACGAAGACGGCCCGGGCCGAGGGCACGGGCAAGACATGAACGTGGCCGAGCGGGGCTTGAACCGGCTCGCTCTCGGTATCGCCAGTCTACGGGGCTGGCGCGCCTACGGCCTGACCGCTCTGCTCGGTCTGGCCGCCGCCGCGGCCCTGCCGCCGGTCTATGCGCTGCCGCTGCTGATTCCAGCCTTCTGCGGGCTGGCCTGGCTGCTCGAGGGCGCCGAGCGGACGCGGCAGGCCTTCTTTCTGACCTTGGTTTTCGCCACGGGCTACTTCGTTGCCGGCCTCTACTGGGTCGGCATCGCGATGACCGTCGATCTCGCCAAGTTCGGCTGGTTCCTGCCGATCGCGGTGATCGGCCTGTCGCTGCTGCTGGCGATCTTCCATGCCGGCACCGTAACCCTGGCCTGGATCCTGGCGCCGCGCCTCGAGCTTGGCGCGCTGTCGCGGGTGCTGCTCTATGCCCTTGCCTGGCTGCTCGCCGAATGGCTGCGGTCCTTCGTGCTGTCTGGCTTCCCCTGGAATCAGCTCGGTTCGGTCTGGAGCTTCGCGGCGCTGCCCATGCAGGGCGCGGCGCTGCTCGGAATTTGGGGGCTTTCCCTGATCACGCTGCTGGCCGCGCTCGCCCCGGCCTTGCTGGCATTTCGCGAAGAGGCGCCACGCGCCCGGGTGGCTTTCGTCGCCGCCAGCTACGCGCTGATCGTCCTGCTGCTCGCCGGTGGCGGCCTGCGGCTTGCCCTGGCTCCGGAGCCGGGCAGCGCGATGGTCGAGGGTCCGCGTTTCCGCATGGTGCAGGCCAGCATCCCGCAGCAGGAAAAGTGGGACGGCCGCAAGCGTGACCAGCACATGCAGCTGCAGTTCGATCTGACCACCGGCCCTGGCTTCGAGGCGATCACCCATGTGATCTGGCCGGAGACGGCCATCCCCTATCTGCTGCGCGATACCGCCAAGCTTGGCGGCTTGACCGCGCTGCTGGCGCCCGAGGAGGGCCTGTTTATCGCGGGGATGCCCAGAATCGTCGGCGGCGGGCAAGGCAGCGACGCGCAGCCTGAGGTCTTCAACTCCCTGCTCGCCGCGAACCGCGCCGGAGACATCCTGGCGATCTTCGACAAGTTCCATCTGGTGCCCTTTGGCGAATACGTGCCCTTTCGCAGCATCGTTTCCATGGCCAAGCTGACCACGGGAAATCTCGACTTCACGCCGGGGCCGGGACCGCAGACCCTGACGCTGCCCGGCCTGCCGCCGGTTAGCCCGCTGATCTGCTACGAGGTGATTTTCTCCGGCGAGGTGGTCGAGGCGGGCGCTCCGCGGCCGCGCTGGTTCCTGAACCTGACCAATGACGCCTGGTTCGGCAATTCCAGCGGCCCCTATCAGCACTTCGCCGCGGTGCGCCTGCGGGCCGTCGAGGAAGGCCTGCCGATGCTGCGCTCGGCCAACAATGGTATCTCCGCGGTCGTCGACCCCTATGGCCGGGTGCTGCAGCGCCTCGGCTTGAACGAGGTCGGCGTGCTCGATAGCGGCCTGCCGCTGCCGGCCGCAACGACGCCGCCCTATGCCTATCTCGGGGCCTGGGCGGTGGCCATCCTGACTCTGCTCGCGGGGCTCGGCGCCTGGCTGTTGCGCCGTATCCCATAAGGCGAGTGGGGATGGGTGAAATCATGACAACGATCTTGCGCCGGCGGGGTCAAATCTGCACAGTACGGCGCTCTCGCGCCGGGACCGCTCGCCGATGCTCCGGGCGGTCTCTGGAATCCAGCGTTTTCGACGCTTCAGCGCCACTATGGGCGTTAGCAACTAGGGGGATGGGTCTTGCGTAGCGGCAGCTTTCTCTTCACCAGTGAGTCGGTTTCGGAGGGTCATCCCGACAAGATCTGCGACCGCGTTTCCGATGCCGTGGTCGACGCCTATCTGGCGGCGGACCCATTTTCGCGCGTCGCCGTCGAGACCCTGTCGACGACCAATCGCCTCGTCTTGGCGGGCGAGGTGCGCGGCCCCGAGGGCGCCGACGAGGTGACCCACGAGCAGATCGAGCAGATCGCGCGCCACGCGGTCAAGGAGATCGGCTACGAGCAGGACGGTTTCCACTGGCAGAAGATGGCGGTCGAAAACTATATCCACGACCAGTCCTCGGACATCGCCATGGGCGTCGACGCCGCCGGCAACAAGGATGAGGGCGCGGGCGACCAGGGCATCATGTTCGGCTACGCCTGCCGCGAGACCGAGCACCTGATGCCGGCGCCGATCTATCTGGCCCACAACATCCTGAAGTCCCTTGCCGAGGCGCGGCATTCCGGCGCCGAGCCGGGCCTGGCGCCGGATTCCAAGAGCCAGGTCACGCTGCGCTACGAGAACAGCAAGCCGGTTGGCGCCACCTCGATCGTGGTTTCGACGCAGCATGGCGAGGCGCTGGATACCGACGAAGTGCGCGAGATCGTGCGCCCGCATGTCGAGAACGTGCTGCCCGAGGGCTGGATGTGCCCGGAGGAGGATTTCTACGTCAACCCGACCGGGCGCTTCGTGATCGGCGGTCCCGACGGCGATGCCGGCCTGACCGGCCGCAAGATCATCGTCGACACCTATGGCGGGGCCGCGCCGCACGGCGGCGGCGCCTTTTCCGGCAAGGACCCGACCAAGGTCGACCGCTCGGCCGCCTACGCCTGCCGCTACCTGGCCAAGAACGTGGTTGGCGCCGGCCTGGCGGAGCGTTGCACCATCCAGGTTTCCTACGCCATCGGCGTGTCCAAGCCGCTGTCGATCTACGTCGATACCCAGGGCACCGGCCAGGTCGACGAGGAGAAGCTTGCCGTCGTGCTGAGCGAGGTCATGGACCTCACGCCACGCGGCATCCGCGAGCATCTCAATCTCAACCGGCCGATCTACGCGCGCACCGCGGCCTATGGCCACTTCGGCCGCACGCCGGAGGCCGACGGCGGCTTCTCCTGGGAGCGTCTGGATCTGGTCGATGCACTGAAGGGTGCCTTCTAGGCCCGCTTTGCCGCCGATGCCCCAAAGCGATCCGCCGGACGGCGCGCCGAAAGAGCGCAGGGTCTTCGGCCGCCGCCTGGGGCGGCCCCTGAAGCCAAATCAGGAGCGCCTGATCGAGGCGCTGCTGCCGCGCCTGGCGCTCGACGTCGCGGCCGGTAAGCTCGATCCGGCGGCGCTGTTCCCCAGCGCCGAGGAGGTCTGGCTGGAAATCGGTTTCGGCGGCGGCGAGCATCTTTCCTGGCAGGCGCAGGCCAATCCCAAGACCGGGTTTATCGGCGCCGAGATCTTCCTTAATGGCATCGCCACGCTGCTGCGCGACATCGAGGAAAAGCAGCTTGCCAACATCCGTATCTGGCGCGAGGACGCCAGACTGCTGCTCGATAAACTGCCGGAGGCTTGTCTGGACCGGGCTTTTATCCTCTTCCCCGATCCCTGGCCGAAGCCGCGCCACCACAAGCGCCGCATCGTGCAGCGCGAGACTCTCGATCGGCTTGCCACCGTGCTGCGTCCGGGCGCGGAGCTGCGGCTGGCGACCGACGATGCCTCCTACCTGCCGTGGATGGTCGAGCGAATGTCGAGCCATGACGCGTTTCAATGGCTGGCGCGCGGGCCGGAGGATTGGCGTGCCCGCCCGGACGACTGGCCGCAGACCCGCTACGAAGCCAAGGCCATCGACGCCGGACGCAAGCCGGCCTATCTGCGCTATCTGCGCCGCCCTTGAGCGGGCCGGGTGCAGCGCCGGGAGCGCTTGATATTCCTGCCCTGGAACTGTATATACGCCTTAGCCATAGCGATGCGTCCTCGTTAAGGAGGCATCGAGAGTAAGATGGTGGGCCCGGCGCCCGCCATTTTTTGTTGTAGCGGAGCGTTCATGGCGGGCAATGCGGGCGCGGCGATGACCACGCCGGGACAGTCGAACGGCAAGACCAGCGAAGGCAAGGCGGCGGAGGTCGAGAACCTGATCGCCCCGAGCCTGATCGATATGGGTTACGAGATCGTGCGCGTGCAGCTGACCGGCTCCGGGCGCGGCGAGCGGCAGGTGCTGCAGATCATGGCCGAGCGGCCCGACGGGACGATCTCGGTCGAGGATTGCGCCAAGATCAGCCGCGCGGTTTCCGCGCTGCTCGAGGTCGAGGATCCGATCCACGGCGCCTACGTGCTGGAAGTGAGTTCGCCGGGGATCGACCGCCCCTTGACCCGGCTCAAGGATTTCGAGCGCTACGCCGGTTTCGAGGCGAAGCTCGAATTGACCATGCCCTTCGAGGGCCGGCGCCGCTTTCGCGGACGGCTCAAGGGGGTCGAGGACGATACCATCCTGCTGTTGCTCGACGAGGGAGAGCGGGAGTTGAGGGTTTCCTTCGCCGAGTTGGCGAAGGCCAAGCTGGTACTGACGGACGACCTGATCGCCGCCAGTACCGCGCAGTAGTTCAACAATGCTGACGACATGAGTTGAGGGACGAATCAGGCATGGATGCGAATGTGCTCTATCGGACGGAAATGCTGCAGGTGGCGGATGCCGTCGCCCGCGAGAAAGGCATCGAAGCCGATGAAGTCTTGACGGCGATGGAACAGGCCATTCAAAAGGCCGGCCGCGCCAAGTACGGGCAGGAACACGATATCCGCGCGGATATCGACCGCAAAACCGGCGAAATCCGTCTGCGCCGCTTTGTCACCGTGGTCGAGGAGGTGGAGAACGAATTCACCGAGATCACGCTCGACGAGGCCAAGCACCGCGACAAGGAAGCCGAGATCGGCACCGAGTTCATCGACGATCTTCCGCCGATCGACCTCGGCCGGATCGCCGCTCAGACCGCCAAGCAGGTGATCGTGCAGAAGGTCCGCGAGGCCGAGCGCGCCCGCCAGTTCGAAGAGTACAAGGACCGCGTCGGCGAGATCGTCAACGGCATCGTCAAGCGCAACGAATTCGGCAACGTCACCGTCGACCTGGGCCGGGCCGAGGGCCTGCTGCGCCGCGACGAGGGCCTGCCGCGGGAATCCCTGCGCAACGGCGACCGGGTGCGCGCCTACATCTACGATGTGCGCGAGGAAATCCGCGGACCGCAGATTTTCCTGTCGCGCAGCCACCCGCAGTTCATGGCCAAGCTCTTCGCCCAGGAAGTGCCGGAGATCTACGACGGTATCATCGAGATCAAGTCGGTGGCCCGCGATCCGGGCAGCCGCGCCAAGATCGCGGTGATCTCCTATGATTCCTCGGTCGACCCCGTCGGCGCCTGCGTCGGCATGCGCGGCAGCCGCGTGCAGGCCGTGGTTCAGGAACTGCAAGGCGAGAAGATCGACATCATTCCCTGGTCGGAGGACCCGGCGACCTTCGTGGTCAACGCCCTGGCCCCGGCCGAGGTGACCAAGGTGGTGCTGGACGAGGAGCAGGGCCGGATCGAGGTCGTGGTTCCCGACGAACAGCTTTCCCTGGCGATCGGCCGCCGCGGCCAGAACGTGCGTCTGGCTTCTCAGCTGACTGGCTGGGAAATCGATATCCTCACCGAGGAAGAAGAGTCGCAGCGCCGCCAGGAAGAATTCCACAATCGCTCGCAGATGTTCATCGAGGCTCTCGACGTCGACGATGTCATTGCCCATCTCCTGGTGGCGGAGGGTTTCACCTCCGTCGAGCAGGTGGCCTACGTGCCGGTCGAGGAACTGACCGAGATCGAGGGCTTCGACGAGGATGTCGCCGAGGAGCTGCGCAATCGCGCCAGCACCTTCCTCGACGAGCAGAACGAGCGCAACGAAGAGAAGCGCCGCGAACTCGGTGTCGAGGACGCCGTGGCCGAAATCGAGGGGCTGAACGCGGCGATGCTGGTGACGCTTGGCGAGAACGGCGTTAAGACGCTCGACGATCTGGCCGACCTGGCAAGCGATGAATTGATGGAGATGCTCGGCGAACGCGCGCCGAGCGAGGACGATACCAACGCCATTATCATGGCGGCGCGCGCCCATTGGTTCGCCGACGAGCCCGCGCCCGCCGGAGAAGGCGCCGAAGAAGCTCCCGGGGAAGACGCCGCGAGCGAAGCCGAGACCAAGGAGTAAGACGCCACAGCCATGCTCACCGCGATGTCCACAGAGACCGGCAGGCCCGCCCGCCCGGCCAAGACGCCGGACCGGCGCTGCATTGCCTCGGGCGAGGTTCGCCCGAAGCAGGCTTTGCTGCGCTTTGTCGTCGGGCCGGATGGGGTGCTGGTGCCGGATCTGGCGGAACGCTTGCCTGGCCGGGGGCTGTGGGTGACGGCGGAACGCGCGTTGCTGCGCAAGGCCTTGGCCAAGAACCTGTTCTCGAAGGCCGCGCGGCAGCGTGTCGTGCTGCCCGAGGATCTCGAGCAGCGGCTCTGCGGTCTGCTGCGCCAGCGCGTGCTGGAGCTGCTCTCCCTGGCCAACCGCGCCGGCGAGCTGGTGGCCGGGCATGATAAGGTTCGCCAGCGTCTGGAAGCGGGAACCGCCGCGCTGCTGTTGCAGGCGGAGGATGGTTCCGAGGATAGCTGCGGCCGGCTGGCCCGGCTCGCGGAGGGCGTGCGGCCCGGCATTAACATCTATAGAGTTCTGCCCGCGACAGACTTGGGAGCGGCCCTGGGGCGGGAACAGGCGGTGCATGTCGCCATCGAACCCGGCGGTTTGGCGCAGCGGTTGAATCGCGAGCTTGCCCGCTTTATGGCTCTGAGCAGTGATCGGGGTGCGGGCCGCAATCCCATGGCATCGACGCCAGAAGACAAGACGACGGAAAGCGCTTGAAGATATGACGACGACCAAAGACAAAGACGCGGACAAGAAGCCCCTTAAGCTGAACCGGCCGGGGAAGCTGGAGCTGAACAAGACCGTCAAGAAGGGTCCGGTTCAGCAGAGCTTCAGCCATGGACGCTCCAAGACCGTCGAGGTCGAGGTCAAGCGCAAGCGCGTCTATAAGGCCGGCGACGGCGGCCGCATGAGCGAAGTACGCGGCGCGGCATCGAGCGAGGCCGAGGCGGTCTTCGAGCAGCAGAGCGAGAAGGCGCTGCACGACAGCCTCAAGGGCTTGACGCCGGCCGAGCGGGAAGCGCGTCTGCGCGCCCTGGATCAGGCCAAGGAAGATAAGGAACGGCGGGAACAGGAAGCCGCGGAACGCGCCGAGCGCGAAGCGCGCGAGGCCGAGGAGCGCAAGGCCCGGGAAGCCGAGCGCGAGAAGCAGGACGCCGAATCGGATGCGGCGCGCGCCGGGCGCGAAAAACGCGAAGCCGGCGAGGAGCCCGCTGCGCCCGCGGCGCCCGCGGAAACGGCCCAGGCCGAGGAGGCGCCCGCCGTCGCCGCTGTGGCCGAGCCGCTGTCCGACGAGGATGCGCGCAACCGCAAGAAGGAAAAGGAAAAAGAGCAGGAGCGGGTCGCCAAGCCCGGCAAGCTGGCACCGCCGCGCAGCCGCGGCGAACCGCGCCGCCGCCAGGGCAAGCTCACCATTACCCAGGCGCTGGAAGACGATGAACAAGGCCGCGAGCGCGTACGCTCCATGGCCGCGCTGAAGCGTCAGCGCGAACGCGAAAAAGAGCGGGCGCGCGAAGCGCTGCAGGAGCATAAGAAAGTGATACGCGAGGTTACCATCCCCGAGGCGATCACGGTCCAGGAACTGGCCAATCGCATGGCCGAGCGTGGCGGCGAAGTGGTCAAGACCCTGATGAAGATGGGCGTGATGGCGACCATCACCCAGACCATCGACGCCGATACCGCCGAGCTGGTGGTGGAGGAATTCGGTCACCGATCCAAGCGCGTATCCGACGAGGATATCGAAATCGGCCTGAAGAGCGAGGGCGACGATCCCTCCAAGCAGATTTCCCGCGCGCCGATCGTTACCGTGATGGGCCATGTCGATCACGGCAAGACCTCGCTGCTCGACGCGCTGCGCAAGACCGACGTGGCGGCCCACGAGGCCGGCGGTATCACGCAGCACATCGGCGCCTATCAGATCGAGGTGTCTTCGGGCGCCAAGATCACCTTCATCGATACGCCGGGCCATGCCGCCTTTACCGAGATGCGCTCGCGCGGCGCCGACGTCACCGACATCGTGGTGCTGGTGGTCGCGGCGGACGATGGCGTGATGGAGCAGACCAAGGAGGCGATCAGCCATGCCAAGGCGGCGGAAGTTCCGATCATCGTCGCCATCAACAAAATCGACAAGCCGGACGCCGACCCCAACAAGGTCATGACCGAGCTGCTGCAGTACGACTTGGTGCCCGAAAACATGGGCGGTGAAATCCAGTGCATCCCGGTTTCCGCGGTGAGCGGCGAAGGGCTGGGGAACCTGGAGGAAGCGATCCTGCTGCAGGCCGAGCTGCTGGAACTCAAGGCCGATCCCAGCCGCCGCGCCCAGGGCGTGATCGTCGAAGCCAAGCTGGAACAGGGCCGCGGTTCCGTGGCCACGGTGCTGGTCAAGAGCGGGACCCTCAACGTCGGCGACGCCTTCGTCGCCGGCAGCGAGTCCGGCCGCGTTCGCGCGCTGCTCGATTATCGCGGCGAAAAGACGGATTCCGCGGGTCCCTCGGTCCCGGTCGAGGTACTGGGGCTGACGGGCACGCCGCTGGCGGGCGAGGATTTCGTGGTCGTCGACGACGAGACCCAGGCCCGTGAGATCGCCGATTTCCGCTCCGATAAGAAGCGCACGGCGGAGATGGCCTCCCAGGGCCGCGGCACGCTCGAGCAGATGCTCTCGAAGATCAAGGACGGCGAGGCTGTCGGCGTTCCCGTGGTCATCAAGTCCGATGTGCACGGCTCCCTGGAAGCCATTCAAGGCGCCCTCGAGAAGCTGGGCACGGAAGAGGTCGAGGCCCGCGTGCTGCATGCCGGTGTTGGCGGGATCAACGAGTCCGACGTGACCCTGGCGCGCGCTTCCAATGCCGTGATCATCGCCTTCAACGTCCGGGCCAACGCCCAGGCGCGCGAGCTGGCGAAGCGCGACGGCGTGGATATCCGCTACTACTCGATCATCTACAACGTGATCGACGACATCCGCGATGCCATGTCCGGGCACCTTTCGCCGGAGCAGAACGAGAAGTTCCTCGGCTATGCCGAAATCCGCGATGTCTTCAACATCACCAAGGCCGGCAAGGTCGCGGGCTGCTACATCACCGAAGGCACGGTCAAACGCGGCGCCAAGGTCCGGTTGCTGCGCGACAACGTTGTGATCCACGACGGCGCCTTGAAGACGCTGAAGCGGTTCAAGGACGAGGTGAAGGAGGTGCAGAGCGGCTACGAGTGCGGCATGGCCTTTGAAAACTATCAGGACATCCAGGTTGGCGATCAGATCGAGTGTTACGAGCTCGTCGAGACCGCGCGCACGCTCTGATCCGTTTCGACCTCCTCTTGCGTCGATTTTTGATGCCCAAGGCCAGGAAATAGGGCCATGACCCGGCAATCCTCCAAGGCGCCGAGCCAGCGTCAGCTGCGCGTTGGCGAAGAAATTCGGCACGTGCTCGCCGAGGTGCTGGCGCGTGGGCATCTGCGCGATCCCGATTTGATCGGCACCACCATCACGGTGACCGAGGTGCGGATCAGTCCCGACCTGCGCAACGCCACTGCCTTCGTTACGCCGCTCGGCGGCGCGGGCATGGAGACCACGGTCGCGGCATTGACCCGCGCGGCGCCCTTCCTGCGCCGTGAGCTGGGCCGCGAGCTGCGCCTGCGCAGCCTGCCCAGCTTGAGCTTTCAGCCGGATCGCTCCTTCGACGAGGCAAGCCGTATCGACTCCGTGCTGCAGCGCGACCGGGTGCGCCGCGATCTGGACTCCGCCGGACAGAGCGAAGCAGAGTCCGCGGAGGACGAAGATGAGCCGCAGGCGTAAGGGCCAGGAGATCAATGGCTGGCTGGTGATCGACAAGCCGGCGGGCATGACTTCGAGCGACGTCGTCAACCGTGTCCGCCATCTGCTCGACGCCCGTAAGGTCGGCCATGGCGGCACGCTCGACCCCTTGGCAACGGGCCTTCTGCCGCTAGCCTTCGGCGAGGCCACCAAAACCGTTTCCTATGTCATGGATGGCGCGAAGACCTACCGCTTCACCCTGCGTTGGGGCGAGCGGCGCGATACCGACGACGCCGAGGGCGCGGTCGAGGCGACCAGCGACCAACGGCCCGAAGAGGCGGAGATCCTCGCCGTTTTGCCCCGTTTCGTCGGCGATATCGCGCAGGTTCCGCCGCGCTACTCCGCCATCAAGGTGGATGGCCAGCGCGCCTACGACCTGGCGCGCGGCGGCGAGGCGGTGGACCTGGCGGCCCGGCCAGTGCGGGTCGATAGCCTGGAATTGCTCGAACGTCCCGATGCCGATCACGCCGTGTTCGAGGCGCGCTGCGGCAAGGGCACCTACGTGCGCTCGCTGGCGCGCGACCTCGGCGAGGCGCTCGGCTGCCACGCGCATGTCGTTGCCTTGCGCCGCTTGAGCGTTGGACCCTTCACCGAGGACGGCGCGATTTCTCTTGAATCTCTCGA
The DNA here is from genome assembly GCA_942491105.1 of uncultured Alphaproteobacteria bacterium. Lineage (GTDB taxonomy): Bacteria > Pseudomonadota > Alphaproteobacteria > Kiloniellales > DSM-21159 > JBBEAM01. The sequence continues at coordinate 186,640 of CALNZX010000002.1, read as the reverse complement.
GCGGCTGAGTGATTGTGCCGCCGCCGTGGAGAAGTTACTCCCGGTCGAGACAGGGCTGGACGACATCCCGGCTGTTGTCTTGACGGACGCCGAGGCTCGGCGGCTCCGCAACGGACAGGCGATATCGATGCTTGTGCGATCGAATGCGGAGCGAATCCACGGTCTCGTGAGCGGAGATACGATCTGTGCCATGGCTGAAGGAAAGCCTGTGGCGATCGTCCGTTTGGAGGCCGGAGAGCTGCGCCCCGTGCGTGTCCTCAATCTCTAGAATGAAAGGGTAGTCACGATGTCGATCACTGCGGAACGTAAGCAGGAACTGATTAAGGAATACGGCGTCAAAACGGACGACACGGGTTCGCCGGAAGTTCAGGTCGCAATCCTCACGGAGCGGATCAAGAACCTCACCGAGCACCTGCAGTCCCACGCCAAGGATTTTCACTCCCGCCGCGGCCTTTTGGTCATGGTGGGCCAGCGCCGTCGTCTTCTGGATTATGTGAAGAAGAAGGACACTCCGCGCTACCAAACCCTGATTGAACGCTTGGGAATCCGCCGCTAGGCGGATCCGACGCGGCGGAGCGAGACAGCACTGCCGAAACTTCGTTCATATGGCTGCGAAGGGGCGACCGGCCGGCGCCTCCTTCGCCGATTAACCGGGCCGACGCAAGCGCCGTCCGGGCAGTTCGCCTGCCCAGGCGCCGCTTTCGTGGGTCCGGTTAGCAATCCGGCCGAGACCGAAAGGACCGAATAGATATGTTTAACGTACACAAAGAAGAAATCGACTGGGGCGGGCGCAAGCTCACCCTGGAGACCGGGCGTATCGCCCGACAAGCCGACGGCGCGGTTCTCGCGACCTACGGCGAAACGGTGGTGCTCTGCACCGCGGTGGGCGCGCGCAGCGCCCGTCCCGGGCAGGACTTCTTCCCGCTCACCGTCAACTACCAGGAAAAGACCTCCGCCGCGGGCAAGATCCCGGGCGGCTTCTTCAAGCGCGAGGGGCGCCCGACCGAGAAGGAAACCCTTACCTCGCGTCTGATCGACCGGCCGATCCGGCCGCTCTTCGTCAAGGGCTACCGCAACGAGACCCAGGTGGTCGCGACCGTGCTTAGCCACGACCTTGAGAACGATCCCGACATCGTCGCCCTGATCGGCGCCTCCGCGGCTCTGACCCTCTCGGGTCTGCCCTTCCTCGGCCCGATCGCCGGCGCGCGTGTTGGCTATTTCGACGGTGAATACCGGCTCAACCCGGCCATCGAGTCCATGCCCGACTCGGCGCTGGACCTGATCGTCGCCGGTACCAGCGACGGCGTGCTGATGGTCGAGTCCGAAGCCCAGGAGCTGAGCGAGGAAATCATGCTCGGCGCCGTCACCTACGGCCACGATCAGATGCAGGCGGTGCTCGACATGATCGTGCGCCTGGCCGAGAAGGGCGCCAAGGAGCCGCGCGATGTCGCGCCGGAGCCCGAGGAGATGGGCACGCTCTACCAGCGCTTCCAGAGCGAATTCGGGCAGGGCCTGCGCGATGCCTATGGCCACGCCGATAAGAAGGAGCGTCAGGAAGCCATCGCCGCGGTGAAGACCGCCGCCATGGAGTCCGTCGACCCCGCCAACGAGATCGAAGCCAAGGTCGCCCCCGACGTCTTCAAGCGTCTGGAAAGCGACATCGTGCGCGGCGCGATCCTGGACACCGGCCTGCGCATCGACGGCCGCGACACCAAGACCGTGCGTCCGATCGTTTCCGAAGTCGGCATCCTGCCGCGCAGCCATGGTTCCGCCCTGTTCACGCGCGGCGAGACCCAGGCCCTGGTGACGACGACACTGGGCACCGGCTCCGACGAGCAGATCATCGACTCCCTGGAAGGCGAGTTCCGCCAGCACTTCATGCTGCACTACAACTTCCCGCCCTACTCGGTCGGTGAAGCGGGCCGCATGGGCTCTCCGGGACGCCGCGAAATCGGCCACGGCAAGCTCGCCTGGCGGGCGCTGCGTCCGCTGCTTCCGACGAAGGAAGACTTCCCCTACACCATCCGTATCGTCTCCGAGATTACCGAGTCCAACGGCTCGTCCTCGATGGCGACGGTCTGCGGCTCCTCGCTGGCGATGATGGACGCCGGCGTGCCGTTGATCCGGCCGGTGGCGGGCATCGCCATGGGTCTGATCAAGGAAGGCGATAAGTACGCCGTGCTGTCCGACATCCTTGGCGACGAGGATCATCTCGGCGACATGGACTTCAAGGTCGCCGGCACCGACAGCGGCGTGACCTCGCTGCAGATGGACATCAAGATCACCTCGATCACCCGGGAGATCATGCAGATCGCCCTCGATCAGGCGCGCGACGGCCGTCTGCACATTCTCGGCGAGATGTCCAAGGCCCTCACCAATGCGCGCGCCGAGGTTTCCAACAACGCGCCGCGTATCACCACCATCCAGATTAATCGCGAGAAGATCCGCGACGTGATCGGCACCGGCGGCAAGGTGATCCGCGAGATCTGCGAAGTCACCGGCGCCAAGGTCGATATCGACGACGACGGCACCGTCAAGGTGGCGGCGGTCGACGGCGAGGCGATGCAGCAGGCGCTGGACTGGATTCAGTCGATCGTCGCGGAGCCGGAAGTCGGCAAGATCTATAACGGCAAGGTCGTCAAGACCATGGACTTCGGCGCCTTCGTCAACTTCCTGGGGCCGCGTGACGGCTTGGTCCATATCTCGCAGCTGGCCGCCGAGCGTGTCGGCAGCACCGAGGATGTGGTCAAGGAAGGCGACGAGGTGAAGGTCAAGGTCATCGGCTTCGACGATCGCGGCAAGGTCAAGCTGTCGATGAAGGTCGTCGATCAGGAGACCGGTGAGGATCTCGAAGGAGACAAGGCAGCCTCCTAAGGCGATCCGAACTACGCTAGATTATTGGGGCGGGAGACTGGGTCTTCCGCCCCATTTTTATGAGAATCGACATGAGCAATCCCCTTCCCCGAGTGATCGGGCACCGCGGCGCCGCCAATCACGCGCCGGAGAATACCTTCGCGGGCCTGCGCAAGGCCGCCGAGCTGGGCGCGCCCTGGGTCGAGTTCGACGTGCGCCTGACCGCCGATAAGGTGCCGGTTCTGCACCACGACGATTCGCTGAAGCGCACGGCGGGGCGCAACCGCGCCGTCGCGGCCATGACCCATGCCGAGCTCGCGGAGCTGGAAGCCGGCTCCTGGTTCGGCGAGGCCTTTCGCGGCGAGGCCATACCCAGTCTTGCCGACACCCTGGCCCTGCTCGGCGCGCTCGACCTGGGGGCCAACATCGAGATCAAGCCGGCCGAGGGTCAGGAGGCCGAGACGGCGCGGATCGCCCTGGAATTGGTGCGCGCCGAGTGGCCCGAGAACCTGCCGCCGCCGCTGATCTCCTCCTTCAAGCTGGAGAGCCTGCGCGCCGCGCAGGCCACAGCGCCGGAGCTGCCGCGCGGTTTGCTGCTGAAGGAACTGACGCCGAACTGGCGCGAGACGGCGGCGGAGCTCGACTGCGTTTCGATCCATCTCTCGCGGCAGAAAACCAGCCAGGCCGTGGTCGATCTTGTCCACAAGGCGGGCTACGTCTTTGCCGTTTACACGGTCAACGACCCCAAGACGGCCGCCCGGCTCTATGCCTGGGGGGCCGACTGCATCATCACGGATTCGCCGGAACTGCTGCTGCCGCTGGCCTAGGCCCGCCGGCTATTCCTTGGCTTTGTCGACCTCGCCGCTGGTCAGCCGCCGCGGCGATGGCACGCCGATGACGTTGTAGCCGCAATCGACGAAGTGCACTTCGCCGGTCACGCCCTGGGCCAGATCCGACAGCAGGTAGAGGCCGGCCTTGCCGACTTCCTCCAGGGCCACCGAGCGGTTGAGCGGCGCCTGGTCGCGCTGCCAGCCATAGGTGAAGCGGGCATCCGCGATGGCCGATCCGGCCAGGGTCCGCATCGGCCCGGCGGAGATCGCGTTGACCCGTACGCCGAGCGGCCCCAGATCGGCCGCGAGATAGCGCACGCTGGCTTCCAGCGCCGCCTTGGCGACGCCCATCACGTTGTAGTTCGGGGTGACGCGTTCGGCGCCGAGATAGCTGAGCGTCAGCAGGGCGCCGCCGTCCTTCATCATCGGCAGCGCCAGCCGCGCCACGGAGGTGAAGGTGTAACAGGACACGGCGAGAGTCTTGTTGAAGTTCTCGCGGGTGGTGTCGAGGTAGCGCCCCTTGAGCTCGTTCTTGTCCGAGTAGGCGACGGCGTGGACCACGAAATCGAGACCGCCCCAGGCTTTCTCGATCTCGGCGAAGACCTCCGCCAGCCTGTCATCGTCGTCGGCGTCGCAGTCCATCACCAGGTTCGAACCGACACTCTCGGCGAGCGGGCGTACGCGTTTGGCGAAGGGCTCGCCCTGATAGGTAAAGGCAAGCTCGGCGCCCGTGGCATGCAGCGCTTCGGCGATACCCCAGGCAATCGAGTGATCGTTCGCCACACCCATGACCAAGCCGCGTTTGCCGGCCATGAGTTCGGACAGGCCCTGTACCGCCATGAAATCAAAAACTCCGGTTAATTTTCGAGACGCTTGAAAGCGAGGCTGGCGTTGGTGCCGCCAAAACCGAAGGAGTTCGACATCACGCAGTTGAGCGGAACCTCCTCGGCAGCGCCGGTCACCAAGGGGATGCCCTCGGCTTCCGGGTCGGGCTCGTCGACGTTAAGGGAGGGCGAAACGAAGCCCTGCTCCATCATGATCAGGGAATAGATCGCCTCGGTCACCCCGGCGGCGCCCTGGGCGTGGCCGGTGAGCGACTTGGTGGAATTGACCCGCGGCAGGGCGTCCTGTCCGCGCTTGCCGAAGACTTCGCGGATCGCCTTCAGCTCGGCGGAGTCGCCGACCGGAGTCGAGGTGCCATGGGTGTTGATGTAATCGACCTTGGTATTGCCCAGACCGGCGAGCGCCAGCTTCATGCAGCGCACCGCGCCTTCGCCCGAGGGGGCGACCATGTCGGCGCCGTCGGAGGACGCGCCGTAACCCGCGAGCTCGGCATAGATCTTGGCGCCGCGCGCCTTGGCGTGCTCCAGTTCCTCGAGAACCACGACACCGCCGCCGCCGGCGATCACGAAGCCGTCGCGGCGGATGTCGAAGGGCCGGGAAGCCTGCTCGGGTGTGTCGTTGAACTTGCTCGACAGCGCGCCCATGGCGTCGAACAGCATCGACAGGGTCCAATGCAGCTCCTCGCCGCCGCCGGCGAAGACCACGTCCTGCTTGCCGAGCTGAATCATCTCCGCGCCGTTGCCGATGCAGTGCGCCGAGGTCGAGCAGGCCGAGGAGATCGAGTAGCTGACGCCCTTGATCTTGTAAGCGGTCGAGAGATTGGCGGAGTTGGTCGAGGACATGCAGCGCGGCACCATGTAGGGGCCGATGCGCTTGACGCCGCGGTCGCGCGCGATATCCGCGGCTTCCACCTGGTTAGAGGTGGACGGCCCGCCGGAGCCCATGATCAGCCCGGTGCGCTCGTTACTGACGTCGCGCTCCTCGAGGCCGGCATCGGCGATCGCCTGCTGCATGGCGATGTAATTGAAGGCCGCGCCGTCGCCCATGAAGCGCCGCAGCTTGCGGTCGACCTGTTCTTCGATGTCGATCTTAAGGCTGCCTTTGACATGACTGCGGAAGCCACGCTCCGCGTAGTCCTCGGCAAAGACGATACCGGAGCGCCCGGCGCGCAGGGACTCCGCGACCTCCTGCTTATTGTTGCCAATACTGGAGACGATCCCCAGCCCGGTGACAGCGACACGACGCATGGTGATGTTCTCGCTTCCTGCTGATAGCGCTAAGCGGTGAACAGACCTACCTTGAGGTCCTTGGCTTGGTAAATCGTTTCGCCATCGGCCTTGAGTGTGCCGTCGGCGATGCCCAAGGTCAGCTTACGCAGTATCACCCGCTTCAGATCGAGTTGATAGGTGATCTTCTTGACCGTGGGCAGGATTTGCCCGGTGAACTTGACTTCGCCGACACCCAGCGCGCGGCCCTTGCCAGGCGCGCCGGTCCAACCGAGGAAGAACCCGACCAGCTGCCACAGGGCGTCCAGTCCCAGGCAGCCAGGCATCACGGGGTCGCCCTGGAAATGGCACTTGAAGAACCAGAGATCCTCCTTCACGTCCATTTCGGCGACGATCTGCCCCTTGCCGTGAGCGCCGCCTTCCCGCGTGATCTGGATGATGCGATCGATCATCAGCATCGGCGGCAAGGGCAGCTGCGCGTTGCCGGGGCCAAAAAGCTTACCCTTGGCGCAGGTGATCAGATCCTCGTAACTGTACGCGCTTTTCGCTTCGCTCACGTAAACACCATGCCTGTCTCTTGAGAGCCTGGGCCGGGCCTCGCTCTCGAATTGTTTCAACGGCCTCTGCGTAAAATGGCAAGCACGGCCTTGGCAGACAACCAAAAATCGCGCGGACTATAACATAAGCCGGCGCCGCGCGGCGCGCGCGGCGGGCATTCCGGGGCGCCTGGCGCGGACCCAACATCCTCATGCCCTTTTTATTCATTCCAGGGAGACCCCTAAGCCGCTGAAAAATACTCTTTTGTTTTGGGGTCCACTGCCTATATAAGGAGCCATGGACAACAAGCGCCCCTTCAGCGATGCGATTCTGCGGTTGAAAGACGTCGGGCTGCGGCCGACGCGCCAGCGGCTCGCCTTGGCGCGCCTGCTGTTTGACGGCGGAGAGCGGCACGTCACCGCCGAGCAGCTTCACAAGGAAGCCCTCGGGGCGGACGCCCGGGTGTCCCTGGCGACGGTCTACAACACCCTCAATCAGTTTACCCAGGCGGGTCTGCTGCGCGAGGTGGTGGTCGAGCCGGGACGCTCCTACTTCGACACCAACACCGGCGAGCATCACCATTTCTACCACCAGGACAGCGGCGAATTGCGGGATATCCCGCGTGAAGCCATTGAACTGCTGCGCCTGCCCGCGCCGCCTCTCGGTCAGGCGATCCGCCGCGTCGAGGTGATCATTCGCGTCGAGGATGAATAGACCAGCCGGTCTTGCGCCCATTAGCGTTCCTAACGCATTAGAAAAATCATTAGAACCATTCTAATCCATTGACTCGGCGCCTGGAATGGCCGATACCTTCCTCTGTGCAGCGCAGCCGCGCTGCCCCTGACATAGGCCGCGCCGCGGCCGCGCATCAAAACCGAAAAAAAGGGAGAGAAAGATGTCGCTCAAGGGATCGAAGACCGAAGATAACCTCAAGGAAGCCTTCGCCGGCGAGAGCCAGGCCAACCGCCGTTATCTCTATTTCGCGCAGAAGGCCGACGTCGAGGGCTTCAACGACGTTGCCGCCGTGTTCCGTTCCACCGCCGAAGGCGAGACCGGCCATGCCCACGGGCATCTGCAGTTCCTCGAGGAAGTCGGCGACCCGGCGACCGGCGAGCCGATCGGCGACACCACGGCCAATCTGAAGTCGGCCATTGCCGGCGAGACCCACGAGTACACCGATATGTACCCGGGCATGGCGCGCACCGCGCGTGAGGAGGGTCACGACGAGATCGCAGACTGGTTCGAGACTCTCGCCAAGGCCGAGAAGTCCCACGCCGGCCGTTTCCAGAAAGCCCTGGAGACGATGGAATAGGCAATTCTGCATGGGAGGGGCCCGGCCCCTCCCGTACGGCCTGCATTCCCCGCGGAATCTGCCCTGATCTGAATTTATCCGCGCCAGAGAGCGCCGGGAGAGAGCTATGAGCGAAGGCAGCCTTGGCGCGCCGGTTCGCCATGTCATCGATTGGAACGATCCGGATTTCTACGACTGGGATAAGATCAATGCCGAGATGGAGCGGGTGTTCGACATCTGTCACGGCTGCCGCCGCTGTTTCAATCTCTGCGATTCCTTCCCCCGTCTCTTCGATCTGATCGACGACAGCGAAACCGGCGAACTCGATAGCGTCGACCCCAAGGACTACAAGCCGGTCGTCGATGCCTGCACCTTCTGCGACATGTGCTTCATGGTGTCCTGTCCCTACGTGCCGCCGCACGAGTTCGACTTGGATTTCCCGCACCTGATGCTGCGCTACCGGGCCGCCGAGCTGCGCGATGGCAAGCTCGGCCGCATGGCTATCGAGCTGACCAAGACCGACCGCAATGGCCGCTTGGCCAAGCTGGCGCCGGGCCTTGCCAATTGGGCGAGCGACACCGAGAACGGCCTGACCCGAGGTCTGCTGCAAAGCGTCGCCGGTGTCGACAAGCACGCCGATTTGCCGAAATACCACGCCAAGACCTACACGGAGCGCGCCGCCAGCGAGCTGCCCGAAGTCAATGCCGATGCGCCGGCGCGGGGCCGCAAGGCGGTCCTCTATTCCACCTGCTTCGTCAACTACAACAACCCGCGAATCGGCGCCGCCACCCGCCAGGTGCTGGCCAGGAACGGTGTCGAGACCGAGGTCGTCTATCCCGGCTGCTGCGGCATGCCGCAGTTCGAGCAGGGCGATCTGCAGGCCGTCGCGGAGTCCGCGCGGCGCGTCGCCGCCGGGCTGGAGCCCTGGATCGACAAGGGCTACGACGTGATCGCCCTGACCCCCTCCTGCGCCTTGATGCTGAAGTTCGAATGGCTGCTGATCGCGCCCGGCGAGGCGGCGATCGAGAAACTCTCGAAGGCGACCTTCGATGTCACCGAATACGTCGTCGATATCGCCGGCAAGGAGGGCCTGGCCGAGGGCCTGACGCCGATCGACGGCGGCGTGGCGGTGCACATCGCCTGCCATTCCCGCGCGCAGAACATGGGCAACAAGGCCTTCGAGATGCTCAAGCTGATCCCCGAGACCGAGATCAAGCAGCTGCCGCGCTGCTCCGGCCACGGCGGTTCCTGGGGCGTCTTCGAGGGCAACTTCGAGACCGCCCTGAAGGTCGGCAAGCCGGTCGCCCGGGATGTCTTGAAGGCCGGTAAGGCGTACCTCGCTTCGGAATGCCCGCTGGCCGGCGCGCATATTCTGCAGGGCATGGAGCGCCTGGCCGATGAGGGCCAGACGCTGCCGCAGGAGAGTTACCACCCGATCCAGATTTTCGCGAAGGCCTACGGGCTCGAGGTCTGACTTCCAGGCCCGGGCGCGAAGCGCCGCAAGCAGCAAGGACCAGGCACTATGGCGCAGAAAACCGAAATCACCCGCGAGGACATCCTCGCGCCGGCCCACTACGAGGCCGAACGCAAGCAGCACCGCGCCCGGATCGTCGAGCTGAAAAAGCACCGCCGCGTGGAAGTCGGCCCGGTCTGCACCTTCTACTTCGAGAGCTACGACACCATGTGGGCGCAGATCCACGAGATGCTCTATATCGAGAAGGGCGGCGAGGAGCAGATCGCGGATGAACTCAACGCCTACAATCCTCTGGTCCCCAAGGGCGACGAACTGGTCGCCACGGTGATGTTCGAAATCGACGACCCGGTCCGCCGCCAGACCTTCCTGGCCAAGCTCGGCGGCGTCGAGGAGACCGCCTTCATCGAGGTCGGCGGCCAGCGCGTCGCGGGCAAGCCCGAGGAGGACGTCGACCGCACCACGGCCGACGGCAAGGCCTCCTCGGTGCAGTTCATCCACTTTCCCTTTACCGCGGAACAGCGCGCGGCCTTCAAGCAGGCCGACGCGCGCGTGATCCTGGGATTCACCCATCCGGCCTATGCGCACATGGTGGTGGTGCCCGAGACGGTGCGCGCCGCGCTGTCCGGGGATTTCGCCGAATAGGTCCGGCGTCTCCGGCCTAGGCCGGCTCCGGCGGCTCCCAGCGCGGGCGCAGCCGGTCGTGCATCAGGGCATTGCGCACCTGCCCCCAGTCGCGGCCGAGGCGCAGCAGACGTTCCTGCAGGATCGCCCGGACCCTGGCCAAACGGGGGCGCTCCGCCTCCGGCGCCTCGCGGGCGAAGGCGTTCAGGGTATCGATCAGATAAACCGTCTGGATCAAGGCGTTGGCCGTGGCGGCTTCCTTGGCGGCGCGCTCGTCCCGGTGCTGGCCGAGCATCTGCCGCGAGCGGCTGTCGGCGTGGTAGCGCCAGCTCAATAGCGGCTCCTCGACATAGTGGATGCCCTTCAGCAGGGCCGCCCGGAAGGGCAGGATCCAGTCGCTGCTGATCGCCGTCGATTCCGCCTTGAGCGGCCCGAAGCGGTGGAAGATCTCCGGCTCCCAGGCCAGCGTGGCGCCGAGCAGCGTTGCCTGCCAGCCGGTCTCCGCCAGCTTTTCCAGGCTGTAATCGGGCTGGCCGCTCTCCCTGCAGTAAGGGCCGATCTCCGCGCCGTTTTCATCGATCGCCAAGGCGTTGCTCGACACCAGGGAAACGCCGGTCTGGAGCCAGGCCTGGGTCAGGCGGCTGACTCGATTCGGATAGGCGACGTCGTCGGCGTGGGCGATCACGACAAAGGCGCCCGAGGCCGCCGCCATCAGGCGGTTGTAGGTTTCGATCCCCTGGCGCTGTTCGTTGCGCAGCAGCTCTAGCCTGTGGCCGCCGCCATAGGCGGCGAAGCGCGCTTCTATCAGATCGTGGCTGCCGTCCTCGGAGGCGTCGTCGCAGATCAGGATTTCGAGATTGGGATAGTCCTGCCCCAGCAGCGAATCGACCGCCTCCGCCAGGTAGGCGCCGCCGTTGCGGCAGGGCATCGCCAGGCTGATGCGGGGAACGGCGGCATCCATGCCTAGAGCGCGGCCTCGATCGCCGCGCGGTTGTCGTGGAAGTAGCGCATGGAGCGGGCGAAGGTTTCCTCGAGGCCGACCTGGGGAGCCCAGCCGAGCGCCGCCAGCTTGGAGATATCCGGCAGGCGCCGGTCGCAGTCCTCGTAGCCGGCGCCGTAGAAAACCTCGCCCGGGACATCGACCAGTGGGTTGTCGGCGGCGGGGTCGAAATCGCGGCGATAGAGCTCCAGCATCAAGGTGGCGAGGTCGCGGATCGTCGTCTCGTTCGCCGGATTGCCGACGTTGACGATCTGGTTGTGCAGCGCGTCCGGGCTGTCGAGCACCAGCTCCAGAGCCCTCATGGCATCGCCGATATAGGTGAAGCAGCGCCGGCTGGCGCCGCCGTTAACCAGCTTCAGCGGGCGGCCGTAGAACAGCGCCGAGAGGAAATGCGCCAGAACGCGTGGATTGTCGTCGCCCTTGGGATCGTGCAACAGCCTGTCCATCAAGGGGCCGACGAAATTGAAGGGCCGGATCAGCGTGTAGGAAAGATCGCCCTTCAGGCCGTGGGCGTGGATGATCCGGTCGAGCAGCTGCTTGGCGTTGGAGTAGATCCAGCGATGATTGTCGATCGGCCCCAGGATGCAGTCGGTCTCGTCCTCGCGGAAGGCCTCGGCGCTGCCGCCGGTCTTGCCGTAAACCTCCGAGGTCGAGAAGTGAATCAGCCGCTTGCCATGGGCGACGCAGGCATCGACCACTTTCAGCGCGTCGAAGAAATTGAGCTGAACCACGTCGAGCGGCTTTTCGAGAAAGGCGCTGGGATGCACATGGGCGGCCAGATGCATGACGATGTCGTGCTGGGCGACCACCTCCGCGATGGGCGCGTCGGGCTGGGAAATGTCGCAGGCCCGGTAGCGGTAGGCGCCGTTGCCGAAGCGCAGGCGCAGCTTGCTTTCGTCGACATCCAGCAGGGTACAGCTAAACCGGTCCATGCCGCGCAGATGATGCGCGAGGTTGCTGCCGATGAATCCGCCGGCGCCAAAAATCGCAATGCTTTTCTGCTTCACCCGTGCCCCCAAGGTCCTAGCGCGTAACGGGCGGCAGAATAAGCGCGCCGCCGCGCCGCAACAAGCTTCGCCGGCTTAGTTGACCGTTTCCTGGGGATAGGTGCCGTAGAAGGCGTCGCGCGGCAGCCAGCCGTCGAACCCGCCGGCGCTGATTTCGCACCAGCGGCCGTCGCAGCCGAGCAGTTCGCCGATGACTCCGGCTTCCAGCCGGGCGACGGGCGCCGCCCCACCTTCGGGCTTGCGCAGCAGCAGACGCTCCTGCCCGGTGACCAGAATGCTGCGCCGCCCCTGGATCATCGATTGATGGACCCAGCCGTCGGTGCCTTCCCAGTCGCGGATGCGGCGCCAGGTCTCGAACTCCTCGATCACCTCGACCGGCATGTTGCGGCGCTGATAGACCCATTGAATCGGATAGCGGATGCCCGGCCCCGCCCGCAGGTTCACCTCCGAGGCGCGCAGCGAGACGAAGCGCGGCAGCGGCAGGCCGGTGCGGCCTGGGCGTTCGATCTGGCGATCGTTGTTGGTGACGTCCTGCGCCGCGGCCGGAAAGGCGGGAAGCAACAGGGCGAGCACCAGGAAAACGCGGAGCGGAATCTCGTGCATCCCTCTCTGCTAGCCGCTGACGGATTCCCGGTCAAGCGCGCTGCGCTGCCTTGGGCGGCGGCGGAGCGGTGCTTTGCCACGCGGTCCAGGATACTGGACAAGCGCCGCTTGCCCCTGCTACCTCATTGACCTTCCGCCGCCGTGCGCGGCCTCTGGTTTTTCGAGGCGCTCCATGCCCCTTAGCAGGCCGCTAGTGATCGTAACGCGCCGCTTGCCGGACGTAATCGAAACCCGGATGAAGGAGCTGTTCGAGGTGCGCCTGAACCTCGACGACACGCCCTTCACGCAGGAACAGATGCGCGCCGCCGTCAAGGAAGCGGAGATTCTGGTGCCGACCGTGACCGACAAGATCGACTCGGCGATCCTCAACGAGGCCGGCGCCCAGTTGAAGCTGATCGCGTCTTTCGGGACCGGCGTCGACCATATCGACCTCAAGACCGCGCGGATGCGCGGCATTACCGTGACCAATACGCCGGGCGTCCTGACCGAGGATACCGCCGACATGACCATGGCGCTGATCCTCGCGGTCTCGCGCCGCCTGTCGGAGGGCGAGCGTCTGGTGCGCAGCGGCGAATGGACCGGCTGGAGCCCGACCGGCATGCTCGGCCACCGCATCTGGGGCAAGCGCATCGGCATCATCGGCATGGGGCGGATTGGCTCCGCTGTGGCCCGCCGGGCCCGCGGCTTCGGCTTGGCGGTGCACTATCACAACCGCCGCCGGGTGCAGCCGGAGATCGAGAACGAGCTTGAGGCGACCTATTGGGAAAGCCTCGACCAGATGCTGGCGCGCGTCGATATCGTCTCGGTCAACTGTCCGCATACCCCGGCGACCTATCACCTGCTTTCGGCGCGGCGGCTGAAGCTGCTGCAGTCCCATGCCATCGTGGTCAACACCAGCCGTGGCGAGGTGATCGACGAGTCCTCCCTGGCCCGGCTGCTGGCGGCGGGGGAAATCGCGGGCGCCGGCCTGGATGTCTTCGAGCAGGAACCGGCGATCAATCCCAAGCTGATGAAGCTGGAGAACGTGGTGCTGCTGCCGCATATGGGCTCGGCCACCATCGAGGGGCGGATCGCCATGGGCGAGAAGGTGATCGTCAACATGAAGACCTTCGCCGACCAGCACACCCCGCCGGACCGGGTGCTGGACCAGATGTTCTGATGGACGCGGCGCCGAAGCTGGAAGACTGCGTCAATACGCACTGCCCCTGGTCGGGCAAGCCGGTCAAGGCGGACTCGCTGGCGCGCTACCGGGGCAAGGTGGTCGGTTTTTGCAATCCCGGCTGCCGCGATCGCTTCGCCGCCGCGCCGGAAAGCCATCCGGAGGCGCTGGCCCACTTCGGGCTGGCCTAGCTTTCCAACGCCCTGCGCATGGCGATCCTCGGCGCCGCGAACTGCGTGCGCTCCGCCAAGAGGATGTCCGCCAAGGCCCCTTCGGGGCTAATCTCCATGAAGCCGCAACGGCCGTAGAAGGGCGCGTTCCAGGGCACATCGCGGAAGGTGGTGAGGGTGAGCGCCGCAAAGCCCCGCCGCGCCGCCCAGGCTTCGGCGGTGGCGAGCAGCAGACGCCCAAGTCCTTTGCGGCCATGGGCCCGGGTGACCGCCAGTTCGGCGATCTGTCCGGCGCCCTCGAGGGGTTCCATCCAGAGATAGCCGCAGGGCGGCCCATCTACCGGCGCGATAACAAAAAGCGCGGCCTGCTGCGCGGCCTCCACCAGCTCCTCCGAGGAACTGGGCTGCCAAGCGGGCGCCCATCCCGCCCCGAGCACCGCCGCGAAGCGGCTGTCGGCGTCGCGCTCGATCTCCTGGATCGCGGCGGCGTCCCCTGGGTAACCCGGCCGCAGCGTGTAGCCGGCGGGAAAGTTTGCGGAGGGGATCATGGCCCTGCGGTCACCGAGCGGCGCTCACTGCGCGGCGCGCAGATCCGTGGGGGCGTAGGAAACCGACTTGAGGTCGGTGATGTCGGGATTGGCGCCGCAGAGACGGCAGGCCGGGTCGCGCGGCGCGGAGATCGTCCGGAAGGTGGTGCCCAAGGCATCGTAGAGCAGCAGCCTTCCGGCCAGGCTTTCGCCGATGCCCAGCAGCTCCTTCACCACCTCGCCCGCCTGCAGGCTGCCCATGACGCCGGGCAGCATCGCCAGCACGCCGACGTCGGCGCAGGACATCTTGGGATCGCGCGGCGGCTGCGCGCCGAACAGGCAGCGATAGCAAGGGCGGTTGCCCTCCTCGTAGGAGCGGAAGGTGGTGAGCTGCCCGTCGAAACGCATGATCGAGGCGGAAACCAAAGGCTTGCCGGCAAGGTGGCAGGCATCGTTGGCCAGGAAGCGGGTGGCGAAGTTGTCGCTGCCGTCGGCCACGAGATCGTAGCCGGCGACCAGCTCCAGGGCGTTGTCCGGGGCGAAGCGGGTCCGATGGGTCTTTACCGCGACCTCGGGATTGACCGCCAGGATGGCGTCGCGGGCGGAATCGACCTTGGCGCGGCCGATATCCGCGGTGCCGTGGGCGATCTGGCGCTGCAGGTTGGACAGGTCGACGCTATCGTCGTCGAGGATCCCCAGCGTGCCGACGCCGGCCGCGGCGAGGTAGAGCAGCAGCGGCGAGCCGAGGCCGCCGGCGCCGATCGCCAGAACCCTGGAGGCGCGCAGCCGCGCCTGCCCGGCCTCGCCGATTTCCGGCAGAACCAGATGGCGGGCGTAGCGTTCGATTTCCGCGTCGCTGAAGTCCATGGCGGCCAGCTTAAGCTTTTCCCGGCTTCTTGGCACTGTCCGCGCGCTCGATGCCCTTGGCTTGGGCGCGCTTGCACAGCTCCTCGACGGTCATGGAATCGAAGCGCTCGATCATTTGCTGCTGCATGTCGATCCACAGCGGGCGGACCACCTTGAGTCCGATTTGCGAGCCTTCGGACTGACTCGCCGGGTCCAGCGTGCCCTCTAGCTGGCGAACCACCCGGATGATCTCACCCAGGCTGATCGACGCGGCGGGGCGCGCCAGGCGATATCCGCCACGCGGGCCGCGCAGCCCGGTCAGGATTCCGTGATGCACCAACTGCTGCAGCACCTGCTCCAGATAGCGGCGGGGAATATCCTGGCGGCGGGAGATATCGGAGGAACGTACCGGAGCGGCGCCGGCGTGATAGGCGATATCGACCACCGCCTCGATGGCGAACAGCAGCTTTTTCGATAGGCGGAGCATCTTGCCCCCGTCCTTTCCAAACGCACTTTCTAAGGCAGCGCCCGCGTGGCGTTTTAGCCGGCGGCGTGGCCGCCGGTACCGGTCGAACCGAAGCCGCCGCTGCCGCGGGCGCTGTCTTCCAGGTTTTCACTGGGCTGCCAGGCAACGCGGGCGTGGCGCGCCACCACCATCTGCGCGATGCGGCTGCCCCGGGTCACGGTATAGGGCGCTTCGCCCTGATTGATCAGGATCACACCGAGTTCGCCGCGATAATCCGCGTCGATGGTGCCCGGGCTGTTCAGTACGGAAATTCCATGTTTCAGAGCCAGTCCCGAGCGCGGGCGCACCTGGGCTTCGTAGCCCGGCGGCAGGGCGATGGCCAGGCCGGTCGGAACCAGGGCGCGGGCGCCCGGCGCCAGCACCAGATCCTCGGTTACCGCGGCCAGCAGATCGAGGCCGGCCGACTGTTCCGTGGCATAGGCGGGCAGATCCAGGTCGGCCCCGTGGGGCAGGGTCTTTACGGGAATTTCGATAGTCTCGCTCATTTTCCGTTCAACGCCCTTCCGCGAAGTGAGCCGCGATTCGTTCGGCCAGCCGCTCGGCGACCGCCTGTTTGCTCATGCGGGGCCAGGCCTCGCTGCCGGTGTCATCGACCAGATGCACCAGATTGTCGGCGCCCCCGAAGGTGCCGCTCTGCGCCGAGACATCGTTGGCGAGAATCCAATCGCAGCCCTTGCGCGCCCGCTTCTCGGCGGCGTTGTCGAGCAGGTTCTCGGTCTCGGCGGCGAAGCCGACGACCAATCCCGGGCGCTGGTTCCCCGCCGCCGAAAGGCTGGCCAGGATATCGGGGTTCGGCGTCAGGGCAAGGCTTGGCGCCGCCCCGCCCGGCGTTTTCTTGAGTTTCTGCTCGGCTTCGCTGGCGGCCTTCCAGTCGGCCACGGCGGCGGCGCAGACGGCGACGTCGGCGGGCAGCGAGTCCTGGCAGGCGGCGAGCATCTGCTCGGCGGTCTCGACATGGATCACCTTGACCCCCGCCGGATCCTGCAGCCGGGTCGGGCCGGAAACCAGGGTGGTGGCCGCGCCGAGGCGCGACAGCGCCTGGGCGATGGCATGGCCTTGCTTGCCCGAGGAGCGGTTGGCGATGTAGCGCACTGGATCGATGGCTTCGTAGGTCGGCCCGCTGGTGACCAGCGCCCTGCGCCCGGCCAGGCGGGCGTCGCCGCCGAAGTAGTCGGCGATCGCCGCCAGAATTTCCTGCGGCTCCGCCATGCGGCCGGGGCCGTACTCGCCGCAGGCCATGTCGCCGTCATTGGGGCCGACGCAGCGCAGGCCGCGCGCGGCCAGGGTCGCGAGATTGGCCTGGGTCGCCGGATGCAGCCACATCCGCAGATTCATCGCCGGAGCGGCCAGCACGTCCTTGTCCGTGGCGAGCAGCACGGTCGAGGCGAGATCGTCGGCGCGCCCGGAGGCCATCTTGGCGAGCAGATCGGCGGAGGCCGGGGCGACCACCAGCAGATCGGCGGCACGCGACAGCTCGATGTGGCCCATCTCGGCTTCGTCGGTCAGGGAGAACAGCTCCTGGTAGACCTTGTCGCCGGACAGTGCCGCGATCGAGAGCGGCGTGACGAACTCGGCGCCGCCCTTGGTCAGCACCGCGCGCACGCTGGCGCCGCCTTCGCGGAGCCGGCGAATCAGCTCAAGCGACTTATAGGCGGCGATGCCGCCCGAGACGATCAGGAGAATGCGTTTGCCGGCGAGCATGGCGCTAGGACCGTATAATTCCAGGCAATCTTACGTAAAACCTACGACTCACATGGCCCGATTCCAAGCCGCGGGCAAGGAAAAAGCGGGGCGCGGCCTCGCAGGCGAGCTGGCTCAATCCAGCGCCACCAGGGCGAGGATCAGCGCCAGCAGCGATAGACCGGTCGCCAGCCAGGGCAGATAAGCTGAGATGCCGCGTCTGCCGCGGAAGGCGGAGACGGTATCGGGGTGCAGCTTGATGCCCTGGGCGTCGACGGCTGCCGAGAGGGCCTCGAGGGCGCGCAGCGCCTGCGGCAGGCGGGCGGCGGCATCGCGCAGCCCCTCGAAAGCCTCGCGCGCCTGCGCCTGTACGCCGCGGTTGGCGTGCATCCATTCGATGATCAGCGGTTCGGCCAGAATCCAGATATTCAGCCTGGGGTCCAGCTTGCGGCTGACTCCCTCGGCCATCAGCATGTTCTTCTGCATCAGCACCAGCTGCGGCTGCACCGGCATTTCGAAGGATTCGGTCAGCGCCAGCAGCTGACCCAGCAGCCGGGCGAAGGAGATGCGCTCCAGCGGTTGACCGAAGATCGGTTCGCAGACGGCGCGCAGCGCCTGGGCGAAAATCTCCATAGGCTGACCGGGGGGCAGCCAGCCGGCGTCGACATGGACCTGGGCCAGGCGGCGGTAATCCTGGGCCAGCGTGGCCAGCAGCATATCGGCGAGATAGGTGCGGGTCTTGTGGTCGAGCCGCCCCATGATGCCGAAGTCCACGGCGCCGATGGCGCCGTCGGCGGTGACGAACATGTTGCCCGGGTGCTGGTCGCCATGGAAATAGCCGTCGCGGAAAACCTGATTGAAAAAGATCGCCGCCGCCTTGGTCAGAACGTCGGTCAGGTCGTGCCCGGCGGCCAGCAGGGCCTCCCGGTCGTCGAGGCGGATGCCGCTCAGCCGGGTGGTGGTCAGCACACGGCGGGAGGTCCGGCTCCAGTCGATTTCCGGCACCCGGTAGCTATCGTCGCCGGCGAAGTTGCCGGCCAGCTCGGCGGCGGCGGCGGCCTCCATGCGCAGATCCATCTCGATGTGCACGGATTCGGCGAAAACCTCGACCACGGCGCAGGGACGCAGACGCCGGGCCCTCGGGGCCGAGCGCTCGGCGAGACGGGCGATCCAGCGAAACAGCTCCAGGTCGCGCGCGAAGGCGGCTTCGATCCCCGGGCGCAGTATCTTGACGGCGACCTCCCGCCCGGCGCCGTTCTCCTCAAGCGGGTCGGGATGGGTTACGGCGAAGTGCACCTGGGCGATCGAGGCGGCCGATACCGGCTTATCCTCGAAGTGGGCGTAGAGCGCGGCCAAGGGCTGTTCCAGTTCCCGCTCGACGATGCTCTTGGCCTGGTCGCTGGGGAAAGGGGCCAGACGATCCTGCAGTTCGGCGAGATCGGCGGCGACCTGCTCGCCGACCAGATCGGCGCGGGTGGCGGCGAACTGGCCAAGCTTGATGAAACTGGGGCCGAGTTCGGTCAGGGCGGCGGCCAGCTTCTGCCCCGGACGCAGCGACGCGCTGGCGCGTCTGGAAAACGGCCGCGCGCAGATCCGCGCCGTTCGCAGCAGCAAGGGAAACAGCCGCGCCTCCTCGAGCACCGCCAAGGCATCGTGCTTCGCCAGAATACGGGCGATGCGGAACAGACGGAGCGGCTGGGCCAGGGCGCGGAACATCGGCATGGAGACTCAGACCCGCCAGGCGGAATGCAGGGCCGCGACGCCGCCCGTCAGGTTGCGGTAGCTGGCCTGCTCCAGGCCGGCGGCTTCGATCAGGGAAATCAGCTCCTCCTGCGGCGGGAAGCGGCGGATCGATTCGACCAGGTACTGGTAGGAGTCGCGGTCGCGCGCCACCGCCTGGCCCAGCGCCGGCAGCACCCGGAAGGAATAGAGGTCGTAGAGCTCGGACAGCAGCGGCAGGACCACCTTGCTGAATTCCAGGCAGAGGAAGCGCCCGCCGGGCTTCAGCACCCGCCGCGCCTCGGCCAGGGCCGCCGCGGTGTGGGTGACGTTGCGCAGGCCGAAGGCGATGGTGTAGGCGTCGAAGCTGCGGTCCGGGAAGGGCAGTTTCTCGGCGTCGCCGCAAACCCAGGAGAGGCCCTTGAGACGCCCCTGGTCGATCGCCCGGTCGCGGCCGACCCGCAGCATGGACTCGGTGATGTCGCAGACCGTGGCCGCCGCGCCCTCTCCCGCCTTGTCCATCACGCGAAAGGCGATATCCCCGGTACCGCCCGCGACATCGAGCAGCGCCATGTCTGGTTGCGGCCGTAGCCAGGCGACCATCTCCGCCTTCCACAGCCGGTGCACGCCGCCGGACATCAGGTCGTTCATCAGGTCGTAGCGCCCGGCCACGGAGCTGAAGACTCCGCGCACCAGCGGCGACTTCTCGTCTTCCGGCACCTCCCGAAAACCGAAGGAGGCGGTGCCGCTTTTTTGCTTTGTCGTCTCGCTCATGCGCGATAGATAGCGCGCACGCCCGGCTTATGCCACAGATAGCGCTATGCCCGAGTTGCCCGAAGTTGAAACAGTTTGCCGCGGACTGGCCCCGATCTTCGAGGGCCGGCGCTTCGCGCAGGTGCTGCAGCGCCGCCCGGACTTGCGGTTTCCCTTGCCCACGGACTTCGCCGCGCGGCTCAGCGGCCGGCGGATCGAGACCGTGCGCCGCCGGGCCAAATACATCCTGATGGACCTCGATGGCGGCGAGACCCTGCTGTGCCACCTCGGCATGTCCGGGCGCATGGTGATCACCGCCGAGGGCGCGCTGCCCCTGGCGCCGCACGATCACATCGTCTTCACCACGGAAGACGGACAGCAGGTGCGCTTCAACGACGCCCGGCGCTTCGGCTTCATGGATCTGATCGAAACCGGCGGCCTGGAGCAGTCCAAGTATCTCAAGACTCTGGGGCCCGAACCCCTGGGCAATGGCTTCAGCGGACCGGTGCTCGCGGCGGCGCTGAAGGGGCGCAAGACCTCGATCAAGGCGGCGCTGCTCGATCAGCGCGTGGTCGCCGGGGTCGGTAATATCTATGCCTGCGAAGCGCTCTACGTCGCCGCGCTTTCGCCGCGGCGTTCCGCCCACAGCGTGCAAGGACAGCGCGCCGAACGCCTGGCCGGCGCCGTGCGCGAGGTGCTGACCCGCGCCATCGCCGCCGGCGGTTCCTCGCTGCGCGACTATGTCCAGGCCAGCGGAGAGCTGGGCTATTTTCAACACGAATGGCGGGTTTATGGGCGCGAAGGCGAGCTCAGCCCGGCCAGCCGCGAGGCCGGGCGCGACGACCTGCCGGTACGCCGCATCGCGCAGGCCGGGCGCTCTACTTTCTATTGTCCTTTGCGCCAGCGTTAGGGTATCCAAGCCGTCATGCATAGCCCGCATCGCCTGCTGCTGATTCTCTGTCTGCTCTTCGCGGGGCCGGTTCTGGCGGCGCCCGCTTTCGCGGACGATGGTTTCATCAGCACGGTCCCGGATCTGCCCTTGATGCCAGGTCTGGAAGAAGTACCCGAACAGACCATGGTCTTCGATAAGCCCGAAGGGCGGATCATCGAAACCTTTGCCAGCGGCGTTGTTACCCAGGACGCGGTGATCGCCTTTTACCGGGAAACCCTTCCGCAGCTCGGCTGGACCGCGACCGGCCCGGCCAGCTACAAGCGCGAGGGCGAACAGCTGGTGATGGCCTTTACCCCAGGGCACGACAGCTTGATCGTGCGCTTCATGATTTCACCGCAGTAGCCGCTGCTCGGGAGCGGAGAAAGCGGCGCGGGCTTCCCTAAGAACCATACGATCCGGAGGATCTGGCCGATGGCCTATGAAAACATTATTGCCGAGAAAAAAGGCGCGGTCGGCGTCATCACGCTGAACCGCCCGCAGGCGCTGAACGCGCTCTGCGCCGCGCTGATCGACGAACTGGGGCAGGCCCTGACCGCGTTCGAGGCCGATGACGGCGTCGGCTGCATCCTGCTGACGGGCTCCGAGAAGGCCTTCGCCGCCGGGGCCGATATCAAGGAGATGAAGGACAAGACCTTCGCCGAGGTCTTCGGCGAGGACTTCATCACCGACGACTGGGAAGTGGTCGCCAAGTGCCGCAAGCCGGTGATCGCGGCGGTCTCGGGCTTCGCGCTCGGCGGCGGCTGCGAGGTCGCGATGATGTGCGACATGATCATCGCCTCGGATACCGCCAAGTTCGGACAGCCGGAAATCACCCTGGGCACCATCCCCGGTTCCGGCGGCACCCAGCGCCTGACCCGTTTCGTCGGCAAGTCGAAGGCCATGGACCTCTGCCTGACCGGGCGGATGATGGACGCCGCGGAGGCCGAGCGCGCCGGCTTGGTGGCCCGCGTGGTCCCCGCCGACAAGCTGCAGGAAGAGGCCATGGCGGCCGCAGAGAAGATCGCCGGTTTCTCGCGCATCGCCGTGCTGATGGCCAAGGAAGCCGTCAACCGCAGCTACGAGACCACCCTGGCCGAGGGCGTCAAGTTCGAGCGGCGGCTGTTCCACTCGACCTTCGGCACCGAGGACCAGAAGGAAGGCATGTCCGCCTTCGCCGAGAAGCGCAAAGCGAGCTGGAAGAACCGCTAGAGGCCGGCGCCCCCGGGCGAAGCTTCCGTACCGTTCAGTCGGAAAGCCACCGTTCCTCTAGAAGGGGAGTCGGGAGGAGCAAGAGAAGCGCCTTGGATCGATCCGATCCAAGGCGACCTCGTGCCGAGGCTTGACTCGCGCGCGGCTCCTATGTGTAAACTCAGAAATAGACCGACCGGTCTATTATGAACAAAAAGCAGAGAGGAGACGTTGTCATGACCACAGCTCTCGAAACCCGGCGCTTCGACAGCCCCGACGACCTGCTCGACATGAAGGAATCCGGCGGCATTGCCATCCTGAAGATGGGAACTGGCGCGACTGGCATGCACGCGGTGTTCGAACCGGGCTGGACCTGGGAAAAGGACGAGAAGCCTTTACTCGGGAATCCGCACACCTGTCCGATGCACCACACTGGCTATTGCATCGGCGGAACCCTCTCCATTCACATGATCGATACTGGAGAAAAAATCAGTATCACGCGCGGCGACTTTTTCGAGATTCCGCCGGGCCACCACGCCCATGTCGAAGGTGACGATCGCGTGGAGCTGATCCTCTTCGCACCACCCGAGCACCAGCACTGACTCGCGATGCCCGTCATCCAAGCCGGGCATGGGCGCCAAAGCCCGTTCTACGCGCGAAGGCCGCCCCTGCAGCAAGGAGCGGCCTTGATCTCGAGCGCCCAGTGTCCGACTCTTCTGCTATCGACGGATTAACAACCGGGCCCTTTCTCGATGAGCGAATCCACCAAGGAGCGTCTGCTCGACGCGGGACTGAGCATGCTCCTGCGCCACGGCTACAACGATCTCGGAATCCAGGTGGTGCTCAAGGAGACGGGGGTTCCGAAGGGCTCCTTCTACCACCACTTCGCCAGCAAGGAGGATTTCGCCCTCCAGGTGATCGACCGCTACATGGACGAGGTGCACGCCGGCCTCGACTTCACGCTAGGCGACAGCGCCCTGCTGCCGCTCGACAGGGTGCGCAGGTTCTTTGAGCTGTCGCGCGACAAGTATCGCGAGGACGGCTATCTCGGCTGCATGCTGGGCGGTCTGGGACAGGAACTTTCCGGCATCAATCCCATTTTCCAGAAAGCGATCGAGAGGTGCTTCGCCACAATCGCCGGGCGCATCGCCGCGTGCATGGAGGAAGCGCAGGCCAAGGGCGATTTGCCGCCCGGCACCGACCCTCGCCACATGGCGGACCTTCTGGTGAACTGCTGGGAAGGCGCGGCGCTCCGCAGCCGCCTGCGGCGCGATCCGGCGCCGCTCGACTCCATGCTCGACTTCTACTTCGCGTCCGTTCCCTCGGTGCCCAAGAATTCTTCCGAAGCCGCTTCCGGCCGGCTTCGTTGAGATACGCAAGCCGGCCTGGAAGAACGGCTAGGCGGCTTCGGGTTCCAGATCGAGGGCAGCCTTGAAGCTGCCGTCCATGCGGAAAGGAACGGAGCTGTGCTCGTGGACTACCTGCCAGGCTCCTTCCCGCCGCCGCAGGCAGAGCGTCAGCCGCAGCCAAAGCGTGACCGCTTCGCCGCCGGCCTGCTTGCCGCCGAGCCGGGAGTAGCCGTAAGCGCAGGCGAGGTCGCCGTCGATTTCGATGGCGAGATCGCGGTCCGTGAGCTCGATGGGGCCGTCCCAGGTGTCGAGCCAGGCCTGCAGTGCGCCGGAATCGCTGTCCATGACTGAACGCAGCGGCGGCGCCAGGTCGAAGGTGACCACGTCTTCGGCGTAGGCGGCGCGGATCGCCGCGGCATCCTTGTCGCGGTGTCCGCGCTGCACGGCGGCGACCAGGGCGCGGATCTCGGCTTCGTCTGGCCGGGCCGGGTTCTCTGCGGTTTCTGCCGACATCTCGGTGTCCTCCTTCCTCGGGTCAGCGGGGCGCCGCCTCGAGGTAGCTCCTGAAGTTGTCGAGAATGGCCTGCCAGCCGTCGCGCTGCATCTCGACGGAGTTCTGAGTCTCCGCATCGAAGACCGTGGTGACCCTGGTCTTGCCGTTCGCGCACTCGAAGGTCGTGCGGGCCTTGCGGCCGTCGCACATGGCGAAGGTGAGTGCCTGCTGCGGCTCGACCTCCTCATAGACCGCCTCGAGATCGAAGCCGAAGCTGCCGTCCTTGGCTTCCATGCGTGCCTTGTAGGCGCCGCCGACCTTCAGGTCGGCTTCCGCGCTAGGGCAGCACCAGTCGTCGGAGGCGAAGTTCCACCGGGTGATCTCGGCTGGGGTCGTATAGGCATTCCACACCCGCTCGACGGGGGCGGCGATCGTGGTTTCGATGGTGATTTGGGTCATCTCTCTGTTTTCCGTTGCTGATGCGTCGGGCGCCCTGGGGGCCTCACTGCGTGATTTTGGGTTCGACGAGTTTGGCCAGCTTGCGCAAGGATTCCTGCCAGCCGAGATAGCAGGCCTCGACCGGAATCACATCGGGGATACCCTCCTGAACCGCCGTCATCTCCGTACCGACCGAAACCGCCTTTAGCGTCACGGTCACCTTCATCTCGCCCGGCAGGTTCGGGTCGTCGAAACTATCGGTGTAGACCAGCGTTTCGCCCGGAACGAGCTTCAGGTAGCTGCCGCCGAAGGCGTGGCTGTCGCCCGTGGTGAAGTTGCGGAAGGACATGCGGTGCCGGCCGCCTTCCTTCGCCTCGAGTTCATGCACCGTGCAGAGGAAGCCGAAGGGCGGCAGCCAGCTTGCGACGGCGTCGGGCTCGACAAAGGCGCGGTAGACCTTCTCCGGCTTGGCGGCGAAGACGCGATGCAGTTTGACGGTACCGGGCATGACTGGTTCTCCTTATCGAGTGGCTTTGGCTGCCGCTTCGATCGAGGCGATATCGATTTTCTTCATCGTCATCATGGCCTCGAAGGCGCGTTTCGCTGCGTCGCGGTCGGCGCTCGTGGTCAAGTCGAGCAGCCGCCGCGGCGTGATCTGCCATGAGTGTCCCCAGCGATCCTTGCACCAGCCGCAATCGCTCTCCTTGCCGCCGTTGCCGACAATCGCATTCCAATAGCGGTCGGTCTCTTCCTGGTCTTCGGTCAGGACCATGAAGCTGACGGCCTCGTTCGGCGTGAAAACCGGGCCGCCGTTCAGGCCGATGAACGGGCGCCCAAGCACGGTAAATTCGACGGTCAGTTCGCTGCCCTCCTGCCCGCCGGGAAAGTCGCCGGGTGCCGCATTCACCCGGGCGACATGGCTGTCGGGGAAGGTGGCGGCATAGAACTCCGCTGCCTTGCTGGCTTCGCCGTGGTCGAACCACAGGCAGGTGACGATCTCAGTCATTTCGCTTCTCCCTGGGCCTTGGCGCCTTCGTAGTTGAGCATCCAGGGGGTGCCGTATCTGTCGGTGAACATGGCGAAGCGCTCGGCCCAGAAGGTTTCTTCCGGCGCCATCTCGACCGATAGGGCGTCCCTGGCGAGGGCGGCATGAATGCGGTCGAACTCGGCGCGCGATGTTGGCGCGATCGACACCCGGAATCCCCGCGGCTTGTCGTACATCTCCTCGGTGTTGTCGGAGGCCATGAGCGTGGCGCTGCCCAGCGTCATGCTCATGTTCATGACCATGTCGTCCCCGCCCGGCATGCGGCTTTCCGGGTCGGGCGCGTCGGCGTTGCGGAAGACGCCCTTGACCTCGCCGCCGAGAACCTCGGCGTAAAGGGTCATCGCTTCGAGACAGTTGCCTTTGAAGAAAAGGTAGATCGTCGGCTCCATTCTTTAGGCTCCTCCCTAGGGGGTGTAGCGGCCTTGCTTCTGTTCAGGCCGCCGCGCTGCCCGCTGTCAGATCCTCGGCGGGCGCGTCGAACAGAAATGCGATGTACCGCCGGAGGTGGCCGATGCTGGCGGCGGCGATCTCCGGTCCCTGCTTCGCCTTGGCCAGGATGAAGGCGCCCTGCAGGACGCCTTGGATGTGCAGAGCGAGGCTTTCGGGTGTCCAGTCACCGGCCGCGCCGTGGCGGCGCTTTGCTTCGGCGATATCCGCCTCGAGGGTCGCGGCGTGCCCGCAGATGCAAGCGGCGCAGGCCGCGCGGATCTCCGGATGCGTGTCGAAGACCTCCTGCAGCGTGGTGCCGGCGAAGCAGGTGAACTCGGGCAGGGTGCCGGCGAGGATCGCCTTGCGGAAGTCGAGGTAGCCGAAGAGGCGCGCGAGCGGGTCCTCCAGGGCATGATAGGGCGCCTGCGCGAAAACGGCCTCGGTGACCTCGGTCCAGTGGCTGGCGGCGGCAAGCGCCAGCTCCTCCTTGGTCTTGAAGTGGTGAAAGAAGCTGCCCTTGGTCAAGCCGGCGGCCGCGCAGACATCGTCGATCCGCGTGGCGGCGTAGCCCTTGGCGCGAACCACCTGCAGGGCGGCGTCCAGGAGCTTGGTCTTGGAGCTATGCTGCGACGCGTTCATGCAGACAACATACCGACTAGTGGGTATGGAGTCAAACGAAGTGGCGATCCGGTCAGCGCGGCCGCGTTCGGCTGTCGCAAAAATGCCCAGGAAATCCCAGCGGATGGCGGCTTGACGCGGGGTCTGCCGGGGGCTATAACCGCGCCCTTCCGAGACAACGTTTTTGCAAACAAGAAGGTCCTTCCATGGCCAACCATCTCTCCTCCAAGAAGCGGATCCGCCGCAACGCCCGCGCCGCAACCGTAAACGGCGCCCGGGTGTCGCGTATCCGCACCGAGGTCAAGAAGGTCGAGCAGGCGATCGAGAGCGGCGATCAGGCCGCCGCGGTCGCGGCGTTGCGCGCCGCGCAGCCGGAGATGCATCGTGGCGTCAGCCGCGGCGTGCTCCACCGCAACACGGTGAACCGCAAGCTGTCGCGTCTGTCCTCGCGTATCAAGGCGCTGGGCTAAGCCCTTCCGGCGGCGAATTTTCGCCGCCGCAGCAGCCTCGTTTCAAAAGCCGCTCTTGCATGACGGGGGCGGCTTTTTCTGCGTCCGCGCGCCCGCTTCTGCGTGCCGCAGATGCCACAGTCGGGAAAAAATCGGCCGTTCTCTTTTCAGACCTGTTGTCTCTCGCGGAGGTGACAGGTAGATTACCTCATCGTTCAGATGAGGCGCGCACCCAAGTAATTCTGCAGTAATGGGCAAGTAATTACTCTGCGTGTGCGTTTAAAACTTGAAGAATTGAATGAGCAGGGAGCGGCGGCGCATTTTGGCTTAAAGTTCGTTTGGAACAGCCTTGCGCCAGCGTCGATTTAATCTCGTTCTCTCCTGAGGGTCTGGTCTGAACGCGGTTTTGCGCAGAGGGGGAACACGCGCCATGAGCGGCCGTTCGCGGCAATCCGGCAAACACGGAAGTTCAAAACGCTCAGCTTCGAAAGCCGTGCGCGGCATCCTCCCGAACAGCCAGCTTCATTCCCGTACTGCGGGATCATTCATAGAACATGCGAGAATCGTTGCCTGGCAGGGCGGTTCGAACCGTGACGTTCGAGAGGAAGAAGGATATGCAGCTTTCCACTCGCGAGGTGCCGATGTCGGGCTCTGACAGCCAAGGCGCTTTGGATGAACCCTGGGCACGGGTGCGCGGCCGCCTGCGCGGAGAGGTCGGCGATGCCGCTTTCCGCAGCTGGCTGAAGCCGCTGACCCTGGTGTCTCAGCGCGAGGGAACGATCCGCATGGCGGTGCCGACGCGCTTTATGCGCGATTGGGTCGCGGCCAATTACGCCGAGCGTTTACACGGGCTGTGGAGCGACGAGCTCGATGGCGTGGAAAAGGTCGAGATCGTCGTGCAGCCGCCGGCCCGTCCGCAGGAGAAGCAGCAGCCATCAGAGGATGGGCCCTGCGCGCAGGCCGCGCCCGCGCCCGTCGAGGAAGACAAGCCGGCGGCCAGCGTGGCGCGCGAGTCCGGCGATCGCAGTCAGGAGATTTCCGCGCCGCTCGACCCGCGCTTCACCTTCGAGAACTTCGTCGTCGGTAAGCCGAACGAGCTGGCCTACGCCGCCGCGCGCCGCGTTGCCGAGGCGCCGAAAGTGCCCTTCAATCCGCTGTTTCTCTATGGCGGCGTCGGGCTTGGTAAAACCCATCTGATGCACGCCATCGCCTGGAATATCCGGCAGACCTACCCGGAAAAGCGGATCATCTATCTCTCCGCCGAAAAGTTCATGTACCAGTTCGTCCGCGCGCTGCGGACCAAGGACACCATGGCTTTCAAGGAGCAGTTCCGCACCGTCGACGTGCTGATGATCGACGATGTGCAGTTCATCGGCGGCCGCGAGGCGACCCAGGAAGAGTTCTTCCATACCTTCAACGCGCTGGTCGATCAGAACCGCCAGGTGGTGATTTCGGCCGACAAGAGCCCCTCGGACCTGGAAGGCGTGGAGGAGCGCATGCGCTCGCGCCTCGGCTGGGGGCTGGTCGCCGACATCCACCCCACCACCTATGAGCTGCGTCTCGGCATTCTGCAGTCCAAGGCGGAGCAGGCGGAGGTTGAGATCCCCTCCAAGGTGATGGAATTCCTGGCCCACAAGATCACCTCGAATATCCGCGAACTCGAAGGCGCGTTGAACCGCATCGTCGCGCACGCCACCCTGGTCGGCCGGCCGGTCACCCTGGAAACCACCCAGGAAGTGCTGCACGACCTGCTGCGGGCCAACGACCGCCGGGTGACGATCGAGGAAATCCAAAAGCGCGTGGCCGAGCATTTCAACGTGCGCGTCGCCGACATGCACTCGGCCCGCCGGGCCCGCAACGTCGCGCGCCCGCGCCAGGTGGCGATGTATCTCTCGAAGCAGCTGACCGCCCGCTCCCTGCCGGAAATCGGCCGCAAATTCGGCGGCAGGGACCACACCACCGTGATGCACGCGGTCAAGAAGATCGAGGAGCTGAAGCTGACCGATAGCGGCTTCGCGGAAGATGTCGATCTGCTGCGCCGGATGCTCGAGGGCTAAGGCCGCGCCGCCACGATCCAGGGCCGCGGAGGCGGCCCCAGCGGCGCTGAAAGCGGGGCGACCGGCGTTCCGCGCGACTCCGTGAAAACCCGCGAAAAAGCTTACGTTCCAGGCTCTGGCACGCTATAGTCTCCTACCGTGTCCACTGGGACGATTCGACAGTTTGCCGGATTGTCCGATCGGGCGCGGGCAGCCCAAGCGGGGCTGCCCTCTCGGAGCTTTTGAGGGGCCGTCCCGTCCGCCCAACCATCAAGCTCATTTTCACGGTCGAAATACAGATTTGCTATGAAACTGACAATTGAACGCGGCGCCCTCCTGCGCTCGCTCGCCCACGTCCAGTCGGTCGTCGAGCGGCGCAACACCATCCCGATCCTCTCCAACGTGTTGCTGGAGGCAGCGGAAGGCCGTCTGAGCCTGACCGCGACCGATATGGATCTGACCATTGTCGAGGAGGTGCCGGCCAATGTCGGCAGCGGCGGCGCGACCACCGCGCCCGCGCACACCTTCTACGACATCGTGCGCAAGCTGCCCGATGGCGCGGAGGTCGAGGTGACAACCTCGGCCGACGGCGGCCAGATGACGCTGAAATCCGGGCGTTCCAACTTCACCTTGTCGACCCTGCCGAAGGAAGATTTTCCGGCCGCGGGGGCCAGCGACCTGCCGCAATCCTTCCAGCTGCAGGCCGGCGAGGCCAAGAACCTGATCGACCGGACGCGCTTCGCGATCTCGACCGAGGAGACGCGCTATTACCTCAACGGCATTTACGTGCACGCGGCCAAGAGCGATTCCGTCTCGGTGCTGCGCGCCGTGGCGACCGACGGTCACCGCCTGGCGCGTTTCGAGATGCCGCTGCCCGCAGGCGCCGAGGACATCCCCGGCGTCATCGTGCCGCGCAAGACGGTCAACGAGCTGCGCAAGCTGATCGAGGAAAGCGACGAGCCGCTCGAGGTCTCCCTCTCGGAGACCAAGGTACGCTTCGCCTTCGGCGATACCGTGCTAACCTCGAAGCTGATCGACGGGACCTTCCCCGACTACGAGCGGGTGATCCCCAGCGGCAACGACAAGGTCATGGAAGTCGATTGCAAGGCCTTCGCCTCCGCCGTCGATCGCGTCTCGACGATTTCCTCGGAGAAAAGCCGCGCCGTGAAGATGACCGTCGCCAATGGCGTGGTCACCTTGTCGGCGACCTCTCCGGAAAACGGCAGCGCCGATGAGGATCTCGCGATCTCCTACGACGGGCCGGAGCTGGAGATCGGATTCAACTCGCGCTACCTACTGGATATCGCGCAGCAGATCGAGGGCGAGGGCGCGCAGTTCGCGATGTCCGACGCGGCCTCGCCGACGATTGTCCGCGACGTGGCGGATGCCAGCGCGCTCTACGTTCTGATGCCGATGCGCGTGTAGGGGCTTTGGCGCAACCGGGCACAGTCGCGGAGCTTGCGAAGACGGCACCGCCCGCCCCGGCGGGACTTTGGGTGCGGCGGCTGCTGCTGACGGCATTTCGAAACTACGGTCTGGCGGAGTTGGATCTGGATGCCCGGCCGGTCGTCCTGCTGGGCCCGAACGGCGCCGGGAAGACCAACCTTCTCGAGGCCCTGTCGCTGCTGACGCCGGGCCGTGGCCTGCGCGGCGCCAGGCTGGATGAGTTCAACCCGCGCGGACCGCGTAACACCACGGCGCCCTGGGCGGTCTCCGCCGAGGTGGTGACCGCCGAGGGGCCGCGCCAACTGGGTAGCGGCCTCGATCCGAACCAGCCGGAGGCGCAGCGCCGGGTCGCGCGTCTGGACGGAGAGCCGGCCTCCTCGCAGGCGGCCTTGGGCACGGTTCTGGCGGCGGTCTGGTTGACGCCGCAGATGGACCGGCTGTTTCAGGAAGGGGCGTCGGGACGGCGCCGTTTCCTCGACCGGCTGGTCTTCGGTTTCGATGCGGCCCACGCCGGGCGCATCGCCGGTTACGAGCATGCCATGCGCGAGCGCTCGCGCTTGCTCAAGCAGGGTTCGCGGGACGAGGCCTGGTTCGCGGCGCTGGAGGAATCCATGGCCGAGCGTTCGGTGGCCATCGCCGCCGCCCGCCGCCGCGCGGTCGCGCGGCTTTCGGCCGCGGTGGCGGAAGGCGTCGGCCCCTTTCCCCGCGCCCGGCTCGGGCTGCTGGGCGATGCCGAGGCCTGGCTGGAGGATCTGCCCGCGGTGGAGGTCGAAAGCCGCTTGGCGGAAGACTTGGCCGCCTCACGTGGGCGTGACGCGGAAGGCGGCGCCTCGCGCGGCGCGCATCGCGCCGACCTGGCGGTCGTCGATCTCGCCAGCGGCATGCCGGCGGAGTCCTGCTCCACCGGTGAGCAGAAGGCGCTGCTGCTGTGCATCGTCCTGGCCCATGCCAGGGTCCTGGCCAAGGAACGCGGCGCCGCGCCGCTGTTGCTGCTCGACGAGGTCGCGGCGCATCTCGACGGCCGCCGCCGCGAGGCGCTCTACGAAGAGCTGCTGGCGCTCGGCGCGCAGGCTTGGATGACCGGGACGGAGGATAGTTTCTTCGCCCCGCTGGCGGCGGAGGCTCAGCGGTTCGCGGTCGCGGACGGCACGGTCCGGCGGACGACATAAATCGAGGTCGATGGAAGAAAATGAGCGATAAAGACAAGGACGACAGCCAGATGCCGGAGACCCCTGAGTCAGCGGAAGCGGTTCCGCAGGCCGGCTATGGCGCCGAGTCCATCAAGGTGCTGCGCGGCCTGGAAGCCGTGCGCAAGCGTCCTGGCATGTACATCGGCGATACCGACGATGGTTCGGGTCTGCATCACATGGTTTACGAGGTGGTCGACAACTCGATCGACGAGGCCCTGGCCGGTCACTGCGACCGGGTCGAGGTGGTGCTGAACGGCGACGGCTCGGTCACCGTGCGCGATAACGGCCGTGGCATTCCCGTCGACATCCACTCAGAGGAAGGAATCTCGGCGGCCGAGGTCATCATGACCCAGCTGCACGCCGGCGGAAAGTTCGACCAGAACTCCTATAAGGTTTCCGGCGGGCTGCACGGCGTCGGCGTTTCCGTGGTCAACGCGCTTTCCGCCTGGCTTGAGCTGCGGATCAAGCGCGATGGCAAGGAACACGCCATGCGCTTCGAACACGGCGACGCGGTGAAGCCGCTGGAAATCCTGGGCGATACCGGGCCGCAAAGCGGCACCGAGATCACCTTCATGCCGAGCGCGCAAACCTTCACCATGACGGAGTACGATTTCGACACCCTGGAGCATCGCCTGCGTGAGCTGGCTTTCCTCAATTCCGGGGTCACCATCATGCTGGAGGACGACCGCAAGGCCGAACCGAAAACCGTGGAGATGCACTACGAAGGCGGCATCGAGGCCTTCGTGAAGTATCTCGACCGCAGCAAGAGCCCGATCATCGATCCGCCGGTCGTGATGTCGGCGGAGCGCGACGACATTGTCGTCGAGGCCGCGCTGCAGTGGACCGACAGCTATCACGAGAACGTTCTCTGCTTCACCAACAACATCCCGCAGCGCGACGGCGGCACCCATCTCGCCGGCTTCCGCGGCGCGCTGACCCGGCAGATCAACAGCTACGCGGCCTCCAGCGGCATGTCCAAGAAGGAGAAGCTGACGCTGACCGGCGACGACGTGCGCGAAGGCTTGACCTGCGTGTTGTCCGTCAAGGTGCCGGATCCCAAGTTCTCAAGCCAGACCAAGGACAAGCTGGTGTCCTCGGAGGTCCGGCCGATCGTCGAGAGCGTGGTCAACGAAAAGCTCGGCGAGTACTTCGAGGAGCACCCCAACGAGGCCAAGCGGATCGTCGGCAAGGCGCTGGAAGCGGCGATGGCGCGCGAGGCCGCCCGCAAGGCGCGCGAACTGACCCGGCGCAAGGGCGTGCTGGATATCTCCTCGCTGCCCGGTAAGCTCGCCGACTGTCAGGAACGCGATCCGACCAAGGCCGAGGTCTTCCTGGTCGAGGGCGAGTCCGCCGGCGGTTCGGCCAAACAGGGCCGCGACCGCAAGTTCCAGGCGATCCTGCCGCTCAAGGGCAAGATCCTCAATGTCGAGCGCGCGCGCTTCGACAAGATGCTCTCCTCGGTCGAAATCGGCACGCTGATCACGGCACTGGGCACCGGGATCGGCCCCGAGGAGTTCGACATCTCCAAGCTGCGCTACCACAAGGTCGTGATCATGACCGACGCCGATGTCGACGGCAGCCATATCCGTACCCTGTTGCTGACGTTCTTTTTCCGGCAGATGCCGCAGTTGATCGAGAACGGGCACCTCTACATCGCGCAGCCGCCGCTATTCCGCGCCAAGAAGGGCGACTCCCTGACCTACCTCAAGGGCGAGCGCGAGATGGAGGCTTTCCTGATCGACAACGGCACGCGCGATGGCGTGCTGATGCTTGCCGACGGCAACCAGATCGCCGGCAACGACCTGGTCGATCTGGTGCATCGCGCGCTGCGCGCCAAGCATCTGATGGAGCCGCTGGTCGGCAAGGTCGGCAGCCTCGACGTGGTTGAGCAGACCGCGATCGCCGGCGCGCTCAATCCAGATATTCTTTCCGACGATGAACAGGCGGCGCAGGCCGCGGCCTATATCGCGACCCGGCTCGACGCCCTGTCGGAAGAGTTCGCGCGCGGCTGGGAAGGCTCCGTGTCGCCGGACGGCGGCCTGGTTTTCACCAGGACCCTGCGCGGCGTGACCGAGAAGCGGGTGATCGACGGCCCGCTGATCCGCTCCGCCGAGGCGCGGCGTCTCGATGAAATGGCGGCGGCGCTACAAGCGACCTATGGCCGGCCCGGCGAGCTGCGTTCCAAGGAAGACAGCGCGCGCATCGTCGGCCCCAGCACCCTAAGCGACCAGGTAATGAAGCTCGGCCGCAAGGGTATCTCGCTGTCGCGCTACAAGGGCTTGGGCGAGATGAATCCGGATCAGCTCTGGGAGACGACCCTGGATCCGGACGGGCGTTCGCTGCTGCAGGTCAAGGTGTCCCAGGCGGACACCGCCGCCGATATCTTCGGAACCCTGATGGGGGACGTGGTGGAGCCGCGGCGTGAATTCATTCAAGAAAACGCGCTCAACGTCTCCAACCTCGACGTCTAGGCTAGGCTCAGCGGATCGCGCCTCTAGGCGCGATCCGGCGCAGGGCCTTCGGGTTTCAGGGACGCGGGGCCAGAACCCGCCGTCCGCGCGCCGCGGTTAACGCGGCGCGATTACCATGATCATCTGACGCCCTTCCACCTTGGGATGAGCCTCGACCTTGGCGATTTCCTCTAGTTCGTCGCGCACGCGATTGAGCACGGCAAGCCCCAGATCCTGATGCACCATTTCACGGCCGCGGAAGCGCATGGTGACCTTCACCTTGTCGCCTTCGTCGATGAACCGCTGGATGGAGCGCATCTTCACCTGATAGTCGTGATCGTCGATGTTCGGGCGCATCTTGATTTCCTTCACATCGATGGTCTTCTGCTTCTTGCGGGCTTCGTTCGCCTTCTTCTGCGCTTCGTATTTGAATTTTCCGTAATCGAGTATCTTGGCAACAGGCGGCGCGGCGTGCGGCGAGATCTCGACCAGATCAAGTCCTGCATCCATGGCCATTTGCATGGCATCGCGAACGGATACCACACCGACGTTCTCGCCGGTCTCGTCGATCAGTCGCACCTCCGGCACGTTGATCGCGTCGTTTACGCGCGGCCCCTCACGGGATGGGGGCGTTGTCATCGGTGGTCTTGCTATGAACCGACCTCCTTCTGTCTTGTTGTTCCCCTAATGGAACCGCCCTGCCCTTGCGGCGGGACGGCCCTCCGCCGGCTCTTCCGGCGAAGTTTCATAAAGAAGACCCGCTAGCCCACGCTGGGCATCCGGGCCTCCTCGCTTAGTCTATTTACTGCGTCGCCAAGCGCAAGAACCTCTTGATCCTCGCCGCCAAGGCGTCTCAGAGCGACGGTCTTCTCCTCGGCCTCGCGGCGGCCGACCACGGCGATCAGCGGCACCTTGGCGTGGGAGTGTTCGCGCACCTTGTAGTTGATCTTTTCGTTGCGCAGATCGGTCGCGACGCGCAGGCCCGCCTTGCGCAGGGCCGCGGCCACGTCCTCGGCATAGGCATCGCCGTCGGAGGTGATGGTGGCGACCACGACCTGCTGCGGGGCCAGCCACAACGGCAGACGTCCGGCATAGTTCTCGATCAAGATCGCCAGGAAGCGTTCGAAGGATCCCAGGATCGCGCGATGCAGCATGACTGGGCGATGTTTTTCCCCATCCTCGCCGACATAGCTGGCGCCGAGGCGCTCCGGCATCACGAAATCGACCTGCAGCGTTCCGCACTGCCAATCGCGCCCAATGGCATCCTGTAACACGAATTCCAGCTTCGGGCCATAGAAGGCCCCCTCGCCCGGGTTGAGGCTGTAGTCGAGCCCCGCCGCCTCGGTCGCCTGTTTCAGCGCCGATTCCGCCTTGTCCCAGGTTTCGTCTGCGCCGGCGCGCACCGGCGGCCGGTCCGCGAACTTCACCTTGACGGCGGTGAAGCCGAAGTCGGCGTAGACCGATTTCAGAAGCTCGCAGAAGGTCTCGGTCTCGGCGACGATCTGATCCTCGGTGCAGAAGATATGGGCGTCGTCCTGAGTAAAGGCGCGCACGCGCATCAAGCCGTGCAGGGCGCCCGAGGGCTCATTGCGGTGGCAGGAGCCGAACTCGGCCATGCGCACGGGCAGATCGCGGTAGCTGGTGATGCCCTGCTTGAAAATCTGGACGTGACAGGGGCAGTTCATCGGCTTGACCGCCAGCATGCGCTCCTCGCTCTCGGCGATGAACATGTGCTCGCGGAACTTTTCCCAGTGGCCCGAGGCCTCCCAGAGGCTGCGGTCGACCAGTTGCGGCGTGTTGACCTCGACGTAGCCGGCCGCGTCCAGGCGCTTGCGCATATACTCCTGAACCGTGCGGTAGAGCGTCCAGCCGTGGGGATGCCAGAAGGTCGAGCCGACTGCTTCCTCCTGCAGATGGAAGAGATTCATCTCCCGGCCGAGGCGCCGGTGGTCGCGCTTGGAGGCCTCCTCCAGCATGGTGAGGTGCGCCTTCAGCTCCTTTTCGCTGGCGAAGGCGGTGCCGTAGATGCGTTGCAGCTGCTCGTTCTTGGAATCGCCGCGCCAATAGGCGCCGGAGACCCGCAGCAGCTTGAAGGCATGGCCAAGCCGCCCGGTCGAGGGCAGATGCGGGCCGATGCAGAGATCGAGCCAGTCCCCCTGACGGTAGATCGAGATGTCGGCGTCCTGGGGCAGGGTCTGGATGTGCTCGGCTTTGTACTTTTCGCCAAGATCGGAGAAGAAACGCACGGCTTCGCCGCGCTCCCAGACCTCGCGGCGGATCTCTTCGTTGCGATCGACGATCTCGTGCATCCGGGTCTCGATGGTCGCCAGATCCTCGAGCGTAAAGGGCTCGGCGCGCGCGAAGTCGTAGTAGAAGCCGTCTTCCGTGGCCGGGCCGAAGGTCACCTGGGTGCCGGGATAGAGCTCCTGCACGGCCTCGGCCAGAATATGGGCGGCGTCATGCCGGATCAGCTCCAAGGCTTCCGGCGACTTGGCGGTAACGATCTCGATGGCGCCGTTCCGCTCGATCGGGCGCAGCAGGTCGCGCAGCTCGCCGTCGAGCTTGATCGCCAGAGCAGCCTTGGCCAGGCCGGGCCCGATGGATTCCGCCACCTGCAAACCGGTCGTCGGCGCGGTGAAAGTGAGCTGCGCGCCGTCGGGCAGGGTAAGGGCGATCTGATCTTGTGATTTGGCTTCGGCGTCCATCGTCTCTTGCGGTCTCGGTTTCTCGGGTGAGCGCGGCACTGTAGGAGGATTCAGCACCCTGTCAAGGCAGCGGCCCCCTGGCCTCCCGCCGTTTTCACGGCGGGCGCTCCGGCTTAGCTGGTATGGATCCCGCTGGGGATCTGCCGGGCGGTGCGATAGGCGTCGCTGCGCAGCAACTCGCGATAGAGACCGCAGATCGCGCCGGTGGTTTTTTCCAGGGAAAAATGGCTGCGAACGTGGCCGATCGCGGCGTAGGACATCACCGCCCGGGCTTCGGCGGTCAGCTCCAGGGCGCGGCGCATTCCCTCGGCCAGAGCCTCGGCGTTACGCGGCTGCACCAGGAAGCCGGTATGGCCGTCGAGAATCTGTTCCGGGGCGCTGCCGTCGCGCAGCGCCACCACCGGGCGGCCAAGCGCCTGGGCCTGGCTGATCGTCAGGTCGAAGCCTTCCGGCTCGACTGGCGCGGAAACCACGACATCGGCCAGCATGAAGGCCGCCGGCATGTCGTTGCAGGTATCGGCGATCAGCACCCGGCCCGCCAGGTTGTGGCGCTGAACCTCGGCTTCCAGGTTGTGCTTGTAGGGTGTTGGCTCGCCCTCGCTGCCAAGGAGCAGGCAGCAGAAATCGTGATCCGCGCCGAGCCGCGCGGCGGCTTCGATCAGCCGCATCTGGCCATTGCCGCGGCGAAAGGCGGCGGGCAGCATCACCACCGGGACGCCGTCGGGAAGGCGCCACTCTCCGGCCAGCTTGATGACCCGTTCGGCCGAGACCTTTTCGGGATCGTAGCTGGCGAAATCCACGCCCAGGGGAATGCTGCGCAGCCGCGCGGTATCGATCTGAAAGTTGGTCCGAATATGACCGGCGATGAAATCGGAGACCGCGATCACCCGCTCGGCCTTGGTCATGACGGCATTGAACTTGCGCTTCAATCCGCGCTCGCCGACATAGGGGGCGTGAATCGTGCTGACGAAATGCCGGCCGCGTCGTTCCGCCGCGATCTGGGCGCACCAGCCCGGCGCTGGAGCGTGGGCGTGCAGGATATCGATATCGTATTCGTCGATAATCTCGGTCAGGCGCTTGGCGTTGCGGCGTATGGTCAGCAGATTGCGGCTGCCCAGGGGCAGGGTGAGGTGCGCCGCGCCGGCGCGGCCCAGCGCGTACTCCAATCCGCCGCCGCCCGAGGCGATCAGCGCGGTTCCGCCGCTCGCGGACACAGCGGCGGCGATCTCCACCGCATGTCGCGACAGCAGGCCGGGCTCGAAATCCGGCAGCATCTGCAGGACAACCGGCCTTCCCTCGGCTTCGGGCCGGGCTATTTCCTGCCCGGCGTCATGAATGCTAGCCTCGCGGCCGTCGCTCATTCTGTTTAACGGAACCTCTCTATGACGGAACCCAAACCGGCGTCTGATCAGCCTCTACGGCTCTCGCGGTCCAGTGGTGCATATATCGCCTACCATAGGCTTCCCGGCAAGACTCCGGGCATTGTCTTTTTAGGGGGATTTATGTCCGATATGGCGGGAACCAAGGCCTTGGCCCTGGAAGAATTCGCCAAAGCCCGCGGGCAAGCCTTCCTTCGCTTTGATTATCAAGGACATGGGCAGTCTTCCGGGCGCTTCGAGGACGGCACGATCGGCCTCTGGTCCGCCGACGCCGTGGCGGCGATCTCCGAATTGACGGAGGGGCCGCAGATCCTGGTCGGCTCTTCGATGGGCGGCTGGATCATGCTGCTGGCGGCCTTGGCCTGCCCGCAGCGGATCGCCGGGCTGGTCGGAATCGCGGCCGCGCCGGACTTTACCGAGGATCTGATCTGGGCGGAGGCGGACGAAAACCAGCGGCGCGCGATCCTTGAGCAGGGCGTCTATCGCGAGCCCTCGCCCTATGGCGAGGCGCCCTACACCATTACCAAGGCCCTGATCGAGGATGGCCGCGCGCATTTGCTGCTGCGCCGGCCGATTCCCCTGACCTGCCCCGTGCGCCTGATCCACGGCCTCGAGGATCCCGACGTGCCCTGGGATCTTTCCCTGAAACTGGCGGCGGCGCTGGAGAGCGCGGATGTCGAAACCCTGCTGGTCAAGGGGGGCGATCACCGGCTTTCGGAGCCGCGCGACATCGCCCGCTTGCTGCGGGTGGTCGGCGGGTTGCTCTAGCTGTCCCCAAGTTCCGCGGCGAGTCCCTCACGATAGCTGGGATAGGCGAGCTCCAGACCGAGCTCCTGGCGTAGCCGGGTATTTCCGACGCGCCGGTTCTCGGCGTAGAAGCTGCGCGCCATTTCCGATAGCTCGGCCTGTTCGAACGGGATGGCCGGCGGCGGCTCGATACCAAGCAGCCGCGCCGCGTAGCTGACCACCTCGTCGGTGGCCGCCGGTTCGTCGTCGGCCAGGTTGTAAATGCGGCCCGGCGCCGGCCGCCTCATGGAGGCCGCCAGGGCGCCCGCGATATCGGCGACGTGGATGCGGCTGAACAGCTGACCCGGTTTGACCACCCGCCGCGCCCGGCCGGCCTTGAGGGCGGCGATCTGGCTGCGGCCGGGGCCGTAGATCCCCGCCAGACGGAAGACCTGCACCGCCAGCCCATGATCGCGCTGCAGCCGCAGCCAGGCGGTTTCGGCCTCCAGCCGCCGCTGGCTGCGGGGATTGCCTGGGGCGGGCGGCGTGTCCTCGTCGACCCAGGCGCCACCGCGATCGCCATAGACGCCGGTGGTCGAGAGATAGCCGATCCAGGATAGCTGCCGGGCCTCCTCCAGGCGCTCGCCGAGGGCCTGCAGAACCGGGTCGCCGTTTTCATCCGGCGGCACCGAGGAGAGCACATGGCTGGCGCTGCGCAGCGCTGTGTGCAGGACGGCTCCGGAAAAATCCGGCAGCAGCAGCGGTTCAGCGCCAAGTTTCCCGATCTCTTTCGCCCGGGCCGCGCTGCGGGTCGTGCCGGTCACCCGCCATCCCTCCGCCAGCAGGCGTTTCGCCAGCGCCTCGGCGGTGTAGCCGAAACCGAAACAGAGCAGCGTTCCCGGGCTCGCGGCGGTGGTTCCATCCTGTGTCATGACAGGATAAATGGCACCCCGGCCGCCGCCCGCCAAGTGTCTCTTGAAATGCGCCGCTATCCGCGCAATTTTGGCGTATGAGCTCTCGTACATTGCTGTTTCTTATCGTTGCAACCCTGGGTTTAGGAGCGGCGTTCGTTTCGCCAGCCCCCGCGCAGCAGGCCGCGCGCCCCCTGGATCACGAGGCGGAGTATAGCGCCTGCATGCAGTTGGCCCGGCAGGACCCCAAGGCGGCCGAGGATTCGGCGCGAACCTGGCTCGGTCTGGGCGGCGGCGACCCGGCCAAGCACTGCATCGCCGTGGCGCTGATCGGGCAGCAGCGCTTCGGCGAAGCCGCGGAGAGCCTGGAAAACCTGGCGACCACGATGAAACAGCCGATCGCGCGGCTGCAGAGCGAAATGCTGGCTCAGGCGGGGCAGGCCTGGATGCTGGCGAACAACAGTGAGCGCGCGATTCAGGCGCAGACCGCCGGTCTGTCCTATCAACCGGACAATATCGAGCTGCTGGTCGACCGTTCGATCGCCTTCGCCACGCGCGAGGAATTCTGGGAAGCCGTCGACGATCTCAACAAGGCTTTCGAGATGAATCCCCAGCGCACCGATATCCTGGTGTTGCGGGCCAGCGCCTATCGCCGTCTCGAGGCGATCGAGCTGGCGCTCGACGACCTCAACCGGGCCTTGGAAATCGATCCGGGCTATCCCGAGGGCCTGCTGGAGCGGGGCATCGTCTACCGGATGATGGGCGAGGACGACGCGGCCCGCCTGGATTGGAACAGGATCATCTCCACGGTGCCGGGGACGCCGGCCGCCGAGATCGCGCAGCGCAATCTGCAAATCCTGGAAAACGGCGGCTGAGCCGCCAGGGGACCTTAGAAATCCGGGTCGCTGTAGTGCTTGGGCGGCGGAAAGCCTGGCACGTAGTCGGCTAGAATCTGCCGCATCGACGGCCGCGATTTGACCCTGGCATACCACTCCTTGGCCTCGGGATGGTCTTCCCAGGGCACGTCGCCGAGATAATCGACGGTGGAGATATGCGCGGCCGCGGCGGCGTCTGCCAGGCTGAACCGCTCGCCGGCCAGCCAGTTGCGCCGGTCCGACAGCCAGACGATGTAGTCCAGGTGATAGTGGATGTTCTGCAGCGCGGCCCGGATCGCCGAGGCTTCCGGATGCCCGAGACCGAGAAAGCGCTTCATCACCTTCTCCTCGATCAGCAGGCTGGAGACCTCCAGGCTGAACTTGCCGTCGAACCAGGCGCAGAGCCGGCGGACCTCGGCGCGGTCGAGCGGCTCGGAACCGATCAGCGGAGGGTCGGGGTAGACTTCCTCCAGGTACTCGGCGATCACCATGGCGCCGGTAATCACCGTGCCCTCGGCCTCGATCAGCACGGGAACCTCGCCGGCGGGGTTGAGGCGCAGGAAATCCTCCCGCCGTTCCCAGGTTTTTTCGCTTTTCAGCTCGCAGTCGAGCCCCTTCTCCTTCAGCAGGACGCGAATCTTGCGGGAGCCGGGGTCGAGCGGCAGATGATAGAGACTGCGCATGACGGCGCGACTATACGCAAAGCCGGCCGCGCCGGGGAAGCGCTACGAATCGGGCCGGCAGGGGCAAATTCGAGACCGCTGGCCTCGCTAGTTCCGCCGCCTGTCCCGGCTGTCCCGCCGCCTACTCCGCCGGCTGTGGCTGAGCGGTGCTGGCCATGGCCTCCTCGCGCAGCGGATGCTCCAGCTTGTCGAGCATGTCCTTGGGCACGATCAGCCAGAACTTCGCCTTCTCCATCTCCCAATCGAGCAGCAGCTGCTCGGCGTAGCGGGACTGGGTTTCACGGATGTGGCGCGCGATCAGGTCGTAGACCAGGCTGTCGTAGTAGCCGCCGGGCAGCCGCTGCACGGTCACGCTGTCTTCGTTGAGCCGCGGCCGGAAGCTGCCCAGATGATCGTAGACGAAGGCGAGGCCGCCGGTCATGCCGGCGGCGAAGTTGTCGCCGACTTCGCCCAGGATCACCGTGGTGCCGCCGGTCATGTACTCGCAGCCATTGGACCCGCAGCCTTCGACAACGGCGGTGGCGCCGGAATTGCGCACGCAGAAGCGGTCGCCGGCCTGACCGGCGGCGAACAGCGTGCCGGCGGTGGCGCCGTAGAGCGCGACGTTGCCGATGATGGTGTTGCCGTTGCTCGGCAGGGTGCTGGCGGTCATCGGGCGGATCACGATGTCGCCGCCGGACAGGCCCTTGCCCGTGTAGTCGTTGGAATCGCCGAAGACCTCGAGCTTCATGCCCTGCACCAGCCAGGCGCCGAGCGACTGCCCGGCGGAGCCGCGCAGCCGCACCGTGACATGGCCGGGGCGCAGGCCCTGCATGCCGAACTTGCGGGTGATCTTGGAACTCAGCTTGGCGCCGATGGCGCGCTGGGTGTTCTGGATGTTGTAGGTCAGCTGCATCTTCTCGCCGTGGCGGAAC
The DNA here is from genome assembly GCA_942491105.1 of uncultured Alphaproteobacteria bacterium. GTDB lineage: Bacteria > Pseudomonadota > Alphaproteobacteria > Kiloniellales > DSM-21159 > JBBEAM01. Next base: position 144,720 of record CALNZX010000002.1, on the reverse strand, counting down.
AGCGGATCGGCATCCTTGATCATCTGCGCGTCGAGGGTTTCGGGCACTTCGTTGCGGCCCTCGATCGTCGAGTGGGCGGTGTACTCCCCGGCATCGGCGCGCGCCAGGATCGGATTGAGATCGAGATCGTCGAGATGGGCCGCGCCGCGGCTGACCTGGCTCAGCAAATCGGTGCGGCCGATCACCTCCTCCAGGGAACGGAAGCCGAGCTCGGCGAGGATTTCGCGCACCTCCTCGGCAACGAAGGAGAACAGGTTGATGACCTTTTCCGGGGTGCCCGTGAACTTGTCGCGCAGGCGCTCGTCCTGGGTGCAGACGCCGACCGGGCAGGTGTTGCTATGGCACTGCCGCACCATGATGCAGCCCATGGCGACCAGCGAGGCCGTGCCGATCCCGAACTCCTCGGCGCCCAGCATGGCGGCGATCACCACGTCGCGCCCGCACTTGATGCCGCCGTCGGTGCGCAGCTTCACCCGATGGCGCAGGCGGTTCATGGTCAGCACCTGATGGACCTCGCTCAGGCCCATCTCCCAGGGCAGGCCGGCGTACTTGATCGAGGTCTGCGGGCTGGCGCCGGTGCCGCCGGAGTGACCGGAGATCAGAATGGTATCGGCATGGGCCTTGGCGACGCCGGCGGCGATGGTGCCGATCCCGGTGCGCGCCACCAGCTTGACGCAGACCCGGGCGTCGGGGTTGATCTGCTTTAGATCGTAGATCAGCTGCGCCAGGTCCTCGATCGAGTAGATGTCGTGATGCGGCGGCGGCGAGATCAGGGTCACCCCCGGCGTCGAGTGGCGCAGCCGGGCGATCATCTGCGAGACCTTGAATCCGGGCAGCTGCCCGCCCTCGCCGGGCTTGGCCCCCTGCGCGACCTTGATCTCCAGCTCGCTGCAGTTGTTGAGGTATTCAGCGGTGACGCCGAAGCGGCCCGAGGCAACCTGCTTGATCGCGCTGGAGGCATTGTCGCCATTTTCGCGCGGGGTGTGGCGGGCCGGGTCCTCGCCGCCCTCGCCGCTATCCGACTTGGCGCCGATCCGGTTCATGGCGATCGACAGGGTCTCGTGCGCCTCGGGGCTGAGCGCGCCCAGGGAGATGCCCGGCGCGACCAGGCGCTTGCGGATCTCCGTGATCGACTGCACTTCCTCCAGCGGCGCCGGCGCCGCGGCCTGCTTGAACCCGAGCAGATCGCGCAGCGCGATCGGCGGCAGGCGGTCGAGCCCGGCGGTGTACTTCTTGTAGGTGGCGTAGGAATCGTTGGCCACCGCCGCCTGCAGGGTGTGCATCAGCTCGCCCTGGAAACCGTGCTCCTCGCCGTTGCGGCGGTAGCGGTAGAAGCCGCCGACCGGTAGGGCGATGACGTCGCTGCGGAAGGCGCGGCTGTGCGCCTGCAGGACTTTCTGCTGGATACCGCTCATGCCGATGCCGGAAATCCGCGAGGGCATGCCGGGGAAGTATTCGCCGACCAGGGTGCGGCTGAGGCCGATCGCCTCGAAGTTCTTGCCGCCCCGGTAGGAGGAGATGATCGAGATGCCCATCTTCGACATCACCTTCAGCAGGCCCATGTCGGTGGCCTGCTTGTAGCGCGCGACGCAGTCCTCCAGCGCGCGCTCCCCGAACAGGCTGCGGGCGTGGCGGTCGGCGATGGCTTCCTGCGCCAGATAGGCGTTGACCGTGGTCGCCCCGACACCGATCAGCACCGCGAAGTAGTGGACGTCGAGGCACTCGCCGGAGCGCACATTGAGCGAGGTAAAGGTGCGCAGCTGCTGCTTGACCAGGTGGGTGTGCACCGCGCCGGTGGCCAGGATCATCGGGATCGCCGCGCGCTCCGCGCTGACGCCCTCGTCGGACAGGATCACGTGCACGGCCCCGCCGCGCACCGCGTTCTCGGCCTCGTGGCAGACCCGGTTGATGGCGTCCTGCAGCGCCGTTTCGCCGCCGTCGGCGGGGAAGCAGCAGTCGACCTCGGTCGCGGTCTCGGCCATGTAGGCGCGCATCGCCGCGAACTCGCCGTTGGACAGGACCGGCGATTCCAGTTGCAGCAGATCGCACTGGCTGGCGTCTTCCTCGAGGATATTGCCGAGGTTGCCGAGACGGGTTTTCAGCGACATCACCGCGCTCTCGCGCAGCGAGTCGATCGGCGGATTGGTCACCTGGCTGAAGTTCTGACGGAAGAAGTGGTGCAGGCCGCGGTATTGCTCGGAAAGCACGGCGACCGGTGTGTCGTCGCCCATCGAACCGATGGCCTCCTTGGCATCCTCGATCATCGGCTGCAGGATCAGCTCGAGATCCTCCATCGACCAGCCATAGGAAACCTGGCGCCGGCGCAGTTCCGCTTTCTCGAAACGCGGCGCCTCGCTGAAGTCGCCAGAGGCCGTGGCCTTCTGCAGCAGGGAGTCGATTTCGGTGATGTTGGCGGTCCACTTGCGGTAGGGGTGGCGCGCGGCGAGCTTTTCCTTGAGCTCGCGGTCCTTGTAAAGCCTGCCCTCGGGCAGCATCACCGCGATCATCTCGCCGGGACCCAGACGGCCCTTCTCGATCACCTTGCTTTCCTCGGTCTTCACCATGCCGGTCTCGGACCCGACGATCAGCAGGTCGTCGCTGGTGATGGTATAGCGCAGCGGCCGCAGGCCGTTGCGGTCCATGCCGGCGAGCACCCAGTGGCCGCCGAAGGCGCAGATCGCCGCCGGGCCGTCCCAGGGCTCCATCACCGAGTTGCAGTGGCTATAGAAATTACGCAGATCCTCCGGCAGGTCGCGCTTCGACCAGGCCTCGGGGATCAGCATCGACTTGACCAGGGGCAGGTCGCGGCCGGCGCGCACCAGCAGCTCGGCGACGGCGTCGAGGGCGGCGGAGTCCGAGGAGCGCGCCTGGATCACCGGCTTGACGTCCTCGATGTGATCGGCGAAGGCCGGGCAGGACATTCGCGTCTCGTGCGCCTTCATCCAGTTGTCGTTGCCCTGCAGGGTGTTGATCTCGCCGTTATGGGCAAGCACCCGGAAGGGCTGCGCCAGGCGCCAGGTGGGGAAGGTGTTGGTCGAGAAGCGCTGGTGGAAGATCGCGAAGGTCGAGGTGAAGCGCTCGTCCGCCAGGTCGGGATAGAAGTTCGCCAGATCCTGGGCCAGGAACAGACCCTTGTAGATGATCGAGCGGCAGGACAGCGAGCAGATGTAGAAGTCGGTGATGTTCTCCGCCAGCACCGCCTTTTCGATCCGCCGGCGGATCAGATAGAGGTCGAGCTCGAACTCCTTGTTCGCCTTGCCGAGATTGTTGGCGATCATGATCTGCTCGAACTCGGGGCGGGTGGCGTTGGCCTTCTCGCCGACGATGTCGATGTTCACCGGCACCTGGCGCCAGCCATAGACAGCATAGCCCCAGTGGATGATTTCGGACTCGACGATGCAGCGGCAGCGCTCCTGCGCCATCAGATCGGTGCGCGGCAGGAAGACCATGCCGACGGCCAGGCGCCCTTCGTGCAGTTCATGGCCGGTGCGCTCGACATGCTCCTTGAAGAACCCCTGGGGGATCTGCACGTGGATGCCGGCGCCGTCGCCGGTCTTGCCGTCGGCGTCGACGGCGCCGCGGTGCCAGACCGCCTTCAGCGCCTCGATGCCCTTGAGCACGACCTCGCGGCGCGGCTTGCCGTCGATCGCGGCGATCAGCCCGACGCCGCAGGCCTCGTGCTCGTCCTGGGGGCGGTAGGCGTGAGAGGCCTCCAGCTTGCTGGCGTTGTCCTGCCAGTCGCGGATGAAGTTGTTGTCGTTCGGCATCTCGGTCATGTCCTTGTTACTCCGCGGCCACGGCGGGGGCGCCCAGCGCCTGTTGCTTGAGATAGCCGGCGATCGAGGCGGCGGCGTCGCGGCCGTCGCGGATCGCCCAGACCACCAGGGAGGCGCCGCGTACGATGTCGCCGGCGGCGAAGACGCCGTCGAGGTTGGTCATCAGGCTGCGGAACTCGGTCTTGACGGTGCCCCAGCGGGTGACCTCCAGCTCCGGGCAGTTGAACAGCGCCGGCAGATCCTCGGGGTCGAACCCGAGCGCCTTGATCACGATGTCGGCCTCCACGTCATAGGCGGAATCGTCGAGAATCTGCGGCGTCTGGCGGCCGGTGGCATCGGCGACGCCGAGGTGCACCCGCGCCGCCTTGACCGTTTTCACTTTGTCGCCGCCGTCGAAGGCGAGCGGTGCCGCCAGCCAGACGAACTCGACGCCTTCTTCCTCGGCGTTGGCGACCTCGCGCTGGGAGCCGGGCATGTTCTCCTTGTTGCGGCGATAGAGGCATTTGACCGAGCTGGCGCCCTGGCGCACCGCGGTGCGCACGCAGTCCATCGCGGTGTCGCCGCCGCCGATCACCACCACCTTCCGGCCGGCGGCGTCCAAGGTTCCATCCTCGAACTCCGGAACGGAGTCGCCCAGGCCGATGCGGTTGGAGGCGGTGAGATACTGCATCGCCGGGAAGACGTTGCCGAGGCCGACGCCCGGCAGTTTGATGTCGCGCGCCTTGTAGACGCCGGTGGCGATCAGCACCGCGTCGTGTTTGTCGCGCAGCTCCTGCAGGCTGGCATCGCGGCCGACCTCGAAGTTGAGCCGATAGGTCACGCCGGCGTCGGCGATCAGCTTGGCGCGGCGCTCGACCACCTCCTTCTCCAGCTTGAAGTTGGGAATGCCATAGATCATCAGGCCGCCGACCCGGTCGTAGCGGTCGTAGACCGTGACTTGATAGCCCTCCCGGCGCAGCTGCTCGGCGGCGGCGAGGCCAGCCGGGCCGGCGCCGACGATGCCGACGCTCTGCGTCAGTTCCCGGGGCGGCTGCACCGGCTTGACCCAGCCGCGCTCCCAGGCGGTGTCGTTGATGTACTTCTCCACAGCGCCGATGGTTACCGTGCCGTGGCCGGCCTGCTCGATCACGCAGTTGCCTTCGCAGAGCCGGTCCTGCGGGCAGATGCGGCCGCAGATCTCCGGGAAGTTGTTGGTCGCCTGACTGACCTCGTAGGCTTCCTGAAGACGGCCCTGGGCGGTCAGCATCAGCCAGTCGGGGATGTTGTTGTGCACCGGGCAATGCACCTGGCAATAGGGCACCCCGCACTGGGAGCAGCGGCTGGCCTGCTCGGCCGCCCCCTCCTGGGTGAACTCGTCGTAAATCTCACCGAAGTCCGCGCGCCGCGCTTCGGCATCCCGCTTGGGCGGGGTGTGCCGTTCGACATCGGTAAACATCATCATCCGCTTGGTCATGCTCGGCATCTCTCCGCGTGCTTTTCTTCTCTTCGGCCGATTTTCGGGCCGCTTTATTCCGCGACCGAACTGGCGTTTCCGGGCCGCGGACAGCGGTGATAGACGAAAATTTCAAGCACCGCGAGAAAATTCGGCAAGATAGGAGTGAAAAGTTTACTAAAAATATGAAAATCTCTTCGCTTCATCCAGAAATAGACTGGAGCGAGGTCGCGACGCCAGGGAACTAGTTAACACATCATCCCTAATTTGCAGGCTGCAGCGGTGCGCAAGCGGCTGCTATAAGCGCGGGGAAGGCCGGATTCCGGCCTCTCGCTGGCATTCAAGGGGGTGGCGGTGCCGCTCTTGCACCTACTTATTCTCGCGGCCGTTCAGGGCATCACCGAATTTCTGCCGATCAGCTCCTCGGGACATCTGATCCTGACCTGGCAGCTGTTCGATAGTTTCGGTCAAGCCGTGGAGCAGGCGCCGGCCAACCGGCTGATACTCGACATCGCGGTGCATGTCGGCACGCTGCTGGCGGTCTGCGTCTATTTTTGGCGGGACATCTGCGCCATGCTGCTGGGCGCGCTGCGCCTGTGTACCGGGCGCATCACGCCCGGCGGGCGCCTGCTGCTCTATGTTGGGGCCGCGACCCTGCCGCTGATCGCCGCCGGGGTGGCCATCAAGACCACGGTTGCCCTGGACCTGCGCGGCGTCGAGGTGGTGGCCTGGGCGACCTTGGGTTTCGGGATTCTGCTCTATATCGCCGACCGCATGGGCATGCTGATCCGGCGCATGGAGCATATGGGGCTGGGCAGCGCGCTGGCCATCGGCCTGGCGCAGATCCTCGCGCTGATCCCCGGGACCAGCCGTTCCGGCATTACCATGACGGCGGCGCGGTTTCTCGGTTTCGAACGGGCCGAGGCGGCGCGCTTTTCGATGCTGCTGGCGATTCCGGCGATTCTCGGCGCCGGACTGCTGGCCGGCCTGGATCTGCGCGACAGTGGCGATCTCGCGCTGCGGCGCGAGGCCGTGGTCGCCGCGATCCTGGCTTTCGTCGCCGCCCTGATGGCCATCGCGATCATGATGCAGTGGCTCAAGCGCGCCAGTTTCACGCCCTTCGTGGTCTACCGGATTTTGCTCGGCCTGCTGCTGCTCGCCTTGGTTTACGGCCCTGGTCTGACGGGCGGCGCGGCTTTCTAGGCCGCGCTCAAGCCCGGCCGCGCTCCACGGAGTCGGCGGGCGGCGCGGTGAAGCGGCCGCCGGGGCGGTAGCGCTCCAGATAGGTCGGCAGGATCACCTCCACGGAATGCGCCTCGATACCCAGGTCGGCCAGGGTCTTGGCCTTTTTCGAGACGATGTTATCGCTTTCCAGCAAAACCACCTGATCGCGGGTCAAGGCGGGCGCCACCGGCAGGGGCAGGAGGGTGACCAGCTCCAGAATGCTGGCTTGCAGCCGCGCCAGGCCGAAGGGCAGCGGCAGCAGCAACCGCCGCCGGCCGACCGCCTGCAGGGTCAGGCGCAGCAGCTCCTTGAAGCTGTAGACCCTGGGGCCGCCCAGCTCGAAGGTCTCGCCTTGAACGCCGGGACGGGAAAGGCAGGTGGCAACGGCCTCGGCGACATCGGTGACATACACCGGCTGGAACTTGGTTTCCCCGCCGCCGATCAAGGGCAGGACCGGGCTGAGCCGCGCCATCGCCGCGAAGCGGTTGAAGAAGTCGTCTTCCGGACCGAACACGATCGAGGGGCGCAGGATGACCGCGTCCTTGAAGGCCTTCTTGACGGCCTGCTCGCCGGCGCCCTTGGAGCGGGCGTAGTCGGAGGCGGCCTTGGTCGAGGCGCCGATCGCCGAAATCTGGATCAGCTGCTTGACCCCGGCGGCCTTGGCCGCCGTGGCGATCCGCTTGGCGCCTTGATGATGCACGGCATCGAAGCTCTGCTTGCCGGACTCATAGAGAATGCCGACCAGATTGATCACCGCGTCGACGCCCGCAACGGCGCGCGCCACCGAGGCGTCGTCCTGGACGCGCGTCGCCATTGGCACGATCTGCCCGACCGTGCCCAGGGGCCGCAGAAAGTGCGCATCCTTGGCGCGGCGCACCGCGACCCGGATGATCCAGCCTTCCTTGGCCAGCTGGCGGACGACGTAGCGCCCTATGAATCCGGAGCCGCCAAAGATCGTCACCGTGCGCGTTGCCATAGTGTCTCCTCAATCTTGCTGTCATCTCGCCGGCCCTGGGAGCGACTGCCCGGGCGTCACGGCGGGGTTATAGCACCCCCTGCGGCGGAAGTTGACACCCTCCGTGACGGGGGTATCTTGGCCGCGCCTGCCCCGCCGGGGCGGGCGGGTCAGAGCCTGATCGGATCGCGTAGCATCGGCGCGTTCCGTGAATCAGTCTCTCGGTAAATGAGCCGGCGCAGGACACCTGCCGGGCGATCTTCAGGATTGCCGGCGATCTTGCCCCTGGCGCGGAAAGGCGTGGAACGCGTGGCGATCACCTTGCATCAGAACGACCTGCCGGCGGATCTCGACCTGGGCCCGCTCATCGCGATCGATAGCGAGACCATGGGCCTGCGTCTCGAGCGCGACCGGCTGTGCCTGATTCAGCTTTCCGCCGGCGACGGCGACGCGCATCTGGTGCAGTTCACCGACGGCAACTACGACGCGCCAAACCTGAAGCGGCTGCTGGCCGACGAGGAACGGCTCAAGATCTTCCATTTCGCCCGCTTCGACCTGGCCGCCATCAATCTGTATCTCGATACTGTCTGTTACCCGGTCTACTGCACCAAGATCGCCTCGAAGCTGGTGCGGACCTATACCGACCGGCATGGGCTGCGGGACCTCTGCCGGGAGCTTCTCGGCGTCGATATCTCAAAGCAGCAGCAGTCCTCGGATTGGGGCGCGGCGGACTTGAGCGAGGAACAGTTGAGCTACGCGGCCTCCGACGTTTTGCATCTGCATGCGCTGCGCGAAAAGCTGGAAGAGATGCTGCTGCGCGAGGGACGCGATGAACTGGCCGACGCCTGCTTCGATTTCCTGCCGGCCCGCGCCACTCTGGATTTGATCGGCTATCGCGACGAGGACATCTTCGCTCATAGCTGATCTGCCGGCCGAAGGCGGGGCCGCTGGACCAAGCGGCCTGGCATCCGGCGGACCCGCAAGCCGCCGCATCGAGGTCTAGGGCGCGGCGCGCTTCATGGTATAAGCGCAGGACACAACGCGAAGCAGAACATGGCAGAAACCGCCGACAGTCAGAACGAGACAGCCGCGCCGCGGGCAGCGCGCGCTCCCGGCCGCGACATCGAGGCCGGGCGCCGGGTGCTGGAGCTGGAAGCCGCCGGGCTCTCGGCGCTGGCCGAATCCCTGGGCGACAGCTTTGCCGCCGCGCTGCATATCCTCGCGGCGATCGACGATCGGGTGATCGTCACCGGCATGGGCAAGAGCGGCCATATCGCCGCCAAGCTGGCGGCGACCCTGGCCTCGACCGGCACGCCGGCGCAGTTCGTACATCCGGCCGAGGCCAGCCATGGCGATCTCGGCATGATCACCCGCAAGGACGCGGTCATCGCGATCTCCAACTCGGGCAAGACCGCCGAGCTGGGCGATGTCCTGGCGCACTGCGCCCGCTTCAAGATTCCCCTGATCGGCATCACCAGCCAGGCCGACAGCACCCTGGCCACGACCGCCGATGTCGCGCTGCTGCTGCCGGCGGCGGCGGAGGCCTGCCCGATGGGCCTGGCACCGACCACCTCGACCACCATGACCCTGGCGCTGGGCGATGCCTTGGCGGTGGCCTTGCTGGAGCGGAAGGGTTTCTCCTCCCGGGACTTTCAGCTCTTGCATCCTGGCGGCACCCTGAGCCGGAAGCTGCTGCGCGTCGCCGACATCATGCACCGCGACGATGAGCTGCCCCTCTGCGGCGAGGATACCGCCATGGACGAGGCGATCCTGGTGATGACCCGCCACAGCTTTGGCTGCGTCGGCGTGGTCGATGCCCGTCAGCAGCTGATCGGCGTGGTGACCGACGGCGATCTGCGGCGCCATATGACGAGCGATCTGCTTGCCCGGAAGGTCACCGCGATCATGACCCGCGACCCCATGACCACCCGCCCCGAGATGCTGGCGGCCGAGGCGCTCGGCCTGATGAACTCGGACAGCCGGCCGATCACCAGCCTGTTCGTGGTCGAGGAGGGCCGCCCGACCGGGATCGTGCATATCCACGACTGCCTGCGGGCGGGAATCGCCTAGCGGCGGCGGCGATGAGCGAAGCCATCGACTTCAATCGGCGCCTGCGGGAGCGCCAGTCCCGGGAAGCCGAACGTCTGGAGGCGGCGGCGCAGGGCAAGGGTTCGGGCCTGCCGCGCTTCGGTAACTACACCCGCTACGCCCGCTTTCTGCGCTATCTGCTGCCGATGATCGCCGCCGCCTTGATCGCGCTGCTGGTGTTCTGGCCGCGTTTTCAGGCGGAGGGACCCGGCATGACGGGCTTCGGGATCTCCGACCAGCCGGTTGTCGAGGAGGATGGAACGACGGCCAACCGGGCGCGCTTCGAGGGCGTCGACGGTAAGAACCGGCCCTTCAGTATTTCCGCCGAGCGCGCTTTCCAGCCCAGCGAGAACGGCGACCAGATCGTTCTCGACCGGCCGGAGGCCGACATCACCTTGAACGACGGCTCCTGGGTCGCCCTCAGCGCCGAGCGCGGCGATTACCGCAAGGCCGGCGAGACCTTGGCGCTGCGCGGGCACGTAAATCTGTTTCACGACAAGGGCTACGAGTTCTATACCGAAAGCGTGGATGTCGATTTGGAGGCGGGCGTGGCGCACGGCAGCGAGGCGGTACAGGGCCAAGGTCCCTTCGGCCATATTGCCTCGGAGGGCATCGAGCTGCGCGACAACGGCCAGACCATCGTCTTCACCGGCAAGACCGAACTTATCGTCTATCCCAAGAACGAGGGGCAGTGATGCAACGCGCCGCCAGATATTGTTTCGTGACCGCCGTGATCTCCGCCCTCTGCCTGGTGGCGATGCTGACGGTCTCTCCCGCTGGCCTGGCGCCGGCTTCGGCGCAGGGCGTCAGCGGACTGACCGGCGGCAGCCAGCCGCTGCGCATCAACGCCGATCAAGGCATCGAATGGCGCCGCGAAGACGGCCTCTACCTGGCGCGCGGCAACGCCACGGTGGTGCGCGGCGATTTGACGGTCCGCGCCCAGGTGCTGCGCGCCTACTACCGGCCGGACGGCGGCGGCAATAACGATATCTACCGGGTCGAAGCCCAGGGCGGCGTTCGCATCGAAACGCCCGGCGAGACGGCCTATGGCGATGCCGGCGTCTATCACGTGGATCAGGGCGTCGCGGTGCTGACCGGAGAGAATCTGCGCCTGCAGACCGCGAAGGAAACCATCGTCGCCAAGGACAGCCTGGAGTACTGGGAGAACATCGACGGCAGGCCGGTGGCGGTGGCGCGCGGCGAGGCCGTCGCGACGCGCGGAGAGGACCGGGTCGAGGCCGAGGTCCTGACCGCCGCGCTGACTTCCAGCGGCGGCGATGCCCGGGTCGAGCAGATCGACGCCACGGGCGGCGTCAAGATTTCCGGCGGCAACCGCCGCGCCGAAGGCGCGCGCGCGGTCTATTATGTCGCCGAACGAATTGCCACTCTGCACTGCAACGTCTGGGTCACCCAGGGCGAGAATAGATTGAACGGGCAGTATGCGGAGTTTAACCTCGAAACCGGGGTCAGCAGGATTACGCCGGATGGGGCGTCCTGCGGTGGAGATTCCCAGGTGCGCGGGCTGTTTAAGCCGGAATAAACGAAAAAGCGAAGGTCTGACCCGCCGCGGCCCGGGTTTATCTGAATTGGGGTGCTGATGGACGACTTCATGGACCGCCGAGACGCTTCGGGCGACCGCACAGCGGCCCCTCATGGCGGGACGGGTCCGGGTGAAGCGGGCCAGGATGGCCCGCGCATAGCCCGGCTGGTCGCCGACAACGCCGGGCTCGGCACGGTCAACATCGGACGGTCCTTCAAGAAGCGGCCGGTGGTGCGCGACGTCAGTCTCAATGTGCATCGCGGCGAGGTCGTCGGGCTGCTTGGCCCCAACGGCGCCGGCAAGACCACCTGCTTTTACCTGATCACCGGCCTGCTGGCGCCGGACTATGGCTATGTCAGCCTCGACGGGCACGACATCACCGACCTGCCGATGTACCGCCGGGCGCGGCTTGGCATCGGTTACCTGCCGCAGGAGTCCTCGATCTTCCGCGGCCTGACGGTGGAGCAGAATATCCGGGGCGTGCTCGAGGTGGTCGAACCTTCGCGCGACCGTCAGGACGCCATGGTCGACCAGCTGCTGGAGGAGTTCTCCATCACCCATCTGCGGCGCACGCCGGCGATGGCGTTGTCCGGCGGCGAGCGGCGCCGGGTCGAGATTGCCCGGGCGCTGGCGACCCAGCCCGCCTTCATGCTGCTCGACGAGCCGCTGGCCGGGATCGACCCCATCGCCGTCGGCGACATCCGCGAGCTGGTGCTGCATCTCAGGGATCGCGGCATCGGCGTGCTGATTACCGATCACAATGTGCGCGACACCTTGGATATCGTCGATCGCGCCTACATCATCCATGAGGGCAGCGTCCTGATGGAAGGCGCGCCGTCCGAGATCGTCGCCCATGAAGACGTCCGGCGGGTCTACCTGGGCGACCGCTTCAGCCTCTAGGTGAAATCATGGCTCTGCGCCAGAAACTAGAGGCGCGGCAAACCCAATCCCTCAAGCTGACGCCGCAACTGCAGCAATCGATCAAGCTGCTGAGCCTCGGCCGCGACGCCTTGGCCGCGCTGCTCGAGGATGAGTTGGAGAGCAATCCCCTGCTGCGCCGCGACGACTCCGCCAAGCCCTCCCCGCCGCCGCCAATCCTGCCCGGTGCCCCGGGCGGCCCGGGCCGCATGCCGCGTCTCACCTGGCAGGCGCCGAAGGCGCGTGGCAGCGGCGCCAGCGCCGCCACGGTTCCGGCCGAGGGTCTTGAGAACACCGCGGACGCGGCCCCGAGCCTGCAGGACCATCTGCTGCTGCAAGCGCAGCTGGAATTGCGCGATCCGGCGAGCCAGCAGATCGCGCTGCAGCTGATCGATTCCCTGGACGAGGCCGGCTATCTGGCGGTCACGCTGGACGATCTGGCGGCGCAGCTCGCGCTGCCGCCCGCCGAGATCGAAGCCGTGTTGCTGCGGGTTCAGGCCTTCGATCCGGCTGGGGTTTTCGCGCGCGATCTCGCAGAGTGTCTGAGGTTGCAGCTGCGCGAGCAGGACAGGCTGTCCGGGCCGATGGAGATCTTGCTGCAGAATCTCGACCTGCTGGCGTCCGGCGCGCACCGCCGCCTCCGCGGTTTGTGCGGGGTCGATGAGGATGGGCTGAACGCGCTGCTCTCCACGCTGCGGCGCCTCGACCCCAAGCCGGGCGCGCGCTTTTTGCCGGCGCCGGTCGAGGTGGTGGTGGCCGACCTGATCCTGCGCCGGGGTCCGACGGGTGCCTGGCAGGTGGAACTGAACGAGGAGGCGCTGCCGCAGCTGCTGCTCGATCATGGCTACCGCGAGGAGATTTCCGGCACGCTGCGCCGTAGCGAGGACAAGGCCTATCTCGCCGAGCAGGCCCGCAACGCCTCTTGGTTGCTGCGCGCTCTGCGGCAGCGGGCCGATACCGTCCTCAAGGTCGGTCAGGCCATCGTCGCGCGCCAGCTCGGCTTCTTCGATCTGGGCGTGCAGGGACTCCGGCCCCTGACGCTGAGAGAGATCGCCGAGGAAACCGGGGTGCACGAATCGACGGTCAGCCGGGCCATGACGGGAAAGTACATCGAGACGCCGAGCGGCCTGTTCGAGCTGCGTTTCTTCCTCAATCAAGCGGTCGCGGGGACCCGTCCGGGCGCCGTCTTCGCCGCCGAGGCAGTGCGCCAGCAGCTGCGCGCGCTGATCGCCGGAGAAACGGCTACGGCGCCGCTGTCGGACGAGGCGCTCGCGGCGCGGCTGCGGCAGGAGGGCGTGGCGCTGGCGCGGCGCACCGTCGCCAAGTACCGTCAGGCCATGGGTCTTCCTCCGGCCGCGGCGCGCCGCCGCCGCCGCGCCGCCCGCTAGGCTTGTGGAAGGATTCGCCGGCCGCGCGCGCCGTGGGGAAGCAGTTTTTTGATTTTCAAGCCTGAAACCGCATTTCAGCCTTCTTATAGTAGGACTGTTGGGCTCATCTCAACCATGGAGGCGGGGCATTGACAGCGTCGGGCGGCATACCTATGTTCCCGGCCCTTAGCGCAGGAGCTTGCAAACAGAAGCAGCCCAGGCGCTGGTAAAAGCCCCGAAAGGTTAGTTTATGCAGCTGTCGATCCAGGGACGACAGATCGATGTCGGCGATGCCTTTCGCCACCACGTGGAAGGCGCGCTCTCCTCGATCTTCGAGAAGTATTTCGGCGATGCGATCGAAGCCAATGTAACGGTATCGCGCGTGGCGCATCTCTATCATGTCGCGCTCTCCGCCCACATCGGCCGAGGCATGCAGTTACAAGCCTCCGGAGAGGCCGGAGAGGTCTATCCCGCCTTCGACATGGCGGCCGAGCGCCTGGCCAAGCGCCTGCGCCGTTATAAGCGGCGTCTGCGCGACCATCACAAGTCGATGCAGGACGCGGAGGTCTACGCGGCGCAGCAGTACATTCTGGCGGCGCAGCCGGACGGCCCGGAGCAGGACGAGGATGTCGAGGAGGCCGCCCAGGGCGACGATAGCCCCGTCGTGATCGCCGAGATGACGGCGGAGATCCCCAGTCTGACGGTGAGCGAGGCGGTGATGCGTCTCGACCTGGCGGAGGCCCCGGCGCTGCTGTTCCGCAACCGGGCGCATGGCGGGTTGAACATGATCTACCGCCGCGAGGACGGAAATCTCGGCTGGGTCGATCCCGAAGGCAACGCGGACAGCTGAGAACGGCACGGTTACCCGGACGCCGGCGGGTCGGTCCCGCGCGCGCCGGGTCCTTACGGTCGGAAATAGGTTGGATATGGAAATCAACGATTTGATGACTCCTGACGCCATCATTCCCTCGCTGCGCGTAAGCAGCAAGAAGCAGGCGCTACAGGAAATCGCCAAGCGCGCGGCGCAGCTCACGCGGCTGCCGGAACGCAGCATTTTCGAGGTTCTGGTCGAACGCGAGCGCCTGGGAACCACGGGCGTCGGCCACGGCATCGCCATTCCGCACGGCAAGCTCTCCAGTATCGAGCGGCTCTATGGGCTGTTTGCGCGTCTGGAAACCCCCATCGATTTCGATTCCATCGACGAACAGCCGGTCGATTTGATCTGTGTCCTGCTGGCGCCGGAAACCGCTGGCGCGGATCACCTCAAGGCGCTGGCCCGCGTCTCCCGCCTGCTGCGCGACCAGACGACCTGCGACAAGCTGCGCGGCAGCGAAAGCGCCGACGCGATCTATGCCCTGCTGACGGAATCGGCGACCAGCCACGCCGCCTAGCGTGCAAGCCGGGCGGTGAGACTAGCCTTTCCCCGAGAGTGAAGAACCGGCCCCGAAGCGCCTAGTGCAGGCGCTGCGGCTGTAAATCGTGCCGCCGGACCGTGACCAGCGCGACGTCCTCGTTGGCCATCACCGCCATGCGGGTGCCGTCGGCGGCGAAAATCCCAACGCTGCCGTTCTCGTCGCCATCGAGGGTTTTGACGTAGGCGATGTCCTGCAGACCGAAGGCCAGGAAATCCTGTGGCGACATCTGCGGGCGGGGTGTTGTCGTGGTGTTCATCTGCGTCTCCTTGCTAAGCGGATGCCATCTGCTTATCGCCGCCCCGGATTGGGCACGGCCCGACGGTCATCCCTTCGTGTTGTCCGCCGGCTTGGCGGAACCTTCGATTTCCTTGTTCGCCGCCTTGCGTCCGCTTGCGGCGATATCGATCTTCTTGACCTTGGGCTGGACCAGGGGCCGCTCCAGATCGATGTGAAGAAGGCCGTTGTCGAGCGACGCGGCGGTGACTTCGATGCCCTCCGCCAGCACGAAACTGCGCTGGAACTGCCGCGCGGCGATGCCCCGGTGGAGGAACATGCGCTCGGCCTCGTCCTGCTGCTTGCCGCGAATGACCAGTTGATTGTCCTCGATCTGGACCGTCAGATCGTCTTCGGCGAAGCCGGCCACGGCGAGGGTGATGCGCAAGCGGTTTTCGGAAAGCTGCTCGACGTTATAGGGCGGGTAGCCGTCGCCGCCGTTTTTCGAAACGCGGTCGAGGACCCGTTCGAAATGATCGAAGCCGAGCAATAGCGGGGAGTCGAACAGGGAAACCCTGGGCATCTGAAGCTTCCTCCTCGTTGCGAGCAAGGCTGCTGGTTGAGACCGCGGAGGGGAGCCGCTTTATGCGCGCACGGCCCCTGCCGCCGGCGGCCCAGACTTCTTGGCACCGCCTGGATAGAATGTGGGGGATTTAGCTGAGCGCTTCAAGCGTCATTCACGGCCTCTGGCTATCGCTGGACGCGGCGCCCGGCGACGCCACCTCGGTTTCGGCTTTGGCGCGTTCTTCTTCCTCGACCGAGGGATGCAGGACATAGACGGTCGGCGCGTTCCCCGGCACCGCGACGAAATCGGATTTGTCGGTGGCGGCGACGGCGATGCGGCGGCGCATGCGGTAGAGCGCGAAAAGGCTCATGGCGAAGTGGACCAGGGCGATGAACCCGAACAGCGCGGCATGGTCGGCGAGACCCATCGCCGCTGAGGCCAGCATGGGGCCGGCGACCGCTCCGGCGGCATAGATCATCAGCAGGCCGCTGGAGGCCTCCACGAACTCGCCTGGCGCGACGTAGTCGTTGGTATGAGCGACGGATAGCGCATAGAGCGGCAGCGCCAGCAGACCGAAGGCAAAGGCCAGGGGCAGCAGCACCGGGCGCCCCAGCCCGCCGGCCAGCACCAGCGCCACGCCCAGGGCCGATGCCAGCAGGCAGGAAGCCACGATCACCCTGCGCCGGTCGATGCGGTCGGAGAGCCGGCCGAGCGGCCACTGCCCGACCGCGCCGCCGATCACCGTGACGCTCATGAACAAGGCCGTGCCGGCGACGCTCATGCCGGCGCCCTGGGTATAGACCGGCGCCAGCGACCAGAAGGAGCCATTGGCCAGGCCGACCGCGAAGCAGCCGATAAAGCCGACGGGCGAAATGCGGTAGAGATGCAGCAGGCGGATCCGCGCCAGGGGAATGGCCTCTGGCGCCGGCGCGGCGGTCAGGGCAAGCGGTACCGCGGCCAGGGACACCAGGATCGAGGCGACGCTGAACAGCGGGAAGGTCGCCGGGTCGTGCAGGGTCACCATCATCTGTCCAAGGGTGATCACGGTCAGGTTGATGATGGTGTAGAGCGAGAGGATGCGGCCGCGGTTCTCGTTGGTCGCGCGTTCGTTCAGCCAGCTTTCGATCACGATGTAGAGCACGGCGAAACAGAAACCGGTGATGGCGCGCAGCGGCGCCCAGACCAGCGGCACGGTGATCAGGGCGTGCGCCAAGGCCACCGTCGAGGCCAGCGCCGCCATCGCCGTGAAGGCGCGGATGTGTCCGACCCGGCGCACGGTGCGCGGCCCGAAGGCGCAGCCCAGCGCGAAACCCAGGAAGTAGCAGGAGCCGAGGATACCGATTTCGAAGGTCGAGTAGTTCTCCATCTGCGCGCGGATCGGGATCAGGGTTCCCTGCAGCCCGTTGCCCAGCAAGAGCACGGCGGCGCTGAGCAGCAAGGTGGCGATCGGCGCGATGGTGCGGGTCATGGAACGCGGTGCTCCGGTTTATCGGTTCGCGGCAGTCTGGGCGTCCCGGCGGGCGGCTTCAAGCTCCGCTCGTGTTCCCGCTCAGGCCCCTGTCACCGTCGCCGCGATTTCGCGCAGGACGCCAAGCGCCTGCCGAAGCTCGCCGGAATCCGCCTCCTGGGGATAGACGGCATAGGCGGGATAGGAAAACACCGGCGCCCACTTGGGGATGGAGAGCTCGCCGCGCGCGAGGTGCTCGGCGACCAGGCGCCGCGGGAAATAGGCATGGCCGCCGAACTCGAGGATGTAGCGCAGGCTGAGCGAGCCGAGTTCGAGGAACAGGCCGGAGGGTGTCGCCTCGGGGAAGTTCAGGCCGTGATCCTCGCGGAACTCCGGTCCCCAATCGACGAAGACGTAGCGTCCGTCCAGGGCGTCCAGGGGCGCTGTGTCGCGGGTGATCAGCACCAATTCTTCCTCGAGCAGCAGCTCGATATCGAACCCGGGGCGCGCTTGCGGCCGGTACATCACGGCCAGATCGAGCGTGCCCTCCCCCAGGCGGCGCATCAGGACGTCGGAGGTACCGACCTCGGTACGCCAGGCGATCTCCGGCTGGTCCTGGCGGATTCGGCCGAGCCAGCGCAGCAGGAAGCCGTCCCAGAGGCTGAACTGGGCGCCGACATTCAGGCCCAGGCTATAGCCTTCGGGCAGAGAGACCTCGTGGCGGGCCTGCTCCCAAACCCGGACCAGGGCGACGGCATGGGGGAAAAACTGCAACCCGGCGGGGGTCATGCTGGCGCCGGCCTTGCTGCGCTGGAACAGGCTGCGGCCAAGCTGTTCCTCCAGGGATTTGATCCGCGCGCTGACCGTCGATTGGGTCACGTTGAGCTGCTCCGCGGCGGTGGCGAAGCTGCCGGCCTCGACAATCTGCAGGAAGGTGCGGGCCAGTACGATGTCCATAGTGGATCATTTAACATCGATATTACCGATATAATCCATAGATAAATTTCGTTAGTCAAATGTAACGGCCGGGCGCAATCTTGCAGCGTCCGGCAGAAAGCCGGTCGATCATGGAGATGAGAAAACATGGCCATTGGCAAAAAGCCCGCCCCCAAGAAAACCCCGGCTGGTTCCGGCAGCAAGCCTGCCGCCATGCCGAGCAAGAACGCGGGCCGCAAGTAACCCACGATCCCTCCAGAAGACACGTCTTCTCCAACCTGCCTTGGCTGAAGACGTCTTAGACGACAGATTGCCCCCGGGGCCGCCGCAACACCCTCTGCGGCGGCCTCGCGCGTTTCGGGGCGGCTCTGCGTGACGCGCAGGTGCGCCGCGCCGCGCCGCGTGCTAGCGTCCGGCGCGACTTTTCAGCAGCCGGGGACGAACCATGCGCGACAATCCGCTCAAACAGAAAATTCAACGCGGCGAACGCGTCTTCGGCAGCATGGTTTTCGAGTTCGCCACGCCGGGGATGCCGGCGATCGCCGCGGCGGCCGGGGCCGACTATCTGCTCTACGACATGGAGCACAGCGGTTTGTCGATGAGCGATCTGAAACAGCAGATCGCCGCCGCGCGCGGTCTGAGTCTGCCGGTCCTGGTGCGCCCGCCGGCCAAGCAGTACCACCTGGCTTCGCTGTTGCTCGACCTCGGCGCCATGGGTTTGATGTTCCCCATGGTCGAATCGGCGGAGGAGGCGGCGGAACTGGTGTCCTGGACCCGCTATCCGCCGCAGGGCGAGCGCGGCGGCGCCTTCGTGGTCGCCCACGACGATTATACGCCTGGCGATGTCAAGACGAAGATCGCCACCGCCAATGAGCGGACCCTGATTCTGGCGCTGATCGAGACCGCCAAGGGACTGGAAAACATCGAGGAAATCATCGCCGTGCCGGGCATCGACGTGGCCCATGTCGGCCAGTTCGATCTCTCCCTATCGCTCGGCCAGCCGGGAGACTTCGAGCACCCCCTGGTCAGCGCCGGTATCGACCGCATCGCGGCGGCCGCCAAGGCGGCGGGCAAGTGCGCCGGCTGCATGGTGCCGGACGCCGAGACCGGGCGGGCCTGGATGGCGCGCGGCTACGACCTGCTGGCCTATTCCGGCGATATCTGGTTGCTGCAGGCGAGCCTGCGCCGCGGGCTCGAGGCCCTGCGGCAGCAGGATCAGTGAAGGCTGTTTTGGTAGCGGTAGGTTTCCTCGGCGGGAAACAGGGGGGACTCGCCGGTCACGCTGACACGCCAGAGGACGCGGGCATGGGGATCCTCCGCGGAGGCCCGCTGCATCAGCGTCGCCTTGTGCAGCGTTGAATAGGTATCCCAGGCCGCCAGGTCGCCGGGCTCGTAGTCGTAGCTGGTTATGAAGCGCGGCTGCAGGGCGTGCGCGGCCAGCTCCTCGAGCAGCGCGATCGCCTCGTCGTCGGGCATCCCGACGATCCCGAAGGAGCTGCCGGCGATACCGTAGAGCGACTTGCGGCCGGTGATCGGGTGGCGCTTGACCAGCGGATGCGTGACATTGCTGACGCGCTTTTTCTGATCCTCGGTCAGGGTCTCGGCGGCGGTTGGCGTGCCCTCGACGGTATTGGCGCGGTTGCCGTAGTGATGGATTACCGTCAGGTCGTCGATCCGGCGCTTGGTCTTCTCTGGCAGGGCGTCGTAAGCGCTGAAGGTATCGCAGAAGTTGGTCGGGCAACCGCCCTCGGGCTTCTGAATCGAATAGACCACGGTCGAGCTGTTCGCCGGATCCTCGTAGGCCACGTCGGTGTGCCAGAAGCAGGCGCCCTCGAACACGCCGATCTGGCGGCCGTCCTCGAAGATGTTGGACAGCATCAGAATCGCCGGGTGGCCGCGCATCCGCAGGTGGTCCAGGAAATGCGGCCTCTGATTGCCGAACTTCTTGGTGAGGGCGTCGTACTCTTCGAACTCCAACTCCTGGTTGCGCACGACGATCAGCTGGTGGCGGTGGAAGATGCGCAGCAGATCCCGCATCTCGTCGTCGCTCGCGGTGGCCAGGTTGATGTCGGTTATCTCGACGCCGAACGCGCCGGGCAAGGCTTTGAAAGTGACCATTGCTTATCCTCCCTCGCGGCCGGCTGCGCGGCCTGTGTTTGAGAATGAATTTATGTCACTATTACTGACCTAATTCAAGCCCCAAGAAATCCCTCGTGAAGGATAGCTGTTGGCCGGCCAGCGATTTCCCCTTATATCAGGGCGCTAGGTTTCGTATTGGACTGCCCTTTCAATGGCATAAGCGGAAAGGACTCTGCCCGGCCATGTCATCCGCCGTAGACCCCGCCGACCGTCGTGGCGCCAAGCGTCACCGGGCCATTCAAAAGGGCCAGATCATTTTCAGCGGGAGCAATTGCGCGCAGCCCTGCGCGATCCTCGACTTCTCGGAAACCGGCGCCCGTCTACGGCCGCTCGATTCCTTCATCTGTCCGGATCGTTTTCAACTGCGCGATAACAAAAGCACACTCCACGAGTGTAGTGTCGTCTGGCGGCATGGCACCAGCGTTGGGGTCAGGTTTAGCTGACTGTCCGGCGCGGCGTTTGCCGTGGCCGTCGCGCACCGATAGGGTCGCGCCATGACCGAGCCCGCAAAAACCCCGAAATCCGATATTCCGCGCCGCGGCCCGCCCAAGTCGGCGCGGCGCTCCGCGATGCTGCGCGCCTTCGTAAAAGACTACGAGTGGGTCCACATCGGCATCGGCCTGTTCGGCAATCTGCTGTTCTTCGTCGGCAGCGTTTTCTTTATCTGGAGTCTGCTGGAGCCAGCCGGCGTTTGGCTCTTCATCATCGGCAGTTTTGCCATGCTGATCGGCAGCCTCGGAGAAGCGGTGATCCGTTGGGAGCGCCGCATCGCGCGCCGGGGCGAATCTTCCGGAGCGCTCGGCTAGCCACCGCGAGCTGCGCAGGCCTAGCCGGCGAGTTCGGTTTCGAAGCGCGCCAGGATTTCGAGCAGCTCGGCTTTGCGGAATGGCTTGGACAGCACGGCGTTGGCGCCGAGACGGCTGGCATAGCGCAGAAACTCCTTGCCGCGCTCGCGGCCGCCGCCGGAGATTGCCAGGATTTTCACCGCGGGATCGAGACGTTTTAACTCGATGATGGTCTCGATGCCTTCCTTCTCGGGCATCACGATGTCGGTGACCACGATGGCGCAGGGCGACTTGGCGAACAGCTCCACGGCTTCATTGCCATTGGCCGCGCATTGCACGGAATAGCCGGCGGAGCTCAGGGTCCGGGCAATGATTTCGCACACCATGGGATCGTCGTCGACCACCAGGCAGCTTGGCTTCCTATTCATCTTCAGATTCATGCCGCGGTGCTCTCTGATGCATCCATGAGCTGCCAGCTGCTGCTGTCGAGAAGGGGGAAATACGCGTGAAAAGCCGCGCCCTTCCCAGGTTCGGTCATGACTTCGATGGCTCCGCCATGTGCGGTAACGATACCATGGGCGACGGCCAGTCCAAGACCGGTTCCCCTACCAACTTCCTTGGTGGTGTAAAAGGGGTCGAAGATGTGCGGCAGGACCTCCGGTGCGATGCCACAGCCTTCGTCCCGCACCGTCAGCCGGGCGTAGCGTCCGGGAGCCAAGCCGACCAATCCCGTCCCGCCCTCGCCATCGAGCGTAGCGATTTCCAAGCCCAGATCGATATTGCCGCGTTGCTCCTGGGCGTCGGCGGCATTCCCGATCAGGTTGAGCAGAACCTGCAGCAGCTGTCCCGTATCGATCTCGACCTCGCCGCAGTCATCGGCGAAATTGGTGTGCAGCTTGATCGCGTTCGACAGGGTCGCCTGGACCAGGGGAAGCGTCTGCTGAACCGCTTCGCGCATGTCGGCGCGCTGGCGGCGGGGGTCCTCCGCGCGGCTGAAATCCAGCAGGCGGCGCACCAGGCCCGCGACGCGTTCCGCCGTCGTGAGGATCAGCTCCGCGTCGCGCTTGCCAGCGGAGTTCTCCGGCAGGGATTCCGTCAAGTTTTCCGCGGAGATCATGATCGGAAGCAGCATGTTGTTGAAGTCATGCGCGATACCGCTGGCCAGGGTTGCGACCGCCTCGAGCTTCTGTGCGTGCATGGCCAGCGCCTCTTGTTTGTGCAGCTCGTTCTGGAGGCGTTTGTGCTCGGTGATGTCGGCGATGACGTAGACCGCTCCGCAGAAAGCGCCCGATTCCGAGGTCAAGGCGGCGCCGTTGATCGAGATGTCGATGTCGCGCCCGTCCTTGTGCTTGCGGCGGGTTTCCAGATTGCGGATCGCTTCGCCGGCACCGACGCGCGCGCGCAGATCTAGGCGCTCGTGTTCGAGCTCGGCCGGGATCTGGGGTGCGGGCTTGCCAAGGACCTCCTCGGCGGTCCAGCCGAATATCTTCTCCGCCGCCGGGTTCCAGCTCATCATCCTACTATTGTCGTCAACCGTGATGATGGCGAGCGGCGAGGAGTCGAGCTGCGATTGCAGCAGCTCCTTGGCCTCGCGCAGCTCGGTCTGCAGGCGGCGGTCCTCGGTGATGTCCTGCAGGGTTCCGATCGAGCGGGTCAGCCGGCCGTCGGGGCCGGGAATGCGTTCGCCGATCTCGCGGCACCAGCGCACGACGCCATCCTTGCCGATGTTTCGATAGACCGCCTCGAAGCGTTCGGCGCCGTTGTTATAGGCGAGGATGTCGCGTTGATAACCAGGCCAGTCGTCGGGGTGAATGAAGGGCTCGACCTCTTCATGGCTGCAGCCGATGTAGTCCTCCCGGGCCACGCCGGTGAAATGCTCCATGCTCTCGGAACACTCGATACAGCGGCCGCTTTCCTCGTCCCAGACCCAATGCGCGATCATCGCCAATTGAGTGGCGTGGCGCAGTTGGGCCTCGACGCGGGTCCGCGCGGATTCGGCCTGCCTTTCCGCCGTGATGTCGCTGCCGACACCCCGATACGCGACGATTCGGCCGAAGGAATCGTAGACCGGCTTGCCGCTGAAGCGCACCCAGGTATCGCCGTACTTGGGATGGGGGAAACGGTAGGTCAGGTTCCAGAAGGATTCGCCATGCAGCATGTAGTCGGCGACCACGTCGGCCATGGCCGGATTGGCGCCGATGCGCGACAGTAACTCCCAGCGCGTTGACCCGAGCAGGTCCGACGGCGCGGCGGCGCCATCCAGGATCGGCGTCGGACCGGCCTGCCAGGTGAAGCGCTGCTCGAGATCGGTTTCCCAGAACCAGTCCGCTGCAAGCTCGGCGAAATCGCGGAAGCGGGCTTCGCTGAGGTCGCGTTCGGCCTCGGCGCGCTTGCGTGCCGTAATGTCGACGATAAAGCCTTCATAGCCGAGAATGTCGCCGCGGCTATCGCGTACCGGGCGCGCCGTCTCCGTGATCCAGATCGCCGAGCCGTCCTTTCTCAGGATCATGGACTCGAAATCCTGCGCTACGTCCTTGGAATCGAGCTGGGCTAGCAGCGCGGGCCGGGTACTGGGATCGGCATAGAAATTGTGGGCGGCATGGAACAGGCTGAGATACTCTTCGGGGCTATCGCAGCCCTGGATCCGCGCCATGGCGGGGTTTACTTCCAAAAAGCTGCCTTCGCGCGATACGCGATAGACGCCGACGGCGGCATTTTCGAAAAGCTGGCGGTAACGTTGATCGGAGACCGCGCGCGCCTCGATCAGCTGGGCGTGCTCGGTAATATCCGTAATGACGCTGATGGTGCCGCCGATCGACAGCTGCTGCTCGCGGCCCTGCATCAGTCTGCCGTCGGCGAGTTTGTATTCGTAGGGCTGTCCAGGGTGCTGATGATTGTTCAGCCGCTCCGCGCGCCAGTCGGCGAAGCCATTGCAGGACGCGATGCGCCCGCAGGCGAAACAGATCTCGACAACCTCCTCGATATCGCGCCCGATCAGGGCCTCGGGCGTCCAGCCGGGGAAAAACCAGTCCACGAAGACGCTGTTGCAATGATAGAGGCGATGGTCGGGGCCATAGTAAACAAAGGCGTCGGGGCTTTGCTCCAGCACTTCCAGCAGGAGTTGGGGGTTGTTTTTGAACATTTCGTGTTCTGGCTCTTGGTCAGAATGTCGCGGCTACCCGCCAAATACGTTTCAAAAAAATGCCTAACAGAAGTTAATAATGCGCTAGCAAAGACACGAATCGCGTGTAGCAGAGCTTTTCCCGTCTTAGAAAAGCCGAAATTTCCTGTCATTTTTGGACTCTGCTTGGTTTAACGAAGACCGGCTTGGACAACGATAGGAGGCCTTGAATGGTCCGATACTTCGCTCCGCTGTTTCTTGGGCTTTCGCTGCTGCTCGCGGGCTGCGGCAACAATACAGGCGACCGGGTGGCTTCCGGGGCTGGCATAGGCGCGGGCGCGGGCGCCGTGGTCGGCGCCGTGACAGGTCTTTCCGTCCTGCAGGGCGTGGTCATCGGCGCCGCGGCCGGCGGCTTGCTGGGCGGCCTGACCGACGAGGAGGTGATCAACCTCGGCGATCCGATCTGGGCCACCGATACGCACGAGGCCAACGACGCGGCCATCGCGCGCGTCCAGGCTGGGCTATACGAGCTCGGCTACGACCCGGGGCCGATCGATGGCGTCAAGGGCGCGCAGACCACCAACGCGATCCGGGCCTATCAGCGCAATCACGGTTTGCTGGTCGACGGCCGCGCCTCCTTGGAACTGGCGCAGCATATCGAGCGGGAAATTCAGACCGCGAGCAACTAGCGCTCAATCGGAGCAGAGTTCCGGATCTTCGCCGGCCGCTTCCAGGTAGGCGATCAGATCGGCGCGCTCCTGGTCGTCCTTGATGCCGGCATAGCCCATCAGGGTGCCCGGCACCGCCGTTAGCGGCGCGCGCAGGAAGCTGTCCAGGCTGTCACGGTCCCAGACAATTCCGGAGTCCCGCAGGGCGTCGGAGAAGGCGAAGCCCTCGAGGCTGCCCGCCGGCCGCCCGAACAGGCCGCAGTGCTTCGGCCCGGTCCGGTTGCGCTGCAGGGAGTGGCAGGCGAGACAGCGCGAGTAGAGACGCTCGCCCTTGTCCGGGTCGCCGGGCGGGGTTTCGCCGGCGGCGGCGCCGAAGGCGAGCGTGGCGGTGGTCAAGGCCGCGGCGACGGCCCAGCTCCGCGGCGGTATCCGTAAGAACATCATCGAAGAAATGCCTTGGCTTTCCCCTCTGCGCCGCGAGGCCGTGGCCTCGCGGCGTGCGGGGGTGAGGTGGGAGCGCCTTAGGAAACGAAGGCGCTGGGCACCGGCGTTTCGCCGACGGCCTGGCGCAGAACCGCCCAGTGCATGGCCTCGTCGCCGAGAATCGACGCCGCGACCTTGGCCAGCTCGCGCTCCTCGAACAGGGGAACCGCGCCGAGGTAAGCGCTGACCGCGCCCTTTTCGAGTCCGGCGGCGAAGCGCAGCACGTCGATTTCCGTTTTCAGGGTCTCGACCGGGAAGTCGTAGCTGTCCCGGGGCTCCATCGGGCTGCCGCCGAGCTGCGCGACGGTGGCCGCGAGCGCTTCGGCGTGTTCCTTGTGATGGCCCTGGAACTGCACCGCGAGATTCAGGACCGGCTTGCTCAGCAGGCCGCTCTCCGCGCCGATCTGGTAAGCGGCGATCGCCTCCAGCTCGGCGCCCAGGGCGGTGTTCAGGATCTTCGCGTCTTGGCTGCTATCGGCCGCCGCGGCGCTGCCGATGGCGAGATTGTCGCGGCCGGCCAGCAGGGCGATCGCCGCCGCCGAGAGTGTCGCCTGGCCGCCGCGTACGAGCAGGTTCCGCCGGTCGAGTTCGACGCTGCGAAAGGATGGGGTGTTGAGGTTGAACATGTCCGTCTCCAAAAGGGATATCGATCAGGGCGCGCCCGCGAGTGGACGCGCTGCCCCTTTGATGCCGAGACGGATGAAAAGGTTCCCAAAAAGGGATGTGGCGCTACGGCCGGGAAAAAATTGAGGCCCGGGCGCGCCGCGTGGGCCGTGGTTCTGACTGAGAAGAGCCGAGCGTGGTGCGCCGGCAACTTTGGCTTCGAGCGGGTCCGCCGCCGCGCGCCAGCGCGCCCGGCGCGTAAAGACTCTCGGAGCTGCGGCAGTCCGGGACGCGGTATTGCCTCTGCATAGCGAGAAAGCTATTTCCGGAATTTCATGCCCCAGACAATACTATCATCAGATGCAATTGGATAATGCCGGTGGGGCATGAAAATCTTCTTGGTGCTTCTGGTATCGGTAGTTCTTCAGGGTGGATGTATACCACGCACGCTTTACGGCGTGTCCTGCCGTCTCGGCACGGACCCCTAGAGATTACGTTAGAGAAGGCCGGGCCCACGCCAAAGCCACACATCGCATGGAGATCGGCGCGCGTAATGTTTTCATGCCAAAGTTGTCAATTGCGCGCGGTTCGAACTGCGTTATCTGGATGGCGGCTGGCTACGATGCACCGAGATGAAACCGGCACCCTTCCCTATTTTTTTAATTCTGGCTGATCAGCAAGCCAGTTGATGAATTCCATATCCCTGCGCAGAACCGTCGACATCAGTTCGTGATAGCAGTAGGAGCTCACTGCCTCTTTTCCCGACTTACCATCCTCAATCTCGCAGGCCAGTCTATCTAAGGCATCGATGATATCCGCATGATGCCGCGCGTGATTGCTGAATTCGGGGTAATTCACGCGCTCAAGTTCAGCCTCCTCATTTTGGAAATGCGCAATGAGATCCATCTTGAATTGGGACAGTGCATCAATTGCTCGCGCCGTGTTGGCCGACCGCTCCGATCTAGCAATCGCATTGATGCCAGAAATCAGGTTCTGATGCTCCGCATCGAGATGTTCGATCCCAGTGTGAGCGGATTCCAGCAATTTAAAACTCAATAGGAAATCCTCCTAGAAAGCGGCTCGTCTCGACGCAGCATAAAGTAAATTTGCAAACATTCTGCCCTATTTGACAAGAAGCGCTAGCAGTCGGCTAGTGACGACCGGTCTTGGAAGTAGTCCGTAGATAAAGGCAAGCTGGCTCTCCCCGATGCGGTAGAGACGGCCCTCCCGGCCCCGATTTCGGTGCCTGCGTGGATCAGCCTGACAATCCATTCCATGCCGCGCAGCGTACTAGCCCCAAGAGAGCACAGCTGCGGAGGTGACCTGGCCATTTTGGCAGCGGCGTGTCGATGCCTCCATTGAGCCTGTCCGGGGCGGCTCTTTGATGCCAGTTTATTTCAGGAAAGCAAAAAGGGGCTAGCACCGGTAGTGCTAGCCCCTTGATAAACTTGGTGGAGCCGGACGGAATCGAACCGACGACCTCTACAATGCCATTGTAGCGCTCTCCCAACTGAGCTACGGCCCCTCAGGGATCTGCGCCGCGAGCTTTCGCCCGGGGCGCGAGAGCCGGGAAATTAAGCGAGCGACCGCGCCCTTTCAAGAGAAAACGGCGTGGGCGCGCTCACCGCCTCGTTCCGGCCTTAACTGTCGTCCTTGGACCCGACCTTGACGCCGTCGAGATCGTCGTCCTCGTCGCCGAGATCCGACGTGTCCTCGATCACGGAATCGTCGTCCTCGTCGTCGATGTCGATCTCCAGATCGTCGTCGTCGCCCTTGGCGCCCTTGGCGCTGTCGTCCTCATCGTCGTCCTCGGCATCGACGAGCACGGCCGTGTCTTCCTCGGCCTCTTCCTCCTCGTCGTCCTCGACATCCGCTTCCTTCGGTTCCGCGTCCTTCGCCTTGGCGGCCTTCAACTTTTCGGCCTGCTTGTCGGGCGCCGCCCGCGAGCGGCGGGATTTCAGGATCGACTCCGGATCGAACTCCGCTTCGCAGGAGGGACAGGTGATAGGGGTTCGACCAAAGTCGTAAAACTTTTGTCCACAGCTTTGGCACGTTCGCTTCGTGCCCCATTCCGGTTTGGCCACGCTTTGCCTCCGATACTGCCTGCGCAATGCAAGGCAAGGTTCCCGTTAGGCCGCGCATTTGCCATGCTGGCGCGCGAGTGTCAAACGCTAGCTGCGCCCTTCTTGGCCGCGCGCCGCGCGCCAGCGCCGCCGCGGATGGCTTGGAGGACGCAGGCTAGACGGGTGAAGCGGCGCGGCGGATGTGCTAGAGAGCGCGCCAAATCACGCCCGCTTATTGCCCAAATGAAAGGACTATCCGGCCGATGACCGCCCTGACCGCGTCTACTTCAGGCCCCCTGACTGGCGAGGCCTCGATCCCCGGCGACAAGTCCCTGTCGCATCGGGCCCTGATGCTGGGGGCCCTGGCGGTCGGGGAAACCCGGATTTCCGGGCTGCTGGAGGGCGAGGACGTGCTGGCGACGGCGCAGGCCCTGCGTGGTCTGGGGGTCGAGGTGAACCGCGTCGGCGCTGGCGCGTGGCAGGTCTTCGGGCGCGGTGTCTCCGGTCTCGCCGAACCCTCCGAGGTGCTCGACTTCGGCAATGCCGGAACCGGCGTGCGCTTGATGATGGGGCTGCTCGCCGGGCAGCCGCTGCGCGCGGTGCTGACCGGCGATGCCTCCCTGCGGGCGCGGCCGATGGGCCGGATCATGGAGCCCCTGGCGGAAATGGGCGTTCAGTTTCAGGCTCGCGAAGGCGGCCGCCTGCCGCTGACCCTGAGCGCGCCGGAGCGGTTGCGGCCGATCCGCTACCTTTCGCCCGTCGCCTCGGCGCAGATCAAGTCGGCGGTGCTCTTCGCCGGCCTGGCGGCGCCCGGGCAAACCACGGTGATCGAGCCGCAGGCCAGCCGCGACCACAGCGAACGCATGCTGGCGGCTTTCGGCGCCGAGCTGCGCAGCGAGGACGGCCCCCAGGGGCACGCGGTCACGGTGACCGGCGAGCCGGAGTTGACGGCGCAGACCCTGGCGATCGCCCGCGACCCCTCCTCGGCCGCCTTTCCGCTGGTCGCGGCCCTGCTGGTTCCGGGCTCCCGGGTGGTGCTGCCCGGCATCGGCGTCAATCCCCTGCGCACGGGCCTGTTCGAGACGCTGCGCGAAATGGGCGCGCGGATCGGCTTCGAGAACCGCCGCGAGGAAGCCGGCGAACCGCTCGCCGATCTGGTCGCCGAGGCCGGCGCGCTTGAAGGCGTCGAAGTCCCGGCCGCGCGCGCCCCCAGCATGATCGACGAGTACCCCATTCTGGCGATCGCCGCGGCCTGCGCGAAGGGGCGTACGGTGATGCGCGGCCTGGCCGAGCTGCGGGTCAAGGAGAGCGACCGCCTGGCGGCCATGGCAGAGGGCTTGGCGAGCTGCGGCGTCACCGTCGAGGCCGGCGAGGACTATCTGATCGTCGAGGGCCAAGGCCGGCCGCCGCGCGGCGGCGGCGACATCGCGACCCGGCTCGATCATCGCATCGCCATGTCCTTCCTGGTGCTCGGCCTGGTCAGCGAGACGGCGGTCCGCATCGATGACGCGGCCCCCATCGAGACCTCCTTTCCCGGCTTCCCGGAACTGCTGCGCGGCCTCGGCGCGCGGATCGAGGCCGCCGCGGCATGAGCGCCGTGCGGGTGATCGCCATCGACGGCCCCTCGGCGGCCGGCAAGGGCACGCTGGCGCGGCGCTTGGCGGCGGCGCTGGATTACGCGCATCTCGATAGCGGCACGCTCTACCGGGCGGTGGCCGCCAGATTGCTCGCGGCGGGCGAGGACCCCCACGACGCCGCCGCGGCCGAGCGGGCCGCCGCGGCGCTCGGCCCCGCCGAGCTCGATAGCCCTACCCTGCGCGACGAAGCGGTCGCGGCGGCGGCCTCCGTGGTCGCCGCGCAGCAGCCGGTGCGCGACCGGCTGATCGATTTTCAGCGCGGCTTCGCGGCGGCGCCGCCGGAGGGTAAAAAGGGCGCGGTGCTGGACGGCCGGGACATCGGAACGGTGATCTGCCCCGACGCGCCGGTCAAATTCTTCGTCACCGCCGATACCCAGACCCGGGCGCGGCGGCGACATCGGGAGTTGATTGAACGCGGAGAGCAGTCTATATACCCGCGCGTCTTGCAAGATATGCAGGAGCGTGATGCCCGTGACGAAAAACGCGCGGCCGCGCCCCTGAAAGCGGCGAAGGATGCCGTGGTACTCGATACCAAAAACCTCAGCGAGGACGAGGTATTCGAGGCTGCAATCCAAATCATCCGGGACCGCATGACGTCGTAAACGCCGCCAAGAGCCGTGTAGAGACGTCCGTATGAGTAAGACCGAAGAAGCCAACAGCCGTGATCCGGCCCGCGCACTGCGCGTGGGCAAGACCGCCGGAGTCAACCGGTCGGCCTGAAACGTCAATCTTGAAAGGAACTACAAAGCCTATGGCCACATCTGAAAGCCCAGTCCAGGGCAAGGAATCATTCGAAGCCCTGCTGCAGGAAAGCTTCGGCGAGCACAACTCGCTGGAAGGTACGGTCCTGCGCGGCATTGTCATCGAAGTCGAGAGCGACGCCGTCGTCGTCGACGTCGGCCTGAAGTCCGAAGGCCGCATCGCGCTCAAGGAATTTACCCGCCACAGCGGCGAGGAAGCCCCCAAGAAGGGCGACGCGGTCGAGGTTTACCTCGAGCGCATGGAAGATAAGAACGGCGAGGCGATGCTGAGCCGCGAGAAGGCCCGCCGGGAGGAATCCTGGAATCAGCTGGAGAAGGCCTTCGACGCCGCCGAGCGCGTCACCGGTCAGATCTTCGGCCGGGTCAAGGGCGGCTTCACCGTCGATCTCTCCGGCGCCGTCGCCTTCCTGCCGGGCAGCCAGGTCGATATCCGCCCGGTGCGCGACGTCACCCCGCTGATGCACACCCCGCAGCCCTTCCAGATTCTCAAGATGGACCGCAGCCGCGGTAATATCGTGGTTTCGCGCCGCGCCGTCCTGGAAGAGGATCGGGCCGAGCAGCGCAGCGAGCTGGTCGCCAATCTCGAGGAGGGCCAGGTGCTGACCGGTGTGGTCAAGAACATCACCGATTACGGCGCCTTCGTCGATCTCGGCGGTGTCGACGGTCTGCTGCATGTCACCGACATTTCCTGGAAGCGCATCAATCACCCCACCGAATCCCTGGCCATCGGTCAGCAGGTGCAGGTCCAGGTGATCCGCTTCAACCCGGAAACCCAGCGTATCTCCCTCGGCATGAAGCAGCTCGAGGCCGACCCCTGGGAGGGCGTGGCCTCGAAGTATCCGGTCGGCGCCACCTTCATGGGCCGGGTCACCAACATCACCGACTACGGCGCCTTCGTGGAGCTGGAAGCCGGTATCGAGGGTCTGGTCCACGTCTCCGAGATGAGCTGGACCAAGAAGAACGTGCATCCTGGCAAGATCGTTTCCACGTCCCAGGAAGTCGAGGTGATGATCCTCGACGTCGACGAGACCAAGCGGCGCATCTCGCTCGGCCTCAAGCAGATCCAGGCCAATCCCTGGTCCGAGTTCCAGGAGAAGTATCCGAGCGGCAGCGAGCTCGAAGGCGAGGTCAAGAACATCACCGAGTTCGGTCTGTTCGTCGGCCTGCCAGGCGATATCGACGGTATGGTCCACCTCTCCGACCTGTCCTGGGAGCTGTCCGGCGACGAGGCGGTCAAGGAGTTCGAGAAAGGCCAGAACGTCAAGGTCAAGGTGCTCGACGTCGATACCGACAAGGAGCGGATCTCCCTCGGTATCAAGCAGCTTGAAGCCGATCCCTTCGAAGGCGCGGCCGATACCCTGAAGAAGGGTTCCGTGATGACCTGCACGGTCACCCAGGTGAACGACGGCGGCATCGAGGTGTCTCTCGGCGACGGCGCCATCGGCTTCATCCGCAAATCGGATCTGTCGCGCGAGCGCAGCGAACAGCGGCCCGACCGCTACGCGGTTGGCGAGAAGGTCGACGCCAAGATCACGGCGGTCGACAAGAAGACCCGCAAAATCTCCCTGTCGATCAAGCAGTTGCAGATCGCCGAGGAGAAAGAGGCGATGGCCGAGTACGGCTCGACCGAATCCGGCGCCAGCCTGGGCGATATTCTAGGCGCGGCTCTGGGTAAGGCGCGCGAGGAAGCCGTCGCCAAGGACACGGGCAAGGACAGCAAGCCCGCCAAGGCGGCCAAGGCCAAGGCGGAAGAGCCCGCCGAGGCGGACGCGGCCGAGGCTTCCGAGGGCGAGGAGTCCGAGGAGCAGCAGGCCAAGGCCGAAGCCAAGCCGAAGAAGAAGGCGCCGGCCAAGAAGGCCGCCGCCAAGGAAGAGACCGCCGAAGCGGATGCTCCCGAGGAGGATCCGAAGAAGGACGCATAGCTCTTCGCGGAACCTTCCGCGGCGACGACGCAGTTAACGTGAAGGGGGTCAGCCGAGCGGCTGGCCCCCTTCGGCATTTTGGCCAAAGGCAAAGTGCGTTGTTTCTTAACGGCTTATTCCTTGACGCCCAGTGATATCTTTGGCAACGTTTTTCGTTCGCTGCGTTCATTGATCCGCGAAGCACTAGCGCGGAGGCGGCGGCTAACGATATCGGGGGGCGGCAGTGCCGCTTTGCCATCTGCCCCGGGGGTGGGGCGTAGCGACAATGCCAGGCTCGCGTGGGTTTGGCGGGGGGAAGTTTGATGACCAAATCGGAGTTGATCCAGCGGATCGCCGACCAAAACCCGCATCTCTATCACCGTGATGTCGAGCGTATCGTCAGCACGATTTTCGACGAGATTTCCGAAGCGCTGTCCCGGGGAGACCGCGTGGAGCTGCGCGGATTCGGGGCCTTCTCGGTCAAAAAGCGCGAGGCGCGGGTTGGGCGCAATCCGCGCACCGGCAGCTCGGTACACGTCTCGGAAAAGCACGTTCCCTTCTTCAAGACCGGGAAACAGTTGCGTGAGCGGCTGAATACCGATTGACTAGGCGGGGTCTGAAACCCTCGAGGTCGAATCCGTAACGCCGTGAAATCCGTTCTGCGTTTCATCGTTAAGTGGCTCCTTCTGGCGCCTTTCGCCGTTCTCGTGGTGGTCTTCTCGATCTCCAACCTGCACGGCGTCACCCTAAGCTTTTGGCCCTTCTCGCAAACCCTGGCTTTGCCGGTCTTCCTGCTGGTGCTGGTCAGCATGCTGCTCGGCTTCCTGGTCGGCGCGGCGGTGATGTGGCTGTCCGACGGGCGGGTGCGCCGGCGCGCGCGCCAGGAGCATCGCCGGGTCGGCGAGCTGGAACGCGATGTCACGGTGCTGCAGCGCGAGCGCGACAGCGCGCGCGAGGAAGAACGGGCGGCGCGCAGCCGCCTGCCGGAGTCCGGCCCAGAGAACCCTGCCCAAAGCGGCATCCGGATTCCCCCGCCCGCCGCAGAATAAAAGAGGTTTCCCATGCGAATGCTCTCCGCCGACGAGGTAAGGAACGCGCTTGATTTTCCGGCTCTGGTGGAGGCGCTGCGGAACATCTTCCGCGGCGGCGCGGTCAGCCCGGTGCGCCACCACCACGAGATCGAAAAGACCGGTGAGCCGAGCGCCACCCTGTTGCTGATGCCGGCCTGGACCGAGGCCTACACCGGCGTCAAGGCGGTCGCCGTGACCCCGGGCAATGCCGAACGCGGTCTGCCGGCGGTGCAGGGCAGCTACCTGCTGCTGGATGGCCCGACGGGCACACCGGCGGCGCTGGTCGACGGCCCGATGCTGACCGTGCGGCGCACCGCCGCCGCCTCGGCCCTGGCCGCCGATTACCTGGCGCGCAAGGATGCCAAGCACCTGCTGATGGTCGGCACCGGCGCCCTGGCGCCGCATCTGATCGAAGCCCATGCCGCGGTGCGGCCGATCGAGCGGGTGACGATCTGGGGCCGCACGCCAGAGAAAGCCGAAGCCCTGGCCAAGGAGCTCGACGGTCAGTTCGGGCTATCGGTCGGCTGCACGACGGATCTCGAAGCGGCGACGGGCGCGGCCGATGTCATCTCCTGCGCCACGCTTAGTCTCGATCCCTTGGTCCGCGGCGCCTGGCTGAAACCTGGCCAACACCTCGACCTGGTCGGCGCCTTCCGCCCCGACATGCGCGAAACCGACGACGACGGCATCCGGGCGGCCCGGGTCTACGTCGACACCCGCGGCGGTGCCACCACGGAGGCCGGCGATATCGTCCAGGCGATCGCCAGCGGCGCCTTGACCCCCGAGGCCATCGTCGGCGACTTCTTCGAGCTGACACAGGGCAAGGCCCAGGGCCGCCAGAGCGAAGACGAGATCACCCTGTTCAAATCCGTCGGCTCGGCCCTGGAAGACCTCGCCGGCGCCATCCTGGCGGTGGAACGGGCTTGATCTTCCGGAAGTTGTGACGCCGAGTAGAATTTCTCTTTCTTCCTTTTTCGCCTCTCCGTAGAATTTCCCCTGGGACGATAACGGCTCGGGGGGGAGCGGCATGGCAGAGGGAACTGCGCCCGGGGCGCCTCGGAAGAAGCTGGACGTTTCGGGAACCGTGGGTAACAGCATTACCTCGGTGACCGGCAACTTCGGGGCTTTCCTGAAGATTGCGGCCTTGCCCGGCCTGCTCTACATCCTGGTGGGCTTGGCGCCCTTCCTGCCCATTTTATTGTGGCAAGCGGGCCAGTTGGACCTGGTCGCCGGTATCGCGCCTTACATCGACATCGTGCCGGCGTTGATCAGCTATGCCGCGGGGATCTACTTCGCCGTGGGCTGGCATCGTTTCCTCCTGCTCGGCGACGCCGGCGGTACGCCGAAGGTCTTCTTGGCCTGGCGGCGGCCACACTGGCGGTTTCTGCTCTACACCCTGCTTCTGGTGGTCCTGCCGTCGGTGGCGTCCATGGTGGTCGTTTTCACCATTCTCTACCCGGGCCTCGGGCGTGGCCTGAATCTGGGTTGGCCCGCGAGCATCCTTGTTCTCGCCGCCTTGGCGGTCGCTATCTGGCTCTGGTTCCGGGTTTCCCTCGTCTATCCCGCCGCAGCGGTCGATGCGCGAGGTTACGGCCTCAAGCAGGCCTGGCGCGACACCAAAGGCAACGTGCTTCGCCTCGTTCTGGTGACGCTGCTCGTCTTCGTGCCGATTACAGCCGTTCTCTGGATCGTCGTGTTTCTCGCCGCCGAGATTTTCCTGTCGCCCCAGGGCGACCCCGGCGCCGTCGTCGCCCTCTCCGCCCTCGTCCTCGGGTCTGTCGCCTTCCTGGCGCTCCAGGTCTTGTTCCTGGCGCTTACCGTCTCGATCTTCTCCATCGCCTTCCGAGAACTTGCGAGCTGGCCGCCGCCAGGAGAGACGAGCGAGCCGGGAACTGCGGCGTAGTGGGTTAGATCGAGTGGCCGTTCGACCTAAAGCGCGGGAGGATAGACCCAACATACTCCCCATCATCGCCACGGCGCGGGAGACCTATGCGGTCATCCTGCGCAACCCCGGCGCCTTCCTGGCCGCCGCCGCGCTGCCCTTCGTGCTCTATCTGGCCGACAGCTACCTCTCCGGCTTCTATTACCGCGCGGCTGCCAGCCTCTTCGATCTCGATTCCGGGGGGAGCGGCCACGCGCCTCTTGCGGCCGCAGTCTTTCTCCATTCGGCCACTTGGCTCTTCCTGCTGCTCGCCATCACGCTGCTCGGACTCGCCTGGCACAGCTTTGTCGTTGTCGGCAAGAACTGGCCATGCCGGAAGACCCAAAGGATGTCGCTAGGGCGCTGGTGGCGCTACTTCCTCTGGTCCGCCCTCCTCTTGGCGCTGACCTCGATCCTGCTTGGCAAGGCGAAGGCCGCCATGCTGCAGGAAACAGCACTGCTCTTCGGCGATCCGTCAGGCGCGCGGGACGTCTTGCTCTACCGGGCGCAGCTTTTCGCCGCCAATGCCATCGAGCTCATCGTCGCGGCCTTCTGGATACGCTTTGCCCTGGTGCTGCCCATGGCGGGTCTGAGCGGACAGCGCTACGGTCTGCGCGACTCCTGGCGGGACACCC
Source organism: uncultured Alphaproteobacteria bacterium (assembly GCA_942491105.1). Lineage (GTDB taxonomy): Bacteria > Pseudomonadota > Alphaproteobacteria > Kiloniellales > DSM-21159 > JBBEAM01. The sequence continues at coordinate 109,057 of CALNZX010000002.1, read as the reverse complement.
GTGGCCACGGCGTGCGCTTTCTGCTGATCATCGGCCTCGTCTATCTGCCCTATGCCGGGGTGATCGAAGCGCTCAACTGGGCCTATGCCTATGCATTCTATGGGTACCACTATGGCCTGGAAGCAGCCTTGATCGCCGATGGCACTGAGAACCCCTCCCTGGCGATGGGCGTCTATGAGGTTCTTGGCGCTCTCCGCGGCTTCCTTTTCATGGGCCTTCTCCTCAGTCTGCTCTCCGTGCTCTTCCTGCAGCTGAAAGGCCGCGACCTCGCCTTGGCGGAGCTGGCGGAGGACCAAAGCCGTCCGCCGCTGCGCCCCCGGCTGGCGGCCGCCTTGATCCGCGCCAAATACTGGGGGCAGCCGAAGTGAGAACTCCTTCCCATGCGCCTCCGGCAACCCAGGCAGACTCGATTGCCGGATGACCTCTTTGGGAGGCTCTGTTAGAAGATTCGCCTCATGAGCGTCCAAACCACCTTGCCGTCCTCCGATCGAATCGCCCCGGCGCAGCGGATCTTCGCCGCCCTGGACACCACGGACCTATCGCGCGCCCAGGCCATGGCCCGGGCGCTGTCCGGTCTGGTCGGCGGCCTCAAGGTCGGCAAGGAGTTCTTTACCGCCCACGGGCCCGAAGGGGTGCGCGCGGCTGTCGGCGGCGAGCCGCTGTTCCTCGATCTTAAGTTCCATGACATCCCCAACACCGTGGCCGGCGCGATCCGTGCCTCGATCCATCTGCGCCCGAAGATCGTCAACGTCCACGCCTCGGGCGGCGCGGCGATGCTGCAGGCCGCCGCCCAGGCGGCCCGCGAGGCCGCCGAGGATGCCGAGGTCGAGCGCCCCCTGGTATTGGCGGTGACCGTGTTGACCAGCCTCGACGACGCCGACCTGGAAGCTGTCGGGCAGAAAGGCCCGGCCAGCGAGCAGGTGGTGCGTCTTGCCCGGCTGACCGAGGACTGCGGCCTCGACGGCGTGGTCTGCAGCTATCGCGAGATTCCCGCCCTGCGCCAGGCCTGCGGCAGCGGCTTCAAGCTACTGGTTCCCGGCATCCGGCCGGACTGGTCGGAGACCGGCGACCAAAAGCGCGTCGCCACGCCCGCCGAGGCGGTCAAGGCCGGCGCCGACTTCCTGGTGATCGGCCGGCCGATCAACGCCGCCGCGGATCCGGCCGAGGCCGCCCGGCGCATCGCCGCCGAGCTCGAGGGGTTATGAGCCCCAGCCTGCGGCCGGTACCGATCCTGGAGACCGTGACCGAGGTCTATCGCGACTTTTTTCAGAACATCGCCTATCTGCCGCGCTTGGCGCTGCTGCCCTTCAGCCTCTCCTTCGCGCTGCTGCTGCTGAGCTATCTGAGCGATAGCGAGGGGCTGCGCCTGCTGCTGGATATCCTCGAGGTCGGGCCGATCGCGCTGTTCGCTTTCCTGTGGCACCGCTTGCTGCTCTATGGGCCGAATCCCGAGACGCTGCGCGCCTTGCCGCCCTTCGACGATGCCTTCCGCCGCTTCGTGCTCTATACGCTGATGCTGCTGGCGCCCTTGCTGCTGATGCAGGAAATGATGCCGCCGCCGCCGCCGCCGGGGTCCGATCCGGCGGTGATGCAGGAACAGCTGCGTAGCCAGGCCGGCATCATGTTCTTCCTGCTGCCGCTGCTGATCGTCTACCTGGTGGTCATGGTTGGCCTCAGTTTTCTGTTTCCCGCGACGGCGGCGGGCAAGCGATACGGTCCCCGCGATGCCTGGCGCGACGCGAACGGCATCAAGTTCGCGCTCTTCGTGATGATCCTGCTGACCCTGGTGCCGCTGCAGGTCGCGATGTGGCTGGTGCTGGTGCCCGTCGATCTGATCGGCGAGGCGCTGCAGCTCGTCGCGCCCAGCCTGCTGGTCTTCACCCTCGCCAAGTACATCGCCCTGCCGTTGTCCACCGGCATTCTGACCCAGGCCTATAAGATACGCTTCGGCTGGACTTCCCCGCCGCCTTCGACTACCTGAGGCGTCATGGCACTCGAAGTGAAAATCTGCGGCGTCAATACGCCGGAGACGGCGGCCGCCGTCTCCAAGGCCGGCGCGCGTCTGGCCGGGCTGGTGTTCTATCCCAAGAGCCCGCGCGCGGTGACCCCCGCGCAAGCGGCCCAGGTCGCCGCTGCCTTGGCGCCGGGAATTGCCAGGGTCGGGCTGTTCGTCGATCCCGATGACGCCGCGATCGAGGCCGTGCTGAAGTCCGTGCCTCTCGACCTGCTGCAGTTGCACGGCGAGGAAACGCCGGAACGCGTCGCCGCCATCAAGGCGCGTTTCGCGCTGCCGGTGATGAAGGTGCTGAAGATCGCCCGCGCCGCCGATCTGGAGCAGGTTAAGGCCTTCGCCGGCGTCGCCGACCGCTTCCTCTTCGATGCCCGCCCGCCCAAGGACCGCAGCGACGCTCTGCCCGGCGGCAACGCCGTCGCCTTCGATTGGCGGGTTCTCGCCGGCAAGCGCTTTCCCAAGCCCTGGATGCTGGCCGGCGGCCTGAAGCCGGAGAATCTGCGCCAGGCCGTGGAGATCTCCGGCGCCACGGCGGTCGATACCTCCTCCGGCGTCGAGTCCAGCCCCGGCGTCAAGGACCCGGAGAAAATCCGCGCCTTCCTGGCCGTGGCGCGCGGCTTCTAGCCGGCTTATTCCCAGTCCGGAAAGTTCCCCTCGGCAGCCAGGCTTTTCATGGCCTCGTCGAGGGCCGCCATGAAGCTCCGCCGCTCGCCGGTCCAGGCCAGCGGCTTGCCGAGAAAGACGTCGCAGAAGAAGGGCACCGGCAGGTATTCGCCCTTGGGCAGCACCTTGCCCAGGCCGTGCAGGAAGACCGGCGTGACCGGCACCTGTGGATGCCGCTTGGCGAGGTGGGCAATGCCGGTCTTGAAGGCGGAGAGGCGCTCCGCCTCACCCCGGCTGCCCTCGGGGAAAAGGATCAGGATGCCGCCCGCCGCCAGCGCCGCGTCGCAGGCCGCCAGGGGATCGCCGTCGCGCGCGGAGGCTTTGCGGCTGAGCGGAATGATGCCGACGATGCGGCTGGCGAACCAGGCCAGGGCCTTGTTTTTCAGGAAATAGTCGGCCGCCGCCACGGGATGCAGCTTCGGCAGCGCGCCGGGCGGAAACAGGGTCATCAGCACCAGGGTATCCAGGTGGCTGTTGTGATTGGCGACCAGGATCGCCGGGCCCTGCCTGGGCAGACGCTGGCGGTGGCGCACGTTGAGGCCCAGCACGACCAGCACGAAGGGCCGCACAATCGTCAGGAAGAAGAGATGCCTCAGCAGCCGGACCATCGCCGCCTCAGTAGTAGAGATAGAAGACGATGTGGAAGAACACCGGCGCGCTGTAGGTCAGGCTGTCGACCCGGTCGAGGATGCCGCCGTGACCGGGGATCAGGCCGCCGGAATCCTTGACCCCCAGGTCGCGCTTGACCGCCGACATCACCACGTCGCCGACGAAGCCGGCGATGGCGATGGCGCCGCCCACGGCCGGGGCCAGCCAGCCGCCGAGCGGAGTCAGGTAAGGCGCGAGGATCCAGCTCGCCAGAATCGTGCAGGCGAGGCCGCCGAGCATGCCCTCCCAGGTCTTGCCCGGGCTGACGCTGGGCACGATCCGCCGCCGCCCCAATAGCTTGCCGAAGAGGTACTGACAGACGTCGTTGAGCTGGGTCAGCAGCACCAGATAGAGCAGCAGTCCCGGCCCGCCGGCCTGCGGGTTCACCGCCGCCGGGAGGGACAGCAGATAGGCGGCGTGGCTCAAGCAGAAAACCGTGGTCATCAGACCCCAGTTCAGGGTGCCGGCGGCGCGCAGGAAGCCCTTGGTGTCGCCGATCCGCACCATCACCAGCGGCAGGAAGAGGAATACCCAGACCGGAATGAAGATGATGAACATGCCGTACCAGTAGCTGCCGACCCAGAGGTACTGGATCGGGATCGCCAGGTAGGCCCAGAACAGCACCCGCCGGTCGGCCCGCCGGGTTTCGATCAGGGAGAGGAACTCCTTCAGGGCGAGGAAGGAGACGAAGCCGAGAAAAACCAGGGAGACGACGCGGTCGAGCGCCACCGCGATGGCGAAGACGGTCACCATCACCCACCAGGAGCGGACCCGCTGCACCAGCTCGCTCCAGTCGCTCTCCGGCTTCAGGCGGGTCAGCGCGAAGGTGATCAGCGAGGCGGCGATCAGGGCGGCGACCACCGCCAGCAGCACCGCCGCGGTGTTTTCGCTGAGGGAGCCGAAAACGGTCATGGGCGCGCCGCCGCGCGCAGGCGGTTCCACAGGGTCAGCGCGCCGAGCGGCAGCATCAGCCACAGCAGCAGCCCAGCCAGCCAGCTGTCCGCCCAGCCGCAGCCAACCAGGATCGCGAGCAGGGAAAAGGCCAGTGCCCGGTCGCTCTTGCCCTGGGGGCCGGCGTAGTTGCGGGTGCCGCCCAGGGCCTGGGACAGCAGACCCGCGAATTCGACAATGGCGGCGAGGATCGCGAGAACGACGACCAGCGGGCCGTCGAGGCCCGGCACCAGGGCAAAGGGCAGGATCAGCGCGGCGTCGGAGATCACGTCGCAGATTTCGTTCAGTACCGCGCCGAGACGGCTGGCCTGGCCATAGCCGCGCGCCAGCATGCCGTCGAGGGCGTTGAGCGCCATGCGCGCCAGGAACAGCGGCGGCAGCAGCAGGAAAACCCAGCCACCGCCGCTGGCGGCGAGAACCAGGCCGCCGCAGAGCGACAAGGCCAGCGCGGCCAGGGTAACTTGATTGGCCGTGACGCCGCGCGCGGCCAGAGTTGCGGCCAGGGGACGCAGCCGCTGTTGAAACGCGGGCTTTAGGTCGTAGATAGAGGCCATGGCTGTTCCTGCCGTTGCACGCGCGGACTCCGGATCGGGTGATCCTAAAGGCATTTTTAAATTGCCGCGCGTGGCGCGTGCAAATCGCCGGGAATCATTGCGATCCGCCCCTCTTTGGGGCAAAGTCCGGCGCGAATTTCAAGAGGCACCACGCACCCTATGACGGAAAAGCTGAACAGCTATCGAAGCGGCCCCGACGAGGCTGGGCATTTCGGCATCTATGGCGGACGCTTCGTCGCCGAGACGCTGATGCCACTGATCCTGGAGGTCGAGCAGGCCTATACCGCCGCCAAGGCCGACCCGAGCTTTCAGGCCGAGATCGATGACTTCGCCAAGCACTATGTCGGCCGCCCGAGCCCGCTATATTTCGCCGAGCGGCTGACCGAGGAACTCGGCGGAGCCAAGGTCTATTTCAAGCGCGACGAGCTGAACCACACCGGCAGCCATAAGATCAACAACACCCTGGGGCAGATCCTGCTGGCCAAGCGCATGGGCAAGACCCGGATCATCGCCGAGACCGGCGCCGGGCAGCATGGCGTGGCCACGGCCACGGTCTGCGCCCGCTTCGACTTGCCCTGCGTGGTCTACATGGGGGCCACGGATATCGAGCGGCAGGCGCCCAACGTCTTCCGCATGAAGCTGCTCGGCGCCGAGGTCGTGCCGGTGACCAGCGGCACCGGCACCCTGAAGGATGCCATGAACGACGCGCTGCGCGACTGGGTCGCCAACGTCGACTCCACCTTCTACATCATCGGCACGGTCGCTGGACCTCACCCCTACCCCGCCATGGTCCGCGACTTTCAGTCGGTGATCGGCAACGAGGTACGTTGGCAGATGATGGAGCGCGAAGGCCGCCTGCCCGACGCGCTGGTCGCCTGCATCGGCGGCGGCTCCAACGCCATGGGGCTGTTTCATCCCTTCCTCGACGAGCCGGACGTCAAGATTTACGGCGTCGAGGCGGCTGGGCGCGGCATCGAGAGCGGCGAGCACGCGGCCTCCTTGAACGGCGGGCGCGCCGGGGTGCTGCACGGCAACCGCACCTACCTGCTGCAGACCGACGACGGCCAGATTATCGATGCCTATTCGATTTCCGCCGGGCTGGACTATCCCGGGATCGGACCGGAACACGCCTGGCTCAGCGAAACCGGGCGGGTCGAGTATCTCTCGGCGACCGACGCCGAGGCGCTGCAGGCCTTTCAGCTCTGCTGCCGGACCGAGGGCATCATTCCCGCGCTGGAACCGTCTCATGCGCTGGCCAAGGTTGCCGAGATCGCGCCGCGGATGTCCAAGGATGAGATCCTGGTGATGAACCTCTGCGGCCGCGGCGATAAGGACGTTTTCTCGGTCGCCAAGGCCCTGGGGGTGGAGCTGTGAGCGGCGCAGCGTCCCCGCACAGCCGGGTGGAGCGCCGCTTCGCTGCCCTGAAGACCGAAGGACGCGGCGGTCTGGTCACCTTCCTGACCGCCGGCGACCCGGATCTGGAGACCTCCTACGAAATCCTCAAGGGCCTGCCCGGCGCCGGCGCCGACGTCATCGAGCTCGGCATGCCCTTCTCCGATCCCATGGCCGATGGCCCGGCGATTCAGGCCGCCTCGCTGCGCGCGCTGCGCAACGGCATGACGCTGCGGAAAACCTTGGAGATGGCGGCGCGCTTCCGCGCCGAGGTGGACGACGAGACCCCGCTGATCCTGATGGGCTACTACAATCCGATCTATTCCTATGGGGTCGAGGCTTTCCTGCGCGCCGCGCTGGCGGCCGGGGTCGATGGCCTGATCGTGGTCGATCTGCCGCCGGAAGAGGACACGGAGCTTTGCCTGCCGGCGCTCGAGGCGGGCCTGCATTTCATCCGCCTGGCGACGCCGACCACCGACGACAAGCGCCTGCCCAAGGTGCTGAGCAATACCAGCGGCTTCGTCTATTACGTCTCGATTGCCGGGATTACCGGCACGGCTTCGGCGGCGGCGACGGATATCGGCGCCGCGGTGGACCGGCTGAAGCGCCACAGCGATCTGCCGATTGCCGTTGGCTTCGGCATCAAAACACCGGAACAGGCGCGCGAAGTCGCCGCGGTGGCGGATGCCGCCGTGGTCGGTTCGGCCCTGATCGACCGGCTTAAGAATTCCCTCGACGCCCAGGACAAGGCGGGTCCCGAGACGGTTTCCGGCGTGCTCGGACTCGTACGTGACCTGGCCCAGGGTGTCCGTGCTAAGGTCTAGGTCATGAACTGGATTACCAACTACGTGCGGCCGAAGATTCGGTCGCTGATCAAGAAGCAGGACGTCCCGGAGAACCTCTGGGAGAAGTGTCCGGCCTGCGGCCAGATGATCTTCCATCGCGAGATGGAGGAGAACCTGCGGGTTTGCACCTCCTGCGGCCATCATCTGCGGGTCAGCGCCAGCTATCGGCTGAAGATGCTGTTCGACGACGGCAAATACAGCCTGATCGAGCTGCCGGACTCCATCGTCGATCCGCTGCGCTTCCGCGACAGGGAGCGCTATAGCGAGCGCCTGCGCAAGGCGCGCTCCAAGACCGGCCGCGACGACGCCATCCAGGTCGCCCATGGCCGCATGGGCGGGCAGACGGTGGTGATCGCCGCCTTCGAGTTCTCCTTCATGGGCGGCTCCATGGGCATCGCCGTGGGCGAGGGGCTGGTTGCCGCCGCCAAGCTGGCGGTGGACAAGCAGGCGCCACTGATCGCCATTCCCGCCTCCGGCGGCGCGCGCATGCAGGAAGGCATTCTCTCGCTGATGCAGATGCCGCGCACGGTGATCGCCGTGGAGATGGTCAAGGATGCCGGGCTGCCTTACATCGTGCTGTTGACCGACCCGACCACGGGCGGTGTCTCGGCCTCTTTCGCCATGCTCGGCGACATCCAGATCGCCGAGCCCGGCGCGATCATCGGCTTTGCCGGCGCCCGGGTGATCGAGGAGACGATCCGCGAAAAGCTGCCGGAAGGCTTCCAGCGCTCCGAGTATCTGCTCGATCATGGCATGCTGGACATGGTCGTGCCGCGCGGCCAGCTGCGCGAGCGCCTGATCCGGGTGATCGACCTCCTGATGAACCACACGCCGCCGGCCGAGCTGCACAGCCTGCCCAAGGCCGCGCAGAACGGCAAAAAGGGCGGTGCGGCTAAAAAGGCCGAGTCCCAGCAGGAACCCGCCGCCACGGAGAAGCCGAAAGCCGGTGACTGACCTTCCGGCGGGCCGCGGTCCGGGCGAAGCCCCGGGCAGCGATCGGGTGCTGGCGCGCCTGATGGGCCTGCATCCCAAGATCATCGATCTCTCCCTGGACCGCATGGAGCGGATTCTGGAGCTGCTCGGTCATCCCGAACGGGCCTTGCCGCCGGTCATCCACGTCGCTGGAACCAACGGCAAGGGCTCGGTGATCGCCTATCTGCGCGCCATGCTGGAGGCCGCCGGGCTGCGGGTTCATGTCTATACCTCGCCGCATCTCGTACGCTTCCATGAGCGCGTACGCCTGAACGGAGAGCTGATCGGCGAGGTAGCGCTGACCGCCTTGCTCGAGGAATGCGAAGCCGTGAACGGCGCCACGCCGATCACCTATTTCGAGGTCACCACGGCGGCGGCGCTGCTCGCTTTTGCACGTACGCCCGCGGATGTGCTGCTGCTGGAGGTCGGCCTGGGTGGCCGGCTCGACGCCACCAACGTGATCGAGAAGCCGGCGCTGTCGGTCATCACCTCGATCTCCATCGATCACACCCAGTTCCTCGGCGAGCGGATCGAGCAGATCGCCTTCGAAAAAGCGGGGATTATCAAACCCGGCGTGCCGGTGATCTCGGCGCCACAGCGGCCGGAGGCCGCGGCGGTGCTGCGCGCGCGCGCCGAAGAGCTCGGCGCGCCCTTCCGGGAGGTCGCGTACACGCCGTCCGCCGCTGGCTTCGAGCTTGACGGAGAAAGCTATCCGAACCCCGTTTTCCTGGGCGCGCATCAGCTTGAGAACGCCGCGCTGGCGGTGGCCTGCGCCAAGGCGCTGGAAGATTTCGAGCTGGACGGCCGCGCGATTCGGCGGGGGCTCGCCGAGGCGGTCTGGCCGGGCCGGATGCAGCGCCTGCCCGAGGGGCGCCTGGTGGAGATCCTGCCCCAGGGCTGGGAGCTTTGGGTCGATGGCGGGCACAACGCCGCCGCCGGCGAGGCCCTGGCCCGGCTGCTGGAATCCTGGAATGACAAGCCGCTCGCCCTGGTCTACGGCATGCTTAATACCAAGTCTGCGCAGGGCTTCCTGAAGCCCCTGGCGCGGCGGGCGCGCGAGCTTCACGCCGTGCGGATACCCGGCGAGCCGGCCTCTCTCAGCGCCATGGAAGCCGCGGCGGCGGCGCGTGACAGCGGGTTCTCGGCCGCGGAGGCCGGGTCCGTGGCCGCCGCGCTGCGCGCTCTCGTCGCCCAGGGCGGGCCGCCACGCCGGGTGCTGATCTGCGGCTCGCTGTATCTCGCTGGCAGGGTGCTGGCGGAAAACCAGGCCGCTGGTTAGACTGCGGCCCATGTTTCAACCAGGACAGCAACGGCCTCCCGCCACGCCGCAGGCCCGCCAGGCGCAAGCGCCGCAGCCCATCGCGCCGGGCGATTTCCTGCCGGACTTCCAGTTGCCGGATCAGCTCGGCCGCAGCTCCGTGCTGGCCACCCAGATGCTCGGCAAGCCGGTGCTGCTGCTGTTCTATTCCAGCAATTCGCTTCCCGCGGCGCAGCAGCAGCTCAAGCGCTTCGCGGCGCTCGGCGAGGCTTTCGCGGAGGCCGCGCATGTCTTTGCCATCTGCTGCGACCCGCCGGAGGCCAATGCGAAGGCGGCAAGCCTGACCGGCTTTCCCTTCCAGATCCTCTGCGACGGCAATCGCCAGCTCGCAGGAGCCTATCAGATCGCGCACAACCTGCAGCCGAGCGGCGATCTGCTGAGCGCCGCGGCCTTTAGCTGTGTACTGGGCGACCGCAACCGGCGGCTGCTGCGCATCGACCGCGACATCGCCGAGGCGGACTATGCCGAGCGGCTGCTCGCCGAGCTGCGCGCTTGGCCGGAACCGGAGCCGACCGTGCTGCCAGCCTTCGCGCCGGTGCTATACGTGCCGCGGGTGCTGGAGCCGGACTTCTGCAAGCGGCTGATGGAGATCCACGAAAGCGACAATGCGCCGAGCTACGCGCAGCAGGATTCCCACGGCCAGGCGCGTGAGAATACCGACGCCACGGTCAAGGTGCGCCGCGACCACTATGTGCGCGATCCCGCCCTGTTCAACGAGATCAAGAGGCGCCTTGCGCGCCGGGTCTTGCCGGAAATCCAAAAGGCCTTCTTCTATCGGGTGACCGGGGTCGAGGAGTTCAAGATCTGCCGCTACGACGCCGAGGATCACGGTCACTTCATCCCGCATCGGGATAACAATATCCTGAGCGGCGCCCACCGGCGCTTTGCCATGACCCTCAATCTCAATCCGGCCGGCGAGGCGGGCGACTACGAAGGCGGCTGTCTGCGCTTTCCCGAGTACGGGCCGCATCTCTACCGTCCGGAGGCGGGCGACGCGGTGATCTTCTCCTGCTCCCTGCTGCACGAGGCGACCGAGGTGACGCGCGGCCGGCGCTATGTCCTGCTGTCCTTCATGTTCGGCGAGGACGGCGCGGAAATCCTGCGCCGCAACCAGGCGCGCGGCAGTCAGCAGGCCTGAGGCGCAACAAAAAACCCCGCCATGTGGCGGGGTTTTCCGTTCGAAAGCCTGCAATCAGGCTTATACGTTTTCTTCCAGCCAATCCTGTAGCTGCTTGCGGGGCAGGGCGCCGACCTTGGTCGCGGCGACCTCGCCGTCCTTGAACAGCATCAGCGTGGGAATGCCGCGCACGCCGAACTTGGTCGGCGTCTGCGGATTTTCGTCGATGTTGATCTTGACCACGGTGACACGGTCGCCGAGCTCCTTGGCGATCTCCTCCAGGGCGGGCGCGATGGTCTTGCAGGGGCCGCACCACTCGGCCCAGAAATCGACCAGAACCGGCTTTTCCGCCTTGAGGACGTCGGCTTCGAACGACGTGTCGTTTACGCTGGATGTAGACATTCATACCCCGTGAACTGTTTGGGAAAACGCTCCGTTCCCGACCGGGCTCAGCGCCCGGCGGCCTGCCGGAGGCGCCTCTGTTGGATCAAATATGGGGAGGGATCGCCGCTAGCGTCAAGGCGCGTGACTGTCCAGGCGATCAGGGCTGAGTTGCATGAGACGCGGGCCATCGGTCCACAGCAAGGCGCAGTGGATGGCTTTTCCCGGGTAAATGCCCTGCAAAAGCGCCCGATAGGCCGCCATTTGGCGCAGATAGGCCGCCGCGACCCCGCTTTCGTCGCCTGGCGGCGGGCGGTTCGACTTGTAGTCGATGACCAGGACCTTTTCCGCGGTGACCAGGATACGGTCGAGCTGGCCGGAAATCGGCCTGGACCCGCCAGAAGTCTCGATCAGCCCCGCGATCGGTGCCTCGGCACGGCTGCCAGGCCCGAAAATCGCCGCGAAATCCGGGTGGTTCAGCACCTCTAGGGTTTCGGCGATCATCGCCGCCCGCTCGTCCTTTGCGAATCCGCGGGCTTCCGGGCCAAGCAGCTTCCAGGCCAGGGCCTCGCGGCGTTCCTCCGCCACCTCGGGCAGCAGTTCGAGCAAGCGGTGAATCAGGCGGCCGCGTAGAAAGCGGCGGCTGTCCTCGGCCCGGCCCTTTTCGCTCGATAGCGGCGAGAGCGCGGGCGGCTCGGGTTCCGAGGGGCGCGAGGGGGCCAGGGGGCGCGGCGGCGTGGGCTCCGGCGGCGGCGCCGCCGCGATCCAGGCGGGCGGGGCGCCGGCCTCAGGTGTCGGCGCCTCGCCGGCCTCCCGGGCCGGTTCCGGTGCGGCCTCCTGAGCGCCGGTCAGACGCAGGCCCTCGCCGCTCCAGCCATGGGGGGAGGCCGACTCGAAGGCGAAGGGCGCGGCCTGATCGGCGAGCACGGTCTCGACCATCTTGTACCAGCAGTCCTCGGCGAGCGTGCTTCTGCCGCCGAGGTTGCCGCAGACATAGAGCCGGTCCTCGGCGCGGGTCATGGCAACGTAGAGCAGGCGGCGGTACTCGCGCTCCTGCGCCGCCTTGGCCGCCTCGCGCGCCTGGCGGGCCGTCTCCTCGGCCAGTTCGACGCGCGGCAGCCACAGCGGTAGCGGGGGCTCCCCGGCGGCGCCGTCGAGCCAGAACACCGTATCGCGGAGCTGCGGCTTGAAGGTGGTATCGGGCAGAAAAACCACCGGCGCCTCCAAGCCCTTGGCGCCGTGCACCGTCATCACCCGGACCGCGCCGCCCGCCTGTTCCAGGTCGCGCTTGACCATCTGGGCGCCGGCTTCGATCCAGTGCAGAAAGCCCTGCAGCGAAGGCGCGTGCTCGGCCTCGTAGGCCAGGGCCTGGTTGAGCAGTTCCTCGATAGGGTCGTCGGCGTCGGGGCCCAGGCGCCCGAGCAGGGCGCGGCGGCCGCCCCGGTTCAGCACCTCGGCGAAGAACTCATAGGGTGGAGTAAAATCGGCGAGATCGCGCCAGCCGCGCAGGGTCTCCAGGATCGCGGCGAGCGCTGCGTTCCGCTTGGCCTTGTCCTGCAGCGCCGACCAGAGGCTGGTGTCCTTACCGCGGTTGTGGGCCAGCTCGAACAGCGCGTCTTCGCCGAGTCCGACCAGCGGCCCGCGCAGCAGCGTCGCCAGGGTAAGATCGTCCTCGGGCAGCAGCACCGCCTTGCCCAGCGCCAAGAGATCCATCACGGCGAGCTGTTCGGTCAGCACCATGCGGTCGAGCCCGGCCACCGGGATATGACGGTCCTTCAAGGCCCGCACCATCTCGGCGACGAAGAGCTTGCGCCGCTGCACCAGGATCATGATGTCCCCGGCCTCGATCCGCCGGTTCCGCGATTCCAGCCAGGCCTCGGGCTGCGCCGCGCGGTTTTCCGCGCCCAGCCAGCTTGCGATGCGCGTCGCGATGGCCTGGGCCAGGCGCTGTTCGCCGCTGGCCGCGTCCTGAACCTCGGTCGGGGGCGCCCAGGGCTCCATCTCCGGGGCCGCCAGCGGCTCGGCGAGGGGCCAGAGCTCGACCAGGCCGGCCTGACCGGCGCGCACCGGCACGTGATCTTCCCAGCGTGCGCCGAAGATCAGCCCGGCCTGATGGGCCTCGTACTGAAACACACGGTCGACGGCCCGCAGCACCGTCTCGGTACTGCGGAAGGAAACCGTGAGGTCGACGGGCCGCCATTGGTTGCCCGAGGCCTGAACCCGTTCGGAGAAGTAACTCTGCATGGCAACGAAGGAGTCCGGGTCGGCGCGCTGGAAGGAGAAGATCGACTGCTTGGCGTCGCCGACGGCGAACAGCGTGCGCGGCGGCGCTGGCGCCTCCCCGGCGCGCGCCTCATGGGCGCCGGCGCCGGAGAAGAACTCCTCGCTCAGCGCCCTGACCACACGCCACTGGTCCGGGTTGGTGTCCTGGGCCTCGTCGATCAGCAGGTGATCGAGGCCGCCATCGAGCTTGAACAGCACCCAGGCGGCCTGATTGGAGACCTCCAGCAGGGCCCGGGCCTTGAGAATCAGGTCGTCGTAGTCGAGCTGGCCGAGCAGCGCCTTGCGCCGCTCGTAGACCGCGAAGACCTCTTGAGCCAAGGCGAAGAGCGCCTTGGTTGCCTCGGCGATATCGAAGGCGTGCAGGCGGTCGCGCAGAGCCTCCAGGCGGGCAGCCTCGCGGGCGAAGACCTCTTCGGCCTCCGGCAGGCGCTCCAGCACCTCCTTGGTCGCCGCCTTGGCCAGGCGCGTCCCCGTGCCGCCCTTGGTGAAGAAGGCCTTGCAGTAGGCCTCGAGGCCCGCGGCGCGCGCCTTCGGGCTGGAGAGCCAGGCGGCCAGCAGGGCGCCGCGCTCGAGATCCGTTTTCTTGCTGCTTTCGAGCATCGCGGCGGCCAGGCGCCGCAGGCCATCCGCGTCGCAGGCGTCGTCGCCACAGGCGGCGGCCAGCGCGGAGTCCCGGGTCTCGCCGCGCGCAATTCCCAGTTCGGCGTCGATCGCCAGGGAGAGGCCGGCGAGGCCGGCATGGCGGTCGAGAATGTCCTGAATCCGGCCGCGCTCCTTGAGCAGGGCGCCGAGCAGCTTGGGGAAGTCCTGATCGGCCACCTGGGTGGCGATCACCTGCATCGCCTGGGCCAGGGCGCCGCCGTCGCGCGCGATCCTCTGGAAGACCTCCTCGCGGGCGGACTGCAGCAGCTCGCTGGCCGAGCGCTCCTCGATCAGGGAGAAGTGCGGCGCGACGCCGGCTTCCAGGGGAAAGCGCCCGAGCAGCGACTGGCAGAAGGCGTGGATGGTCTGGATTTTCATGCCGCCGGGCACGTCGATGACCTCGGCGAAAAGACGCCGGGCGCGCCCCTGCAGATCCTCGCTCGGGCGCTCCCCGGTCAGTTCTTGCAGCTTCCCGGCCAGGGCTGCGTCGCTCACCGTGGCCCATTCGGCCAGCACCGCCGAGAGACGGGTCGCCATCTCCGCCGCCGCCGCCTTGGTGAAGGTCAGGCAGAGAATCCGCTCGGGCTTGGCGCCCTCGAGCATCAGGCGCAGCACCCGGTTGGTCAGCACCCGGGTCTTGCCGCTGCCGGCCGAGGCGGCGGCCCAGGCGGACACCGCCGGGTTGGCCGCCGTGCGCTGGCTCTTGGTCGCCGCGGCCGTACGCGTGCTGCGCAGATCGTCCGGCGCGGTCATGACTCGTCTCCGCCGCCACCGGCGGACCACTCCTTGACCCGCGCCAGGTGTTCATAGTCGTTGTAGGCGAGCTTCGCGCCGGGGCGGGGCTGCGGGTGATAGGGCGTCGCCTGCTGATCGAAGACCGCGATCAGCGCCCGCAGGCCTTCGCGCGCGGTCTCCGCCAGCTCCGGGATATCGCTCGGCTTGATCTGGACCGCTTCGCCCGGCGTCGAGGCGCTTCCGGGCAGGCGCCAGAACGCCAGCTCGGCGGTGGCGCCCCGCGGGATGCCTGGAAATCCGCCTGCAGCGGCAATGGCGGCTTCCAAGGGCAGCTGCGGGGAAAGGCCGCGCGCGACATCCTTTTGGCTCGGCGCCTGGCCGGTCTTGTAATCCAGGATGCCCAGGCCGCCGTCGGCGCGCGCTTCGATCCTGTCGGCCTTGGCGGTCAGGGTGAAGTCGCCAAGCGCGAGGCGGCCCTTGGTTTCGGCGTGTATCCTCAGGCCTTCGGCACGGCGTTGCCGCTCCTGCTCGATCACCCAGGCCGCGGCGCGGCGAAAGCGCGGCCACCAGAAGGCATGGACCGAGGGCCGGGCCTTCAAGTCCTCGAACACGCTCTCGCCGATTTCGATCAGCCGCTCCAGGGCGTCGGGGGGCAGGGCTTCCGGAAAGTCCTTGGTAAAGCGCTCCAGCGCCGCGTGAATCGCAGTGCCGCGCTCGGCGGCGCTGGCCTCGGCGTCGAGATCGTCGAGCTTGCGCAGGCGCAGGATTTGCTGGGCATAGAGCGCGTAGGGGTCGCGCATCCAGGTCTCGACCCGGGTCACCGAGAGTTCGCGCGGCCGGGCCGCGACCGGCGGTCTGGGCGCGGGCCGCGCGCAGGGCTCGACCGCATCGGGCCGGTCGAGGCGCTGGGCCCAGCCTTGCCAGGCCTGCAGGGGTTGGAGCGCCTGCTTGGCGTCGAGCGCGCCGAGGAAGGCTTCCAGGCGCAGCAGCCAGCGCGAGGCGACGCTCGGCGCGCCGCCGACCCGCCGGGCCCGGGTCAGCACCACCTCCGGCGCGGAGAAGGCCTGCGCGAAGTCATGCGCCGACAGGCCGATGCGGCGCTCCAGCGGCGGCAGCCCGAAGGTTTCGCGCATCGGGCGGCTGAGCCAGGGGCCGGCTTCCGTTTCGGCCGGCCAGGCGCCTTCGTTCAAGCCGCCGAGAATCATCAGCTCGACGTGATAGAGCCTGGCCTCGAGGGGGCCGAGAATGGCCAGGCGCGGATGGCTGCCGTAGCGCGGCCGCACCACCTGACCGGCCAGCAGCTCGTTCAGCAAGCCGGCGTAGCTCGCGGTTTCCAGGCTCTGTCCGCGCGCCGCTTCGCGCAGTTCATCGAGGAACATGGCGGCGGCTTCGCCGGCCTCGCCGCTCCACAGCCGCTCCGCGCCGCTTTCCTCGGCGCTCTCGGCCAGGGCCTCGGCGCAGGCGATATGCGCCTCAATCAGGACCGGCAGGCGGTTTTCCCGCGTCGCCAGGGCGTCGAGGAAGGGCTTGGTCCGGGCCTCAAGATCCTTGAGCCAGCCAGCCAGTTCCTTGGGCGCGCGCTTGTTCTGCCCCAAGGTTTGGCGCAGTCCGGCGAAGCCGGGCGCCGGACGGGGGCCGCGCAGCGCGGCGGTTTCGAGGGCACGGACCCGGCGGCGGAAAGCGCCCGGAGCCAGACCGCCCGAGGCCAGAGGGTGTTTCAGCGCGGCCAGCAGCGGCAGGGGGGCGAGCGCCTCGCTCAGCATCGCCGCCGTCAGCCGCAGGAACACGCCCGGCGCGGTGCGGCTCAAGGGCTGTCCGGCGGAGTCGTCGATGGCGATGTCCCAGCGCCGCAGCTCGGCGGCGACGCGGCGCGCGAGATCGCGGTCCGGCGTTACCAGGGCGGCGCGCTTTTCCGGAGTCTCCAGGGCTTGGCGGAGCAGCAGGGCGATGGCGGCGGCTTCCTCGCCGGAGGTCGCGGCGTCGATCCGCGTGACCGTGCCGGGCAAGGCGGCGGCGGCCCGTTTCAAGTCCCCCGCTTGCGCGGCCTGCGTCCAGTCGCGGGTGGCCGCGGCCGGCCAGAGCGCGGTGTTGACCAGCCGCGCGCGCTCCGCGTGCAGCGCGGCGGACTCGCAGGCGGGCCAGAGCGCAACCTGCGCGACGGAGAGCTCCAGCTGCTTCAGCAGCAGGGCGAGCCCGTGTTGGGGGTGGCTCGGGTCGGCCTCGATTATCGGCCAGAGCGCCGGGTCGCTGTCCTGGTCGAGACCGGGCAGCACGACCAGGCCTTGAGGCAGCTTCGCGATCACGCCGATCAGCCGGGCCGTCGCCGGAATCGAGCCCGTCGATCCGGCGGCGATCACCGGCCCCTGCGGCGGCGCGGCGCTCCAGGCGGCGGCCTGCAGCTCCAACAGCCTGCGCCGGCGCTCGGCGGGTCCGATGGCGTCTTCCTCGGCTTGGATCGCAGGCCAGGCCTGGGTGACGATTTCCAGGAAGCGCAGCGTCTGCTTCCAGTGATCGGCGTAGACCTCCGGCACCAGGCTGTCCAAGGCCGCGAAGTCGAGGCCTTCGGTCTCGACCTGGTCGAGCAGCCGCGCGAGTTCTCCGGCCAGCCGGTTGGCCTGCTCCTCGCCGAGGGGCTGGCCGTGACTGGCACCCGGCCAGTGGCGGATCAGCCTGGTCAGCAGCAACTGGCGGCGCAACGGCGGAATCGCCTGGGGCAGGTCAGCGGCCTCGGCGGCGGCCCATTCCAGACCCTCGCCGGCAACGGTCAGCTCGTCGGGGTCGAGATCGCCGAGCGGCAGCATGCGCGGCAGCAGCAAGGGCTTACCGCCGCCGACCCGCAGGAAGGCTTCCTGCAGGGAACGGCAGGCGCGCCGCGTCGGCAGCAGCACCCGCGCGGCGCCCAGTTCCAGGGGATTGGGGAAGCGCCGCAACAAGCCCTCGGCAAGGGCATCGACAAAGGAATAGCCCGGCGGGATCGTGAAGACCCTGTTGCCGGCGGCGCTCATCTCTCCAGGAACTCCGCGAGATTGCGCTGGAAGGAGGTCGGCCGCTCGCCGATTTCCTCGTGCAGCAGCTCGTCGGCCAGCCGCAGGGCCGCCGGCGTGCCGACGTGAAACCATTCGCCGTCATGGCGCAGGCCATGGAGTCTCTGGTTCTCGATCGCCTTGTCATAGAGCCGGTTGAGCGAGAAGGCGCCATCGGGCGCGCCGGCGAAGAGCCGGGGATGCAGGATCTGCACTCCGGCGAAGAGGAAAGCCGCGACCTCGCGCTCGATCCGCCGCCGCAGCAGCCCATCGGGGCTCATCATGAAATCGCCATCGCCGTCATAGCCGAAGGCGGTGATGGTCGGGTGCAGCAGCAGCAGGGCGTCCATGCACGCCGGATCCCAGGTCTCGGCCAGACGCTGCAGGCAGGGCACGACGCCATCCAGCCAGACGACATCGCCGTTGATCGCGAAGAAAGGCTCTTCGCCGAGCAGCGGCAGCGCGGCCTTGATTCCGCCGCCGGTCTCCAGCAGTTCCTCGCGCTCGTAGGAGAAAACCAGCTCCGCCCCGTCGAAATCGGCGAGGTGCTTTTCGATCGCCTCGCCCAGGTGATGCAGATTGATGACGATCTTCTCGATACCGGCGCGCTTGAGATGATCCAGGATGTGGTCGAGCAGGGAGCGCCCGGCGACCTCGAGCAGCGGCTTCGGCGTGGTCTCGGTCAGCGGCCGCATCCGGGTCCCGTAGCCGGCGGCGAGGACCATCGCGGTCTTGGGCATGGCCGTCCGCGTCATGCCGCTTCTCCGCCGGCCGGCGCGCCGCGCGCTTCCCGGGGAACCGCGCGCTCGAACCATGCCTTGACGGGCGCCAGCGCAGGGTCGTCGAAGGCCTCCTCGAGATAGCGCCAGAGCCGCGGAACATGCCGCAGATAACCCGGTTTGCCGTCGCGGCGGTGCAGCCGGCTGAAAATGCCAATGTTCTTGGTATGGCGCTGGGCAGCGAGCAGGGTGACAGTCAAGCGCAGCTTCTCCGTATCGAGCTGAGGGAAGGCGTCGAGGTAGCGTTGCAGCATGGCCGCGCGGAAATCTGCGGCGATGTCGCGGCGGTCGTCCTTGAGCAGCGACGCCAGATCGTACGCCGGGGAGCCCAAGGCCGCGTCCTGGAAATCGAGCAGCCCGCAGGCCTCGAGGCCGTCGCGGCCCTCCAGGATCATCAGGTTGTCGACATGATAGTCGCGCAGCACCAGGGTCGGCGGCAGCTCCGCCGCCGCGGGCAGGACGGCGCGCCAGGCGGCGAGAAAGCCGGCTGTCTCTTCGGGGCTGACGGCGCTGCCGCGCGCCGCCGGCAGGTACCATTCGAGGAACAGCCCGAGCTCGCGCAGCTGCATGTCCAGATCATAGGGCGGCAGCGCGCTGGCCTCGGCCATCTCGGGCCGCCAGCCGCGATGCAGCGCGATCAGGCAGTCGGTCGCCAGGCGGTAGAGCGACTCTTCGTCGGCGCCCTCCGCCAGGGCCTTGGTAAAGGTGCGGTCGCCGAAATCCTCGAGCAGGATCAGGCCTTGCTCGGGGGCGGCATGGAGAATCCGAGGCGCCGAGAGGCCGAGGGCGTGCAGCATCGCCGCCACATTCAGGAAGGCTTCCGGCTTCTCCTTGTCCGGCGGGGCATCCATCAGAACGGCGCTGCCGCCGTCGCGCGTGACCCGGTCGTAGCGGCGGAAGGAGGCGTCGGCGGCCAGCAGACGGCGCTGCGCGGCGGGCCAGCCGGCGCTTTCCAGAAAGGCATCGATGGCGACGTCGCGCGCGCTCATGGCGCGATCTCCGCCAGACGCGCCGCCCAGGCGGGGCCGCCGGAGATCTCGATCCGCCGGGCCTGCGGGGAGGCGCCAAAGAAAAAGCGCAGGGTCAGGGCGCCGCGCGGCAAGGCTCCGCCCAGCCGTTCCGGCCACTCGATCAGGGTGATGCCTTCGGCCAAGGCCTCCTCCAGGCCCAGCTCGGTGACCTCCTCCGGCTGCTCCAGGCGGTAAAGATCGAAGTGCCAGACCTCCCGCGCGCCGCGCGGATAGACCTGGACCAGCGTGAAGGTCGGACTCGGCACCTCCTCGGGCGCGCCGGGCAGCGCATTGACGAAGGCGCGCGCGAAGGCCGTCTTGCCGCAGCCGAGGTCGCCCTGCAAGGCGATCACGTCGCCCTGCCTGGCAATAGCGGCGATCCCACGGGCCAGCGCCGCCGTCGCCGCTTCGTCGGGCAGCTCCAGCGTGCGGCGGGCCGCCGCTTGCTCCGGGGGCGCGGTCGTGGGGGCAGCAGTCATGAGCATGCTTTTACAGACCGCGAAGGAGCGCGGCAACCAAGCTTGCGCGCCCGCCACGCGGCCTAGCGGGTCTTGTGGTTCGCCGCGGCCGGGGTCATGTTAGCGGCTCCTTCCATGCGCAGCTCAGACCGCTTAAACCATGCCCGAAAATCACTTCCAGACCGACGTTGCGATCATTGGCGCGGGGCCGGTCGGCCTGTTCGCCGTTTTCGAATGCGGCATGCTGCAGCTGAGCTGCCAGGTGATCGATAGCCTGGAGGTCGTCGGCGGGCAGTGCGCGGCGCTCTATCCGGAAAAGCCGATCTACGATATCCCCGCCTGTCCCAGCCTGCTCGGGCGCGAGCTGGTCGAGCGCCTGTCGGCCCAGGCGGCACCCTTCGCGCCGCGCTATCACCTGGACCAGCGGGTCGAGTCCCTTGAGGAGACCGCGGCCGGCTGGCGGCTCACCACCTCCGCCGGGACGGTCGTCGAGGCCAAGGCGGTGATCGTCGCCGCCGGGGTCGGCGCCTTCGGCCCGAACCGGCCGCCGCTGGCGGGGATCGAGGCCTATGAGGGCCGCGGCGTGCTCTACATGGTGACCCGGCCGGAGGATTTTCGCGGCAAACGGGTGGTGATCGCCGGCGGCGGAGATTCGGCGGTGGACTGGGCGCTGGCGCTCAGCGGTATCGCCGCGCAGGTGCAGGTGGTGCATCGCCGCGCCAAGTTCCGCGCGGCGCCGGAGAGCGCCCGGCGGCTGGAAGAGCAAGCCAGCGCCGGCGCGATCGAACTGGTGATCCCCTACCAGCTGGATGCCCTGGAGGGCGCCGAAGGCAGACTCGAGGCCGTGGTGGTGCGCGATCTCGACGGCGGCCGGCGGCGCCTCGAGGCCGATGTCCTGCTGCCCTTTTTCGGCCTGTCGATGAATCTCGGGCCGATTGCCGAGTGGGGTCTCAATCTCGAGCGCAATCACATCGTCGTCGATCCGGCGACGTCCATGACTTCGCGGCCGGGGATCTTCGCGATCGGCGATATCGCGCACTACGAAAACAAGCTGAAGCTGATCCTGACCGGTTTCTCGGAGGCCGCGATGGCGGCCCACGCCATCCACGCACGGCTGTTTCCCGACGAGCCGCTGCACTGGGAATACTCGACGACCAAGGGGGTCCCCGGCACGCCGCAGGGGTAGCTGGGTTCAGCCCGCCGCGGCCTGCTGCGCGCCGCCGCTTTCCTCCGCGTTCTGGGACAGCTCGGCTTCCGGCAGGTGGCAGGTCACGGTCGTGCCCTTGCCTTCGATGGACTGCATCTCGACCCAACCGCCGTGCAACTCGATCAAGCGCTTGACCAGCGCCAGTCCCAGCCCGGCGCCATTGCGCTGCGCCGTGCGCTGATCGCTGCCGCGTTCGAAGCTGGCGAAGACGCGCTCCTGATCGTGCTCCGGAATGCCGATCCCGGTATCCTTGACAAAGAGGCAGAGCTCGCCGTCGCCGCGCTTGGCGCCGAGCGCGATCTCGCCGCCTTCGTCGGTGTACTGGCAGGCGTTGCTCAGCAGGTTGAACAGGGCTTGCAGCAGACGCCGCTGGTCGCAGGAAAAGCGTCCGATGTTCTTCGGGCAGACGACATTGAGTTTCAGGTTCTGGCTGCGCATGCGCTCGCGCAGCAGCACCGAGGCGCCGCGCAGCAGCTCCGAAATCTCCGCGTCGGTGCGTTCGAGCTGCAGGTAGCCGGCCTCGATCGAAGCCAGATCGAGCATGTTGTTGATCAGCGAGGTCAGCTCTTGCGAGGAGTCGACAATGGCGCGGGCATAGCTGCTCTGCCGTTCGTTGAGCTCTCCCGCGTAGTTCTCCTCCAGCATCTGGGCGAAGCCGATGATGGCATTGAGCGGAGTGCGCAGTTCGTAGGAGATATTGGCGACGAACTCAGATTTCAGCCGGTCGGCGGTCTCCAGCGCCTCGGCCCGCTCCCGCAGGGCGCGCTCGACCCGGATCGAATCGGTAACGTCGACGTAGGTGAACAGGCTGGCGCCGTCGGGCAGCGGGACCTGGGCCCAGTCGATCAGGCGTCCGTCGTTGCGTTCGAGCCGGCCGTTGCGCGCGCTTGGCTCCGCGGTGTTGGCCACGATGCGCGCGGAGAGATCGGTCCAGGCCGCATCGTCGAGATCGTAGAACTTGCGGATCAGCGGCAACAGATCGCGCACATGCGGCTCCGAGGAGAGCAGATCCTCGGGCAGGTCCCAGATCTGCGCATAGGCCTTGGTCGAGAGTTTCAAGCGGCCGTCCTGGCCGAACACGGCGACCCCTTCGTAGAGGTTGTTCAGGGTTTCCTGCTGCACCGCGATCAGGGTGTTGTAGTTGCGCTCCATGGTCAGGCGGTCGGTCACATCCTCGAAGGTCAGGATGGCGCCGCCAAAGGGATGGGGCGACGCGGTCAGCCGCAGCGTGCTGCCGTCGGGGACATGCACCAGATCTTCATAGGGCTCGATCATGGTCTGCATGCGGCGGATCCAGCTGCGCTTATAGTCGGCGAAATCGGCCTGCTCCGGGAGGCGGCGCTGGGAGCGGAGGGTTTCCATGACATCGGAGATATGCGGCCGGGACGCGAGATAATCCTCGTCCAGTTGCCAGATATCGGCATAGGCGGAGTTGTGGAAATCGAGCTGCATGTCGGCGCCGAGGATGGCGATGCCGACATTCAGATTCTGCAGCACGGCGGCATGCGCCTTGATGTGGCGGTCGAGCTCGATCTTGCGTTCCTCGGTCTCCGTCTTGTCGTGGGCGTAGCCGACCAGCGATCCATCGGAAAGCGCGCGTTCGGTGACCTGAAACAGCCGCCGCTCCCCGCCGGCGACGGCATGGCGAATCAGCGATTGGCGATGGCCGCTTTTCTGGGCCTCCTTGGCGAGGTTCCTGGAGAGGGCGGTTTCGGCCCGGCCCAACAGCTCGACCTGCTTGCGCAGCACCTCCTCGCGCGGCAGACCCACGGCGGCGCAGTAGGATTCGTTGCAATAGACGAGGTCGAGGTCCTTGCCCCGGCGCCACACCGGGCGCGGCAGGTTGTCCAGGGCGCTGAGCAGCAGGCTCAGTTCCTCCTGCGCCATGGAGCGGGCGAGACCGAGATCGATCGCTCCGCCTTGCAGCCGCTCGATCTCGGCTTTCGAGGCGCGCAGGCTCTCTTCCGCGGCTTCTATGCGGTGCTGCTCGCGCGCCAGCTTGCGCTGGCAAATCAGGGCGCAGATGCCCGAGGTGCCGAGAACCAGCACCACCGCGACGATCATTTGCCAGATCACCATGCGGCGCCTCCGGCGCACAGCCGGGTCTCTTCGCGCCAGCGTGTCGGCGCCCTCTCGCTCGAGAGCGTCATCGCTCGGCCGCCTCCTTACCGATGTTCATCCAAACAATGGCGATACTATGCAGATCGCCGGAACACCAGCAAGCAACGGCAGCCTTAATATTCCCTTAACACGCGAAGGCGCGGCCGGGAAATTCGCCGAGCCTGCCGCCGCGATTGGCGCTACGGCCCGGCGCCGGTCCCGGCCTGGCCGCGCTCTAGTAGCGGTATTCGTCGCTCTTGAAGGGTCCCTCGGGCGTCACGCCGATATAGCTGGCCTGCTCCTGGGAGAGGGTCGAGAGCCGCGCGCCGACCTTTTCGAGGTGCAGCGCCGCGACCTTCTCGTCGAGATGCTTCGGCAGCACGTAGACCTTACGCTCATAGCGGCCCTGGTGATTCCACAACTCGATCTGCGCCAGCACCTGATTGGTGAAGGAGGCGGACATCACGAAGCTTGGATGGCCCGTGGCGCAGCCCAGGTTCACCAGGCGGCCCTCGGCGAGCAGGATGATCTTCTTGCCGTCGGGGAACTCGATCTGATCGACCTGCGGCTTGACGTTGTCCCACTTGAGATTGCGCAGGGACTCGACCTGAATCTCGGTATCGAAGTGCCCGATGTTGCAGACGATCGCCCGCTCCTTCATGGCGCGCATATGCTCGAGGGTGATGACGTCCTTGTTGCCGGTGGCGGTGACGAAGATATCGGCGCGCGGCGCCGCGTCCTCCATGGTCACGACCTCGAAGCCCTCCATCGCCGCCTGCAGGGCGCAGATCGGATCGACCTCGCTGACCATCACCCGGCAGCCGGCCTGGCGCAGGGACTCGGCGGAGCCCTTGCCGACATCGCCGTAGCCGCAGACCATGGCGACCTTGCCGGCCATCATCACATCGGTGGCGCGGCGGATCGCGTCGACCAGGCTCTCGCGGCAGCCGTACTTGTTGTCGAACTTCGATTTGGTGACCGAGTCGTTGACGTTGATCGCCGGAACCAGCAGCGTGCCGGCGCGCTGCATCTCATAGAGACGATGCACGCCGGTGGTGGTCTCCTCGGACAGGCCGCGAACCTGCGCCATGATTTCGGCGTAGCGTTCCTCGTGCAGCAGCTGGGTCAAATCGCCGCCGTCGTCGAGGATCATGTTGACCGCCCAGCCGTCCGGCCCGGTAACGGTCTGCTCGATCGCCCACCAGAACTCTTCCTCGCTCATACCCTTCCAGGCGAAGACGGGAACGCCGCTGGCGGCGATCGCCGCGGCGGCGTGGTCCTGGGTGGAGAAGATGTTGCAGGACGACCAGCGCACCTCGGCGCCCAGCGCGGTCAGGGTTTCGATCAGCACGGCGGTCTGGATGGTCATGTGCAGACAGCCGGCGATGCGCGCGCCCTTGAGAGGCTGCGCCTTGCCATATTCCTCGCGCAGCGCCATCAGACCGGGCATCTCGATCTCGGCCATTTCGATTTCCTTGCGGCCCCAGGCGGCGAGGGAGATGTCCTTGACCTTGTAGTCGGTGAAGTCAGCCATAATTCAGCGAGTCCTTGAAAGCGGCGGATGGAACGCCGGACGATCTATCAGGAGGAGCCGCGTTCGGCAAGCCGCCAGCGTCGCAAAGCTGCTGTGCGGCGCGGCGGGCTGGTCGCGGTTAGAGCGTCTCGTTGAAGTCGTCGAGCATGGTGGCGATGCGTCCCATGTCGGTCTGATCCATGATCGCCAGGGCGCGCGACGCCGCGGCCTGGCTGTCGAGCTGCCGGATTCGCGCCTTCACCCTGGGCAGCGCCGCGGCGCTCATCGACAGCTCGCGCACGCCGAGGCCAAGCAGCAAGGCGGTGTAACGCGGGTCGCCGGCGATCTCGCCGCAGACCGATAGCGGCTTGCGGGCGCGCAGCGCCGCGCCGACGGTGAACTGGATCAGACGCAGCACCGCCGGGTGCAGGGGATTGTAGAGATAGGCGACCTGCTCCTCGCCGCGGTCGATGGCCAGGGTGTACATGGTCAGGTCGTTGGTGCCGATGGCGAAGAAGTCGGCTTCCTGGGCCAGGGCATCGGCCGCCAGCGCGGCCCCTGGAATTTCGATCATCACGCCGAGCGGCGGCAGCGGGTCGGCAATGGCGATGCCCTGCTTGACCAGTTTCTTGGCCAGCTTGAGGAGACTCTTGCGCACGCTACGCACCTCGCCGACCGAGGAGATCATCGGCAGCAGGATGCGCACCGGCCCCTTGACGCCGGCCCGCAGGATCGCCGTGAGCTGGGTTTCCAGCAATTCCGGCCGCTTCAGCGAAAGGCGGATGGCGCGCAGCCCCAGCGCCGGGTTGGCGCCGGCGCTGAGATGCGCCCCCAGCGCGGTCGCCAGTTTCTCGCCGCCGACGTCGAGGGTGCGCACGGTCACGGGGCGCCCGTTCATGGCGCTGACGATTTGCTCCAGCGCCGCGGTCTGCTCCTCGACATCGGGCAGGTCGTCCCGGTTCATGTAGAGAAACTCGGTCCGCAGCAGCCCGACGCCCTCGGCACCGACGGAAACCGCCTGCTTGGCTTCGCGCGGCAGTTCCAGGTTGGCGTGCAGGGTGACGTCCTGGGCATCGCGGGTGACCGCCGGCAGGTCGCGCAGCCGCGACAGGGCGCGGGTTTCGCGTTCCAGCTCGCGGCGCCGCAGGGCGTATTCGGCGCGCCGCTTGGCGGTCGGATTGACGATCACCCGCCCCAGCAGGCCGTCGACGATGATCGTTTCACCGGCCGCGACTCCGCCGAGCAGGCCGCCGACGCCGAGCACCGCCGGCAGGCCGAGCGAGCGCGCCATGATCGCCGTATGGCCCTCGGCGCCGCCCAGCAGCGTCGCGAAGCCGCCGATCTGGCGCGGGTCCATCAGGGCGGTATCGGCGGGCGTGATTTCCTCGGCGATGATGATCGAGCTCGGCGCGAGCCCGGCAAAGTTCTCGAAATCGGCCTTGGAGAGATTGCGCAGGATGCGAAACCCGACCTCGCGGATGTCCTCGCCGCGGGTCCGCAAATAGGGATCGTCCAGCTCGGCGAAGGCTTTGGCGATGCTCTCGACCTCGCCGCGCAGCGCCGCCTCGGCATTGATGCTCTGCTCATGGATCCGCGCCAGCACGCCCTTGATCAGCCGCGAGGAACCCAGCATCTGGGAGTGGGCATCGAGCAGATAGCCCAGCTCGACGGCGGCGCGACCGTGCACGCTCTCGGCCTTGCGTTTCAGCTTGTCGATCTGGCGCCCGGCCTTGGCCACGGCTTCCTCGAAGCGGGCCGCCTCGGCACCCAGCTTGCGCTTCGGCAGTTTGTACTCGGTCACCTGGATGTCGCCGGCCTCGCGCAGATAGGCCGGTCCTATGGCGATGCCCGGGGCGACGCCGAGGCCTTCGAAGACCCGTTCCTGCCCGCCGTCCTTGGCGGATTTCCTGCGCGGCGCCCGCGTTGCCGGCGCCATCAGCTCTGCTCTTCGTCGAAGGCGCGGCCGACCAGATCGGCGAGCGCGGCGAGCGCGGCGTCGCGTTCGGGGCCGCTGGCCGCCAGCTCGATTCTGCAGCCCGGCGCGGCGGCCAGCATCATCAAGCCCATGATCGAGGAGCCCGGCACTTCCTGTCCGCCCTTGCTCACCGTCACTTCGGCATCGAAGCTGGTCGCCAGCTTGACGAATTTCGCCGCGGCCCGGGCATGCAGGCCCTTTTGATTGACGATGGTAACTTGACGTAGGGAGCGGGGGTTCGCGTCCTTCGGCATTGACCTTGATCCGTTGCGCGGCGGGACTGGGCGGGTTTAGCCGACTTTTTCGTCGGCCAGCAGCTGCGAGGCGACATTGATGTACTTGCGGCCGGCTTCCTGGGCCTGGCGGACCGCGTCGGTCAGGCTGGCGGAGCTGCGCAGGCTGGCCAGCTTGATCAGCATCGGCAGGTTAATGCCGGCGATGACCTCCACCTTGCCTTGGTCGAGTACCGAGATCGCCAGGTTCGAGGGCGTGCCGCCGAACATGTCGGTCAGAATGGCAACGCCATTGCCCTTGTCGACCTTGGCGACCGACGCGATGATTTCCTTGCGCCGCAGCTCCATGTCGTCTTCCGGGCCGATGCACACGCTCAAGACGTTCTTCTGCGGTCCGACCACGTGCTCCATCGCGGAGATAAACTCCTGGGCAAGCTTGCCATGGGTCACGAGTACCAATCCGATCATGCCTCAGCCCCCTGCGCTTCCAAGTCTAGCAGTACGCCCACGTTGATTCGTACGGTGGAGTCCTAGCGCAATTAGCTCGACGCTGCACCTGCGATGTCTCGATGCGAAGTATCCAGGGTTTCGACCCCCGCGGCGCGCAGCCACGCCGCCAGCCGCTCGGCGACGACCACCGAGCGGTGCTGCCCGCCGGTGCAGCCGATGGCGATGGTCAGATAGCTTTTCCCCTCCGCCGCGTAGCGGGGCAGCAGCGGCTGCAGCAGGCCTGTCAGGGCGTCGAAAAAGCCCTGAAAGCCCTCGTCCGCTTCGACATAGCGCGCCACTTCCGGCGCCAAGCCGGTCAGCGCGCGCAGTTCCTCCCGATAGTGCGGATTGGCGAGAAACCGCACATCGAAGACCAGGTCCGCTTCGCGCGGCAGGCCCTTGCGGAAGGAGAAGGAGGCAATCAGCACGCTGAGTTTTCCCCGGGCGTGCAAGCCGAAATGCCCGCTGAGCTGCCGCCGCAGATCGGCGACGCTCAGCTCGGAGCTGTCGATCGTCAGATCCGCGCGGGCCAGCAGCGGGCGCATCAATCGCCGCTCGGCGGCGATGCCATCGGCCAGGGGGCGCTCTTCGGCCAGCGGATGGCGCCTGCGGGTTTCGGTAAAGCGCCGGCGCAGCACCTCGTCCTCGCAGTCGATGAACAGCAGCCGCGCGCTGACGCGGGGATCGCCGCTCAGTTCGGCAAGCTGGCGCAGCAGGGGATCGACGGCGAAGTCGCGGCCGCGAATGTCCATGCCGACGGCCAGGGGTTTCCCACCGGCGCCGTCCTGATCCAGGGCCTGCGGCAGCAGGCGCAGGGGCAGGTTGTCGATGGCCTCGTAGCCGAGGTCCTCCAGGATCTTCAGGGCCGAACTGCGGCCGGCGCCGGACAGGCCGGTGACCAGAATGACATTGGCGCCGCTGCCGCTGCCACTGTCGCTGCCATTTTCGCGGTCCGCCGGACTGACCGATACACCGCCGCCGGCGGCGGCGCGCTGTAGCGCCAGCTTGACCTTGGCCGGGGCCGAGGCCTCGAAGGAGGCCAGCTCGATCCGGGGCACGGCGATCCCGAGCAGGGTTTCCTCCTGGGGCTCCGGCAGCCGCTCGACCGCGCCGCTTTCCGCGAGATCGACGACCAGTGCCAGCGGGGCTTCCGGCACCGCCGGAAGCTGCTCCAGGCCAAGACCGCGCACTTCCAGGCGGTCCTTGATCTCCGGCGGGCAACTGACGAGGATCCGTTCGCCTTGCCGGGTCAGCAGGCTTTGGTCGTCGGCGACCAGCTTCTCTCCGGCATCGATCAGGCGCAGCGCCAGGTCCGACTTCCCGGCGCCGGAAGGGCCGCGCAGCAGCACGCCCTGCCCGGCGACGGCGATGCAGGTGCCGTGCACGCGGGTGCTGCCGCCGTCCGGCTTTGTATGATCGGAAGCGGTCATGGCCGGCTACTCCGCGGGTAGGTAGACGACGAAGCGGGCGCCGGCCACCTTGCCGCCGATATGGCGGTTCTCGGCGTGGATGGCGCCGTGGTGCGCTTCAACGATCTGTTTGGAGATACTCAGCCCCAGCCCGGAATGAGTGCCGAACTTCTCGCCTTCCGGACGCTGGGTATAGAATCGGCTGAAGACGTCCTTGATCTTGTTTTGCGGAATGCCGGGCCCCTCGTCGGCCACGGTGATCATCGCCCAGCCCGGGTTGCGCGGGTCGGCGTCGGGCACCAGCTTGGCTTCCAGGCGGATGGTACCGCCCGGCGGACTGAAGGAGACGGCGTTGCTGATCAGGTTGCGGAACACCTGTCCGATACGGCCTTCCAGGCCCTGTACCTGCAGCGTCTCGTCCTCGGGGACGTGGATTTCAAAGCGCGGACCGTCTTCGCGGCTCTCGGCGCCGGCACGATGCACATCGACCAGGGCCTGCAGCAGCTTGGTGACGTCGACGGGCTCCATCTCGGCGCGCAGCAACTCGGCATCGAGGCGCGAGGCGTCGGAGATATCGCTGATCAGCCGGTCGAGGCGCTGCACGTCGTCGAGAATGATCGACATCAGCTTTTTTTGCTGCTCCGGATTTTCAATCCGCTTGACCGTTTCCACGGCGCTGCGCAGGGAGGTCAGCGGGTTCTTGATTTCATGGGCCACGTCGGCGGCGAAGCCCTCGATGGCGTCGAGGCGTTCCTGCAGCACGTTGGTCATGTCGATCAAGGCGCCGGAGAGGTCGCCGATTTCGTCCTGCCGGCTGGTGAAATCCGGAATCTGGGCGCGCTGGCTGATGCCGCCGCGCCCGCCACGCACCCGCCCCGCCGCGCCGGCCAGGATCTGAATCGGCCGGGCAATGGTGCGCGCCAGATAGAGCGACAGCAGCACTGTGATGGTGAACGCGACGCCGAAGACGATCAGGATATCGCGCCGCCGGCTGCTGACGGCGCGCCGGACCGCCGTGCCATCCTTGGAGAGCAGCAAGGCCGCGACGATCTGGCGGTAGCGCTGCACCGGCACCGCGACGGTCAGGGCCAAACGGCCATCGGAACGCGCGCGGACCCGGCCCGGGGTTTCGCCCTCCAGCGCGCCGATCACTTCGTCGAAGGCGTCGGCATTGAGATTCGGGCCCTCGGGAATCCGCGGATATTGGTTGCTGCCGGACAGCCGCCTGGAAATCGCGTCATAGGCGCCGGCCATCAATTCCAGGAAGCGGTCGCCCCACTTTTTTTCCGGCTCGATCAGATCCTCGATGATGACCAGGCCGCCGACGCTGGTGAGCTGGGCGCTGTCGGCGACGATTACGCCGTTGCGCCCAAACACCCGCGCCCGCAGGCTCGTATCGCTCCAGAACTGGCGCATCAGCAGCCGCGTCGTTTCGTGCAGCAGCAGCTGCTCGCCGTCTTCGCTGGAGCGCACCGCCGTCGCGCCCAGCGCGACGGAGAAAGCCTGAGCCTGGGTCAGCATGGCTTCCTGTTCCGAGGCAATCAGCGTCTGGCGGTAGTCGTCGAGATGCAGCAGCCCCATGATCGGGATCACCAGGGCCAGCAGATTGATGGCGAGGATTTTGCGGGTGAGCGGCGAGCTCCATGCGCGGCGCCTGCGGCGCCTGCGCCGCGGCCGCGACTCTTCGTCCAGGGCGGAAGCGGCCCAGTGGGTCTCGTCTTCCAGCTCGTCTTCCAGAATTTCGTCGAAGGACTCCTCGGAAGACTCCTCCGGCTCGGGCTTTGTCCCGTGGCCGTGCGGCCGTGGCGGCGCGCGCTCCGCTTCGGCGGGCGCGTCGTCGCTTTCGGCGCTGTGCGTTCGATTAAGTTCGGCGGTCATGGCTCGGCAGTATAGCCGCCAAGTGGAAGCCTTGCGTCAATTCTCGCCGCACGTCCGCAAGGATGGTTTCCGGCCGCCGCGCGCCTACTGATCGCGGTAGCGGTAGCCGACGCCGTAGAGCGTTTCAATCTGGTCGAAATCGTCGTCGACCTGCTTGAACTTCTTGCGCAGCCGCTTGATGTGGCTGTCGATGGTGCGGTCGTCGACATAGATGTGCTCGCCGTAAGCGGCGTCCATCAACTGGTCCCGGTTCTTGACGTGCCCGGGCCGCAGCGCCAGCGCCTTCAGGATCAAAAACTCCGTGACGGTCAGGTTCACCTGCTCGCCCTTCCAGGTACAGAGATGGCGGGCCGGGTCGAGCAGCAGGTCGCCGCGCGCGACCGGCGCTTCCTTGGCGTCGTTGTCGCTGGCGTTACGCAGCTCCTCGCGGCGCAGCAGGGCGCGGATGCGCTCGACCAGCAGGCGCTGGGTGAAGGGCTTGGTGATGTAGTCGTCGGCGCCCATGCGCAGTCCGAGGACTTCATCGACCTCGTCGTCCTTCGAGGTCAGGAAAATCACCGGCAGGCTGGAGCTTTCGCGCAGCCGCCCCAGCAGCTCCATGCCATCCATGCGCGGCATCTTGATATCGAGCACGGCGAGATCCACCGGCTGGGTATTGAGACCGCGCAGGGCCTCGTAGCCGTCGGTATAGGTCCGCACCTTGAAGCCCTCGGCCTCCAAGGCAATCGAGACGGAGGTGAGGATGTTTCGATCGTCGTCGACGAGGGCAATGGTGTGTTGCATCTGCGATCCCTGGGATGCTTCGCCGGAGAGGTTTTCTGCCGCTTGGCCTGTGCGCTGTATCATAAAAATGACATTCGCGGCGGACTGTGGCGGCTTTGCGACCTCTCCTGGGTTGATTTGTGGTGCTTTATGGAACACTTGGGGGCCGGGGCACAAGCCGTGGCGATTTTCCCCCGCGGCGCAGGCACGCGGCCTTCCCCGGTTGCCAGGGCGATGGCGGCCCGGCATATTCCTCCGACAAGCATGCGACGAAGGCCCACGCGGCGGCGCTCCGCCCGCGCGAGGCGCTTTTTTTCACGGGGAGACGGATGGCAGAGAATTTGGGACCGGTCGCGAGCCGTCGCGGCCTCGCGGACAATGGCCTGAAAGGGTTGGAGAAGGTTTACTGGAACCTGCCGGCCTCGGCGCTCTACGAGCAGGCCCTGGCGCGGGGCGAAGCGCGGATCGCCGAAGGCGGCGCCCTGGTCGCCTACACCGGGCAGCACACCGGCCGCTCTCCGAAGGATAAGTTCATCGCCGACGAGCCGGGGATTCGCGACGATATCTGGTGGGGCGAGGTCAACGTCGCGATGGAGGAAGCGCGCTTCGAGCGCCTGCACCAAAAGATGCTGGCGCATTTCCAGGGCCGCGACGCCTTCGTGCAGGATTGCTTTGCCGGCGCCGACCCGGAATACCGCCTGCGCATCCGCGTCGTCACCGAGTGCGCCTGGCACAGCCTGTTCGCGCGCAACATGCTGATCCAGCCTGAAACCGAGGCGCTGGCCGATTTCGCGCCGGACTTCACCATTCTGCAGGCACCCAGCCTCGAAGCCGATCCCGAGACCGACGGCACCAACTCCGGCACCTTCGTGCTGGTGTCCTTCGCCCGCAAGCTGGTGCTGATCGGCGGCACGTCCTATGCCGGGGAGATCAAGAAGTCGGTCTTCTCGCTGCTCAACTATCTTTTGCCCGCCCGCGATGTGCTGCCGATGCACTGCTCGGCCAACATCGGACCGGCCGGCGACACCGCGATCTTTTTCGGCCTCAGCGGCACCGGCAAGACAACGCTCTCGGCCGATGGCGCGCGCACCCTGATCGGCGACGACGAGCACGGCTGGTCGGACCGCGGCGTGTTCAACTTCGAAGGCGGCTGCTACGCCAAGGCGATCAAGCTTTCCGCCACCGCCGAGCCGGAGATCTACGCGGCCACGCGCCGCTTCGGCACGGTGCTCGAAAACGTCGCCATGGATCCGGTGACGGGTATCCTCGACCTCGACAGCGACGCGCATACGGAAAACACCCGGGCGTCCTACCCGATCGACTTCATTCCCAACATCAGCGAAGGCGGGACCGGCGGACTGCCGTCGAACATCGTGATGCTGACCGCCGATGCCTTCGGCGTCTTGCCGCCGATCTCCCTGCTGACACCGCAGCAGGCGATGTACCACTTCCTGTCGGGCTATACCGCGCGCGTCGCCGGCACGGAAAAGGGCGTCAGCGAGCCCAAGGCAACCTTTTCGACCTGTTTCGGCGCCCCCTTCATGCCGCGGCACCCCAGCGTTTACGCCAAGATGCTGGGCGAGAAGATGGCCAAGAGCGGCGCCCGCTGCTGGCTGGTCAACACCGGCTGGACCGGCGGCCAGTACGGCGTCGGCAGCCGCATGAAGATCGCCTACACCCGCGCCATGGTGAACGCGGCCCTGGCCGGGGAGCTGTCGGGCGTGTCCACCGTCGAGCATCCCGATTTCGGTCTGCGCGTGCCCTCGGCCTGTCCCGACGTGCCCGCCGAGGTGCTCAATCCGAAAAACACCTGGAACGACAAGACCGCTTACGACCGCACGGCGGCCGAGCTGACCAAGCGCTTCGAGGTCAACTTCAAGCAGTTCGAATCCTATGTCGGCGACGAGGTCAAGGCGGCGGGAATCTATTCCCCGGCTTGATCGCGGGCTTGAGAGGCAGCGCGCAAAAAAAGTGAGGGCCGCGGCTGGGGGGAGCCACGGCCCTCTTCTACGCGCATCCGAGCTTTAGGGGGGAGTCTCTTGATTGGCGCGCAGTCTTAGCGGCTCGTGCGGTGAGCCTTAATCCTGTGTTTCGTCGACAATCCAGCCCGTCAGGCCGCCGACGCCGGCGCCGATCGCGGCGCCTTCCAGCAGACCGATGCCACCCGCCACGGCGCCGACTCCGGTGCCGACGGCGGCACCGATCGCGACACCGCTGACGATGCGCTGCTCGGTCTGGTTCATGTTGCTGCAGCCAGCAAGGCCAAGCATGGCCGCGGTTGCGAAAGCGATGGTAAGCGTCTTCATGGTTCCGACCTCCAAGGCGTTTTGCCTAGGATCATAACTTGGCCCTAGATTACGGAGAATCGTTGGGCAGATTATGACCATTTCACGGCGGCGGGCCGGGGTTCCGACCCGCTGGTATCTGGAATAAATGTTCTAGGCCAAGGCATTAGGTCGAATTTTGTGACAATCCCCGGATCCTCAAGGCTCTGCCGCATTGACAAATCCACCCAGCCTTCGGCCTAGTGCGGGCCGCCGGAACCCGGTGGCCGGCGAACACGCGAAAGGCGGCGCATGTCTGTAATACCCAAAAGCGGCGGTGAAGGCGCCGGGCGGCGCGAAGTCCCCCCGCAAGGGCCGGGCCGTGGGCCCGATGCCCGGGAACCTGGCACCCGGGGGCCGCGGCGGCCGGCCTTCAAGGTGCCGAAGGTGATCCTGGTCCTGCTCGCGGTCATGCTGGGGCTGCACCTGCTGCGCTACGCCTTGCCGCCGCGCGCGGAAGCGGAGGTCGTCTTCACGCTGGCGCTGATCCTCTTCGATCTGCACAGCCCCTTCGATCCGGCGCGCTTCTATACCCTGGTCAGCCACGCCTTCCTGCATGCCAACTGGCTGCACATCTTTTTCAATGGGCTGTGGCTGCTGATCCTCGGCAGCCGCGTCTACCAAAGCCTGGGCGCGTTGCGCTTCCTGGGGTTTTTCCTGCTGACCGCGATCGGCGGCGCGGCGGGTCAGATCCTGCTGGCCTGGGGGCAGGTCGCGGTGCTGATCGGCGCGTCGGGCGTGGTGTTCGGCCTGCTCGGAGCGGGGGCCTATCTCTGGGTGCTGCAGCCCGCCGACCGGGGCCTGGAGCGGGTGAAAAAAGTCGCCTGGTACTGCGCGGTCATGATGCTGCTCAACTTCGGCTACGCCGCGGTTGGCGGCATGGGTGGCGTGGAGCGCATCGCCTGGGAGGCGCACGCCGGCGGCTTCTTCACGGGAGTCGCGCTGTTTCCCCTGTTGCGCCGGCGCCGGCCGCCGCGAATCCTGGAGACCCGAAATGACGTCTGAAGACACCAAGACTCCGCCCTGGCTGCGCATCGGCGCCGATTACGGCCCGCTGCTGGTCTTTTTCGGCGTCTACTTCGCGACCGACATCCTGACCGCCACGGCGGCGTTGGTGGCCGCCAGCCTGGTTGCGCTGGCGGTGTCCTGGCTGGGCGCCAAGCGGGTGCCCTGGCTGCCGCTGCTGGCCGCCGTGGTGCTGTCGATCTTCGGCGGCCTGACCTTGATCTTCGAGGACGATCTCTTCATCAAGATCAAGCCGACGATCATGCAGCTGCTGTTCGCGGCGATCCTGCTCGGCGGCCTGGCGATCGGCAAGGTCTGGCTGAAGCTGATCATGGGCAAGGCCGTCAATCTTCCCGAGCGGGCCTGGCGCACCCTGACCATCCGCTTCGCCGTCTTTTTCGTTGTCATGGCCATCGCCAACGAGGTGGTGTGGCGCGGCTTCTCGACGGATTTCTGGGTCAGCTTCGACACCTTCGGCCAGATGGGCATCACCCTGGCCTTCGTCGCCAGCCAGTTCCCCTTCATCGCGCGCCACAATATCGAGGACGAGGAAACCCCGGAGCAAGAGCCGGATCAGTAATCCTCGCGCCGCGCCTTCCTGCGGGCCCGGTCCTTGGCGAGCAGGGGAATCAGAAACAGGACGCAGGCGAACAGGAACAGCAGGCTGGCAATCACGCCGAGCACGTCGCCGTCGCGTGTCGTGGTGGCGATAAAGAAAAAGGCGCAGACGATGAAGACGATCCAGCCCCAAAGATGGAATCGGTGTTCGCTGCGCTCGTTCATGGCCTGACTCCCCGGAGTGTTGCCGCGAGACTAGCCCGAGGCGTCCGCGGCCTGCAGCGCGCGGGCGACGAAATCCAGTCTGTCCTGGCCGAAAAAGATCTCGCCGTCGACGGCGTAGCTCGGCGCGCCGATGATGCCGCGCCGCACCGCCTCGGCGCTATTGGCGCGGACCTCCTCCTGGGCCGCCGGCGACAGCGCCGCCGCGATCAAGCGCTCGGCCTCGGCCCCGGCGATCCCGGCCTTGCCGCAGAGATCGCGCAGCACCCGGGGGTCCGCGATGTCGCGGTCGTCGCGCCACAGCGCGGCGAGAATCTCGAAAGCCAGGCTGTCGAGCGCGTCCTGGCCGACCTCCGGCGCGCGCTGCGCGGCGACGACCAGTCCGCTGGGCAGTTCCAGGGGGCCGTCATGGTGCTTGGGGTCCTGGCGCTGGATCGGGATGTTCCGGAAATCGGCCCAGCGCTGCAGGTCGTCCCAGGCCTGGGCGAGACGGGCGGGGTGGCGCTGCTGAAAGGGTATGCCGCCGGTGCCGGGGACGACGATGGCCAGCAGCATCGGCTTGTGGATCAGGCGGCGGCCGTGGGCGCGCGCCAGACGCAGAATCTCCGCGTGGCCGAGATAGGCGAAGGAGGAGCGGGTGGAATAGAAATACTCGATCTCGCCGGCCATCGCGCGCTCCGCAAAAACAGGAAGGGGGCCGGAACCGACCCCCTTCGCCGAGGGTCTCGCGACCCGATGTTCGCAGACTGCTAGTCGAGCGCGACCAGATTGTCCGCCGCGACCTTTCCGTCGCGGCCGGGGACCAGCTCGTACTCGACTTTCTGTCCCTCGCGCAGACCGGCAAGACCGGCCCGCTCGACGGCGGAGATGTGGACGAAGGCGTCGGTGCCGCCTTCGTCGGGCTGGATGAATCCATAGCCCTTGGTCGGGTTGAACCACTTTACGGTGCCAGTAGCCATGGCTACTCCTTTCACACGTGTACAGTCGCCGCGCGGCAACGCGGCCAGGGCGGTCACTGCTTGGGAGTAACTCGGCTAGGCGCGGGGCAACTAACTGGGTACGCCAAGACTACGTGAACCAGGAAAGAACCGTAAAAGCGCCTGCTGGAAACTTCAAGAGACTCTAAAAAGCCGCCTAT
Organism: uncultured Alphaproteobacteria bacterium; assembly: GCA_942491105.1. Taxonomy (GTDB): domain Bacteria; phylum Pseudomonadota; class Alphaproteobacteria; order Kiloniellales; family DSM-21159; genus JBBEAM01. Next base: position 72,462 of record CALNZX010000002.1, on the reverse strand, counting down.
CAGTGTCCCGAAGCCCAGGAATCGCCGAAACCGGCCTCGGCGATCAGCGGCACGGAGAGTTCGACGGCCGGGTTGGGGGCGTCCTCCATCACCGCCTTGACCAGGGCGATGGTCTCCTCGACCTCGCCCTCGGGCGCCTCGAAGATCAGCTCGTCGTGGACCTGCAGCAGCATCCGTCCGGACAGCTTGGCGGCGGCCAGGGCCGGCGGCACGCGGACCATGGCGCGCTTGATGATGTCGGCGGCGGTGCCCTGCAGCGGCGCGTTGATCGCCGCGCGCTCGCCGAAATTGCGCCGCGCCGGGTTCTTCTCGGTGATCGCGGGGATATGGATGCGCCGCCCGAACAGCGAGGTGACGTAGCCCTTTTCCCGGGCCATCGCCTTCATCGCGTCCATGTAGGTCTTGATCTCCGGATAGCGCGCGAAATAGGCCTCGATATAGGCCTTGGCCTCGCCCTGGGCGATGCCGAGGTTCTGCGCCAGGCCATAGGCGGACATGCCGTAGAGAATGCCGAAGTTGATCGCCTTGGCGCGGCGCCGGGTCTCGGAATCCATCTGCTCCAGCGGCACGTCGAAGACCTGGCTGGCGGTGGCGGCGTGAATGTCCTGGCCCTCGGCGAAGGCCTGCTTGAGCAGCTTGACGTCGGCGGCATGGGCGGCCAGGCGCAGCTCGATCTGGCTGTAGTCGATGGAGATCAGCTTCTTGCCCTTGCCGGCGACGAAGGCGGTGCGGATCTTGCGCCCTTCTTCTGTGCGGATCGGGATGTTCTGCAGGTTGGGATCGTTGGAGGACAGCCGCCCGGTCGAGGCGACGGCCTGGGAGAAGGAGGTATGGACCCGCCCGGTCCTGGGATCGATCTGGTTCTGCAGCGCGTCGGTATAGGTCGACTTGAGCTTGGAGAGCTGACGCCAGTGCAGCACCTTGGCCGGCAGCTCATGGCCTTGCGCGGCGAAGGCCTCCAGGATATCGGCGCCGGTGCCGAAGGAACCCGACTTGCCCTTGCGCCCGCCTTCCAGCCCCATTTCCCCGAACAGGATCTCGCCGAGTTGCTTGGGGCTGCCGATGGTGAACTCGCGGCCCGCCAGCTTGTAGATCTCGACCTCGACCTCGGCGATGCGCTGGGCGAAGTCGTTGGACATCCGCCGCAGGATCGTCGGATCGACCTCGATGCCCGCGCGCTCCATCTCGAACAGCACCGGCAGCAAGGGCCGTTCCAGGGTCTCGTAAACCGTGGCCATGCGCTCGGTCACCAGGCGCGGCTTCAGGGCCTGCCAGAGGCGCAGGGTGACGTCGGCGTCCTCGGCGGCGTAGTCGAGCGCGGCGTCCAGCGCCACCTTGTCGAAGGTGACCTGGTTCTTGCCCTTGCCCGCGACCTGCGAGAACTTGATGGTCTGGCGGCCGAGATGCAGCTCGGCCAGTTCGTCCATGCCATGGCCATGCAGCCCGCCTTCCAGCACGTAGGACAGCAGCATGGTGTCGTCGATCGGCGCGAGCGTGACGCCGTACTGCGCCAGCACCAGCATGTCGTATTTCAGGTTCTGTCCGACCTTGAGCACGCCGGGATCGGCGAGCAGCGGCTTCAACAGGGCCAGCGCCCGCTCCAGGGGAATCTGCTTCGGCGCCTCGGGCGTGCCCTTGCCCTCGAAATCGAAGCCGCCGTCACCGGCGCTTGCCCCCGCCTCGCCGCCGCTTTCCACCGCGACGTGGCCGAGCGGAATGTAGCAGGCCTTGCCCGGCGCGACGGCCAGGGAAACGCCCACCAGCTCCGCGCGCAGCGCGTCCAGCGAGGTGGTCTCGGTATCGACCGCGACCACGCCGGCCTCGGTGGCGGCGGCGACCCAGGCGGCCAGCGCCTCTTCGTCCTGGACCAGCTCGTAGCGGTCCTCCACCGGGGCCGGGGCTTCCCCCGCGCCGCCCTTGCCGGCTTCCTTCTCGTCGGGAACGATGTCGCCCAGCTTGTCGGCGAGGCGCGCGAGGATCGAGCGGAACTCGTAGGTCTGCAGGAAATCGCGCAGCGCTTCCGGCTCCGGCTCGCGAAGGCCGAATTCCTCGAGCCCCTCGACCACCGGCACGTCCTGCTTCAGGGTGACCAGCTGCAGGGACAGCCGCGCCATGTCGGCGTTTTCCATCAGCTTTTCGCGGCGCTTGGGCTGCTTGATCTCGCCGGCGCGCGTCAGCAGTTCCTCAAGGCCGCCGTACTCCCCGATCAACTGGGCCGCCGTCTTGATGCCGATGCCGGGCACGCCGGGAATGTTATCGGTCGAATCCCCGGCCAGGGCCTGCACCTCGATCACCTTGTCGGGCAGCACGCCGAACTTCTCACGCACCTCTTCCGGCCCGATGCGGCGCTCCTTCATCGGGTCGAGCATGGTCACGCCCTCGCCGACCAGCTGCATCAGGTCCTTGTCCGAGGAGACCACGGTGACCTCGATGCCCTGGGCGCGGGCGAGGCGCGCATAGGTGGCGATCAGGTCGTCGGCCTCGTAGCCCGCCAGTTCGATGCAGGGCAGGTTGAAGGCCTTGGTCGCCTCGCGGATCATCTTGAACTGCGGCACCAGGTCTTCCGGCGGTTCGTCGCGGTTGGCCTTGTAGAGATCGTAGATGTCGTTGCGGAAGGAGCCGCCGCTGGCGTCGAAGATCACCGCCAGGCCGTCGGCCTCGCTTTCGCGCAGCAGCTTGATCAGCATGTTGGTGAAGCCGAAGGTGGCGTTGGTCGGGATGCCGCCGGAGGTGCTGCGCGGCGGAATCGCGTAATAGGCCCGGAAAATGTAGCCGGAACCGTCGATCAGATAGAGGTGTTTGTAGGGGGCTGCGCTCATGGCGCTCAAGATGCCCGAGGCATCACGGCAGGTCTAGCTTAAGCTCCCGGAAATTCGCGCCCTGTCAGTGGCTGCCGGCGGCCGGCTTCGCGGCGTTCTCGTCGAGCACGAAGCGGCGGCCGCAGTAGGGGCAGTCGATCGAGCTGTGGCCTTCCATGTTCAGCCAGACCCGGGGGTGGCCGAGCGCCGGATTGCCTCCGTCGCAGGCGACAACTTCGCTATCCACGTGAATGATTTCCGCCGGCTCCATATTCCTCGTCCTTCTCGCGTCTGACGTCAGCGCCGTTATATAGACTCTGCGCCGCCGCTGTCATCCCGCGATACGAAGATGCCCGCACTTGCCTGTTGCGCGCGGAAGAGGCATTTTAGGGCAACCAACTGGCACTTGGTGGTTTCTCAGGGCCTTACCGAGCTCTGATGGAGACGATCATGCTGCCGGTCTTCGATCTTCGCCGCTTTTCCCAGGCCAGCGCGGCCGGGCGCCGGGCCTTCGCCGGCGACTTGGCACGGGTCTGCGAGGAGGTTGGCTTCTTCTATCTCTCGGGCCATGGCATCGCGCCGGATATCCTCACCGACCTCCGCGCCTCGGTGGAGGCCTTCTTCGCCCTGCCGCTTGCCGAGAAGCTGCGCGTGCAGCGGCCGCCAGGACGCTACCGGGGCTATATTCCGGTCATGGAGTTCAATCCCACGGCCGAGGGCCGGCCGCCGGTCCGCTACGAGGCTTATCTGAGCGGCGAAGAAATCGCCCCAAACGATCCGGCGGTCGCTGCCAGCAAGGGCCTCTTGATGCCAAACATCTGGCCCGGCGCGCCCGCCGGCTTCCGCGATGCCGTGCTGGCTTACCAGGCGGAGATGCAGCGCGTTTCCGAAGCCCTGCTGCGGGTCTTCGGCCTGACGCTCGGCGGTAGGGAGGAGCGCCTGCTCGAATACTTCACCAAGCCCCTTTCGAACCTCTCGCTGCTGCACTACCCGCCGCGCCCCAGCTGCGCCGATTCCCGGCCCGACGATGCCCGCGCCCACTACGATACCAATGCCCTCACCATCCTGCTGCCTGGCGAGGTCGGCGGGCTCGAAGCCATGACCGCAGAGGGCCGCTGGCGGGAGGTGCCGCCGCGGCCCGGCTGCTTCGTTGTCAACCTCGGCAATATGCTGGCCTGCTGGTCGGGCGGACGGTTCAAGTCCACCTTGCACCGGGTGCAGCCGCCGCTCGGCGTCGAGCGCTACTCCTTCGCGTTCTTCGCCGGACCCGACTACGACACGCGGGTCGTTCCGCTCGCAGGCGCGGTCAAGCAGGATCCGGAGGCCTGCGTGGAAATCCACGCCGGGCGGGCGCTCGCCGCGTTCGTCGCCGGTTTCGACGACGTGGAACCGCTCGGCGGCCGGTAGGGGTCGCAGGGCATGCTCGCCCGTCTCGACAGCGCGGTCTATCTCCTCTATCTCTAGCGCCGCCTTGCAGACAGCCTTTAGAGATTTATGACCCAGACCACTGCCACAGCGCCCGCCGCAAGCCTTGGCCCCCTGCCCGATAATGCCGTCGCCGTCCACGGGCTGGGCAAGACCTATAAAGGCTCGGGCAAAACCGGCCCCAAGGTCGCGTTAAAGAACATCGATCTGGTGATTCCGCGCGGTTGCCTGTTCGGGCTGCTCGGGCCAAACGGCGCGGGGAAGTCGACCCTAATCAACATCCTCGCCGGTCTGGTCAACAAGACCGAGGGCAAGGCCGAGATCTGGGGCTATGACATCGACCGCGCCGGCCGGCAGTCGCGCGCCGCTATCGGCGTGGTGCCGCAGGAACTCAACATCGATCCCTTCTTTACACCGCACGAGCTGCTGGAGCTGCAGGCCGGTCTCTATGGCGTGCCACCGAAGGAGCGCAAGACCGACGAGATCCTCGAGATCCTGGGGCTTAGCGACAAGGCGCGGGCCTACACCCGCACCCTGTCCGGCGGTATGCGGCGGCGGCTGATGGTCGCCAAGGCGATGGTTCATAGCCCGCCGATCCTGGTGCTCGACGAGCCGACCGCCGGTGTCGATATCGAGCTGCGCCAGCAGCTCTGGGAGCGGGTGCGCCAGCTCAATCGCGGCGGTACCACGGTGTTGCTGACGACCCACTATCTCGAGGAAGCCGAGGAACTCTGCGACCAGATCGCGATCATCAACCACGGCAGCGTGATCGCCTGCGACACCACGCCGAATCTGCTGCGCCGCCTCGACAGTAAGTGGCTGACGATCCTGCTCGACGCGCCGCTGGACGCGGTGCCGGCCGGGCTGGCGCCCTTCGAGCCGGAGCTGGCGGACTCCCAGCGCCTGATCTTCCGCTACAAGGCTAGCGAATCGCCGGTCACCGCGATCCTTGCGGCGGTTCAGCAGGCGGGTCTCGGCATTCGCGACGTTTCGACCGAGGAGGCGGACCTCGAGGACATCTTCCTGCAGCTGACCCGGGGCGCCCACGCCGGGGAGCGCTGACCCCGCGATGCGCGGCCTCGGCGCGATCTGCCTCTGCCTCTGCGTCCTGCTGGCCGCGGGCTGCGCGGCGCGGGTCGCGCCGCCGGGGCCCGGCCCCGCCGAGCCGCGGCTGACCGAGCTTTCCTTCGTCACCGCCGACGGCCTGCGCCTGCCCTATCGTGTCTGGCTCCCGGAGGGGCCTCCCCAGGCGGTGATCCTGGCGCTGCACGGTTTCAACGACTACTCCAAGGCCTTCGAGGCTCCGGCCCAAGACTGGGCGGAGCGCGGCATCGCCACCTATGCCTATGACCAGCGCGGCTTCGGCGCCGCGCCCAGCCCGGGGCTCTGGCCAGGCAGCGCGGCGCTCAAGGGCGATCTGCGGAAGATGCTGGCCCTGCTGCGCGCGCGTCATCCCGGTACGCCGCTGATCCTGCTCGGGGAATCCATGGGCGGGGCCGTGGCCGCCGCGACCCTGGCCGAACCCGCCACGCCGCCGGTAGAGGGGGTGGTTCTCTCCGCCCCTGCGGTCTGGGGCCGCGATACCCAGCCCTGGTACCAGCGCGCGAGCCTTTGGCTCGCCGTGCGGCTGTTTCCCGGCTGGACGCCGAGCGGCGCCGATCTCGACATTCAAGCCTCCGACAACATCGAGATGCTGATCGCCCTCGGGCGCGATCCCCTGGTGATCAAGAAAACCCGGATCGACGCCGTGGCCGGCCTGGTCGATCTGATGGACGAAGCCCTGGCCGCCGCGCCGAACCTCGATCAACGCCTGCTGCTGCTCTATGGCGACAAGGATCAGCTGATTCCCTGGCCGCCGACCCGGCGTTTCTGGGAGGCGCTGCCCGAGGTGCCTCCCGAGCTAGCCCCCGAGGCGTCCGGGCATCGCTCCTTCGCCTATTACGAAAACGGCTGGCATATGCTGCTGCGCGACCTGCAGGCCGAAGTGGTGACCGCCGACGTGGCGAGCTGGATTCTGGCGCCGGACGCGGCGCTGCCCTCGGGCGCGCAAGCCGCAGGGGCGTTGAAACTTGAAGCAGGGGCGGAGGAATAGCCTCCGCCGGTCGCCGCCGTGCAAAGCGTCTTGTTCCCAGGGGGGCGCTTGCAGTAAGGTCCGCGCGCTTTGGCGCTTCGCGCCGGCGCACGGCAAGGACCCGTAGCTCAGTTGGATAGAGCGCTGCCCTCCGAAGGCAGAGGTCACAGGTTCGAATCCTGTCGGGTCCGCCATCCTGCTTCGCGCAGAACACAGTTTCGCGCCGCCGTCTTTGCGCGCCGCGCGGTGGCTGTGCCGTAAGTTCCCACTTGATATCTGCGGGCGATGCGTCAGGTTCGGGCTATGAGGAAACGCCGTCTGCCGCAGCTTGCCGCGTTCCTGCGGCCTTGGAGCCTTGCCCTGGGCCCCTGGAACCAGCGTGCGGACTGGACGCAGAACGGGGCGGCGGCGCTCGCCTTCCTGATTCTCTGCGGCTTCGCGGTTACCACCACGGTGACGCGCGCCCAGGAAGCGCGCAACGCGGTGCCCCAGGAAAGCGCGCCGCGCGGGGAGCCGCGCGCCGACGGCGAGGCGGAGATCACCGGGCAGGCGCAAGACGGCCAGAGCTTCGCCTATAGTGTGTCGATCGAAGGCGACTTCGACGAAGAGCTGGGCGGCCTGCTGAGCCAGGTCTCGCAGCTCGAGAGCCAGGCCGAGCGCGCGCCGCTGACCGCCGCCGCGCTGGCCACCCGGGTCGAGCGCGACATGGAACGGCTGCGCGCCGCGCTGCGTTCCGAGGGTTACTACGCCGGCAGCGTGGACAGCGAAATCGATATCGCGCGGAGCCCCGTTGCGATCCGCATCGAGATCGAGACCGGCCCGCGATTTATCCTGACCAGCTATCGGATTTCCTATCAGGGCACGCCGCCGCCCGAGGATATCCGCAATGCGATCGCCGAGGCCGGCGGCCGCGTCGGCACGCCGGCGGAAGCCGAGACCCTGAACGACGAGGAAGCCCGCCTTCTCGTGCGCCTGCGCAATCGCGGCTATCCCTTCGCCAGGATCGCCGACAAGCGCTACCTGGTGGATCATGCCGCCGAGAGCATGACCGCGGAGATCGTTCTCGATGCCGGTGCGCGCGCCGATTTCGGCGCACTGATCATCGAGGGCCTGGAGGATGTCCGGCCCGATCACGCGGCGCGGATCGCCGATTGGCGGCCGGGCGTGCGCTACGACCCGCGCCGCACCGAGAAACTGCGCCAGGACCTGAGCCGCACCGGGCTGTTCGAGTCCGTGCTGGTCGAGCAGGACGAGGAACTCGGCCCCGCGGGCAAGCTGCCGGTCACGGTGACGGTGATCGAGCGGCCACACCGCAGCATCGGCGGCGGCGTGGCCTATTCCAGCGCCGACGGCTTCAGCGTTTCCGCCTTCTGGGAGCACCGCAATCTCTTCAATCGCGGCGAAAAACTGCACCTGGAAAGCGAATTTTCCCTGACCCGGCAGGAGGCGGGAGCCGATTTCCGCAAGCCCTACTTCCTGCAGCGCAATCAGACCCTGCTGCTCAACACCGCGGTGGTGCGTCAGAAGGACGAGGCCTTCGACGAGCTCAGCACCACCCTGTTCGGCGGGGTCGAGCGGACCTACGGCGACCACTGGTCGCTGTCCGCCGGGAGCGCCCTGGAGCTGATTCGCATCACGGAAGACGGCGAGACCCGGAATTACGGACTGATCGGGTTTCCCGTGACCCTAGGCTACGATAGCCGCGACGACCCCCTCGACCCGACCAAGGGCTTTACGCTCAGCGCGACGACGACGCCCTATTTCGGCGTGTCCGGCGATGCCGAGAAGTTCTGGGTCAATGAGATCAAGGGGTCGGCCTATCTCTCGCTCGACAAGGACGACAGCTTCGTGCTGGCCGCGCGGGCGCGGCTCGGTTCGATCCTCGGGTCCGATCGCTACGAGCTGCCGGCCAGCAAGCGTTTCTATTCCGGCGGCGGCGGCTCCGTGCGGGGCTACGAGTTTCGCAGTGTCGGCCCGCTGGACAGCAGCAACGACCCCATCGGCGGGCGCTCCGTGGTCGAGGGCGGGCTGGAGCTGCGCGTACGTCTGAGCGAGGATTTCGGCATCGTGCCCTTCGTCGAGGGCGGGCAGGTCTCGACCGCGAGCTATCCCGACTTCGGCCAGGAAGTCCTTTGGGCGGCGGGCCTCGGTTTCCGCTACTACACCGCCATAGGTCCCGTACGTCTGGACCTGGCCTTCCCGATCAACGGGCGCCCCGTGGACGACACATTTCAATTCTACGTTTCCATCGGGCAGTCCTTCTGATGGGCGATAGCGAAGGATAGATGTCAAGCAAGCAGACGACACGCGGAGCTGGGGGGCAGGCCACCGGTGGCTCCAGGTCCTGGCTGCGTGCCGCGCTATGGGCCGTCGCCGGGCTGTTCTGCCTGGGCCTGCTTGCGATCGCCGGAGGGCTGGTTTTCCTCTCGACCGAAACCGGGCGAAGCAGCCTGGCCGGCATGATCGAGGACGCGGCCAGCGCGCCGGGGAGCGACCTCGAGATCGGCGCCCTGGAAGGCAGCCTGTTCAGCGAATTCATCCTGCGCGATGTCGAGATCGCCGATGCCGAGGGCATCTGGCTGCGGCTCGACCGGGCGGCCCTGCGGTGGAGCCCGGCGGCGCTGTTCGCTGGCGAGCTGCGGATCGCGCGCCTGGCGGCGGACCGGCTGGAGCTGTTCCGGGCGCCCTTGGCGCCGCCGCAGGAGACCCCGGAGGACTCGGCCGCGCCAGGCAGCCTCGATCCCTTGCCGTTCGATCTCGTTCTGGAAGAGCTGCGGCTCGACGAGCTTGTGCTTGGCGCGCCGCTGCTCGGCGCCGAGGCGCGCCTTAGCCTTGCCGGCGAGATTTCGGCGACGCGGCCGGACGGCATCTCGACCAGGATCGAAATCCTGCGCCGCGACGGCACGCCCGGCCAAATTCTGCTTGCCGCCCTCTATCGTCCAGGCGAGGAAAGCCTCGATCTTTCCCTGCAGGCCGAGGAGCCGGCCGGCGGGCTGATCGCGCGGCTGGCCGGGATTCCCGATCTGCCGCCGCTGTCCCTCGATCTGCGGGGCGCGGGACCGATTGGAACCTGGCAGGGCAAGCTGCGCGCCGAGGCGGGCGCGGCCGGCGAACTCGAGAGCGATATTGAGCTGACCAGCCTGACGCCGCTGCGCGCCTCGCTGTCCGGCGCCTTACGGGTTGCGGGTCTGCTGCCGCCGGAACTGCGCCCCTTGGCCGCGCCGGAAACGCGTTTCCTGGCCGAGCTTACGCTGACGGACGGGGAGGCGCTCGAGCTGACCACGCTCGCGATCGAGGCGCCGGCGGGCAGGCTTGCCGGCTCCGGACAGCTCGATCTGGCCAGCGGCGATCTCTCGGCGGCGCTGCGTATCGATCCGCAAACCGCAGTCCTGGCCGGGGCCTTCGGCCTGCCGCTCACGGCGCGGACGCTCGCCATCGACCTGACCGCCGGCGGTACGCTCGACAGGCCCGCGTTCGGCGTGAAGCTGGCCGGCGCGGGCATCGGCTATCAGGAGGCGACGCTCGACAAGCTGGCTGGCGAGATTGCGCTAACGGCCGCGGCGGGCAAGACATGGCGGATCGAGGGCTCCGGGCGTTTCGAGGGCCTGCGCGCGGCCCAGCTCGAAGGCGCGGAAAGCGTCACCAAGGCCATAGACTGGTCGCTGCAGGCCGAGGTGGACTCTGAATTCCAGCGCGTTTCAGGCCTCGATCTGGCGCTCTATGGCGGCGGTGTCGAGATTTCCGCCGAGGGCGAAATCGAGCTTGCCGCCTTGACCGGTGACGCCACGGTGGAATTCAGCGTCGCCGATCTAGCCGTCCTCTCGGGCCTGGCGGGGACGCCGCTCGCGGGCGCGCTGGACGGCGAGGCCCTGCTCGCCTCCGATGCGGCCGGCGGCGCGCGCATGACGCTGGGCGCGAGCTTGAAGAACTTCGATAGCGGCGGTCTGCAGCTTGCACAGAGCCTTGGCGCGGAAATCGTTCTGTTTGCCGAGGGCGAGAGCAGCGCGTCGGGGGCCGTGACCCTGCACAGCCTGGAACTCGATGGCGCCGATCTCGCCTTGAGTGCCCAGGGCGTGGCGGATCTGGCCGATGACAGCCTCGCGGCCAGCTACAGCCTGGAAGCGCGGGATCTGTCGCGCTTCTCCGCCTTGGCCGGCACGCAGCTTGCCGGCAGCGGGCGGATCGAAGGCGAGCTTGGCGGCAGTCTTGCGGCGCCGGAGGTCACGGCACGCGTACACGCCCAGGATCTGACGCTCGCCGGGCAGTCTTTCCCAGAGATCACAGCCAGCCTTATGGCCGGGAACCTGGTCGAGGCGCCCGCGGGCACGGTCGAATTCCAGGCGCGCACGCCCTATGGCCGGATTTCCGGTAGCGCCGCCGCGCTGCTGGCTGAAGAAAATCTCGAAGTCTCCGAGCTGGTCCTGGAGACGCCCAAGGGGGAGAGCCTGCGCGCCAAGCTGACGCTGCCCCTGGCCGCGGGGCCGATCAGCGGCGAGCTGCGCGGCCGCTTCCCCAATCTCGAGCTGGTGTCGGCGCTCACCGGCTTGCGGGTTCAAGGCAGCGGCGAGATCGCGATCGATCTGGCGGCGCGCGACGGCCGGCAGAGCGCCAAGCTGACCGGCGGATTCCGGGAGCTCGCCCTGGCCCAGGAAGACGGCACTGCGCTGCGCCTCCAGGCCTTCGATCTCGACGCGTCGGCGCGCGAAGGCGCGGAGGAGGAGTACCTGCTCGAAGCCGCCGCCGAGCTGCGCGGCTTCGCGGCGCAGGGCGTGACGCTGGAAAGCCTCCGGCTGACCGCGGCGGGACCGTTGTCGGAGCTGGCGCTGACCGCCGAGGGCACGGGCGCCGCGGACAGCGCGGCAGGGGAGGCTCTGGCATTCTCGACGGCTGCGCAGGTGAATCTTTCCGGGCCGCTGTCCGGCAGCATCGCGCGCCTGCAGGCCTCCTTGGGCGCGCGCAGCGCCGCCTTGAACGCCCCGGTGAACTTCACGACCTCCGAGGACGGATTCTCCGTCTCGGCGCTCGACCTTTCGATCGGCGCGGGACGGCTGACAGGCACCGCCGAGGTGGCTGGCAAGACCGTCGACGCCGAGCTTCGTCTGATCGAACTGCCGCTCGATTTTCTGCAGCCGCTGCTCCAGGGGCCGGAGCTGCAAGGCACGCTGAGCGCCGAGGCCTCCTTGCGCGGCGCGGCCGCGGCGCCGGCAGGGGACTATCGCATCGACATCGAAGGCTTCCGGGTGGTGCGCCGCTTCAGCAGCGAACTGACGCCCCTGGCGCTGAATCTGAGTGGGCGTCTAGGCGATGGGACGCTGACCGCGGAAGGCAGGATTTCCGGCTTGTCGGAGGGGCAGGACGCGACCCTGAGCGCCGCGCTGCCGCTGCGGCTCTCGCTCGCGCCCTTCGCCGTCGAGTTGCCGGAGAGCGAGCCGATCACGGCGGCGCTGCGCTGGCAGGGCCAGGTCGCGCCGCTGATGGCGCGCCTGCCGGTCGACGATCACCGCCTGGAGGGCGAGGCCGATATCGACCTGCGTCTGGCGGGCAGCCTTGCCGCCCCCGAACTGCGCGGCGCTCTGCTGCTTAGCGGCGCGACCTACGAAAACTTCGTTTCCGGCACCCTGCTCGAGGACATGGAAATGGAGCTGGCCGCCGAGGGCGACCGCTTGACGATCCGCACCCTCACCGCGAACGATGGCGAGGGCGGCCGCCTATCCGGCAGCGGCGCCTTCGCCGTGAGCGAGTCCGCGGACTCCGAGGTTTCCGCCTCGCTGGCGTTTTCCGAGGCGACGGTGATTCGCCGCGACGACCTCGAGGCCAAGGTGAGCGGCGACTTCGCCGTGGAGGGCGATCTCGGGCGTTTGGAACTGACCGGCGATCTCACGGGTGACAAGATCGAGGTGCGTTTGATCGACCGCCTGCCGCCCTCGGTCGCCGAGCTGCAGGTCACCGAGATCAATACCGGGGAAAGCGCCGCGCAGGCCATGGCGCGGGAAGCCGAGGAGGCGCAGGTCTCGACCCCGATGGAAATCGCCCTGGACCTGGAAGTCAGCCTGCCCGGCCGGGTGTTCATCCGGGGCCGCGGCCTGGATTCCGAATGGGAGGGTGAATTCCAGGTCTCCGGCACCGCCGAAAACCCCTCGGTGCGCGGACAGCTGCGCCCGGTGCGCGGCAACTTCAGCTTTGCCGGCAAGACCTTCGAGTTGCAGGAGGGCAGCATCACCTTGCTCGGCGGCAGCGATCTTAATCCGGAGCTGAATCTCTCCGCGGTTTACAGCGCTTCCAACATCGAGGCGCGGGTCCAGGTCTACGGCAGCGCCAAGGACCCGGAATTCGAGCTCACCTCGACGCCGTCCTTGCCCCAGGAAGAGATCGTCTCGCGCATTCTATTCGAACGCGGCACCGCGCAGCTCAGCGCGGCCGAGGCCTTTCAGCTCTCCACCACAATCGCCTCGCTGAGCGGCGAGGGCGGCCCCGGGATCATCGATCAAGCCCGTCAGAGCCTGGGCCTCGACGTGCTCAGCTTCGGCGCCGGGGAGGAAGGTTCGCTCGGCGAGGTCGAGGCCGGTAAATATATCGCCGATGGCGTCTTCGTCGGGGTGCGCCAGGGCGCGACGCCACAGAGCACCAGCGCCGTGGTCGAGGTCGAGGTGACGCCCAATATCACCGTCGAGAGCGAGAACAAGTCGACGGGGGACACCAGTGTCGGCGTGCGCTGGGAGTGGGATTACTAGCGCGGACTTAAGGCGCCGCGTCTTCGCTGGCCCGGTAGCGGCCGATCACGGCCTTGACCGTGAGTCCCTGGACGACGATGGAGAAGATCACCACGGCATAGGTCGCGCTCAGCAGGATCGGTTTCCACTCGCTGTCGGGCAGGGAAAGCACCAGCGCCACGGAGATGCCGCCGCGCAGGCCGCCCCAGGTCATGATCGGGATCACCCCCGGCGTGAAGTCGCGCACCAGATGCAGCACCCCGACGGTCAGGGAAATCGCGGTGCCGCGCGCCAGCAAGACCAGAGGAATGGCCGCCAGCGCGACCAGTATTTGCGGCGCGGCGAAGGGTATGGCGAAGACCTCGAACCCGATCAGCAGGAACAGCACGGCGTTGAGCATCTCGTCGATCAAATGCCAGAATTTCTGCACGTGATCGCGGGTTTTCGCCGACATGCCGAAACGCATTCCGGCGTTGCCGATGAACAGTCCGGCGATCACCACGGCGATCGGACCCGAGACATGGAGATGGTGGCAAAGCGCGTAGCTGCCCATCACCAGGGCCAGGGTCAGGGAGACCTCGATGACGTACTCGTCGACCTGCTTGAGCAGCCAGTAGGTGCCGTAGCCCGCCGCCGCGCCGATCGCCACGCCGCCCCCGACTTCGACGACGAACAGGCGCAGCACGTCCAGGGCGCCGATCTCCTCGCCCGCGGCCTGGCCGCTCCCGAAGGCCAGCGCGGCGAGAATCAGAAAAAGGACCACGCCGACGCCGTCGTTGAACAGCGACTCTCCGGCGATCTTGGTTTCCAGGCTGCGCGGCACCTTCACGGTCTTCAGGATACCCAGCACGGCGACCGGATCGGTCGGGCTGACGATGGCGCCGAAGACCAGGGCGACCAGCAGGGGCACGCCGGCGATCCAGAAGAAGCCCAGCCCGATGATGGTGGCGGAAATGGCGATCCCGACGGTTGCCATGATCGCGATCGCCCAGCGCTGCTCCATCAGATCGTCCAGGTCGACGTGCAGCGCGCCGGCGAACAGCAGAAAGGCCAGCATGCCGTTCATCAGCGCGTCGAAGAAGTCGATCTCGGAAACCATGCCGGAGATCGTCTCGGCCATGTGACTGCCCGTGAGGGCATCGATCGCCATCGCCGAGAAGGAGACGAAGAGCGCGATGATCACCAGGCCGATGGTGGCCGGGAGCTTCAGGAAGACATGGTTGAGGTAGCCGAAAAGGGCGGCCAGCACGATCAGGATGGCGGCGATATCGAAGGGCGTCATGGGGCTAGCTTAGGGCCTGCGCGGCCGCGCGCAAGCCAAGTTGCCCCCACGCTGTCCCCATGCTGACCCGCGTCAGGCTTTTACCCGCTCCATCTTGGGATCGTAGAAGGGTTCCAGGGAGATGTCGCAGGACACGCGCTCGCTGGCCACCTCCAGCTCATAGCTGCCGGACAGCAGGAAGTCGCGGTCCAGGCCCTCGGAGTTGCGGACGTAGCCATAGCCGATGGATTTCCCAAGCGTGTAACCGTAGCCGCCGCTGGATAGCCAGCCGACTCGCTGGCCGTCGCGGTAGAGGGTCTCGCGGCCAAGCAGCACCACCTCCGGGTCGGCAAGGAAGCCGGCGAAAATCTTCTTCAGCGGCGCGGCGCGCTGGGCCTCCAGGGCCGCCCGGCCGAGGAAGGGGGTGTTCTTGCGCAGCTTCACCGCCCAGCCGAGTCCAGCCTCCAAGGGGGTGTGATCCGGACCCAGGTCGGAGCCCCAGGCGCGGTAGCCCTTCTCCAGCCGCAGGCTCTCGATGGCCCGGTATCCGGCGGGTAGCAGGCCATGCTCCGCGCCGGCGTCCATCAGTGCCTCGAAAACCTGAATGGCGTATTCCGCCGGGACGTGCAGCTCCCAACCCAGCTCGCCGACATAGGTGACGCGCAGGGCGATCACCGGCGCCCCGGCGACGCCGATATGGCGGACATGGCCGAAGGGGAAGCCCGCGTTGCTCAGATCGTCGCGCGAGAGCTTCTCCAGGATGCGCCGCGATTCGGGTCCCATCAGGGAGAGCACGGCGTAGGCGGAGGTCACATCGACCAGCTGCACATTGCCGTCCTCGGGCAGGTTGCGGCGGATCCAGTCGGCGTCGTGGGTGGCGAAGCCGGTTCCTGTGACAATGTAGAAACTGTCCTCGGCGAGGCGGGCGACGGTGAGATCGCACTCGATGCCGCCGCGCGCGTTGAGCATCTGGGTGTAGGTCAGGCGTCCGGCTGGCTTGCCGACGTCGTTGGCGCAGATCCAGTCCAGCGCCGCCGCCGCGTCGGGGCCCTGCAGCAGGTACTTGGCGAAGGAGGATTGGTCGAAGAGCACGGCGGCTTCGCGCGCCGCCTTGTGCTCGCGGCCGACCGGCTCGAACCAGTTCTGGCGTTCGAAGGAATAGCTGTCCTCGGCGCGCTCCCCGGCCTGCAGATCGGCAAACCAGTTCGGCCGCTCCCAGCCCAGCTTCTCGCCGAAGCAGGCGCCGCGCTCGGCCAGGCGCTCGTAGAGCGGCGAACGGCGGCAGGGCCGGCCGCTCTCGTGCTCCTCGTGCGGCCAGGCCATGGTGTAGTGCTTGCCGTACATCTCCAGCGTACGCGTACGGATCCAGTCGCCATCGAAGTGCGGGCGGCCGAAACGGCGAATATCGACCGGCCAGAGGTCGTAGGGCGGTTCGCCCTTGGCGACCCATTCGGCCAGGGCCATGCCGGCGCCGCCGCCAGAGGCGATGCCGAAGGCATTGAAGCCGGCGCCGACGAAGTAGCCGGTCAGCTCCGGCGCCTCGCCGAGGATGAAGTTGCCGTCGGGGGTGAAGCTTTCGGGCCCGTTGATCAGCTCCTTGATACCGGCCGTCTCCAGGGCCGGTACGCGGCCCAGGGACAGCTCCATCAGCTGCTCGAAGTGATCGAAATCGGAATCCAGCAGCTGGAAGTTGAAGCCCTCGGGGAAGCCATCCACGGCCCAGGGCAAGGGGTTGCGCTCATAACCGCCCATCACCAGACCGCCGACCTCCTCCTTGTAGTAGGTCAGGCGGTCGGGGTCGCGCAGGGTCGGCATCCCGGGGGTCACGCCCTCGATCGCCTCGGTAATCATGTACTGATGCTGCACCGAAACCAGCGGCACGTTGACCCCGGCCAGCTTGCCGAATTCGCGTGCCCATTGTCCGCAGCAGTTGACCAGCTTGGCGCAGGCGATCTCGCCCTGCGCGGTGGTCACGCCGGTCACCCTGCCGTGCTCGAGGGTCACGCCGGTGACCTCGACGTTCTCGAAGATCCTGGCGCCGGCCTGACGCGCGCCCTTGGCCAGGGATTGGGTGATATCGGCGGGATTGGCCTGTCCGTCGGTCGGCAGGAAGGCGGCGCCGACGACATCGGAAATCTCCATCAGGGGCCAGAGGTCGCGCGCTTCCTCGGGGCTCAGCAGCTCCATCTCCAGGCCGAAGGAATGCGCCGTGGTGGCCTGGCGCTTGATTTCGGTCATGCGCTCGGCGTTGCAGGCGATGCGCAGACCGCCGTTCATCTTCCATCCGGTGTTGAGACCGGTCTCGGCCTCCAGCCGGTTGTAGAGATCGACGGAGTAGCCGAGCAGCTGGGTGATGTTGGCATTGGAGCGCAGCTGGCCGACCAGCCCGGCGGCGTGAAAGGTGCTGCCGGAGGTGAGCTGGGCGCGCTCCAGCAGGATCACCTCCTTGCCGAGCTTGGCCAGGTGATAAGCGGTGGAGCAGCCGATGATACCGCCGCCGACGATCACGATTTCGGCTGTGGAGGGCAGTTCGCTCATGATCAAGACATCTCCTGAAATGCGGTATAGGCGCGCTCGAAGCGGGCCAGGTTCTCTGCGGTATAGGCGGCGAAGTCGACCTCGAGGTCGGAGTGCAGTTCGGACACCATTGACCACATGGTTTCGCGCAGCAGCGAGGCGCACTTCATCGCCGCGTAGCGGCGGCGCAGCGCGTCGTCCAGCGGCCGCTCGAAGTAAGCCTCGAGCAGCCAGTCCTCGTCCGCCGCTGTGAGCTCGTTGTTGGAGGCGAGACCGCCGAGATCGAACAGCGGCGAGTTGTAGCCGGCATAGTCCCAGTCGATCAGCCACAGCCGCGCGCCGTCGTCGATCAGATTGCCGGCCAGCAGATCGTTGTGGCCGTAGACCAGATCGATGGCCCCGACCGCGCCCTCCAGAACCTCGGCGGCGTCGAGCAGCTGGGCCAGGCGCGGCGAATGACCGCTGCCGCCGATTTTCAGGGTGGCGGCATAGTCGCGGGCCACGTGGAACACCCAGAAGATCAAGGCCGGGCCGCGCAGGTGTTTGGGCAGTTCGTGGTGGCAGGAGCGGAGCAACGGCAGGATCCGTTCCAGCATCGGCCGTTGGGCGACCATCTCCGGCGTCAGGGTCGTGCCTTCGATATAGCGCAGCACCAGGATGCCGCGCTCGGCATGGACCACGGGCGGGGAGATGCCGGCGGCCTCGGCGGCGCGGCTGGCGGCCAGCTCGTTGAAGCGCATGACCTGGTGGACCAGGATGTCCTCGCCGACGCGCACCACGAACTTCTCGCCGCCGTCCTCGACCACGTAGTTGACGTTGGTGATGCCGCCGCCGAGTGGGACGGGCTCCACCGCTCCTGTCCAGATCGGCAACTTGGCGGCGCGCTGTTTGGGGTCGTAGGTCACGGGGTCTTCCTTCTGGCTCAGGCTAGCCCGAGGCGGCGCTTGGTGCGCGCGGCCCCGGCGGCGATTAGACGGTCTGCGATGATGGCGAGGGAGGCGACGGCGAGTCCGGCAACGATACCGCGTCCGGTGTCGGCCTTGGTCAGGGCGATATAGACTTCCTGGCCCAGCTCGCGGGTGCCCACCAGGGCGGTGATCACCAGCATGGAGATCGCCAGCATCACCGTCTGGTTGATGCCCAGCATGATCTGCGGCAAGGCAAGCGGCAGCTTGATCTTGAATAGCAATTGACGCCGCGTGCAGCCGGAAACGATCCCGGCCTCCATGAGTTGCGGATCGAGGGAGCGGATGCCGTGCGCCGTATAGCGAACGGCGGGCGCAAGGGCATAGAGGATCACCGCGATCATGGCGGCGAAATCGCCGACCCGGAACAGCATCACGACCGGTATGAGATAGACGAAGGCGGGCAGGGTTTGCAGGGTATCTATGAAGCCGCCGATCACACGGCCGGCCCGCTCGCTCTGTGCCGCCCAGATGCCCAGCGGGATGCCGATGATCGCGGCGATCAGCACGGAAACGCCGATCAGATAGATCGTGATCATGGCCTCTTCCCAAAGGCCGTTGATCAGAATGAACAGGCCGAGGAGAAGCGAGAGCAGGCCGAGGCGCCAGCCGCCGAGCCGGAGGCCGGCGAGGGTGACCAGCAGCATCACCCAGGGCCAGGGCAGGGCGAGCAGGAAGCGCTTTACGGGCAGCATCAAATTGAGCAGGACGAAGGTCTTCGCGGCTTCCAGCTGATCGTAGAAATTGACGTTGATGGCCTCGACCAGACCGGCCCAGAAGTCCCCGGTGGTGATCTGCCAGTCCGCGGGATAGCTCTGCGCCAGGGGCAGGAAGAAACCGATCAAGCCGGTGCCGAGTACGATGGCCAGGCAGGTCGCGCTCCAGGGGTGACGGCGTAGCGTTGAAAAACGCGCCGCCGCCTCGTCATGTATGGGCAGTGGCCGTTTGGCGAAGGCCTGGCTCAGACGGTCCAGCGCGATGGCCAGGACGACGATAGCGATACCGGCCTCCAGCCCGGCGCCGATGTCCAAGCGGCGCAGCGAGGCGAGAACATCGTAGCCCAAACCCCCGGCGCCGATCATCGAGGCGATGATCACCATGTTGAGCGACAGCATGATCACCTGGTTGACGCCGACCATCAGGCCCGGCTTGGCCGAGGGCACCAGCACCTTCCAGGTCATCTGGCGGCGGGTACAGCCGGCCATGCGGCCGAAGTCTCGGATCTCGCCGGGCA
Source organism: uncultured Alphaproteobacteria bacterium (assembly GCA_942491105.1). Taxonomy (GTDB): domain Bacteria; phylum Pseudomonadota; class Alphaproteobacteria; order Kiloniellales; family DSM-21159; genus JBBEAM01. Next base: position 53,481 of record CALNZX010000002.1, on the reverse strand, counting down.
CGCCCTTCAAGGCCAGCATGGTGATCCGCACCATCGGCGGCATGGCATAGACGATGGTGGCGATCATCGCCGCCACCGGGCCGAAGCCGAACAGAAAGAGGATCGGCACCAGGTAGGCGAAGATCGGCACGGTCTGCATCAGGTCGAGGACCGGCGTGATCGCGCGCTCGAAGCGGGGCGAGCGGTAGCCGAGGATGCCCAGGGCGAGCCCGCCGGCGACCCCGAAGGGCACGGCGATAACGATCGACGACAGGGTCACCATGGCGCTCTGCCACTGCCCGAAGACCGCGAGATAGAGAAAACAGAGGCCGACGAAGGCGGCGAGCTTCCAGTCGCGGGCATAGTGGCCCATGGCGGCGACCACGGCGATCACCGCGATCCAGGAAAGCGGCGGCAGGATCTGCACCGCCTTGGAGCCCTGACCCGAGAGAAAGCCGCTGGACAGCAAGGATGTCGCGGCGATGAGCGGCTGTTCGAGCAGCCAGGACAGCGCCCGGGTCAACTCGCGGAAGGTGAAGAGCCCGAAGCTGGCGTCCTCGACCAGCCAGTTCATGAAGGCCGTGACCCAGACCTTCATCGAGACTTCCCAGCCGCGCGGATAGTCCATCAGCCAGCGCTGGTCGGCGGCCTTGGCCCAGTCGCCGGCGTGGCCGGCGAACACGAAGGAGGCGGCCAGCGCCGCCAGCCAGAAGGCGAGCTGGGGTGAAATCACGGGCAGCTTCAGGCCCGCCGCCGGTTTCACCCGCCGGCCCTCCAGCGCCCGACCAGCAGATCGACGATACCGCGCCGGTCGAGACTGCCGATCGTCCGGCCGTCCTCGTCGACCACGGCATGCGGCCTGTCGGCGGCTTCGACCTGGTCGGAGATGGTTTCGACGCGCGCCGTGGCGGGAATCGTACCGGCGGTCGCGCCCGTGGGCGCGCCGGGCGTCATGACCGCGCGCGCGGAGAGCACCTTGGCGCGCGGGATGTGCTTGGTGAACTCGGCGACGTAATCGGTTGCCGGGGCCATGACCAGCTCCTCGGGCGTGCCGGTCTGGATGATCGCGCCGTCCTTCATGATGGCGATGCGGTCGGCCAGGCGTATGGCCTCGTCGAAGTCGTGGGTGATGAAGACGATGGTCTTGTGCAGCACGCTCTGCAGGCGCAGGAACTCGTCCTGCATCTCGCGGCGGATCAGCGGGTCGAGCGCCGAGAAGGGCTCGTCGAGGAACCACAGCTCCGGCTTGACCGCCAGGGAGCGGGCGATGCCGACGCGCTGTTGCTGGCCGCCGGAAAGTTCGCGGGGGTAATAGTCCTCGCGGCCCTGCAGCCCGACCAGTTCGATCACCTCGCGGGCTTGGGTCTCGCGTTCGCGGCGGGCGATGCCCTGGACCTCCAGGGGAAAAGCGACGTTGCCCAGGACGGTGAGATGCGGCAGCAGGGCGAAGTTCTGGAACACCATGCCCATCTTGTGGCGGCGGATTTCGATCATTTCCGCCTCGCTGGCGCGCAGCAGGTCCTGCCCCTCGAACAGGATTTCGCCGCCTGTCGGCTCGATCAATCGGGACAGGCAGCGCACCAGGGTGGACTTGCCGGAGCCCGAAAGCCCCATGATGACGAAGATTTCGCCTTCGCGGACCTCCAGGTTGGCGTCGCGCACCGCGCCGATCAGGCCGGCTTCGCTCAGCGCCGCGTCGTCGGGCGCGTTGCCGTGTTCGGCGAGCACGCGCTCGGCCTGCTGTCCGAAGAGTTTCCATACGCCTCTGCAGGCGATCATTACGGGAGGATTTGACACCGGATGCGGGCACCCTCGGCCAAGCTGGGGCCGGTTCGTTACTGGCCGCCGCGGCGGCCGAAAAGCGGAGCCGGAGCCGCCAATCTGTCAGGCGGCTCCGGCTCCACGGGGGAGAAAGGCTACTGGACCCAGGTCTTCCAGGTGCTTTCGTTGTCGGCGATCCACTGCGCCACGACGGCATCGAGATCCTCGCCGTCGAGGTCGACCTTCACGATCATCGCCGACATCTCGTCGTTGCTGATGGTAAAGGCCTTGATCGCCTCATAGGCGCCGGGCCACTTGTCCTTGACGCCTTCCCAGGACACCTTCCAGATCGGGCCGCGCGGCTTGCCGCAGTCATAGGCCATGTCGGGATTGCTGCCCCAGGAGGGGTCGTTGTAGCACTCCGCGGTATAGGCCGGGAACTCTACCCACTCGCCGTCGAACTTGGCGGGCGCCCAATGCGGGGTATAGACCCACAACAGCACCGGGGCTTGCCGCTGGTACGCCGATTCCAGCTCGGCGAAGAGCGCGGCGTCGGTACCGGCGTGCACCACTTCATAATCCAACTCCAGGGCCTCGACGCGCTCGTCGTCGAAGCCGCCCCAGGTGACCGGACCGCCGAGATAACGCCCCTTCGGCGCGGTCTCGGGCACCGAGAACTCCTCGGCGCAGTCGTTGAGCGCTTCCCAGTTGGGCAGGCCGGGGCAGCGCTCCTTCATATAGGCGGGATACCACCACTCCTCGATCGCCTGCATCCCGGTCTCGCCGAGATTCTCGACCTTGCCGGTGGCGGTGGCTTCGTCCATGGCCTCGCGGCCGGTGGTTTCCCAGATTTCCATGGCGACGTGCAGGTCGCCGGTCTTCAAGCCGGCGAACTGGGCGATGTAGTCCGCCTGCACGTACTCGATGTTATAGCCGGCTTCCTTCAGCACCTCGCCCATCAGCTTGGTGGTGATCAGCTGGCCGGTCCAGTCGTGCAGTGTCAATTTGATGGGGTCCTCGGACTCCTGTGCCGCAGCCGGAGCGACGGCGGTCAGGGCCAAGGCGGCCGCTCCCAGGAGCGGCATGGCAACGCGTGTGAGCTTCATGAGTTGTGTTCTCCCTGTCCGTGCTAAGAATTCGTCTTTCACGGTTTTAACCCCGCCCAAGGCGGGGACGCTTCGATGGCAAAATGATCCGGGGAAAAGCCACAAAAGGTCAAGGTAAAACCACATTTTCTGTGGATTTTCCTAGCGGAGCCGCCGATGATCGCAGCAGCGTGGAGAAGCGCCAGGAACGCCGGGAGAACAGGCAGGATGTTTCAAAGCAAGCGGCAAACCGAAATTTTGCAGGCCGTGCGCCTTTCGGGAGCTTGCAGCATCGGCGAGTTGGCCGAGCGCTTCGAGGTTTCTGGAGAAACCATCCGCAGGACCGTGAAACCTTTGGTATCCCTGGGCCTGGTGCGGCGCGTGCATGGCGGCATCACCTTGCCGGAGCGTCTGCACGAGCCGCCGTTCCAAAAGCGCATGCAACAGAACAGCGCGGAAAAGCAGCGTATCGCCCGCAAGGTCGCCGAAATGGTCGATAACGGCGATAGCCTGATCCTCGATTGCGGCTCGACCACGACCTATGTGGCGCGCGCGTTAAGCCAGCACCGCGGCCTGGTGGTGGTAACCAATTCGGCGGAGATCGCGCGGACCCTGGCGACCAACGATTCCAACAAGGTCTTCATGGCCGGCGGCGAGCTGCGCTCCGACGACACCGCCTCGCTCGGCCCGGAGGCCTTGAGTTTCGTGCGGCAGTTTCAGGTGCGCCACGCCATTCTCTCTCTCGGCGCGATCAGCGACGACGGGGACATGATGGTCTACCACCTCTCCGAAGCCGACTTTTCGCGCGCCGTGATGGAGCGCGCGGAGAACGTGATCGTCGCCGCCGATCATTCCAAGTTCTGCCGCAAGGGGCTGGTCAAGATCTGCGAGCCGGAGCGGATCGATCGTCTCGTCACCGACGCCGCGCCGGGGGCGCTGCTGCGCGGTTGCCTGGAAGATGCCCAGGTGGAAATCCTCATCGCCTAACCCGCGTTCCGGTTAAGTGCTGTGTCGCCGCGGGGAAATCATCGCCCTGGAGGTTCCAGCCGAAGTCTTGTATTTCCTGATGAAATTCCCGGGTTTTCTTGACAGTTCCACTTGTGCGCGGATAACTTCTTTAACAATTAACTTGCGTTCAAGATGGGTCGGTGGCGCGGGGGTTTGGGCCTTTCCAATCGACCGATGAGGGGGATATAGCCCTGCGAAGCAAAAAGACACTCGGCGCCCTGGCGGCGCTTTTCCTGATCGGCTCGACGACGCCGGCCTTGGCCTATCTCGACCCGGGTACGGCGAGCGTCATCATTCAGGGTGCCATCGGCACCGTTGCCGCCGGTTTGGTTCTTATCAGGGTTTACTGGTACAAGCTGAAGGACATGTTCGGGTCCAAGTCCGAAACCGCGTCCAGTGGAAGTGCCGCGATGAGCGATGAAGGCCGTGACGCGGGATCAAACTCAGACAACTAGGGATCCGGGCTCCTTCCGCGACCCTTCCGGGCAAATTTTCTACAAGAACGGCCGCGTCTTCCGCAGCATCAGTCCGGGCGCGGCGGAGGATTTCGCGACGCTGCGCGCGAGTGGTCTGCTCGAGGAGCTGACCGGCGCGGGCCTGCTGATCGAGTCCGAGGAGGTTGATCGTGGCGTGCTCGATGGCGACGCCGGCGACGCCGCGCTGCTGCTCGAACATCCCCGCCTCTCCTTCATCAGCTATCCCTACGAATGGCCCTTCGCCCTGCTGAAGGAAGCCGCGCTGCTGCATCTCGACATACAGCTGCGCGCCCTGGAGCGCGGCGTGACCCTCTCCGACGCCACGGCCTATAATGTTCAGTTCCGCGGCGGCCGCCCGCTGTTCATCGACGTCCTCTCCCTGCGCCCCTATCGCGACGGAGAGTTCTGGGCGGGCTACCGGCAGTTCTGCGAGCAGTTCGTCAACCCGCTGGCGCTGCGCGCCAAGCTCAACGTGCCGCACAACGACTGGTACCGGGGCAGCATGGAGGGGATTCCGGCCCGCGATCTGGCCCGGATGCTCAAGCTGCGCCACAAATTCTCCTTCAACGTCTTCTCGCACATCGTGCTGCAGGCCCGTGTCGGGGCGACCAGCGATCAGGCGGACGAAGGCAAGCTGAAGGCCTTGCAGGACAAGGGGCTTTCCAAGAGCCGCTACAGCGCCCTGCTGCAATCGCTGCGCGGCTGGATTTCCGGTCTCCAAGCACGGCCGCTGGCGCCTTCGGCGGGCGCGCCGGCAACTGCGCCGGGCATCGAGGCGGCGGTGCGCGCTTTCGCCGCCCAGATCACACCGAAACAGCTCTGGGTGCTTGGCTGCGGCGACGGGACGCTCGCGGCGGCGGCGCTGGAGTCTGGCGCCGAGGAAGCGATTGGCTTCGAGTCCGATCCGGATCTGCTGGAAAGCGCGGCGGCGCGGCGCGGCGGGCGGGCTTTTCTTCCGCTCTATCTGCAGCCCGCCAATCCCAGCCCGGGCCAGGGCTGGAACGGCGCGGAGCGCAAGAGCTTGGCGGCACGATGCTCGGGCGACGCCCTGCTCGCCATCGGCGCGCTGCAGGAACTGGCGATTGGACACAACATCCCCTTGGCCGAGGCGGTGACCTGGCTGGTGGGGCTGGCGCCCCGCGGCCTGCTCGACTTCGCGCCGAAGGACGACCCCGAGGTGCAGCGCCGCTTGATGCTGCGGGAGGATATCTTCCCGGACTACACCGAAGAGCATTTCCGCGCCGCGCTTGCGCGGGTCGCTGAGATCGAGGCCGAAGAGGCCTTGCCGGGATCCGGCCGTAAGATCTTCCGCTATCGCCGCCGTCAGGACGCAGACTAGGACATCGCCGCATGACACGAGAAACCCGCGCCGCGCCGCGCCGCGCGCCCTTTCTGCTTTGGCTGATCGCGCCGCTGGCGGCCGTGGCCAGTCCGATCCTGACCTTCTATGCCTTCCAGCACTATCCGATCCTTTCCACCGAGGGTTTGGTTTTCCTCGGCTTGGCGGCGCTGATCGCGGTGATCGGCGGGACGGTCGCCTGGCTGCTCGGGCGGCTCGGGCAGGCGCTGCTGATCGGCGCGTCTCTCGCCTTCGTCGTCGATTCGATGATCGGCGCCGATGTCTGGTCCTACGCTTCGCTCTACAAGGTGCTCGGCGCCTTCCTGCTCGGCGCCTTGGTCGGCTGGTTTCTGCGCCGCTACGCGATGACGGTCGCCGCCGCCGGGTTCTCCGCGGTGCTGCTTTCGACGCTGCTGCTGCCGCCGGCGCCCTATGCGCCGCTCGGAACCTTCGGCGCCGCCGCCGCCGGCGACGAGACCCTGCCGCCGGTGGTGCATGTCGTGTTCGACAGCCACATCGGGCTGGCGGGCATTCCCCTGAGTATCGAGGGCGGGCGGGAATCCAAGAAGGCGATCCGCGATTTCTGGAGCAAGTGGGGCTTTCGGGGCTTTGCCCGGGCCTACACCCGCTATCAATGGACCCACCAGTCGATCCCGAAGATCCTCAACTCGGAGCTGCCGCGCGATGCCTTCATCGGCGCGCTGCTCGGCGATTTCCGCGAGACCTTCCACGACAACAGCTACTTCGCGGCGCTGCAGCAGGCCGGCTACAAGATCAACGTGGTGCAGCCGGATTTCATGGAGTACTGCGCGCCCAGGGATAGCGAGGTCGCGCGCTGCGTCACCTATCCGTACGCGACCCTGGCCTGGATGGCGGACTCGCCGCTCAGTCTGGGCGACCGCCTGGAGATGCTGTTGATCGGCCTGATCAAGAAGTCGACCATTCTGACGCATCTCAACAAGTACTATGAGCGCCTCCCCGCTCTGGGCATCGAGGTCGCGACCATCCCCAAGGCGGCGCGGCTCTATGCGCCGCTCGCCGCGCGCCAGGAGATCGAGGCCGAGGCCGGCTTCATCCGGGATGCCGGGCGCGGCCAGTTCCACTTCCTGCATATCCTGCTGCCGCACCAGCCCTACCTCTACGACAGCGCCTGCAATCTGAAGCCGACCGGGGCGCCCTGGTGGGTCTATCACCCGAATGTCGAGGCCGGAGAAAACAGCACCGAGGAGAGCCGGCGGGAGGAATACCGCCGCTACTTCGAACAGCTACGCTGCACGGCGAAGCTGATGGACGGCTTCATGGAAACCATCCTGGAAGATCCGGCTTTCGCCGACGCGGTGTTCTTTTTCCACGCCGATCACGGGTCGCGGCTGAGTCGGAAAAGCTTCCGGGCGTACAGCCCCGATGAGCTCTCCCTCGACGATCTTATCGACCTGCACTCGGTGATCGCCGGGCTGCGCGCGCCCGGCGTCGCGCCAGGCGTTTCCCAGGCGCAGCGGGCGGTCGACGAGATTTTCGTCCATGAGGCGGCGCCGGCAATCGGCCTCGATCTGCCGGACGCCGCGGTGCTGGGCGACCGGATTTACCAGTTCTGGCTCAGCCCGGAGGATACCAACAGCCGGGTCATGCCGGAGATGCCGATCGCGCGGCCTTGACCCAGGGATGCCTTAGGAAGCTGCCTCCGCCTGCGCGCTCTCGGAGATGATCCGCAGCTCGCGCTGCGGGAAGGGAATGGTGATCCCGGCCTCCTCGAGACGCTCCTTGGAGGCCTTGTTCAGCTCCCAGAGCAGCGCCCAGTAATCCCCGGCGCTGCTCCAGCAGCGGATCGCCAGGTCGACCGAGGAATCCCCCAGGCCGGTCACCAGAACCTGCGGCTCCGGGGTCTGCAGCACCCGCGAATCTTTCTGCATCAGTTCCATAAGAACCTGCTGCGCCTTGGCGATGTCGTCGCTGTAGCTGATGCCGAGGGGGATGTTGACCCGGCGTGTCGGCAGCCGCGAATAGTTCAGGATCTGCCGGTTCCAGATGTTGGAATTCGGTACCGAGACGTAGATGCCGTCGGCGGTGCGCATCTGGGTGGTGAACAGCCCGAGTTCGTCGACCGTGCCGCTGATGCCCTCGGCGTCGATGAAGTCGCCGACCTGAAAGGGCCGCAGGAACAGCAGCATCACCCCGGCGGCGATATTGCTCAAGGTGCCCTGCAGGGCCAGGCCGATGGCCAGGCCGGCGGCGCCCAGCGCGGCGATGATGCTGGCGGTCTGCACCCCGAACTGGGAGAGGATCGCCACCAGCACCACGATCATGATGAAGTAGCGCACGACGGTGGAAAAGATGATCGCCAGCGTGGCATCGAAACGCGGTCGGGTCAGCGCCTTGCGCGTGGTCTTGCCAGCCCAGCGCGACACCATCCAGCCGACGATCAGAATGGCGATCGCGCTAATGACGTTGAGGACGATCTCGATAGCGACCGGCGCCAGGTCCTGCCAGAGGATCATGGCTTCTTGCTGCAGGTTCTCCACGTTTTCCCTCTCGTATGCTGCGAATGGCCTATGGGGCTGCAAGATGGGTCGCAAAGCCGTCGATGACAAGCCGCGCAAGCCGGCTGGGGGCTACCGTCGGTCCGCGCGCCCTAGGCCCGCTTGGACAGACGCGCCTCGACCATGCGGTTGAAAGCCTCGCTTACGGCGGTCAGATAGGGCTCGGTATAGGGGAAGCTGGGCACGTGGTCGAAATTGTGCCGCATCGCCGGGTTCGCCTCGAAAACCAGCATCCGTCCATCTTGCAGGATGGTGAAATCCACGCCGAAGAAATCCAGTTCCAGCAGGTCGCGGATCGCATACAGGCGCCGCAGGTTGTCGGCGCCGAGGAAATCCTCGGGATGCTCCAGGAACTTCTGCTCCCGCTGGCGCGTCCAGGCCTGGGAGGTCATGACGCGGTAGCGGTCGCCGGAATGGATCTGCCAGCTATCGCTGGTCAGCGCGGCGACCGGATAGAGCCGGCCGTCGATAAAGAACACCCGGGTCTTGTGGTAGAGGCCGCTTTCGCCGCGGCTGTCGATGTACTGGATCGCATAGTGTTCGCTGTCTTCGGCGGCCTGTTCGAGATAGTCGACAATGCCTTGATGCTCGCTGATCAAGGCGATGCTTTGCCCGGTCTGGGTGCCGGCCTTGCGCAGGATCAGCGGCCTGCCGAAGCCCTTGGCCGCCAACAGGCTGGCCAGCAGATCGGCGTTGACGCTGCTGCTGCGAAAGCGGACCGTCTTTGCGAAGACGACACCGGGAATCGCCCCCAGCCGCTGGCAATTGCGATCGCGCGACGTCGCCATCACGCGATCTGGATGATTGATCACCGGAACGCCGGGCCAACGCTTCACAAAGCGCGAAATGCTGGCCAAGGCGTTGGCGCCGAGGTCCGGGCAGCTGACGCTGTTGATGAAGAGATCCGCGGGAGTTTCGAGGTTCAGCCGGTCGAGATTGCGCCCATGGACGTTGACGACGAAGCTGTTGTAGTGCCCGCGCTCCAACAGGAAACGGGTGGAGAAGTGGCCGCCGGACAGCAGCTTGCGGTATGTCCCGTCCCGGCGCTTGATGACGTTGTAGTGGCTGCGCTCCAAGGAGCGAAACCTGACAATCGCTGGCTTTCCGGGATCGAAGTCCCGTTTCGTGACGATCGGATGGCTGTGCGCCGCCTGCCCGAGAACCTGCCAAGCTTCCTCGCGCGCGCCGCCCTTCCACAACAGCGCGGAGAGCGTCAGCAGCGCGTCGTAATTTTCGGGGTCGAGCGCGAGGCAGCTGTCGACGCTTTGGCGCGCCAGGGCGAGTTCGCCCGAGGCAATAGAGGCCGTGTAGAGACCGACGAGAGGGCGGGTGTCGCGCGGCGCGGCCTGACAGGCGCGGCGATAGGACTCTATCGCTTCCGCGAAGTTTCCCGCCGCCAGTGCCGCGTCGCCACGCGCGAGCTGCGGATCCTGGTCCGGCGCGGAATCTGTCGACGACGGGTCTTGCCCTGGCGCGTGCGTCATGTAACCGGGACCTACGCCAAGCGCCCTGCGTGGGCGCGCAGACGAAACAACAGCCGGTTGCTGTCCGCCGTGAAGCCGTCGCGGCCGTGCAACGCCATCTTGTTGTTGAGGAAGAGCACGTCCCCGGACAGCAGCTTGAACTTGATGGCGAGTTCCTGCCGCGCAAGCAGGGAATCGAGGGTTTTCAGCGCCGCGGCGGCGGCGGTCGGGAGGCTTTCGCCGGCCTCGAGGGCGAGTTCGATCTGCGCCCTATAGTAGCGGATACGCTCCTTACCGGGTTCGCCGAACAGCACCGGAAATCTGCCGCGGCCGAAGGGAAACTGCGGTTCGCGCAGCGCAGCGATGGTCTCGCCTGGCAGTCTGGCGAGCAGATCCTCGATGGGGACGATCGCCGTATCGCCGCCCGCGGCGTCCGCGGAGACCACCTGAAAGGCGACGACTTCGTGGGGGTCGGCCAGATAGGAGGAATCGGTGTGGGGCGGCAGCGGCAGATTGGTCCTGCTGAAGCGTGTCACGCTGCTGCGGTGTCCAGGCTGCCCGGTTTTGATTCGCACCCGGGTGGTCGAAACGCCGTCCTTGCCGTCCTGCGCGGGCTTTTGCGGGGCGAGCGATGACAGCGTCCGGCAGAGCAGGGTCGCCCAGGCGAGATCCTCGCTCGCTTCGCCGCCGCGCAACACGACGTAATGGGGGTGGGAAACCAAGCGTGTCGCGATAATTTCGGCCATGACGCGCGCGATACGCGCCGCCGCCTCGGGGTTGGCCGGCGGTCTGGGCTGAGCCTTGATGGTTTCCACGCTCGCCTTCCACCCATCTTCGCAGGTCGGACACGGGCGGCAAACGTGGCATCGTCGCGGGTGCTTGGCAAGCGATCAGGCTTGGCGCGGCGAGTCAGTGGGTAAGGCGGGGCAGGCCGTAAATCAGGCTTCAGGCGGCTAGGGCAAGCTCGAAGTCGCGAGCCCTGAAATCAAGGAGGCGAGAGTTCGCAGCCTGGCGGCGGCGGCAGTGGGCTGCCCGGTGGCGGGCAGAAGGATGGCAGAACGCCGGCTTTGGCTTCACGGTCGATTCGCAGCAGGGAGGGCGTGGCATAGGCGGCCCCGACCGCTAGCCCCAAGCGCAGCAGCGCGCTGCGCCGGGACAGCGTGGGGGAGGCTTGTAAGTCGTTATGACTGGCCTCTGTATTCAACTCATCGGACTTTGACATCTCTGTCCTGCGTAGGCTGCGAAAGTGGCGGGGCCTAGGGTGCGTGTGCCGTTACACTCTCATTTATTTTATATTTGGACAATAGCAAAATATTCTATTCAGGTGATTTTTTTGCCCTATGCGTTGCCAACGCAATTGTTCTGCCAGGCACAAAAAAAGCGCCGCGGATGCGGCGCTTTTGGGAATCGGTCTGAATCCGGGATGGCGGCTCAGTCGCCCCAATCGTCATCGTCGTCATCGTCGTCGCCATGTCCGCCGCCGGGGCCGCCTCCCGGACCATAGCCAGGACCGCCTCCCGGCCCGCAGCCTGGCGGCGGCGGCAGGGGGCTGCCCGGTGGCGGGCAGAAAGACGGGAGAACTCCGGCCTGCGCGGCCCGGTCGAGCTGCAGCATGGAAGGGACGGAATAGGCAACGGCGGTGGCCAAGCCGAGGCGCGCCAAGGCGGCTCTCCGGCTCATCCCAGCCTTGGAAACGGGGGTGTTCTCTTGATCAGCCATACCACTTTTGCGAGATGGAATACATCTCGCGCCCAACTTTAAGTAAAATTAGAAACACGCACCTAATAAAAGCTAGCTTCATTTAGCTAAAAATTAAAGCGGAATCGGAATAAAAGTTACCTTATGGTTAATAACGAAGCCAGTGACCAACCCGGACAATCGCGGCAGCAGGCGGAGCTTCTAGCCGCGCGGCTGGCGCGCGGGGTCGGCCGCTATTTCGAGACCCTGGGGTGCGGCGTTCTGACGGAGGTGACCCTGGCCAATGGCCGCCGGGCCGATGTCATGGCCTTGGACGCCAAGGGCCGGATCGCCGTGGTGGAGATCAAATCCTGCCTGGCGGATTTCCGCAGCGATGGGAAATGGCACGCGTACCGCGACTTCTGCGACGCGCTCTATTTCGCCGTGGCGCAGGACTTTCCCCGCGAAGTTCTGCCCGGGGACTGCGGCTTGATCATCGCCGATGCCTATGGCGCGGCTATCGAACGCGAGGCCGAAACGCATCCTTTGAATCCGGCCCGCCGCCGGGCCGTGACCCTGCGCTTCGCGCAGCTGGCGGCACGGCGTCTCTCGGCCAGTCAGGATCTGTGCTAGCGGCGGCTACTTTCCTGCCAGCTTGCTGAGCGTGGAGGAGGTGGAATGCCCCGGCAATAGCTCGGCCAGAATGACCTTTCCTCCATAGCCCTCGACCAGGTCGCCGCCGACCACGGCGTCGCGACTGTAGTCCGCACCCTTGATCAGGACGTCGGGGCGCAGCCGCGCCAGCAGTTCGAGCGGGGTGTCCTGGTCGAACAGGGCCACCGCGTCAACGTCGCTGAGCGAGGCGAGCACCGCGGCCCGCGCGGCTTCTTCCTGAACCGGGCGGGTTTCGCCCTTGAGACGGCGCACCGAGGCATCGCTGTTGAGACCGACGACCAGCCGGTCGCAGGCCACCCTGGCCTGGCGCAACAGGGAGAGATGGCCGGGGTGCAAAAGGTCGAAGCAGCCATTGGTGAAGCCCACTTTGAGCTCCGCCGCGCGCCACGCGGCAACCCGCGCGTCCAGGGCCTGGGGGTCTAGAATCTTTGCTTCCGCCGCATCGAGGCGGGCGCCATGCAGCATATGCAGCAGTTCGCCGGGCGCGACCGCCGCCGTGCCCAGTTTGCGCACCACGGCTCCGGCCGCGAAATTGGCAAGCTCGGCGGCCCGCGCCGGGTCCTGACCGGCGGCCAGACCGGCGGCGAAGGCCGCCGCCACCGTGTCCCCCGCGCCGGTGACATCGAAGACTTCCTGGGCGATGGCGGGGAAGAATCGCGGCGCGCCTTCCGCCTGCGCCAGCAACATGCCGGTGGCGCCGAGGGTGGCGAGCACGCCGTCGAGCTGCCCCGTAGCGATCAAAAGCCGGCAGGCCTCGGCGACCTCCTGCTGGTTGCCGCAGGCCTGTCCGCTGGCGGCGCACAACTCGCCGCGATTCGGGGTCAGGTAGCTGGCGCCGCGATAACGGCTGTAGTCCGTTCCCTTGGGGTCGACGATCACCGGAATGTCCCGCGCCCGCGCGGCGGCGATGGCGGCCGCGAGCACCGCCGGCGTGAGCACGCCCTTGGCATAGTCGGAGAGGATCACGGCGTCGGCGTCGTGGATGGCCTGCTGCGCCGCTGCGGAGAGCGCCGTTGCCGTGTCCGCAGACAGCGGCTGGGTCATCTCCTCGTCGCCGCGGAATAGCTGCTGCCCGGCGGCCACGTAGCGGCGCTTAACCGTGGTCCTGCGGGCGCCGTCGCGCAGCAGCCGGCTTTGCGGCGCCAAGCCGCGCAGCATCCCCGCGAGCTCCTCCGCGGCGGGGTCGTCGCCGGAAACCGAAAGCAGCGTCGCCTCGACGCCCAGGCTGGCGAGGTTGCGCGCGACATTGCCGGCGCCGCCCAGGTTCACGGTCTCGCGCTCGGCGCGGTGCACGGGAATCGGCCCTTCGGGAGAAATCCGCTCGACGCGGCCATAGATGTAGCGGTCGAGCATGACGTCGCCGACCACGACGACGCGCCGGCCGCGCAGGGCCTCGATATCGGCCAGGGAAAGAGGATCGGCGCGGTCGCTCATCCGGGGGTCTCCAGCATCCCAAGTTGCCGCTCCAGGGCGGCGCAGAGCATCTGGCCGAGCAGAATGTGAACCTCCTGAATGCGTGCCGTATCCGCCGCGGGAACGATCAGCAGGGGATCGGCGAGCCCGGTCAGGTCGCCGCCATCGCCGCCGCCGAGCGCGGCGGCGGTCAGGCCGCGCGCCTTGGCCGTCTCAAGAGCCCGGATCACGTTGCGGCTGCGCCCCGAGGTGGTGATGCCGATGGCGACATCGCCGGCCCGCCCCAGGGCTTCGATCTGGCGGGCGAAGATCTGCTCGAAGCCGAAGTCGTTGCCGGCCGCGGTCAGCGCCGAGCCGTCGGTGGTCAGCGCCAAGGCGGCCAGGGCCGGGCGATTCTGGCGGTAACGTATGGTCAGTTCCGTGGCCAGGTGCTGGGCGTCCGCCGCCGAGCCGCCGTTGCCGAAGAAGATCAGCTTGCCGCCGTCCTCGAGGCACTGCGCGCAGCGCCGCAGCAGCTCGGCGAAGGGCGCTTGCAAGCTGTCGCGCGCCGCCGCCGCCGCCGCCATGTGGGCGGCGAATTCCGCGGCGTAGAAGGACTCAAGATCGAAGCTGGACAGCGGGCTCACTCCCTAACGGTTTGGACACAGTCTAGCCCTTCCCCGCGTCCTGGGGAACGCGCGCCTGCGCGCCGCCGAAGGCCCAAAAGGTGTTGAGCAGGAAGGAGCTTAGCGGAATCACCGAGATCACGATGGCCAGGCCGACCCAGTGGTGCCATCCAAGCCAGCTAACCGAAGCGTGCATGATCAGCAGATTGAGCAGGAACAGCGAGGTCGTCACCGTAAAGAAGCGCGGCATGTAGCGGCTGTGCCGGCCCGGCGTGCCGAAGGTCCAGCGGTAGTTGGTGAAATAGGAAAAGATCGTGGCGCAGAGGAAGGCGATGCCCGTCGCGACGGTCGGGACGGCCCAGCCGAGAGCATCGACCAGCAGCCCGAAGATCGCGATGTGAATCAGCGTGGCAAGGATGCCGACCACGCCAAAGCGCTTGGCCTTGGTCAGCAGGCTGCCCTTATCCGGGGTCAAGGGGCTGTCCAGGGTCAGCGGCGGACGGGTCCGCTCCGCCGCGGGGCCGGTCTTTTCGTAGACCGAGATCAGGGTTTTGCCGAAGCTGCCGGAATGCAGGCGGTCGGCGATCCGCGACAGCGGCACCAGGCAGCGATCCCAAAACCGGATTTGCCAGGGGCTGGGGTTGGATTGGCGCAGCAGCGCCCGGTTGGCCAGGGACAGCGGCAGGCCGAGGCAGTCGATGTAGCCGAAGGCAATGCGCGTGGTCTGCGGCGGCGCGACGCGCTCGAGGCTGGCCGCGCTGTAACGCCGGTAATGTCCGACCGAGGCATCGAAGGGGCTGAACAGCCACTGATAGGCGGGAGCCAGCACGACGATGCGGCCGCCTGGATTGAGACGCTGCGCGGCGCGTTGCAATTCTTCGGCGTCATCCTCGATGTGTTCGAGCACGTCGATATAGACGATGGTATCGAAGCGGCGGGCGGGCGGGACCGCGTCCATCAGGCCGCAAACCACCTCCGCGGTTTCGGGGATCCGGCCGGCGGCGATGCCGTCGCGGATTTCCTGCGCCATCTCCGGGTCCGGCTCCAGGCAGAGCCAGCCGCCGCCGTGCTCCTTGGCCAGCCATTCCGTGCTGCCGCCGATACCGGCGCCGACTTCCAGCACCTCTCCGGCGACGAAGGGGCGGATCAAGTCGGCCCAATAGGCCTTCCAGCGTGCGGCGTAGCGGAAAACCTCGAGCTCCTCGCCTTCGTAGCTGCGCGTGGCGGTCATGGGCTTTGGTTCCGGTCGACGATCAGGACATAGGGCGCGGGGGTGTCGATCACCTCCATGTCATCCTCGGTCCAGGGCAGCGCGGCGTAGGGGGCTTTGTCTTTCGGCAGGATGTAGACCACATCCGCGGCGCGCCACTCGGGCTGTAGCCTGCCTTTGTCCAGCCAGTCGGCGATCTCCGCGAGGTTCTCATCGTCCGTCGGCGCGTTGACCCGGTGCGAGGTCCAGGAGCGCAGCGGCGTGTAGACCGTGGCCATGTAGCCGATGTCGGCGTCGGCGCTGACCACCAGATAGCCGGCGAAGCGCGGGTCGTCGAGCTGCGCGAGCAGTGCCCGTTCCGCCTTGGTGATGCGCGGGGCGTTGGTCTCGCCACGGGCATTGGCGGCGATATTCAGGCCGATGAAGACCGTATTGTCGAGCAGGAAGAGCCCGGCGACGGCCAGCACGGCCGCCCAGCGCAACGCCGGCCGGGTCCAGTTCCAGACCCAGGCGACCAGCGCGATCAGGGCCGGCGCGCCGAGCAGGAACAGCGGCGTCCAGACGTGGCCCCGGGTGAAGTGGATCGGCTGATGCGCGGGAACGAGGAATTCGTGATTGGCCAGCGCGAAGGAGACCAGGAAATAAAACACGAAAAGCCGGTTGTGCGGCTGGCCAAGCGCCGCGCCGGCCAGGACCTTGTCGCGCAGTTGCCAGAGCGTCAGGCCGCCGACCAGGGCATAGGCGCAGAGCATCGGGATCAGATCGAGCAGCCCCGGGATCTTGCTCCGCCAGACCGCGACGGTCTGGGCATGCTCCGGCGAGGTCGAGAGAATGCCGAGGTAGTAGATCAGATGCCAGGCCAGGATCGCGGCGATCGCGGCGGCGAACCAGCGCGGCGGCCCCTCCGCGCGCAGCAGGAAATAGCGCTCGAACAGCGCCCAGACCAGAACCGCCAGGGCGATCTGCAGGCCGGTGTAGGGATGGCTGAGGGACAGCAGCAGGCAGAGCAGCGCGGTGGCCGCGTAGCGCTTGCGGATCAGCGTGATCAGCAGCGCGAAGCTTAGCAGGTGGTAGAAGGCCTCGGTGCCCTGAACCAGGTTGCGGCCCAGGTTGAGGAACCACCAGCCGCCGAAGGGGTCGAGCACCAGCAGCCTGTTCGGATCGCCATCGCCTTTCCAGATCATGTAGGCGATGCCGCCCAGGGTGAAGAGCCCGCCGCCCCAGAGAAACAGGACGAGACAGAGGCGCTGCGCGAAGCCTTGCAGCCCGAACAGCATCTCGTAGAGGGCGATGACGAGGCGGATGCAGACCAGCCCGAAGACCAAGGTGGTCAGCACATAGAGCAGGCCGGGGTCGATCTGTGTCAGGTGCAGGATCGCGCCGAGGGCCAGCGAGAGCGGCTGAAAATAGAGCGCCGGCGTCTCGTAGTTGGGCGTGAAGGGCAGGCGGTAGAGCAGGCTGAAGCCAGCGTCGAAATGCTCGCGCGCATTGGCCAGGTAGTAGGGCTGGTCGTACTGCAGGAACCCATGGGCGTAGAACCCCTCGGGCAGCAGCAGGTAGTGCGACAGATAGAGTATCGCGACCGGCAGCAGCAGCAGCAGCGCCGCCAGCCAGCGTTTTGCGCCGGGACCGATGTCAGGCATCGCGCTTGCGGCCGGGCGCGATCAGAACATGGCGCGCCGCGATGGTGTCGCGGTAACGCAGCGCAGGGATCGACTCCGCCAGATTGCGGGTCTTCAGGCTGATGAACAGCAGCAGCACCGCGAAGACGATGGATTGAACCAGCAAGACCGTCACCAGGCCGAAGGCCGTGGTCGCCCAGCCGGGAATCGCGACCTCGCTGAACAGCCGCACGAAGATGATGACGATCAGGGCGAGCGCGAGCAGGCCGATGAAACTGCCCAGGGCGACCAGCAGGCGGACCAGCACCCGGTCGAGGTCCACGGCGATGGCGCCGAGGCCGTGCTGCAGCAGGCCGGTGAAGCGCATCTGGGAACGGCCGGCGTAGCGCGCGCCACGGTCGGTCGGCAGCAGGTCGATGGCGACCCGCGCGCGCAACAGACTGCCCGCCAGATGGCTCCAGAGCTCGGGCATATGGGTCAGCCGCCGGGCCAGCGGCCAGGGGCAGAGACAGAAATTGCCGAAGGTGATGGCGTGGCCGGTCATGGCCCGGAACAGCAGTTTGTAAAGCCGGTAGAACAGCCGGAACAGCAGCCCTTCGGAGCGGCGGCGGCGCTGCGCCACCACCACCCGGTCCGGCTGGGCGTTGAAGCGGTCGAGCAGGCGGGCGATATCCTCGGGCTTGTCCTCGCCGTCGCCATCCATGACCAGCACGGCCTTGCCCTCGCCTTCTGCGGTCAGGGCGCTGAGACCGATGGCGATGGCCCGGGCATGCCCGCCGTTCGCGGCCAGCTCGATGACTTCCAGCCCGGCGAGACGATCCAGCCCGGCGAGCATTTCCGCGTCGAAGCCGTGCGGCGTCGCGGAGCCGTCGTCGACCAGGCAGACGGCGATGCTTTCCGGGCGCGTTCCGGCGACGCCGTTCAGCTCGCTCAGCAACTGGCGCAGCGCCGCCCAGTCGTTGAAGACCGGCACAAGAATGTGGATGTCGGCCATGTGGCGTTTTCGTCCCCTGCCCCCTCGCGAATCCTGGCGGCACTATAGCAGAAGCTTTTCGCGCCGGTCGCCAGTCTAACTAGTTAGAATCCTTGTCTCGCCGGACATAGAACGTGTGGGTTTCGCTCCGCGCGGCGACTTCGTAGTCCCGCCAGCGCGCCGCGAAGGCCGGATCCTGCTGAAAATAGGACAGAAAATCGAAATCCCGCTGCCACAAAGCGGGGGGACGGCTGCTGGACACCACGCTGACCACCTGGGGCCGCCCTTCGATGAAGGCGGCGATCACGCCCTGGAAGAAGGCGGCCTCGCTGGGCGGCTGCTGGTCCGGCGGGCGCGGAGCGGGGGCGGTCCCGCCATGGAAGCGGGCCTGATAGAAAGCCGGCAGCATCCAGAGCTGCGGCTGGTCGTAGACCCACTCGGCGTGGCTAAGCACCGCCGACTGGATGGCCGGGGCCATGGCCGTGGAGAGATGCAACAAGCTGCGCTCTTCCTGTGACCGCAGCAGTTCCTCCAGGGCGACGACCTCGCCCCGGTAGTTCCAGTAGTTCGCCAGGTTTTGTGCCGTCACATAGAGCAGCAGCGCGGGCAGGAGGGCGGCAAGCCCCGCCGCGAGGAGGTGCCGCCGCGCCCGCAGCAGGCAGACGGCGATCAGGCCGCCGCCCAGCACGCAATAGGCCAGCGCGGGAACGAACTGATAGTACCAGCCCTTCTGCTGCAGCAGGTAATTCAGGGCGAAGGCCAGCGCCGCGACGAACAGCAGCCGCGCCAGCTCGGCGGCGGGACGCGGCAACAGGCGCGGGACGAGGATCAGGAAGATCAGGCTGAGCGCGCAGGGCAGCCAGACATCGACCCGTCCGAAGCCGAGAAACCAGCCGAAGGCGTAGGCGCCGTAGGCCTCGCGCACCAGCGGCAGAACCTCGGTGAAGTAGGCCGGAAAGGCGAGGGCCTGCAGGCCCAGCAAGCCGATGTAGAGGGCGGCGGCGATCAGGTTCTCCGGGCGGAAGGGCAGGCGGGCGTCACGCCGCCGCACGGCCAGATAGAGCTCCAGCAAGAGGTAGGGCAGCAGGAAGTGCGGCTTCAGCAAGGCGAAGAGGCCCGCCAGCAGCGCCGCCGCGATCGCCAGCCGGCGCGGCGCCGGAACGCCGATCTGCAGGCGATAGAGACAGAGCGCGTGGGGCAGCAGCGCGGCCAGCATCCAATGCTCGCGCTCGGCGAAGTTGCCGAGGCCGGAGAGCGCGGCGACCACCGGGAAGCCGAAGACCACCGCGGCTTTCGCGTCCAGCGTCAGTTCCGGAACGTCGCGCAGCAGGCGCCGCGCCAGCAAGACGACGCCGAGCAGCAAGAGGCCGAACAGCGCCAGCAGCGCGTAGTAGTCGCCCTGGCCCTGGCCGCCGGGAAACCCCGCCAAAGTCGCGATCTCGAAGGCCAGGCGGTGCAGCAGATAGATCGCCGGCAGGTTGGTATCGCCGATATCGGCGTAGAGAACGGCGCCCTCGGCCCATTGGCGTACGGCCTGGGTATACCAGGCGACATCGGCGTTGATGGTCATGGCCGCGGGCAGCGCGATCGCGGCCGCGCAAAGCGCCGTCAAAGCTATGCCCGCTCCCGTTCTCATGCGCCAATCCCGTGAAATCCGCCCGCTCGGCCCGCTGCATCATGGCCTCGGGCAGGAACCTTGTCAGCCCCCGCCGCCCCTGCGAGACTTTACCCGATTGGGCGGAGCAAGGGCGCGATGGTGGAGATGGGGGATAAGTTTCAGGATTTGGGCCGATTTACGCTGCCGCCGGGCTTTCGCGGCCGCTCGGCGCTGACGGTGCAGCTCTGGAACTTGGTGCAGACGACGCTGTTCGCGGCCTCGCCGCAGGTTTGCTACGGCTGGCGGCGCTGGCTGCTGCGGCTGTTCGGCGCCGATGTCGGGCCGGGGGTCAAGGTCCGCCCCAGCGCCCGCATCACCTACCCCTGGAAAGTCTCGCTCGGCGCGCGCTGCTGGATCAGCGACGACACCGCGCTCTATAGCCTGGGCGAGATCACCATCGGCGCCGACGCGGTGGTCTCCCAGCGCAGCTATCTCTGCACCGGCAGCCACGATCCCGGGCGCGAGGATTTCCTGATTTATTCGCAACCCATCGTCATCGGCCCGCAGGTCTGGATCGCCACGGATGTCTACGTCGGGCCGGGGGTTTCGATCGGCCGTGGCAGCGTGGTCGGCGCGCGCAGCTCGGTGTTCACCGATCTGCCCGAGGGGATGATCTGCTACGGCGCGCCGGCCAAACCGATGCGGCCGCGCCGCGGGTCTTCTCCGGAGAGCAGCGACTCGTAGAGCGCCTCCAGTGCCGTGGCCATGCCTTCGCGGCTGAAGCGGCTTTCCAGACAGCGCCGCCCGGCCTCGCCCATGGCGCGCAGGCGGCCGTCGTCGGACAGCGCCGCGTGCAAGGCCGCCGCGATGGCTTCGATCTCGCAGGGCACGACGAAGGCGCAGCCGTCCTGTTCGAGCTCGCGCCAGATGTTGACCTTGTCGGAAATCAGCACCGGGCGTTTCATGGCCAGGGCCTCGGCGACGGAGAGGCCGAAGTTCTCCTGATAGGAGGTCAGGACGAACAGCGTGCAATCGGCCAGGGCCGCCAGTTTTTCTTCCCCGCCAAGCAGGCCGGGAAAGCTGACCCGATCCTCGATCCCCAGGCGCGCGGAAAGGGCGCGCGCCGCCGGCTCCGCGCCGTCGTCTGGGCCGGCGATCACCAGATGCAGGTCGTCGTGGTGGCGCAGGCTTTGCGCGAAGGCCGGGAGCAGCAGATCGAGCCCCTTTTTTTCGTGGATGCGGCTCAGGAACAGCAGGATACGCCGCGCGCCGATCTCCGGGTGCGCCGCGCGGAAGCCGCCGGGCTCCGGCGCCGCCGCGAATTCTTGCGGATCGATGCCGAGCGGCACCACGGCCTCCGGCGCGCCCTGGGCAAAGGGCCGGGCGCGTTCGGCCTCCTCGGCGGCGGTGAAATGCAGGGCCGCCGCGTCCCGCAGGTCCCGATTCTGAAACCAGAGCTCCATCGGCAGCTTCTTCCAGCGGGCCCGCCGGTGGATCCAGGGGTCCAGCGTGCCGTAGGGGCGCAGGACATAGGGCACGCCATGGCGGCGGCAGAGCTTCGCCGTGACCAGATCGTAATGAAAGTACAGGCCGTGAAGATGCACCAGGTCGGCCTTGGGGATCGCGCCGGCCAGCGCCCGCGCCAATTCCGGCGAATACTGCCAGGCGCGCGGCGGCTGCACGGGAAACAGCCGGATCTCGACTCCGGCCTGCCGCGCGGATTCCAGGGGCAGGGTCTCGCCGCCGGACTGCGTCGCGTAGATCGCAAGCTCGTGGCCGCGCCCGGCGAGGGAAACGGCCATGTCGAGCACCGCGCGCGAGGGGCCGCCGCCCGCGCGCGAAAGATTGCCGATGACGTGAAGTATGCGCATCGCCGGAGCCTGTCTTGCCTTGGGCGGACAGTCTAGGAAGCTAGCCGCCTCCTGGCGAGGAAATGAGCGCGCTGGAAACTTTGTTGCCGCTGCGCGGCCCGTCTATACTGGCGCGCAGTTTCGACGCGGCGGGGGTTGTTCAGCGCATGTGCGGTATAGTCGGCGCCTACGCCTTCGCGGAGGCCGCGCCCCCGGTTTCCTCCGGGCGCCTGCTGGCCGTGCGCGATGCCATGGCGGCGCGCGGGCCTGACGCCGGCGACCAGTGGATCGCGCCCGACGAAAGGGTCGGACTCGGCCACCGGCGTCTGGCGATCATCGATCTCTCGGCCGGCGGCGCGCAGCCCATGGTCAGCGCCTGCGGCCGTTACCGCATCGTCTACAACGGCGAGATCTATAACTATCGCGAGCTGCGCCGGGAGCTGGAGCAGAGCGGCTACAGCCCGCGCAGCACCAGCGACACCGAGATCCTGCTGGAACTTTTCGCGCGGCAGGGGCCGCAGGCCTTCGCCCGGCTGCGCGGCATGTTCGCCATGGCGATCTGGGATGCCGAGGCGAAGCGCCTCGTGCTGGCCCGCGACCCTCTGGGCATCAAGCCGCTCTACTACACGGCCCGCGACGGCGTCTGCTGGGCCGCCTCCCAGGTCAAGGCCCTGGTCGCCCACAGCGGGCTGCGCTTCGATTCCGAGCCGGCCGGGGTGGCCGGCTTCTATCTTTGGGGGCACGTGCCGGAGCCCTTCACGCTTCACCGGGGGCTCCACGCCCTGCCGCCGGGAAGCTGGCTGGCCGTCGATGCGCTAGGACCGGGCGAGCCTCAAACTTACTTCTCCCTGACCGATTGCATCGCAGAGGCGGAGCAGCAAGCCCGGCCGATGCCCGACGCCGAGCGCGGCGCGCGGCTGCGCGATGCCTTGGCCGATAGCGTGGCGGCGCACCTGGTCGCCGACGTGCCCGTCGCGGTGTTTCTTTCGGCTGGGCTGGATTCCAATCTGATCGCCGCCCTGGCGGCGGGCGCCGGGGACAACGAGCTGCGCAGCTTCACGCTGGGCTTCGCGGAGTATGCCGGGACCGCCGCCGACGAGGTGCCGCTGGCCGAGGCCTCCGCGCGGCGCCTGGGCAGCCGCCATGAAACCCGCCATACCGGGGCCGCGGACTTCGCCGCCGAGAAGGAGAAGTTCTTCGCCGCCATGGACCAGCCGAGCATCGACGGCGCCAATGTCTATCTGGTGTCCAAGGCGGCCCACGATGCTGGCCTGAAAGTCGCGCTTTCCGGCCTCGGCGGCGATGAGCTCTTCGCCGGTTATCCCAGCTTCCGGCAGGTTCCCCGGTTGGCCGGCTGGCTGGCGCCGGTCTCCGCCGTGCCGGGATTGGGCAGGGGCTTTCGCCGCGTCACCGCGCCGCTGCTGCGGCGGATGACCTCGCCGAAGTACGCCGGCCTGCTGGAATACGGCGGCAGCTACGGCGGCGCCTATCTGCTGCGCCGTGGACTCTTTCTGCCCTGGGAACTGCCGGATCTGATGGGCGCGGAGGCGGCGCGCGAGGGCTTGGCGCGGCTGCACAGCGAATCCCGCCTGGCGCAAAGCATCGCCGGGCTGCGCAGCGCGCGCGGGCGGGTCAGCGCGCTGGAGATATCCTGGTACATGCGCAATCAGCTGCTGCGCGACGCCGACTGGGCGGGCATGGCGCATTCCCTGGAAATCCGCGTGCCGCTGGTCGATGCGCGGCTGCTCGCGGAGGCGCTGCCCCTGCTGCTGGCCGCGCCGCGCGAGAGCAAGCCGGAAACGCTCGCAAAGCTGGGGTTGGATTTACCGCCGGACTTGCTCGGGCGGCCCAAGACCGGCTTCACCGTGCCCCTGCGCGACTGGCTCGGCGGCACGCCGGACGCCGGCGCGCGGGGCCTGCGCGGCTGGGCCCGGCAGGTGGCGGCGCGGGAGATCGCGCCATGAGGTCCGCGCGGCGATTGAGGAAACCGGAGGGCGGCGGTATTCTCCCGGCCCGGAGTTGCTTCGCCGCGTAGGTCCTATCCGGCGCGGTCAGAACTTGAGGAGTCCGCCACTGTCCCCGAGCAAAACCAGCTTTTCCAAGGTCAGGGGAGAGATCGACGCCAGAGGCTCCTCTCTGCAGGAGCGTAATCAAGCCTGGTGGCGCGCGCTGCCGATGACCTATGCCGACTGGGAGGCGGAGGACAGGCTGCCGCGGAGCCGCGAGGATTTTCTTTCCATCGAGGCCAAGTTCCTCGACGGCAATCCCTGGCTGCGTGACCGCTTCGACTTCACCAAGCTGTCCGGCCGGGATGTTCTGGAGATCGGCTGCGGCTCTGGCGCCGCGAGCTGTCTTTTCGCCAAGGCCGGCGCCAGGGTGACCGCGGTCGACCTGACCGACACGGCGATTGAAATGACCCGGCGCAACGCGGAGTCCCAGGGCGTCGCGCTGCGGGTTCAGCAGGAGGACGCGGAAAGCCTGTCCTTCGATTCGGAGAGCTTCGACTTCGTCTTCTCCTGGGGGGTGCTGCATCATACCTCGCAGCCCGATACGGCCTACCGCGAGGTGGCGCGGGTGCTGCGCCCCGGCGGGCGGGCCCTGCTGATGGTCTATAACCGCGACTCGCTGCGTTACCATCTGCGCGGCTGGCAGTGGCTGCTGCTCAAGGGCAAGCTGTTTTCCGGCGATAATCTGGAGCGCGCGCAGCGTCACTTCACCGACGGGTATTTCCATCGCCACTACCGCCCGCGCGATTTCTCCGCCGCGCTCGCCGTGCCTGGGCTGGTGACCGAGGCCCTGTCGATTACGCATATGGCAAAACCGCTCTTCCGGCTGCTGCCGCGCGCTATCGACGATGCGCTGAAGGCCAAGGCGGGCTGGCTGCTGGTTGCCGAGGTCCGGCGGCCCCAAGTCGCGGCGGAATGACGGACGACCGGCCGCTGCGGTTCCTGGTACTGACGCCGGACGCCTACGCCGGATACGGCGGCATCGCCCAGGCGGCCCGCGATCTGCTGCAGGGCCTGGCCGCCATGCCTGAGGTCGGCGAGGTGGTCTGCCTGTCCCGCTCGCGCGAGCCCTGGGATCCCTCCGCGCTGCCGGAGAAGCTGCACTGGCGCGCGCCGGCGGGCGGCAGCAGGCTGAGCCTGCTGCACGCCTTTCTGCGCTTGCTCTGCAGCGGCGGGCGCTATGATCTGATCCTGGTGACCCACATCAATCTGCTGCCGCTGGCCTGGCTGCTGCGGCGCTTGCGCGGCGGAAAGCTCGCCGTGGTGCTGCACGGCGTCGAAGCCTGGAGGCCGCAGCGCCGGATCCTGATCCGGCCCCTGCTTGCCGGGGTCGATGCCTTTCTCGCGGTCAGCGCCTTTACCCGCCAGCGCTTTCTCGCCTGGGCGCCGGTCGCGCCCGAAGCCGTCAAGCTGCACCCCAACTGCGTCGATCTCGAACGCTTTTCGCCGGGTTCGCCGGAGCCCGGGTTTCTCGATCGCTACGACCTGCGGGGCAAGCGGGTCCTGCTGCTGGTCGCCCGGCTGTCGCCGATCGACGCGCCCAACAAGGGGATCGATCAGGTGCTGCAACTGCTGCCGCGGCTGTTGCGCGCGCACCGCGATCTGGTCTTCGCGGTCGCCGGCAAGGGCGCGGACCGCGCCCGCCTGGAGGCCAAGGCCGAGGCGCTGGGCGTTTCAGGGCAGGTGCGGTTTCTCGGCTTCGTGCCGGACTCCGATAAAGCGGATCTCTATCGCGCCGCCTCCGCCTACGTCATGCCGGGGCGGATCGAGGGCTTCGGACTGGTCTACCTGGAGGCTATGGCCAGCGGTGTCCCGGTGCTCGGCAGCACCCGCGACGCCAGCCAGGAGGTTATCGCGCAGCTCGGCTTCGGCGAGGCCGTGGACCCGGACGACGAGGCCGGCTTGCTGACTGGAATCGAAGCCGTTCTGGCGCGGCCGCGCGGCCGCCGGCCAGCGGAGATGGAGCGGTATTCCCTGCAGGCTTATCAGGCGCGCGGCGCGGCGCTGCTGCGCGGGCTGCTCGGCCGGGGGGAGGTCTAGGACGATGACTTTCCGCCTGACCCAGGTCTCGCTGCATCCGGTGCCCTATCATGCCGCGCTCTACCGGGCGCTGGCGCGCGATCCACGGGTCGAACCGGAGGTGCTCTTTCTGTCGCGCCTGGGGACGCGCCCGCGCTTCGAGGCGGAATGGAACGCGGAGCTCAAGGGCGACGACGCGGCCTTGCTCGCGGGCTATCGCCACCGCTTCCTTGCGAATTGGAGCTGGAACGAATTCGCGCCGCTGATCTCGCGGTTCAATCCGGGGCTGATTCCGGCGCTGCTGGGGCGGCGCCGCGATGCGGTGCTGATCATGGGCTACGACAGTCTCAGCGCCCTGCTCGCGCTGGTGCTGGCGAAGCTGAGCGGCGCCAAGGCTCTGCTGCGCGCGGAGGCCGATCTGACTCACCGCGGCGGCGGCTGGCGGGGGCGGCTCAAGGCGCGGCTGCTGCCCTGGGTGCTGCGGCGCTACGACGCCGTGCTCTATGGCTGCCAGGCGAACCGCGCCTATTTCCGGCACTACGGCGTGGCCGAGGACAAGCTGTTCTTCCTGCCGAGCACCGTCGACAACGACCGGCTGCTGCGCGAAGCCGAGCAGCGCGACGCCATCCGGGCCAGCCAGCGCCGCCAGCTCGCAATTCCAGACCAGGCGCAGGTCATCGCTTTCTTCGGGCGACTGATCGAGCGCAAGCGGCCCGGCGATCTGCTCGCCGCCTTCACGCGGCTTGCCGGGGACTTCCCCGAAGCCTGGCTGCTGCTGGTCGGGGAGGGGCAGGACCGCGCCGCCCTGGAAGCCGCCGCTGGCGCGGCTGGGGAAGCCGGCGCGCGGGTCGTCTTTGCCGGATTCCGGCAACCCGCCGAGGTGCCGCCGGTCTTGATGGCCGCGGACCTGCTGGTACTGCCGTCGCACTACGATCCGACGCCGAAGATTCTGCACGAGGCGATGATCCTCGGGCTGCCCTGCCTGGTTTCGACGGGCGTCGGCACCTCGGGCGATCTGGTGGTGGATGGCGAGAACGGCGTGGTCTTCCCGACCGGCGACGTCGAAGCCCTGACAAGCGGGCTGCTGCGTCTGCTCGCCGACCCGGCGCGGCGCGGCGCCTACGGGCAGGCGGCCCGGCGTAGCGCCGAAGCCTGGTCCCCCGAAGCCGGGGTCGAGGGGGTGGTCGACGCCCTGGAATACTGCCTTGGGGCGCGATCATGAGCCTGACCGACGCGCAGCCCAAGCTGGAAGATTTCCTGATCTTCCGCAGCACGCCGCCGGGCAGCCATGCCTTCGGCTATTACGACAAGTCGCCGCTGGATGCCGGCGGTGGGCGTCTGCTGGCGCAGCGGGTGGCCTTCGATGGGCGTCTGCCGCGCAAAGGGGAAACGGCGGAGCTCGGATACTTTCCGCTGGAGGGCGGCGGGTTCCGGCCGCTGGCCGAAACGCGCGCCTTCAACTGGCAGCAGGGCGCCATGCTGCAGTGGCGCGGCCCGGATTTCGGCAGTCAGATTCTTTTCAACGATCTCGACGGCGACCAGCCGATCTGCCGCGTTCTGACTCTGGAAAGCGGCGAAAGCCGCGCCCTGCCCATGGCGGTCTATAGCGTGCACCCCGGCGGCAGGCGCGCCCTGGCGCCGGACTTCGCGCGCACCAGCCACGTCCGCGACGCCTATGGCTACGCGCTGACGCCGCCGCCGGAGAAAACCGGCGCGCTCTGGCAAGGCGATGGCATCTGGAGCCTCGACCTGGACAGCGGCGGCGTCACCAGGATTCTCGAGATCGCGGCCCTGTTGGAACACCGCCCGCTGACCTCGATGCGCGGCGGCGTCCATTCGCTCGAACATGTGATGTTCAACCCGGGCGGCACGCGGTTCTGTTTCCTGCACCGCTGGACCCTGGAGGACGGCGGCATCTATACCCGGCTGTTCACCGCGGCCGCCGATGGCGGCGATCTGCGCCTGGTGCTCGACAGCGGCAAGACGACCCATGTCTGCTGGGCCGACGACGCAACGCTCCTGGCCTGGGCCGCGCCGGCGGGGTCGGTGATGGCGCTGCGCCGCTCGCGCTCGCTGACCCGGCTGCTGCTGCGGCCGATCCTGCCGCTGTACCACCGGATCGTGGCCGGCCGCCCGGCCATGGCGCGTTTGGCCTCGGGGCAGGGCTACCTGCTGCTGGACGACCGGGAAGCTGCCGCGGCACGGCGGATCGGCCAAGCCGCGCTGACCCGCGACGGCCACCCCAGCTTCAATCCGGCCCGGCCGCGTATGTTCGTGACCGACACCTACGAGGACGCGGAGTTCTGTCAGGACCTGCTTCTCTTCGATATGGAGTCCGGGGCCGGGACGCGGCTCGGGCGCTTCGCCTCCCTGCCGGACTACGTCAGCAGCGGCTGGCGCTGCGACCTGCATCCCAAGTGGGACTTCAGCGGCCGCCGGCTGACCGTCGAATCGCTGCACGAGGGCAGCCGGCAGCTCTATGTCTACGATTTCGAGGCCTGGCTTGCCGCCGCCAACTCCGCGATCAGCTGATCCGCGACCTCGGGCAGGCGATGTCCGCGCGGCCGCCGCGCGCCCTGGCGCGCGAGGAAGCCGGCCAAGGGTTCCTCCGGCCTGCGCAGCAGGGCCATCACATCGGACGGCACCGGCGCCACGCCCGGCGTCAGATCGCCCCAGGTGGTCAGCAGGGGCACGCCATGCTCCAGCCAGGCGGCGGCCACCCCGCTCTTGCCGCAGAGGTAGTAGGGGTAATGGGTCAGCGCCGCGTCCATCGCCTGCATGAACTGCGAGAGCTCCTGCTGCGGGCGCTCGCCGAGGATGTTGAAGGAAACCTCGGGGTAGCAGTTGCGCCAGGCGGCGAAGAGCGCGTCGATGCCCGCCGCCCGCCCCGCGGAGATCACGGCCAGGCGCTGCCCTCTGGCCGCGGCGTGGTCGTGCAGCGCGCCGATCAGACTGGCGGGCAGGCGCGCGCCGATCTGACCGCTGAACAGGCCGAGGCGGAACACATCCTCCCGCGCGTCTGCGCCGAGCAGGTCTCGCCGCGCGGCGGTGTCGCCGGGCAGCGGCGGAACGTTGCCGAAGAGCGGCAGCAGCTCGGCTTTCAGGCCGCTGCGGCCGAGAACATCCTGATAGTAGGGATTGCTGGTGTGGATCAGGCGGGGCCGCAGATCGCGCAGCAGGCCGGTCACCGCCGGTTTCTGGAGCGCGCCGATCAGCCGTGGCTTCCAGCCGCGCTGGTCGGCGATGCCGAGCCAGACCTCATGCACCATGACATGCAGCTTCTGGCCGCGCAGCAGCGCCGCCAGCGCGCGCCGCTTGGACCAGAGCAGACCGCGCGGCTGCAGCGCGAAGGGATTGAACTGCAGGGATATCCAGTCGGGGCGGAAGGCTGCGATCTTGTCCCGCGCCCCCCGTGCCGCGCCTTCGGCGGCGGTTTCCGGCCCGCTCAAGGGCAGAAAATCCACCTCCTGCCCACGCGCGCGCAGTTCTCCGGCCAGGAGTTTGCTGTAGTCCGCGATCCCTCCGCTGGAGAAGCCGCCGGCCGCAAAGAGGATTTTCATAGGCACCCGTTCGGGAAAGAAGCGTGAAAGCCCAGGGTAACAAAGCGCGGGACGAAGCCAAAAGCCTCAACAAAGCACGAAAAAAAGCAGTATATTCCGCTCCAGGGGCAACAACCTAGCGGCGGGGCGGCAGTCCGGCGGCGCGGTGTCTGCCCGGCGCGCAGCGACGAGCCGAGGTTCAAGCGGGTTTCTTGCGGCATCTTCTCCAAAGCTTCGCCTCGACGGGCACGATTCAGGCCATCAATCTGCTGACCGGTGTCCTGGTGGCGCGTTTGCTGCTGCCAGAGGGGCGCGGCGAACTCGCGATCGTCATGCTCTGGCCCAATCTGATGCTGATGATCGGCTTCTGCGGCCTCGATCAGGCGGTGATCTATCATACCGCCCGCGCCCGGGAGCAGGCCGGGCCGCGCAGCAGAGCGGTCTTCCTTGCGGCGGTCGTTCCGGGGGCCCTGCTGATGCTGGGCACCGCGGTCATCGGCTGGTTCCTGCTGCCCTGGATACTGACCCCGGAGCACGAAGAACTGATCGGCCTGTCGCGCGCCTTCCTGCTGGTCGCCACGCCGCTGCATCTGGTGAACAACCTGCTGATGGCGGTCCTGCTCGGGCGGCAAAAGCTGTTGCAGTGGAATCTGCTGCGCCTGGTGCAGCCGCTTTGCTATCTGCTGGCGCTTGTCGCGCTGTGGTCCGCCGGCGCGGTGTCCGTGCTGCATACCATGGCGGTTTTTCTGGCCAGCTCTCTGGTCGTCAGCTTGTTCCTGGTTCCCACCGGCTTTCACGAAATGCGGGGCAGTCTGCCCAAGGCCGCGCTGCCGACCCGGGAGGTGTTCGGCTACGCGGCGCGGGTGCATCTGCAGGCGCTCTGTCAGATCCTCGCCCGGCGGATCGACCAGGCGCTGATCTCGCTCTACCTGCTGGCCGCCGATCTTGGTCTCTATGTCGTCGCCCTGGCGCTGGCCTCGGCGCTGGAGATGCTGTCGGGCACGCTCTCCATGGTCGCCTTTCCCAAGATCGCCAGCCAGGCCAGCGAAGCCGGCAAGCAGGCGCTGTTCGGCCGCTACTTCCGTTTCAATCTCGCGCTTCTTTTGACGGGGGCTATCGGACTCTGGCTGCTCGGCCCCTGGCTGCTGGTTCTGCTGTTCGGCGCCGCCTTCGAGCCGGCGGGTGCGGTCCTGCGGGTTCTGGTGCTGGCCGCCGTGTTTCAGGGCCTCTCGGGCAGCCTGTCCTTCGGGTACAAGGCGCATGACCGGCTATCGGTGGTCAATCAAGGCGCGTTCCTAAGCCTCCTCGCCGCGGCGCCGGCCTTCGCGCTGCTGCTGCCAAGTCATGGCCTGCTCGGCGCGGCCTGGGCCGCCACCATCGCCTACGCGGTGGCGCCGCTCTACATGCTGTTGCGGCTGTCCGGCGTTCTCGGGATCTCTCCGGCGGCGCTTGCCCTGCCGACGGCCGACGATGCCGCGCTGCTGCGCCACTATCGCGCCGCGCTGCGCGCCCGGCTGCGCTGAGGCCGGGATGCGGATTCTCATAGCGTCTCATGTTTTCCTGCCCCGTCTCGGCGGCATCGAGGTGATGACCGATTGCCTGGCCCGTGGCTTCCGGACGGCCGGGCATGAGGTCGAGGTGGCGACCATGACCGGCGGGCAGACCGAGGCGCCCTTGCCCTACCGGGTGCTACGCCGCCCCAGCTTGCCCGCGCTCTGGGCGGCGGCCCGGCGCAGCGAGGTGGTGCTGTTGAACGGCTTTGGCTTGAGGTTCCTGCTGCCCGTCCTGCTGGCGCGCCGGCCGGTGGCGGTGGTGCATCAGACATGGCTGCCGGACGAGCCGGCGCGTGCGCCGAAGGCGGTCTTGCGGCGCTGGGCGCTGCGCGGCTGCCGCAATATCGCGATCAGCGGCGCCATCGCGGAACGCCTGCCGTGTGCCAGCGAGATCCTCCCCAACTGCTACCGCGACGAACTGTTTCGCGACCTGGGGCAGAGCGGGCGGGAGACCGAGCTTTGCTGCGTGGCGCGCATGGTCAGCGACAAGGGAGTCGATCTGCTGATCGCCGCGCTGGGCCGACTCGCCGCGGCGGGGGAAAAACCGAGCCTGCTGCTGATCGGCGATGGGCCGGAGCGGCCGGCGCTGGAGACACAGATCGCCGAGGCCGGACTTGGCGCGCAGGTCCGCTTCGCCGGGATGCTCGCGGGCGGCGCCCTGGTCGAGGCGCTCAATGGCTGCCGCGTTCTCGTCGTGCCGTCGCGCTTTCGCGAGCCCTTCGGGATCGTCGCCCTTGAAGGCGCGGCCTCCGGCTGTGTGGTTATCGGCGCCGATGGCGGCGGACTGGGCGAGGCCATCGGCCCCTGCGGCACGACCTTCGCGCGCGGCAGCGCCGAGTCCCTGGCGGAGAAACTGCGGGCCGCGCTCGGCGGCGGACTGGCGGCGCGCGATCCCAAGGCCGTCGCGGCGCATCTCGCGCGGCATAGCGAGAAGGCGGTGGTGGCCCGCTATCTCGCGATCCTCCAGCGCATGAAGGAGGCGGCGGCATGACCGGCGCCCGGCGGCCCGTGATCGATGTCTGCCATCCCGGCGCGGTCAACACCACCTATGCCCAGGTCGCGCAGCTGCAGGCGCGCGGCTACGGCGGCGATTTCTTTACCAGCTACTACTACCGGGGCGGTGGAACGAGCCTTCTCGGCGCCCTGCCCTTCGGTTTGGGCGCCCGCCTGCTGAAGGAACTGCGGCGCCGCCAGGGGCCGGGGATCGATCCCGCGCGGGTGCGCATCGATCCTCTGCCTGAAGCGCTCTACCTGCTGGCGGCGCGGGGCGGCGCGCCGGCCGAATGGCGGCGGCGGATCCTCGATTGGCGCAACCGGCGGTTCGATCTGCGGATGGCCGGGATCCTGCCCCGGCGCCGGCCCGATCTGGTGATCGGCAACGACGGCGCCGCCGAGCATATTTTCCAGGCCGCGCGTGCCCTTGGCATTCCGACGCTGCTCAATCAGGTAATCGGTCACGATGTCGCGGGCAGCGCGCTGCTGGAGGAAGAGTACCGGCGCGATCCCGCCTTCGCCACCGCGCCTCCGGGGCGGCGCTCGCCGCTTGCCCTGGAAACCCGCCGGCGCGAGGTCTTGCTGGCCGACCAAATTCTCGCGCCCTCGCCCTATGTCCGCGACACCCTGCTGGAGCTTGGAGTCGCGCCGGAGCGGATCGCGCTGCTGCCCTACGGCGTGGATAGCGCGCGCTTTCAGCCCGCCGCCCGGCGCCGGGAGGGTCCGCTGCGCCTGCTCTATGTCGGGCAGATCAATCAGCGCAAGGGACTGCGTTATCTGCTGGAAGCGATGCGGCTGCTCTCGCGGGAAGAGGTGGAGTTGACCCTGGTCGGGGAAATGCTGGTGCCGCCGGCCGCGCTGGCGCCCTATCGCGGGTACTACAGGCATCTTTCGAACCAGCCCTATCACCGCATTCACGAGGTGTTCCAGGCCGCCGATGTCTTCGTCTACCCCTCGCTGCACGAAGGTTCGTCGCTGGCCGTCTATGAAGCCCTGGCGAGCGGTTTGCCGGCGATCGTCACCCACAATACCGGGACGGTCATCCGCGACGGCGAAGAGGGCTTCCTGGTGCCGATCCGCGACCCCGAGGCAATTGCCGGGGCGGTGCGGCGGCTAAGCTCCGAAGAGGATTTGCGCGCCGCGATGGCGGGGCGTGCGCGGCGCCTCGCGGAAACCTATACTTGGCAGCGTTATGGGGAAACGCTCGATGGGATCCTGAAACGCATGCTGCCTGGGCAAGCCACGTGATTCAGTTCGCCTTCATGATCCTCGCCGCGCCGCTGGCGATGCTCAGCTTCTTCCGCTGGCAGCTGGGGCTTTACGGGCTGCTTCTGTTTTTGCCGGTTTCCGGCGCGATCTCCCTCTGGCTCAAACCGACCTCGCTGTCGGTCTTCGGCCCGCTGCTCAAGGACTTGCTGTTCGTCATGCCGCTCTATGGCGGCTTCTTTCTGTTCGGGCTGGGGCAGCTGCGCGGCGCGCGGATTCCGATGCCCATCGTGCTTTCGCTCACGCTCCTGACCCTGCTCGCCCTGGTGCAATCGGCCAATCCCTCGCTGTTCAACATCTTCGTTGCCTTGATCGGGCTCAAGGTCTGGCTGATGTACATCCCGCTGATCGTGATCTCCGCGGCCTGGCTGACCTCCTTCGACAGGCTGCTCTTCACGCTGCGTCTGTTGAGCGTGGTCACTCTGGTTCCGGCCGGTATCGGCCTGTTGCAGTGGGCGATGAGCGCGACCATCGGCTATCAGGCGACGATGACGATGTTCTATGGCGCCGCGGCACGCGCCGCGACGCAGAACTTCGGCGGTTTCACCTACGGCGGCGATCTCTACCGCATTCCCTCGACCTTCAGTTTCGTTTCTCAGTACTTCTCCTTCCTGCTGGCCATGGTGGTGCCGGCGATGACGGTGGCCCTGGCCGACCCCAGTCCCCGCTGGCGCAAGCGCGGCTGGATTATCTTGGGAATTCTCGTCGCCGCGGGATTTCTCTCCGGCGCCCGTTCGGCTATCGCCATGCTGCCCTTGATCATCGGCCTGGTCTTCGTCATCGACGCCCGGGCGACCGGCGCGATCGCCGCGGCGATCATGCTGCCTGTCTTCCTGCTGACCACGCTGTTCATCGCCGGGCTGGATCCTCTGCAGGTGCTTGGCGCGACCAGCGATCTGGTGGTTGGCTATTCGCGCAGCATCGTCGTGCGCGGGGTGCTGGACTCCCTGCAATCCTATCCCCTGGGCCTGGGGACCGGCATGAGTACGGGGCCGGCGCGCTATGCCCTGACCGGGGACGAGAGCCTGCCGCTGATCGAAAGCTTTTTCGCCAAGTCCGTGGTCGAGTTCGGTGTCCCCGGCCTGATCGTCGTGACGGTCCTGTTCGTGACGGTGATCTGGTCGGTCTTCATAGCCCGCAAACAGCTTATCCATCCTCTGTTCCGGGCCTTCGGAGCGACGGTTCTCGCCTATTGCATCCTGATCGCGATCAACAGCGCCAAGGGCGCCATCCTCGATATCGATCCGACCAACGTCCTGTACTGGTTCTACATCGGTTTGCTGATGAAGCTGCCCTTCTTGGAGTCCGAAATCCTGCAGCGGATCAATCGGGATCGCGCCAATCGGGCGGCGGCGGCGCCCCAAGCGCCACAGGTGCCGCAGGGGCAACGGCCAGGCTTGCGGCCACAGCCGGTGCGGCTTGTATCCGGCTAGGCCGGTTTCCGGGCGATAAACAGCGGCCGCGTCTGCCGCGCGAACCAGCGCCGCGCGCCTTGTGGCGCGCCCTCGACCTCGATATCGCGGAACCCGCTATCCCGCAGCAGCGCTTCGATCTGCGGCGGCAGGAAGGTAAAGGGATGCGCCTTGACCAGAATGCTGTCGGGCTGGCGGCGCCGGACGACCTGCTCGAAGCGCCAGCGGCCGGCCCAGGACATGCAGTCGACCCAGAGCAGCAGCGTGCCGCCGGGCTTGAGCGCGGCATAGGCATTGTCGAGGATCGCGCCGGGGTCGCGCACGTGATCCAGCACGTTGTGCGAGATCGCGGTGTCGAAGGACTCCCGTTCCTCGAAAGCCTCGCCGCTGAGCTGCAGGTAGCGGCCTTGGCCGGCGCGCGCCTTGACCCAGCTCAGGAAGGGTTCGGCCAGCGGGTCCTTGGCGGCGGGAAGACGATCCAGGTCTAGCCGTGGCAGGGGGTCGAGCTTGACCAGTTCGGCGATCTCCCCGGCGGACGGGGAGAAGCAAGGCAGGGCCAACCCAAGAGGGCCGCAGCCGATCTCCAGCACCCGCTTGCCAGCGAACAGCGTGCTTTGGCGTTCGGCGGGCAGCTTATCGATTTGCGCGCGCAGGTCGCCGCAGATGCGCAGCAGGACGCCGAGCGTCAGCCCCTCCCAGAAATAGGCTTCGGAGTGTTGCGCTTCCTGCCAGCGGGTTTCGGCGATGGCCGCCGTCATCGGGTCAATTCATCAGGCGGCGGAAATAGTCGATCGTCTTTTCCAAGCCGCTTCTGAGGGGCACTTCCGGCTCCCAGCCGAGTTTCTCCTTGGCCAGGGTAATGTCGGGGCGGCGCTGCAGCGGATCGTCGACCGGCAGCTCCTCGTATATCAGCTGCGAGCCCGATCCGACCATCTCGACGACGATCTCGGCCAGCTCCTTGATCGAGAACTCGCCAGGATTGCCGAGATTGATGGGGCCGGTCACCTCGTCGGGTGCCTCCATCATCTTGATGAAGGCGGTGACCAGATCGTCGACGTAGCAGAAGGAACGGGTCTGCGCGCCGTTGCCGTAGATGGTGATGGGCTCGCCGCGCAGCGCCTGGACGATGAAGTTGGAGACCACGCGTCCGTCGTTGGGGTGCATACGCGGGCCGTAGGTATTGAAGATGCGGCCGACGCGAATCTGCAGATTGTGCTGGCGGTGATAATCGAAGAACAGCGTCTCGGCGCAGCGCTTGCCCTCGTCGTAGCAGGCGCGCGGCCCGATCGGATTGACGTTGCCGTTGTAATGCTCGGGCTGCGGATGCAGCGAAGGATCGCCGTAGACCTCGCTGGTCGAGGCCTGGAAGATCTTGGCGCCGGTGCGCTTGGCCAGGCCAAGCATGTTGATCGCGCCATGCACGCTGGTCTTGGTGGTTTGCACCGGATCGTGCTGGTAGTGGATCGGCGAGGCCGGGCAGGCGAGATTGTAAATCTCGTCGACTTCCAGGTAGAGCGGAAAGGTTACGTCGTGGCGCAGCACCTCGAAGTGCGGATTGTCGAGCAGGTGCGCGATGTTGTCCTTGGTGCCCGTGAAGTAGTTGTCGACGCAGAGTACGTCATGCCCCTGTTCAAGGAGGCGTTCGCAGAGATGCGAGCCGAGGAATCCAGCTCCGCCGGTAACGAGTATGCGTTTCCGCAGCATCATGTACTTGATCCGACCGCTATGAAGGAAAGGAGTTATTCGCGTAACCAGCGCAACAGGAAGTCTATGCCAGCGCGGCGGCGCTAGGCTAGTCTCAAGCGCATGAATCGCAAGGTCTTGATCACCGGCGGCGCCGGCTACATCGGAAGTCACCTGAGCAAGCGACTGGCCGCCGAAGGCTGGGAACCCGTGGTTTTCGACAATCTTTCGACCGGCAATGCCTGGGCGCTCAAATGGGGCGCCTTCCATGAGGGCGACCTGCTCGACGAAGCTTCGCTGGATCGTGTGTTCGCGGCGCAGAGGCCCGCCGCGGTGATGCATCTCGCGGCGCTTTCGGCGGTATCGGAATCGATGCGCGATCCCGGGCTCTATTACCGGGTCAACCTGCAAGGCACGCTGAACCTGCTGGGCGCCATGCGCCGTGCGGAGGTGCCGCATATCGTCTTCTCCAGCACCGCCTCGGTGTACGGCGCGCCGCAGAAAACTCCGATTCCCGAGGGTCACCCGCTGCATCCGATCAATCCCTACGGCAACAGCAAGCTGATGGCCGAGCGAATTCTGTTCGATTTCGAGCGCAGCCACGGCATCTCCTCGGTCGCGCTGCGCTATTTCAACGCCGCCGGCGCCGATTCGCAGGGGGAACTGGGCGAGCAGAGGGTGGGCGAAACGCATCTGATCCCGCGCGCGCTGGAGGTTGCGCTGGGGCGGCGCGACTCGCTGGAACTCTACGGCACCGACTACCGTACGCCCGATGGCAGTTGTATCCGCGACTACGTTCATGTCGAGGATATCGCCGCCGCCCATATCCAGGCGCTCGCGTACCTACAGCGCGGCGGACACGGCATCGCGCTCAATCTCGGCAGCGACGCCGGTTTCAGCGTCCTGCAGGTGATCGAGGCCCTGCGCCGGATTACCGGCACGCGGCTTCCCCTGGTCGAGCGGCCGCGCCGCCCCGGGGATCCCGACGAACTGGTCAGCGATTCCAGCGCGGCGCGCGAGATTCTCGGCTGGCGGCCGGAGCGCTCGGAACTCGATAGCATTATCGCCAGTGCCTGGGCCTGGGCGAAAAGCAGGGCTTA
The DNA here is from genome assembly GCA_942491105.1 of uncultured Alphaproteobacteria bacterium. Classification (GTDB taxonomy): domain Bacteria; phylum Pseudomonadota; class Alphaproteobacteria; order Kiloniellales; family DSM-21159; genus JBBEAM01. The sequence continues at coordinate 16,640 of CALNZX010000002.1, read as the reverse complement.
GACGGCGCGATTGGGAGCTATCGCGGGGGCAGGGCGCTGCGCGGGTGCAGCAGTCCGCGCGTGCGTAGCCAGAGATTGCGGGCGGCGACCCGGGGCTCGGCGGACAGCAGCAGTTCCCTGCGGATCAAGCCCGCGACACCCAGTTCGGCGCCGCTGTCGAGTTCCGCAAGAGGCCGCAGCGTACGGGCGAATTCCCCGCTCCAGCCGGCGCTGTCGGCCGGTGCGCCGGGCAGCTCCGCGCCCAGGCAGGACAGCAGCCGCAAAAAGACCCGCAGCGGTCTGGTCATGCGCGCGCGGGCGGCCCGCTCGAAGATTTCCTGCCAATCCAGATCGGGGTCCTGGCGCAGCATGACCAGGGCGTCGACGAATTTTTTCATCGCCAGCGGTGCGAACTTATCCTTCGCCGCATTGCTGGCGAGCAGCAGAAAGCTGTGGCTGGGGTCCGGCAGCAGGCAGGATTTGTCCCGGCGCGCGGCGGCGAACAGCGCGTCGCAGTCGAGACCGAGATGCAGCGGGTAGCTGTCGGGCTGTATGTGGATGTCGAGGTTGACGCCGCCGTCCCGGGAAACGTAGGGCGCGTAGCTGGCGTCGGCGATGAAGCCCCAGGGTTTCGCGGGCTCCGGCCGGAAGACGTAGCCGGCGGCGTCGAGCAGCTCCAGCAGGGGCGCGCGGTCCTGCAGGCGCACCACCAGGTCCAGGTCGCCGGTCGTGCGCAGATCCGGGTCGCTGTAGATCTGACGCGCCAGGGCGTATCCCTTGATTGCCACGCAGTCGAAGCCGGCGCGGGCGATCTCCGCCAGGCAGGCTTCCTGGGCGGCGCGGGTATAGCGGTTGAGCTTGCGGCTGCTTTCGGCCGCCACCGGGTCGACCGGAGGGGCGCCGAGGGCGCTGGCGGCCGGCGCCGTCAGCTCGGCCGCCAAGGCGGGGCCGATGAACTCGCAAAGCCGGGCGCTCCACGCCGGCAGGTCCTGCAGCGCCGCTTCGTCGAGCGGGCGCCGCGGATCGGCGATCAGCCGCCAGCAGCTAAGAGACTTGGAGGAAGGACTGGCTATCGCCATCGAGTACCAGCGCGGTGAGGCTGCCCCCATAGCAGGCACCGGTGTCGATGCCGATGCGGTTGGGCCGCTTGACCGGCGACCATTCCGGGGTGTGGCCGTGGACCACGATCTTGCCGTGATCCAGGTCGGAATTCAAAAAAGCCTCGCGAATCCACAGCAGGTCCTTGGCTTCCTGCTCCTCCACCGCCACGCCGGGCTTGATACCGGCGTGCGCGAAGAAATAATCGCCCTCCTGATGGGCGAGGGACAAGCGTGCCAGGAAATCCTTGTGTGCCTGCGGCACCTTCTCGCGCAGCTGCTCCCGCATCCAGTTCAGCATGTCCGCGCCGTCGGGCGGCGCGGCGGTATCCACGCCATAGCTTGCGCAGGTTGAAACGCCGCCATAGGACAGCCAGGAGAGATAATTCTCCGGCGTCTCCATGAAGCCCGCGAACGCGGCTTCGTGGTTGCCCTTGAGATGTATGGTTTCGAAGCCGCTCAGCGGCTCGTTGAGCAGCAGATCGATCACGCGCCGGGAGTCCGCGCCCCGGTCGACATAGTCGCCAAGATAGACGATCACCTTGCGCTGGGCGCTGGAGTCCGCGGCATCGCGCTGGATCAGCGCATGCAGAGCCTGCAGCATCTCGGCCTCGCCGTGGATGTCGCCGATCGCATAGACGCGGCTATTCTCCGGTACCCGCCCGGATGGCGCCGCCGTCTCTTTCGATCTGCCGAATTTGAACATCTCAAGCATGCCGAGGCTGATACCGCTGTGACGCCCTAGAAAGAGCGCATTGCGCGCGAGGCGGCCAGCATTGTCAAACCCGCTGCGGGATCCGGCTTCAGGGAAGCTCGGATCACGCGCCCTCCCTGGCGTCCCAGACCTCTCGTCCGCCCTTGTTTTCCAGGTAGTTAAGCAAGGCCGCTATGACCCGCTGATCGAAGTGCTTGCCGCTTTGGCGCAGCAGCTCCTCGATCGCGGTGTCGACGGTCAGGTTGCTGCGCCAGCTGCGCGGACTGACCATGCCGACGAAGGCATTGGCCACCGAGAGGATGCGCGCGGTGGGCAGGATTTCATCCCCGCTCAGGCCACGGGGGCTGCCGGTGCCGTCGAAATGCTCCTGCGCCTGCCGGAGGGTTTCGGCCACCTGGCCGCGGAATCCGACCCCTTCGAGCAGTTCGGCGCTCATCTGCTGGGCGCCTCTGATCGCCGCCAGCTCCTGTTCGCTCAAGCTGCCTTCCTTGGTCAGCAGCTCCTCGGGGATCAGAATCTTGCCGAGATTCATCAGGCTGCCCGCGATGCGCGCCGACTCGATCTCGACCTCTCCGAGGTTCATCTCGGCGGAGAGCAGTTCCGCGAGCTGGGCGACCCGCCGGGAATGATTGGCGGCGTAGGGGTCGCGGCGATCGACCACGCCGATCAGTGTCATCACCAGGTCGTTCAGCGTGCGCTCCTGCTGGCGGCGCTGGCGGACGGCTTCGCTGATGTCGTACTCGACGATCAGCATCTCCGTCGTATCCCCCTTGGGCACGGGGATGTGTGAAACGATCTTGCTGCGCGAGCCCTTGTCGTCGTCCCACTCCAGGGTGCGGGCGATGGGTTGCTTCTTGCGCCGCGCCGATTCGTTCGCCTCGGCGTAGTCGGCGGCGGCCGCGGGGCCGAGCACGGCATCCAACCGCTTGCCGAGCAGGTCCGCTTCCGCGAGCCCGACATCTTCCGCCGCCTTGCGGTTGGCGAAGTGATAGCGATCCTGCGCATCCAGGGTGAAGATCGAGGTCGGCTGGTTGTCGGTCACCAGACGCAGCAGGGCTTGCTGCTCGGCCAGGGCCTCCGCGGTTTCGCGATACCGCTGCGCAGCGGCCCGGGCGCGGCGCGAAGCGCCGTGCCGCCAGACGAAGGCGATCAGGGCGGCGATAAAGGCCAGGCCGAGAAACAGCGAGATCAACAGCACCCGCGTCCGCGCCTCTCCGGGCCCAAGGGCCTCCGCCCGGTCGACCGCGACCATCACCGTCCAGGGCAGGCCTTCAATTCTGCGGCCGGTGACCAGGACCGTGGCGTTTTCGCGGTTGCGGCGCTCGGCGAAACCGCGCGGTTGCAGATAGGCGAAAGCCGCAGCAGCCTCCGGCGTGTCCAAGGCCAGGCTGCGGGACAGCGGCGCTTCGGAGGTGGTCGTCGGCAAGACGAAGCGCAGGCCGGCGCCTTCCTGCTGCAACAGTTGAATATCCAGGCCCTCGCCGGACAAACCGGGCTGGCGGAGCAGGCCGCGTAGCGCCACGAGGGCCGGTTTGCTGCCGACCACGAAGCCGACCTGATCGCCGGACGCCTGGCTGCCTTGCAGGGAAGGGATCTGCGCGCTGGCGAGCAGCAGCGCGCGCCCGTCTTCGTCCAGACGCAGGGGGGCAAGAACCGGCCCGGCGGTTTTGAACGCGGCTTCGGGCAACATCGGCGGCTGGAATCCCGGGGTCGCCAATAGCACCTCACCCGTGGGATCGAGCAGCGCCAGCCCCGCCGCGGCGCTGTACTGCACATTGGCGTTTACGGAAGGGCCGTCCGGCTCCGAGAGAAAGCCGCTGCGCGCTCCGGCGACCAGAAACAGGTTGCCGATATAGTCGAGCTGTCCATCGGCATCGGGCACCTGGGAGAGATTGCCGCCCGAGAACTGCAAATCGGTCAGGAAAAGCTGCACCGAGGTATTCTGCGCCAGACCGCCGATTTCCTCGCGCTGCTGCGCAAGCCAGTTCTCGATCGCCTGGGCGCGGCTATCGGCGATCAGCGCCAGCTTGTCCTGCCAGCGCCGCAGGTCCTGGTCGCGTTCGTCGGCGGCGAAGCCGAGAATCAGGGCGACGCTGAGTGCGCCGGCCGCGGCCAGAACCGTAAGCATCAGGATGAATCGCCAGTCGAAGCGGGAGTAATTCTCAACTCGGGGTTGATTTTCGGAGGTCTCGGCAGTGGTCACAGTTCAATACCTGATGCTTTGTTAACCATAACCGCAGTTTCCCTCATGCGTCTTAAGGGACGGTTAAGCCTCAGCTATCAAAATGCACGCCAAGATCGTGCCGCCCGGATTGCCGGGCAATCGTCTCCACAGGTTCTCGCCACGCGAGAGAGCAGGCCATGACGCTACAACGCCACATACTCGCCCTTCTGTTGTCCCTGCTGGTCGCGCTGGCTCTCTGCCTGTACGGCGGCAAGGCCAGCGCCGCGACCGGAAGCTTCCCTTCGCTGTTCGGCAGTCAGGAAAGCGCGCGCACGGATATGCGCCTGTTTCCGCAGTGGCTGGGGACGCTGTCGCGCTACGCGGAACAAATCGAGGCGCCGCGCAACTGCGGTGGCGGCAACTACGCCGGCTGCAATCTTGAGGAATGGCAATCCTTTCTGACTGGTATCGCCGGTCAGGATGCGATTTCGCAAATCGAGGCGGTGAATTCGGAAATGAATCGCCGGCGCTACATCGTCGACCCGCGCAATTGGGGCGTGCCGGACTACTGGGCGACTCCCTTTCAGTTCTTCGCCAAGAATGGGGATTGCGAAGACTACGCGATCGCCAAGTTCATCTCCCTGCGCACCCTCGGTTTCGCCAACGAGGACATGCGCATCGTGGTGCTGCGCGATACCAATCTGAACGCGCTGCACGCGGTGCTGGTCGTCTATATGGACGGCCAGGCTTATATTCTGGATAATCAAGCCCGCTCCGTTGTCCGGGCGCAGTCGATCCGGCACTATCGTCCGATCTACTCGCTCAACGAAACAACCTGGTGGCGCCACACCAATTAAGTGTGCCCTGCGGGCTGAACGCGAGAAAAGCGCCGCCTTTTCATCAAGACACGCGCATTCGACCTGTGCCTGATCCTCACAAAGAGATAATTTGTGTCCATGGCACGACGAGCTGTGAAACATGCGACCGAGGCAGAAGGCCTGCTCGCCACCCTCTTGAGGATTGGCGACATTCTGGTGATCGCGATCACCGGGCTGATCTGCTACGCGCTGCGTGAAAACCTAGGCGATCTAACGAGTTCCTATATCGTAGCCCTGTTTCTTGGCGCGCTTTTCGCGGTCAATCTGATGCAGTTCGGGGGCGTTTACCGGGCTGAAATTCTCAGGAGCCCGATTCGCGAAGTGGCGCGGACGGCGGCGGCCTGGTCAGCCACGCTGTTTATTCTGGTCGCTCTCGCTGCTCTTACGAAAACCACGGCACATTATTCGCGCATCTGGTTCGTTCTCTGGGCGCTGTCGGGGCTAGGTTGCCTGCTGCTGCTGCGGGTGGCCGCGTCGATCCATCTGTCGCGGCTGCGCCAAGGCGGGTATGGCGCCAAGCGCTTGGCGATCTTTGGATCTGGGGCCCTGGCACAGAGGCTGGCGGAGCAGATTGCAGGCAGGCGGGATGGCGCCGAATTGGTGGGCTATTTCGCGCAGCGCAAAGCCGAGGTGGAGAGCACGGCCCTGGCGGCGGCTGCCTTTCTGGGCGGTCTCGACGCGCTTGCCGAGCGGTTGCGGCGCGAGCGCATCGATGAACTACTCGTGGCGGTGCCATGGGACGACGCCGTGCTAATACCCAAAATTATGGACTCGGTCCGCGGTCTGAGTATTTCCGTGCGCCTCTGTCCGCCCGCCGCGCCTCTGGATATTCCGGTCCGGGACGTTTCGATCTTCGGCGGCGTGCCGATGATCGAAGTGTGGCACCGCCCGCTGTCCGAGCGGGATCTCTTCATCAAGGCGCTGGAGGACAAATTGCTGTCCTCGGCACTGCTGCTCGTCTTCCTGCCGCTGATGCTGCTGATCGCGCTTGCCGTGAAACTGGATAGCCGGGGCCCGGTGCTGTTCCGCCAGAAACGCGCCGGCTTCAACAATGACAGCTTCGAGGTGCTGAAGTTCCGCACCATGCACACTGGCGTCGATCCCCGTGGCGAGGTTCCCCAGGCGCGCCGCGGCGACCCCCGGGTAACCCGGGTCGGCGCCTTTTTGCGGCGAACCTCCTTCGACGAACTTCCTCAGCTGCTCAACGTGCTGCGCGGCGAGATGTCCCTGGTCGGGCCGCGGCCTCATGCCGTGGAGCACGGCACGCTCTATTCCGAACTGATCGAAGAATACCTGGCGCGGCAGCGGGTTCGGCCGGGCATCACCGGCTGGGCGCAGATCAACGGCCTGCGAGGCGCCACGGAAACTCCCGAAAAGATGCGCAAGCGCGTCGAGTACGATCTCTGGTATATCGATAACTGGTCCGTTTCCCTGGATTTGCGGATACTCTTCCTGACCCCCTTTACCGGACTGGTGAACGAGAATGCCTACTAGCCAACGGGTCGCGCGCGGCAGGTAATGCAGCGCATCGTCCTGTTTCTGTTCACGGCGCTGGTCGTCCTGGCGCCGCTGCCTTTGGCCAGCAACCGGCCGCTGCCCGCCTTGGCCCTGGCCACGGGCCTGGGGCTTGTGCTGCTGCTCTGGAGTGTCGCGGCGCTGCGCGACGGCGGCTTGGTCTCCATTCCGCCACGGCGCAGCCTTTGGCTGGCGGCGCCCTTCCTGCTCTATCTGATCTGGGCCTGGTTGCTGACCCTGCCGGGGTTCGGGCCGCCGCATCCGCTATGGCTGGAGGCGGAGGCCGCCCTGCGGACACCGCTGGCGGCGCGCGCGGCGCTCAGCCCCTCGGCCGCCGGGGCGACGCTGGTCAACGTGATGGGCTACGGCGCCGCGTTCTGGCTGGCTTTGCATCTTGGGCGGCGCAGCCGCGATGCCCGGCTGATGCTCTCGGCCATCGCGGTGGCGATGGTTGTCTACGCGCTCTATGGCCTGGCGATGCATCTCGGCGGCTTCGACATGGTGCTGTGGTACGAACGCTGGGCCTACCGGGACTCTGTGACCTCGACCTTCGTCAACCGCAACAACTATGCGACCTACGCCGGTCTCGGCCTGATCCTGGTTCTGGCGCTGTTCGTCGAGCGGATACATGGCGCGGCGCGGCGCGCCGTCGGCGGCCTGCGCTCTGCGCTCGTCGGGGTGATCGACGATACCGGGGCGGCGCTTTGGCTGCTGATCGCGGCGATCGTCGTCATCGCCTCCGCCCTCGTCTTGACCGGCTCGCGCGGCGGCGTGGCGGCCGCGGTGATCGGGGTGATCGCGCTCTTTGCCAGTTTCGGCATCGCGCGGGGCACCCGGGCGAAGTTCTGGTTCATCGCCCTCTTGCCGGTTCTGGCGCTGGGCGTGGCCGTGGTCGCTTTCAGCGGCGATCACCTGCTGGCGCGCTTCGTCGATATCGAGGAGAACACCGCCAGCCGGATCGCGATCCAGAAGTTGGCCGTGCAGCAGATCCTCGAACGGCCTTGGTTCGGGCATGGTCCAGGAAGCTTCCCCAGCGTCTTCGAGCTGGCCCGCTCGCCCCTCTTCGATGATTTCAACGTCAGCTTTCAAAGGGTCCACAACACCTATCTGGAAGTCGCCCTGGAATCGGGGCTGCCCGGTTTGGCGCTGCTGCTGATCGCCGTCGCCGGGGCGTGCCTGCTGTGCCTGCGCGGCGTTTTCCGGCGGCGTAATGCCTATGTCTTTCCCGCGATCGCGTTGGCCGCGACGGCCTTGGTTGGCGCGCATTCCCTGGTCGATTTCGGATTGCAGATCCCGGCCATCGCGGTGACCTACTTCACGCTGCTGGGGATCGGCGTTGCGCAGTCCTGGCGGCGCGATGAAATCGAGGGACCCGGACACGAAGCCCAGGGCGGCGAAGACAGTTAGGTCAGTCGCGCAGGAAGCGCTCGACCAGGGCTGGATCCTCGGCCAGGAGGTGACGCACGAGGCGTCTGTGGTTGGGGCCGGGAATGCTGCGGCGGAAGCGCCTCGGGTCGAGCTTGACAGCCAGCGCGATCTGTTGCGTGACCAGGCTTCGGGTTTCGGCGTCGAGCAGCGGCCAGGCCCGCAGACCGAGATCGGCCCGCGCGAAAACCAGGCTCTTGGTACGCGGCGCCACCAGGATGGCTTGCTTCAGGATGCGCTGGAAATCGGCATCCATCCCCTGGGTCTGCGCCAGGGCGACGGCAAGCTGCGTCCACAGGAAGGGCTGCCCAGGGTCGAGGGCGAGAGCCAGCCGGTCGCTTTCCGCGGCTTGCTCGAGCAGAAGAACCCGGCGCGGCGGGTCCTCCAGATTGAGCCTGGCGCTGGCGAAGAATATCTGGCCGAGGTCGCCGCGGTACTTGCCGTCGTCGATCCAGGCGAGCGCCTTTCGATGGTCGCCGACGGCGCGCGCCAGTTCGGGGCCGTCGATTTTCTGGCGGCCCAGCCGCTCGCTCAAGGTGCCGTATTCGGCGACCTGCGCGGCCGCCATCAGTCGCGGCGCGGCGGTGGCGAGCAGGCCGAGGGCGAAACCGGCGCTGATCGCGATGGTGAGAAAGCGCCAGCCGCCCGGCTTCGATACCCCGCGGCGGGAGGGCTCTTTGCTTCTGCGGCGAGAGTCCGTGGAGGCGCCATCCTGGCGCCGCGCGGTGTGACTACCGGAGGCGTGCGGCCGGGGCATCGTCAGCCCGTGTAATACTTGCGGTAGCTCTTGTGATAATAGTAGCCGGAGTCCGCGTAGTCGTACTGGGAATGCTTGCGGACATCGACGTTACTGAGGATCACGCCGGCGATATTGGCGCCGGATTCCAGCGCGAGCTTGAGACCGGACTTGGCGATATCGCGCTTGGTCTTCTCCCAGCGCACGATGAAGATCGAGGCATCGACCTCGCGCAGCAGCGGCAGGGCATCGGAAACCGCAAGGATCGGCGGCGTGTCGATCAGCACCATCTGGTAGCGCTTGGCCATCTCCTGCAGCAGCTTTTCCATGCGCGGCGAAGCCAGGTGCTCGACGGGACGCACGGTGCCGGTGCCGGCGCCGATGAAGTCGAGTCCGGTGGCCTCGTCATAGCCAATGATATCCTCGAGGTCGCAGTGGCCGACCAGATAGTCGCCGAGGCCGATGTAACCGACATTGCCGAGCGCGTAGCCGAGGCCCGGCTGGCGCAGGTCGCAGTCGATCACGATACAACTGCGCCCGGTCATCACCGATTGGCAGGCGATCGACAGCACTGTCGAGGTTTTGCCCTCGCCGGGCATCGAGGAGGTAACCAGCACGGTCTTAGGCGGGCGCGTCGGATTCGACAGCATCAGACTGGTGCGGATGGTGCGCACCGATTCCGCGTAGAGCGAGCCCTGTTTCTCTGTCGCGAATTGATGGGGGTGCTCGTCGCGCCGCTTTTTGGTCAAGGCCGGGAGCATGCCGAGCGTCGGCAAGTTGGTCTGCGCCTCGACCTGCGCCAGGCTGCGGAACCCTGAATCCATGAACTCGAGAGCGATGGCGAGAACGATGCCGAAGATCAAGGAGGCCAGGAAGGCCATGATCAGGATCAGCTTGGTCTGGGGGTAGAAGGGCGCGCCGGGATAGGTCGCCGCGTTGATCAGCTTGGCGTCGGCGCGTTGCAGGGTATTGTTTTCCTGGATGTTGGTCTCGGCCAGGCGCTGCAGCAGGGTATTCAAAAGCTGGGTCTTCGCCTCGACCCGGGATTCCAGACTGCGCAGGTCGACTCTGGCCTCCTCGATCTGATCGACGTCGGCCTCGCTCTCGTCGATTGCCGCGCGCAGACGGGCCACGCGCGCCGAGATCAGATCCCGCTCGTTCTTGAGGTTGCCGGCGATCTTGTTGATCTCGGCCCGAATCTGGCTCTCCAGGTCGGCTAGATCCGCCCTGGCCTGAATCATCTTCGGATGGCCATCGCGATAGATCGTGCTGAGCTCCGCGATTTCGCGGCGCAGCTGGATCTCCTGAACCTTCAGGCTCTGGATCAGGCCGGAGGACAGCACGGCGCCGGCGGATTCGACGCCGCCGGTACTGCCCTGCAAGCGCTGCACCTGGCTGTATTGCAGCTGCACGCGGTCGAGCTCCGCCATCGAGGAGATCAAATCTGAATTCAACTGAGAGAGCTGCTGCACGGGCAGGGAAACGCTGTCGGATCCGGCGATGCGGTGCTGCTGGCGGTAGCGTTCCAGCTCGCGCTCCGCGGCCAGCAGTTCCTCCTGCACTTCGGAGACCCGCTGCGTGAGCCAAGCGGTGGCTTCGCTCGTCGCCTTGCCCTTCGATTCCTGGAGGCTGTCGATATAGACCTCGGCCGTGGCATTGGCCGCGATCATAGCCATCTCGGGCTCTGTCGAGACGTAGTTGACGTTGATCAGGCGGCCGCGCTCGGCCGGAACGGCGGAGAGGCGGCTGCGGAAGGAACGGCCCAAGCGGTCCAGGAACGCAGGATCGTCTGCATAGTTCTCGAGCGGTTCGATTTCGTACTGCGCGGCCTCGGCTTTTGGGTCGTCGCCGGTGAACCAGGACAGCACGATGTCCTTCAGGCTCGGCTCGGGCCTGCGCAGTTTCCAGTTGAACAGGGGATTGCGAACCAGATCGAGACGATCGACGACCTTCAACGCAATTTCCTGCGAGCCGATGATCGTCGCCTCGGTCTCGGTGGTCAGCCAGTCGTTGGTCAGGCCTTCGTCGACTTCCTGGATATTGACGATGTTCTGCCGGTCGGGATCGATCAGGATCTGCGCGCGCGCCTGATAAAGCGGCGTCAGCTGCGAAACGTAGAGGTAGGCGGCAAGTGTCGCGAAAAGCGTGAGGCCCAGGATCAGATACTTTCGGCGCTTGAGAATCCCGAGCAAGAAGCGCAGATCGATCTGGCCCGCGCCGCCGAGATCGCCGGAGCCGCCGCCATAGCCTCCATAACCGCCATAGCCATAGGAGCCGCCGCCACCGGAGCTGCGATGCTCGGGATACTGCGAATCCTGTTTTCCGTAAGCGTCAGCAGTCATCGCGGTGCCGCCTCTTCATCGGCAGGAATGCCATGGCGTTCGCCGGCCAGAGAAATCGCCGCTGCGCGACAATCCCTTTTCTTGGAAGGGATTATGCGCGATGGCGGCGCATTGCGATAGAGACTCTCGGAAGTCGCTTCCAGGCATCGGCAGTGCGAAGGAGTGGGGCCGGCGGACATATCTTTTCCTCGCGCGCCTAGAAGAAACGCCTAAGGATTTCGATGGTGTCGCCTGGGAGGATGGCATCCTCTTCCTGCACCTCCAACTCCCGCTGTACGCCGTTTTCTATGCGGATCAGCTTCATATCGGAAGTGCTGGCCCGGCGTGTGTAGCCGCCGGCAATGGCGACGGCCTGCCGAACGGTCATGCCGACGGTGTAGTCGTAGGTTCCGGGCGCGTTGACCTGCCCGAGGATGAAGATCGGACGGAAATTCAGCACCTCCACGCTGACCCGCGGATTGACGATGTAGTCGCGGTCGAGATCCTGTTCGATCTGCGTGCGCAGCTGCTCGATGGTAAGACCCTCGGCGCGCAGCAATCCAAGCAGGGGGAAGGTGATCTGGCCGGTGCCGTCGATCTCATAGTCTCCGGAGACGTCTTCGTGGCCGAAAACGCTGACTTTCAGGATGTCCCCGGCGGCGAGCTGGTAGTTCTCGGTAATCGCCCGGTCGCTCGTGCTCTGTGCCTGACCGCCGCTTGGCATGCCCACTGCGAAGGCCAGAACCGCCAGGACAAAAAGAATGAGATTCGGGAAGTTCGTAAACCGAATTGCCGACATGCCGCTCAAGCTTCCTCAATTTCAATCCGCAGTAGCTGCGCGGATCGCCCCCGTTGTTTACTTCCCCAACTCTATTGACCGGATCGCCTTGCCCCGGAAGCCGGTCTTGGCAAGCCTACAACTGTAACGAAAGGGTGAGAAGCAAGCGATGCAGTTTGAAATCCTCCATCGGAGCGTTGGACCACCGCTGCCCGTACTCGTAGGACACCCCGGTTTCGATATACTCGTTCACCAAGTAGATCAGCCCCGCCCGTCCCCGGAAGATTTCGTCGTGGCGCGAACTGTTCTTGAAATCTTGCCAGTTGTAGTCGGCCAGGGTGTTGAGCAGCAGCTGTTCGGTGATCTCGTAATCGAGCCCGAGGCTCGTCGAGGTCGAGACGACGCCGGAAACGCCGGCCAGGGTGGTTTCCTGAACCGAGCGGCTGGCCGATCCGGTGATGGTCATGACCTCGGTCGGATTCCAGGTCAGCGTGGCCGAAGTGGTCCAGCCGTGGCTGTCCGGGAAGGTCGGGTCCTCGTAGTCCTGCTCAAAATAGCCGCCGCCCACTTCGAGGAACGCGACACCGGTCAGATCGTAGGTGAATCCGCCGATCACCGACCAGCCTTCTGAATTCCGCTCGAAGCCGTTGTCGTCGACGCTCTTGTCGTAGACGCGCCAGTTGTACTCCGGCTCGACGAAGGCGGTGACGCCGGGCACCAGGGTATAGCCGACCCGGGTGCGCACGACGTAGTTCATGAAATCCCGGTCGTCGTTGTTGATGCTGCCGTTATCGTCGAAATCGAAATATTCGGCGCCGCCTTCGACGCGCAGCAGCAGGTCTCCCGGCGTGAAGCGGGCGGACAGGAAGCCGACATGCCGCCAGTACTCGTTGATGTTATTGGAGGCGCCCGGAGAGTCCGGGTCGTCACGCTCCTCATGAAAGAATCCGCTGCCGGCCCGCGCCGAGACGCTGAACTCCTCGGAAATGCTCAGGGTGCCGTTGGCCTGGATTTCGGCCTCATGCCAATCGTTCTTGGTTTTCTTGAAGTAACGCTTGAGCGCGCCGCGCGCGGTGATTCCGAAGGAGTGCAGTTCCCAATCGGAACGCAGATCCAGGGTGGCTTCCGTGAGCAGGAAGAAATCGTCTTGCGGATTGTCGTCCTCGCGGAAGACGTTGCTCTCCCAGCCGAGCTGGGTATCGAGGCGGGGCAGCAAGATGAATGGCGAACCCGGATCGTCGGCGCCGCCGCCGATGGGTATGCCGATGGGATCGTAGTCCAGGCGTGGGCGGCTCATGACGGACTCTTCGTCGGCCGTCGGCTCCGCCAGGGCGCCAGAGACAGTCAGCAGACATCCGGCGCCGGCGAAGGCGGCGTACGCGCAAACGCGCTGCAGCCTGTCCTTCATGCGCTTCTCACGGCGCGGTGTCCTTTGCTCGGTGATGTACACAACCCTAACCCCCAACGCGTTGTAACTTTTTTATCAAGACGAACTGGCCGGCAGCTCGTCATCGAATGGCCCATCGACTTCGGTCAGCCCGTCGCCGCGTGTGATCGGCTGGCCCAGCGGACCGAGTGCCGGGTTCAGCAGAACCTGGGCCATCGCCGTCTGAGTCAAGAGCTCAAGATCGAGGCAGTCGTCGTAGCTGAAGTCGATGTTCTGCGCCAAGTTCTCGAGCACCAAACTGCTGGGCTCGGCAACAGGTTCAATCAAAATCCCGCTCACCGCCCCACCGGTTTGCGCTGATCCGTTATTGAACCTCAAACTCAACGTTCCATTGGTAACCTGCGTAATCACGACAATCGCGCCGCCGGTGCCCGCGATTTCGGGAACCGTGGCAATGCCGGTACCACCGTTCGGCGGAACGCGCAGTCGGGCGCGATCCCACCACTCCTGTTCGGTGGCGCGGCCGAGCAGATAGGTCTCTCCATTGATCGACAGCTCGGTCCCGAAGGGCGCCTGTCCGACGAGGTCGGCGGAGGTGGTGAGAATGATCCGGTATTCCCCGTTGGGGATCTCCAGATCGATCTTGTGCACGCCCGCGATCAGGTCGCGCAGCAGCGCGCCCTCGCGCACCATGTCTATGGATTCCGAGGATGCGATCTCGTTGTTCCAGGGCGTACTGATGAAAAAGCCCTGCGCCTCCGGAGTGCCCCTGCCGCCGAGATCGTAAGCCAGGGTCCCCGCGGGCGGAACGTAATCGGGATCGATATCGAGCCGCAGCATGTGGCGCGCAGAGCGCGCGAGAGACATAGTCGGCGATCAGGATCGAGCGGTCGAACAGAGTTTCGTCGTCTTCTTCCAGACGCGGATCGCGGGCGATGGCCCGGGAAAGCGCTACGGCGCGCCGCGAAACCTGGTCCGGGGAGGGGTTGCCGGCGCTCAGATACTCCTGGATCGCCGCTTCGGCGGCCGGGCCGCCGGCCACGATGGCATCGAGGATTTCCTGCGAGGGCGGCGCGACGGTATTGGAGGCTTCGATAAGATCGAGGACGCGCGGATCGGCTTCGTCGACATCCTCGCTCTCAGGCGTCGAGTAGTTCGTCAGCACCGCGCCGAAATCCAGAGTTTGTCCCGCCACGCCGGATACGCCGACAAGCGTGAGCGCCGCGAAGGACAGAGCCCCGAAGAATCGGTATCTCCAGGAGTCTCGCAGATCATCTTCGCCACCCCGGAATCGGGGCGAGGCGGACTGGACTACAATCGCTCGCAAGGAGGCGCGGAGTCATTTCCGCGGCAATACTTGGATTCCAAGAGAGCGAATGGCTTGACCGGAAAGATCGCAAACCAGGCGAGTGCCTCACAAGCTGGTCGGCCAGCCCGAATTCCAGCGCACCTCCTGCCCAACCCCTACAATCGCGCCACCTTAGACACGAATGAAAAGAAAACATACTAACGAAATCGCTAGCCAAGTCTTTAACTTCATGGGCGTCAATTCAACCTACCTGTTTGAAATGACAGACCGTGAAATTATGCATATACACTAAGCACAAAAAAGTCACAAGCTTGCGTAAGCATTGAACACTCGAGTTTAGCGGCAGGATATTTATGGTTAATTTTCACGCGAGAGTTTCTACCCTGCGTCTAGGAAGCGAGTCGCAAGGAACCATTGCTCGATATGGGGGTCCAGACGGATCATGAGCGAGGAGGGCGCAGGGCGCGCGCTGGAAGCCGGGGAGGAAGAGGCGGACCGCGATGACGCGCCGCGCGCGGATATCCCTGCCGCGCTGTTTGATTCGGGCGTCCCAGGAGTCTGGCGGCCAGTGATCGGAGCCGGAGGTCCGAAACTCGGTGCCGATCGCGCCCGCGGGCATGACGGTCGATCATCGGCCGCGCCGCCGGCCGCCTGGGTTTCCGGCCTGCGCCGCGAGGTGGCCAGTGGCCGCAGCCTGCGCGCCATGCCGACGCCCTTCGCGGTGATCGGCAAGAACCCGGCCGATTCCGCCCTGGTGATCGAACGCATGCTGGACGGACTGCAGGCCTTCGATCCCGAAAGCCTGCAGGTCTATCCGGTCCAGGAAGCGAGCCCGGCGGCGCGGGCCGGCGAATGCATCCTGATGAAGCCGGCCAGGATCGCCCCGCGCCCCGATTGGCGGGCGATGGTTTCGCGCCGGATCAGGGCGTGCTCGGCGAGATGATTTTGGCCTCGCTGGTGATCAACCTGCTGGCCCTGGCGGACGTTGCCGCGATGACCCTCTATAACAAGATCATCGGGCAGCAGGCGCTGGACACCTTGCAGATTCCCGCCATCGGCATGGTCGCGGTCTATGCCTTCGATATGCGCTGGCGGGCCGTGCGCGGCTATATCTCAGCCATACCGGCGCCAGGCTCGACGCCCTGGTCGGCAGCGAGGTCATGCACCACTTCGTGCACCTGCCCTTCAAGCACTTCGAGCAGACGCCAACGGGCGTCATCAGCGAGCGCTTGCGTCGCTCGATGTGATCCGCGGCTTTTTCACCGGTCAGATGCCGATGCTGCTGGTCGACGTCGTCTTCAGTCTCGGTGTTCGTCGCGGCGCTGTTCTGGATCCACCCGACCCCGGCGCTGATCACGGTGATCGCGATGCCGCTGATGATCGGCCTTTCGGCGCTGTTTCACCGGCGTCAGATGGAGTACCTGATCCAGCAAGCCTCACCGCCCAGGCGGCGAAGTCCTCGCAGCTGACCGAAACCGTCAACAACGCCCTGACCGTCAAGGCGATGGGCTTGGAGGCCGAGGTCGAGCGGCGCTGGGACGCGCGTCTCGCGCTGAGCGCCTGGACCGGCTTTCGCGCTAACAACATCGGCAATATCGTCAGCAGTCTCGGCCATGCCCTGCAGATGCTGACCAGCCTGACAATCCTCTATTTCGGCGCCACCCTGGTGATCAAGGGGGAGATGAGCCTCGGCGCCTTGATCGCCGGCAACATCCTGGCGACGCGCGCCTCGATGCCGCTGCGCATGGTGGTCATGGCCTGGGTGCGCCTGCAGGAAGTCCGCGCCGCCTTCGGCCGCATCGACTCGATCATGGAGCTGCCGGTCGAGGCCTCGACCGGCGGCAGCACGGCGGCGCCCCGCTTCCAGGGCAAGCTGGCCGTGGAGAGCGTCGACTTCACCCACGATCCGGAACGCCTGCCGGTGTTGCGGGACGTCAACCTGACCGCGCCCAGCGGCACGATCATGGGCATCATCGGCCCCTCGGGTTCCGGCAAGACGACCCCCTGGTGCGGCTGCTACAGGGACTCTACAAACCCACCGGCGGGCGGGTTCTGGTCGACGACACGGACATCGCGCACATCTCGCCGCCGGCGCTACGCCAGCAGCTTGGCGTGGTGCCGCAGGAAATCCAGCCTTCCTCGCCGGCAGCGTGCGCGAGAACATCATGATGGGCTCGCCGGTCAAGGACCCGGAGCGCGTCATGGCGGTCGCCAAGTTCGTCGGCGCCCACGAGTTTATTCAGCGCCTGCCCAACGGCTACGATACGGTACTGAGCGAGCGTGGCGTCGGCATCTCGCCGGCCAGCGCCGCCTGATCGCCATCGCGCGGGCCTTGA
>CALNZX010000001.1:140000-931354 GCA_942491105.1 uncultured Alphaproteobacteria bacterium | reverse complement strand
TCCCTCCGATTTCTCCGCCATCCGTGCCAACGACTCCGCAGTCGGGACGCGATAATAGGAAAAAATTTAATTCGCAGGCGCGGAAATGCTAATAATAATAAAATCCTGCTTCGCAAGCGATTCAGGATAAAACGGCCTGACCTAATCGGGATAACTAAACCCCGACCTACCCTGTCAGGCATTCAGCGTATACAATCATCAGCGCGGTATGCACGATGACCGAAGCCAGCTTTTCAGAGAATACTTGCGTCTGGTTGAAGGGCTAAATCCTCACGTTGGGTGGCGTCATGGAGAACGTTACCGGCATTACGCTCACTGCGACGGAGAGGCCATGTATACACTGTGGCTTTGCTAACTCGGTTATCATGTCGAGTGCAGAGTTTTACGCGCTGAGGACTATGGCGTGCCTCAGGAACGCCGTCGTGTTGTCTTTATCGGGAATCGCGAAGGAATCCCGATCGTTTGGCCTGAAAAGAGCCATGGAGAAGGTTTGAAGCCATTCACAACCATTCGGGATGCGATTGGCGATCTTCCTTCTCTTGCAAACGGTGAAGACAAGGGTATTCAGCCTTATGCACATGAAGCTCTTGGTGAGTATCAAAAAATGCTGCGCGGCGGTTCTAACTCCGTTCTTAACCACGCCGCACCCCGCCTTGCCCCCATCAATATCGAACGCATGAGTCACATCCCCGCAGGTGGAAGCTGGCGCGATATTCCTCACGACCTTCTACCGGCTGGTATGAAGAAAGCGCGCAGGTGCGATCACACCAAACGATACGGTCGCATGACGTGGGATGGTCTATCCTGCACAGTTCTCACGAAGTGCGATATACATTGGGGAGCCTATATACACCCCGAGCAAGATCGCGTAATTACTGTGCGTGAAGCTGCACGCATCCAATCTTTTCCGGATTGGTTCAAATTCGAGGGATCGCGGACCGAACAGTACATACAAGTTGGTAATGCTGTGCCCCCGCTTCTTGGCCGTCGTATCGGACATTGTATTCAAATTTCTGAGGAATTAGTAATCTATTCCCCCATGGCGGTCGCAGGATAGAGGCAAAGAGTGCTAATTTCAGAGATATTTGGTTACGGTGTAGACAATCAGAGTCAAGAGGCATGGTCGAGCAGAAGGGCTAAGCGTTGCCCCTTCCGCAATAGCCCCTGCACTAAATCTAGTAAGAGCGATCCCATTGGAATATGTTCATTATCGGACGGCAGCGAAGCCGCATCGCTATGCCCTGTACGATTTGTTGAAAGAGACGTAGTATTCAAAGATGCGGCAAAGCTGGCTTTTGGTAACAAGACCAGGGTAGGTATTTTTCCTGAGGTACGAATTTTAAAAATTGAGTCGAAAAAAGAAGGTGTTCGCGATAAAAAAATTGGGAAGGTAGACTACCTTCTTGGAAAGATTGATAATGATAGAGTCATCGATTTCGCTGCTGTGGAGATTCAGGCTGTCTATTTTCCGGCGGTGAGAGCCGCAGCGCCCTAAAACATTATATTAGTAACCAGAAGCTTGACTTAGCTAACTCGGACCGTCGGCCTGATTTCCGTTCATCTGCGCAGAAGCGGTTGGTTCCTCAACTTCAACTCAAAGTGCCAGTTTTTCGCCGGTGGGGTAAGCGCTTTTTCGTTGTCGTTGACACACAGTTCTTTAGTGCTTTGCCAGTGTTCGGAACAACCACCCCTGCTAATAGTGAAGTAACTTGGCTAACGTATCCTCTCGCCAAGCATGGAGATGACTATCGCCTTGGGAGCGTGAACATCATCTATTCGGAATGGGATGAGGTCAGGAATGCCCTAAGAGAAGGTAAGCCGCCTGATCCAGATGAGATTGTCACAGAGCTCCAAGCTAAGCTGGACCATCGCAAGAGCTCAATTCGTGTGGTGGAAAGCTAACGTGTTTCGGCGATAAATATGGTAGATCGCGTAACTCGCAAGCAGCGCAGCGCCAATATGAGCGCTATCCGATCAAAAGACATGAAACCAGAAATGCTCGTCCGGCGGTTAGTTCATAGCATGGGTTACCGCTACCGTCTCCACCGCCGCGATCTTCCTGGCAAACCGGATCTCGTCTTTGGTCCTAGAAAGGCAGTGATTTTTGTGAACGGCCGTTTCTGGTACCCACATCGTTGCCGAGACCCCCCCCTCCTCTCTCCCCTCCCCCCCCCCCCCCCCCTTCCTCAAACTTCAATGGTTTTATCCAAACTCCCCTTTCCCCCCCCCCAGGTTCTCGCCATTCCCCCTTAGATCCCAATATCCCCACAAAGATGCCCCTTATGGACACCATAACAGGATACCCTACCATCTCCTTCCCACAATGATGATCCGCCTAACATGACTATCCAAAATCTTAGCAGAATGGGTTATTGATATCTCAAAAAATCTCGCCCTGGGTGCGTCTCCTCCCCCACGTTCAAGTTCCGCCGCGACGGGACAGGGTGTGGAGCCGTCCCGGATCGGGTGCGGGTGCGCGGTCTTTGGGCTCGCTTAGGAGCCCGCCTTCCGGCCGTTCGGGAAGAACAGCTGCTGGCCGTTCAGCGTGTAGGCGGCGATGGCCTGCTGCCCGTCCTTGGAGAGCACCCAGTCGATGAAGGCCTGGCCTTCGGCGGTCTTGACGTGGGGGTGCTTCTCCGGGTTCACCAGAATGATGCCGTACTGATTGAACAGCTGCGGGTCGCCCTCGACCTGGATTTTGTAATCGCCCTTGTTCGCGAAGGCGATCCAGGTGGCCCGGTCGGTCAGCACATAGGCGCCCATACCGATGCCGGTGTTGAGGGTCGCGCCCATGCCCGATCCCGTCTCCCGGTACCAGCCGCCGCTGGCCGCCGCGATGTCGATATCGGCCTGCTTCCACAGGTTGCGCTCCTTGGTGTGGGTGCCGCTGTCGTCGCCGCGCGAGGCGAAGGCCGACTCGCTTTCGGCGATCTGGGTCAGGGCCGCGACCACGTCGCTCATGCCGCCGACGCCGGCGGGGTCGCTGTCGGGCCCGACGATGACGAAGTCGTTGTACATCACGTCGAAGCGCTCGACGCCGAAGCCCTCGGCGACGAAGGCCTCCTCGCGGCCCTTGGCGTGGACGAAGAGCACGTCGGCGTCGCCGTCCTTGGCCTGCTGGATCGCCTTGCCGGTGCCCACGGCCACGACCCGCACCTCGATGCCGGTCTCGTCCTGGAAGCGGGGCAGGATGACATCGAACAGGCCGGAGTTGGCGGTCGAGGTGGTCGAGGCCACGGTGATGAATTTGTCGTCCGCCCGCGCCGCGCCGGACAGCGCGGGGACGGCGAGCAGCAGAGCCAGCGCCAGGGCCGTGGCCAGGGGGGCGCCGAGGAATTTTCTTCTGAGCATGGTCGTTCTCCCGAATGTTTCGCGGTTCACCAGAGCAGCTCCCCGCCGAGGAAGGCCTGGGCTTCCTTGCTGCGCGGAGACTCGAAAAAATCCGCCGCCGGGCTCTGTTCCAGCAGGCGGCCGTTGTGCAGGAAGACCACCTCGTCGGCGAGGCGCCGGGCCTGGCCCAGGTCGTGGGTGGTCATGACGATCTTGGTGCCGCCGGCGGCGATGGCGGCGACGATCTCCTCGACCTGGCGGGTCGCCGAGGGGTCGAGGCTGGCGGTCGGCTCGTCGAGGAACAGCACCTGCGGGCCGAGCGCCCAGGCGCGGGCCAGGGCGAGGCGCTGCTGCTCGCCGCCGGACAGGGTGCGCGCCGGCTGGGCGGCGGCGGCGGCGAGGCCGGTGCGTTCGAGCGCGTCGTCGCGGCGCTGACGCCGCTCGTCGCGGTCAAAGCCGTGCAGGGCCAGGGCGTAGTCGACGTTGGCGGCGGCCGAGCGGCGCAGCATCACCGGGCGCTGGAACACCATCGCCTGGCGGCGCGGCGCCGACCCGGCGCCCTCGGTCTTGCGGTTGCGCCAATAGACCGCGCCGGAGCTGGGGCGGATCAGGCCGTGGGCGAGCCGCAGGGTCAGCGACTTGCCGGCGCCGTTGGGGCCCAGGATCACCGTGCGCGGCCCGGCCTCGATCTTCAGGGTGATGGCGTCGAGCAGGCGCTTGCCGGCGATCTCGTAGCTCACCTTGTCCAGCAGGCCGGGCAGGATCGGGGCGCGGAAATCGCCCTCGCTGGTGGCCGGGGTCTGGCGCGGCGGGCTCATGCCGCGCGCGCCTGGCTGGCGCCCTTGATCAGGAAGGCGGCGGCGTTGATCGTCACGGTCAGCAGGATCAGGATGATGCCCAGGCCGAGCGCCAGCGGCAGGTCGCCCTTGCTGGTCTCCAGCGCGATCGCCGTGGTCATCACCCGGGTCACGTGGTCGATGTTGCCGCCGACGATCATCACCGCGCCGACCTCGGCGCTGGCCCGGCCGAAGCCGGCCAGGATCACCGTCACCAGGGCGAAGCGCCCGTCCCACAGCAGGGTCGGCACGGCCCGCGCCGGGGTGGCGCCGAGGGAGCGCAGCTGCTCGCCGTACTCGGCCCAGAGATCCTCGACCACCTGGCGGGTCAGCGCCGCCACGATCGGGGTGATCAGCAGGGTCTGGGCGACGATCATCGCCGTCGGGGTGAACAGCAGGCCGAGCACGCCGAGCGGACCGGCGCGCGACAGCAGCAGATAGACCACCAGTCCCATCACCACCGGCGGCAGGCCCATGAAGGAGGACAGCAGCACCGCCAGGGCGCGGCGGCCGGGAAAGCGCAGCAGCGCCACCGCGGCGCCCAGCGGCAGGCCGATCAGCGCGGCGCAGAACACCGCGCTCAGCGACACCCGGAGCGACAGCCCGACGATTTCCACCAGATCGGAATCGAAGCGCGCGATCAGCCCGAAGGCCTCGCCGAAGGCGGCCGCGAAGTCGTTCATGTCCGTCCACAGGCTCGAAACTGCATATTTAGGCAATTCTGTGCATTTTTATGCAGTCTTTGCAAGATGCGGAATCCGGCGGGGCGGCCGCTTGCGCTTGTGCCCGGCGCCCCTGGGCCGCATATTCGAGGGGCAGCTCAGGAAAGGCGCGCGATGTCCGAAAAGCCCGTCAAGGTAGCGCAGAAAGCCCAGCCCAAACCGGCCGATCCCCGGGTTCTGGAGGAGTTCCTGCTGCGTCCCGATCCCGCCGATCCGCGCCTCACGGAACGCGTCACCGGCCTCGATCAGGACGGGCAAGTCATTGAAACTTCAGTGGTTACCGAAAAGCCCCTGACCCTCTTCCTGAACGGGCAGGAGATCGTCACGATGATGACGATCGGCGACTATCCCGACTATCTCGCGGTCGGCTATCTGCTCAACCAGAACATGCTGCGCGCCGACGACGTGGTCACCGGAATCGACTACGACGACGACCTCGAGGTGGTGGTGGTGCGCACCCAGCGCGCGACCGACTACGAGGAAAAACTGAAAAAGAAAACCCGCACCTCCGGCTGCGCGCAAGGTACTGTTTTTGGGGACTTAATGGAGAAGTTCGACGAAATCGACCTGCCCGCCGACGCGGTGCTGCGGACCTCCTGGCTCTATGCCCTGACCAAGAAAATCAACACCGCGCCGAGCCTCTATCTCACGGCCGGGGCGATCCACGGCTGCGCGCTCTGTCAGGAGGATAAGCCCTTGCTTTATATGGAGGATGTCGGCCGTCACAACGCCGTCGACAAGATCGCCGGCTACATGTTCCTGCACGGCATGGGGCCGCAAGACAAGATGTTCTACACCACCGGGCGGCTGACCTCGGAAATGGTGATCAAGACCGTGCAGATGGGCATTCCCATCCTGGCCTCGCGCTCCGGCTTCACCGCCTGGGGCGTGGCGCTCGCCAAGCAGGCCAACTTGACGCTGATCGGCCGTGCCAAGGGCAAGCGCTTCATCGCGCTGGCCGGGGAGGACCGCATCGTCTTCGACAGCGACCCCGACAGCGTCGGCGAGGAAGACCCGAAGCTCGCCCGCAAGGCTTCGCGGCGGAACGACGATGCCGCATAAAATCCTGGGCGTACTCCTGGCGGGCGGCTTGGCGCGGCGCATGGGCGGCGGCGACAAATGCCTGCGCGAGCTCGGCGGCAAGCCGATTCTGACGCAGGTCATCGAGCGGGCGCGACCGCAGGTTACCGATCTGATTCTCAACGCCAACGGCGATCCGGAGCGCTTTAAGGATTTCGGGCTGCGCGTGGTGCCCGATGTGATCGAGGGCTTCGCCGGACCGCTGGCCGGTATCCTGACTGGCATGGAGTGGGCCGCCAAGCATGAGCAAACCTGCGACCTGATCGCCACCTTCGCCACGGACACGCCCTTTTTTCCAGAAGACCTCGTGGCCCGCCTGGAGGCGACCTTTCCCGAGCAGGGCGCGGACATCGCCTGCGCCAGAACGGCGGGACGGACCCATCCGGTTTTCGCTCTCTGGCCAGTCAATCTGCGCGAGGATCTGCGCGAGGCCATGCTGGTCGAGGATATGCGCAAGATCGATGCCTGGACGGCGCGTTACCGGGTCGCCGTGGTCGATTGGCCCGCGGATCCCTTCGATCCCTTCTTCAATACCAACCGGCCCGAGGATTTGGCCGAGGCCGAGCGCCTGCTCGCCGGCGGCGAAGGTTAGAGCGGACAAGCATGGCCGTTCCACCGCCATTGATCGAAAACGGCTTTGTCCGGGTCAAGCAGACCCGGCACGGCGTCATGGCCTACAACAAGAACGATATCTACATCGGCCGTGCCCTGGATCTTTACGGCGAGCATACGGAGCTTGAGCTGCAGGCGCTGGGTAAGCTGATCCCGGCCGGGGGCACGGTGATCGATGTCGGCGCCAATATCGGGGTGCATAGCGTCTTCTTCGCCAAGGCCGTCGGGCCGCGGGGACGGGTGCTGGCCTACGAGCCGCAGCGCCAGGCATTTCAGCTGCTTTCGGCGAACGCCGCGCTGAACGCTTTGGCGAATCTTAAAATCGAGCGCGCCGCGGCCGGGCCGCATAAGGGAGAGATCTATGTCCCCGACCTCGATCCGCAAGCGGCGAACAACTTTGGCGGCATTTCGGTCAACGCCAAGGGGGAGGGCGAGCGCGTGGCGATGACGGCGCTCGACCTGCTCGATCTGGATCGCTGCGATCTGATCAAGATCGACGTCGAGGGGGCGGAACTCGATGTCCTCATGGGGGCCAAGGATCTTATCCTGCTGCATGCGCCGCTGCTCTATGTAGAGAACGATCGCCGCGAGAATTCGCCGAAGCTGATCGAACTGCTGATTTCGCTCGGCTACAGGCTCTACTGGCACCTGCCGTATCTCTTTAATCCAAATAATTTTTTCGCCGTACAGGACAACGTTTTCGGCAATGTGCTGTCGATCAATATGCTTGCCGTGCCGAAGACCCGCGCGCTTGCCATCAATGGCCTGAAGGAGATTCAATCGCCCAGCGATTGGTGGCGTTGAGGTTATGGATTCAGGCGCAGGGGACAGCCGCGCGTTGTGATCGCCCCGTATTAGCGCCTATATGAGTCTCGTGGAGCTGCAGGTTTGGATCGGGGAAACAAGGGCGACATGGAGCAACGACCGCAGGCCAATGGGCAGGAAAGCTTGCCGCTCGGCATCGTGATCGAACGGCGGGAGAGCAATCATCGCTGGCAAAAGCATTCTTGGCGCGCGATCGCCGTACTGCCCGGCGCAGCCGAGATGGACCCCAAGGGGACCTGGCTTGAATTGGCGCGCGGCGAGGATCAGGGCCTAGGCTGGGTCAGATTCCATGCCGGGACTTTGAAGATGAACCTCTACCGGAAGGAAACGGAGGGTTATCGGGTCAGCATGAGTCAGCAGCCTCCGCGTGTCTTCATCGTGCTGCGCGACGGCATCCACAGCGACAGCGACCACGACATCGTTCCCGCCGCGGTCACAGTCAGTCCTTACGAGGCTCAGGACTACTTGGATAACGGCGAGGATATCGTCGAGGCGGTGACCATGCCGCCGATTCTGGCGGCCTTCATTCAGAATTTCATCGACACACACCATAGCGAGGAGCGCTTCGTGAAACGCAAGCGGCGGCCGCATGTCGCCGAAAAGGCGGTTTTCGTCGAGCAGGGCGCCGCGCCGGTCGAGCGCGACAAGGACAAGAAGAGAATCTGAAGCCGATGGCAGGCGAGAAAGACAAGCACGCCGGAGGCTCTGCGGGGGGAGGCTTTCTCTCGCGTTGGTCGCAGCGCAAGCGCGGCAGTGCCGTGGAACCGGAAGCCGAGCCGGAGCAGACAGCCCTGGCGCCGAGCCAGGATAGCGAAGCCAGTCCGGAGAGCGCCTGGGACGAGGAGCAGGTCGATACGGCCCTGAAAGAGATCGAGGTCATGAAGCAGGGCGACGATTTCAAGGCCCTGCTGGGGACTACGGTTCCCGCCGTTGTCAGAAAGGCCGCCCTGCGCAAGCTATGGCGCAGCCATCCAGCGATCGGCTTCATCGACGGTCTCGATGACTACAATGAGGACTACACGATAAAGCCCGGTTTGGTGCAGCAGGTGCGCAGCGCCTATCAAGCCGGCAAGGGCTATGTCTACGACGAGGAGGCCGAAGCCGAGCGGCAAAGCGAGATCGCGGCGCGGCGGGATACGGATAAGCAGCGCGACCAGGAGCGGGCGGCGGCCCGTGCCGCGCCCGAGGATGAAGGCGGGACTGAAAGCCAGCCGGCGGATGCCGGTAGCGAACAGGAGCCGGCGCAAGATAGCGCCAGCCATGGGGAAATAGTCGAACCCGCGGATCCGGAGTCAGACTCCTCTGGGCAAAGCGCGAATAAGCGGCCGCGAAGCGCCGCCGCGGCACGGCGCTGGGGCGGCGGATCAGCCTAATCCCGAATTTGGCCGTCTTGCCTGCCGCAGCCTTGGCGCAAGGCTCTGGCATAGTTGAATTTTCACTGTGGTATCAAAAAGTTACCACTTGGAAACCTCTTCGCACTGCAGCATGCCTTTAGTTTGACACGCCGCCTCGAATAGCGCCTAATTCTCGCAGATAAGAAGAAACTAAACCTTTAACGGGTATAAATCGCGGCTAGGCGTGTGGACTGTCGCAGTAGATTTTCTCCACGACTGGCCGGGACCGTATTTTGCGCAACTTAGCTGCGTGAGGCGGGAGGATCGGAAATTGGCGGACGCCGCCACCTCGGATTTTGAGTTGAGCGAGGAAGATCAGCTTCGTGCCGATTGGTACATGCTGCTCGCGCAGTTGCTGCGTGGGCCGGCCACGGAAGCCGAGCTTTCGATGCTGCGGCAGCTTGAAGGCGACGACAGCCTGCTCGGTGGCGCTATCGCGTCTCTGGCCGCCGCCGCGAAGGCCGCGGACGAAGCCAACGTCAAACGCGAGTACCACGATCTGTTCATCGGCATCGGGCAGGGCGAGCTGCTGCCCTATGGCTCCTACTATCTGACCGGATTCCTGCACGAAAAGCCCCTGGCGAAGCTGCGTGGCGAGATGAACAAGCTGGGCATTCGGCGGGTGGATAACGTCAAGGTGCCGGAGGATCATATCGCGGCGCTTTGCGAAATGATGGCCGGACTGATCAATGGCGCGTTCAGCCAGGATGGCGCGCCGGCGCCGCTGACCACGCAGCGGCAGTTTTTCGAAACCCACATCGGCTGCTGGGCGCCGCGCTTCTTCGAGGATCTCGAAGCCGCGTCCTCGGCGGCATTCTACATGCCTGTCGGCACGATTGGCCGCCTGTTCGTGGCGGTCGAGGCCCAGGCATTCGACATGGCGGCCTAGCGCCGTGTCGAGGGAAGAATTGGGGAAAGGCGGAGGCCCCGCTAGGCAGAGTTGCTCCGCTAGACAGGCGTTTCGCCACGAAAGGAAGGTGAGCGAATGAGCACGAAGGAAGCAAAGTCGATTGACCGACGTAGCTTCTTCAAATCCGCGGGCGTAGGTGCCGGCGCGATTGGGGGTGCGGCGGTTCTCGCCGTTGCCGGGAAGGGCGCTGAAGCGGCCGAACCGGTGAAGTCTCCGACCGCGGCTGGATATCGCGAAACGGAGCACGTGAAGAAGTACTACGAGCTGTCCAAGTTCTAATCCAAACCAAGTACTAACAAAGTACAGGAGAGGTCGATGCTTACCAGAAAGACGAATGGGGTTGCGAATGGCCCCCGTTTGTCAAAAGCGTTCGCCGGCGTTGTCGGCAACGCAATTGACCGCCGTACTTTCCTGAAGCGATCTGGCTTGGCTGCCGGCGGCATTGCCGCGGCGTCCGGTCTGTCCTTCGGAATGGTGCGGAAGGCCGAAGCAGGCTTCACCGACCCGAACGCCGAGACCAAGCT
Source organism: uncultured Alphaproteobacteria bacterium (assembly GCA_942491105.1). Taxonomy (GTDB): domain Bacteria; phylum Pseudomonadota; class Alphaproteobacteria; order Kiloniellales; family DSM-21159; genus JBBEAM01. The sequence continues at coordinate 921,121 of CALNZX010000001.1, read as the reverse complement.
GGTCAAATCGGTATGTACCCATTGTTCGGTCGGCTGCACGGTCATCGCAGAGGTGCAAAACGGTGTCTGGACGGGCCAGGAGCCGGGATGGGATAGCCCGTTCAACCTCGGAGCTCACTGCGCGAAAGGGGCTTCGGTGCGCGAGCATGCGCATGGCGAACGCCGCCTCAAGCACCCCACCAAGCTGGTTGACGGCAAGTGGGAAAAGATCAGCTGGGACCAGGCGATCGACGAGATCGGCGACAAGGTGATGGAGATTTGGGACACGAGCGGACCGGACTCGGTCTATCTGCTCGGTTCCGCCAAGCACAACAACGAACAGTCCTATCTGATCCGTAAGCTGGCCGCCTTCATGGGCACCAACAACATCGATCATCAGGCGCGTATCTGTCATTCGACCACGGTCGCGGGTGTTGCCAACACCTGGGGCTACGGCGCGATGACCAATTCCTACAACGATATGCACAACTCGCGGGCGATGTTCATCATCGGCGCCAATCCCGCCGAAGCGCATCCGGTCGCCCTGCAGCATCTGCTGAAGGCTAAGGAGCAGAACAACGCTTCGATGATCGTGTGCGACCCGCGCTTTACCCGTACCGCGGCCCACGCCGACGAGTACGTGCGCTTCCGTCCGGGCACCGACGTTGCCCTGATTTGGGGCATCCTCTGGCATGTCTTCCAAAATGGCTGGGAGGATAAGGAATTCATCCGCCAGCGTGTCTGGGGCATGGATCAGATCAAAGCCGAGGTTGCGAAGTGGGACCCGGAAGAGACCGAGCGTGTCACCGGCGTGCCGGGATCGCAGATGGCCCGCGTCGCGCGGACTCTGGCGAACAATCGCCCCTTCTCCATCGTTTGGTGCATGGGCGCGACGCAGCACACCAATGGCAATAACAATACCCGGGCCTACTGCGTCCTCGGCCTCGCCCTTGGCGTGATCGGCACGGCGGGTGGCGGAGCGAACATCTTCCGCGGCCATGACAACGTTCAGGGCGCAACGGATCTTGGCGTTCTCTGCGACACGCTCCCCGGCTACTACGGTCTTGCGACCGGTTCCTGGAAGCATTGGGCGCGTGTCTGGGATGTCGACTACGACATGCTGCTCGGCAAGTTCGCCTCTCAGGAAATGATGGAAGCCGCCGGTGTTCCGGTTTCGCGCTGGTTCGATCTGGCCTTGGAGGCCAAGGAGAACATCGACCAGAACGATAACCTGCGGGCCATGATCTTCTGGGGGCACGCGCCGAACTCTCAGACCCGTCTGCCGGATATGCAGAAGGCGATGAGCAATCTCGACATGCTGGTGGTCGTCGATCCCTATCCGACGATGACGGCTGTGATGCATGAACGCACCGACGGCGTTTATCTGCTGCCGGCGGCGACGCAGTTCGAGACCATCGGTTCGGTCACGGCGTCGAATCGTTCCCTGCAGTGGCGCGAGAAAATCTTCGACCCCGTGTTCGAGTCAAAGCCTGACCACGAGATCATGTATATGCTCGCGGCCAAGCTGGGCATTGCCGATGAGATGTTCAAGAACATCGGCATGGCGACGGAAACGGAGCCGCAGGTCGAGGATATCACCCGGGAGATCAATCGAGGCACGTGGACCATCGGCTATACCGGCCAGTCGCCGGAACGCCTGCGGCTTCACATGGCCAACCAGGCCAGCTTCGACAGAACGACCTTGCGGGCCGTTGGCGGACCTGCGGACGGTGATTACTATGGTCTGCCTTGGCCGTGCTGGGGAACGCCCGAGCTGGGCCATCCCGGTACGCCTATTCTCTACGATACCTCGAAGCCGGTGGCGGAAGGCGGTCTGTGCTTCCGTGCGCGCTTCGGCGTCGAACGAGAAGGCGACAACCTGCTCGCAGAGGGCAGTTACAACGTGGGAGCGGAGATCGAGGACGGCTATCCCGAGTTCACCATGGCCATGCTCCAGGAGCTTGGCTGGGATAGCGATCTCACGGACGACGAGCGGGCGGCCATCGAGGCCGTAGCCGGGGAGAAGACGAACTGGAAGGTCGACCTATCGGGCGGCATCCAGCGCGTCGCGATCCTCCATGGCTGCGCGCCCTTCGGCAATGCCAAGGCGCGTACAGTGGTGTGGAACTTCCCGGATCCGGTGCCCTTGCATCGCGAGCCGCTTTACACCGCGCGTCGTGACCTTGTCGCCGACTACCCGACCTACGAGGATGGACGGAAGTTCCGTCTGCCGATCCTCTATGCCTCGATCCAGGCCAAGGACTTCTCGCAGGATTTCCCGATCGTGCTCACGTCGGGACGCCTCGTGGAGTACGAAGGCGGGGGCGAGGAAACCCGATCGAACCCCTGGCTTGCTGAGTTGCAGCAGGACATGTTCATCGAGATGAACCCGTACAATGCCAACAATCTCGGCATTCAGGACGGGCAGATGGTCTGGGTATATGGTCCCGAAGGGGCTAGGCTCAAAGTCATGGCCATGGTCACCAACCGCGTTGGCCGCGATGTCGCGTTCATGCCGTTCCACTTCGGTGGTCATTGGCAGGGCGAAAGTCTGAGGGATCGTTACCCCGCGGGGGCGGACCCCTATGTCCTGGGCGAAGCGTCGAATACGGCGCAGACCTATGGCTACGACATCGTCACCAACATGCAAGAAACCAAGGCAACTCTTTGCCGCATTGAGCCGGCATAGGGCGAGAGGAGAGATAAATCATGGCACGCATGAAATTCCTCTGTGACGCCGAGCGTTGCATCGAATGCAACGCCTGCGTCACTGCCTGCAAAAACGAGCACGAGGTGCCCTGGGGTGTGAACCGCCGCCGCGTCGTCACCATCAACGATGGTGATCCTGGTGAACGTTCGATCTCGGTAGCCTGCATGCACTGCTCTGACGCGCCGTGCATGGCGGTCTGCCCGGTCGATTGCTTCTACCAGACCGACGAGGGTGTGGTTTTGCACTCGAAGGACCTGTGCATCGGCTGCGGATACTGCTTCTACGCTTGCCCCTTTGGGGCTCCGCAGTACCCGCAGGCAGGCAACTTCGGCAGTCGCGGCAAGATGGACAAGTGCACGTTCTGTGCTGGTGGACCGGAGGAGGACCTGTCCTCCAGCGAGTTCCAGAAGTACGGACGCAACCGTCTGGCCGAGGGCAAGCTGCCGATCTGCGCGGAGATGTGCTCCACCAGAGCGCTGCTCGCCGGTGACGGCAACGTGGTCTCCGATATCTATCGGGAGCGCGTGGTCGCCCGCGGCTTTGGCTCCGGCGCTTGGGGTTGGGGCACGGCCTACGAGCAGAAGGCGCCGGGGTCCTGATAACCCGCGCCTGAGCGTTGTTTAGCAGGAGGGGGTGGCGCCGGTATTCCGGTTCCGCCCCCTACCTGACGCTAAGATAAGTTACCGACTTAACCACTATTCAGGAGCGCTCCTCGGCGAGCGGTTAAGCAGCATGATTCGAAAAGCCAATTCAGCAGTTGCCGCCGCGATCCTTCTCTGCGCGGGCTTGACCCTGTCCGCCTGCGAGGAAGATGAGCAGGGCCGCGTGCTGCGTTACGACAAAGGCACTTACCTGGGCGAAGCCGACAAGCCTCTCGACCAGAATACGCTGGACGAATTGCGCAACCGGGCGCGGAACCAGGAAGGGGCATAGCCTCTTGCCACAGGCAAACGCGAAGGCGAGGAGTAACCACAATGTATGACAGCTTCGGGCGATGCATGAGCAGACTGGCCAGCGTACTGGCGGTCGCCATCCTGTTGTCCCTTGCCGGTGCCGCGACCTACGAGGGCGCCGCCTTGGCTCAGAGCGCGGACAGCACAGCGGAACAGAGTACCGGCGGACAGGTGCCCGGAAACAGCCTGGGCTCCGCGAGCGATGCCGATCTTTGGCGCGCGATCCGCGAAGGGGCGCAAGGCAATGTATCAACCCCGAACAAGCAGTCGGGGACGCTGATCCAGTCCGAAGGCGATAACTGGCGGGCAATCCGGAATGGACCTCTATCGACCTATGGGGTTTGGGTCCTGCTCGGCATGATCATTCTGCTGGCCTTGTTCTTCGCGATCCGCGGGCGGATCCGGATCGAAGGCGGAGAATCCGGCCGGCGGATCGAGCGCTTCAATTTCCTCGACCGCGTCACCCACTGGACGACGGCGACGTCCTTCGTGATTCTCGCGCTGACCGGGATGAACGTACTTTGGGGGAAATACGTGCTGCTGCCGGTGATTGGGCCTTCCGCCTTTTCGGCGATCACCACGGCGGGCAAGTATCTGCACAACTATGTCGCCTTCGCCTTCATGCTCGGTATTGTCGTGATGTTCGTGCTCTGGGTCGGTCACAACATTCCCAATAGGTACGATTTGAAGTGGATCGCCAAGGGTGGCGGCATGTTCGGCAAGAACAACCACCCGCCGGCACGCAAATTCAACGCCGGGCAGAAGGTTGTCTTCTGGGTCACCATCCTCGGCGGCCTGTCTCTCAGCCTGTCGGGGATCGCTCTCCTGTTTCCCTTCGAAACGACGATGTGGGGCAAGACCTTTGGCATCCTCTCGGCCGTAGGCTTCAACGTCCCCGGCAACGTGACCTTGATGGAGGAGCAGCAGCTGAGCTCGTTGTGGCATGCCGTTGTCGGCATTGTCATGATCGCGGTGATCTTGGCGCATATCTATATCGGCACGCTCGGGATGGAGGGCGCCTTCGATGCCATGGGCACGGGCTATGTCGACGAGAACTGGGCGCGTGAACATCACAGTGTCTGGGTCGCGGAAGTAAAGAATGAACCCCTGCCGGGGGATGACAGCTCCCACGGCGCCAGGACGCAGCCAGCGGAGTAATCAACACCATGCAGCTAAGGCTTTTCCTCACCGGCGCGGTGGCTCTAGCCGCTGTTCTGGTTTTAGCCGGTGTCGCCCCGGCGCAGGCCCTGACACAACAGGAAGCGGCCGATCAGATCGCCGAGCGTTACGGTGTCGAGGTCCTGAAATCCGAGGCGGAACTGGTCGACGGCAAAGCCATAATCCTGCTGACAGTGATGCAGGGTGGCGGCAATGACAATGCGGCCTTTCAGGTGAACACCATCGCGGTGGACGCCAAAACCGGGGAGGTGATTCCTGGGTTCCGGCGCATGGAAACCGGCTCCCTGAATGCCAGCGGCGCTTCGGCTTCGACGATTGAAGACCGCCGTCCCGCATCGACCCGAACTCAGCCCTGGCGTTAACCCCGGGCTGAGCTGCCGGCCCCTTTCCGAGGGCTTGCCTCGAGTGTGTCTCTTGGAGGTACTTTTCCCGCAAGCTATGGTCGCAGTTGAGTTCTTCTGATGGCGCAAAGAGCGATGCTTGGCAAGCTTCTGACCTATCCTGCCATCGGCGCCCTGCTGATCCTTCTGGCACTTCCCCTGGCGGCACGGGCCGAGCTCGCCGGACACGGCGGTTTCGTCAAGGGCGTCGCGGTATCACCCGACGGCAGAACGGCCCTCACGGCGTCTTTCGACTACACCGTGATCTATTGGGACCTAACCGAGGAGCGCGCGCTTTTCGTGCTCGATGCCCATGAAGGCTCGGTGAATAGCGTTGCATTTCTGCCGGATGGCAAGCGGGGCATTTCAGGCAGCGACGACGGTACGCTGCGTTTGTGGGACCTTGAGAATGGAACGGAGCTGCACGCCTTCACGGGTCACGCCGGCAAGGTGGAGATGGTCGCGGTCTCTCCCGATGGCCAAGTCGCGGCCTCCGCGGGCTGGGATCATACGCTGCGCCTGTGGGACCTCGAGGCGCTCGCGCCGCTGAGGGTGCTGGCGGGGCATGAGAACAACGTCAACGCGCTGGCCTTCTCGCCGGACGGCGAGACACTGCTCTCCGCCGGATACGACGGCACGCTGCGCCTTTGGCGGATTTCCGATGGCACGCAGCTCGCCGTCATCGAAGGCGGCGGGGTCGGCTTTACCTCGGTTGATTTTCTGCCCAGCGGGGACCGCGCCGTTTCCGCCGCCGTGAGCGGCCGCATCAGCCTCTGGGATATCGGCACTGGCGAGGAGCTGATCACCTTGGGGGAGCAGGACGGTCCGGCTTTCTGCCTGACGGTATCGCCGGATGGCCGCTTGGCGGCGTCGGGCGGGCGCGATCGGCAGATCCATTTATGGGACCTTGAGACCCCAGGCGAAGCGCGGACGCTGCCGGGCCACCTGGCTCCCGTCTGGGCGCTGGATTTCACGCCGGATGGTCGTGGCTTGCTGAGCGGCGGCTCCGATGAGGTGGCGCGGCGCTGGGACCTAGAGAGCGGAGAAGAGCTGGGAGTTTCGGTCAGTGCGGGCATGCAGGCCGCCGACGTGATTGGGGACCCCTCCGCGGATCGCGGGGCCGTGGTGTTTCGGAAATGCGCCGTTTGCCATTCGGTAACCGCCGACGGCGGCCGCCGGGCAGGGCCGACGCTGCATGGCGTTTTCGGCCGCAGGGCCGGGGTTGTTCCGGACTATAACTACTCCCAGAGCCTCAACGATAGCTCCGTGGTTTGGACCGCCGAAACGATCTCACAGCTCTTCGATGAGGGACCCGATGTCATGCTGCCCGGCACCAAGATGCCGATTCAGCGCATACCCTTGGCGGAGGATCGTGCCGCACTGGTGCGCTATCTGAAGGAAATCACGGAGTAGAGAAAGCGCCGATGGCTCTTGCGGAACGCGCGGCCATAAGAAACACTGAGGGTCCTAGCTTCTTTGGCGATAGGTGAAACCATGAAAGCATTTCTCGCGGCCTGTCTCGTCGTTGCCGGTGTCTCCGTGATCGCCGGTTTTGGCTTGGCGGCACTCGACATGACCTCCAGCCAAAGCTACTCGACGGACAACGTTCGCCTCGACTGAGCCTGCGGCCGATTACTGCTGGGCGCCGGCGCTGCGCAGCAGGGCCGCGATTTCATCATCCCCGATCATCTCCGCGGCCTGCAGAGCGGTCCAGCCGTCCTCGGCGACCGCGCCGACCTGCGCGCCGGCGGCAAGCAAAACCCTAACGGCTTCTAAGGCTCCGACATTGGCCGCCCACATCAAGGCGGTGTTTTCCGCCGCATCGCGTATGTTGGGATTGCCGCCTTCGCTCAGCAAGGCGACCAGAGCCGCGGCGTTGCCGAAACGGGCCGCGCTATGCAGCGGAGGACGTTCATCGCGTCCTGGAAGATTCGGATCCGCGCCGGAGCGCAGCAGGGTCAGCATCGTATCGATTTGCGCTGCGCCGATCGCCATGTCGAGCGGCGTATCCCCCTGCAGGGCTTTCAGATTTGGATCATCCGTCTCCAGCAGCGTGGCAACGAGGCTGGTATCGCCCGCCGCCGCGGCGAGATGCAAGGCGGCGTAGCCTTGCTTATCCGTCGGGCTGGATTCCGCGCCTTCCTGTAGCAGCAGCCGCGCCGCCCCGGTATTTCCCCTGCTGGCCGCGGCCATCAAGGGGGTGAAACCGTCTTCGGCGCGGGCAGCGATGTCCGCGCCGCGTGCGATCAACTCGGCGACAAGTGCAACGGCGGTGGGATTGAAGGCGGCATTGATAAGCGGCGTGTTTCCATCGCGCTGGTCCCTGACCTCGATATCCGCGCCGGCGTCGAGCAGAAGCGCCATGGTCTGCCGCTTGCCGCGTTGCGCCGCCAGCAATAGGGGCGTGTTGCCGGAATTTGAGCCGCGCGCCTCGATGTCGGCGCCGGCGGCGAGGAGCATTTCAGCAATGCGCGGCTGCCCTTCATAGGCGGCGAAGTGCAAAGCCGACCAGCGGCTGTCTCCAGCTCGGGCATTGGGATCGGCGCCCGCTTCCAGTAAGGCGTGGATTGTCGCCGGATTGCTGTGGATCGCGGCGACGAGAAGCGGCGTATTGCCGAGTTCGTCCTGCGCTTCGATGTCGGCGCCAAGCTCCAGGGCGTATCGGGCCAAATCGGCATCGTTGCTGCGCGCCGCCTGGAACAAGCCCCATTCCGCTGTGTCCTGGGCACGCGGAGCGCTTGGCGCGGAGAACGCCAGGACTGCCAGGAAAACCGGCAGAAAAAATGCGGTGGCGCGTGGGGCCTTCATGGCCCTCATTCTACGCCTCCCGCGATCGGGATGCAGTCTATTCCGCCGCCGCGAACTCCTGCAAAGGCTCGACCTTGGCGGCACAGAATTTGAATTCCGGGATCTTGCCGAAGGGGTCGAGTTGCGGATTGGTCAGGACATTCGCGGCCGCCTCGTTAAAGCAGAAGGGGATGAACACCATGCCCTCCGGCACGTCCCGGTCCTTGCGCGCTTTCAGTGCAATCTCACCACGGCGCGTGGAGACCTTGATGAAGTCGCCGGGCTTAAGGCCCATCATCGTCATGTCACGCGGATTGAGTCCGGCGATTGCCTCGGGTTCCAGGGCATCCAGCACCGTCGCGCGCCGGGTCATGGCGCCGGTGTGCCAATGTTCCAGCATCCGGCCGGTCGTAAGAACCATCGGGTAGTTCTCGTCGGGCAATTCGTCCGGCGGCACGATGTCCGTCGGCACCACCTTGATCCGGCCGCTCTCCGTTGGGAAGGAGTTCGCGAACATGATCTCATTGCCCGGCACGTCGGGACCGTCCACCGGATAGGTAACGGAATCCTCGGCCTCCAGGCGCTCCCAGGTGATGTTGTTGAGGGACGGCATCGTCTGTGCCATCTCGCGGAAGACATCGGCGACCGTGGCGTAGTTCCAGTCGAGATCCAGGCGCTGCGCAAGCTCCTGGATCAGCTCCCAATCCTGACGCGCTTCGCCGGGAGGCGCGACGGCCGGACGGCCGATCTGCACCTGGCGGTTGGTATTGGTGAAGCTGCCGAGTTTTTCCGCATGGGCCGAAGACGGCAGAACCACATCAGCGTGCCAGGCCGTTTCGGTCAGGAAGATATCCTGAACTACCAGGTGCTCGAGCTTGGCCAGACCCTGGCGCGCGTGCCTTTGATCCGGGTCCGACATCGCCGGGTTTTCGCCCATGATGTACATACCCTTGATCACGCCGTCGTTGATGGCGTTGATGATCTCGACCACGGTCAGGCCGCGTTTGGGATCCAGCTGGGTGCCCCAGAAGTCCTCGAAAAAGGCGTGTACTTCCGGCTTCTCGACCGACTGATAGTCGGGATAGACGAGCGGAATGAGACCCGCGTCGGAAGCGCCCTGCACGTTGTTCTGGCCGCGCAGGGGGTGTAGGCCGGTACCGGGGCGCCCGATCTGGCCGGTGATTGCGGCAAGCGAGATCAGGCAGCGCGCGTTGTCGGTGCCGTGCACGTGCTGAGATACACCCATGCCCCAGAAGATGATGGAAGCCTGGCTGCCGGCGTAGAGCCGGGCAACGGCGCGGAGTTCTTCGGCGGAGATGCCGCAAACCTCGGCCATTTTCTCGGGAGAGAAGGCTTTTACCCTCTCCTTAAGCTCCGCGTAGCCTTCGACGTGCGCTTGGATGTACTGCTCGTCGGTCAGGCCTTCCTCGACGATGGTATGGATGATGGCGTTCAGCATGGCGACGTCCTGGCCAGGCTTGAACTGGAGGTTATGAGTGGCGTGGCGCGACAGATTGCTGTTGCGCGGATCCATGATGACCAGCTTGGCGCCGCGTTTCGCGGCGTTCTTGAAGTAGGTGGCCGCCACAGGATGGTTCTGCGCTGGGCGCGCCCCGATGATGATGATGCACTCGGCATCGTCGGCCGCGCTGAACGGAGCCGTCACGGCGCCCGAGCCGATTCCTTCCATCAGCGCCGCCACGGAGGAGGCATGGCACAGACGGGTGCAGTGATCGACGTTGTTGGTATGGAAGGCGGTCCGGATCAGCTTCTGGAAGAGATAGGCTTCCTCGTTGGAGCCCTTTGCCGAGCCGAAGCCGGCGATGCCCCGTGGCCCCTCCGCCTCGAAGACTTTCTTCAGGCCGCCGGCGGCGCGTTCCAGCGCCTCTTCCCAGGTGGCTTCGCGAAAGTGCGTCCAGGGGTTCGCCGGGTCGACCTGATCGTCCCAGCGCTTCGGCGCGTCGTCGCGGCGCACCATCGGTACCGTGAGACGATGCGGATGATAAATATAGTCGAATCCGAAGCGGCCTTTCACGCAGAGCCTGTTTTCATTGGACGGGCCATCGCGTCCATCGATGTAGAGGATCTTGTCGTCCTTGACGTGTACGGTCGTCTGGCAGCCTACGCCGCAGTAGGGGCAAAGGCTGTCCACGGAACGATCGGGAAATTCCGTGCGAACTCCGCGCTCGTCGAGCAGGCTTTTCTCCATCAGCGCGCCGGTCGGACAGGCTTGCACGCATTCGCCGCAGGCCACGCAGGTGCTCTCGCCCATGGGATCGTCGAAATCGAACACGACCTTCGATCCGCTGCCGCGATAGGCCATGCCGATAACGTCGTTCGACTGAACTTCACGGCAGGCGCGTACGCAGAGGGTGCAGTTGATGCAGGCGTCGAGATTGACCGCCATGGCGGAATGGCTGACATCGGGGGACCAGGTCTCGCGCTGCGGGAAACGGCTCTCGGCGAGGCCGATCTTGTCCGACCACTGCCAAAACTTGGACTCCGGATCGTGCGCCACTTCGCGTGCCGGCTGGTCGGCCATCAGCAACTCGAAGACCAGCTTGCGCGCCGACTTTGCCCGCTCCGAGACGGAATTCACTTTCATGCCCGCGGCGGCGCGGCGCTGGCAGGAGGCGGCAAGAACCCGCTCGCCTTCGACCTCGACCATGCAGGCCCGGCAGTTGCCGTCTTCCCGGTAACCCGGCTGCGGGGAGTAACACAGGTGCGGGATTTCGACGCCAATGCGCTTGGCGACCTGCCAGATGGTCTCGCCTGCCTGTGCTTCGACCTCCTGGCCGTTGAGCGTGAAGGAAAAAGTCTGTTCGCTCATCGTGTTATCCCGTTTCTGCAGCTAAAACTGCGTGGAGTGAGAAGCAAGCTTAGCCTCGGGCGCGCCGAAGGCTAGCGCCGGACCGACCTGCTTTGATTGCCAGACGCCAGCCATGCCTCATCCCTGGGTGATTGGGATGTGGCGCGGTTGTCCGGCGACCCGCGCCAGCCAGGCACGCAGCGCCGGGTAGGGGGCAAGATCGAATCCACCCTCTCCGGCGACATGGGTATAGGCATACAGCGCGATGTCGGCGATGGAATAGGCATCCCCGGCGAAAAACGCCTTGTCCCGCAGGTGAGTTTCCATGACGCCCAGCGCATCCCGGCCTTTTTCCGCCAGTTTGGGGAGCTCGCCGAAGCGGGCGTGGCCCTGCGGCAGGTGCAAGCGGATGTATCGCGACACCGCGATGCTCGGCTCGTGGTTGTACTGCTCGAAAAACATCCATTGCAGGGCCTGGGCGCGGGGCAGCCGTTCCTTGGGTAAAAAGGACGTGTCTTCGGCCAGGTAGAACAGGATCGCGTTGGATTCCGGCAGCACGGTTCCGTCTTCCAGCTCCAGCGCCGGAATTCGGCCATTCGGGTTCTTCGCCAGGAAATCCCGCGTGCGGGTCTCGCCCTTGTCGATATCGAGCTCGATCCGCTGGAAAGGGATCTCGAGTTGATGCAGCAGAAGCCGCGCTTTGTAGCCGTTGCCCGAGCCAAGATAGTCGTGAAGAATCAGCATGGTCCTCGTCCCGCAGCCGCGTGATCGGGGCGCATTCTGATGGGCTGGCCGCCGCGCGGCAAGCGAGTCCTCTTCACCCTCGCACAAAGCGCGGTTATGCGGTGCCGACGTCCTCGGGAAAGTACTTCATCACGGAAAGCATGGGATTGGGCGCCGCCTGGCCGAGGCCGCAGATCGAGGCATCCATCATCACCTTCGACAACTCTTCGAGCAGCGGCTTATCCCACCGGGTCTGCTGCATCAATTTCACGGCTTTTTCGGTGCCGTTGCGGCAGGGCGTGCACTGGCCGCAGGATTCATCCTCGAAGAATCGCATCAAATTGAGCGCCACGTCCTTGGCATTATCCCGATCGGAAAAGATCACGACCGCCGCCGAGCCGATGAAGCAGCCGTGCTCCTGCAGGGTATCGAAGTCCAACGGCACGGAATCGAGCGAAGCGGGCAGAATGCCGCCGGAGGCGCCACCCGGCAGATAGCCCTTGAGCGTGTGCCCCTCCTGCATGCCGCCGCAATACTCGTCGATCAGTTCGCGAATGGTAATGCCCGCGGGCGCCAGCTTAACGCCAGGCTCCTTGACCCGCCCGGAAACCGAGAAGGATCGCAGTCCCTTGCGACCATGACGGCCGTGGCCGGCGTAGAAATCGGCGCCCTGTTCGATGATGTCGCGGACCCAGAAGACCGTTTCGACATTGTTGTTCAGCGTCGGGCGGCCGAACACGCCGACCTGGGCGATCAACGGCGGCCGATGGCGCGGCAGGCCGCGCTTGCCCTCTATGGACTCGACCATGGCCGATTCCTCGCCGCAGATATAGGCACCTGCGCCACGGCGGATTTCCAGGGGGCAATGCGCGGTCAGCCCAGCTTCGTCGAGCTTTGCGATCTCCCGGCGGAGGATCTCGATCGCCGCGGGGTACTCGTCGCGCATATAGATGTAGCAACGCTCGCAGCCGACCGCCCAGGCGCCGATCAAGGTGCCTTCCAGGAAACGATGGGGATCGCTCTCCAGGTAATAGCGATCCTTGAATGTCCCAGGTTCGCCCTCGTCGCCGTTGATGGTCATCAGACGCGGGGCAGGCTGCTCCGCTACGGCGCGCCATTTGCGGCCTGCGGGAAAGCCGGCGCCGCCGAGGCCGCGCAGATTGGCGGCCTCCATGGTCTTGTAGAGCGTCTCGCGCTCGTGCTTGCCCGCGAGACAGTCCTTGAGCAGGTTGTAGCCGCCGCCGGCGATATAGGCATCGTAATCGGTATACTCGGGGATTCGAGGATGCAGATCGCCAGAGGCCGCGGTTTCAGCCAGGATTTCGGTCGTCGCATGGTCGACGTGGCGATGCCCCACCTCGGCCACCGGCGCGCAGTCGCAGCGGCCCATGCAGGGGGCGGGCACGACACGTACGCCCTTGGCAACCTTCTCCGGCAGGGACTTGAGAATATCTTGGGCGCCGAGCATCTCACAGGTCAGGGAATCGCAGACCCGAATGGTGATCTCGGCAGGCGCTTCGCCGTCGCTCAACAGGTCGAAGTGCGCGTAGAAGGAGGCGACTTCATAGACCTCCGCCATCGGCAGGCGCATTTCCTCGGCCAGAGCCTGCATGTGCTCCGCAGAGAGACCCTTGTAGCGGTCCTGGATCAAATGCAGATGCTCGATCAGCAAGTCGCGGCGGCGCGGACGCTCCCCGAGCAGGGCGCGGACCTGCGCCAGGGCTTCGTTGTCCAGCGCGCGGCCTTTAGGCAGAGGAGGGGCCTTGCGGCGTCCGGATCCAGGATGAATCTGTCGTTCGAAGGGGCGCTTATCGGTCTTGCCATCAGGCATTCTTGCTGTCCTTATCGGCTCTTGCTTATCAGGCCATGCGGCCTAGGCCGCGCGATGTCTTGCCATTACCGGGAGCCATCGTCCAGCACTTCAAGCTGAACCTGGCTGGTGATGATCAGGAGCTTGCCTGCGTTCTCGAAATTGACAGTCACCCGCTCGCCGATGGCCGATTGCACCTGCCCGATGCCCCAATCCGGCTGTTGCGGATGTCTCACAAACATCCCAGGTCGATAGTCATCATGCATAGCTGTTATTACAGGCCATCTCTAGGCGGCATGGCGCCGCAAGGCCCGGCCAGGAACGACATCAAAAAAGGCTCCAACGACAAAGGGCGCAGCAATGACAGGCATCTCTTTCGTTCGGCGATGCATCGCTGCACACTAGGAATATGAATGACACCATGGACAGTCTAACACGCATCGAGCTTGCCGAGCTCATGGCTTCCAAGCTTTGCCACGATCTTGTCGGACCGGTGGGCGCCACGGCCAATGGCGCCGAGCTGCTGGCCGACATGACGATGGAGGACGAGGCTCTGGCCCTGACTACCGCGAGCGCCAATCAGGCGGCGAAGCTCCTGCAATACTATCGCTTGGCGTTCGGTGCTGCCGGCGGACTGCGCAACGATTTCGACGAGCTGCGTTCCGTGGCGTCCGGAGTCCTGGAACTGCGCGGTTTAGAACAGCGCTGGGACATCGATACCGCGGCGGCTGTGCCGATCGGTGCCAGTAAACTACTGGCCAACCTCATAGGACTTGCCGCCGAAGCATTGCCACGTAGCGGTGTGATCGAAAGCGGATTTCGCGAAGAAGATGGAGACAGCGTACTTTTCGTGGCGGCGAGGGGCGCCGGCGCCCAGCTGCGCGAAGAAACGCGTCACGCGATCGACAGCGATAACTCCAACGAGCTCACGCCGCGCAACGTTCAGGCGCGCTACACCGCGCTGCTCGCAAAGCAGTTGGGCGGCGGACTGCGCGTTCGGGAGAATCCCGACTACGTGGCCCTGGAAGCGCGCCTACCGCAGGCGAAATAGGACTCCCCGCGCAGTCTTTCCAGTGCCGACAGCCGTCTTGACTATGAGAATGATTTGCAATAACACTCAGCGGCGTAATTGCGATCAATTCTTAATTTCATTCGGCGCAGTGCTTTTGCGCCGTGGAAGGAGCACGATGTTGAATACAGTAGCGCGACGCCGCGTCCTGGCGCTTGCCGCCGCCGCTATCGCCGGTACCGCCTTTGCCGTCCAGCCGGCCCTCGCGGATGGGGAGGTAAATCTCTATTCCTCGCGGCATTACGACACCGACGAAAGGCTCTATAGCGATTTCGAGGAGGCCACGGGCATCCGCGTCAATCGCATCGAGGACAGCGGTTCGGTCCTGATCGAGCGAATCAAGAGCGAGGGCGCGAACAGCCCCGCTGACATCTTCCTGACCACCGACGCCGGGCGTCTTTGGGTCGCCGAGGAAGAAGGACTGTTTCAGCCCGTTGAGTCGGAAGTCCTCGAGAACAGCATTCCCGCTCATCTGCGCCATCCCGATGGCCTGTGGTTCGGCTTTTCCGAGCGCGCCCGCGTGATCTTCTATGACAAGGAGCGTGTCGACCCGAGCGAGATCGCGAGCTATCAGGATCTTGCCGATCCGAAGTGGGAAGGCATGGTTTGCACCCGCACCAGCAGCAACATTTACATGCTGTCGCTGATGGCCGCGATGATTGATCACCTGGGCGAAGATGGCGCCAAGCAGTGGGCGGCGGGCCTTTGGGCCAATCGGGCGCGCGATCCCGAAGGTGGCGATACCGACCAGCTGCGCGGCATCGCGTCGGGCCAATGCGCCATCGCGGTTGCCAATACCTACTACTTCGCCCGGGCACTGCGCAGCGAGGTGAAGGATCTTAGCGCGCATACCGACAAGATCGGGGTGATCTTCCCGAATCAGGATAGCTTCGGAACCCATGTCAACATCTCGGGCGGCGGTGTCCTGAAAAACGCGCCGAACCGCGAGAACGCCGTGAAATTCCTGGAGTACCTGGTCAGCGCACAGGCGCAGGAATACTTCTCTGGCGGCAATGACGAATATCCTGTCGTCGAAGGCACCAAGCTGCCTGAGAGCATTGCCAGCCTGGGCGATTTCAAGTCCGACGAGATCAATCTGACGATCCTTGGCAAGAATCAGGCCCTGGCGCAGCAGATCTACGATGAGGTCGGCTACCAGTAACCGCCTACCTTTCAAGACCGTTTTAAAAACCCGAGGCCCCGTTTTTCGCAAGCGGGGCCTCGGCGTATCTGCTGCTAGATGGCGGC
Source organism: uncultured Alphaproteobacteria bacterium (assembly GCA_942491105.1). Classification (GTDB taxonomy): domain Bacteria; phylum Pseudomonadota; class Alphaproteobacteria; order Kiloniellales; family DSM-21159; genus JBBEAM01. Next base: position 905,474 of record CALNZX010000001.1, on the reverse strand, counting down.
CTGGCCTGGCCGCGAACGCCGAATAGAGCGGGATAGCAGCAGCACTGGCAAGAGGCCGGCCGCGACGATCATCAAGGCCGGCGCCGCCGCCTCGGTCAGCCGCTCGTCACTTGCGAAGCGATAGGCTTGAATCGCCAGGGTATCGAAGTTGAAGGGACGCATGATCAGCGTCGCCGGCAGCTCCTTCATCACATCGACGAAAACGATCAACCCCGCGGTCAGCAAGCTGCCGCGCATGATCGGCGCATGGACCTGAAGCAGGGTGCGCAGCCCGCCGGACCCCAGCGTGCGCGCGGCATCGTCCATGTTCGGTGTCACCTTGCCGAGGCTTGCCTCGACGGTCTTGAGGGAAATCGCCATGAAACGAACCAGGTAGGCGAATACCAGGGCAAAAATGGAGCCCGTGAACAGCAGCCCAAGGTCGATGCCAAGGCTGCGTTCCGCCCAGGCGTCGATGGCGTTGTCGAACCTTGCCAAGGGGATCAGGATACCCACCGCGATGATCGAGCCGGGCAGGGCATAGCCCATGGCGGCAATGCGGTTGGCGGTAAGGGTGGCACGATTGGGGCCGAGCCGCGCGGCATAGGCGAGCAGCAGGGCAATCATCACGGCCGCGGCGGCGGTAACGCCGGCCAAGGTGATCGAATTTAGAGTGAGCGTGACATAGCGCGCGCCGAAGATGTTGCCGCCCTGGGAAAACATCATCTGCAGCAGAATCGCCACCGGCAGCAAAAAGCCGAAAACCAGCGGCACGCCGCAGACCGCCACAGCCAGCGCGGCGCGCACCCCTACCAGGCGGATACGCGGCAGCTTCTGGTATTTGCTGCTGGTCTGGTGAAATCGGGAGCGGCCGCGCTGTAGCTGCTCGACAACCAACAGGATCAGAACGAACGCAAGCAGCACCGAGGCAAGCTGCGCCGCGGCAATGCGGTCCCCCATGGAAAACCAGGCGCGATAGATGCCGGTGGTGAAGGTTGGCACGCCAAAGTGCGCGACCGTGCCGAAATCCGCGAGCGTTTCCATCAGCGCCAGCGCCGTACCGGTGATGATCGCGGGCCGGGCTAAGGGCAGGGCGACGCGCCAGAAGGCGCCCCAGGCGTTCTGCCCCAGGGTCCGGCTCACCTCGAGCACGCACACGGACTGTTCGAGAAAGGCCGCGCGGCTGAGCAAATAGACGTAGGGGTAGAGGACCAAGCTGAACATCAGCATGGCCCCTTCCAGGGAGCGGAGGTTCGGGAACCAGTAATCCCGCGGGCCCCATCCCGTGATATCGCGTAGCAGTGACTGCACGGGCCCATGGTGGGCGAGGAGGTCGGTATAGGCGTAGGCCATGACGTAGGCGGGAACCGCCAAGGGCAGGATCAGCGCCCACTCGAAGACCTTGCGCAGCGGAAAGCGGCACATGGTCACCAGCCAGGCACTGGACACGCCACCGATCAGAACGCCGGCGCCGACACCCAGGCAAAGCCAAAGCGAGTTGGCGATGTATCTGGGCAGGACGCTATTGGCCAGATGCTCCCAGGCGCCGTCGCTTTCTGAAAGCAGGCTCATCAGAACGGCGGCGATCGGGGCGGAGAGGATCAGCGCAATAACGATCGCGCCCCAGCCGAGCGGCCCGCGGGGCCAGAGAGGAATGAGTTTCGCGCTCTGTACCGTCAAGCGCCCAAAGGGGGCGGAGGTATGAAGGCTTTCGGTGGTATCGCTCACGTACGGCTGTCCTCAAGTCGCCGGGCCGCGCCCGCGGGCTCCGGGGTTCGGCTAAGCAGCGCTGACAATGAGAAGCATTCTTACAGTATTCGCGGCGGCGGTGAAAAGAAAACGGCGGCGCGTACTCCGCGCCGCCGTTTTCCGGTCGGTCTCAGCAGGTCTTCGCGTCAGCCGCTGGCGGCGCGCGCCGGTAGCGCTTCGTCCGCGGTGGGGACAGGGTCGCGCAGGACGTAGCCGCGGCCCCAGACCGTTTCGATGTAGTTATCGCCGTCGGTTGCCGTGGACAGTTTCTTGCGCAGCTTGCAGACGAAGACATCGATGATCTTCAGCTCTGGCTCGTCGATGCCGCCATAGAGATGATTGAGGAACATCTCCTTGGTCAGGGTCGTGCCCTTGCGCAGGGATAGCAGCTCGAGAATGCCGTATTCCTTGCCTGTCAGATGGATCGGTTTTCCCTCCGCTTCGACAGTCCGCGCATCGAGATTGACCGCCAGCTTGCCGGTGCGGATAACCGACTCGGAATGCCCCTTGGAGCGGCGGACGATGGCCTGCAGACGGGCCACCAGCTCGCGCTTGTCGAAGGGTTTCGTCAGGTAATCGTCGGCGCCGAACCCGAGGCCCTTGATCTTTTCGTCGAGACTGGTCAATCCAGAGAGGATCAGAATCGGCGTTTTGACGTTGGCGGCGCGCAGGCGGCGCAGAACTTCATAGCCGTCGATATCCGGCAGCATCAGATCGAGAATGATGATGTCGTAATCGTAGAGCTTGCCGATCTCGAGCCCGTCTTCGCCCATGTCCGTTGTATCGCAGACATAGCCATCCGAACGAAGCATCATCTCGATGCTCTTCGCAGTGGTTGTGTCATCCTCGACTAGCAGCACTCGCATGGGACTACCTTGCAAAATTCATGAAGTCTTTCTCGTTAACCATTTAAGCTCGCGATGATTAATAAATTCTTACCCGAACCCTGAAGAATTACTAAGATAAAACGATGGTATTTCGAAGCAAAACGGCCAAATTAGTACGGTCGCGCACATATCTAGACTTCAAAATCTACTGCTGATGGTACTCATTTCTTGTCTTTATCTGCAGCGCGCATTCTTGGGTAAGTTTTTCGCGCCTTTCCTGCAGCTCGATAAACTCGAGAGTATTGGCGTCGAGGGCTCGCTGCCGCGATGCATCATCCAAGTCCTCGGCCTGGATCTTCAACATGCGATCCATATTGATATCCATGTAGTAATCGATGGTTCTGATCTCGTCGCCTTGGCTGCAGGTTAAAGGCTGCACTCCACCGGCTTCTGTCAGTGGAGCCCATAACAGAATCAAGGCCACGACGCCTGCGCTACACAACTTATACATAGTATGCCCACATCAAAAATCAACCATACGAAGGAGTTCGCGCTCCCGAGGTTGAACATGGGCCAGAAGTGATGGGTGAGTCTAGTCGTCTGCCCGCAGCCAGGCGATGCTAATCGGTCTTGCTTTATCCGCGACTTTCGGGTTGGCGGTAGCGCTGCAGCCGGGTGGTCCGGAGGGCGCCGATGCCGTGGCGCTCAATCAGCTTTTCCCAGGAGAGGAATTCCTCAACCGAGAGGTTATAGCGCTCACAGGCTTCGTTCAGGCTGAGGATGCCATTGCGTACGCCGGCAACGACGGCGGCTTTGCGGCGGACAACCCAACGTTTGGTGTTTGGCGGCGGAAGATCGTGGACCGACAAGGACTGGCTGAACCTCTCCAACTCGGTGTCTGGTTCCTGATCCTCGGTGCGAAGGGCGCGCTGCGACATTCAAATCTTCTCCATGCGAAAGAACAAACGCTGTTGTCCTCATACTAGCGGCGAAGATTGAACAAACTCCTAACTGTGATGTGAATTTACCATTCTTATCAAGATGTTAAGAGATGGTTTACATGGCAATTAGCAGGTATTTTATAGACGTGCAGCGCTTCCTGGGATAATTCCTCGATCGGGGCGCCAAGGGGCCTGTTGGGTGGCGCAATCCAAGAAAGGTAAAAAATTCAATTCCTTGATGCGCAATAAGAAGTTTTCCGGAGGGCTGTAGAAGCTCTTGTCGGAGCGGCTTTTTTGCATATACTCGCGCGCGCACTTTCGGCCGGAATCGTTCCGGGCCATGGGTCGAGGCTGCAACGGGGTGACAGATGACGGTGACGATGTCTCCGGATTACAAGCCGAGCGAAAAAGAGCCCTTCATGAACGCCAAAATGCTGGCGTACTTCAAAAACAAGCTCTTGGAGTGGAAAGCCGAGCTACTCAGAGATTCTGGCGAGACGCTTAATCATTTACAGGAAGAGGACCTGGCGGCGCCGGATCTGGCGGACCGGGCCTCTTCGGAAACCGATCGCTCCCTTGAACTCAGGACCAGGGATCGTGAGCGTAAGCTGATTTCGAAGATCGATGCGGCGCTGCAGAGGATCGAGGACGGTACCTACGGCTACTGCGAGGAAACCGACGAGCCGATCTCCATCAAGCGTCTGGAAGCCCGGCCGATAGCTACGCTGTCCCTGGAGGCGCAGGAGCGCCATGAACGCATGGAGCGCACCCACCGCGACGATTGAGATGGCCCCGGGCGCCTCTAAGTTGCCTTAGGAGCGTTCCAAGGCGGTTTTCCGTTCCCGTTCGATGCGGTCGCTGACTTCGCGGCGCAGGACCTTGGCGCCTTCGGGCGTCGTCACCCCTAGCTTCACCGAGCTGCCGCGGATTTCCACGATGCTGATCTCGATGGTGTCGTTGATCACGATGGCCTCGCCCTTCTTGCGGGTCAGGTACAGCATGTTCAAGGTTCCTCGGTTTCCCGGAGCCCAGCCATGTTTATCGGCCGCGCCGGGCGCGTGTCTTCAGGCTTTCTTCATAGCATAGAGCGAAAACTCCACTGCCGCGCGTGGGAAGCGTCTCCCGCCTGGTGGCAATCTGCGGCGGGTCTAGAAAGCTTCCATGCTTTTATGCTTACTTCATGCCGTGGCCGGTTTCGCAAGAGCACAGGAGTCCTTTGCGTGCTTGACGCTTCCAGCTGGGCTCTGATCGGGACCCTCGCGTTCAGTGTTATTGGTATCGCCGGTGCCGCCGTCGCGATGATCAACGCGCGTAGCGCGCGCAACCTGCTGTGCGATGTCTTCGATTCCGTTCCCAGCCCGCGCCAGCTGATCGATGCCCGCGGCCGGGTCATCTACAGCAACCCCAGCTACCGGGAACGTTTCGGCAGCGCCGAGCCGCCGGCGCCGGAAGCCTTGATCGCGCGTCTCGACGGAAATACCGAAGCGGTCGATTTGCTCGAACGGCTGCGCGACGACGTGCGCCGGGGCATCGGCGGCAACATCGAATTTCCGGTTCCCGCCCGGGAGGGCCAGGAAGAGACCTGGTACCAGGTCTCCGCTTATCCCTTGGTCCGCCGTAAGGGGATGACCTTCTGGTACATCAACGACATCACGCTGCGCCGTCAGATGGAGCAGGTGATCAACGAGGAGCAGGCCCGCTTCATCGATTTGATGGAACACGCGCCGATCGGCTTCTTCTCGAGCGATCCGGAAGGCCGTCTGCTGTTCGTCAACCAGAGCTTCGCTGCTTGGCTGGGAACGACCCGCGAGGCCTTGATGAAGGGCGAAATTCGGCTGCACGATCTGCTGGCCGCGCCGCCACCTGAGCATACGCCGCCCTATGCGGTGGTTCCGGAGTCCGAAAGCAGGGACTCCGTCGAGGTGGTGATCAAGCCGGTAGAAGGCGCCGCCTTCGAGGCCGCAATCAGTCTCGAGACGGTCAAGGACCTGGACGGCAAGCTGCTGCGCCTCCGCTCGGTCGTGCGGCATTTGACGCGCGAGCGCCAGACCGCCGAGGCTTTGGCGCAGTCCGAACGCCGTATCGCGCGCCTCTTCGAGGCCGCGCCCATGGGCTTGGCCCTGCTCGATAGCGAAGGGCGCATACTCGAATATAACCGCAGCTTTGCCGCGATGGCGCGGCCGAGCGGAAAGCTTAGGAAGCGGCAGGCCTTCGCCGAGCTTTTCTCCGAGGCCGACCGCCCAGCGCTGCAACAGGCTTTGCAGGAGCTCGCCAAGGACGATGACGCGCGCGCAGCCGCCGCGGCACCGGGCGGCGATCGCCAAGCCCGCCAGGACATGGTGAAGGCACCCATCGAACTGCGTTTTCTCGGCGATCCGCCGAAGGTCGCCGCTTTGTCGCTGTCCTGGTCGGAGTCCCTCGACGATCAGCAGGAAGGCTATGTCGCCTACCTTGAGGACGTCACCGAGCAGAAATCCCTGGAAGCGCAGTTCGTGCAGGGGCAGAAAATGCAGGCCGTTGGACAGCTTGCTGGCGGCATCGCGCACGATTTCAACAACTTGCTGACCGCGATGATCGGATTCTCCGATCTGTTGCTGCTGCGTCACCGGCCCGGCGATCAGTCCTTCGCCGACATCATGCAGATCAAGCAGAACGCCAATCGCGCCGCCAATCTGGTGCGTCAGCTGCTCGCGTTTTCCCGGCAGCAGACCCTGCAGCCGAAGGTTCTCGACGTCACCGATGCCCTAGCCGAGCTGTCGCATCTGCTGCGCCGTCTGATCGGCGATACCGTCGAGCTGCAGCTGGTCCATGGCCGCGATCTCGGCTTGGTACGGGTCGATCACGGTCAGCTTGAGCAGGTCATCATCAATCTCGCCGTCAATGCCCGCGACGCCATGCCGGAAGGCGGCCGGCTCGTGATCAAGACTTCCAACGTTACCTTGGCGACCAGCCTGCGGCACAAGGATGAATTGGTGCCGGCCGGGGACTATGTCGTGATTGAGGTGATCGACTCCGGCAATGGCATCGCTCCGGAACATATCGACCGTGTGTTCGATCCCTTTTTCTCCACCAAGGATGTTGGCGAGGGCACGGGACTTGGGCTGTCGACCGTCTATGGCATCGTCAAGCAGACTGGCGGTCATATTTATGTCGAAAGCCGCGACGGCGAGGGCACGACCTTCTCGATCTACCTGCCGCAGCATCAGTCGAGCGAGGACGAGCTTGCGGGCAAGGCCCAACCGGAGCTGGCCGAGAAGCGCGATCTTACGGGCATCGGCACGGTGCTGCTGGTCGAGGACGAGGACGCCGTGCGAACCTTTTCGGCGCGCGCGCTGCGCAACAAGGGCTACGACGTGCTCGAGGCGCGCTCCGGAGAAGCCGCGCTGGAGGTGCTGGATAACGGTGCCGCCGAGCCGGCTTTGCCTGGCGGCGGGGGCGGTCCGCGCGCGATCGACCTGCTGATTACCGACATCGTCATGCCGCGCATCGATGGCGTCACCCTGGTGCGCCGCGTAAGGGAAAGCTACCCGGAGATGAAGGTCATCTTCATCTCGGGCTATGCCGAGGATGCCTTCCGGCAACGCCTCGATCAGATCGACGGCACGCATTTCCTGTCGAAGCCCTTCAGCCTCAAGGACCTCGCCAGCAAGGTGAAGGAAGTGCTGTCGGAGCCTGACACGTAACCCCGGGCCCAGTCGAATATTCCATCGACGTTCTCATTAGGACGCTTTTTGTTCTTGTTAGATGAGAACATTGTGGGTACATTCGCTCTGAGTTTTGAGAGCCGGACCGGCAATTGCCTGTGGCCGGCGCCTATGGGATAAGGAGGCATACTCATGGCGAATTCGGTGGTTCACTTGGCGGACAGAAACAACGGCGACAAAGACAAGGCGCTGGATGCGGCGCTCACCCAGATCGAGAGGGCTTTTGGCAAGGGCTCGGTCATGCGCCTGGGACAGCGCGACGTGATGGAGATCGAGAGCATCTCGACGGGCTCTCTGGGACTGGATATCGCGCTCGGCATCGGCGGGCTGCCGCGCGGGCGCGTGGTCGAAATCTACGGCCCCGAAAGCTCCGGTAAAACCACGCTGGCCCTGCATGTGGTCGCTGAAGCGCAAAAGCTTGGCGGGACTTGCGCCTTCATCGACGCGGAACATGCCCTTGATCCGTCGTATTCCAAGAAGCTCGGCGTCGATGTCGAGCAGCTGCTGATTTCCCAGCCCGACGCCGGCGAGCAGGCGCTGGAGATCGCCGATACCCTGGTGCGCTCCGGCGCGATCGACGTCCTGGTCGTCGACTCGGTCGCCGCACTGGTGCCGCGCGCCGAATTGGAAGGCGAGATGGGCGATTCCCTGCCCGGACTGCAAGCCCGCCTGATGAGTCAGGCGCTGCGCAAGCTGACCTCCTCGATCTCCCGGTCCCACACCCTGGTGATCTTCATCAATCAGATCCGCATGAAGATCGGCGTCATGTTCGGCAACCCGGAGACGACCAGCGGCGGGAACGCGTTGAAATTTTACTCCTCGGTGCGGCTCGACATTCGCCGCATCGGCTCGATCAAGGACCGCGACGAGCTGGTCGGCAACCAAACCCGCGTGCGGGTGGTCAAGAACAAGGTGGCGCCGCCGTTCCGCACCGTCGAATTCGACATCATGTATGGCGAGGGCATTTCCAAGCGGGGCGAGCTGCTCGACCTGGGTGTGCAGGCCAACATCGTCGAAAAGTCGGGCTCCTGGTTCTCCTACGACGGCCAGCGCATCGGGCAGGGGCGCGAAAACGCCAAAAACTTCCTGAAGGAAAATCCAAAGGTCGCGGCGTCGATCGAGCAGGCGGTCCGCGCCAACGCGGGCCTGGTTGCCGAAGCCATGCTGGATGCCGGCGGCGAAGCCGAGCCCGAGGATGGCGGCGAGGAAGCGGCCACCGGTTCCTGATCTGCGCGGAGAACCCGTCTAGGAATAAAAAACGGCCGCCTCGACAGGGCGGCCGTTTTCATATCACGGCAAGGCGCGCGGCTTCGACAGCCGGGCGCTTGAAGGGCCCGGGCCTAGCTTAGAACCTGGTTGAGAGCCGCGGTGAAGCCAAGCAGGGAAATCGGAACGCCGACCCGCTCGCGCTGGCCCTGCTGATCGTAAACGTGGAAGACCACGGTCATGGTGGTCCCGGCTTTCAGTTTGTTCAGGAAGGCTGTATCGAGCAGCAGCTCTACCCGGCAGCCGTCCGGCGTGCAACGCTCGACGGGCACGGCCTGCGCCTCGGATTCATCGATCTTGATAAAGACGCCTGGAGGCAGCGAAATGCCGAGCGGCAGCACGATCAGCATCCCCGGGCTCTCGTTGTTAGGCAGCTTGCCGATGGCGGCGTGTAGCACGACCTTGTTGGTCTGCGGGCTGATGTGTTGCTGGAACATCTCGCAAGCCTCTGGGGCCTGCTCGCCGGCCTTGCCGCAGCGCAGCGTCCAGTCCTCGAACTTCTTGCCGTTATTGGGCGTCGGCGTGAGTTCGCTCTGTGGGGTAGCGGTGCTCTGAGCGAGGGCCGGCGCGGGGAGGTGGAAAGCCCCAGCCGCAAGTATCGCTGCGAGTGCAAAAGCCGGCATGGAACGCAAAGCACGGGCGAAAAGCGGCCGGGCCGAGGTTCGAATCTCTGTCATTTCTGCGATCATGGCGCGCTACTCTAATCAGGCAATTAGGCGATTCCAAGCCCAGCTAGGCCCTTGGATAAGAAAATTTGCTGTCGCCCGGTTCACTGGACAGTGCACGGCGGGAGGGCTACAACCGCCAAGCTCGAAATCGTGGGGATCCCGGTCCCTTGGAATTGCTTTGGAACATATCCAAATCCTTCTACAGGTCACTGAAAGCAGATAATTTTTATGACCACGACGAACGACATACGCAGTCAGTTTCTCGGCTACTTCGCGGACCAGGGTCACGAGGTCGTTTCCTCCTCCCCTTTGGTGCCGCGCAACGACCCGACGCTGCTCTTCACCAATGCCGGCATGGTCCAGTTTAAAAACGTCTTTACCGGCGCCGAATCGCGTCCCTACTCGCGCGCGGTGACCTCGCAGAAGTGCGTGCGCGCCGGCGGTAAGCACAATGATCTCGAGAACGTCGGCTATACCGCCCGGCATCACACCTTCTTCGAGATGCTGGGGAATTTCTCCTTTGGCGACTACTTCAAGGACGTGGCAATCGAGCTGGCCTGGAACCTAATCACCAAGGAGTACGGACTGCCCGCCGATAAGCTTCTGGCGACGGTCTACGCCGATGACGATCAGGCCTTCGAGCTTTGGAAGAAGATCGCCGGGCTGCCGGAGGAGCGAATCATCCGTATCGCCACCTCGGACAACTTCTGGGCGATGGGCGATACCGGGCCCTGTGGCCCCTGTTCCGAGATCTTCTACGATCACGGCGAGAACATTCCCGGCGGCCCGCCGGGCAGCCCCGACGAGGACGGCGACCGCTTCATCGAGATCTGGAACCTGGTTTTCATGCAGTACGAGCAGGTGACGGCCGGAGAGCGTGTCGATCTGCCGCGCCCTTCGATCGATACCGGTATGGGCCTGGAGCGCATTGCCGCCGTGCTGCAAGGCAAGCACGACAACTACGACATCGATCTGATGCGCCGGCTGATTGAAGCCTCGGCGGAGGCTTCCGGCGTATCCCCCGACGGCGCCCACGCGGTCAGCCACCGGGTCATCGCCGACCATCTGCGCGCCATGTCCTTCCTGATCGCCGACGGTGTCTTGCCGGCCAATGACGGGCGCGGCTACGTGCTGCGCCGGATCATGCGCAGGGCCATGCGCCATGCGCACATCCTGGGCTGCCGCGAGCCGCTGGTCTGGAGGCTGGTTCCCGCCCTGGTCCGCGAGATGGGACAAGCCTTCCCCGAACTACAGCGTGCGCAGGCCCTGATCACCGAGACCCTGAAGCTGGAAGAAAGCCGCTTCAAGGAGACCCTCGACCGCGGCCTCAAGCTGCTGGAGGAAGAGACCGGCAAGCTTGGAGACGGGGGGACCCTGCCCGGCGAAATTGCCTTCAAGCTCTACGATACCTACGGCTTTCCCCTGGATCTGACCCAGGACATTCTGCGCGGCCAGGGCCGCAGCGTCGATCAGCAGGGTTTCGATGCCGCCATGGAACGCCAGCGCGCGGCGGCGCGTAAAGCCTGGTCGGGCTCGGGCGAGGCGGCGACCGACACCGTGTGGTTCGAACTGCGCGACAAGACCGGAGCGACCGAGTTTCTCGGTTATGACAGCGAAGTCGCCGAGGGCGTGGTAACCGCCATCGTTGGCGCCGACGGCAAGCCCTGCGCCTCGGCCAAGACTGGCGATGACGTGGCGCTGCTGCTCAACCAGACGCCCTTCTATGGCGAAAGCGGCGGCCAGCAGGGCGACGCGGGCGTGCTGATCGGCGCCGAGGGCGTCGAGATTTCCGTATCGGACACCCAGAAGCGGCTCGGCGCCTTGCATGTGCACCTTGGCAAGGTCGAGCGTGGCAAGATCGAGTTGGGCGATAGCCTGGAGGCACGTGTCGATGCCGAGCGGCGCGCCGCCCTGCGCGCCAATCACTCCGCCACCCATCTCTTGCACGAGGCGCTGCGGCGCCGGCTTGGCGAGCATGTCACCCAGAAGGGATCGCTGGTTGCCCCGGATCGGCTGCGCTTCGACATCAGCCATCCCAAACCCCTGAGCGACGAGGATATCCGTGACGTCGAGGCGCTGGTCAACGCGCGCATTCGCGACAACGCGGAGGTCGTCACCCGCCTGATGACTCCCGATGAGGCCATGGAGGCCGGCGCCCTGGCGCTGTTCGGCGAGAAGTACGGCGAGGAAGTGCGGGTTCTCTCGATGGGCGGCGCCGACCCTGAGAAGGGGGAGGGCAGATACTTCTCCACGGAACTCTGCGGTGGCACTCACGTGCGGCGCACCGGCGATATCGGGTTTTTCAAGATCGTCGGCGAGGGCGCTCTGGCGGCCGGCGTGCGCCGCATCGAGGCGCTGACGGGCTCCGCCGCTCTGGAGTACGTGGAGGCGCAGGAAGAAACGCTCCGCAACGCGGCGGCACTTCTGAAAACCTCGCCTGGTGAGCTGTCGAAGCGCCTCGAACAGGTCATCGAGGAGCGCCGCCGTCTGGAACGCGAGCTGGCGGACACGCGCAAGAAGTTGGCGGCGGGCGGAAGCGGCGATGCGGCCGCCGATACCAAGGAGGTCGCGGGCGTCAAGCTTGCCAGCAGGCTGCTCGAGGATATCCCGCCGCGCGATCTCAAGCCGCTTGCCGATGCGCTGAAGGCTCAAATCGGTTCCGGCGTGGTGGTGCTGGTCGCCAACAACGAGGGCAAGGGATCGATCGTGGTTGCCGTGACCGACGACTTGACGGAGCGCCTGTCCGCGGTCGATCTGGTACGGGTCGGTTCCGAAGCCCTGGGCGGCAAGGGCGGCGGCGGCCGCGCCGACATGGCCCAGGCCGGTGGACCCGATGGCGCGGGCGGCGGCAAGGCCTTGGCGGCCATTGAAGCCGCGTTGGCCGGCTAGGCAGGCACAAAATACACAAAATAAAGGGCGGCACCTGGGCCGCCCTTTTCGTACCGTCCGCGAACCTGGCCGCCGCAGCCTACAAGAGGGCCGGGGGCAGCCTCGATGTCTAGATGTCGGCTTTTACTCTCAGGGTCTTGATCGCATCGGGGTCTATCACGGTGCCATTGCGATCTTCCGGCGGCGCCTTCTTGATTTTATCGACGGCCTCCATGCCGCTGACGACTTCGCCCCAGACGGTGTACTGACCGTTGAGAAAGCTTGCGTCGTCAAAGCAGATGAACCACTGGCTATCGGCGCTGTTGGGGTTTTGCGCCCGCGCCGCGCCGACTGTACCGCGCCCGAAATTGGCGTCACTGAACTCCGCCTCGATATTCTGGCCGGAGCCGCCGGTGCCGGTGCCGGTGGGGTCGCCGGTTTGGGCCATGAAGCCTTCCATGACCCGGTGAAACACGATTCCATCGTAGAAACCCTGGCGGGTCAGCTCCTTGACGCGCGCGACGTGTTTCGGCGCGAGATCGGGGCGTAGAGCAATTTCCACGGTGCCGTGCTCGAGTTCAAGAACCAGGGTGTCTTCATTCTGCGTAGCGGCCATGGGGCGGCTCCTTAAAGTGAGATCAGGGTAGGTCGGCCAGGACTTTCAGGCTGAGGATCTTGTCGGGGTTCTCGACGGCGCCGCTGCGGCTTCCCGTCGGGGCCTTCTTGATCGCGTCGATATGCTCCATGCCCTCGATCACCCGGCCCCAGATCGTGTAGTTGCGGTCCAGGTTGGGCGCGCGGTCGAACATCACGAACCACTGGCTGTTGGCGCTGTCGGGATCGGAGGTTCGCGCCATGCCGACGATGCCGCGCTCGAAGGCTGCGTTCGAGAACTCGGCCTCCAGATCGGGCAGTTCGGAACCGCCCCGGCCGGTTCCCGTGGGGTCACCGGTCTGAGCCATGAAGCCTTCCATGACGCGGTGCCAGACGACTCCGTCGTAGAAGCCTTCCCGCACAAGGGTCTTGATCCGCTCGACATGCTTGGGCGCCAGGTCCGGCAGCAGCTTGATCAGCACCTTGCCGCTTTTCAGCTCCAGCACCAGCGTGTTCTCGGGATCGCCGGCGGTCTGGGCCAGGGCGGCGCCTGGCGCGGTCAGCAACAAGGCGCCGAGACACAGACCGCAGAGCTTGGCGAGGAAACCCCGCCGGCTCACCACTTCTGCATCCTTGCGGAGAGGTTCTCGTCGAGCTTGTCGAGGAACTGGCTCGTGGTCAGCCAGTTCTGGTCCGGGCTGATCAGCAGGGCGAGGTCCTTGGTCATGTCGCCGCCCTCGACGGTTTCGATGCACACCGCTTCCAGCGCCTCGGCGAACTTCGTCACCTCGGGGGTGCCATCGAATTCGCCGCGATACTTCAGGCCGCGGGTCCAGGCGAAGATCGAGGCGATCGGGTTGGTCGAGGTCTCCCGGCCTTCCTGATGCTGGCGATAGTGGCGCGTGACCGTGCCATGGGCCGCCTCGGCCTCGACCGTCTTGCCGTCCGGCGTCATCAGCACGGAAGTCATCAGGCCGAGCGAGCCGAAACCCTGGGCGACGGTGTCGGACTGCACGTCGCCGTCGTAGTTCTTGCAGGCCCAGACATAGCCGCCGTTCCACTTCATGGCGCAGGCGACCATGTCGTCGATCAGGCGGTGCTCGTAGGTCAGCTTCTTGGCCTCGAAGGCGTCCTTGAACTCGCTATCGAATACTTCCTGGAAGAGATCCTTGAAGCGGCCGTCGTAGGCCTTGAGGATCGTGTTCTTGGTCGAGAGGTAGACCGGCCAGCCGCGCATCAGGCCGTAGTTCATGCAGGCCCGGGCAAAGCCGCGGATGGATTCGTCGTGGTTGTACATCGACATGGCCACGCCCGACTCCGGAAAGTCGTGGACTTCGTAGACCACGGACTCCCCGCCATCGGCGGGCTCGTAGACCATTTTCAGCTTGCCGGGGCCGGGAATCTTGACGTCGGTGGCGCGGTACTGGTCGCCGAAGGCATGGCGGCCGATGACGATCGGCTGGGTCCAGCCGGGGACCAGCCGCGGCACGTTGCGGCAGATGATCGGCTCGCGGAAGACGGTGCCGCCGAGGATGTTGCGGATCGTCCCGTTCGGGGAGCGCCACATCTTCTTGAGGTCGAACTCCTCGACCCGGGCTTCGTCCGGCGTGATGGTCGCGCACTTGACGCCGACGCCGTACTGCTGGATCGCCTTGGCGGCGTCTACGGTGATCTGGTCGTCGGTCTCGTCGCGCTTCTCGATACCCAGGTCGTAGTACTTGAGATCGATATCGAGATAGGGGCGGATGAGCTTTTCCTTGATGAAGTCCCAGATAATCCGGGTCATCTCATCTCCATCGAGCTCCACGATGGGATTCTTAACTGCGATCTTTGGCATGTATCGATCCGTGAAATCGGGTCGGGAAAAGCGCTGGAAACCAGCTGCGAGGGGACCGGGGTCCCGGGTTGCCGGCGCGGGGTCGGCGGCACAATAGCATTGTTTTCCAGGGGTGCAAGCTGGCCGGCGGCGGGGCGCGCGAACGGGCGCTTAGAAGCGCCCGGTGTCGCTGCTGCCCTGTTGCGCGGGAAGCGCTTGCAGCAACTCGAAAAGGCCTTCCACGCTGTCCACGACGCGCAGCTGGCTGGCATGCTCCGGGCGCACGAAGTTCTCCCGGACTTGATGCGCGATAAGATCGAGCAGCGGCTGCCAATACCCGCGGTCGTTCAGCAGAACGATCGGCTTTTCATGGAGACCGAGCTGCCGCCAAGTCAGAATCTCGAAGGTTTCATCGAGGGTTCCCAGGCCGCCGGGCAGAATGACGAAGGCATCGGAGCGCTCGAACATCTCGCGCTTGCGCGCGTGCATGGAGTCGACAACCACCAGGTCCGTCACCATGCCGTGGCCAAGCTCCTTGGCCATCAGATGCTCTGGAATGATGCCGGTGACTTGACCGCCCGCGGCCAGGGCGGCGTCGGCGACAGCGCCCATCAGCCCCACCTGTCCGCCGCCATAAACGATTTCTACGCCTTGCTCGGCCGCGCGGCGGCCGAGCAAGGCGGCGGTCGCGCGATAATGCGGGTCGCTCCGCTGCGAGGCGGCGCAATAGACACAGAGGGCGCTCATGGCGGGCATGGAAAATCCAGGATTGCGTTGAATGTTGCTAGCTTAAAGGATTCGGCGGCGCCCTCCTACCGCCGTTGCACCCATATCATCGCCCGTATAGGCTTCAGGGCTGGGGTTTCCTAGAGTCTGTCCAGCGCGCAGAGAAGCAGTGCGGGTCCTGGTTCAGCCTCTATGATAAGGAATGTGAGCAGGAGCCGGGACCAGGATCGTTTCCGTCCCAGCTGGACTTGCTCTCTGGGAAAGGCTGGGTTTCGCGTGCAACGTTCGCATCTCACTTCATTGGTTGTCGCCGCCACGGTGATCCTTGGCGGAGCTCTTCTCTACTACGTCCTGAAGGACAGCCCTGAGCAGCAGGCCATGCAGACGGCCACGGATGCCGCGGGCGGAGACGCCGCGCAGGATACGGCAGGCACAGCGGTGGGTACGGCGGCGGATGCGACGGCGGAAGGCGGGGGGCAAGACGCCCCGGCCTCCGAGACCACGGCGTCCGGCGGCGCTCAACCCTCCAGCAGCGATGATTCTGACGGCTCGACGCAGGACAGCGCGGCCCAGCAGCAGGCAAGCGCGCCGGTGGCGAGCGGCAGCGAAGCCCAAGCGCCTGTGCCCGAGGACACCGAGCCCGCTCAGCAGAGAGAAGTGGAAGCGCCGGGTCCGGTGGCGCCCAGCTTCGATGTCGTGCGGGTGGAGCCCTCGGGCGATACGGTGATCGCCGGCCGTGCCGAGCCTGGCAGCAAGGTGACCGTGCTCGATAACGGCAAACCCCTGGGCAGCGTCATCGCCGATGACAACGGCGAATGGGTGTTTCTTTCCGAAAAGCCGCTTTCCCCCGGTAACCGGGAGCTGAGCTTGGAGTCCGAGGGGCAGGACGGTCTTAAAATCCCGTCCGAAGATGTCGTCGTGATGTCGGTGCCAGAGACGCAGCAGACGGAAGCCGCCGCCGAAGCGCCCATCGCGGTGCTGGCGCCACGCGCGGGCAGTGGCGGAAGCCAGGTCCTGCAGGCGCCGAAGGGCGAGGGCATTGCCGAGGGCGATCTGGTCCTGGAGGCTGTCGACTACGGTGACGATGGTGGGATCACCGTCAGCGGGCGCGCCACGCCGGAGAGCACCATCCGGCTCTATCTGGACAACGAGCTGCTTGGCGAGACGGTCACGGATTCCGATGGCCGCTGGTCCTATACCGTGGCCCGGGAGGTTCCCTTCGGGATCTATCAGCTACGCGCCGATCTGGTGACTTCCGAGGGCGAGGTCCTGGCGCGGGTCGAAACGCCGTTCTCGCGCGTCGAGTTCGCGCGGGCCAGCTTGCCAGACGAGAAGTTCGTCATCGTGCAGCCCGGCAACAGCCTCTGGCGTATCGCGCGAGGAACCCTGGGCGAGGGCGTGCGCTACAGCGTGATCTATCAAGCCAACCAGGATCAGATTCGCGATCCAGACTTGATCTATCCCGGCCAGATCTTCGTGGTGCCACAAACCAACTGAACGCGGCGGCCGCGCGGCCTGCTACTCAGCCGCTTGACCGACCGGATTTCCGCCGCCGTCCTGCCGCGGGATATCCGCGTCACGGCGCTGCTGCTTGCGCGCGCGCCGTGCCCTGCGCCAATTCCGGACATTGACACGCAGCATCAGCGCGCAGGGTGTGAAGATCAGCGTCAGTAAGGTCGCGAAGCCGAGCCCAAAGACGATCGCCGTGGAAAGCTGCGACCACCACTGAGTCGACGGCGCGCCGACCTGGACGATGCGGTTGACGAAGTCGACATTGGCCCCCAGCACCATGGGCATCAGACCCAGGATCGTGGTTACCGTGGTCAGCAGGACTGGCCGCAAGCGCTGCGCCCCGGTGCGCAGGATTGCCTCGATCTGATCCTCGGTTTCGAGCTTTAGGCGGTCGTAGGTATCGATCAGCACGATGTTGTTGTTGACCACGATCCCGGCCAGCGCGATCACACCGATTCCCGACATTACGATGCCGAAGGGCTGGCCGATCACCAGCAGACCGATCATCACGCCGATGGTCGACATGATCACCGCCGAGAGTATCAGGAAGGCGCTGTAGAAGGAGTTGAACTGGGTAACCAGGATCAAGGCCATTAGGAACAACGCGACCACGAAGGCCTTGGACAGGAAGGCCTGTGCCTCCTTCTGCTCCTCGTCCTCGCCCTTGAAGGTGACGCTGACCTGCGGGTCCACCGCGACGTTTGAAAACGCGGCCTTGAGTTCCTGCACCTTGGTGTCGACGAGGTAGGGCGCGCCGGTCGCTGGATCGATGCCGACCTCGGCCTTGACCGTCATCACACGGCTGCCGTCGACGCGATTGAGCAAAGACACGCTGGGTTCGGCCTTGCGGGTTACGAAATTGGAGATTGGCACCAGTCCGACGTTGGTCTGGACGCGAATGCGGTCGAGCTGATCGAGATTGCGGTAGCGCTGCGGCAGACGCAGCATGATCTTGACCTCGTCATCGCTGGTGTCGGGGCGGAAGTCGCTGACTTCCAGGCCACGTGTGACCATCTGCACGTAGGAGCCGATCAGCGCGATATCGACATCGAACTTGTCGGCCTGGGCGCGGTCGACCTCCAGCACCCAATCGATACCGGGAATGGGCCGACCGTCCTCGATATCGATGAAGCCGCCGAGTTCATGCATCTTGGCGACGATCCGATCCGCCACGGGCTCGAGCAGCGCCGGATCGTTGGAGGCGACTTGAATCTGAATCGGCTTGCCGACCGGTGGCCCGGCTTCCTGCTGACGGGCCTCGACATGGATGCCGGCGAGGTGGTTCGTGCGTTCCCGGATCTCGGCAATGATCGATTCGGCGTCGCGGCGGGCGAACCAATCGACGAACTCGAGCTGAATACGGCCGATCAGATCTTCCGGCTCGTCAGCGTTTTCCCGCCCGGAGGCGGCGACGGAGCGCGAGTAGATCGCGTGAAATTCTTGCTTATCCTGCTGTAGCGCCAAGATCTGGTCCTCGACCTGGCGCAGGAGATCGTCGCGCTCCTCGACCGAAAGATTGCCCCGTCCATGAACCCAGATCGCGACGCTGTCCGGCTCGACATTGGGGAAAAACTCGACACCTCGGCCAAAGACGCCGTAGGCGACCTGCACGCCGACCAGCAGCATGACCGCGGCAATCACAACCTTGCCCGGGTGCTTCAAGGCCTTGCGCAGGACGCGGACATAGCGGCCGGTGAAGCCGCCGATCTCGTCGATACTGGCTTCTTCGCCGGCCCGCAGCGCACGCATTTTCTCCGGATCGGCGGCGCCGCCCGCCCGGCCGAAATGAGCGCCGAGCGTCGGAATGAAAATCAGCGCCATGAACAGCGACGCTGAGAGGGTCGCGATCAAGGTGATCGGCAGGAATTTCATGAATTCGCCGACAATACCGGGCCAGAACAGAAGCGGTAGGAAGGCGGCCAGAGTGGTTGCCGTGGCGGCGATGATCGGCCAGGCCATGCGCTTGGCGGCGAGGGCGTAGGCCTGCTTCTTGTCGAGGCCCTCGCTCATTTTGCGGTCCGCGTATTCGATCACGACGATGGCGCCGTCGACCAGCATTCCAACCGCGAGGATCAGGCTGAACAGCACCACGATATTCACGGTCAGGCCGAAGCTGGCGAGAACCAGGATGCCGGTCAGGAAGGAACCGGGAATGGCGATGCCGACCAGCGCGGCGGAACGCAGGCCGAGCGCGGCGACCACCACCACCATGACCAGAACGATGGCGCTGATGACATTGTTTTGCAGGTCGCTCAGCATGGTCCGGATGTTGCTGGATTTGTCTTGGCTAAAGCTGACCTGAATCGAATCCGGCCAATACTGGCTTTCCGCCGCGACCACCGCCTTCACCGCCTCGATGGCTTCGATGATGTTTTCGCCGGTGCGCTTGGAAACCTCGAGCGATAGACCGGGCTGTCCATTGATCCGCACGAAGCCCTCGGGATCGATGAAGGTGGCGTGCAGCGTGCCGATATCGGAAAAGCGCACCACCGCGTCGCCATCGCTTTTGACCGGCATGTCGAGGATGTCCTGGAAGGTCTCGAAGAGACCGGGAACCTTGACCGAGTTGCGCCCGACGCCGGTGTCCAGCGAACCGGCGGCGACCAGCCGGTTAGAAAGGTCGATGCTGGCGAGAATGTCGCGGGCATCGAGGTTGTAGCTTTCCAGCCGCAAGGGGTCGACGATCAGTTCGACCTGTTCGTCCCGATCGCCGCCGATCTCGGCTTCCAGGATCGACCCGATAGATTCGATTCTGTCCTGCAGGCTGCGCGCGGCCTGCAGCAGGGTGCGTTCGGGAACGTTGCCGGAGAGCTGAACCACCAGCACGGGAAAAAGACTGAGGTTAACTTCGTGGACCGTAGGCTCGTCGGTTTCGTCGGGCAGCTCCGGTTTCGCGAGATCGACCTTCTCGCGCACATCGAGCATCGCCTGATCGACATCGAAACCAGCCTCGAACTCCAAGGTCACGTTGGCGCCGCCCTCATAGGCTATCGAGCGCATCTCCTTCACGCCCTCAATCGAGGTCATCTCCTGCTCCATCGGCTTGACGAGCAGGCGCTCTGCGTCCTGGGGCGAGATGCCGCTATGCGTCATCGCGACGTAGATAATCGGGATGTTGACGTCGGGGTCGGCTTCCTTGGGGATATTGATGTAGGCGAAGGTGCCCGCGATCAGCAGCATCAGCAGGGTGGCCAGTACGGTCCGCGAGTGGCTGACCGCGGCGTCGATGATGGCGTTCACGATGTCTGTTCCGTCTGCTGCTGCTGGACGCTGCGCTCATCGACCGGCTTGACGGTTTCGCCTTCTGTAACGAATTCCTGGCCAACCGTAATCAAGACAACCTGATCGGGCATGCCGGTCACCCAGAGGCCCTCTTCGGTGTTCTCCAGAATTTCGACGGGGTGGAAAACCACTACGTTGTTCGGGCCGATCAGCTTGACCCCCACGGCGCCGTCTTCGCGCAGGGTTAGAATGGCCGGAGAGATCAAGTGAGCCATGACCTTGTCGAGCGGCAGGTCGAGCTCGGCCGACATGCCATCGGGGATCGCCATGTCGGGATTGTCGACCTGCAATTCGACGCGGTAGGTGCGTGTCGAAGCCTTCGCCGAGGCCGAGATATGAGAAATGTTGCCGGTCACCCGCTGCCCGGTGATCAATGTCGCCGAGGCCTGGTCGCCCAGCCTGAGCTTGCCGACATTACGTTCGCTGACCTCGGCGGTGAGGATCATGGGGTCGAGATCGAGGAGCTTGGCGACGTTGTCGCCAACGTCGAGATAGTCACCGACCTCTACCATGCGTTCGTCGAGCAGCCCGTCGAAGGGTGCCAGGATGGTGAGCCGGTCGACCGCGGCCTGGGCCTGTTCGACCTGGGCCTGCGCGGTGCGGTAAGCGGCGCGCGCCGCGGCGACCTGAGTCTCCGCGCGATATCCGCTCTCGGACAGTTTCGAGGAGGCCGCCAGCTCGATCCGCCGCTGTTCCAGCAGGGCCTTGGCTTCCTCCAGGGCGGCGCTGCGTTCTTGATCCAAGATGCGGATCAGGAGAGCGCCCTCCTGTACACGCTCGCCATCGTCGACAAGGACCTCGATGACGCGGCCAAAGGTTTCAGAGCGCAGCGTGGCGCTGCGCTCGGCCTCGGTTTGGCCGCGCAGCAGGAGGCGCGTGGTATGGGGCAGGGCCGTTTGCTGGCGAACGCGCACTTCCGCGAGGGCCGTGTCGCCCCCCAGGCTGGCGGGCTCCTTGGTGGCTTCCGGCGCTTCGGCGCCACCGCCGATCATGCCCGAAGCGATCCAGACGATAACGGCGATTGCGAAAAGAACCGCGATGATTAGTGAGCGCTTCATAAATCCGGCGTCCTATTCTGCTACGCGCGTTGCCTGGCTCTCGGCGGCCAGCATGGGGCGGTGCGATTTCAGGTAGTCGAGGCAGGCCGAATAGGCCGCTACGCCCATGCCGTGAACGAAACGCTGGTTGACAGGGGCATCCTCCAGATTCGCGCTACAGTCGGCCATGTGCGCCAGCTTGTTTTCGTACCAGACGATCCGCTCATCGACGACCTTGAGCAGGTGCTCGCGAGGCAGGAGGTTGCCGAGGAACAGAACGAAGAGAAAATCGGAGCGATAGCGGTCGGGATCCGGCGGTTGTTTTAGATCCTCGATCAGCGCCGCGCGACCGGCTTGCGAGATCGCATAGACTTTTTTATCGGGCCGCTTGTCCTGAGCCTCTTCATGGAAATGCACCAGGCCTTCTTCCGCCAGCTTGGCCAGGGCGGGGTAAATCGATCCGAAGCTGGTCTCTTGGAAGTGGTTGTAGGGCGCCTCTTCCAGGGCCTTCTTGATCTCGTAGCCGCTGGCCTCGCCTTGAATCAGGACCGCCAAGCATAGGGTTTTAGTCTGCATCGCCACACCTTAGAAATCTAATATATCGAACAGATATAGTATGTTCGAGCATATGTAGATACGTCATACGCAGAATGAAAGGCTAGCGTTCACCTGCGGGCGTATTTTTTTGCGGAAATTCTGGAGGCGCGCAGCGGCGGTCACTTGTAAGCGCGCGCCGCTTTCGCCAGATTAACCCGCATGACAATGCGAACCGCCAAATTCCAGATCGGGCAAATCGTGCGGCATAGGGTCTATCCCTTCCGCGGCGTGATCTACGACGTCGATCCAGAGTTCAACAACACCGAGGAATGGTGGGAGTCGATCCCCGCGGAAGTCCGGCCTAGGAAGGATCAGCCTTTCTATCACCTGCTTGCCGAGAACGAGCAATCGACCTACACCGCCTATGTTTCCGAACAGAATCTGGTGCCGGACGAGGAAGGGGGGCCGATCGCGCATCCCGACGTGCCGGAAGTTTTCGCCGGCATCGAGAACGGGCACTACGTGCTGCGGGATCTCCGCCCCAACTGATGAAGCCGGTCAGCGCCTCGAATCGAGGAAGAAACCGATCATGACCGCCGCCCTGCCATACCACCTGCGCAATAGCATCCTCGCCTGCGCCGTGCTTACCCTGGCGGCGCTGTGGGCCTTGGAAACACGTGGCGAGGAATACACAAGCACACAGGCCAGCTTCCGCGTGACGGTACTCGCGGAGGGGCTGGAGCACCCCTGGGGCATGGCATTTCTGCCCGATGGCAGTCTGCTGATTACCGAGCGGCCCGGCAGGCTGCGGCTTTACCGCAATGGCGCCCTCGAACAAACGCCGATTTCCGGCCTGCCCGAAGTCGCGGCGCGCGGACAAGGTGGGCTGCTGGATGTCGCGCTGGACCCGGAGTTTCCCGATGAGCCCTGGGTCTACATCAGCTTCGCCAGACCCGGCGAGGGCGGCGCCGGTACGGCGGTCGCGCGCGGCCGCCTCGAGGCCGGAGCCCTGCGAGATATTGAGCTGCTCTTCGACTTGCCGCGAAAGACGTCCTCGGGTCAGCATTTCGGCTCGCGCCTGGTATTCGATCGGCAGGGTTTCCTCTTTGTGACCGTCGGCGAGCGGGGGCAGGGCGCGCGCGCGCAGGATCCCCACGACCCGGCGGGTTCCGTGCTGCGCTTGCACGCCGATGGCACGATCCCGCCGGACAATCCTTTCGCCGACGGCGCCGATGGCCACCCGGCTGTGTATTCCTATGGTCACCGCAATCCCCAGGGGATCGCGCTCAACCCCTCGACCGGCGATATCTGGGTTCAGGAGCATGGCCCCCAGGGTGGTGACGAGATCAATATCGCCAAGCCAGGGGCGAACTTCGGCTGGCCCAGGGTTACGCATGGCGAGGAATACGGCGGTGGCCGCATCGGCCCGGCGGAGGCTCCCGGCTTCGTTGCGCCGATCTGGCACTGGACACCCTCGATCGCGCCTTCGGGCATGGCGTTTTACACGGGGCACGACTTCCCGCACTGGCAGGGCGATCTCTTCAACGGGTCCCTGAAATTCGAACTGATCGCGCGGCTGGAGCTCGACGGCGACGAGGTGCTGGGGGAAGAGCGTCTGCTGGAGGAGGCCTACGGCCGTATGCGCGACGTCGAGATGGGGCCGGATGGGCTGCTGTATCTGCTAACGGATTCCAGCAACGGCCTCCTGTTGCGCCTCTCCCCGGCCGACTAGACCGAGAGGGCTTTACGCCGAAGCGGCCAGGCGGCGCGATTCCAGCGCCGCGTTCAAGGGCCGGGCATCGATACACGCATCCAAATCGATGTCCTGCTCGATAAACCCGTGACGCAGCAGATGATCCTGCTTGTCCTTTAACAGCGCGATGCGCCGAGGCGAAAGCGAGACATCCATCTGGCGATGCACCCGCGCCGAATAGGCCGGTGCCAGGAAATCTTCCGGAACACCGGTATCGCGCGCGAGAATCCGGACGGCTTCTTCCTCATTGGTGAGGCACCAACTCTCGACGTCCAGCAATCTCGCGACCCAGCGTTCCACCAGATCGGGACGTTCGTCGAGCAGCGTACCGCTAACCGTGAGCACGGTGGGGTGGCCTCCGACCCCATCCTCCTCATCCTCGTCTCTGCCGACGCTGAGCACGGGCCTGAAACCGTAAGCCGCCTTGAGAATTGCGCCCATGGCCGCGTCCGTATAGAGCGCGTCGACTTCGCCGCGAATCATGGCGGCGGCCTCCTCGCGCTGAACCGCGAATTGGCTGCGGGCGCCCCAGAGAGAAAGATCGTGGTCCTCGCCCTGCGCGATGTCCGCGACGTATTCCCGCGCGATCTCGATTTTCACGAACTCGACGTCGCTGGATGTCAGGCCAAGATTTTGCAAGCCGTCTTCGTAGCCGGCCATGACGGTCGCCTGCCACCAGTCGACCGTATCGTTCAGACGGATGGGGACGCCGAGGCGCTTACCCTTAAGATCGGCGCCCGTGCGGATGTTCGAATCCTCCCGGACGACGATTTCCGCCGTTCGGTCCGGCCAGCCCAAGCCGATGATCTTCACGTCTCGCCCCCGCGCGCAGCTGATGAGCGGGGGGACATATCCGCCGAAGCGGAAGGAGTTGGGTTGTGTATGGCGATAGTGAGAGAGATGGACGGACTTGTCCTTCGAGGCCGCAAGCGAAAGCACCTCGATGCCATCCGGGGCGAATTCGTCGCGCAGCCAAGCATTTCTGATGGCAATGGACGCGGGCGTTGGGGCCGGGCATCTGGTGAACCAAAGCGTATCGATCATTGGAAGACTACCTGCGAAAGACAAGGCCGGACGGCTGACATTCCCATGCCAGCCGTCCGGGACTCAATAACTACTGTATCGCACTCTGGAACTGGCGAGCCCAGGCACGCTTATCGATTTTATCGTAATCCGGCCACCAGGCCTGCGCGACATCGTCGTCTTCAAGCATGAGGTAGGGATTACCGTCGGAATCGCGGCCGGCGTTTTCCCGTGCGCTGACACGCGCCTCGGCATTGACCGGTACCATTCCGTATTGGGTGCTGAACTTCACCTGCACGTTCTTCGACAGAACCGCATTGATGTAGAACTCAGCCGCTTCCTTGTGCGGCGAGCCCTTCACGATGCCAAGAAAGCCCCTGGCGATCGCGACATTGCCGTCCTTGATGGGGGGGTGAACGACCGACACATTGATGCCGGCCTGCGCGATGCGCTGACCGATGTGGGCACCCCAAATCGCCGCCCAGACATCGCCCGTTTGGAACAACTGCGCGACCGAACCGGACTTGCTGACCGCGGAGTGGGCCTCGATTTCCGAGAGCTTATCGAAACCAGGCTGAGCGTTCTCCTCGCTGCCGCCATTCTCGTTTGCCAGCGCGGTTACCACGAAGTAGGCGTTGTAGGAGGTGATGTCCGGCAGAAGCACGCGGCCTGCGAGAGCGGGATTCGCGAGGTCCGAGAAGCGCTCGGGAACTGGAATATTGGCTTCGGCGAACTTGTCCGCGTTGTAGACGATGCTCGGTTCGGACAGCCAATTCGAGACGATGTACTCGCCGTAGAGTGACGGCGCGAGCTGTGCCAGGTTGGGAATCTTGGAATGATCGATCTTGGCGAGGAAATCGCCGGCGCGGTACTCAGGGTAGGTGTCGTCGCCGACTTCGACGACATCGAAGGGAGCCTCTTGGCCCCGGGCCGCGACAAGCCGGGCCAGGAATTCACTGCTGTTGCCGCCGATGAACTCAAGCGTAATACCGGCTTTTTCCAGCTCTTCGCCGACCTCGCCACGGATGGCTTCCGGCCAGGTTCCCGGGAAGGTCGCTACTCTCAGGGTAACGTTGAAAGGTTCGTCTGGCTGCATGATTTGAGCGGTCGCTGGACTAGCCAACGAAGCGCTCAGCATCATGGCAGCGGCTAGCGATGCAATTTTTATCTTCATCTTCGCCTCCTGTTTTTTAGTTAGTTAAGACTACTTTTTACTCCCACTACTTCGGAGAACAGCTTCCATTCCAGCAATGCGCTGCAGAACGAGAATAGCTATCGCCGAAATGAAAAATACGATTGTCGCCGCGGCGGGGAGACTGGATTCCAGGTCGTTCTGGATCGAGTTGAAGACCCGGACCGGGAAAGTCTCGTAGCCCTGCGGTGTCAGGAACAGGGCGATCGTTACGTCCGTGAAGGATACGAGGAATGCAAACAGCGCGCCGCCGAAGATCCCAGGCAGGATTAGCGGGAAGGTCACGCGGCGGAATGACCGCCAGCGTGTCGCGCCCAGCGTGAGAGCGGCTTCGTCGTAGCGCGGCGAAAGCTGCGCCAGCGTCGACCCGGTCGCGCCAATGACGTAGGGGATGCCCACCAGCAGATGCGCGAGAAACAGGCCGCTGAGCGAACTCGTCAGGTTTACCCCTGTCGCGGCGGCGAGAACGTAGGAGCCTTGCAGAAAGGCGACGCCGACGACGATGAACGGAATTTGCAGGGGGAACCTGAACAGCGTGGACACCAGATTACGGCCGGCGAAGCTGCCGCGCATGATGCCCAAAGCGGCGGGCACTCCCAAGATGACGGATGCTGCGGAAACGCAAGCGGCCAGGATCAAGCTGTTGGTGATGCTGAGCCACATGCTGGGCGAGATGTTGAAGTACCAGTGCAGGGTAAAGCCCTTGGGCGGAAACTGCAGGAACGCCCTGTTCATGATGTACTCGCCCGGGTCGACCGAGGCGCTGGCGATAACGAGAATGGGCGCGTAGATGAACAGCAGCACGATCGCGAGCCAGCACCAGCCCGCCGTTCCGCGCAGACGCCGCCAAAAGGCGGCTCTTGAGAGCAGACCGCCCCCGGAATAGGCGCGAGGCTTTTGCGGCGATTCGGTTGTCATGCGATCACCTTTGTCGTCGGGGTTAGCCGCGAAGCCGCGAAAACGGACACGAGATTCAGCGCGAACACCGTGATCAGCAGGACCGCCGCTAGCGCCGCGGCAATCCCGTATTCGTTGAAGAGGATGATCGACTGCTGGATCAGCACGGGCAGCGTCAGGATCTTGCCGCCACCCAGCAGGGTCGCCGAAACGAAGGCGCCCGTAAGCAGGTTGAACAGCATCAAGGACGCGCTAATGGTGCCAGGCAGACTCAGGGGTACGACAACCCGCCAGATCGTCCGCCCCCAGGAGGCTCCATGAATGCGCGCGGCCTCCTCGAGGGATTTCGGTATTGCCTGCATGACGCTGAACATCATCATCACCATCAAGCCGATGGCCAGATGTGTGTAGCCGACGCCAACGCCGAATAGTGAACCTACAAACCTGAAATCCTGATCGACCAGTCCTAAGCCGCGCAAAACATCCATGGCAAAGCTATCGGTGCCAAAGAGAATCATCAGCCCCAAGGCTTTAATCGGCAGGGAAATAAACGTCGAGGCCAGGATAAGCCCCACGAAAAGCATCGATAGTTTCGGGGTGAGGCGGCTCAAAATATACGCAAGCGGCCAGGTTATAATGAGCGTGAAAGAACAGACATAGAATGACAGTTTCAGAGTAAGAAAAAAGCTTTCCAGATAACCTGGATAGAGCAAAATCTGTCTAAAATTGTATAGGCTATACTCTTCTTTTAGCAGTCCTAGACCGAGATCTTCATGGAAGCTCGAGCTCAAGAAGATGAAAAGAGATCCCGAGAGCAGGGTCAGCGTCAGCAGCAGCGGCGGTATGACTAGAAGGCCCCAGCGCATGGCTTAGCAGTCTCCCGTGGCCGTATTCATGATTCCAGTACCAGCGTATCGGTCGGCTTCCAGTGCAGCGTCACCGGCGCGCCGTCCGGCAGCGCATCGCTCGATGGGCGGGCTTCGACATTGATGATGGAGGAAGCCGTTTCGACCTGCACGTGCAGCACGTTGCCGTTGAAAACCTGGGAAACGATCTTGCCATCGAGCCGGTTCTGCTCCGTCTCCCGGGTGTCTCTCGGCGCAATATTGATGGTGTGCGGCCGTACGGCGACACAGTGCTTGCCCGGCGCAACCGCGCGGGGCTTCACCGCGCGCAGGGAGAACTCCCCGCATTTCACGATGCAGTAATCGCCTTCTTCTCCGACCAAGTCGGCCGGTATGACGTTGATCTGCCCAACAAATTCGGCGACGAAGCGTGACGCGGGGCGGTCGTAAATCTCCCGTCCCGTTCCAATCTGCTCGATCTGCCCGTTGTTGATGACCGCGATCCGATCGGAAAGATACATCGCTTCCGATTGATCGTGGGTCACGTAGACGGTCGTGATTCCGAGCGCGCGCTGCAGTTCCCGCAGCTCCAGCTGCATGGCCTCGCGCAGTTTCAAATCCAGCGCGCCGAGCGGCTCGTCCATGAGCAGGATTTGCGGCGTATGCGCAATCGCTCGGGCGAAGGCGACTCTCTGCTGCTGCCCGCCGCTGATCTCCACCGGCAAGCGTTTGCCTATGTCAGGCAGCTTGATCAGGTTCAGCAGCTCGTTCACGCGCGTGTCGATATCGCCGCGCGAATAGCGGTGCTCCTTCAGCCCGAAGCCGATGTTCTCGGCAATTGTGAGGTGGGGGAACAGGGCGTAGTCCTGGAACACCATGCCGATGCCGCGCCGTTGCGGTGGCAGAGTCGTGATATCGACATCGTCGACCTTCACATTCCCGGAGGTCGGTTCGACAAGTCCTGCAATGATCCGTAGCAGCGTGGTCTTGCCACAACCAGAAGGCCCTAAAAGGCTAACAAATTCCCCATTTGCTATATCCAGGTCGCTCGGATGGAGCGCAACAAAATCTCCATATCTCTTGGAGACATCGGTCAAGGAGAGCCTGCCCATGTTTAGGCGGACCCCAGGAGAAAGGTATTTTTGGACATTGTTCCCCAGCCTGCAGCATTAGTTGCAAAGCTTTCGCTAGCTGGTTGCTGTCTGCAACTCTACGCGAAGCCATTCCCTTCACCGATGTAATCACAACAAGTAGATCATAACAAGTAGATCGCTCATCAAAATCATCAATTTACGGAAAAAGGCTCCGCGGACAGTGACACGCGGGCTTCGCCACAGCCGTCCAAGGTGAAGCGCAAGCTGTCGCCAGGCTCAGGAAAAACCGTGCGCACAACGCTCCCGGTCATCACGATCATGCCGGCTTCCAGGGCCTTGCCTTGCCGGTTGAGTGCATTGGCCAGCCATGCCAGGGCATCGAGAGGGTGTCCCAAGGCGTCGCCGGCCTTGCCTTCGGAGTGGGCCTGTCCGTTGATTTCGAGCAGCCCGCGGCTCTCGACGAAATCGAATTTCCGCCAGTCCGCCAGTTCCGGTCCGAGGACCGCGCCGGCGTTCCAGGCATTGTCGGCCACCAGGGATTCGGCGTCGATCTGCGCGTAGTCGGCATGGCGGTCATCGACCAGTTCGAAGGCCGGCATGATCGCGCCGACGGCCGCGCCGGCGCTGTCGCGGTCATGCAGCCCGCGCCCCGCCGGCAACGGCGCGGCAAGACGTACCGCCAGCTCGCATTCCACGCCGAGGTGCTGAAAGTCGCTCGGTCGAAGCTCGATCGGCGCGGTCATCAGCCGGGAGCCGAAGATCGCGCCGGAGAGGGGCTGGTCGACGCCGACCATCCGCTGCATGGCCTCGGAAGTCAGAGCGATCTTGTATCCGGCGATGTCGCCGGCGCCGTCGTTGTGCAACAGACGGCATAGGGCCTCCTGGGCTTTATAGGCTTCTTCCAAGCCCTCGGGGCGGTCGATTCCCTGCAGGGCATGATAGGGCAGAGCCTGGCGGCGTTCGGTCAGCAGCAGGCGTGCGATGTGCTCGGGCTTATCTGTCATTGTGTCTTCCGTCGCTCTTTATCGAAGAAGTGTCTTGCTCAGGATAGGAGCCCGATCCTCGGCGGCCCATCCTCCTTTTGGAGAATGTTCAGCCTGGTGGGCGCGGCGTAGGCTGGCATGAGGATGCATTGTTTTCCTGTCCAAGGAAACGTTATGGCAGGTGGAAAATCCAGGGACCCAAGGGACGACCCGGAGGATGAGGATCCGAACGAGACCGGCGGCTACGCCTCTCCGCCCTGCTTCATGCATGAAGTCGATCCCGCGTATCTTTTTGCCATGCCCTACGAGCCGCGCGAGCGTATTCGCACCAAGAAGATTCACGACGGCCCCGCGCCACAGGATGGCCGCAGGATCCTCGTCGAGCGGCTATGGCCGCGCGGCGTATCCAAGACCGCTGCGGCGCTCGATTCCTGGGACAGGGATGTCGCGCCGAGCGCCGAACTGCGCAAATGGTACGACCACGAAGCCAGCAAGTGGCCGGAGTTCCGGCGGCGCTACCGCGCCGAGCTGGCTGAAAAGGCAGAGGCTCTGCACCCGCTGCTGGAGGCCGCGCGGCAGGCTCCCATCACCCTGCTGTTCTCGACCCGGGAGTTGGAACGCAACAGCGCGACTCTGCTGCGCGAAGTTTTGATCGAACGTCTCGAAAGCGAAAAACATGGCGGATGAAACGGAACCCGTGGGGCAGGGCAGCGCCTCCTGGCCGGAGATCGAGCGCTGGCGCGGGCAGCAACGCGGCCGGCTGATCAAGGCCAGACAAAGCCTGCCCGAGGAAGAGCGCGAACGGCTCGGCCGGGAAGTTCTCGAGCAGGTGGATTGCGCCTTTCCTCGGCTGTCTTCCGCCTTGATTGGCTTCACCTGGCCGTTCAAGGCGGAGATCGATAGCCGCGATTTCGTCACCCGCAAGGTCGAGGAAGGGGCGAGCGCGGCACTGCCCGTCGTGGTTAAAAAGAACCACCCCTTGGAGTTTTGGCGCTGGCGCCCCGGCGATCGGCTGGACACCGGCGTGCTGGGGATTCCAATTCCCGCGGAGCGCGACGTCGTGGAGCCGAGCGTGCTGCTCGTGCCCTTGCTTGGCTTCGACAGCGCCGGCTACCGGCTTGGCTACGGCGGCGGCTACTATGACCGGACTCTCGAGAGCTACCAGAGGCGGCCCTATGCCATCGGCGTTGGGATGACCGCCTTCCAGCTGGATAGTATTCAGCCTCAGCCGCACGATATTCCCATGGATGCCATCGTCACGGAAAATGGCCTGACGCGGATCAGTACGCGGACCTTCTAGCTTAGGCCCCAGAGGCTATGGGGAAATTCAGCGCGATGTCAGGCCGCGGGCGTTGGCTTGCCGAGCAATAGTGACGCCATCACGTCGATGATGCCGTCGATCCGCTCCGAAGGGCCCTTCAATTTGAAATTCATGGCAAAGCCATCGAAGGCCATGAACAGAACGTGCGCTAGGAAACCCTCGGTGGCGAAGGCGGCGCGCTGCGGCGGTAGCGCCTCTCGAATCAATTTGGATACGCTCGCTTCGGCCCGCAGCAGCAAATCGCGCTTGTAGCCTTCATCTGGCCGCGCCGTGGAGATCGCCTGCATCAGGTTGTTGGCGAAGCCATTCTCCTCGGCTGGGATATCTTCCCAGAGGGTACGCAGGATGAGCCGCAAGCGTTGCTCGGGGTTCTCGGTGGTGGCGACTTCATCTTCCAAGCGCTGCAGGCGCTCCTGTAACCAGGGGCCGTAGATGTGAAAAAGGAGTTCAAGCTTGGACTCGAAATAGACGTAAATATTCGCGGGTGAAACGCCGGCATTCTTGGCGATTTGCGCCATTGAGGTATCGCTGTAGCCACGCTCCTTAAATAACGAAAAAGCGCTGTCGATTATGGCTTCGCGCACCGCCTCCTTTTTGACCTGCGCCATGAATCCCCCTTCCTTAATAATGAATTACATTCGATATTGACAGTAAGGCTGGAATTCCCCAAGCTTCTTGTAAGCTAACCACGTATACGCGCCGCAAGGCACGGTTGAAATGAGAGGAGCATGCGATGCAGCCTGCCTCGGTTCGCATTCAAGAAATCAATCCTGCCAAACTGACAAACCTCTATCGCAAGCAGTTCGAGCTCTGCAAGGTCAAGGAAGGCGAGACGATCGCATGCGTCTCCGATCTTTCAACGCGCCGTGAATATATTCAGGCAGCATTTGCAGCGGGCGAGGATCTCGGCGCCGACGTCTACGAAATGTGCGTCAATAACATTCCGTCTTGGAGCAAGGTCGGCGTCGCCACGGTCGGCCAGTGCAAGGGCACGCTGGAGGCGGCGATGGCGGCCGACCTGATCGTCATCTTCCATGTACCGTTGTTCACCAAATGGCTGAAGCAGGTGATGGATAACGGCGTACGCGTTTTGATGATCATCGATGCGCCCGACGATCTGGAGCAGTTGATGTCGCCTCCGGGGCTCAAGCAGGCAATGCTGCATGCCCATCAGCGCTACGAGAAGACCAAGGAAGTGCGCGTGATTAGCGACGCCGGGACCGATTTCACCTGGCGCTGCGGCGACTATCCAGTGATGACCCAGTGGGGCTATGCCGACGAGCCGGGACGCTTCGATCACTGGGGCGGGGGCCACATCCATACCTTCCCCAACGAGGGCTCCGCCAACGGGACGGTGATCTTCCAGCCGGGCGATATCGTGATTCTGCCTTATTGCCGTTATATCCAGGATGAAGTGCGGCTGAAGATCAGCGAAGGCTTCATTCGTGAGATCGAAGGCGGCCTCGACGCCAAGCTGATGCGCGACTGGCTCAACGACAACAAGGAGGGGCCGGACGATATGGACCCCTTTGCGATCTCCCATCTCGGTTGGGGCATGAACCCCCAGGCCCTGTGGTACGGCATCGCGCTGAACGGCGACGAGCCCGAGCGCAGCCGCGCCGCCGCGCGCACCTTCCCGGGGAATTTCCTCTTCTCGACCGGACCGAATACGCAAGGCGGCGGAAAGCGCAATACCCGAGGGCACTACGACGTGCCGATGCGCGACTGCACCATCATGCTCGACAACGAAGTGATCGTTGAGAAGGGCAAGCTCGTCGATGAGAAGATGATCGTGGAGCGCGTGCAGCACTAAGCGGGCGGGTTGAACGCACAGGTTTAGGTGAGGGAGGGGCGAACAGTCATGAAAATCGAGGACTCTTTCGAGGTCGCCGCTCCGCGTGCGCGGGTTTGGCGGCTGATCACCGATCCCGAGACCGTCGCCGGTTGCGTGCCGGGCTGCGACGGCGTCGAGGTTGTCAGCCCCACGCTGTATCGTGCGCGGGTCAGCGTGAAGGTCGGCCCCATCAAGGCCAGCTTCAACATGGAGGTTGAGCTGACCCAGGAGACGCCCCCCGAAGAGCTGCGTTCCAAGTCCCGAGGCGAGGAGGGCAGCCGCGCCTCCACGGTTTCCTCGGAAAATCTGCTGCGCCTGGAAGAGATCGACGCCGACAACACCCGCGTCCACTACGAAGCCGAGGTCTCGGTTGTCGGGCGCCTCGGTAAGTTCGGTCTTGGCGTGATGAAAAAGAAGGCCGAAAGCCTGGGGCGCGATTTCGCGGCCTGCTTCAAGGAGAAAGCGGAACTGGCGGAGGCGCCCGCATGAAGCAGGATCAGCGATGAAGGATGCCACGGAGTTCCTGCGGCCGCGCAGCATAGACGAAGCCGTCGCCATGCTCGCGGCGCACGAGGATGCAAGGCCCTTGGCCGGCGGCGCGACCTTGGTGGCGATGTTGAATGCGGGCCTGGTCGAGCCAAGCGCGATCATCAGCCTTTCTGGCATCGAGGAATTGCGTGGAATTCAGACGGGCGAGGGCGGCTGGCTGCGCGTCGGCGCCATGACCCGTCACGCGGAGACCGCGGCCAGTGCGCTGTTCAAGCAGGGCCAGCGCGTCGTTCCCCATGCCGCTGGGCAGATTGCCAATATGCCGGTGCGCAACATGGGCACCATGGGCGGCTCGATTTCCTTCGCCGACCCGGCGATCGACTATCCGCCAGCGCTGACCGCCGCCGGCGCCGAGATTGAGATCGCGGGCCCGAATGGAACGCGGCGTCTCACCTGCGGCGAATTCTTTCTCGATTGGTACACCACGGCCTTGGAGCCGGATGAGCTGGTGACGGCGATCCACATCCCTCCAGGTCCTTCCGGCGCGCTCGGCCACTACGAGAAGCTCGCGCGGGTATCCGGCGATTACGCCATCGTCTCGGTGGCCCTGGTGCTGTCGCTGGAAGGCGATAGCTGCAGCGCCGCGCAGATCGCGATCGGGGCCTGCGGCCCGGTGCCGATCCGCCTCGCCGAAGCCGAAAACAGCCTGGTTGGAACTACCCTGGACGCGGCCACGCTGGCCAAGGCCGGCGCCATGCTGGCGGAGGCCAGCGATCCGGTCGACGATGTGCGCGGTTCTGCGCAGTACCGCCGCAGGGTGATCCCGAGACTGCTCGCCAAGGCGGTCGCGACGGTGCAAGGCAAGGCGAAGGAGAACGCGGCATGAGCCAAGCAGTGGCGCTGAAGATCAACGGCGTGGAACGGCAGGTGCTTGCCGGTGCGACCCAGACTCTTTTGGAGGTGCTGCGCGACCAGCTCGGCCTGACCGGGTCGAAGCGCGGCTGCAACCAAGGCGTCTGCGGCGCATGCACGGTGATGGTCGATGGCCGCCCGGTGCGCGGTTGCCTCTCGCTCGCCGCGAACTGCGAGGGCAGTGAAATCACCACCATCGAGGGCGTGGCGCCGGGCGGGAAGCTGACTCCGGTCCAGCAGGCGCTGATCGACAGCGGCGCCGTGCAATGCGGCTTTTGCACCTCCGGCATGGTGATTTCGGCGCACTGGCTACTACAGCGTAATGACAAGCCCGACCGCGACGAAATCCGCCGCACCCTGTCCGGCAATCTCTGCCGCTGCTCCGGCTACCGCAAGATTGTCGAGGCCGTCGCCTCGGCGGTGGAGGGGGGCAAGCCATGAGCCTGGTCGAGGAAAGCTGGCAGGGAGAGGTTGGGCGCAGCGTTCCGCGGCTGGAAATCCGTGAGAAGGTCACCGGGCGGGGAAGCTACATCGCCGACCTGAGCCGGCCCGGCATGCTCTTCGGGGCGATCCTGCAATCGCCTCTGCCGCACGCGCGGATCAAGGGCTATGACGTTTCCGCCGCGCTGGCGGTTCCGGGCGTGCACGCGGTGCTGACCGGCGCCGACATCGGCGCCGCGAAGGGCGGCCCTTTCATCAAGGATGAGTGGGCGCTGGCCAAGGACAAGGTCCGCTATGTCGGCGAGCCGGTGGCGCTGGTCGCCGCCGAGGACGAGAAGACGGCGCGCGCCGCGGCGCAGATGATCGCGGTGGACTATGAGGAATTGCCCGCCGCGCTGTCGCCCGAGGAAGCCTTGGCCGAGGGCGCGGAGCTTATCCATGAGGATAACGCCGAGAACATCCGCATCTTCCAGACTCCGGTCGAGGGCAATGTCGCCTGGCGCACCACCTTCGAGGAGGGCGATATCGACGCGGCCTGGGACGACTGCGATGTGATCGTCGAGGGAACCTATGAAACCCAGGCCCAGGCCCACGTCGCGCTGGAGCCTTGCGGCGCCTTGGCCGAGGTCGATTCCGCCGGGCGGGTGACGCTGTGGTCCTCCAACCAGTCGGTCTTTCGCACGCAGTCGAACGTCTGCGAGCTGCTCGGGCTGCCGATGTCGAAGCTGCGCTGCCTGACGCCGCGCATCGGCGGCGGTTTCGGCAACAAGATGGAAATCAACGTCCAGGCGATGTGCGTCGCGCTGGCGATCGCCGCCGGCCGCCCGGTGAAGATGATCCTGACCCGCGAGGAAGACTTCGAGATCATACGCCACCGCCACCCCTATAAGGTGCGCGCGAAAACCGGCGCCAAGAAGGACGGCACCCTGGTCGCCCGCGAGGTGGAGGTGGTGGTCGACTGCGGCGCCTATGGCGACGATAGCCCTGGGGTACTTGGCTTCTCCTTGCTGATGGCGCGCGGCCCCTACCGGATCGGGCATAGCCGATCCAAGGGAACGCTGGTTTACACCAACAAGATGCGCTTCGGCGCCTTCCGCGGTTTTGGCAATCCGCAGGTTTCCTTCGCCACGGAAATTCAGCTCGACGAGATCGCCGAGAAGCTGGGCATGGATCCCTTCGATCTGCGGCTGCAGAACGCCACCCGCAAGGGCGACAAGTGGGTCGGCGGCGGCGATGTCAGCTCAAATGCCTTCCTCAAGGTGCTCGAGGAGACCCGCAAGGCTAGCAATTGGGACGAACGCGCCGCGCTCAAGCCGAGCGGCCCCGGCAAGAAGCGGGGCCTGGGGCTGGCCTGTTCCAGTCACATCTCCGGCGTGCTCTCAACCGGTGCCATCGTGCGGCTTTTGGAAGACGGCACCGTCGTGCTGAACACCGGCTGCGTCGATATCGGTCAGGGCTCCGACACCGTCTTGACCCAGATCTGCGCCGAGGCGCTGAAAGTGCCAATGGATCGGGTCAGCCTGGCCAGCCCGGACACCGATGGCTCGCCCTACAACTGGGGCACCACCGCGAGCCGGGTGACCTACATGGCCGGACGCGCCGTGGTCGCCGCCGCCGGCAAGGTCGAGGCCGAGATCAAGCGCCACGCCTCGGATATCCTGGAGTGCGCGGAGATCGATCTGGAGCTGCGGCCCGGCGGGAAAGTCGGCATCAAGGGCGTTCCGGGCAAGGAGCTTACGTTCCACGATATCTCCATGCGCGCCCATTGGGCGGTCGGCGGGCCGATCGTCGGCGCCGAGACCTTGATCTACGATCAGCCGACCGTCGATCCCAAGAGAACCATCGCCGAGGGCGTGCCCTTTCCGCAGATCGGCGTGTTCAACTTCGCGGCCACGGTCTGCGATATCGAGGTCGACGAAGCGACCGGCAAGATCGAAGTCCTGGAAGCCTGGCAGGCATGCGATGTCGGACGGGCGATCAACCCGGTTTCCGTCGAGGGACAGATCGAGGGTGGCTTCGTGCAGGGCCTCGGCTTCTCGCTGTTCGAGGAGGTGGTCTGGGACGGGCCGCGCCTGATCAATCCCAGCCTGATGGACTACAAAATCCCAACCATGTTGGACACGCCGCATGCCTTGCACGCCATCGTTGTCGAAGAGCCGGAGCCGGACGGTCCCTTCGGCGCCAAGGGCATCGGCGAGATTCCGATCTGCGCGGTGGCGCCGGCCATCGCCAATGGACTTCACGCCGCGGCGGGCCTGCGCCTGAGGGCGCTGCCGATGAAATGCGAACGCGTCCTCGATGGACTGATGGCACAGGAGGACGAAGATGCGCATTGAGGATTACCCGCCGCAGGAAGCGCTCTCCGAGCTTGGCAGGAAATACCACGAGGAATGCCTGCGCCGGGGCGCCGGGGTCGAGCCGGATCTGGAGTTCGCCTACGGCGACGACCCCTATCAAGCGGTGTCCCTGTTCAAGACCGAGGGCACGCGGCCCCCGCTGTTCATCTTTATCCACGGCGGCGGCTGGACCGGCGGCTACAAGGAGTGGATGCACTTCATGGCGCCGGCCTTCACTTCGGCCGGCATCGGCTTCGCCAGCGTCGGCTACCGCCTGGCGCCCGATCACTGTTTTCCAACGGGCTACCTGGACGCGCAAAGCGGTGTCGCGGCGCTGTACAAGAAGGCCGAGGAACTCGGTTTCGATAGCGCACGCGTCTTCGTTGGCGGTCACTCCGCCGGCGGGCATTACGCCGCGCTGATGGCCGTCACCGACAACTGGCAGGAAAGCCAGGCCGTCCCCTTGGACATGATGCGCGGCTGCCTGCCGATTTCCGGTGTCTACGACTTCGGGCCGGACTCTGGACTCTCCATGCGCCCCAGGTTTCTGGGGCCGGAAGGCGACGGTACGATCGAGACGGAGGCCAGTCCGCTGGCCCGTATCCACCGCGCGCCACCCTTTTTCCTGGCCCATGGCAGCAAGGATTTTCCGCACCTGATGGTTCAGGCCGAGCGGATGGAAGCGGCGCTGCGCGCGGCAGGCGGAGATGTCGAGCGCATCGTGCTGGAAGGAAGAGACCACTTCTCCGCAAGCTATGCCGGCGGAGAAAGCGAGGGGCCCTGGGTCCCCCGCGCGTTAGAGTGGATCGGCCGCCACTTGTAACCTGGGAGCGGCCGGAGAGAACAATAATCAGTGGCAACAGGGTTAACTGGGAGATTAGGGAATATGTTCAAACGCTTAGTGCTAGCAGCGGCTGCCGCCGGCGGACTTCTCGCCGCCGGATCCGCCGCCGCGCAGGAGCCGGTGAAGATCGGCTACGCAATTTCCAAGACCGGACAGTTCGCGCCGGCCGCGGCTTCACAGATCAATACCTACGAGCTCTGGGCTGCGGAGCTGGAAGCCCAAGGCGGGCTGAATGTCGGCGGTGAAATCCGCCCGGTGGAATGGGTCGTCTATGACGATCAGTCCGATTTCGGCAAGGCGCCGAGCATCTACGAGAAACTGATCACCGACGATAAGGTCGATCTGCTGCTCGCGCCCTGGGGGACGCCGTTCCACTTCGCCATCGCTGGCGTGTTGGAGCGCTATCAGTTCCCCGTAGTCGGCAACTCCGCGGCCTCCGTCGGTCTACGCGAGGTCAAGCCGGGCAACATATGGTTCCCGACCGCGGCGATCCCGGATCAGATCGCCATGGAACTGGTTGCCATGCTGCAGGCCGAGGGTACCAAGACCGTCGCCATCAACACATTGCAGCTGCCGTTCTCCCAGGAGATCAAGCAGTTCCTGATGCCGGCCCTGGAAGAGACCGACATCGAGGTGGTGGTGAACGAGGAGTACGCTCCGGGTACCAAGGACATGACCGCGACCTTGACCGCGATCAAGCAGGCCGGACCCGATGCCGTGCTGTCGCTGTCCTATCCGCCGGATTCCATCCTCTACATGAACCAGGCGCGTGAGATTGGGATCGACGCGCCCTTCCAGCTGGTTCTGATCGGCCCGACCGCGGCCTTCTTCGGGCAGATGTTCGGCGGCAACCTGGAAGGCATCGTGACCGTCGGTCACTGGTCGCCGGTCAATGAGGAATGGACCAAGGCCCAGCCATTCTTCGATGCCTACAAGGCGCATACCGGCGAGGCCCCGGACTACCTGGATTCCGCGCTGGCCTACATGTCGGTCGAGATCCTTCAGCAAGCCGTGGCCGAGGTCGGCTTGGATAAAGACAAGCTGCGCGGCTACATCGCGGATACGACCTTCGATACGATCAACGGGCCGGTCGATTTCGACGGCGTTCAGAATGTCACCACGCCGACGATGTTCCTGCAGTTCCAGGACGGCGAGGCACAGATCGTCTGGCCGGAAGATACCGCGACGGCGGATTTCATGCCGAAGCCTGCTTGGCAGTAAGCGCCAATCTTATCCGGCCGCGCCCGTCAGCAGGCGCGCGCGGCCGGCCACTCTCTGGCAGGGCTTCCTGAACGATGGACATTCTGCTTTCCGGGCAGTTGCTGGTTTCCGCGCTGGTTCTTGGCGCCCTCTACGCTTTGATCGCCCTTGGGCTCAATCTGATTTACGGCACCATGCGCCTGCTCAACGTGGCGCATGGCGATATCCTGATGCTCGGCGGCTACGTCGCCTTCTGGGCCTTTACCCTGCTCGATATCCCGCCGGTCCTTTCGATGTTCGTTGCCTTCGCGGCGGCCGCCGGTCTGGGGGCCATCGCCTATAGCTTGATCTTTCGCCGGGTCTTGACCTCGACGGCGGTGCTGGAGCGGATCGAGGCCAACTCCTTGCTGGTTTTCTTCGGCATCTCCGTGATCATCCAGAATCTGACGGGCCTGGTCTTTTCGGCCAACGAACGGGCCTATAGCTATCTCGACCAGGTCATCGATCTGGGGGGAACCTCAGTTGGGGCGGATCGCTTGTTAAGCCTGGTTGTGGCGCTCTCGGCCTGCGCGGCCTGCGTGCTTTTCTTCAGGTTCTCGCGGGTCGGCCTGGCGGTTCGGGCTCTGATCCAGCAGCGCGATGCCGCCTCGCTGGTCGGCATCGACACCGACCGCATCAATCTCCTGGTGTTCTGTCTCGGGTTCGGCCTCGCCGGTCTGGCCGGCACGCTGATATCGATGACCGAACAGGTTTCGCCCTTCATCGGCTTTCCCTTCACCATCGCCGCCTTCGTAATCATCATTCTTGGCGGCCTGGGCAACCTCTATGGCTCCCTGGCCGGGGCCTTTATCCTGGCGGGGATCGAGGTTTATGGGGTGGCGCTGACCTCTTCCAGCTACCGCTCGATTTTGGTCTATGGGGTGTTCATCGCCATCCTGCTGCTGCGGCCTCAGGGGCTGTTCAACAGAGGGAGCCCAGCGCGATGAAGCCGCATCGCCTGTTCCTTTTGCTGATGCTGGCCGCCTTGGCTTTCGGCGGCGCTTATCCGGCCTTGGCCGGCGACTACTACATCGGCGTCGGTCTGACCCTGTTGATGTGGATCGCCCTGACCCAGAGTTGGACCGTGCTGTCGGGAATGACCGGCTATATCTCCCTTGGCCATGCCGTGTTCTTCGGTCTGGGCGCCTACATCATGGTCTTGGGCTGGAGCGCGCAGCTGCCGCTGATCGTGACCATCCCGCTAGCTGGCCTGGCCGCCGGTCTGCTGGCCCTGGTGGTCGGCGCGCCCTGCCTGCGCGTGCGTGGGCCGTACTTCGTGATCCTGACCTTCGGCCTGGCCGAGTTCGTCAAGTACGTGGTCGTCTCCATAGAAGCCGGTCTCGGCAAGGCCGGGCGGCTGCTGTTCGCCACGCCGAGCTTGGAGACCTTGTTCTACATCATGCTGGCGCTGGCCGCCGCCGCGGTCGCTCTATGCTACGGCGTGCGGCGCTCGCGCTTCGGCGCCGGCCTGCGGGCGATCCGCGAGGACGAGACAGCGGCCCAGACGCTTGGCATCCCGGTGACCCGGCTCAAGCTGGCGGCCTACGTGCTCTCGGCGATCATCCCAGGCATGGTGGGCGCGGTGATGATGCTGCGCTCGACCTACTTCGAGCCTTTGCAGGTCTTCAGCCCGATTACCTCCTTCACCATCGTCTCCATGGCGATCATTGGTGGCAGCGACGATGCGCCGGGTCCCTTGCTCGGCGCCGCCTTTCTGGTGCTGCTGTCGGAGCTGCTCTGGGCCAACGCGCCGGAGCTCTACATGGTGATCCTCGGCGCGCTGCTGGTTGCCTTCGTGTTGTTCATGCCGGAAGGCCTCTATGGCCGGCTGCGCAGGCTCTGGGGGCGGGGGCAGACGGCATGAGCGAACTGCTGCGTGTCGAGGGGTTGAGCAAGCGTTTCGGCGGCGTGCAGGCGTTGAGCGACGTCAGCTTTTCCGTCGCCGAAGGGGAGATCCTCGGGTTGATGGGCGCGAACGGCGCCGGCAAGACCACGGCCTTCAGCCTGATCGCCGGCAATCAGCGGCCGAGCGCCGGTACGATCCATCTCGACGGCCAGAGGATCGACGGTCTGCGCTGCGACCGGGTCAATCAGCTTGGCGTGGCCCGCACCTTTCAGATCGTGCGCCCCTTCGGCGGCATGAGCGTGTTGGAGAATGTCACCGTCGCGGCGCTTTATGGCCGCCGCCGCATATCCGGTTTCGAGGAAGCGGAGGCCGTTGCCCGGGAGGTCCTGGTGGAGGCGCATCTCGCCGATAAAGCGGAGATCGCGGCCGCCTCCCTGACCCTGGCGGGCCGCAAGCGCCTGGAGGTCGCGCGCGCCCTGGCGACCGATCCGCGCATTCTGTTGCTCGATGAAGTGCTCGCGGGCTTGACCGCGTCCGAAGTCGTCGAAGCGCTGGAGATGGTTCGCGAGATTCAAGTCAGCCGCGGACTGACCCTGATCGTGATCGAACATGTCATGCGGGCCTTGATGCGGCTCTGCGGCCGCATTGTCGTGCTGCATCACGGCCAGAAGATCGCCGAGGGTCCGCCGGAACAGGTGGCCGAGGATCCGGTGGTGATCGAGGCTTACTTCGGGGCGCAGCCGGCATGAGCGCACTGCTCGAGGTCTCCGCTCTGGAAGCGGGCTATGGCGAGGTGCATGTGCTGGAAGGCATCGGCCTATCGGTGCGCGAGGGCTCCGTCACCGCCGTCATCGGCAGCAACGGGGCGGGCAAGACGACCTTGATGCGCGTGCTCTCTGGCCTGCTCGCGCCAAAGGCCGGTTCGATCCGCTTTGCCGGTTCCGAGATCGCCGCCCAGAAGCCGAGTCAGCGGGTAGAGCAAGGCTTGGTGCTGGTTCCGGAAGGCCGCTTGGTTTTTCCGGATCTCAGTGTCGCCGACACGCTGCGCCTCGGCGCCTATGGCAAGCAGGCGCGCGCCGGCTGGCGGGAGCGTCTGGAGGAAATGTATGCGCTGTTCCCCCGCCTGGCGGAGCGGCGCCATACCCGCGGCGGCAGCCTGTCCGGAGGTGAGCAGCAAATGCTGGCGCTGGGGCGCGGCCTGATGTCCTGCCCCCGTTTGCTGCTGCTCGACGAGCCCAGCCTGGGGCTGGCGCCGGTGATGGCGCAGCATGTTTTCGATGCCATTCGGCGGATCGCGGCCAGCGGCATCACGGTCTGCCTGGTCGAGCAGGACGTGCACGCGACGCTGGAGCTGGCCGATTACGGCTACGTGCTGGAGAACGGCCGCATCGTGGCCGAGGACAGCGGCGCGGCCTTGCTGGCCTCGCCGCAAATCAAGGAAAGCTATCTCGGGCTCTAGGAAGGACGACGATGCTACAGGTCTATCATTTTTGGGATTCTACCTGCTCCATGAAGGTGCGCTTCTGCGTCGAGGAGAAGGAGATTCCCCACGAGAAGATTTTTGTCGATCTGCTCGCCTTCGAGCAGTTGCAGCCCTGGTACCTGGAGATCAATCCCAACGGGGTCGCGCCCTCCATCGTCCACGACGGCACGGCGATCAACGAGAGCACGGTCATCAATGAATACCTTGAGGAGGTCTTTCCGGAGCGTCCGATGCTGCCCAGGGATCCGGTGGCGCGCGCCAAGGTGCGCAGCCTGGTGCGCATCGAGGACGGCAAGATGCACGAAGCCTTCCGCGCGCCGACCTTCAATCTGATGATCAAGCCGATGTTCGAGGAATGCAGCGACGAGGAAGTCGAGCGGATCGCAGCCAATCATCCGCAGAAGTGGATCGGCGAGTACTGGAAAAAGACCATCCGCACGCCCGTCGATGCGGAGGCGGTCGAAGCCTCCTTCGACGATCTGCGCAACGTGATGAAGAAGCTCGACGCCGTCCTGCAGGATGGCCGGGACTGGCTGGGCGGCGATGACGTCAGCCTTGCCGAGGCTTCCTTCGTTTCCTTGGTCGACCGGACCGAATATCTCGGCCGTCCCGATCTCTTTGCCGACTACCCGGCGCTCGACGCTTGGCGTTTGCGCCTCAAGGCGCGGCCTTCCTATCAGCGGGCCGTGCCGCCACCAGAAGGGCGGATGTTCTCGCCCACCAGATTGAACTCAGGGAGCATCTGACATGACCACCAGTGCCAAGAAGACATCCACCGGCAAACCCGCCGCGAAAAAGACGCCGGCCAAGAAGACGGTAGCCAAGAAAACGGTAGCCAAGAAATCGCAGGCCGCGAAGCCGACCAGCCGCAAGACCGACTCGCTGAAAAACTTCCCCTACTACGAGAAGGGCAAGGTTCCGCAGTATCACCGCTATCACGCGGAGGTCGATTTCCTGGACGAGATCGAGCTGATTTGGGGCAAACGCTGGGGTGCCCAAGGGATCGGCAGGCTGCGCGAGGTCGCCATGGTGCGTCCGACCGAAACCGAGGTGAAGAAACTTTATGAGCAGGACTCCGCGTTCTTCGTCTTTAACGGGGATACGCCGAACCTGGAGCTGATGCAGCAGCAGCATCTCAATCTGGCAAAGACCTACGAGAAGCTTGGCATCAAGGTGCACTACGTTTCCTGGTCCGACGATCCGCCGCTGTCCGCCTATGGGCCGATGAAACGTTCGATCTCTGCGGCCGCC
Source organism: uncultured Alphaproteobacteria bacterium (assembly GCA_942491105.1). GTDB lineage: Bacteria > Pseudomonadota > Alphaproteobacteria > Kiloniellales > DSM-21159 > JBBEAM01. The sequence goes on along the minus strand of CALNZX010000001.1, from coordinate 862,185 downwards.
GGTTTCGTTGTCAACGGCGGCGCGATCATTCCGCGCGAGGCGACGCCCTATTGGCGTGGGCGTTCGCGCTACGTCTCCGAGTTCCTGATGAAACTCGGCTGTCCGATCCTCTACACGGTTCACGGCAAGGGGGTCTGCGAGATCGGCGCCTCGACCCGGATGAGCGACGACTTCATGGTGCTGATGGTCTCCACGGACTGCAACATGGAGGGCGCGGAGCAGGTCATTCCGGTGCTGCAGCGTGCCGGCTACAAGGAGGTGCATCTCGCTTACAGCCCTGGGCCGCTTTACGATTACCACGAGGAGGTGCCGGGCTGGATGCACGCCGATATGTGGATCATGCCGCTCGATGCGAAGCTGGCGATGATCTACCCGCCCTGGTGCGACTACAACACCATCCGCCGGCTGCACGAGATCGGCTACACCCTGATCGAGGCACCGCGCGAGGAGGTGGATACCTTCGGCGTCAACGGCATCACCGTCGCGCCACGCAAGGTGATCATGAACTCCTCGGCCAAGAAGACCCGCAAGCTGCTCGAGAAGCACAAGGTCGAGGTTATCCCTGTGGATTACGACGAAGTGCATAAGTACGGCGGCGGAATTCGCTGCAATACCATGCAGTTGATCCGTGACCCGGGACCGAAGACTTTTAGCTAAAGCAAAGCTCTAGTACGGAGGCCCGGCGCGGGCCGATACCTGCGCCGGGCCGTTTTCGACCTTATTGACTCATGATATTTTAAGCTTAAAATGTTTCTCATGAAAGGAAGGGCGGCATGAAGATCGTTTGCATCGGCGGCGGCCCCGCCGGACTCTACTTCGCCATCTCCATGAAGCTGCGCGACCCGGCGCACGAGATCGAGGTCGTCGAGCGCAACCGGCCCTATGACACCTTTGGCTGGGGTGTCGTGCTCTCCGACGAGACCATGGACCGGCTGCGCGGCAACGATCCGGTGAGCGCCGCGGCGATCGACGAGAATTTCTCCCACTGGGATGACATCGACGTCTTTTTCAAGGGCGAGAAGATGACCTCGGGGGGGCATGGTTTCTCGGGCATCGGCCGCAAGCGGCTGCTCAATATCCTGCAGGAGCGCGCCGAGAACCTCGGCATTACATTGACCTTCGAGAGCGAGGTCGAGGATCCCGAGGATTACGAGGCCGACCTCGTGATCGCCTGCGATGGCATCAACTCCAAGGTCCGCGCGCGCTACGAGGATGTCTTCAAACCCGATATCGACGTGCGCGCCAACAAGTTCGTCTGGCTCGGCACACACAAGGTCTTCGACGCCTTCACCTTCGCCTTCGAGAAAACCGAGCACGGCTGGATTTGGGCGCACGCCTACAAGTTCGATCCCGAGACCTCGACCTTTATCGTCGAGTGCAGCGAGGAGACCTGGCGCGGCCTCGGCTTGGACGAAGCCGATACCGACCAGTCGATCGCAATCTGCGAGAGCATCTTCGGCAAGTATCTGGATGGGCAGCCCTTGATGTCCAATGCCAGACACCTGCGCGGCTCCGCCTGGCTCAACTTCCAGCGCGTCTCCTGCGAGCGCTGGTATCACAAGAACATCGTATTGATGGGCGATGCCGCCCACACCGCGCATTTTTCCATCGGCTCGGGCACCAAGCTTGCTATGGAAGACGCGATCGATCTCGCCGAGGGGCTTCACAAGCAGCAGTCCCTGAGCGCGGCGCTGGAGGACTATCAGGAAACCCGCCGGGTCGAGGTGCTAAAGCTGCAGTCCGCGGCGCGCAACTCGACGGAGTGGTTCGAGGATCTGCACCGCTACCTCGAGCAGGAGCCGCCTCAGTTCATGTACTCGCTGCTGACCCGCAGCCAGCGTGTGAGCCACGAGAACCTGCGGCTGCGCGACAAGGCCTGGCTGGAAGGGGCCGAGTCCTGGTTCGCCAGCACCGCCCTGGGGCATCGGCCCCAGCACTGGGTGCCGCCGATGTTCGTGCCCTTCAAGCTGCGCGAGATGGAGCTGGCCAACCGCGTCGTGGTCTCTCCGATGTCGATGTATTCGGCCAAGGATGGGCTGGTCGGCGATTGGCATCTGGTTCACTACGGCACGCGGGCCCAGGGTGGCGCGGGGCTGATCTACACGGAAATGACAGACGTCAGCGCCGAGGGCCGGATCACGCCCGGCTGCGCCGGTATCTACACGGCCGAGCAGCGCGATGCCTGGAAGCGGATCGTCGACTTCGTGCACCGTGAAAGCCCGGCCAAGTTCTGCCTGCAGCTTGGCCATTCCGGTCCCAAGGGGGCCACCAAGGTCGGCTGGGAGGGCACGGATCAACCGCTGCCCGAGGCAGAGCAGTGGGAACTCCTGGCTCCTTCCGCGATTGCCTGGGCGCCGGAAAATCCCATGCCCAAAGCGATGACCCGCGCGGACATGGATCTGGTGCGCGATCAATTCGTGCGCTCCGCCGAGCTGGCCGAGGAAGCGGGCTTCGACATGCTGGAGCTGCACTACGCCCACGGCTATCTGCTGTCGGCCTTCATTACGCCGCTGATGAACAAGCGTGAGGACGAGTACGGTGGCAGCCTGGAGAACCGTCTGCGTTATCCGCTCGAGGTCTTCCACGCCGTGCGCGCCGTCTGGCCGGCCGGCAAGCCGATTTCCGTGCGTATCTCCTCCAACGACTGGCTCGGCGGTCTCGGTATCACGCCACAGGATTCCGTGGAGATCGCCAAGGCGCTTAAGGCCTCCGGCGTCGATATCATCGACGTTTCGGCGGGGCAGACCTCGACGGAGGCGCAGCCGGTCTATGGGCGCATGTTCCAGACGCCCTTCAGCGATCAGATCCGCAACGAGGCGGGGATCGCCACCATGGCGGTCGGAAACATCTATGAGATCGACCACGTCAACTCGATCCTGATGGCCGGGCGCGCCGATCTCGTCTGTCTGGCGCGGCCGCATCTGACCGATCCCAATTGGACGCTGCGCGCGGCCGCCGAGATGGGCTATCGCGAGACCGAATGGCCGAAGCCCTATTTGACCGGCCGCAACCAGCTCTATCGCCTTGCCGAGAAGGCTCAGGCGGAACAGCAGGCCTTGAGGGTCTAGGGATGACCAGCGGCACCCTCTCTGGAAAGACCGCTGCCATCACCGGCGGCGGAAGCGGCATTGGCGCCGCAATCGCCCGCGCCTTCGCTGTGGAGGGCGCCGAAGTCATTTTGCTGGGCCGCCGGCTTGAGCCCCTGGAGGCTGTCGCCAAGGAGACCGGCGGCAGGCCCTTGACCTGCGACGTGACCGACGCGGACGCGGTTGCAGCCGTCGCGGAGGAAGTGGCGCGGGCCGACATCCTGGTCAACAACGCAGGGGGCGTTAGCACCGCGCCCTTCGCCAAGACCGCGCCCGAGGAACTGCAGCGTCTGCTCGACCTCAACCTGGTGTCCGCCTGGCGGATGACTCAGGCGGCGCTTCCCGGCATGCAGCGGCGCGGCTGGGGCCGTGTCGTTAATGTCGCCAGCACCGCGGCGCTCAAGGGTTATCCCTACGTTTCCGCCTATGTCGCGGCCAAACATGGACTGCTCGGTATGACCCGTGCGCTTGCCCTTGAACTGGCCAAGACCGGGATCACGGTGAATGCGCTCTGCCCCGGCTACAGCGACACCGATCTCGTGTCCCGTTCGGCGGCCAATGTCGCAGGCAAAACCGGCAAGACGATCGAAGAGGTCAAGCAGGGTTTCGCGGCGGTTAATCCGCAAGGCCGCTTGATCCTTCCCGAGGAGGTAGCGGCCGCCGCGCTCTGGCTGAGCGGAGCGGGCAGCGATTCGATTACCGGGCAGGCTATCGCCATCGCTGGCGGGGAGGTGATGTGATGCCGATGCCGGCCTATCCCGAAACCGCCGGCGAGGCGCCCGACGGCAAGGAGAAGCTGCGGCTCTGGCTGCGGATGCTCGACTGCACGCACTTGATCGAACGCAGGCTGCGCGCGCGGTTTCGCGAGGATTTCGACATCACCTTGCCGCGTTTCGATGTGCTGGCGGCGCTGGATCGCTTTCCCGAGGGTCTGACCATGGGCGGGCTATCGCGCCACCTGCGCGTCTCCCAAGGCAACGTCACCGGCGTTGTCGAGCGTCTGCTTGGCGAGGGTGAGGTGCGCCGTTGGAACCCGCCGGGCGACCGCCGGACGTTCTACATCGCGCTGACTCCCCAAGGACAAAGCAATTTTCGCCGTATGGCCGCGGCGCACCAAACTTGGATCGACGAGATGTTCGGCGACCTCGAAGCCGAGGAAGTTTCACAACTGCAAAGGCTTTTGGTCCGGGCGCGCTGCTCGGTCGAAGCCAAGGAGAAGACCCATGGGCTTGCCTGAACCGCGCCGGATGGCGGCGCATGCGCCGCAACACTTCGGCTGGAAGATGCGCGGAGATACCGCCGTGATCACCCTCGACAGGCCGGCAAAAAAGAATCCGCTAACCTTCGAATCCTATGCCGAGCTCCGCGATACCTTCCACGCTTTGCGCGATGCCGAAGACGTCAAGGCGGTGGTTCTGACCGGCGCCGAGGGTAATTTCTGCTCCGGCGGCGATGTCTTCGAGATTATCGAGCCGCTGACCAAAATGGACATGAAGGGCCTGCTCGCCTTCACCCGGATGACCGGCGACCTGGTCCTGGCGATCCGCAACGCGCCGCAGCCCGTGATCGCCGCCGTGGAAGGCGTTTGCGCCGGTGCCGGCGCGATCCTCGCCATGGCCTCGGACCTGCGTATCGGAACGCCTGAAACCAAGACGGCTTTCCTGTTCACAAAGGTGGGGCTGGCCGGTTGCGACATGGGCGCTTGCGCCATTCTACCGCGGATTATCGGCCAAGGCCGGGCTTCCGAGTTGCTCTACACGGGACGCGCGATGTCCGGGGAGGAAGGGGAGCGCTGGGGCTTTTACAACTCGCTGAGCGCGGCCGGCGAAGCGTTGGACGCGGCCGTGGCGCTTGCCGGAAAGCTCGCCGAAGGCCCGAACTTCGCGCACATGATCACCAAGACCCAGCTCAACAAGGAGTGGGACATGAGCCTGGATGCGGCCATCGAGGCCGAGGCCCAGGCCCAGGCGCTGTGCATGCAGACCCGGGATTTCGAGCGCGCCTTTAAGGCTTTTGCCAGCAAGCAAAAGCCCGTCTTCGAGGGCAACTAGGAGAGGCCGATGGCGGACCGCAGCTTCCTCGAATGGCCCTTCTTCGATCCGGAGCATGTCGCGCTGGCGGAGGAACTGGATGCCTGGTGTGCCGGCAGCCTCACTCACGATGGCGGCGGCGATATCGATGCGGCCTGCAAAGGCTTGGTTGGCGCGCTGGCGGAGGGCGGCTGGCTGCGTCCTGCGGTGGCGGAAGGAGACGCCCCGCTTTCCGTGCGCAAGCTCTGCCTGATCCGCGAAACCCTGGCGCGGTACGAAGGCCTGGCGGATTTCGCCTTCGCCATGCAAGGGCTGGGCAGTGGCCCGATCTCGCTGTTCGGCACCCCGGAGCAAAAAAGCTACTGGTTGCCGCGGGTCGTCGCCGGCGAGGCGATCGCCGCCTTCGCGCTCTCCGAAAAGGAGGCTGGGTCCGACGTGGCGGCGCTCGCCACCACCGCGGAAATCGACGGCGATAGCTATGTCATCAATGGCAGCAAGACCTGGATTTCGAACGGCGGGATCGCGGATTTCTATGTGGTTTTCGCGCGCAGCGGCGAGGCCCCGGGTGCTAGAGGGCTCAGCGCTTTTATCGTCCCCGCCGATACGCCTGGCTTCGCGGTAAGCGAACGGATTGAAGTAATTGCTCCGCACCCTTTGGGGACGCTGAGTTTTACAGACTGCCGGGTGCCGAAGTCCGCGCTGATCGGCGAGGCGGGCGCGGGTTTCAAAGTGGCGATGGCCACACTCGATGTCTTTCGTTCGACGGTCGGCGCGGCGGCCCTGGGCTTCGCCCGGCACGCGCTCGATCTCGCGTTGGAACGCGCCGCGACGCGGCAGCTCTTCGGGGCGCCGCTCTCCGAACTACAGATGACCCAGGCGAGCCTGGCCGACATGGCGACTGAAGTCGATGCCGCCGCGCTGCTGGTCTATCGCGCCGCCTGGCGCAAGGACAGCGGCGCCGCGCGCATCACCCGCGAGGCCGCCATGGCAAAACTCTACGCGACGGAAGCCGCGCAGCGCGTGATCGACCAGGCGGTGCAGCTTCATGGCGGCGAAGGGGTCACCAGCGGCCACCCGGCGGAGAAGCTCTACCGGGAAATCAGGGCGCTCAGAATCTACGAAGGAGCCAGCGAGGTGCAGAAGGTGATCATCGCCCGCCAGCTGCTGGCGGAACGGGCAGGAGGCTAGGACATGACGAGCTATAGCGCGCACAGCGATACCTTCGCGCGCGACCATCTTCCGGCGGCCGAGGATCAGCCGCTATACCTTTTCGACCGGCCGGAGTTCCGCTTTCCCGAGCGGCTCAACTGCGCCGTGGAAATGCTCGATAAGCAGGTCGCGGCGGGACATGGGGAGCGGCCCTGTCTCATCTCCCCGAATCAGCGCTGGAGCTACGCCGAGCTGCTCGACAAGGCCAACCGGATCGCCAAGGTGTTGACGGAGGATCTGGGGCTGAAGCCGGGCAACCGGGTGATGCTGCGCGGGGCCAACAATCCCATGGTGGTTGCCTGCTGGTTCGGTATCGTCAAGGCGGGGGGTATCGTTGTCGCGACCATGCCGCTGCTGCGCGCCGGGGAACTGGCGGTGATGCTGGACAAGGCCGAGATCGGCCTGGCTCTCTGCGATGCGCGGCTGATGGAGGAGATGCAGGCCGCGAGCGAGAAAGCCCCGGTCTGTGAACGCATTGTGACCTTCGACGGTTCGGGAAAAGCCGCCGCCGCCGCCGAGCTGGAAGCCCTGATGGCAGCCAAGGATGGACAGTACGAAAACGTCGAGACCGCCAGCGACGACGTAGTGCTGATCGCCTTTACCTCGGGCACGACCGGCAAGCCCAAGGGCACCATGCACTTCCATCGCGATGTCATCGCGATCAACAACGCCTTCCCGCGATCGGTGTTGAAACCCACGGCCGAGGACGTGTTCATCGGCAGCCCGCCGATTGCCTTTACCTTCGGACTTGGCGGTTTGGTGACCTTTCCGCTGTCGGTCGGGGCCTCGACGGTGCTGCTGGAGAAGGCTTCACCGGACCTGCTCGCGCAGGCCATTGCCGAGTTCGGGGTCACCGTCTGTTTCACCGCACCGACCGCGTACCGGGCCTTGATCAAGCAGATTCAGGGGCTCGATATCTCCAGTCTGAAGAAGTGCGTCTCCGCGGGAGAAACCCTGCCGCTTCCGATCTACGAGGATTGGGAAAAGGCGACGGGTATCAAAATCATCGACGGTATCGGCGCGACCGAGATGCTGCATATCTTCATCTCCGCGGCCGGCGAGGACATCCGCCCCGGCGCGACCGGCAAGCCGATCCCCGGCTATGAGGCGCGCGTGGTCGACGAGGAGATGAACGAGCTGCCGCCTGGTGAGGTCGGCCGCCTGGCGGTACGCGGCCCCACCGGCTGCCGCTATCTTGCCGACGAGCGCCAGAAGGCCTATGTCGCCGATGGCTGGAACCTGACGGGCGATGCCTATCGGATGGACGCCGACGGCTATTTCTGGTTCCAGGCCCGGGCCGACGACATGATCGTGTCCTCCGGCTACAACATTTCCGGTCCAGAGGTGGAAGAGGCCTTGATGGCGCATGCGGCGGTGCGCGAATGCGCCGTGGTCGCCGCCCCGGATGCCGAACGCGGCAATCTGGTCAAGGCCTTCGTCGTGCTCGAGGAAGGACAGAGCGGTGATCCCGCGCTGGTCAAACTGCTGCAGGATCACGTCAAGGCGAGCATCGCGCCCTACAAGTATCCCCGCGCCATCGAGTTCGTGGCCACCCTGCCGCGTACTGAAACCGGCAAGGTGCAGCGCTTCAAGCTGCGCCAGGACGAGGCTGCTAAGCAGGCTGGAGACGCGGGGGCGGGGGCCCAGGCATGAACCGCTTCTCGATCGAGATCCCCGTGCTCTTTCAGCACTGCGATCCGGCGGGCATCATGTTCTATCCCCGCTGCTTCGAGTTCGTGAACCAGACGGTGGAGCTTTGGTTTCGCGATTCCCTGGGCTGCGGTTTCGCGGAGCTACATAAGGACCGGGGCCTCGGCATTCCGGCGGTCGGCATCGATGCCGACTTCAAGAAGCCCGCCTATCTCGGTGAAACCCTGGAGATGCAGCTTACTCTGACCGGACTGCGCAGCAGCGCCTTTTCGCTGATCGTGCGGGCGTTGGGCGGCGGCGAGCTGCGGTTCCGCGCGGCGACGCAGCACGCCTTCGCCAGTCTTGAACCGATCAAGGCCGTGCCGATCCCCGAGGATCTGCGTGGCCGTATGTTGCCTTACCTGGAAAGCGACGGCGCGGCCGTCTAGGAGAATTCCCATGCCAGATTACCTCAACCCCGAAGGCTGGCCCCGCCCGCCTGGATATTCGAACGTCGTCGCCGCCGAGGGCCGTCAGGTCTTCGTTGCGGGCCAGATCGGCTGGGACGCCCAGCAGGTTTTCCATAGCGACGACTTCGCGGCGCAGACGCGTCAGGCGCTGGAGAATATCCGTGCCTGTCTCGAAGCCGCGGGGGCCAAGCCCGAGCACATCGTGCGCATGACCTGGTACGTCACCGACAAGCAGGAGTATCTGGCCGCCTTGCAGGAGGTCGGCCGTGCCTATCGCGAGGTTCTGGGAAAGGTCTTTCCCGCCATGGCGCTGGTCCAGGTCGCCGGTTTGGTCGAAGATCGCGCCAAGGTGGAGATCGAGACCACGGCTGTGATCTCTTAAGAGCTTCGCGGTTCTCTCCGGATCAATCCGGCCACTACGGTTTCGTTCGCCGGCCATGCGCGTTAGGCTCGCCGCTTACCGCGCATGGAATGGAGGCTGAAGGATGAAGCTGTCAACGGCACAGATTGCCGAAGTGAAGGAGCAGACCGGGATAGATCCGCTGCCAGAAGAGCATCCGAACACGCCCGATCTAAAAGAGGCTTTCGGGGATCACACTTTCTACCTCGACACCAATGGCTTGCATGTCTTGGAGACGGCGCCTGGTGAAATGATCGAGGACAAGCAGGCGGTTGCGGTGATCCGGGTCGCCTCCTGGGCCGACGACGAGCGCTCCGCGCTGGCGCCCCACGATCCGCAGGTTAGCGAAGCGGCCCTTGCGGTGACGCCGGAAGAGGGGAGCGCCGACGATGGCGCGGAGGCGAGCGAGAACGGCAGCGATAAATCCTGACCGCTGCTGGGCTTAGACCGCGAGGTATTCCTGCCGGATGTCGGCGTTGTCGAGAACCTCTTGGGCTTTGCCCTCGAAGACCACCTGTCCCATGTCGAGGATGATCGCCCGGTCCGCCAGATGCAGGGCGGCGATGGCGTTCTGCTCGACAATTACCGTGGTGATACCGAGCTGCTTGACCTCTTCGAGGATCTTCTCGATTTCCTGAACGATCACCGGCGCAAGGCCCTCGTAGGGCTCATCGAGCAGCAGCAGCTTGACGTCGCGCGCCAGGGCCCTGGCGACCGCCAGCATTTGCTGTTCGCCACCCGAGAGCGTGATGGCTTCTTGCTTGCGGCGCTCGGCGAGGCGCGGGAAATGCGAGTAGATGCGGTCCATTTCCCAACCGATCGGCTCGGCGATCTGCGCCAGTTGCAGATTTTCCTCGACTGTGAGGCCGGCGATGATGCGGCGGTCTTCGGGCACCAGGCAAATCCCGGCGCGGGCCGCCTGATGCGACACCATGTTGTGCAGCTCTTGCCCGTCGAGCCAGATCTCGCCGCGCTTGAGGTCCGGCGAGGGGGCGCGGGCCAGGGTGCGCAGGGTCGAGGTTTTGCCGGCGCCGTTGCGTCCGAGCAGGGCCAGGATCTCGCCGTTGCGTACTTCGAAGCTGACACCCTGAACGATGTAGCTTTCCCCGTAATAGGCATGGATGTCGCGGCAGGAAAAGATCGGCGCCGGCTGCGTGTCTAACACCTCTACGGCCTGTGCCGCTTGCATCGTGGTATCGCTCATATCTTCGCTCCGCCCAGGTAGGCTTCCTGCACCTTGGGGTCGCCGCGCACCTCGTCGGGGGTGCCTTCGGCGATGATCTGCCCCTGGGCCAGGACGCTGATCCGGTCGGCGAGGCTGAACACCACGTGCATGTCGTGTTCGATGATGACCTTGGTCATGCCGCGCTCCTTGATCTTTTTCAGCAGATCGATGGTGCGGTTGGTATCGTGACGGGACATGCCCGCCGTTGGCTCGTCGAGGAGCAGCAGCCGCGGATGCTGCACCAGGCACATGGCGAGTTCCAACCGGCGCTTGTCGCCGCGCGACAGGCTGCCTGCGAAGTCGTCCTTGAAGTTGATCAGGCCAAGGTCCGCGAGCACATCTTCCGCTTCGGCGCGGATCGCTCTTTCACCGACCAGACCGCGCAGCGCGTTCAGCTTGAAGGAACCGTCGCGCTTGGCGAAGGCAGGGACCATGACGTTCTGCAGCAAGGTCAGCTCGGGAAAGATTTCCGGAGTCTGAAACACCCGGGCCACGCCGAGCTGGTTGATCTCGTGCGGCTTTTTCCCGGTCAGGATCTGGTCGGCGAAAACCACCGATCCGCTATCCGGACGCAGCCGTCCGACGCAGACGTTGAGCAAGGTGGACTTGCCTGCGCCGTTCGGCCCGATCACGGCATGGGTCTTGCCTTCCTCGATTTGCAGATTGATATCGCTGAGGGCGCGCAGACCGCCGAAAGTTTTATGTACGTCGGAGACGCTGAGGACGACGTCGGCCATGGCTTACCTCTGCTCCACGGTTCGTGGCTCGGCAGTTTCCTGCGGCTTGGTCTTGCGTTGCATCAACCCCGAGATGCGCCGGATTCCCTCCATCACCCCGCCCGGCAGGAAGATGACGATCAGCATGAAGGCAATGCCCAGCGTGAGATGCCAGCCCTCGCCGACGAAGAGGCTCAAGACCTCGACGACGGCGGTTTCCAGGCCATCGGGCAGGAAGGAGAAAGTCTGGTGCAGCAGCCCTTCGTTGTAGGAGGAGAAGATGTTCTCCAGGTACTTGATGATACCCGCGCCCAGCAGCGGGCCGACGAGGGTGCCGGCGCCACCGAGGATGGTCATCAGAACGACTTCGCCCGAGGCAGTCCATTGCATCCGCTCTGCGCCCGCCAGCGGGTCGGTCACGGCCAGCAGCGAGCCCGCGAGGCCGGCGAACATGCCCGAGATCACGAAAGCCACCAAGGTATAGGGGCGGGTGTTGAAGCCGATGTAGTTCATCCGCGTCTGGTTCGATTTGATCGCCAGCAGGGTCATGCCGAAGGGCGAGCGGAAAATCCGCATCGACAGGAAGAAGGCGAGGATCAGGATGACGGCGCAGAAATAGAAGCCCGGGTAGCCGCTCAACTCGAAACCCAGAAGGCTTGGCGAGGGCAGCGCCTGTTCCGCGCTCGTGAACATGCGATCGAGAATCCGGGGGTCGCTCTGGCTGAGCTGCAGGCCGGTTTCGCCGTTGGTGATCGGCGTCAGCACGGAGTAGGCGAGGTTGTAGCACATCTGCGCGAAGGCCAGGGTCAGGATCGCGAAGTAGATACCCGAGCGGCGCAGGCTGATGAACCCGATCACGGCCGCGAAAACCCCGGCGATCAGAACGCCGAAGAACACCGCCGGGATCGCGTTCATGGTGAAGAGCTTGAAAGACCACACGGCGGCGTAGGACCCGACGCCGAGGAAGGCGGCATGCCCGAAGGAGAGATAGCCGGTCAGGCCGAAGAGAATGTTATAGCCGATGGCGAATATCCCGAAGATCGCGAAGCGCTGCAGCAGGTCGGGATAGTTCGCGCCGATCGGCGCCAGCCAAAGCGGCATGGTCAGTACGACCACGGAGAAGATCAGCATGCGGATCAGGTCGCCGCGCGGAGAAGCTTCAATCATCTTAGTTCTCCATCACACCCTTGCGTCCCAGCAGGCCGCGCGGACGCAGCAGCAGGATCGCAACGGCAACCAGGTAAATGATGATCTGGTCGATGCCAGGGAAGATATTCTTGATCTCGTTCATCGAGGCGAAGGACTGCAGGATGCCGAGCAGAAATCCCGCGAGCACGGCGCCGGGCAGCGATCCCATCCCGCCCACGACAACGACCACGAAGGACAGCACCAGAAAATTCATGCCCATGGTGTAGTCGGGCGGCAGGATCGGCGTGTACATCACGCCGGCCAGTCCTGCGACCACGGCCGCGATGCCGAAGACCACCGTGAAGCGCTTCTCGATATTGATCCCGAGCAGCCCGACGGTTTCACGGTCGTGCATGCCGGCGCGCACGACCATCCCGTAGGTGGTGAAGCGCAGGAAGGAGAAGACGCAGCCGATGACCAGCAGCGAAAAGGCGAGATAGATCAGACGCCACCAGGGATAGACGATGCCCTGAATGCCGAAGATGACACCGACGTCGGCGCTGCCGGAAACGATGTCCGGCGCGGCCGTGGGAATGGGGTTGGCACCGAAGAAGGAGCGCAGGATTTCCTGCAGCACGATCGCCAGGCCGAAGGTAACCAGAATTTGCTCGGCGTGCGGGCGCTTATAGAAAAAGCGGATCAAGCCGCGCTCCATCGCCAGGCCGATCAGCAGCATGATCGGGATCGCCAGCAGAATGGAGATCGGCACCGCGTAGTTGATGATCGCGCTGCCGGTATCGCCGAACCAGATCTCCAGGTAGGGCGTTTCCTTATAGGCCTCGAAGAAAGTGACGCTCTCGTCCTTCACCCTTTTCGAGATCGTCAGCAGCTGCTGCATGGTCACGGCGCAGAAAGCGCCGAGCATGAACAGGGCGCCGTGGGCGAAGTTGACGACGCCCAGGGTTCCAAAGACCAGAGTCAATCCAAGGGCAATCAGCGCGTAGGCGCCGCCCTTGTCGAGACCGTTCAAGACTTGAAGAAGAATTGCATCCATGGGCGATTGCCTGGGTAAAGCGCCGCAAAAAAAGGGACTACCGGTCGCCTCGCGGCAACCGGTAGCCGAGGAAGTACCGAGTTAGACCTCGTAGGGGCCAAGCTCGCCGCCGAAGATCGACGGATCGTAGGTCACCTGCTCGCGCGGCACCTCTTGGACCACCTTCAGCAGATCGAACTGACTGGTCGGGTTCTCGTTACCGCGCACCACCAGAACCTTCTTGAAGCACTGGTGATCGGCGCCGCGGTACAGGGTCGGCCCGTTGCCCATGCCGTCGAACTCGAAGTCCTCCAGCGCCTTGATGACCTCCGGCGGGTAGAACGTGCCGGCCACCTCGCAGGCGTTGGCGTAGAGCAGGGTCTGGACGTAGCAGGTGTGGGCGGCCTGGGACGGCGGGAAGCCGTACTCCTCGCCGAAGGACTTGACGAAGGTCTGGGAAGCCTCGTCCTGCAGCGACCAGTTCCAGTTCGTGGTGCCCAGAATGCCGGCGACGTTCTTGCCGGCGCCCTGTGCCATCAGGCGGGAGTACAGCGGAACCACGACCTCGAAGTTCTTGCCGTTGACCTGCTTGTCGCGCAGCCCGAACTGAACGGCCTGGGTCAGGGAGTTGACCATGTCCTTGCCGTAGTGGTTCAGGATCAGCACATCGGCGCCGGAATTGAGCACCGGGGTGATGTACTGCGAGAAGTCGCCGGCGCCGAGCGGGGTGCGCACGGCGGCGACGGTGTCCCAACCCAGGGCCTCGGTGGTGTTCTTGATCGACTCTTCCTGGGTCCAGCCCCAGGTGTAGTCGGCCGTCAGATGATAGGCCCTGCGCTCGGTGCCCAGCTCATCCTTCAGCACCGGGCCGAGCGCGGCGCCCGACATGTAGGCGTTGAAGAAATGGCGGAAGCCATAGCGCCGCTTGTCCTTGCCCGTGGTGTCGTTGGAGTGGGTCAGGCCGCACATGAAGACCACGCCCATTTCCTGCGCCAGGGACTGCACGGCGACGGCAACGCCGGAGGAGGAGCCGCCCGAGAACATGATCACGCCGTCCTTTTCGATCATCCGCTTGGCCGAGGCGCGCGCGGCGTCCGACTTCGTCTGGGTGTCGCCGGTGACGTATTCGACCTTCTTGCCGAGGATGCCGTTCCCCTTCAGGGAACTCGGCTGCATGGTATTCATCAGCCCGCCGTCGCCCTCGCCGTTGAGGTGCTTGACGGCGAGCTGATACGCGCGCAGCTCGTCGGCGCCTTCGTCGGCGTAGGGTCCGGTCTGCGGCACGTTGAAACCGAGCTTTACGCTTGAGGCGTTCGTCGGATCGTTGCGGAATTCCTTTGCCGCCCAAGCTCCGCGTACGAAGACCGTCGGCGCCAGAATGGCGGCGCCCGCGACGGCTGAGCCGCCTTTTAGGACGCTGCGCCGGGTGGCTTTGCTGTCAAAAATGCTCATCGAGTTTCCTCCCAAGGATACGTGTCATTGAGCCGGCGACATTTCTTCGATCGCCCGTCCGGCATCTTAGGAGGCGGAGGCGGGGGCACCGCAATGCCCCATTGCCTCGAATGCAAAGTTTTGTAAAAATGGCGGAAAATATTGCAACTGCGTTGTAATGATATTTACAAACGCCTATTCGGGGAGCGTAAATGGCGCGGCTGCCCATCGGCCAGAGAATCCGCAAAAGGCGCGGCGAGCGGGGCTTGACGCAAAGCGCGCTGGCCGAGGCGGTCGGCATTTCCGGGTCCTACCTCAACCTGATCGAGCACGACAAAAGGATGATCGGCGGCGCCTTGCTCGGGCGGATCGCGGCGGAGCTGAAGGTCGAGGTCGAGCACTTGAGCGGCAGTGGCGATGCCCGGCTTGCCCAGGACGTGCTGGAGATCGTCCGGTCTCTGGCGATCGCCGGACTCGATGAACGCGGCGCGCTCGACTTCGTCGCCCAGCACCCGGCCTGGGCGCGGGCCTTCGTCACCCTGCACCGCAACTACCGCGATGCGACGGAAACCTCCCTGGCCCTGTCCGACCGGCTGAGCCAGGATCCGGCGCTGATGGAACTCAGCCACGCGATGCTGACCCAGGTGACGGCGATCCGTTCCTTCGCGGAGATCCTCGAGCAGCATGAAGACCTCGCCGCCGGCGAGCGCGCGCATTTTTCCCATATCATCGCCAGCGAGAGCGAGCACCTCGGCTCCAGCGCGCGGGAGATGATCACGCTGCTAGGCGGAACCCTGGAAACGCCGAAGCCGAGCTCGCCGGCCGAGGAGGTGGACGACTTCATCATCTTCCAAGGCAACTACTTTCCAGAACTGGAAGAGGCGGCGGACCGGCTGCGCCTGGACCTCGGCGCCGATGCCGGCGCGGAGAATGGCAACGACCTTGTCAGCGCTGCGGCGCAGCGCCTGAGTGCGCGCCATGGCGGGGAAATCGCCTTCGCCGAGGGAACGCCGCCGGCCACCCGCCGCTTTGCCCAGCTGCGCGCGCTGCTTGGGATCGAACTGCGCGCCCTGATCGGGGATTTGATCGAGGACGAGCGCCTGACCACGCCGGAGGCGCAGGAGCGCGCGCGCCTGGCCCTGGCCAGCTACGCCGCCGGCGCCTTGCTGTTTCCCTATGAGGCCTTCCGGGCCGCCGCCGAGGAACTGCGCTACGACATCGAGCGTCTGGCGGCCCGCTTCTCGGGCAGCTTCGAGCAGGCGGCGCACCGTCTGGTCACTCTGCGCCGCCCGGGCGCCGAGGGTATTCCCTTCGCCTTTCTGCGCGCCGACGCCGCGGGCAATCTGTCGAAGCCCTTCAGCATCGCCGGCCTGCGCATGCCGCGCTATGGCGGGGCCTGTCCGCTCTGGGCGCTCTACGGCGCCTTCACCGCGCCGGAGCGCACCGTGGCGCAACTAGCGGCGATGCCCGAGGGCGAGCGCTATCTGTTCGTCGCGCGGCGGGTGGAAAAGCGGACCGCGCCCTATGGCGAGCTGGCGCCGGCCTTTAGCGTGATGCTGGGCTGCGAGGCGGCCTATCTCGAGCGTATCGTTTATGGCGACGCCTTTTCCGGCGCGCGGGAGGTTCAGGCGACGCCGGTGGGCTACAACTGCCGCTCCTGTCCGCGCCAGGGCTGCGCGCAGCGCGCCCAGCCGGCGCTGCTGCCGCAACGGCAGAATTTGGCGCCTTTGCAGGCCGTGGCAGGCTAGGGGGTAGTCCTCGCGGAAAAGGCGTGGGATGCTGAGAGCAAGCCGGCCCGCGAGAGGCCGGGTCATATCTGGGGAGAAGCCGCCATGGCGAAAACGGTGCTGATCGCGGAGGACGAGGCCTATATCGTCGAATCGCTGACCTTCCTATTGACCCGCGCCGGCTATGAAGTGCGCAGTGTCGGCGATGGCGGCGAGGCGATGACCTCGCTGGCCCAGCAGCGCCCCGATCTGTTCATTCTCGATATCATGATGCCGACCATGAACGGCTTCGACGTGTTGCGGAAACTGCGCGGCTCGCCGCCGCTGCGCGAGCTGCCGGTACTGGTGCTGACCGCTAAGGGCCAGGAAGCCGACCGCCGCAGGATGCTCGACCTCGGGGCCAACGACTTCGTCACCAAGCCCTACTCCAACAACGATCTGCTGGCCCGTGTCCGCGATCTGCTCGGCGACGGCGCCGCGCCGGCCGCGCAGGCGACCTAGAGAGGCCGGGATGACCATCCGCCGCCGCGCCCGCGATGCCGCAGTCCTGCTGCCGTTGGGCGGGGTGCTGCTTTTCCTGCCGCCCTATGTGCGGCTGTTCGACCAGTCGGGCTTCCTGTTCGGCCTGCCGCTGCTGCACGTCTACATCTTCTGCATCTGGTTCGTCGGCATCCTGCTGACCGCCTGGCTGTCGCGCCGTCTGATCGCGCCGGACCCCGGCGGCGTGGAACGCGGGAACCCGGAGAGCTAGCCATGCTGAGCTCCGGCTATGTGATCGCCATCGCCAGCCTCTATCTTGGCGGCCTGTTCCTGCTCGCCTTCGTCTCGGACCGCCGGGCCAAGCGCGGGGCGGCCCGCTTCGTTGAGTCTCCGGTGGTCTATACCCTCTCCCTGGCGGTCTACTGCACCTCCTGGACCTTCTACGGCGCGGTCGGATCGGCGGCGCGCAACGGCCTGGAGTTCCTGACCATCTACCTCGGCCCGACGGTGGTGCTGATGGGCTGGTGGTTCCTGCTGCGCAAGCTGGTGCGGATCAGCAAGGCACAGCGCATCACCTCGATCGCCGATTTCATCTCCGCGCGCTACGGCAAGTCGGCGCTGCTGTCGGCCCTGGTCACGGTGATCGCGATGATCGGGGTCACGCCCTATATCGCGCTGCAGCTCAAGGCCGTGGCCGCCAGCTTCGATGCCCTGGGCGCGCCCACGGACGTGGCCCCGGCGCTGGCCGAGCGCGGGCTGCTCGCCGACACCGGGCTGTGGGTCGCGGTCTGCATGGCCGCCTTCGTGATCATCTTCGGCACCCGCAACCTGGGCGCCGACGAGCGCCACCCCGGCGTGGTCGCCGCCATCGCCTTCGAGTCCATCGTCAAGCTGTTGAGCCTGGGGGCCATCGCGCTGTTCGCCGCCTATGGCCTCAACGACGGCATCCGCGATCTCTTCGCGCAGGCGGCCGAGCACCCGGAGGTGCTGCGCCTCTACAGCTTCAACGAGGGCTTCGAGGCGCGCTGGGTGGCGACCCTGTTCCTGTCGGGCGCCGCGATCATCTGCCTGCCGCGGCAGTTTCAGGTCGCGGTGGTGGAGAACGCCGACGAGCGGCATCTGGCGACGGCCTCCTGGCTGTTCCCGCTCTATCTGCTGCTGATCAGCCTCTTCGTGGTGCCGATCGCCATCGGCGGCATCACCTCCCTGCCAGCGACCGCCAACCCGGATCTCTACGTGCTGACCGTGCCGCTGGCGGCCGGGCAGGGCGGGCTGGCGCTGCTTGCCTTCATCGGCGGGCTTTCGGCGGCGACCTCCATGGTGATCGTCGCCTCGATCGCCCTGTCGATCATGATTTCCAACCATCTGGTGGCGCCGCTGCTGCTGCGCCTGCCGTTCTTTTCGGAGCCGGAGACCGGCGACTTCTCGACCACGCTGCTGCTGATCCGGCGGCTTGCCATTGTCGTCATTCTGACGCTCGGCTTCACCTATTACCGCGTCACCGGCTCGGGCAATCCCCTGGCGTCCATCGGCTTGATCTCCTTCGCCGGGGTGGCCCAGTTCCTGCCGGCGCTGGTGATCGGCATCTACTGGCAGCGGGCGACCCGCAAGGGCGCGCTCTGGGGCCTGTCCATCGGCTTCCTGGTCTGGGCCTACACCCTGCTGACGCCGACCTTCGCCGACGCCGGCTGGGCCTTCAACGACATGGTCGCCGAGGGGCCCTGGGGCATCGCCCTGCTGCGGCCGGCGGCGCTGTTCGGCCTGACCGGCTGGGACCCGCTGGTGCATGGCCTGCTGTGGTCGATGACCGCCAATGTCATCGCCTACGTCGGGGTCTCCCTGGCCAGCGAGCAGTCGCCGCTGGAATCCCTGCAGTCGGCGGTTTTCGTCAACGCCTTTCAGTCCGGCGAGCAGCGCGTCGAGGGCGCGCTCAACCGCTCCGCCACCACCGAGGATCTGTTCCGCCTGACCCAGCGCATCCTGGGCTCGGAGCGGGCCTTCAGGATCTTCCGCGACTATGCCCGGCGGCAGGGCCGCAAGGACCACCTGCCGGCGCCGGACCCCACCCTGATCGCCTATGTCGAGCGCCAGCTCGCCAGCAGCGTCGGCGCCGCCTCGGCCCGCTCCCTGGTGTCGCGCATCGTCAAGGGCGAGACCATCAATCTCGACGCGGTGATCGAAATCCTCGACGAGACCCAGCAGGCGATCCGCACCTCCCGCGCCCTGGAGCGCAAGTCCCTGGAGCTGGAGGAAACCGCGGCCGAGTTGCGCCGCGCCAACGACAAGCTGACCCAGCTCGACATGATGAAGGACGACTTCCTCAGCCGGGTCAGCCACGAGCTGCGCACGCCGATGACCTCGATCCGCTCCTTCTCGGAAATCCTCGCCGAGCAGCAGGACCTGGAAGGCGCCGAGGCCAAGCGCTTCCTCGCCATCATCCGCCAGGAAAGCGAGCGCCTGACCCGTCTGCTCGACGAAATCCTCGATCTCAGCCGCATGGAGAGCGGCCAGGCCGAGTGGTCCCTGGGGGAGGTCGACTGCACCGAGGTCGCCCACGACGCCGTGGAGACCATGCGCGGCCTCGCCCAGCGCCATGGCGTCGAGGTGGTGGTGGACTTCGACCACGCGCCGGTCACCGTGATCGCCGAGCGCGACCGCCTCAAGCAGGTCTTCGTCAACCTGGTCTCCAACGCCATCAAGTACAACGACGCCAGCAGCCCCAAGGCGCGGGTCGAACTCGACGCCTCGCGCAAGACCGGCTGGGTCGAGTTCCGGGTCCGCGACAACGGCCCCGGCATCCCGCCGGAGCAGCAGGAGACCCTGTTCTCCAAGTTCTCCCGCGGTTGGAACGAAGGCGCCGAACTCCACGCCGGCAGCGGCCTCGGCCTCGCCATCTCCAAACAGATCATGCACCAGCTCGGCGGTGAGCTGGAGCTGGCGGAGACGGGTGCGCAGGGCTCGGTGTTCGTGGTGCGGCTAAAGCTCGCGGAGGCGGGGAAGGCGACGGAGGAAGGGGATGCGGCGGCGGAGTGAAGGCACGTTAGCCACTGATTGAAAAATAATTTGACAATAATTAGTTAAGTTGTACTAGAATAACTCTGATAAGAGCAAATCACATTTCAACTTAGGTATTCACAGTATGGAAATTGAATTAGCAAATCCAAAAGAAATGCTGCGGCAAGGCGATATTATAAAGGCTCCCAAAGATGATTCTTTACCTGAATTCGGCGTAATTCTAAATGCAGATTGCGATTTACAGCATAAAAAGCTGGATGGAGTAGTCGCATATCTTGCCGTATATAAGTTTCAAAATTATATTAAAAAGTTTTGGGCGCGGGAATTTTCATCAAAATACTTAGAATTGAAATCAAGCCAACTTTTATCGTACATCAATGTTAATAAAAGTGAAGTCAAAGATATAATTAGTTGGATAAAAGTAGAAAGTTGTCAGGGCGTGTTAGATAAAATGATAAAGCAAGAACTGGCTGAATCAAAAAAATAGAAGCAAAACTTTAGAATGCATGGAACAAATTAAGATATTATGCGATCCGAATCTAAATTCTTACGAAAAATTTATCGAAATATCAAAATTACATAAAAGCAAATCGGAATTCATCTCCAAGCAAATAAAAGATTCCTATAAAAGTCTCGGAGACGCACATTTTTTTATAAATGAAATACCAGAAGTGCCAGGTCTAGGCTATGTTATACGAATGAGAAGAGTTTACTCAATTACAGAAAGTAAATGTTTTGCTGCAGAATCAGAAATGATTAAGAGTGGAGTATCTGATCCGAAGGCGCCTATCGAATCGCAAGGTTAACTTCTATATATAGATACAAAATTATTCAACTTTTTTCTCAACAATTCAGCAGAATTGGACTTCCAGATGAACCTAGAAATTTAAACAATATAGCGCTAGATGAAATTACGCATGATATTTGTGGAGAAGTATAATGAAAGCGATCGTTTTTACAAAAAGTAGTTTTGATAAACTGTATCAATTTGGAATATCCGAAGAGTGGTTTAGTAAATATAAACTACCTAAGGGGTCTCTTGGACTCAAAAGAGTTGTGGTTGGTGGTATAGTTTACATAATTGAAAGCGATATAAAAAATGATGATATTGATATTGTGGTAATTAACTGCAATGGGGAAGAAAGGGTATTCGATCTAGAATTTCCAAATATATCAACATTGGATAGGCTTATTACCGTAGCAAATTCAATTTTTACCTCCTCTGTTTCTATTCCCGTAACGTGGAAACCTCATCGTGAGGGCAGCATATTATCCATATATGCTGCTAAGCAGGAAAAGGGAGGGAAGGCCCGTGTTCACATCGAGCGTGGCCCAAATAATACAAATGATTTGTACGTATTCTCTCTCTCTCTCTCTCTCTCTCTCTCTCTCTCTCTCTCTCTCTCTCTCTCTCTCTCTCTCTCTCTCTCTCTCTCTCTCTCTCTTTCTAAGGACAAGCCATGTTGTTAATTTCGATGATCTCAAAAAAAGCAAAGTAATTTATAAAAAAGCGCGGGACGGATTTGTTGATGCAATCCTTTTGGAAGATACACAGAGAAGTGAAACTACTGCGGGAATAGTCTTAAGCCAGCGCCTGCCTCAAGGCTTTATTCAAGGAGATAGCTTAGAAAAGTGGTATTCATCAAAATTGACGGATGAGCAAAGGAAGTTTGTGGATCGCCCGTACGATGGACCAGTAAGATTACGTGGCTCAGCAGGAACAGGTAAGACTGTATCTCTGGTAATAAAGTTTGTTAAAGATGGCTTGAGTTTTGAGAAAGATAAAGTTGAGAAGAAAATTTGCTTTCTTACTCACAGCGCTGGTTCGGTTGATTTAGTTCAAGCGATTGGAGCGCAGCTTGACCTATCAGGATCTGTTGTAGGAACTAAAGCAAAATACTGCAAATTAGAAGTAAAAACGCTTTATGAGTTAGCTAACGAATTCTTGAGGTTTGAACTTAGGAGTATAGTTCCTCTTTCACTTGATGGAAGGGAGGGGAGAGCTTTGCAATCAGAATTTATTCAAAGCGCATTACATGAATTAGCTAAATCAAAAATTACTAGAATGCGGTTTGAGGATTTGTCGGGGGATCTGAACAATCGTTGGAAGTTAGCGGCAAAGGGTGAAGACGGGAAATTCGTGGCGGAGATAATGAATGAATTCGCTAGCGTGCTGGACGCTGAAAATATTCGCGCGGGTGAAGAAAGTGGGGAGGATTATGTGAAGCAATTTATATCGACCGAAGTGGCTCATAGATTTACCCGAGGAATTAGATAGAAGATTTATTCTTGAGGTGCATAAATATTATAAGAAATTGCTTAATGAAGCGCAAACGCTTAGTATTGATCAAATGATTTCTGATTTTAATTCATATTTAAACTCTAATATATGGGATCAAAGTAGAGAGCAAAATGGATACGACGCAATTTTTGTAGACGAGTTGCATTTGTTTACTGCTATTGAAAGGCAAGTTCTTCATAAATGTATCAAGCGTGGTTATGATAGTGATGGCCGGATTTTGCGCCCAGCTATTTTTATGGCATATGATTTGAAGCAAAGCCCTAGAGATCCATTTACTAGTTACTTCGACCCTGGGGGGTCAATTTTTACCTCGAGTTCTCAATTGCAGAATTCAGAACTTATAGAACTTCATAAAGTCTTTAGGTATACGCCAGAGATCGCAGAATTTTTACAAGATTTGGACGGGATGGCTCGTTCCTGCAATTGATGTTCCAGGGAGTGGTGGGGCTCATACCTAGAAGGCTCAGTTAAGCACGTGTGGTGCGCCTGTGATGCGGCTTTACAGAAGAACTATCTTTGCTTCGAGGGGTTTTTAAAGAAGCTATAAGGTGCGCAAGGGGGTCTAAGCGTGGTGGGGGAGGCGGGGGTTCTATGCGCATCTGAGGAGATGTTTGATATATATAAAAACCCAGCGAATGGGGAATATAGGGAACAGGTTTTTATGATAACTGATCGCGAAGAATCTGCTGAACAGGCATGCAGGAAAACGGTTTGTTTTTAGTATGCCAGAATACGTTGCTGCTCTATCCTTTCATTTTCCGGCCTGAACTCTGTCCTTAAGACTGAGCTGCCGGGCAAATTGGAGAAAACGGTACGGCGACGCTCTATGAGCGCCGCCGAAACCTGACTTCTAGGCCTTAGGCCGCGCGGCGCGAGCCGCCGTTGCCGTTCCGGTTGCGGCGGCGCTTGGCGCCGTTGGCGTTGCCGCCCTTGCGCTCGCCGGCGGCTTGCTCGCCGCCACGGCCTTCGCCCTGGGGCTTGCCGCTGTAGGGATTTCCGCCGCCATTGCCGCCACCGTTGGCGCGGCCCTTGTTGCCGCTACCGCTGCGGTTGCCGCCGCCGTTGCCGTTGCGGGCGCCAGGGCCACGGCCGTTGCCGTTGCCGCGCCGGGGACCGCGTTCCTCGCGGCGCTCCGGGGCGTCGTCGTTGCTGGCCGGGAAGTCGGCGGCCGAGAACTCGCACTGGGTGACGTGCATGGGCCGCTTGGTCAGGCGCTCGATGCCCTTGAGGTGGCCACGCTCGGCGTTGTCGCAGAAGGACAGCGCGATGCCCTTGGCGCCGGCGCGCGCGGTGCGGCCGATGCGGTGGACGTAGTCCTCGGGCACGTTCGGCAGTTCGTAGTTGACGACGTGGGTGATGCCGTCGACGTCGATGCCACGGGCCGCCACGTCGGTCGCCACCAGCACCCGGACCTGGCCGTTGCGGAAGGCCTGCAGGGCCTTCTGCCGCGCGGTCTGGGACTTGTTGCCGTGGATCGCCTCGGTGGTATAGCCGTCCTTGTCGAGCTGCCCGGCGAGGCGGTTGGCGCCGTGCTTGGTGCGGGTGAAGACGATCACCCGCTCCAGGGACTCGTCGCGCAGCAGGGTGGCGAGCAGGGCGCGCTTGTTGCGCTGCTCGACCGGATAGACCTTCTGCTCGATGCGCTCGACGGTCACCACCTTGGGGGTCACCTCGATGCGCTCGGGGTTGGTCAGGATCTCGGCGGCCAGCTTGTTGACGTTGCTGGGCATGGTCGCGGAGAACAGCAGCGACTGCC
Source organism: uncultured Alphaproteobacteria bacterium (assembly GCA_942491105.1). GTDB lineage: Bacteria > Pseudomonadota > Alphaproteobacteria > Kiloniellales > DSM-21159 > JBBEAM01. Next base: position 838,548 of record CALNZX010000001.1, on the reverse strand, counting down.
GCTTGCGGGGCAGGGTGGCGATGATCTTCTTGACGTCGCGCACGAAGCCCATGTCGAGCATGCGGTCGGCCTCGTCGAGGATCAGGGTCTCGACGCCGTCGAGGCGCACGTGGCCCTGGTTGACCAGGTCGAGCAGACGGCCCGGCGTGGCGATCAGGATGTCGACGCCGCGGGCCACGGACTTGACCTGCGGGTACTGGCCGACGCCGCCGAGAATGACGGAGCGGGTCAGCTGCAGGTGACGGCCGTAGGTCTTCAGCGATTCGCCGATCTGCACCGCCAGCTCGCGGGTCGGCGCCAGGATCAGGGCGCGGGCGCCGCGCGGCTGGGCGCGGTTCTTGCTCTGCGACAGGCGCTGCAGCAGCGGCAGGGAGAAGGCCGCGGTCTTGCCGGTGCCGGTCTGGGCGATGCCCAGCAGGTCGCGGCCGGCCAGCAGCAGCGGAATCGCCTGGGCCTGAATGGGGCTGGGGGTTTCGTAGTTCTCCGACTCGAGGGCGCGGAGCAGGGTCTCGGACAGGCCGAGGTCTTTAAAGGTGGTGTTGGTCACTGGTATGCAATGCTTTCTGCGCCGTGCGGCGGGCCCATTTGGGCACACGCAAAGGCTGCGGCGCTTGGCCGTTCCCCATGCGCGTCGGAGAAAACGGAAGTTTTTCTGGAAAATCGTCTCGGGATGATGCGCTCGCCGAAATGGAATTCCAGAAAGCGCGCCGCGCGGTCGCGAGAAAATCTGAGCCGTAGATGCGCCTTCGCGCGCCGGAAAGCAAGTAATATTATTTCGCGGACTTCCTGTCGCCGCGCGCGGGCCGCGGTTTCAGAGGCACTCCGGTGCGGCGCTCGGCAAGCTCTACCTCGTAACCCTCAAGGGAATCGATCCAGTTGCGGATCTCCGTGAAATCGACTCCCTTGGCCGCCGCCGGCGGGGCTTCGCCCAGGGCGCGATAGGTCTCGGAGAACAGGGTGACGTAGTTCACCGTGCTGCGTCCGGTGAGCAGGCCGCGCAGGCCCTTGCTGCGCAGCGCGACGTAGAGGACCCGGTCGCCGATCCCCGAGAGTTCCTGGGGCATGGTTCCCCAGATCGGCAGGATATGATAGGCGCCGGGGAAGAACATGAAGCAGTTGGTGTCGCCCTTGTAGTCCTTGCCCGAGGGCGCCTCCTTGAGGACGCTGCCGTCGGGGCGGCGCAGAATGCGCTGGGTCAGCACGTAATCGCAGGGCCGCTCCCCGCCGCGCGCGGCCGTCGCCAGACAGATTTCCAGATGCTCCGGCTCCAGCCAGTTGTCGGCGTCGAGAAAACAGATCGCCTCGTAGCCTTCGCCCATCGCCAGGATCGCGCCGACCGCCCTGGGCGTGTTGCCGTAGTTGCCATGGCTGCGATCGAGAGCGATGTGCCGCAGGCCGCGTTCTTCGATCCAGGCCTGGGGCCGGCCGTCGGCGACCAGGATGTGATCGGCGGCGACGCTCTGGCGGGCGACGCTGTCCAGGCAGCGCTCCAGGACGCTGCGCGCCTCGTCGAAGTAGGGCGTTACCACCGCGATCCGGGTCATGCTCGTATCTATCCGTGCTCAGGTCGGTTTCGCGCGAGTATAGCACGGCTATGGCATGGGGCGCGGGCGCGCTGCTTGGCCGCCATGAAAGCTGTCATGGCCGCAATGCCGCCTTTCGTGCTATGTTCGCTTCTTTACGGAAAAACTTCAGGCCGTTACGTGCCGCCCGACAGGTGCCGGGCGTTTGACGCGGAACCTGCCGATTGAAAGCGATTTTATTGACGACAGGTCTTTCTACCAACCGTAAGCCGGATGGCTACGGCCGGAACCTCAGACGCCGCGTCGCCGGATTTCAGACGCCGACCGCGCTGGCCAGCTTCGGGCAGATCGTGACGACCATCGGCGGCTTCCTCGCGGTTTGCGCCGCGATGTACGCCCTGGCCGGCGTGTCGATCTGGCTCAGCCTGGCGCTGGCGCCCCTGGCCGCCGGTTTCCTGGTGCGAAGCTTCATCGTGCAGCACGACTGCGGCCACGGCGCGTTTTTCCGCGCGCGGCGGATGAACGACGTTCTGGGATTCCTGTGCAGTCTGCTGACCCTGACGCCCTATCTGTCCTGGCGGCGGCAGCACGCCGGCCACCATGGCGTCTGGAACGATCTCGACCGGCGCGATACCGGGGTGGATATCTACTCCTCCTGCCTGACCGTCGCGGAATACCGGGCGCTCGGCCCCTGGCCCCGGCGCTGGTACCGGCTCAGCCGCAACCCCATCGTCGCCAACGTGCTGCTGCCGCCGCTGGTGTTCCTGCTGTTGTATCGCCTGCCCTTCGACATGCCCGCAAGCTGGAAAAGCGAGCGCCGGGCAGTCTATCTGACGGATCTTGCCCTGGTCGCGCTCTACGGCGGGCTGGGCCTGGTCCTGGGCTTCGAGCTTGTGCTGCTGGTGCAGCTGCCGGTGATGGTGCTGGCCTCGATCATCGGTGTCTGGCTGTTCACGGTGCAGCACCGTTCGGACGATACCATCTGGGCGCGCCACGACGCCTGGAGCCCCTTGAAGGCCTCGCTCGAAGGCTCGACCTATCTGCGCCTGCCGCGCCTGCTGCGCTGGTTCACCGGCAATATCGGGCTGCACCATATCCACCATCTCAACCCGAAGGTGCCGAACTACCGTCTGCAGCAGTGCCAGGATTCGATCTCCGACCTTGGCGCGGTCCCGAAGATGGGTCTGCGCGCCGCCTTCAGGGCGACCTGCTATGTCCTTTGGGACGAGGAAAACCAGCGCATGGTGCGGCTCGGCGCCGCCTAGCGCGGTCCGTCATGCCCGCTCGGTAATCGCCTGCAGGAACGCAGGACCGAACTCCTGCAGCTTCTTCGGGCCGACACCGTTGATTCCCGCCATGGCCTCCAGACTGCCGGGGCGCAGGCTGCACATCTGCTGCAGCGTCTTGTCGGAAAACACCACATAGGCGGGCACGCCGCGCGCGCGGGCAATTTCGCGCCGCAGCGTCTTCAGTCGCGCATAGAGGTCCAGGTCGACGTTCTCCATGTCCGGCGGCGTGGCGCCGGCGCGCCTGGCGCTGCCCGAGACGGCCTTGAAAGCCGCGGTCTCACGGTAGCGGAAGACCTCCTGGTTGTTGAGCACGGCCCGGCCCCGGTCGCTGAGATGGAGTCCGCCGTAGCCTTCGATGTCGATCGAGAGATAGCCGCCCGCGACGGCTTGGCGGATGAAGGCCGACCAGAAACTCTTGGGCTTGGCGGCGCCGGCTCCAAAGCAGGGCAGGGCGTCATGCTTCAGTCCGGCGATACGCTCCGAGCTCTTGCCCAGCAGCACGTCGATCAGATGCAGCGCGCCGAAACGCTCGCCGGTGTGGGTCACGGCGGAAAACAGCATCCGCGCTTCCTCGGTGCCATCGACCAGGGTGGGAGGGTCCTGGCAGACATCGCAGTTGCCGCAAGGCTCGGCGGTCTCGCCGAAATAGGACAGCAGAATGGCGCGGCGGCACTGGGAGGCTTCGCAGTAGGCGAGCAGCGAATCCAACCGCTTGTGCTCGCGCCGCTTATGGTCCTCGTCCTCGCCGTCCTGCTCGATGAACTGCCGGCGCAGGCGCAGGTCGTCCAGGCCATAGATCATCTGGACATCGGCGGCCGCGCCATCGCGCCCGGCCCGGCCGATCTCCTGGTAATAGGCCTCCATGCTGCCGGGCAGGTTGAGATGAAAGACGAAGCGGATGTCCGGCTTGTCGATGCCCATGCCGAAGGCGATGGTGGCCACCATGACCACGGCGTCCTCGGCCATGAAGGTTTCCTGACTCTCCTTGCGCCGCTCCGCGTCGAGGCCTGCGTGATAGGCGAGGGCCTTGATCCCGGCGTTGCGCAGCAGCCCGGCGACCTCCTCGGTCAAGCGCCGCGACAGGCAGTAGACGATGCCGGACTGATCCCGCCGCGGCTCCATGAAGGCGAGCAGCTGATCGCGCCATTTGATTTTCGGCGAGACGCCCATCCAGAGATTGGGCCGGTTGAAGCCCTGCACGATGACCTCGCCCTCGCCGTTGAACAGCTGCTTGGCGATATCCTTCTGGGTCGCGGTATCGGCGGTCGCCGTGAAGCCCGCCATGGTCGCCCTGGGAAAGCGCTCCTTGAGGACGGCCAGGGCGCCGTACTCCGGCCGGAAATTGGTTCCCCATTTCGAGATGCAGTGGGCTTCGTCGACGACGAAAAGCGCTGGATCGAGCTTCTCCAGGGCCCGCAGCATCCGCTCGGTCATCAGGCGCTCCGGCGACATATACAGCAGCCTGGCCGCGCCCCCGGCCACCCGGAGCCAGTCGGCGGCGTTCGCGTCGCGCGGCCGCGCGGAATGGATACAGGCCGCGTCGATCCCATTGGCGCGCAGCGCCGCGACCTGATCGTCGATCAGGGCGACCAGTGGCGAGATCACCACGGTCAGCCCCTCCTGGACAATCGCGGGCACCTGGAAACACAGGGACTTTCCGGCGCCGGTCGGCATCACGGCGAGCAGGTTCTGCCCCGCCAGCAGCTTATCCACGACCTCCCGCTGCCCGGGACGGAAGCCGGGAAAGCCGAAGACCTCGCGGAGAACGCGCTCTGCGGGAGTGGAGAGGGGGGAGTCCATGGGAACCTTTGGACGGAGAGGAACTCCGGCCCTTATCGAGGAATCCCGCCGCCGGGTAAAGGGGGCTGGACCGCAAGATGCCTATTCTGGGGAGATTTGGCTGGGGGACCAGGACTCGAACCTGGACTAGCGGAGTCAGAGTCCGCTGTTCTACCATTAAACTATCCCCCAGCAGGGGCCGCGGCGCCCAGATAAGTCTAGGTATCGCGCGCGCAGACGCTATGTAGTCCATCCCGCGGCGGTATTTCAACCCTTTCGGAAAGCTTGCGTACCGCTCTCCTTGGCCTGAGGGTCCGCGAGGTCTATTCTGGCAGGGAAAACGAGCGGGCCCGGCCGTGGCCGTCTGGAGCAGACGGCGCGCGGACAAGAAGCAGGCGCGCCAGGGAGGCTACGTGACGACATACCTGCGCGGAAACCGGCGGCGACGGCAGCCACCAAGACAGGGCCCGGAAGGCGCCTTCGCTTCGCCGCACGAGGTTTACGCAGCCCTCGACCTTGGCACCAACAACTGCCGTTTGTTGGTCGCGCGGCCGCAGTCCGACAGCTTTCGCGTCATCGACGCCTTCTCGCGCATCGTCCGCCTGGGCGAGGGGCTGGACCAGAGCGGTCACCTCAGCGAGGCGGCGATGAACCGCACCGTCGAGGCGCTCAAGATCTGCGCCAAGAAAATGCAACGGCGCGGCGTGACCCGCGTGCGCGCCGTGGCGACCGAGGCCTGCCGGCGGGCGAGCAACTGCGGCGCCTTTCTGCACCGGGTCGAGCGCGAGACCGGCATCCGCTTGGAAATCATCACCAGCAGCGAGGAAGCGAGCCTGGCGATCTTCGGCTGCGCGCCGCTGCTCGACCATGCCGTGCCCCATGCCCTGGTGTTCGACATCGGCGGCGGCAGCACCGAGGTTTCCTGGTTCGACGTTGCCCGTATAGAAAAGGGCCGCCGTGAGTTCAGCAAGCTGCTGCGCGAGACCCCCGAGCAGGCCTTGCTTGGCTGGCATTCGGTGCCACTGGGCGTGGTCAGCTTGGCCGAGCGATATGGCAGCGGCAGCATCTCGCGAGAGTCCTATCGCGAGATGGTGGAGGCCATGGCCGATTCGCTGCGCGAATTCGAGCGCGAGCGCGGCCTGAGCGAGGTCATCGCGCGCGGCGAGTTGCAGATGCTCGGAACCTCGGGCACGGTGACCACGCTGGCGGGCATCCATTGCGAACTGCCGCGCTACGACCGCTCCGTGGTCGATGGCTCCTATCTGGATTTTACGACAGTGCACGAGATCAGCCGCAGGATTGCCGCGATGAGCTACGAGGAACGCGCCGCGAGTCCCTGTATCGGCCGCGAACGCGCCGATCTCGTGGTCGCCGGCTGCGCCATTCTGGAGGCGCTCTGTACGCTCTGGCCCGTCGGCCGGCTGCGCGTCGCGGACCGTGGCCTGCGCGAGGGGATCCTTTTCATGCTGATGCACGAGCCGCGCAGCCCCCGCGGGCCGAGAAGCAGCGGCCGCAACCGTAGAAGTTTTGGACCGGGTGGCTATGTCCGGCCGGCGTGACCGCAAGGGCGGCGGCGCGGGCAAGGGGGCTGGCGGGAAAAGCGGCGACCGCCGCTTGCACACCCGCGTGGAGTCCGCCAAGGGACGCAAGCTCTCCTCCACGCGCTGGCTGCAACGGCAGCTCAACGATCCCTACGTCGCGCAGGCGCAAGCCCAGGGGTATCGCTCCAGAGCCGCCTTCAAGCTGATTCAGATCGACGAGAAGGCGAGGTTGCTCAAGCCCGGCGCGCGAGTCGTCGATCTCGGCGCCGCGCCCGGCGGCTGGACCCAGGTCGCGGTGCAGAAAGTCGGCCCCAAGGGCAGGGTGATCGGCATCGACCTGCAGCCTGTGGAGGAAATCCCCGGCGCCCTGTTTCTGGAGATGGACTTTCTGCAGGAAGACGCGCCTGAAAAGCTCAAGGAATTGCTCGAAGGGCCGGCCGACCTCGTGCTCTCGGACATGGCGGCGTCTTCCACCGGGCATCCTCAGACCGATCATCTGCGGATCATGGCGCTGGCCGAGGTCGCGCTGGACTTCGCGGAGGATGTGCTGGCCGAGGGCGGCGCGTTCCTTGCCAAGGTCCTGCAGGGCGGCAGCGAAAAGGAACTGCTCAACCGTTTGAAACAGCGGTTCGCCAAGGTCAAGCACGTCAAACCAGCGGCCAGCCGCAGCGACTCGGCCGAACTCTATGTCATCGCCACCGGGTTCAGGGCGGCGGAAAAGCCGGAGTCTTAAAGCAGCAGATCGTCGGCGAGCAGCCGGCTCAAGGTCGCCTCGGGGGCCGCGACCAGGTCCTTGTCGATCTCTCGCAGAACCTTGTTTCTCGTGCCCTTGCTCAGTTGCTGACGAAGCTCGCCGAGGGCCTTCGCCGGCGCGGCGAGGATCAAGCGGTCGAACTTGCCGCCACGCTCGGCCGCGTTGAGGCTCTCGGCAAGGGATTTCGCGAAGTCCATTTTCAGCTTTCCGTGCGGGCTGGTGGGGGGCTCCATGGCATGACGGCCCGGACCCGCTCTGTCCTGGACCCGGCCGGGACGGTCGGCATCGATATCGCGATCCGGGGGGTGCGGGGTCTCTATCGTACCGGGGGCCAGCTCCTCCAGGCCCTTGCCGGGTCCCAAGTTCTGCAGAAAGCGGGCGCGCGCGCCATCGGCGAGTAGAATCCAGGTACGGGTTGCATGCATGTTGCTCTTCTCCTGTGAGGTGAAGGACAGCGGTTATCTGCCGAATCGCATTACAGTGAACATGGGGATGGCGGAGGGCCTTAATCCAGATCAATCGCCTGCGATTTTTATGGCACGGGCCCGGTGCCCGCCCGCGTGCTGTCCCGCTCAACTCGTGCTTGGATTCGCCGCGTTCACGTGTATGATGCGCCGCCAATCCGATCTGAGGTATTTGGCATGGAAATCCGCGAAGCGCTGACGTTCGACGACGTACTTCTCCAGCCAGCGGAATCCGCCGTCCTGCCCAACCAAGCCGACACCCGCACGCGCATGACCCGCTCCATCGAGCTGGGCATTCCCTTGATCTCCTCGGCCATGGATACGGTGACCGAAAGCGGTCTCGCCATCGCCATGGCGCAGGCCGGCGGCATGGGCGTGATCCACAAGAACCTCGGGATCGAGGAACAGGCCAACGAGGTGCGCCGGGTCAAGAAGTTCGAAAGCGGCATGGTGGTCAACCCGGTGACCATTCATCCCGACGAGCCGCTGCGCAACGCGCTGGCTTTGATGGATATCAACGGCATCTCCGGAATTCCCGTGGTCGAGCGCAAGACCAACCGCTTGGCCGGCATCCTGACCAACCGGGACGTGCGTTTCGCCGACAATCCGCAGCAGCCGATCAGCGAACTGATGACCAAGGAGAACCTGATCACGGTGCGCGAGGGCGTCGAGGCCGAGGAGGCGAAGCGCCTGCTGCATAAGCACCGGATCGAAAAGCTGCTGGTGGTCGACGACGCCTTTAGCTGCATCGGGCTGATCACCGTCAAGGACATGGAAAAGGCGCAGCGCTATCCCAACGCCGCCAAGGACCCCCAGGGCCGGCTGCGCGTTGCCGCGGCCTGCGGTGTCGGCGACGACGGCCGCCGCCGCGCCGAAGCGCTGCTGGAGGCCGAGGTCGACATCATCGTGGTCGATACCGCCCACGGCCATTCGCGCGGCGTGCTCGATTCCGTGCAGATCATCAAGCGGCTGTCCAACCAGGCCCAGGTGATCGCCGGGAACGTCGCCACGCCCGAGGGCGCGCGCGCGCTGATCGACATGGGCGCCGACGCCATCAAGGTCGGCATCGGACCGGGCTCGATCTGCACCACCCGCGTGGTCGCGGGTGTCGGCGTTCCGCAGCTCACCGCGGTGATGGAGACGGTCGAGGCGGCGCGCGACACCGATACGCCGGTGATCGCCGATGGCGGTGTGAAGTACTCCGGCGATGTCGCCAAGGCCATCGCCGCCGGCGCCGACTGCGTGATGATCGGTTCGCTGCTGGCCGGCACCGACGAAAGCCCCGGCGAGGTCTTCCTCTATCAGGGACGCAGCTATAAGGCCTACAGGGGTATGGGTTCGCTCGGCGCCATGGCGCGCGGCTCGGCCGACCGTTATTTTCAGCAAGAGGTCGCCGATACCCTGAAACTGGTGCCGGAAGGCGTCGAAGGGCAGGTGCCCTATAAGGGACCGGTGCACAATGTGCTGCACCAGCTGGTCGGCGGCCTGAAGGCGGCCATGGGCTACACCGGCAACGGCTCCATCGCGGAGATGCAGCGCAACTGCACCTTCCGCAAGATCACCGGCGCGGGCCTGCGCGAAAGCCACGTCCATGACGTTACCATCACCCGCGAAGCGCCCAACTACGGCAACAAGGGTTAGCGTCCAGCAACGCTGCGCCCTGGAATGATTGAAACATGACCCCCGACGCCCGTTTGCAGACGGTCATCGAGCTGCTTGAGCAGGTCGATTCGACTGGCCGCCCCGCCGACCGCGTAGTGCACGATGCCCTGCGCGGACGCCGCTATATCGGCTCGACAGACCGGCGGGAGATTTCCGAACGTATCTTCTGGCATCTGCGGCGCAAGGCGCGCATCGGCTGGTGGCTGGGCGAGGTCGAGGCCGTGAACGAGCCACGCGCGCGGGTCTTGGCCGAGTTGATGCTCTGCGAGGGCAAGAGCCTGGGCGAAGTGGCGCAGCTCTTCGACGATCAGCGCTATGGCCCGCCGAAACTCGGCGAGCGGGAAAAGCGCTGGCTGAAGCGGCTGGAAGGCCAGGCGCTCGACGACTCGCGTCAGCCGCCGGCGGTGCGCTGCGAATGTCCCGAATGGCTCTATCCGCGCTTTGCGCCCAAGGCGGAGGCCGCGCTGCGCGCGATGATCGAGCAGGCGCCGCTCGACCTGCGGGTCAACGAGTTGAAGGCGGATCGCGCCGAAGCCATCGAGCGTCTGCGTGCCGAGGGTATCGAGGCGCAGCCGACGCCCTTCTCGCCGCTCGGCTTGAGACTGACGGGCCGGGTCAATCTGGCCGAGACCGATACCTTCAAGAAGGGCATCGTCGAGGTGCAGGACGAGGGCTCGCAGATCGTCTCCCTGCTGGTCGCCGCCGAGGCGGGGCAGCGGGTGGTGGATTTCTGCGCCGGCGCCGGCGGCAAGACCCTGGCCCTGGCGGCGCGGATGAAGAACGGCGGCAGTATTCAGGCGCTGGATATCATGCAGGGGCGGCTCGACCGGGCGGCGCAGCGCGCCAAGCGCGCCGGCGCCCATAACATCACCCGGCGGCTGCTCAGCAGCCAGCGCGATCCCTGGGTCAAGCGGCAGCGGAAAAAGGCCGACCGGGTGCTGGTCGATGCGCCCTGCAGCGGCACCGGCGCCTGGCGGCGTAATCCCGATTCCCGCTGGAACCAGACCGAGAGCGGCCTGGCGGAGCTGGCCGCGCTGCAGGCCGAAATCCTCGACAGCGCCTGGCGCATGGTCAAGCCGGGCGGGCGCTTGATCTACGCCACCTGTTCGCTGCTGCCCGAGGAGAACGCGGCGCAGATTCAGGCTTTCCTGAAAGCCAATACGGAGTTTTCCCTGCTGCCCTGGCGCAACGTCTGGAGCGCGGCCGTCGGCACGCCACCGCCGGAAGGCGAGGGGGATATGCTGCTGCTGTCGCCCGAGCGGCACGGCACCGACGGTTTCTTCGCCGCCATCCTGCAGCGCAAGGCCGAGCCGCCGAAAACCGAGCAGGACCCGGCAGAGGCGGACCCCGCGCCGGAATGACCGCGGACTGCGTGCTGCGCGAGGCAACGCCTCTCGACGCCGAGGGCATCGCCCGGGTCCATATCGACACCTGGCGGGCGACCTATCCGGGGCTGCTGCCCGATAGCTATTTGACGCGGTTTTCCTTGCAGGCGCGCAGCGCCTCCTGGCGCGAATCCATCGGCAACAACAGCGCCGGAACGGTCCTGGTGCTGGAGGCACCTGGCCGCGCCATCGTCGGCTTCGGCAGCTGCGGACCGAGCCGTATTCCGCAGCCGCCCTACGATGGCGAGATCTACACCCTCTACCTGACGCCGGATTGGCAGGGCCAGGGCCTCGGGCGGCTGCTCCTGGCCGGCCTCTTCGAGGAGCTGGCGGCGACCGCATTGACCTCGGCCTACCTCTGGGTGCTGGCCGCCAATCCGGCCCGTTTCTTTTACGAGCGCATGGGCGGCCAGCTGATTGGCCAGAGGCTGGAATCCTTCGCCGGGGCGAAGCTGGAGGAGACGGCCTATGGCTGGCCCGACCTCGTCGCCTGGATCAAGGCCGCGAAGGGACGCTAGCGTCCCGCCTCCACCGCCGGAGACTCCATCGCTGGGCTTTCCGCCATGCCTTTCCGCGCGGCCGCGCCCTGCAGGGCGTACCAATCGATGTTGCGGGTGGCGTACATGATCGCGGCAAGCGCCAGGAAGAGAACCAGCGATCCGAGCAGCAGGGCCGAGTCCTCAGACAGCAGCGTGACATAGAGATAGCCGTAGATCGCCGCCAGCAGGCCGGCCACCGCCGCGCCCTGTTTGCGGCTGCCGGTGATCTTACCGGCATAGCTCGTCACCAGGCCAAGGGACAGGCAGGCCGCGATGACGTAAGCGGCGGCGAAGCCGAGGATTTCCGCTAGCGACAGCAGCAGCAGGTAGAACACCACCAGGGCGCCGCCGATCAGGGAGTACTGCAGGAAATGCAGGCGTCCGCCGCCCAGCGTCTCGAAGGTGAACAGGGCGCCGAAGATCAGGGCGATGAACAGCAGGCCGTGCTTCACGGAGCGCTCGGCCTTGAGATAGAAATCGACGGGGCTGATCAGCTCCGTGGCCAAAAATCCTTCGCTTCCCATCCAGGGGGTCTCGATGTTCGGCATCAGCAGCGCGTCGCTGTTTGCGTGATCGCTGCGCCAGAGCTGCGGAATTTCGCGCGCGAAGTGGGAAACCTGCCAGGAGGCGCTGAAGCCTTGCTCGCTCACGCGGCTCTCGGCCGGCAGGTAGCCCCCGCCGAAGCCGGGGTGCGGCCAGCTCGAGTTCAGGGTCACCGCCGTGCTGCGGCCCAGGGGGCGGAACGCGAGCAGACGGCTGCCGTTCAGCGTGAGTCGAACATCGAAGCTGTGGGCCGCGCCGCGCGGTCCGGCCGCGTCGATCGGGGCCGAGATGCCGCTGGCCGCCAGGCTGCCGGTGAAGGGCTGGAAGGCAATGTCCCGGCCGCCCCAGTCGAGCGTGACCGCGTTGCCGATGCCGCGCGGATCGCTGATCAGCATCACCAGTTGCGCCCTGTCCCACAACAGGTCTTCGCGCGCGATTCCGAGCTGTTCCAGGTCCGGCGCGGCGAAGCTGCCTGAAAACCTCAGGTCTCCGCTATAGAGCAGCGCTTCGTAGATGCCCTTGCGGCGGATCTGATCGCTGAGTTCGCCGGCGATTTCGAGCGTCTCCGGCAGCAGGTAAATCTCCTGCTGGGTGACCTGCTCGTGCTCGGTCACCGCGCCCGAGGCGGCAGTGGTGCGCAGCCTGCGGCGAACCTCGAAGGGAATCGAGAGAACCGGTCCGCTGAGGTACTGCGCGCCGCCCCAGCTGCCGGCGATCTCGGCGATCACCTCGTGGCTGCGCGCCTGACGCTCCAGGATGGTCACGCGCACGAACTGCAGGGGAATCAGCAAGGCCAGGCAAAGCACGCCGAGCATGACGATCTTGAAGGTGAGCGCATGGCGCGCGAAGAAGCCGGGACCTGGGTCCCGCTGCGTTTCGTCCGTGGTCATGGAAGGCCTCCCGAGTGTCCCGATTGCGAAGCGGGGAGCCTGGCCGCGCAAAAGGGCGCGGCGGGGGAAGTTTTTCGGCCCAATTGGGGCCATTTCGGGTGCGAATAGGGCATATTGCGCTGGCGAGCAGCAGGCGAATCGGCTATCAGTCCGCATGTCCGAAGACCGCATCCTGATCCTCGATTTCGGCTCGCAGGTTACGCAGCTAATCGCGCGCCGGGTGCGGGAAAGTGGCGTCTACTGCGAAATCCTTCCTTTCAATAGTCCCGTCGAGCGGCTCAAGGCCTTTGGCGCCAAGGGGATCATCCTCTCCGGCGGCCCGGCCTCGACGACGGCGGCCGACAGCCCGCGCGCGCCCGACTGGGTTTTCGAGGCCGGCCTGCCGATCCTCGGTATCTGCTACGGGCAGCAGACCATCTGCGCCCAGCTCGGCGGCGAGGTCGAGGGCTCCGACCACCAGGAATTCGGCCGCGCCTTCCTCGATATCGCCGAGGACTGCCGCCTCTTCGAGGGCCTATGGCAGCCCGGCGAGAAACACCAGGTCTGGATGAGCCACGGCGACCGCGTGGTGCATCTGCCCGAAGGTTTCCGCGTCGTCGCCACCTCCAGCGGCGCGCCCTTCGCCGCCATCGCCGACGAGGCGCGCGGCATCTACGCCGTGCAGTTCCACCCCGAGGTGGTGCATACGCCAGACGGCGCGCGGCTGCTCGCCAACTTCACCCACAAAGTCGCCAATTGCGCCGGTAGCTGGACCATGGCCGCGTTCCGCGACCAGGCAATCGAGAAGATCCGCGATCAGGTCGGCGGCGGCAGGGTGATCTGCGGCCTGTCCGGCGGCGTCGACTCCTCGGTGGCGGCGGTGCTGATCCACGAGGCCATCGGCGAGCAGCTGACCTGCATCTTCGTCGACCACGGCCTGCTGCGCCTGAACGAGCGCGAACAGGTCGAGCAGGTCTTCCGCGACAGCTACAACATTCCCCTGGTGGTGCGCGACGCCAGCGCCGAGTTCCTCGGCAAGCTGGAAGGCGTCACCGACCCAGAGGTCAAGCGCAAGGCCATCGGCGGCACCTTCATCGAGATCTTCGAGCAGGAGGCCGCCAAGATCGGCGGCGCCGACTTCCTGGCCCAGGGCACGCTCTATCCGGACGTGATCGAGTCCGTCTCCTTCACCGGCGGACCTAGCGTCACCATCAAGTCGCACCACAATGTCGGCGGCCTGCCCGAGCGCATGAACATGCAGCTGGTCGAGCCGCTGCGCGAGCTGTTCAAGGACGAGGTCCGGGATCTCGGCCGCGAGCTCGGCCTGCCGGAGACCCTGGTCGGCCGTCACCCCTTCCCGGGGCCGGGCCTGGCGATCCGCATCCCCGGCGAGGTAACGCGGGAGGCCTGCGACATCCTGCGCAAGGCCGACGCCATCTACCTCGAGGAGATCCGCAACGCCGGGCTCTACGACGCGATCTGGCAGGCCTTCGCCGTGCTGCTGCCGGTCAAGACCGTGGGGGTGATGGGCGACGCCCGCAGCTACGACAACGTCTGCGCCCTGCGCGCCGTCACCTCGACCGACGGCATGACCGCCGACAGCTACCCCTTCGAGCACGAGTTCCTCTCCCAGGTCGCCACCCGCATCATCAACGAGGTCCGCGGCATCAACCGCGTGGTCTACGACGTGACCTCGAAGCCGCCGGGCACGATTGAGTGGGAGTGAAGTGCTATTAGTACAACCTCGACGAGAGACTGATTTAAAAGTACTGTCTCTAACTAAGTAACTATCCTATGTGGAGGACGTTATGGCGTTGGAGAGAATTCATCTTCGCAAATTATTAAAGATACTGTTCTTAGACCCTAACAGAACCCGCTCGGCCATTCGGACTGATATCCGAGAAGATAGAGCAAGAGAGGCCGGGGAAAATTCATCCGGGGGAGATTTTTATGCGCCCTTTTGGGCGGATGCAAAAAATCACGTGTTTGGTGTTTCGGACTTACACGAAAGTGTCAATCAGCGTATCGATGCAAATTATCGAAGGAGAAATCTTTACCCGAGGCTGCGGGATGGCTTTCTTTTGTGGTGGAACGATCGTCGACGCTGGACCAATGAACCAATGCGTCCTGGACAATCGGCAAAGGCTCGATTCGAATTCCCTCATATAGCAGCAACAGTGAAGGTTGATAATTTACTGTCGGTTAGGGATGGACTAAATGCTGAGCGCTACGTCTATCCCTATTTCTCTCCCGAGCCCGTACTTTCTGAGAGTGCTGCCCGTTTGGGCCTTTGGTTGCTGTCAAATGCTTTGCCAGATACTCCTTCCGAATCACTTAGGATATTGGACGTAATAAGAGGTCAAACGTTTGCACTTGATCGCACTCCGCTCCAGGGTGACGAGGAAGAGGATCTACAGCGTCGATATGTTGAGTTACTGCGTCAGCGTGATGCTCTTAGAGAAGAATACGAGTAAGTTGAATTCATGATTTCAATTTTGCGGAAGATCCTCTCGGAAGAATTTTCTCTGGAAGTGCAAAGCTCCTAACATTGAAGTCGTCTCCTGGCGCTCTCTTTAATACTCGTCGTGGCGTTGCACCCAGGCCATGGTGAAGTCGAGGGCGTCCTCGTCACGGCCCTTGGGGACGAGGTCGAGGAACTGGTAGGCGCCGTTGACCATGTCGATGCCGCGCTCGCAGGCGGAGTAGCTGTGGAAGACCTCGCCGGTCTCGTCCTTGGCGAAGACGCTCACGCCGGGCAGCTCGTCGTTTCCTTCAACCGACTTGTAGTTGTAGTAGACCACGCCCTCGAGCTGCTCGGGGGTGTAGGAGGCCTGGTAGTTGAAGTTGAAATCGCTGCCGTGGGACGACACCCAGGGGAAGCTCCAGCCCATGCGCTTGCGGTAGGCTTCGATCTTGGCGAAGGGCGCGCGGGAGACGGCGGTGAAGGTCACGTCGCGTTGCTCGAGATGGACCGAGATGCCGCCGAAGCTGTCGGCCCAGAAGGAGCAGGAGGTGCAGCCTTCCTGCCAGTTAGGCCCCAGCATGAAGTGATAGACGATCAGCTGAGAACGCCCCTCGAAGAGCTCGGCGAGGGTGAGGGGCCCCTCCGGCCCCTCGAAGCGGTAGTCCTTCTCCACACGCTCCCAGGGTAGCGTCTGGCGCCGGCGGGTCAGGGCGTCGCGCTGGCGGGTGAATCCTTCTCGGCGGTGAGCAGCTCGAGACTGGCTTTCAGCCACTCTTCGTGTGAAACGACCTTATTGCGCATGGTGTTCCTCCAGTGCTTGGGGCCGTGCCGCGTTACGCCGGAACCCGCCCTTCGTAGTCCTGCTTCAGCTTTACCCAGGCATCCCAGAAGGGCGCGGGCTCCTTGCCGCTCACGCGCGCCGCGAGGACGTCGAGGTGAGCGTGCCAGCCGGCGCCGACCATCACGGTCATCTTGCGGTCGGGCAGGCGGCGGTGGATCAGCGTGAGCAGCACCTTCTCGCCGCGCGGCTCCAGGTCGATGGAGACCTCGCCGCTTCCGCTGTCGCCCCAGGTGAAGACGAGGCGGCGCGGAGGGTCGAGCTCGACGATCCGGCTTTCCATGGAATGCTCTTCGCCGAAGCCCTCGGGCTTGGCGCCCGGCGGCTCGGTCAGTTCGTCGTTGCGCCAGGTCAGGGTGAAGGGCGCGCCGGTCTCCAGGGTCATCTCCCCGGCGGCCAGCCACTTGCGGCGCAGCTCGCTCTCGGTGAGGTAGGCCCAGACCCGCTCGATGGGGCCGGGGAGGATCCGCTGGATCTTCAGGGTGGCGGGTTCGATCAGCGCGCCATAGGCGTCCTGAACGGCAGCTTGCGTCATGTTTCGTCTCCTTCTTGGGGGCTGTCCGGTGGGGCAGGGGTGTCTTCCGCGGCCTCCTCGCGGAGCAACCGGTCGAGGGCGTCGAGGCGGCCGGTCCAGAAGCGCTCGTAGAAGCCCAGCCAATCGTGGGCCGTCGCCAGGGGGCCGGGGTCGAGGCGGCAGATGTGGCTGCGGCCACGCACCTCGCGTTGGATCAGCCCGGCCCTCTCCAGCACCTTGATGTGCTTCGAGGCGGCGGCCAGCGACATGGCGAAGGGTTCGGCGAGCTGGCCGACCGTGCGTTCACCTTGTGCGAGCTCATTGAGCATCCGGCGGCGCGTGGCGTCGCCGAGGGCGTGGAAAACGGGGGTGAGGTCATAGGATTGTTGTTCAACCATACGGTTGAATGTATACGCGGGCGCTGCAATAGTCAACCAGTTAGTTGAATATAAGAGCCGCAGGCCGGAATTCTTCGCGCCCGCCCTGGCTAAGCCGCCTCATGGCTGGACTTTTTCCGCATTGGCCTTATGAAATGCCCATGATCTACCTGAGAGACCGCAAACTTCTTTTTCTCAAGCCGCGCAAGACAGCGGGCACCAGCCTGGAGATCGCGCTGTCCTGCAACGCCGGGCCGAAGGATATCGTGACGCCGCTGGTACTCGGCGACGAATTGCTGCGGATCGAGCGGGGCGGGCAGTTCCCGGTTAACTGGGCGGATCCGGAGACGGAGCGGGACTACGCGGTGGAGGTCGCGCGCAACTGCCGCAGCGACGACCTGAACCGGACGCTGTTTGTCGACAAGACAGCCCGCTTTTCCAATCACATGATACCGAAGCAGGTGGCCCTAACCGCGGGCGAGCGCTTCCTGCTCGACGCCGAGGTGGTGACCATGTGCCGCCACCCCTATGAGGTCTTCGTCTCCCAGGTCTACTACTTCGTGGCCTATCGCGATCTGAAGACGCCGTTCACGGAGCTGGCCGACGAGCTGGCGCCGCTCGTCTACACGAACGTTCCCTACTACGGCTACAAACGGCGTTATCTGCCGCGCTTCGTGGTGCGTTACGAGCATCTCAGGGAGGATCTGCGGCAGCTGGAAAGCGACTTCGGCCTCGATCTGCTGTCCAAGCTTCCGGTGACCAAGAAGGGCGCCCGCAAGGACCGCCGCCCCGCCGCCGAGCTGCTGACCCAGGCGCAGAAGGACATCTGCTACGAGCGCAACCGCCCGATCTTCGAGCGCTTCGGCTACGAACGCTAGGCGCTAGTCGGATTTCGGGGGCTGGCCGAGAACGCAGTGCTTGGCGAAGGCGCTGGCCTGGTTGACGGTCCACTCGCCGGTCGGCTGGTCCTGCATCTGCTCGCACCATTCCGGGCTGCCCACCTCGGGCTCGCAGGCGGCGAGCAGGGAAACTGCGGCGCAGAGGGCGAAAGCCCCCAGGATGGTCTTGCTTGCGGTCACGGCGATCTTCTCCCAGGCTGATTGCCACCAGTTTAACCGATTCTCCAGCGCCGCGTAGGGTTTTGCGCCCAACCGCCGCGGGAGGGCGGCCTAGCAACGTGAGGATGCCTGTCATGTTTCTCGGTCTTCTCGGCCTGCGCGAGCGTTCGCGGTATCTGCAGATCCTCGAAGATCATCTGCGCGCCGCCGGGGTGCATCCCCTGCTGATCCCGGAGGAAGTCAAGATGACCGTGGTGAAGTTCATCAAGGCGGGCCCGGGGCTGGACAGCGGCGGACAGCCGAACGAGCCGGCCCTGGCAGAGGCGGCGCGGCTCCTGGCCTATTGTTTCGCCGGAGCCGAGGAATACGTCGAAAGCAACGGCCCAGGCTCCGAAGCGCCCGAGGAGCGCAAGCTCGCCATGGCCCTGGAGGCCGGCGACGGGCTCGAGGCGCAGATCGTCTTGCTGGCCCTGGCCAGCGGCGTCGCCCACGAAAGCATCGCCGAACGCTTCGATTTCGAGTCGGAGGGGCCGGCCGGCTAGGAGATCACCCGCAGCTTGCGCTCGAAGATCCGCAGCGCCTCCGCGAGCTGGCCGGAGCGCGCGAGCTGCTGGCGGCCGTTGTATACCGCGTAGTCGTAGTCCTTGCCCGGCTTGCTGCTGCCCGTGCTGCGCTTGGCGACCGAGAACAGCGGCTGCTCATGGGTATGGCGAAAGATCGAGAAGACGGCGAGGCCAGGCTGGTGATCGATGGCATAGTCGCGCCATTCGCCGGTCATCACCCGGCGGCTGTATAGCGAGAGTAGCTGGTGGAGTTCGCTGCGGTTGAAGTAGATCGGCCTGTTGTTGCGGCGTCCGCCGCTCTTGCCGGGCCGGAAGTCCTCAAGCAGGTGCAGCTGCCCCATGAACACTCCTTTGCAAACACCTCATAAAAATGCCGTAGCATAGTTTTCCTGAAAACCGTCTTCAGGTCCAGTGCTAAGCCAGCTAGCGCGCACGGCGATTGAAGCGCGCCGCCGCGCGACCTAGCTAGGTAAGCAGACAGGACGGACCACCCATGGAGGTTAGCGATGGCGGCGATTCCCCCGATCTGCGATTTCGGCTGGCGGGCATCCGATTTCACCCTGGAGGCAACCGACGGGCGAAGCTATGGCCTGTCGGACATTCGCGGGGAAAAGGGCAGCTTGCTGATGTTCATCTGCAACCACTGCCCCTATGTGCGCTCGATCATCGAGCGCATCGTGCGCGATGCCGAGGCTTTGCAGGCGCAGGGTATCGGCGTTGCCGCGATCATGTCCAACGATACAGAGGCCTATCCGGAGGACTCCTTCGAGCGGATGCAGGCCTTCGCCAGGGACAAGGGTTTCACCTTCCCCTATCTCTTCGATAAGCAGCAGACGGTGGCGGCCGCCTACAACGCGGTCTGCACCCCGGATTTCTTCGGGTTTAACAGCGACTTGGAACTGCAATACCGGGGCCGTCTCGACGAAAGCAAGACCTCGCCGGTCGCCAATGCCCGCCGGGAACTCTATGAAGCGATGCTGCAAATCGCCGAAACCGGGCGGGGGCCGCGCGAGCAGATCGCCTCGATGGGCTGCTCGATCAAGTGGCGTTCCGCCTGACCGGCGATTTCGCGGCTTGAATGGGCGCAGCTTGACCGTTATCAAGCCCGCTGCGGCGCGCTATCATTGCTTACGAGCGTCGAGTGCCAGCCCAGGGTGATCCAGTGACCGATATTTTCCAAGAAGTCGATGAGGAAGTCCGCGCCGAGCGTTATAAGAAGCTTTGGCAGAAATATGGCTGGGTCGTCGTGACCGCGGCCGTTCTGCTGGTTATCGGCGTCGGCGGCTATGAAGGCTACAAGGCCTACCGTACGGACCAGCAGCTCGAGGAGTCCACGCGCTACGCCAGCGGTCTTGCCGCCGTCGAGAGCGGCAACGCGCAGCAGGGCATCGCGGAGCTCTCGGCGCTCGCCGCGGAAGGCTCCTACGGCTATGCCGGTCTGGCGGCTTTCGAGGCGGCCCGCGCGCGCGTCGAGTCCGGAGATGCCGAGGGCGGCGTCGCTGCCTACCGCGCCATCGTGGAGGATGGCTCCGTCGATTCCTCGCTGCGCGCCATGGCGCGCTTGCTGGCGGTCATGCATGACCTCGACCAGGGCGATCCCGCCGCCTTGCAGAGCGAGTTGGAGCCTCTTACTCAGGCTGGCAACGCTTTCCGTCCGGCAGCCCTGGAACTTTCCGCCCTGCTGGCGCTGCGCCAAGGCGACCAGGCCGCGGCCCGCGCGCGCTACACAGAGATCGCCGACGATCCGGCGGCGCCGCAGGGGATGCGCACGAGAGCGGCACAGATGCTGACCGGCTTGGGAGAATAGAATGTCGAACCTGCTCCGTGGCTTCGGACTGATCGCTTTCTGCCTGCTTATCGCGGCTTGCAGCACGGTCGAGGGCCTTTTCGAGGAAGACGAGGAACTGCTTCCCGGCGAGCGGGTTTCGATCCTCTCCCTAGACCGCGGCCTGTCCGCCGACCCGGCGATCGCGGACCTGCGGGTTACCCTGCCTCCGGCGCAGGCCAATGCCGATTGGCCGACAGCGGGCGGCAACAACAGCCACTCCCTGGGCCATGTCGCGCTTGCGGGCGGTTTGCAGCGTGCCTGGACGGCCGGCATCGGCGAGAGCTCCGACGATCAGGGGCGCATTCTGGCCCAGCCGGTGGTTGCCGGCGGGCGGATCTACACCATGGATTCCCGCGCCCAGGTCTCCGCCTTCGAAGCAAGCAGCGGCCGCGCGATCTGGCGTAACGATCTGGAGCCCGAGGAAGAGGACGAGGGCTTCTTCGGTGGGGGCCTGGCCGTGGCCAACGGCAAGGTCTTCGTGACCACGGGCTTCTCCAAGGTCTTTGCCCTCGACGCGGGCAGCGGCGGCGTGATCTGGGAAGGCGCCGTACCGGCGCCGATGCGCGCCGCGCCAACCGTCGCCGATGGCCGGGTCTTCGCGGTCACGCTGGACAACGCGGTCTACGCCTTCAACGCCGAGGACGGCGCCGAGCTTTGGCAGCACATCGGCTTTCAGGAGCTGGCCGGTCTGGTCGGCGCCGCCAGCCCGGCGATAAGCGGTTCGACCGTGGTCGTTCCCTATTCCTCGGGCGAAATCTTCGCGCTGCTTGCCGAGAATGGCCGCGAGTTGTGGAGCGACAATCTGGCGATCAGCAACCGTACCGATCAGGCGAGCGATCTGGCCGATATCCGCGCGCTGCCGGTGATCGATGGGAATCGCGTCTTCGCGATCAGCCATTCCGGGCGGATGGCCGCCATCGATGTGCGGCGCGGGCTTCGGGCCTGGGATATCAAGCTCGGCGGCAAGGAGATGCCCTGGGTGGCTGGCGACTTCATCTACGTCATTACCAAGGAAGCCCAACTGGTGAGCCTCACGCGCGAGCAGGGGCGGATCCGCTGGGTGCAGAATCTGGAGCGCTGGGAAGACCCCGAGGATCAGGAGGACCCGATTACCTGGGTCGGCCCCGTCCTGGCCGGGGACCGTCTCGTGATGGCTTCGAGCACCGGCGTGGCGATCACCGTTTCCCCCTATGACGGCGAGATTCTCGGCGCGGTCGAACTCCCTGGTTCGGTTTCCGTGCCGCCTGTGGTCGCCAACGGCATGCTCTACTTCGTGACGGATGAGGGGGGGCTCGCCGCGCTGCGCTAATTGCGCAGGCCGCGGTTTCGCGCCTATAACACCCCATGCCTTTCACCCTTGCCATCGTCGGCCGGCCGAATGTCGGAAAGTCGACGCTGTTCAACCGCCTGGTCGGTAAGCGTGTCGCCCTTGTCGACAACCAGCCGGGGGTGACCCGCGACCGCCGCGAAGGCGCCGGGCAGATCTTCGATCTGGAATTCACCGTCGTCGATACCGCCGGCCTTGAGGACGTGCGCGATCAGAGCCTCGAGGCGCGGATGCGCGCCCAGACTGAGGCTGCCATCGAGATCGCCGATGCGGCCTTGTTCATGATCGACGCCCGGGCTGGCCTGACGCCCTTGGATAAAGCCTTTGCCCAGCAGCTGCGGCGCGGCAAGACGCCGGTCATCCTGGTCGCCAACAAGACCGAGGGGCGGATGGCAGAGGCTGGCAGGCTGGAAGCCTATGCGCTGGGGCTGGGCGACCCTATCGCACTCTCGGCCGAACACGGACTCGGCATCAACGAGCTCTACGACCGCTTGCAGCCGATGATCGCGGCCCGCGAGCAGGAGGCCGCCGCCGAGGAGGAAGAGGGCCAGCCGCTGCAACTCGCCGTGGTCGGCCGCCCCAATGTCGGCAAGTCGACCTTGATCAACCGGCTGATCGGCGAGGACCGCTTGCTGACCGGGCCGGAAGCTGGAATCACCCGGGATTCCATTGCCGTCGAATGGCGCTTCCGCGACCGCGCGCTGCGGCTGATCGATACCGCCGGGCTGCGCCGGAAAGCGAAGGTGACCGATCGCGTCGAGAAGCTGTCGGCGGCGGAAACGGCGCGCTCGATCGATTTCGCTCAGGTCGTGGTTTTGCTGCTCGACGCCACGGCCGGCAGCGCCGGCGAGGTGATGGAGAAACAGGACCTGACCATCGCCCGCCGCGTGGTGGACGAGGGGCGGGCGCTGGTCCTCGGCCTCAACAAGTGGGATGCCTGCGAGAACCGCCAGGAAATGATGCAGGCGCTGCGCGACCGTCTGGTGCGCTCCTTCCCCCAGACCCGGGGCATTCCCATCGTCACGCTCTCGGCGCGCGACGGCAAGGGGACGAACGAGCTGCTCGAGGCGGTCTTCGACATCTACGATATTTGGAACACCCGGCTGCCCACCGCGGCGCTGAATCGCTGGTTGCAGGAGGTTATTTCCGCGCATCCGCCGCCGGCGCCAGGCGGACGCAGGATCCGGCTGAAGTATATGACACAGGCGAAGTCGCGGCCGCCCGGATTCGTCATCTTCTGCACCAATGCCAAGGATTTGCCCGGCTCCTATCTGCGCTACCTGGAGAACGCCCTGCGCGAGGATTTCAACTTGCCGGGCACGCCGATCCGCATCCATTTGCGCAAGGGCGATAATCCCTACATATAAGTCTTTGGACTGAACCGATGGAGGCAACAAGTATGAGCGAGGAGCATCGCGTCGATCTGGTGCCGGTGGACAGCCACGTGGTCGTGGACTTCAACGGCGAAACCCTGGCCGATACCACCGAGGCCGTGCGGGTCGAAGAGACCGGCTATCCGGCGGTTTACTATTTTCCACGGCATGCCGTGCGCATGGATCTGCTGCAGCCGACTCGCCATGAGACCAAGTGCCCCTATAAGGGCAAGGCCAATTACTTCAGCATCACGGTCGAGGGTAAAACTGCGGAGAACGCGGTCTGGTACTACGAGGAGCCCATTCCCGAGGTGCACGGGCTGAAGGGCCTGGTGGCCTTCTACAGCGATAGGGTCGATGGCATTGCCGTCGACGGACAGCGGCTCTAGGGACGGCGGACTCGTCGCATGCCAGACTAGGACAGGGTAACGATTTCGCCGTTGCTTTGGCACTGCGCCGAGGCGAGTTCGACGAAGGCGTCGGTGATGTCTTCCGGCGCGCGCAGGGACATCGGGTCTTCGCCGGGGAACGCCTGGGCGCGCATGCCGGTGCGGATCGGGCCCGGCGATATCAGATTCGCCTTCACATTGGTCTTGGTGATCTCCGCGGCATAGCACTGCACCAGCACGTCCAGGGCCGCCTTGCTGGCGGCATAGACGGCCCAATAGGCCATCGCCTTGCGGGCCGCGCCGGAGGTGACGAAGATCGCCCTGCCGGCGTCCGACCGGCGCAGCAGCGGATCGAGGCTGCGGATCAAACGGTAGTTGGCGGTCACATTGAGATTCAGCGTGTGTTCCCAGGTATCCACCGGGATATGGCCGACCGGCGACAGCGTTCCCAGCAAACCCGCGTTGCCGAGCAGAATGTCGAGGCGGCCGTAGCGCTCGAACAACGATTTCCCGAGCAGGTCGATGTTATCGAACTCCAGCAGGTCGACGGGTACCAGCAGCGGTTTCAATCCGCCGGCGGCGCGAATTTCATCGTCGACCTCCTCCAGGCCGCCAACGGTGCGCGCGGCGAGCACGGTCTGCGCGCCCTCGGCGGCGTAGCGCAGCGCGACGGCGCGGCCGATGCCCCGGGTCGCGCCGGTGATCAGGGCGATACGGCCGTGCAGTTTCCCGGAGCGTGTCTGGGGGGTCTCAGGCATAGGGATTGTTCCTGCTTGCTTTGTGTTTCTTCATCGTCGCCAGTTTCTTGCCGCCCTTCTCGCCGCCCGCCAGCAGGGCGACGCCGGCGAGCATGCCGACAGCCGCGTATACCGCGACCTCGGCGGTAAAAGCTATGCCGGGCTGAAATTGCTGCCAGGTTGCTTGCGCCGTCTCGACCTCGAAGGTGCGGATCAGGGTGAAAACCTTCTGGAAGGAGCCGGCGGATTCGAGCGCGTCGTAGTGAGCCCAGAGGCGCTCGAGGGCTTCCTGGCGCAGTTCGAGCAGACGCGCCAGGCCTGCCTTGGCGGCTTCCGAGCTCTCCGTCTCGATCTGCCCGGCGATGTCGCGAAGCACGATCTCGCCTTCCTTGATGCGGCCGAACAGCACGGCGGTGTACTGCTGATAGAACTCGGGAAGCTGGGAGAAGGCTCCGGCGCCGCCAACCGCGAAGATGCCATTGAGGATGCGTGCGATCATCGCCCCTGCCTACGCCGCCCGGCGTTAGGCCCGCTTCATCTCGGCCAGCAGGGAAAGCTGGCTACCGGAATTGGCCTCGCGGTCGGTCAGGCGTGTCGGGTACTCGCCTGTGAAACAGGCGTCGCAGTACTGCGGCATCTCGGTGTTGCGGCCAGGCTCGCCCATCGCGCGATAGAGTCCGTCGAGGGAGATATAGGCCAGGCTGTCGACCCCGATATAGGCGGCCATCTCCTCGACGCTCATGCGATGCGCCAGCAGTTGTTCGCGCTCTGGCGTGTCGACCCCGTAGTAGCAGGAGTGACTGGTCGGCGGCGCGGCGATGCGCATGTGCACCTCGGTCGCGCCGGCGGCGCGCACCATTTCGACAATCTTGATCGAGGTGGTGCCGCGGACGATGGAATCGTCGACCAGGATGACCCGCTGGCCTTTGATTTTCGCGCGGTTGGCGTTGTGCTTCAGCTTGACGCCCAGGTTGCGGATCTCTTGCCCGGGCTCGATGAAGGTGCGGCCGACGTAATGATTGCGGATGATGCCCAGCTCGAAGGGGATCTTCGCCTCTTCGGCGTAGCCCAGCGCCGAGGGAACTCCGGAATCCGGTACCGGAATGATTACGTCGGCGGGAACGGGGCTTTCCTTGGCCAGTTCGACGCCGATCCGCTTGCGGGCATCGTAGACCGATAGGCCTTCCAGCACGGAGTCCGGACGGGCGAAGTAGATATATTCGAAGATGCACTGCCGCTTCGGCGCGGCGGGGGCGATGCGCAGGCTGTGGACGCCACTGGCATCGAGCACCAGCATCTCGCCGGGGCTGACGTCGCGGACCAGTTCGGCGCCGATGATATCCAGGGCGCAGGTCTCCGAAGCGACGATATGGGCGTCGCCGAGCTTGCCCAGAACAAGCGGCCGCACGCCGAGCGGATCGCGTACCGCGATCACCGCGTTATCGGTCAAGGCCACCAGGGAATAGGCTCCCTCGACCTGACGCAGGGCGTCGGTCATGCGGTCGATGATGCTGCCGGCCTTGGAGGTCGCGATCAGGTGGACGATGACCTCGGTGTCCATGGTCGACTGAAAAATCGCGCCATTGCGCACCATTTCCTGGCGCAGCCCCGTGGAGTTGGTGAGATTTCCGTTGTGCGCCAGCGCCAGGCCGCCGACGTCGAGGTCGGCAAAGAGCGGCTGGACGTTGCGGATCACCGTCTCGCCGGTGGTGGAATAGCGGTTATGGCCGATCGCGGCGTGACCGCGCAGACGGCTCATGACCTGTTCGCTGGAGAAGATGTCGCCGACATGGCCAAGATCGCGGTGCGCGTTGAAGCGCGCGCCATCGAAAGAGACGATGCCGGCGGCCTCCTGGCCGCGATGCTGAAGGGCATGCAGGCCGAGCACGGCGTGCGCGGCCGCGTCGGAGTGATTGAATATGCCGAAAACGCCGCATTCCTCGCGGAGTTTATCGTCGTCGTAGGGGTTGGTCGTAAGCACGGGCCTGGCTGATTTCCTTTGCACTGGCCACACAGGACGGCTGCTGGCTAATCCGTATTCTCGATCAGGCGTTGCATATCGTCTCGCTGGTCAGGGTTATACCCTTCCGGAGCCGAGTCTGCATCGTCTTTTGCTTCGGGTTCTGGCTGCGGCGAAATTAACTGGCGCAGGGACTCCTCGGTTTTGATGGCATCTTCGGTGCTGTCCTTGGCCCGTTCCGCCGCATCCTCGCCGCGAATCCGGACATCTTCGGGGATCAGGGCTTGTAAAAAAGCCGCGCCGCGCTCGATCAGCGGCCGGGACTTGGCCTCGGTGATCCAGCCGGGCCGTTCGTCGGGCGGCAGCAGCCAGACCAGGACCAGCCAGGCGATGCAGACGATCACCGCGCCGCGCAGAAAGCCGAACAGCAGCCCAAGCGTGCGGTCGAGGGCGCCGAGGCTGGATTCCTGCACCTGGCGGGACAGCGCCCGCGAGAGGATGGAAAACAGAATCAAGGCGACCAGGAAGATCGAGACGCCCGCGGTGATATCCGCCGCCAGTTCAATCGCGATGTAGTCGCGCGCGATCGGCTGGGCAAAGGGAAACAGATAGAGGGTCACCGCCGCGGCGCCGATCCAGGCGCCAATCGAGAGGGTCTCGTGAACCAGGCCGCGCACGAAGGCCAGGATCCCCGAGAGCAAGAGGATGACGATGACAATGATATCGGTGATGTTGATCGGCAGGCTATCCATGTCGGCGGCTGTCCGTGTCCTTCATGCGTGCGCCCCCGAATTCGGCTACCAAATCGCGTAGATGGCTAATCTCTGTTAGCGCAATTGCCGAGTCCCCGCCAGCCTTGTTGCGACTTCGTGTCTTGCGACGCGGCGGCAGCAAGGCGCGCGAGAAACCAAGCTTGGCGGCTTCCTTCAGGCGCAGGTCGCTATGGGACACTGGGCGGATTTCTCCGGACAGGCCGATTTCGCCGAAAACCACGCATTCCTGGGGCACAGCCTGGCCGCTGACGGCGGAAACCAGGGCAGCGGCGACCGCCAAGTCGGCGGCCGGTTCGCCGATCCGCAGGCCGCCCGCGACATTGAGATAGACGTCCTTGCCGGCGAGCAGCAAACCGCAGCGCGCCTCCAGCACCGCCAGCACCATCGCCAGGCGGCCGGAGTCCCAGCCGACCACGGCGCGGCGCGGCGTCGCCAGCGGGGAGGGGGAGACCAGCGCCTGGATTTCCACCAGCACCGGGCGCGTTCCCTCCATGCCGGCGAAAACCGCGGCGCCGGAGACTTCCTCCTGACGCTCGCCGAGAAACAGCTCGGAAGGATTGGCGACCTCCATCAGACCGCCCTCGGTCATCTCGAAGACGCCGATCTCGTCGGTCGGGCCAAAGCGGTTCTTGACCGCGCGCAGGATGCGAAACTGATGGCCGCGCTCGCCCTCGAAGGTCAGCACGGTATCGACCATGTGCTCGAGCACCTTGGGGCCGGCGATAACCCCTTCCTTGGTGACATGGCCGACCAGCAACAGGCAGAAGCCCCGGCTCTTGGCGAGGCGGATCAGCTCCTGGGCGCTGGCGCGGACCTGAGACACCGTGCCCGGCGCCGAATCGAGGGAGTCGACGTACATGGTCTGAATCGAGTCGATGACCACGACGCCCGGCGTTTCCATGCTGTTCAACGCGGCGCAGATATCGCGCACCGCCGTCGCGGCGGCGAGCTTCACGCCGCTATCGGCCAGCCCCATGCGGCGGGCCCGCAGGCGCACCTGGTCGACGGCTTCCTCGCCGGAGATGTAGGCGCAGGGCAGACTCGCCGGGCCGCTCGACAGGGCCGCCACGACTTGCAGCAGCAGCGTCGATTTACCGATCCCCGGATCGCCGCCGATCAGCACGGCCGAGCCGCGAACCAGGCCGCCGCCGCAAACCCGGTCGAACTCGTCGATCCCGGAACCGCGGCGCGGCGCCTTTTCCGCTTCGCCGCCCAGATCGGCGAATTCGATGCTGCGGGCGGCCTTGCGGGTTTTCGGTTTCAGGCCGCCAGGCGCGGCGGAGGGCGCGGCCTCCTCGACAATGGAATTCCACTCGCCGCAGGCTTCGCAACGGCCGACCCAACGGCCGAAGCTAGCCCCGCAAGCCTGGCATACGTAGATGGATTGGCGTTTTGCCAAAGCCTATCGGGCTCCCTTCGAGGGTGTCAGCCGAAGTGGTCCTGGATCTGCATCTTGATCGGACCCTCGGCGCGGCCGTGAATGAACTGCTCGACGTAGTCGTTGCCGGAGTGATCGATCTGCGTTGTTGGGCCGTCCCAAATGATTTTGCCTTGATAGAGCATGGTCATGCGGTCGGAAATACGCCGGGCGCTGGCCATGTCGTGGGTGATCGACAGGCCGGTGGCGCCCAGCTCCTTGATGCATTTGCTGATCAGCCGGTCGATGACATCGCCCATGATCGGGTCCAGGCCGGTGGTCGGCTCGTCGAAGAAGATGATCTCCGGCTGGGTGGCGACGGCGCGGGCCAGGCCGACGCGCTTTTTCATGCCGCCGGACAGTTCAGCCGGGTAGAGCACGGCGACTTCCGGCTTCAGGCCGACGTCGGCCAGGCGCTGATAGGCGATGGTCTTGGCTTCCCCATGGTCCATGCCCTCGCCCTGGATCAGCCCGAAGGCGACGTTTTCCCAGACCGTGAGGGAATCGAACAGCGCCGCGGATTGGAACAGCATGCCGAACTTGCTGCGCACCCGGTCGAGATCCTTGCCGCGCATGCCGACGACTTCCTCGCCATCGACCTTGATCGAGCCGCTCTGCGGCTGCAGCAGGCCAAGAATGCACTTCAGGAGAACCGACTTGCCGCTGCCCGAACCGCCGATCACGACCACCGACTCGCCTTGGTCGATATCCAAGTCCAGCCCATTCAGCACGACGTTACTGCCAAAGGCCATGTGCAGATCGCGGATTTCGATTTTGCGCGGTTTGTTGGCTGCGGGGCTCATCGGGCGAAAAACAGCTCCGTGATGATGTAGTTGGAGCAGAGGATCAGGATCGACGCCGAAACCACCGCGTTGGTGGTGGCGGCCCCGACTCCCTGGGCTCCGCCGCGGGATTGATAGCCATGATAGCAGCCCATCAGGGTGACGATGAAACCGAATACGCCGGCCTTGACCAGGCCGGAGATGATGTCGGTCGCCTGCAGGAAGTCGACGGTGTTCTTGATGTAGGTCGTCGGGTTGAAGCCCAGCTTATAGACGGAGACCAGATAGCCGCCGAACACGCCGATGATCATCGCGATGAGCACCAGCAGGGGCAGCATGGTGATGCCGGCGATCAGCCGCGGCGCCACCAGGTATTTGAAGGGGTTGGTCGCCAGCGTGGTCAGGGCGTCGATCTGCTCGGTCACCTTCATGGTGCCGATCTCCGCCGCCATGGCGGCGCCGATCCGTCCCGCCACCATCAAGCCGCCGAGAACCGGCCCGAGCTCACGGGTGATCGACACCACGACGACATTGGGGATGGCGCTCTCGGCGGAGAAGCGCGCGAAGCCGGTATAGGACTGCAGCGCCAGCACCATGCCGGTGAAGATTGCCGTCAATCCGACCACGGGCAGCGAATAATACCCGACCTCGATCATCTGGCGCAGGATCAGCCGGGGATAGAAGGGCGGGCGGAAGCAGTGGCTCACCCCGGTCACGGTGAACAGGATCAAGCGACCCGTCGCGCCCAGGAAGGCGATGAAGGAGCGGCCAAGCGGCTGAACGATGGGAACGATATCGTTTTTCATCGGCCGAGGTAGCGACGCCGGTAGCGGCTGCCCAAAGAAGTCAGGATTTCATAGGAAATGGTGCCTGCTTCCTCGGCCAAGCCCTCGACGCCGTCGCTGGGCGACAGCAGGTCGACCAGACCGCCCGGCAGGGCGTCCTTTTCCGGCAGACCGGTGACATCGACTGTAATCATATCCATGGATACCCGTCCGACGACCGCCACGCGATTGTTCCCCACCCAGGCGTGCCCTTTGTTGGATAGAGAGCGTAAATATCCGTCCGCGTAACCAGCAGCGACCGTAGCCAGACGCAGGGGCTTGCTTGCACGGAAGGTCGCACCATAGCCAACGCTCTGGGCAGCGTCAATCTGGCGGACCTGCAGGATTCTGCCTTGCAGACGAACCACTTGGCGCATTGGATTGGGATGGCCCGGAGTTGGGTTTCCGCCATAGAGCGCAATCCCCGGCCGGGCGAGATCGAAGTGGTATTGCGGACCGAGGAAAATCCCATAGGAGTTGGCGAGGGAGGCCGTCGCCTGGGGCAGGGCGGTGGCGATGCGCGCCAGGGCGCCGCGCTGTGCCGCGTTCATCTCCGCCTCGGGGATATCGGCGCAAGCGAGATGGGTCATCACCTGCAGGCTGGTGAAGGCGGCGAGCTCTCCCGGATCCGCCAGCAAGGCTTGCGTGTCCCGCGGCGACAAACCGAGTCGCGCCATGCCGGTATCGAACTGAACGGCGGCGGGGCGGGGGCCTTGCTCCCGGCAGAACGCGGCCCAGCGGGCGATCTGTCCCGGATCGTTCAAAACCGGAACCAGCCGTGCCGCGCCGAAGCTGTCCTCGTCGCCGGGCAACAGGCCGTTGAAAACGTAGATCGCGGCCTCGGGCAGCAGCGCGCGCAGCGCGATGGCTTCGTCCAGGGTCGCGACGTAGAAATCCCGGCAGCCGGCATCCCACAGCACGGGCGCCGCCGCTTCCGCGCCGATGCCATAGGCGTCCGCCTTGACCGCCGCGCCGCAGCGCGCCTTGCCCAGGCGAGCCTGAAGAAAACGGTAGTTTTCGGCCAGCGCGGTCAGATCGATGCTCAGCAGGGAGCCGGCGTCGCCACGCGCTGTCGGCATCGCCGTCAATGCTGCTCCGGCAGGTAGTCGTCCGGCAGGTAGTCGCCGAACTTGGTGGTGTTGCCGTCGAAGACCAGCTTGCGCGTGCCGATCGGGCCATGGCGCTGCTTGGCGACGATCACCTCCGCCAGGCCGTAAGCCTGATCGCAGCGGTCCTTCCACCGCTGATGCCGCTCGTCGAACTTCTCCGCGCTTTCTTCCTGACGCGGCACCGGCTCGGCGCGCTCCAGGTAGTACTGCTCGCGGTAGACGAACATCACCACGTCGGAATCCTGCTCGATGGAGCCGGATTCGCGCAGGTCGCTCAGCATCGGCCGCTTGTCCTCGCGCTGCTCGACGGCGCGCGAGAGCTGGGACAAGGCCAGGACCGGCACGCTGAGTTCCTTGGCGATGGCCTTCAGACCGCGGGTGATCTCGGAGACCTCCTGCACCCGGCTGTCGCCGCGCGCCGAGGTGGCGGACATCAGCTGCAGGTAATCGACCACGATCAGGCTCAGGCCCTGCTGGCGCTTCAGCCGGCGGGCCCGGGTCCGCATCGCCGGTATGGTGATCGCCGGGGTGTCGTCGATGAACAGCCGCAGGCGTTCCAGTTCGCGGCTGGCCTCCATCACCTTCTCGAAGTCCTCGTGGCTGATCGAGCCCTTGCGCATGTCGTCGGACTTAACCCCGGAGCGCTCCGAGAGAATACGCGCGGCGAGCTGCTCGGAAGACATTTCCAGGGAGAAGAAGGCGACGGTCTGCGGTTCGTCGATGCTGTTGCCGTCACTGTCGGTCTCGCTGCGCGTGGAGCGCGCCACGTTGTAGGCGATGTTGGTGGCCAGCGCGGTCTTGCCCATGGACGGGCGGCCGGCGAGGATCAGAAGATCCGACTTGTGGAGGCCGCCCAGCAGCTTATCGAGTTCCATAAGACCGGTGGAGACGCCGGAGACCGCGCCCTCGTTGCGGAAGGCGACGGCCGCATTGTCGATTGCCTGGGTCAGGGCGATCTTGAAGCCCATCAGGCCGCCCTCGGTCTGCCCGGTTTCCGCGAGCTCATAGAGCTTTTGCTCGGCGCCCTCGATCTGGTTCACCGCCGGCAGCTCGAGATCGTGATCGAAGGCCTGGTTGACGACGTCCTCGCCGAGCCCGATCAGTTGGCGCCGCAGGTAGAGATCGTGGATCAGCTGGCCGTAGTGCTTGGCATCGATGATGTTGACGTAGTTGCTCTGCAGCTGGGCCAGATACTGGCTGCCGCCGACCTCGGCCAGGTCGCCGTCCTGTTCGAACTTGTTCTTCAGGGTAACGGCGTTGGCGACTTGCCCCCGGTCGATCAAGACGCGGCAGGCGTCGAAAATGCGCCCATGCACCGGATCGGCGAACTGCTCGGGGCGCAGAAAGTCCGAGACCTTCTCCATGGCCATGTTGTTGGCAAGGATCGCCGCCAGCAGCGCCTGCTCGGCCTCGTAGTTGACCGGGGGACTACGGTAGCCGCCGGTCTCGTTGTCTTCCCGTCCGACCAGCGGCGTTACGGTCGATTGCGCGTTTTCAGCCATACAGCGACCCTAACAGGCTTCCCGCGATGAAGCGGCCCTGCGCCTTGGGGATAAAAAAATGTAGCGGGGAAAACTTCCCGCAGCGGGCACAGATTCAGCATTGACTAAAAGACAGCATTCTAAGATGGCCAGAATTGGGCGAGTAAAATCAGGCCCTTGGAAGCCCTTTGTGGGCGCGACTCGGGCTAGGCCGGAAGTCTGGGCTACTCGGCGGCGCGGGTCGCCTTGGCGCGGGGGCCGTTTTCCCACTCGGTGATGTAATCGCGGGTCAGCGGCACGGCGTCCTGCTTATGAGTCAGCTGAATCTGGAACACCATCTGATCCATGTAGCGGAAGGAAACCTCGCAGCCGGCCAGATAGAAATCCCACATCCTGCAGAAGCGGTCGTCGTAGAGGTCGCGGGCTTTTTCGATGTTGGCCTCGAAGCGCTCGCGCCAATGGCGCAGCGTCTCGGCGTAGTGCAGGCGCAGGATCTCGATGTCGGTGATATAGAGCCCGACATCCTCGATTGCCGCGGTGACCTCGGACAGCGAGGGCGTATAGCCGCCGGGGAAGATGTACTTGCGCAGCCAGGGATTGGTCGGCCCTGGAGGTCCCATGGTGCCGATGGCGTGCAGCAGCATGACGCCGTCCTTGTCGAGCAGGGACTTCACCTTGCGGAAGAATTCGCGGTAGTGCGCCGAGCCGACGTGCTCGAACATACCCACGGAGACGATCCGGTCGTAGCTTCCCGGTTCCTGCCGGTAGTCGCGCAGATGGAACTCGGCCTGCTCGGCCAGGCCCTCCTTTTCGGCGCGCGCGCGGCTGACCTTGAGCTGTTCCTCGGACAGGGTGACGCCGGTCACCTTGGCATTGGCTTCGCGGGCCAGATAGAGACCCATGCCGCCCCAGCCGGAACCGATGTCGAGGATGTTCATCCCAGGCCGGTCGAGCAGCAGCTTGGCGGCGATATGCCGCTTCTTGTTGGTCTGGGCTTCCTCCAGGCTGTTGTCCGGAGAGGCGAAGTAGGCGCAGGAATACTGCCGGTCGTCGTCGAGGAAGAGGTCGTAGAGCTCTCCAGAGAGATCGTAGTGGTGGGCCACGTTGCGCCGCGCGCGGGATATCGGGTTGAAGGTCAGCAGGTGGCGCAGCGGCACCGCGATCCGCTTCGCCCAGCGGCGCAGCGGATGGTTGCCGAGGTTGTTGATGTTGCGCGAGGCGATATCGAGAAAGTCGTAGATCGAGCCCTGCTCGATCACCAGATCGCCGTCCATGTAGGCTTCGCCGACGCGCAGCATCGGGTTCATCAGCATGCGCAGTTCGGTGGCGCGGCTGGTAATTCGGATGGTCGCGGGCGGCCCCTCGCCATCTCCATAGGTCGCGCGCTTACCTTGCGCGTCGATCACCGTCAGAGCGCCGGTGGTTATCACGGCCTTGAAGAAACGATGCGCAAACATACCTGCCTCTTACTTTCGACCCGATCCAGCGCACCTTTTCCCCAGGGCCTCGCGGCCTTGTTCGGTGCGATTTGCCAGAGCTTGGATTACCGCAAAATCGTAATAGAGCCGATTTGCCCTTGTCCAGCCGCAGAATTCCGCTCTCGCGGCATAGAACTTGGGCGGAGATAAAAAAACGGCGGCGCCTGGAACCGGCGCCGCCGTTGTCGGTTAGCCCGTTTGGCTGGCTTTAGGCGGTCTTGCCTTCGTCCGTGGAGTCCTCACTGGCTTCCTCGGGCGCGCCTTCGGCTTCTTCCTCCGAAGTCTCCAGCTCCTCGACCGCGGCAATCACTTCGTCTTCCGCAGCCTGCGTCATCGCCTGCTGTTCCTCGACGGTGATTTCGTGGCCGGTGCTGGCTTGAACTTCAGCTTCGGCGGTCGAGCGCGCCACGTTGGCGGTGACCGTAACCACGACCTCGGGGTGCAGGCGGACCCGGACAGAGTGCAGGCCCAGAACCTTAATCGGGTTGTCCTGCATCACCTGGCTGCGGCTCACCGTCGCGCCGGCTTCCGTCAGCGCCTCGGCGATGTCGCGGGCCGTGACCGAGCCGTAGAGCTGGCCGGTATCGCCGGCCTGGCGGATCATGACGACCGCCATGCCTTCGATCTTCTTCGCGGCGGCCTCGGCCTCTTCCTTGCGCTTGAGGTTATCGGCCTCGAGCTGCGCGCGCTGGGATTCGAAGACCTCCATGTTGGCCTTGGTGGCCCGGAGCGCCTTTTTCTGCGGCAGCAGGTAGTTGCGGGCGAAGCCAGGCTTAACCTTGACGACGTCGCCCATCTGGCCGAGCTTTTCGATGCGTTCGAGCAGAATGATTTCCATGTCTCTTCTCCCCGCCCGCTTATTTCACGACGTAGGGAAGCAGGGCGAGGAAGCGCGCGCGCTTGATGGCGCGGGCGAGCTCACGCTGCTTCTTGGCGGACACCGCGGTGATGCGGCTCGGCACGATCTTGCCGCGCTCCGAAACGAAGCGCTGCAGCAGACGCAGGTCCTTGTAGTCGATCTTCGGCGCCTTGGGGCCGGAGAAGGGGCAGGACTTGCGGCGGCGGAAGAAGGGGCGGCGCGGTCCGGAACCGCGGCTGACGACTTCGATAGCCATTATTCTTCCTTCCCTTTGCTGTCGCTTTCACTCGCCTCGGGGCCGCGCTCACGGCGTCCGCCGCGATCGCCGCCTCGGTCTCCACGGTCACCGCGATCTCCACGGTAACCTCCGCGGTCGCCCCGGCCACCGCGATCGTCGCGGCGGTCACGGCTCTGCATCATCGCGGAGGGACCTTCCTCGATTTCATCCACCCGGACGGTCATGTAACGCAGGATGTCTTCGTTGAAGCGCATGTTGCGCTCGTATTCCTGCACCGTCTCTGCGGGGGCATCGAGGTTCAAGAGGAAGTAGTGCCCCTTGCGGTTCTTCTTGATGCGATAGGCCAGGTTCTTCAATCCCCAGTACTCATGGGACTTCACCTCGCCGCCGTTATCGGCGATGAGCTTTTTGAGGTCGTCCGTGAGAGCCTCGACTTGCGAAGCGGAGATGTCCTGGCGAGCGATCACAACGCTCTCGTATAAGGCCATCTGATAAACTCCCTATGGCTGTTTGTGAGCCGGAGCCGCCACGCACCCTGCGCGGATCGGCCGCCCGGCCCTATCCGACCCCTCGTGCCCGTGGAGGTTCCACAAGGGCTGGAGGCCGGCAAGGAGCGGCGGGTCTCCCCACCGAGGCGCGGACTATACAGATATTCCCTTGCCCCGCAAGCCGTTTGCCCGCGGCTTGACAGCGGCCCGGAGGCGGCTATCACTGGCCGCTGTTTCCGCGCTCGCGCGGCGCGCGCAAGGCAATGAGGAAAAGGATTGGGAGCGTCATGAGCAAGGCATTCGTATTTCCCGGGCAGGGCAGCCAGGCGGTGGGCATGGGGCGCGACCTCTACGAGGCTTTTCCAGCCGCTCGCGAGGTTTTCCAGGAGGTCGACGACGCCCTGGGGCAGAAGCTGTCGAAGCTGATGTTCGAAGGGCCGGAGAGCGACCTGACCCTGACCGAGAACGCGCAGCCCGCGCTGATGACCGTCTCCATGGCCGTGCTCAGGGTGATGCAGCGCGAGGGCGGCTTCGAGCTTGGTAAGCAGGCGGCCTTCGTCGCCGGGCATTCCCTGGGCGAGTACTCGGCGCTGGCCGCGGCCGGTGCCCTGGAACTGGCCGATACCGCGCGGCTGCTGAAGCGCCGTGGCCAGGCCATGCAGCAGGCGGTTCCGGTCGGCGAGGGGGCGATGGCGGCGCTGCTCGGCATGGACCTGGAGGATGCCCGCAAGGTCGCGGAGGACGCCGCCGCAGGGGGCGACGGCGAGGAGGTCTGCGCCCCGGCCAACGACAACGCGCCGGGGCAGGTGGTGATCTCCGGCCACACCGCCGCCATCGAGCGTGCGATCGAACTGGCCAAGGAGCGCGGCGCCAAGCGCGCGATGATGCTGTCCGTCTCGGCGCCCTTCCACTGCGCCTTGATGGCGCCGGCCGCCGACGTCATGGCCGAAGCCCTGGCCGGGGTTACGCTGATGCCGCCGGCGGCGTCTCTGATCGCCAATGTGACCGCCGCCCCGGTGAGCGATCCCGAGGATGTCCGCAGCCTGCTGGTGCAGCAGGTCACCGGCATGGTGCGCTGGCGCGAGTCCGTGCAGCGCCTGGCCACCGAGGGCGTCGACACCCTGGTCGAGCTCGGCGCCGGCAAGGTACTGACCGGCCTGACCCGCCGCATCGACAAGGACCTCACCGGCATCGCCGCCGGCACCCCCGCCGAGATCGAGGACCTGCTGAAGCAGCTTTAGGCGTCGTTCGCCGCCTTGGAGTCCGGCGGGGCCTGGCGGCGGTCGTGCATGCCGTAGGCGCGCAGGACCTGGACCACGTGCAGGGAGTAGTCTTCGAACAGCGTGCTGCGCCCGGCATGTTGCGCTTTTCTATGGCGCTCGAGCTTGCGCCACTCCTCGATCGCCGCCTCGTCGCGCCAGAAGGACAGCGAGAGGATCTTGCCCGGCTCGCTCAGGCTCTCGAAGCGCTCGACGGAAATGAAGCCGTCGATTTCCTCGAGCAGCGGCCGCAGCTCGGCGGCGATATCGAGATAGCCATCCTGCCGCCCGGGCTTGGGTAGGACCTGGAAGATCACCGCCAGCATCGTTTTCCTCCTTGCATCTGCGCCGCGTAGACCGCAGCTAGTTCCCATGCTGCCGCGCGCCTGGACGCGCCGCGAGCGCGACGTGAGAATAGGTGCCTGTCCCCGCGGTGCGAAAGCCCGCCCGCGCATGGACACCGCGAGAGATAAGCAAGAGGGGAGCGAGGATGTTCGAACTTACTGGCAAAACGGCCCTGGTGACCGGGGCTTCCGGCGGTATCGGCGGCGCCATCGCGCGCGCGCTGCACGGCCAGGGCGCGACCGTGGGGCTCTCGGGCACCCGCGCCGAGGCGCTGGAGGCGCTGCAGTCCGAATTGGGCGAACGCTGCGCGGTGCTGCCCTGCAATCTTTCCGACGACTCGGCGGTCGATGCCCTGCCCAAACAGGCCGAGGAAGCGCTCGGCAGCCTCGATATTCTGGTCAACAACGCCGGGCTGACCCGAGACAACCTGGCGATGCGGATGAAGGACGAGGAGTGGGACCAGGTGATCCAGGTCAATCTCGGCGCCTCCTTCCGTCTGATCCGGGCCAGTCTGCGCGGCATGATGAAGCAACGCTGGGGCCGGGTGATCGGCATCACCTCCATCGTCGGGGTGACCGGCAACCCCGGTCAGTCGAACTACGCGGCCTCCAAGGCCGGGATGATCGGCATGTCCAAGGCGCTGGCGGCCGAGGTCGCCTCGCGCGGGATTACGGTCAACTGCATCGCGCCGGGCTTCATCCAAACTCCGATGACCGACGCGCTCAGCGACGATCAAAAGACGAAGCTGCTGGCCTCGATCCCCGCCGGGCGGCTGGGTGAAAGCGAGGACATCGCCGCCGCCGCCGTGTTTCTGGCCAGCGATCAGGCGGCCTACATCACAGGGCAAACTTTGCATGTGAACGGCGGCATGGCCATGATATGACGGAATGCCGCCTGCAACTTTCGGCGCCGCGCGGCGGGTGCGTCTTAGATTGGCAAGCCAGTGGAGCTATGCTATGAGGCGCAAAATCCGGCTAGCCCGGGGCTATGAGTGGTTGCGGTTTTGCAGCCGGTAAAGAACAACGTCACGTTTGATTTTGCGGGCGAAAATAGAGGTTTGAAAGACATGAGCGATACTGCCGATCGGGTTAAGAAGATCGTCGTCGAGCATCTTGGCGTCGATGAGGAAAAGGTTACCGACAACGCGAGCTTCATCGACGATCTCGGGGCCGACAGCTTGGACACGGTCGAGCTGGTCATGGCTTTCGAGGAGGAATTCGGCTGCGAGATTCCTGACGATGCCGCCGAAAAGATCGTCACCGTCAAGGATGCGATCGATTTCATCCAAGAGCACACCTGATATTGTGCATCGCGCCGCGGCGCAGTCGCACGCGGCGCTTTCGCGCCTTTTGACCGAGAGAAATCCGATATCTTGATGAGACGCGTGGTCGTCACTGGATTGGGTTTGGTCACGCCGCTGGGCACGGGCGTGAAGCCGGTTTGGGACCGTTTGCTGAACGGCCAGTCCGGGATCAACTCCATCCAGAACTTCGATGTATCCGATCTGCCGGCAAAGATTGCCGGGCAGCCGCCGCGTGGCGAAACCGCCGAGGGCGGGTTCAACGCCGACGATTGGATGGAGCCGAAGGAGCAGCGCAAGGTCGACCGCTTTATCGTCTACGGCATGGCCGCGGCGCAGCAGGCGGTGGAGGACGCGGGCTGGACGCCGCAGGACGAGGAGAGCCTCGACCGGACCGGCGTGATGATCGGCTCGGGAATCGGCGGGTTGGAGACGCTCTGCGAAGGCGCCTTGACGGTCACCGAAAAGGGCCCGCGCCGGCTCTCGCCGTTTTTCATTCCCTCGGCCCTGATCAACCTGGCCTCCGGGCAGGTTTCGATCCGCTACGGTTTTCGCGGACCCAACCACGCCGTCGTGACGGCGTGCTCGACCGGTGCCCACGCCATCGGGGACGCGGCCAGACTGATCGCTTTCGACGATGCCGATGTGATGGTTGCCGGCGGCGCGGAAGCCGCGGTCTGCCGTATGGGCATCGCCGGCTTCTCGGCGGCCCGGGCGCTGTCCACCGGCTACAACGACGAGCCCGGGCGCGCCTCGCGCCCCTGGGACGAAGGCCGCGACGGCTTCGTGATGGGTGAGGGCGCCGGCTGTGTCGTGCTCGAGGAATACGAGCATGCCAAGAAACGCGGCGCGCCGATTTACGCCGAGGTGATCGGCTACGGGATGAGCGGCGACGCCCATCACATCACCGCGCCGGCCGAGGACGGCAACGGCGGGTACCGGGCCATGAAGGCGGCGCTTAAACGCGCCGGTGTCGCGCCCGAAAGCATCGACTACATCAACGCCCACGGCACTTCGACACCGCTCGGCGATCTCATCGAACTCGGCGCCGTGAAACGCCTGCTCGGCGAAGACGCCGCGAAAAAAGCCGCGATGTCCTCGACCAAGTCGGCCATCGGCCATCTGCTTGGCGCGGCCGGCGCCGTCGAGGCGATTTTCTGCACCCTGTCGATTCGCGACAACGTGGTGCCGCCGACCTTGAACCTGGAAAATCCTTCGCCGGAGTGCGCGGGTATCAACCTGGTGCCGCACGAGGCCCAGGAGCGCAGCGTCAACACCGCGCTCAGCAATTCCTTCGGTTTCGGCGGGACCAACGCGAGTCTGGTGCTCGCCAAGCCGCACTAATCCGCCGCCCATGCGTCGGCTGCTCAAAGCCGCGTCCTTCCTGTTCGTCTTCGCCATCGTTGTGGCGGCCGCGACCGCCTATTTTGGCTACCGGGAATATCGAGAGCCCGGCCCGCTGGACGCCGACACCACCTTAATCATCCAGAGCGGCACGGGAGTCGCCGCTATCGCCCGGCAGCTACAGGACGCCGGCGTGATCGCGGAGGCCCGGCTTTTTCGCGCCGCCGCCCGGCTTACCGACAAGGCCGCGAAGCTGCGCGCGGGGGAATACCGCTTCGCCGCCGGGATTTCCCTCGAGGAGACCCTCGATCTGCTGGTTTCGGGCGAAACCGTGGTCCGCAAGATTACCATCCCCGAAGGCCTGACCTCCGCCGAGATCGTGGCGCTGATCGCCGGGGCCGAGGGGCTGAGCGGGGAGATCGACGCGCTGCCGGAAGAAGGCACGCTGCTGCCTGAGACCTTCCACTTCACCTACGGCGATCCGCGTTCCGGCATCCTCGACAGGATGCGGAGCGATATGCAGGCGGTACTGGATGAGCTTTGGCAGGGCAGGGTGGAGAACTTGCCGGTCGCCACACCCCAGGAGGCTGTCATCCTGGCCTCGATCATCGAGAAGGAGACCGCCGTTGCTGGGGAGCGTCCAATGGTCGCCAGTGTCTTCGTCAACCGGCTGCGCCGCGGCATGCCGCTGCAATCGGATCCCACCGTTGTCTATGCCCTGACGCAGGGCAAGGGACCCCTGGGCCGTGCCCTGACCCGGGCCGACTGGAAGGTCGACGATCCCTACAACACCTATGCCATTTCCGGCCTGCCGCCGGGGCCGATCGCGAACCCAGGCAGGGAGTCTCTGCAGGCGGCGTTGAATCCGGCGGAAACGGAGTTCCTCTATTTCGTCGCCGATGGCAGCGGCGGCCACGCCTTCGCCAAGACCCTGGCCGAGCACAACCGCAACGTCGCCAAGTGGCGGCGCATCCGCGACGCCGCCGAGACCCAGTAATCAGCTCTTCTTCGGCAGAGCGCCCATGGCGCGGTCGGTCCAACCCGGTGGCAAGGCGTTGAGCAGCCAGACAGCGGCGTAGAGGCGCAGCGGAAAGGCGATCCGCGCCCTGTTGGCGGCAAGACCCTTTTCGATGATTCGCGCCGCCTTGTCCGCGGTCATCAGCAGGGGCATGGGGAAGTCGTTGACCGCGGTCATCCGGCTCTCGACGAATCCAGGGCAGATTACCGAGACGCCGATGCCGTCTTGCGCCAGCGTCGGCCGCAGGGACTCGCCCCAGACCCGCACCGCCGCCTTGGAGCCGCAGTAGGCGGGCGCACCGGGAAAGCCGCGAAAGGCGGCCAGGGAAGACATCACGGCGATCTGGCCCCTGCCTCTGGGGCGCATGGCTTCCATGGCTGGGAAGAGCGTGTTGAGCACGCCGTCGAGATTGACCGCGAAGATCCGCCGCGCCTGCTCCTCGCTTTCGCCCTCATCGCCGCCGGTGCCGGCGGAGACACCGGCATTGGCGATCGCCAGGTCGAGCGGCGCCACCGCATCGCAGGCGCGAACCCAGGCGGCCATCGCGGGGCCGTCGGTGACGTCCTGCACCGCGCTCTCCACCGTCGCGCCCGCGGCGCGGCAGGCCTCGGTCACGGCGCTTAGGCGGGCTTGGTCGCGGCCGCCGAGGAAAAGCTGGCGGCCGGCGCAGGCATAGCGCCTTGCGAGGGCTTCGCCGATACCGCTGGAGGCACCGGTAATCAGGATCGAGGCGGGAGCGGTCATGGCCACCTTGCTTGTTGGCTTAGGTCCCCGAGTATATAAAGGCCGCATCCGATTCCCAGCCCTCAGGCGCCTGTCCGGCGCCAAGGAGTCCCGTGAGCAGCTCAGCCTCCCCCCTTCTTCATTCGATGACCGGTTTCGCGCGTAGCCAGGGGGCGAACGCGCTGGCCGAGTGGACCTGGGAGGTGAAAAGCGTCAACGGCAAGAGCCTGGACGCGCGCTTTCGTCTGCCCAACGGCATGGAGTCCCTCGAGCAGCCGGCGCGCGCGGCGCTGGCGGCCCGGTTCAAACGCGGCAACTTCCAGCTCGGCCTCAGCCTGCGCCAGCAGAGCGAGCCGGAAGTACAGCTCAACCGCGCCGCCTTGGATGGCGTGCTGGCGCTGGTGGCGAAACTGCGCGCCGAGGGCCTCGATGCCGATCCGCCGCGCCTCGACGGTCTGCTGCAGCTGCGCGGCGTAATCGAGACCCAGGACCGCGAGATCGCACCGGAGGAACAGACGGCTCTGGAGGGCGAAGTTCTGGTGGCGCTGGAGACGGCCCTCGACGATTTATCCCGTGCGCGCGCCGCCGAGGGCGCCAAGCTGCTTACCCTGATGGAGAGCCACCTGGCGGAAATCGAGCGGTTGCGGACCGCCGCCGCGGAACACGCGGCGACCCAACCCGAGGCGCTGCGCGCCCGGCTTCGACAGCAGGTGGAGGAGTTGCTGCAGAATGCCACGTCGCTCGACAGCGACCGGCTCTATCAGGAGGCGGCCTTGCTTGCCACCAAGGCCGAC
This sequence comes from uncultured Alphaproteobacteria bacterium, assembly GCA_942491105.1. Taxonomy (GTDB): domain Bacteria; phylum Pseudomonadota; class Alphaproteobacteria; order Kiloniellales; family DSM-21159; genus JBBEAM01. Next base: position 796,540 of record CALNZX010000001.1, on the reverse strand, counting down.
GTGCGCGAGGAACTCGACCGTCTGGCGGCCCATGTCGAGGCGGCCCGCGCGCTGCTGGCCTCCGGCGAGGCGGTGGGGCGCAAGCTCGATTTCCTGTGCCAGGAGTTCAACCGCGAGGCCAATACCCTCTGCTCGAAGTCTCAGGATGTGACGCTGACCCGCATTGGCCTGGATCTCAAAAGCGCGATCGAGCAGCTCCGCGAGCAGGTGCAGAACGTTGAGTAAGACGACTCCGCCGACCATCCATCGCCGTGGGCTGATGCTGGTGCTGTCCTCGCCCTCTGGCGCCGGCAAGACCACGATCTCCCGCGCGCTGCTGGAGCGCGATGCCAATCTCAGTCTATCGGTTTCGGCGACCACGCGGCCGATGCGGCCCAATGAGCTCGAGGGGGTGCATTACTTCTTCAAGCGACCCGAAGAGTTCGAGCGCATGGTCAAGGAGGGGGAGTTCCTGGAGCATGCCCGGGTTTTCGGCAACGCCTACGGCACGCCGCGCGCGCCGGTCGAGGCCGCGCTCTCCGAAGGCAAGGACGTGCTCTTCGATATCGACTGGCAGGGTAGCCAGCAGGTCGCCGAGGCCATGCCCAAGGATCTGGTGCGGGTGTTCATTCTGCCGCCCAGCCATGACGAGCTGGAGCGCCGGCTCTATACCCGCGCCCAGGACAGCAAGGAAGTCGTCGAGGGCCGCATGGCGAAAGCGGCCAGCGAGATGAGCCACTGGCAGGAATACGACTACGTGGTCGTCAACCGGGACCTGGAGCGCTGCATCGCCGACGTCGAGGCGATCCTGCGGGCCGAGCGCATGAAGCGCGAGCGCCAGACCAACCTCAGCGATTTTATCCGGGATCTCGCGCCCGAGGATTAGGCCTTGGCGAAGTTCCGGGCCAGCGCCGCGAACTCCTCTACGGATAGCTCTTCGGCCCGCGCGGTTTCTGGAATGCCCGCGGCTTCGAGCAGCGGCAGCGGCGGTACGCCGAGAGACTTCAGACTCTGTCGCAGCATCTTGCGGCGCTGCCCGAAGGCGGCGGCGGTAACCCGCTCCATGGCTTGAAAAGAAGCCTCGGCCAGCGGCTGCGCGCGTGGGCGCATGCCGACCACCGAGGAGGTCACCTTGGGCGGCGGCGTAAAGGCGCCGGGCGGGATATCGAACAGGATCGCCACCTCGCAGAGCCACTGCGTAATGATCGTCAGCCGCCCGTAGGCCTTGCTGCGCGGCGCTGCGGTCAGGCGCTCGGCCACCTCCTTCTGGTACATCAGGGTCAGGCCTGCGTAGGCCCGTGGATCGGCGTAGAGCGCGCGCAGCCAGCCCAGGGTCAGCTCGGTCGAGATATTGTAGGGCAGGTTGGCGACGATGCGCCGTGGCGCGCATCCGAGCGTGGAGCAGTCGATCTCCAGGGCGTCGGCTTCCAGGATTTCCAGGCGGCCAGGATAGGCTTCGGCGATCTCCGCCAGTGCGGCGAGGCAGCGTGCGTCCTTTTCCACCGCGATGACCCGACCGGCGCCTTCCATCAGCAAGGCCCGGGTCAGCCCGCCGGGGCCGGGGCCGATTTCGATCACGCTGCCCTGGCCGAGGTCGCCGGCGGCGCGCGCGATCTTGCGGGTCAGATTGAGGTCGAACAGAAAATGCTGGCCCAGGGAGCGCCGGGCGAAGAGATCGTGCCGGGCGATGACCTCGCGCAGGGGCGGAAGCGTGTCAGACATCCGCTGCCCGCCGCCGGGCCGCCATTGCGCCGGCGGTGCGGATCGCGGCGATCAGGCTGCGCGCGTCGGCCACGCCCTTTCCGGCGATGTCGAAGGCGGTGCCGTGATCCGGCGAGGTCCGGATGAAGGGCAGGCCGAGCGTCGCGTTGACGCCGTTATGGAAATCGATGGTCTTGAGCGGCAGCAGCGCCTGGTCATGATACATGCAGAGCACGGCATCGTAACGCCGCCGCGCTTCGGCGTGGAACAGCGTATCGGCGGGGGCGGGGTCGCTGACGGCCAGGCCCTCGGCGCGCAGGGTTGCGACGGCGGGCGCGATGATCTCGATCTCCTCCCGGCCCAGGGCGCCGCTTTCGCCGGCGTGCGGGTTGAGAGCCGCCACGGCGAGGCGCGGCTCGGGGACCGCGAAGTCGCGCCGCAGCGCCGCCGCCAGAACGCGCCCGGCGTGCACGATGGCGGCGCTGGACAGGGCCCCCGCGACCCGGCCGAGCGGCAGGTGCACGGTAACGGGGACCACCTTGAGCTCGGGACAGAGCAGCAGCATCACCGGCTCCACCGTGCCGCCGGCCAGATGGGCAAGATATTCGGTGTGTCCCGGGAAGTCGAAGCCGGCGCGGTAGAGCGTTTGCTTATGGATCGGGTTGGTCACCAGGGCGCCGGCCAGGCCGGCCTGAACGAGCTGCACGGCGCGCTCTATGGCACCGATCACGGCGGAGGCATTGGCTGTGCTCGGCAGGCCTGGAGCGACCGCTTCGGGCAGGGCGAGAGGGAGCACCGGCAGCTTGCTGGAGAAATGGCGCTGGGTTTCCTCGGGGCTTTCGATTTCGATGAACTCCGCAGGTAATGCGGTTCCCTGCGTCAGCTCGCGCAAGCGCCGCGGATCGTCGATCAGAAAGAAGGCAGGCGCGGCCGGATCCTTGCGCAGAAGATTCCAGGCCCGCAGCGCGATCTCCCCACCGATCCCAGCGGGCTCGCCCATGGTCAGCGCCAGCGGAAGAGCTTTCGAAGCGGTGTCCTCTGCCGCCATGGCCGAGGTCAGAGACGAATGTCGACGTTCGCCTGGCGGCGCAGATCGCGCATGTAGCGGCGGGCTAAACGCTCGAGCCGCTCGCGTTCCAGGTCTTGCTCGATCTCGCGCCGGTCGACACCGTCCTCGTTACGGCTGCAGACGACGAAGATCGAGTAACCGCCGGTGACTTTCAGCGGCGCGCTGGCCTGCTGCAGCGGCAGTCCCACCAGCGCCTGCCGCACGTCCTCGGGCAAGCGGCTCACGGCCATCTCGCCCAGGTCCGCTTGGCCGCCGACGCCCAGCTCATCGGCAATGGACTTGGCGTCCTCGCAGCCGGTGATCTGTTCGGAAATCGCCTGGGCATCGCTGCGGATAGCCTCGTCCATCTCGTCGTTATCCACTGGAAAGGCAATGCGCACCAGTCCCCAGACTTCCCTGCCGCCGAAAGCGGCGGTCCGTTTGTCGATCAGGGCAACGATGTAGAACCCGCCAATGGTGCGGATTGGGCCGCGAATCGTGCCAGGCTGCATCTGCGCGATCGTGGTTTCGATCTCCTCGGGCAGTTCGCCTTCCTGTATCCAGCCGAGGTCGCCGCCGACCGCGGCGGTCGGCGACTGGGAGAACTGCTGCGCCAGGGCGCTGAAGTTTCCGCCTTGCTGGATTTCCTGCATCAGGCGCTCGGCGTTGGCCTGGACCAGGCTTTCCTCCGAGGGGCTATCGACCGCGAGAACAATCTCCGCCACCCGGCGTTCCGGCTTGCCGGCATTGGCCCGCAGGCGCTCGATGGCCGCATCGATGTCGAGCGGGCTAATGTCCACTTCCGGCCGCAGGCGCAGATTGACCACCCGGTTCCAGGCAAGCTGCGCGAGAAGCTGCTCGCGCAGGGAGGTCGGCAAGATGCCGTTGCGCTTGAGCATCTCGACGAACTGGCCCGTTTCCATCTCGTTGCGTCTTGCCACTTCGCTCAAGGCCGCCTCGATATCGCCTTCGGGAACCTCGACTTCCAGGCGGTTGGCTTCCTGCATCTGCAGGCGCTCGTCGATCAGGTTGCGCAGCACCGTGGCGCTGAGCCGGTTGCGGGTTTCCGAGGAATCGGGAAGGCCCGAGGCAACGATCGCGATACGCAGCCGCATCGAGAGATCGAGGATCGAAATCACCTCGTCGTTGACGACCGCGGCCGGCCGCAGCGTTTCCGATTGCGCGCTGGCATGCTGGGGCAGAAAGCCGGCGAGCAGCGCAAAGCTGCAGGCGGCGATCAAAGGTCTGATTCTCAGTGACATGTGCCTGTTACTGCGTCCCTGCGGAAGGCTTCCGATATAGCGTCTTTTCCCGCGATCCTGAAGGAAGCGGCGCGCGTCGGGCGCACTATAGTTGCTCGCCCTCGACGAAACAACGCATGGAAACAAGGCATTTGCAGGGCGGCCGGGCCAGATCGCGGCCGGCTAGTTGCTGAAGGAGCCGAGGTGCTTGAAGGAGACCTGGAAGAAGATGCTTTCGTCGGGCTCGATCTCGCGATCGTCGTAGTTGCTGCGCTCGTAGATCGTGGCGACGGTGCAGCATTCGTTCTCATAGGTCAGTCCGACGCTGGTCGCCAGCTCCCGGCCCTTTTCCAGATCGTGACGGTGCTGCACGAAGCCCGACCAGTATTCCGTGAACTGGCTGTTGATCTGGCCGATCAGCTCGTGCCGGTCGTCGGGGAAATCGGCTTGCACCCCGCCGTCGATGAAGCTGTAGCCGAGCTGCACGTTCAGTGCCTCCGGCCCGGTATCGAGCACCACCTCGTTGCGCCGCACCACGAAGTCGTCGCTGTCCAGGCGGAAGCGCCAGGACAGGTCCAGATCTTCGATCGGCCGGATCACCGTGCGGCCGACGATGTCGGAGAAGTTATCGCGCACGCCGGTGCGGTCGTTGAAGACATCCGCCTCGGCAAGGCGGAAGGACTGACCCAGGAAAACCTCGGCATAGCCGCCGTCGTACCCGCCATAGGTCCACTTCAAGCCGTAATCGAAGCGCTGCCCCGGGCTGACCCGGTCGACGCCGGGGAAGCGGTTGATCGAAAACAGATTGGTGTCGTCGAACTCGAAATCCAGGGAGTCCTCGTTGGGGATATCCCCGGAGTTACCGCCGTCCGGCGCCAGCACGATCTGCGCGATCGGCTCGATCGTTTGATAGAAGGTTTCGTGGTGGGAGATCAGCGGGTAGCGCCACTGCATCGCGAGATAGGGGAACAGCCGCCCCGCGAAATCCTCGCCCTGGGGGTTCGGGGGATCGAAGGAATCGGAATCCGGATCGACGCCGTGGGTCCAGTAGGCGTCGCCCTGCACACCCGCCGTGACCTTGAAGACATGGCCGCCGGGGGTGGTATAGGGCAGATCCCAACTGATGTTGGCCGACATCCGCCGCACATCGCGTCCGTCGGCGCGGAACAGGTTCATGAAGCTGGCGTCGGCCGAGAACTTGCTGCCGTTCGACATCGGCTCACCGACGAAGTTGTAGTTGGCGATCGGCGCGATAACCGGCAGTTCGTCGTTCTCCTCGCCCTGACGGAAGGTCTGATAGGCGAAGCTTTCGACCGAGGCGTAGGTCCGCCCCCTGAAGCCTTCCAGATAGGCCCGCGACGTCAAGCGCGAGGCGCTGTCGATATCGTAGGCGCGCAGGTAGGTATCGTCCGAGGCGGCGTTGATGTCGAAGCCGGCGCGCCAGGTTTCGTCGAGATCGAACTCTCCCTGGGCGTCGATATGCCCCCGGAAGACATCGTGATCGACGTTGCCGTTGTCCTTGTCCTCGCGGTCGGCGACGGTCGCGCTGGCCTGCAGGGCAAGGAAACCGTTCTCGAAGAGGCGCCGATACTCGCCGGCGAGCTGGACGTTCTGCTTGGTGGTGATCCAGGGGGTGAAGGTGAAATCCTCGTTCGGGGACAGGGTCCAGTAATAGGGCGCGGCAACCGACCAGCCCAGGCGGTCCGAGACGCCGAAGGAGGGGGACAGGAAGCCCGACTTCCGCTCGACGGAAGGATCGGGATGCTCGAAGTAAGGGGTGTAGAAGACCGGGACGCCGTAAATTTCCATCCAGGCGTTGTGATACGCGATGGTCTCCTCGTCCTGATCGTGGATCACCCGCTCGGCCTTGAGCTGCCACAGCGGCGCGCGGGTTGGATCCTCGGGGCAAAGCGGGCAGGGACTGAAGACGGCCTTGTTGAAAATCGTGCGGGTGCCCGCGCTGCGGGTTCCGCTGGCGGCCGCGATGCGGGAGTCGTCGGCCAGCAGCACGCGGATATCCCGGATAAAGCCTTCGCGCAGGTTGTCTTTTAGCTCCAGGTAGTTGGAGAAGACGACATCGCCGCGCGGCCCGACCAGCGAGACGTTGCCCGACGCGGTCACGATGCCGCTGCGCAGATTGTAGGAAATGGTATCGGCGAGGACCGTGTACTCGCCCTGTGCAACCTCGACTGCGCCGTTGGCGGTGACCACGCCCAGGTTTTGATCGTAGGTGATGCTGTCCGCGGAGATCAGCGCCGGCTGTTCGCCGCTGGGCAGCTGCTCTGGGGAGACGATCGATTCCGCGGCCCACAGGCGGGGTGTCTGGAAGACCAGGACGCTGAGAACCACGGCAAGCAGCAAGGCCGCTCGCCGCAGCGCGCGCGCCACGGTTTCGCCCGTAGAGACCTTGGCTTGTGTTCCCCCCGGCATTCCCCCCTACCGAGCTCCTTCTTTCGTGGGCTCCAGATCAGTGCCGCGAAGCAGCATCGAACCACGTGATCATTCTCTGGAGTCCTGTTCCTGAGTAGAGAGGAATACACGTAAGCCAAGGAATCCGTCCAGCCTGTATGACTTTTACTTCGATATTTCTTGCATTGATTTGTTTGAGTTTCCGCGGGCGCTTCTCCTGGCCGGCGCCCATTGACACTGTGCGGCAGCGGCGTCTAACTGCCGCGAGCAGCTTCGCGCGCGCCTAGGATGGGCGCCGCGCCCGATACATGAACAGCGGAGAGCCATTCCATGCGCATCAGTTTTGTGACCGAGAAATTGCCCAAGAGCGGTGCCGTGATCGTCGGCGTCGGCGAAGGCGGGAAACTGTCTCCCGCCGCGAAGGACCTCGACAAGGCGGCCGGTGGAGCCTTGGCGCGCGCGCTGTCGCATGCGCGCTCCGCGGGCAAGCGGGGGGACATTCTCGAGGTGACGGCGCCGGGCGGGCTGCCGAACAGCCGCGTGCTGCTGGCCGGTCTCGGTAAGCCCTCGGAGCTGACCGCGCGCCACCTGGAAGATCTCGGCGGCGGCCTCTGCGCCAAGCTGAACGCGCTGGGCGAAACCGAGGCCACCGTGCTGGCCTCGACCTTCGCGGGCGGGCCCGGGGTCGACGAGGCCGGCGCCTATCTCGGCTTCGGCGCGCAGCTGCGCGCCTATCGCTTCGACAAGTACCGCACGACGGAAAAAGCAGAGAAAAAACCGACTCTGAAAAAGCTGACGATCGGCATCGAGAAGGCGGCCGGAGCCAAGCGCTTCTTCGAGCCCCTGGAAAAGATCGCTGCCGGCGTTTTTGCCACGCGCGACATCGTATCAGAACCAGCAAACGTCATATATCCCAAGAGCTTCGTTCAAGAAGCTAAGAAATTAGAAAAACTTGGTGTCAAGGTTCAAGCCCTGGGCGAGAAGGAAATGCAGAAGCTTGGCATGGGCGCTCTGCTGGGTGTCGGCCAGGGTTCCATCCGGGAATCCCAGCTGCTGGTCATGCGCTGGGACGGCCTGGGCGCGAAGGTGAAAGGCAAGACTCAACCGCTCGCCATTGTCGGCAAGGGCGTCACCTTCGATACCGGCGGGATCTCCATCAAGCCGGCCGCCGGGATGGGCGATATGAAGTGGGACATGGGCGGCGCGGGCGTGGTTCTGGGGCTGATGGCGGCCTTGGCCGGACGCAAGGCCAAGGTCAATGTGGTTGGCATCTGCGGGCTGGTCGAGAACATGCCCGATGGCAATGCCCAGCGCCCCGGGGATATCGTCACCTCGGCATCCGGGCAGACCATCGAGGTGCTGAACACCGACGCCGAGGGCCGCTTGGTGCTGGCCGACGCGCTGTGGTACGCGCAGGAGAAGTTCAAGCCCAGGAGCATCGTCGATTTGGCCACGCTGACCGGTGCGATCATGGTTTCGCTTGGCCGCAGCACGGCGGGTCTGTTTTCCAACAACGACGATTTGTCCGCGCAGCTGACCGCCGCCGGTAAGGAGGTCAGCGAGCCCCTGTGGCGGATGCCCATGGGCGAGGAATACGATCGCATGATCGATAGCGATGCCGCCGATATGAAGAACATCGGCGACCGCTGGGCCGGATCGACCACCGCGGCGCAGTTCCTGCAGCGCTTCGTGCAGAAGGGCACGCCCTGGGCGCATCTGGACATCGCCGGCGTCACCTGGTCGGAAAAGGACCGGCCGACGGTACCCAAGGGCGCGACTGCCTTCGGTGTGCGGCTGCTCGACCGCTGGATCAAGGACAACCACGAAAGCAAGTAGGGCGCGTGCCGGAAATCCGCTTCTATCACCTGACGCGAGCGCCGCTCGAAAAGGTTCTTCCGGTTCTGCTGGAAAAAACCCTGGAGGCCGGCGCGCGCGCCGTGGTGATGGCCCAGAGCGAGGAACGGGTCGAGGCTCTGACGGGCTTGTTGTGGACCTATAACGACCGGGGGTTCCTGCCCCACGGCTCGGCCAAGGACGGCTTTGCCGAACGCCAGCCGATCTGGCTGACCACGGGCACGGAGAATCCCAACGGTGCCAAGTATCTGTTCCTGACAGATGGCGCCGAATGCCAGGATATGGCGGCTTTCGAGCGATGCTTCCTGTTGTTCGACGGCCGCGACGAGCAGGCCGTGGCCGCGGCCCGTGCCCAGTGGAAGGCCTACAAGGACAGCGGCGCCGAACTCAGCTACTGGCAGCAGGACGACAGCGGCCGCTGGCAGAACAAGGCTTCCTGAGCGGCAAGGGGTTAGCGGCTCGCCCTTTTTGCCTTCTTGCGGTACGGTGTTACCGGGGAGGCGATGCTAATGCAGAAAATATTGACGAGCTTCGCGGCAGGGCTGCTTTGTCTTGGCCTGATCCTGGGCGTTGCTTTCGCCGACGGCGGCCGCGGTACCGACGGCGGCGGTTCCGCTATTAGCCCAGCCGCGCCCGAAAAGGACAGCGCCGTGCAGCGCGCGTTGGATCGCTTGCTGCTCGTCTTTGGGGATGGCGGCAGCGACGAGATATCGCAGCTGTATCTGGGCGTTGCCGGCATGGCCGATCTTTCGGTGACCGTCGATGTGCGTTTCGTCACGGTCAGCGACAATTTCTTCGAACGCATCGGCACCGACTTCGACTTTAACGTGGATGATGCCAGATACGATGAGGCGAACCGGGTGGGCAACGCCTATCGGGCCGGCGACGGTGCCCTGTTCATCGCCTTGAGTCCGAGCGTCGTGGAAAAGAGCTCGACGCCACGGCTTGGGGCTCCCAGCATCGTTTTTCTCAATCAGGACAATCACATCGAGCTCGACGCGCCGGATTTTTCGCAATCGCTCAGCCAAAGGGAATTGAACATCGCCCTGGGTGAGCTGGGGCAGCTAGGGAGTATCCGCACGCTCACCGCGCCCAAAGCCGATTCGCTCAATCGTTCGGTCGTCACCGGCAGCCTGAACGAGGCGGATTATCAGGACGCCAACGAGCTGCCCTTCATCGGCGAAATTCCCATTTTGAAGTCCTTCTTCGCGGGGCGCGTACATCAGGACGCAAAGCGGAATCTCATCGTCTTCGTGAAGCCGACGATTCTGCTGCCGGAGGAACAGTAACCGCGCGTATTTCAGGTGAGAATGCCATGCGTTGTTTCCAGAACGGCCTGATACCGCTTTTCTTCGCTCTCGCGTTCAGCATCGGCACGGCGGCGGCCGAGAACAACAATGACGGCGGCAACAGCAGTGACGGCGATGGCGGGCGCAGCGCGGAGGAGAGCTGGATACAAGACCATGTCCGGCTGACCTATTCCGATGGGCATGTCGAAAAGATTCTGCGGATTCTGCTGACAAACCTTCGCCGGGAGTCGACGCAGCAGAGCGCGGCGTCCGCCGCAAATCGGCCCAAGCAGGTCCTGATCGATGTGGGCTTTGTCGAGGTCAACGATGTCAACAAGCTCGACCTTTCCGGCGTGCCGCTGTTCGGTAGCTTCATCGGGCCCGAGTTCAATGCCCGGGACATGACCGGCGGCAACAAGGTTGGCAACGTCTTTCGCACCGGCAACGGCGGGCTATTCCTGGCGCTGGAGCCCCAGTCCTTCGGCGGCGAGGATCGCGTCGACATCAATCGGCTGATCCTGTTTAACCAGGACTTCAGTTACGAGGTCAAACCGCTGCGCTTAACGGAAGTCTCCAATCTAGGGGCCGCCGAGGGCGGCCTGGGCGCGCTGGCGCCTTTGCTCAGCGTGCGTTCCGTGACAACGGAGGTGAGCCTTCCCGATGCCGGTACGATCTTGCTCGGGGGCTTGAATCAGGAGGACCACCGGAACGACGCGAGCCAGCTTCCCTTCCTTGGCGACATCCCACGGCTGGGCGAGCTTTTCGCGGGCACGGCCCATCAGGCGGATGAAAGAACCCTGCTGATCATGATCAAGCCGAGCATCCTGGCCGACGAGGATTAGACTTCAGGCACTCTCCAGCTTCTGCTGCGCGGCGAGCCAGTTTTCCTCGGTAGCCTCGATTTCGTCCTTCAGGGTCTTGTGTTCGAGCTGCAGTTTCATCAGCTTCGCCGTCGGCCCCTCGTAAATCTCCGGATTTGCGAGCTTGGCTTCCAAGGCCGCGACCTTGGTCTGCAGCGCCTCGATCCGCTTCTCCGCTTCCTTGACCGAGCGGCGCAGGTGGGCCACGGCCTCGCGCGCCGCGGCGGCCTCGCGGCGGCGCGTCTTGGCGTCGACCCCGGCTTTCTTTTCCTTTTCCTTGCCTTTGTCCCGGTCCTGGCGCGCGACGCTACGTTCCTGCCGGCGCTGCTCCAGCAGCAAACGGCGGTAGTCCTGCATGTCGCCGTCGTAGGGCGTGACCGTCCCGTCCTTGACCAGCCAAAGCCGGTCGGCGACCAGCTCGATCAAATGCGGATCATGAGTCACCAGCACCACCGCGCCGTCGTAGGCGGAGAGCGCCTGGACCAGCGCCTCGCGGGCATCGACGTCGAGATGGTTGGTCGGTTCGTCGAGCAGCAGAAGCTGCGGCGCCTCGCGGCTCATCAGCGCGAACAAAAGCCGCGCCTTCTCGCCGCCCGACAGGCTGCCGACCTTGGTCTCCGCCTTGTTCTTCTGCAGGCCGAAACGGCCGAGCTGCGCGCGATGCCGGGTTTCGGTCTGCATCGGCATCAGCCGTTCCATATGGGCGATCGGCGTCGCGTCGAGGTCGAGTTCCTCGGCCTGATCCTGCGCGAAATAGCCGATTTTCAGCTTCGGCGACCGGATCTGCTTGCCCGCCAGGGGCTTCAGGCGTCCGGCCAGCATGCGCACCAGGGTCGACTTGCCGTTGCCGTTGGCGCCGAGCAGCGCGATCCGGTCGTCCATATCGAAGCGCAGGTCGAGGCCCTTGAGCACCGGCTGGCCGGGGGCGTAGCCGATATCGATCTTGTCCATGGCGATCAGCGGCGAGGATAAGGGGACCGGCCGGGGAAAATCGAAGCTCGTCGTTTGATCTTCGATCATGGTGACGATCGGCTGCAGCTTTTCCAGCGCCTTCAGGCGCGACTGCGCCTGGCGCGCCTTGGAGGCCGTGTAGCGGAAGCGGTCGACGAAGGCCTGCATATGGCGGCGCTGCGCCATGATCTTGGTGTTGCTCGCGGCCTCGTGCTCCAGCCGCTCGCGGCGGGTGCGCTCGAAGGTATCGTAGTTGCCGTTGTAGAGCGTCAGCCGGCCAGCCTCGAGATGGATGATCTTCTGCACCACGCGGTTCAGGAGGTCGCGGTCATGGCTGATCAACAGCAGTGTGCCGGGATAGCTCTTGAGATAGCCCTCCAGCCAGAGCGTCGCTTCCAGGTCCAGGTGGTTGGTCGGCTCGTCGAGTAGCAGCAGATCGGGCTCGGAGAACAGCAAGCTGGCCAGGGCGACTCGCATCCGCCAGCCGCCGGAAAACTCGGCGCAGGGCCGTAGCTGCTGTTCCTGGTCGAAACCGAGGCCGGCTAGGATGCGCGCGGCGCGGGCCGGCGCCGACTCTGCCTTGATGGTGGCCAGCCGCTCGTGAATATCGGCGATGCGATGCGGGTCCTTGGCGGTTTCAGCCTCCAGCAACAGTCTGGTGCGTTCCTCGTCGGCGGCCAGCACGGTGTCGAGCAGGCTGCGCTGCCCGCCGGGGGCTTCCTGCGCCACCCGGCCGATGCGCCCGCGTCCGGCGATGCCGACCTCGCCCTGATCCGGCGCGATCTCGCCGGAAAGCAGGCGCAGCAGCGTGGTCTTGCCGCTGCCGTTGCGGCCGACCAAGCCGACGCGCTCGCCCTTGTTGACGGCGACGGTGGTGGCGTCGAACAGCACGCGCGGCCCGATACGATAACTAAGGTTGTTGATGTGCAGCATGGCGCGGAGGGCATAGCACGTCCGGAGGCCGTCCCGGAAGGGCGGTTGAAAGGCCGTGGCGCTCGCTATATAAGGCGCCGCGAGATTCCCATCATAGTCCAGTCATGGAGCGCCGAGAGTATGGCCACCCAACGCACTTTTTCCATTATCAAACCCGACGCCACCAAGCGGAACATCACCGGCAAGATTGTCGACCGGCTGGAGAGCGCCGGGTTGCGTGTTATCGCGCAGAAGCGCATCCAGATGAGCCGCGAACAAGCCGAAGGCTTCTACGCGGTCCATAAGGAACGGCCGTTCTTCAACGACCTGGTTTCCTTCATGGTTTCCGGGCCCGTCGTGGTTCAGGTCCTTGAGGGCGAGGACGCCATCGCCAAGAACCGCGAAGTCATGGGCGCGACCAATCCCAAGGATGCCGCTCCCGGCACGATCCGGGCGGATTTCGCCGAGTCCATCGAAGCCAACTCGGTGCACGGCTCCGACGGCCCGGATACGGCGAAGGAAGAAATCGCCTACTTCTTCAAGGACGATGAAATCGTCGGCTAAAGGGCCGCACGCGCGGTAAAGAAAAGGCGGGCATCGAGCCCGCCTTTTTTATTTTCTGGGTTTGCTCCCTGGTGGAGCCGCGCTCTCAGGCGAGAAACAGCGCCATCAGGGCGAGCAAGATCACGATGAGGGCGATGGAAACGCCGGTGAACTTGATGAATTTCACATAGCCGCGGCGGCGGTCACCGGCCATCTCGCGTTCGAGTTGGGAAGTCGTTGCAGTGCTGTCCTGGGCCATGATGAATCCTGTTGCTGACCTGCTGTTGTCTTGCCCCATAGATACGGAAAATTCCAGGGGCGCTCAAGACCCTTGCGGCTGCGGCGCGATCAGCAGGCGATTCTCGTCGCCGGGCAGATCGACGCGGGCGATCTCGTCCACGAGCGTTACCCGTCCCTCGGCAACCAGCTTCAGGCAGAGCGGGTAGAGCCGGTGCTCGGCGGCGAGCACCCGCGCGGCCAGACGATCGGCGTCGTCGTCGGGTAGCACCGGAACCGCCGCTTGGCCGATGATGGGACCCTGATCGACGGCTTCGCGCACGAAATGGACACTGCAGCCATGCAGCTTGACCCCGGCGGCCAGGGCGCGGGCATGGGTGTCGAGGCCGGGGAAGGCGGGCAGTAACGAGGGATGGATGTTGATCAGGCGGTCGCGCCAGTGCTCGACGTAGCCCGCGGTCACCACCCGCATGAAACCGGCATGGCAGACCAGCTCGACGCCACGGGCCTCCAGAGCCTCCGTCAGGGCCGCTTCGAAGGCCGGGCGCCCGGTATAGTCCCGGTGGTTCAGGGTCAGGGTTTCGATGCCGGCGGCGCTGGCGCGCTCCAGGCCCTGCGCGCCGGGGCGGTTGGAAATCACCACGGCGATTTCGGCCGGGTAGGCGGGGTCGGCGGCGGCGTCGATCAGCGCCTGCAGATTGCTGCCGCGCCCGGAAATCAGAACGCCGACACGCCGCCGTGGCTTCAGGCCGGCCATGTTTCCCTCAGATTGCGGAACTGAACGCGGGGACTCTCCGCTTGCTGCGGCAGGATCTGGCCGATGGCGTAGACCCGCTCGCCGGCGTCCTGGAGCACGGCGGTCAATTCCTCGGCCTTGTCCGCCGCCGCGACAACGACCATGCCGATGCCGCAGTTGAAGGTCCGCAGCATTTCCTTGGCCGGGATGCCTCCGGTCTCGGCGAGCCAGGCAAAGGCTGGCGGCGGAGTCCAGGCTGCGAGGTCGATCTCCGCGCCCAGGCCCTCCGGGAGAACCCGTGGCAGATTCTCGGGAAGCCCGCCGCCGGTGATATGCGCCAGGGCATGAACGCCGCCGCTGCGGTGCGCGGCAAGGCAGGATTTGACATAGATCCGAGTCGGTTCGAGCAGCGCCTCGGCGAGGGTCCGGCCCGCGGCGAAGGGCGCGGCGGAGTCGGCGGAGAGGCCGGCAATCTCGATCACCTTGCGGGCCAGGGAGAAGCCATTGGAGTGCAGGCCGCTGGCCGCGAGGCCGAGCAGCACGTCGCCGGCGCCGACCGCGCTGCCGTCGAGCAGCTGCGCGCGCTCGACCGCGCCGACGCAGAAGCCGGCGAGGTCGTAGTCGCCTTCGGCGTACATCCCGGGCATCTCAGCGGTTTCACCGCCGGTCAGGGCGCAGCCCGCCTGACGGCAGCCCTCGGCAATGCCCGCGACGATGTCACGGCCCACCGCGGGGTCGAGGGCGCCTGTGGCGTAGTAATCGAGGAAAAACAGCGGCTCGGCGCCCTGGACCACCAGATCGTTGGCGCACATCGCCACCAGGTCGATGCCGATGCCATCGTGCTGGCCGCTGGCGATGGCCAGCTTCAGCTTGGTGCCGACGCCGTCGGTGCCGGCGACCAGCAGGGGATCGCTGAAACCGGCGGCCTTGAGATCGAAAAGGGCGCCGAATCCGCCGAGTCCACCGGCGACGCCGGGCCGCAGGGTGCTGGCAGCCAGCGGTTTGATGGCTTCGACCAAGGCATTCCCCGCGTCGATATCGACGCCGGAGTCCTTGTAGGTAAGATGGGTACGGCTGGTTATGGCGCGTGCCTTCCGATTTCTGTATGAGTCGGGGGCTGCTTGCGGCAGATGCCGCAAGCGGGGCGAGAATAGTCAATCCAGGGTAGGTTGCAATGCTGATCCGACGCCTGAGCGGAACGATACCCCTCCTTTTCGCCGTCTTGGCCGCGCTCTTCGTGGTGGCGGGCTGGGCGCAGCCGGCGGCGGCTCAGAACGCGGGGGTCTACACCGTGCGCGGTGTTACGGTCGACGCGACGGCGGCAAGCGTGATCGAGGCGCGGGCGCAGGCCTTGGCGCAGGGGCAAGCGCGCGCCTTCGACCGGTTGATACAGAGGCTGGTGCTGAGCCAGGACCAGGCACGGGTTCCCGCGATCGGCAGTGGCGAGATCGGCGGCATGGTGACGGATTTTTCGGTCGCCAACGAGCGGACCTCGAATGTGCGTTACCTGGCCGAGATGACGGTGCGCTTTCAGCCGGACGCGGTCCGCGCCTTTCTGCAACGCTCCGGTATCGATTACGCCGAAACCCAAGCCCGGCCGCTTCTGGTGCTGCCGCTATACAAAGACTCGGCGGGCTGGCGGCTTTGGGACAGTCCCAATCCCTGGCACGAGGTCTGGCTGACGGGCCGCCATGTCGACGGCCTGGTTCCTCTGGAAGCGCCGCTCGGCGATATCGACGATGTCATCGCGGTCAATGCGGAGGCGGCGCTGGCCGGGGATAGCAACGCCTTGCAGGCCATCGCCGCGCGCTACGGCGCGGCCGAGGTTCTGGTTGCCCGGGCGGCGGTCTCTGGCGATCCGGCGGTTATCGATATCGAAGCCCAGCGCCACCTCGGTTCGGGCGGCAAAATCGCCGATCAGATCACCCAGGCCGACGGGGAGGATTTGAGCGCGGCTCTGGGCCGCGCTTCGGACCGGCTCGCGGCCTCCTTCCAGGAAGAATGGAAGGCGCAGAACGTGCTGCGCTTCGGCAGCGAGAGCCAGCTCACCGCGGAGGTGCCGATCCAGTCCCTCGCCGAGTGGAACGAGATTCGCAGCCGCCTGCAAAGCCTGCCGCAGGTGCGCCGCATCGATATCGTCTATCTGACGCGCAGCCAGGCAAGGATCGATCTGACCTATCTTGGTGATCAGGCAACTCTGACACGGGTGCTCGAGCAGCGCGATCTCAGCTTGATGCCCGCGCCGCTCGGCCAGTGGTCGCTGGGTTTTCTTCGCGGCTCCGCGCCGATTCCGCAGGACAGCGCGCCGCTGAGCGCGCCGGCCGGTGACGCCGGTCTGGGTACGCAGGCGAACCCGGACAGCCAGTCCCCGGCAGGGGCGGCGGCGCAGTGACGCGCTTTCCCAGCTCGCCCGGGAGGCGAGGATGAACGCGGCGCGCCAGCTTCGGTTTTGGCTTATCGGCGCGATCGTCTTTTTCATCTCGCTCTATGTTCTCAAGAGCGTGCTCCTGCCGTTCATCCTCGGCATGGCGATCGCGTACTTCTTCGATCCCGTCTGCGACCGGCTTGAAAAGCTCGGCTGGTCCAGGACCCTGGCGACCTCCATGGTCACCGCCGGCTTCGTTGTCCTCCTGCTGATCCTGCTGGTGTTGATCCTGCCAACCGTGATCGGGCAGTTGATCGACCTGATGAACGAGCTGCCGGTGTATCTGGATTCCCTGCGCGGCTCCCTGAACGCCTGGGTGGCGCGCATGCGGCTGCAGACCGATCCGGTGTTTTTCGAAAAGCTGCGCGAATCCTTTTCCGGCTCGACCGGGCAGATCGCTACCTGGGCGGCCTCCGCCTTAGGCGATCTGCTGGCCGGCGGGCTGGCGCTGCTCAACTTCCTGTCCCTGCTCGTCCTGACCCCGGTCGTCACTTTCTTCCTGCTGCGCGACTGGGATCGCATGGTGGCCAAGATCGACGATTGGCTGCCGCGCCAGCATGCCGAGACGATCCGCAGCCTGACGCGGCAGATCGACACGATGCTGGCGGGCTGGGTGCGCGGCGTTGCGATTGTCTGTCTGATTCTGGCGGTCTTCTACAGCATCGCGCTCACTTTGGCCGGGCTGAAGTCCGCCCTGATCGTCGGTATCGTGGCCGGATTTCTGTCCTTTATTCCCTTCGTCGGCGCGGCGATCGGATTTCTGGTTTCGGTCGGCTTGGCCCTGCTGCAGTTCGACAGCTACATCAATGTACTGATCGTTGCCGCGATCTTTGGCGTCGGCCAGGCCATCGAAGGAAACTTTCTGACACCGAAGCTGGTTGGCGAGCGGGTCGGGCTGCACCCCGTGGTGGTGATTTTCGCGCTGCTCGCGGGCGGCGTGGTGCTGGGCTTCACCGGCGTTCTGCTCGCCGTGCCGCTCGCCGCGGTGATCGGGGTGCTGGGCCGCTTCGCTCTCGGCCTCTATCTGAAAAGTCCGATCTACGATCACGCGCCCCTTGCCGGCGAAGCGCCTCCCGAGAAATCCGCGAAAGATGACGGTGCAACTGACCTTTGACATTGCCGGCCGGCCGGCGCTGGGCCGCGAGGATTTTCTGGTCGCGCCCTGCAACGAGACCGCGGTCGCCTGGATCGACCGCTGGCCCGCGTGGCCCGGGCAGGTGCTGGCCCTGCATGGACCGCCCGGCTCCGGAAAAACGCATCTGGCCAGGGTCTGGCAGGCGGCGAGCGACGCCGAATTCGTCACGCCAGAGGCTCTGCTGTCGCCCGGCTTCAATCCGCTCGAAGGGGCGGGCTGCCGGGTCTTCGAGGATTGCGGTCAGCACCTCGCCGCGGCGGGGGATGGCGGCGCCTTGGAGCGCGGACTGCTGCATCTGTTTAATGCCACGCGCGAAAGGGGCGGGCAGCTGCTGCTGACCGGCCGCGCGCCGGCCGCGCGCTGGCGCTGCGCGCTCGCGGATTTGCGCTCGCGCCTCGGCGCGGTGCAGACCGCCGAGTTGAGCGAGCCCGACGACCTGCTGCTGCAGGCCTTGCTGGTCAAGCTCTTCGCCGACCGGCAGATACAGCCCTCGCCAGAAATCCTGAGCTATCTGGTGGCGCGCATGGAACGCTCTTTCGCGGCGGCGCGCAGCCTGGTCGAGGCGATCGATCTCGCTTCGCTGCAGGCCAAGCGCGCAGTGACCCTGCCGCTGGCGCGCGCGGCGCTGGATGACCTGGAACATGTAGAACGGCAAAGCCAAGAAGAGGAGAAACGATGAACCACGGCATAAGCGGCAGGAAGGCTATCGTCTGCGCGGCGAGCAAGGGGCTGGGCAAGGCCTGCGCCCTGGCGCTGGCGAGCGAAGGGGTGGATCTCGTGCTGGTGGCGCGCACCGCCGGGCCGCTGGAGGAGACGGCGGCGTCTATCGCCTCGGAATTCGGCGTCAAGGCCGTGGCCGTGGCCGGCGATATCACCAGCCCGGAAGGCCGCGCCGCCGCTCTGGCGGCCTGCCCCGATCCGGATATTCTGGTCAACAATGCCGGCGGACCGCCGCCGGGCGATTTCCGCGACTGGGAACGCGACGACTGGATCAAGGCGCTGGACTCCAACATGCTGACGCCGATCGAGCTGATCAAGGCGACCGTGGACGGCATGATCGAGCGCCGCTTCGGGCGGATCGTCAACATCACCTCGGCGGCGGTGAAGGCGCCGATCGATATCCTGGGTCTTTCCAACGGCGCGCGCACCGGGCTGACCGGTTTCGTTGCCGGACTGTCGCGCAAGACCGTGCGCCACAACGTGACCATCAACAATCTGCTGCCCGGTCCCTTCGAGACCGATCGCTTGAAATCGATCATGGAAGCGGCGGCGCAGAAGTCCGGACGGCCTTTCGAGGAAGTCTGGGCGGCGCGTCAGGCCGAAAGCCCCGCCGGGCGCTTCGGCCGGCCCGAGGAATTCGGCGCCGCCTGCGCCTTCCTCTGCTCGGCGCAGTCCGGCTTCATCACCGGGCAGAACCTGCTGCTCGATGGCGGCGCCTTCCCGGGAACGCTTTAGGCCTTTCCGCCACGGTAGGCGTCCAGAATCTTGCGGATCTCGCTCAGGCTTTCGGCGAGCTGCGCGATGTCCTTCGCCGCAAGCTGCTCCGCCAGTACCGCGATATCCGGGTCGAGGCTGGCGATCGCCTGCTCGCGAAAGCGCCGACCCTTTTCGGTGATCGAGACGCATTTGCTGCGGCCGTCCTCCGGATTCTGCCGCATCTTGATGTAGCCGCGCGCCTCCAGGCCCGAAAGCGTGTGGGTCATGGTGGTGTTGGGCACCTGGAAGGCCCGTGCCAGCCGCTGCGGTGTCGGCTCGTCGCCGAGCCGCACCAGATGATTCAGGACCGAGAAGTGCGGCAGGATCAGCCCCTTGGGCAGCCGCGCCTCCATCAGGGCGCGGCTGAGCTGGGCAATGATGCCGATCTCGTTGAAGAAGGAGAAGTAGAGGCGGCGTGTCTCGCTATCCATTCCTGATCCGTGTCTCCAGCGGCCAACGCGGCGTCGGCGCGGTCCGGGGACCGTAGCCGAGCCTCCCGAGCATCTGCACGGTCTCGCCCTCTGGCGCAAGCAGAGACTGCGCTCGTGCCCGCTGCGCCGCCATCTCCGGATACTCCTGCAATGCCTGGCTGACCGGATGCAGGGCGAGGCCGAGGGCGGTGGTCGTCAGGTTGAGCCGTAGCCAACGCCGTCCGGCCGCGATCTGATCGCCGCGGCCGTTGCCCTGCGTGGTCAGGGCGAGGTAGGCCGGCGTCGCCGCCAGCATTTCCCGGTAGATCTCGATGCCCTGCTTGAAGGCCGTGGAACTCGGATCGAGCTGGGAGTCGCGGGTCAGCACACCAAAGAGCATCAGGCTCTCGAGGAAGGGTCCGCCGAGGTCGATGCCGTCGGGGTTGGCCTCGATCTGGCACTTGCCGAAGCGCATCAACTCGACGGATTCCCGGTAGGTGCGCGGCGTTTCGGCTTCGATCATCCAGGCCTCCCAGGTGAGGCGCCGCAGCGTGTCGACGCGCTCGGAGTCCTCGATTACCTGGCCGAAGGACGCGAGCTCGGCGGCCGCCTCCTTCGGCAGCGGCCGATCCTCGAAGGGTTCCTTGCAAGAGCGGCGGCGCAGGATCTGCGCAAAGAGCGGATCCGGCGCGGCGCCGGGACGGAAGTCCGCGACCGCGACCGGACCGTCTTCGCCCTGCGGAAAGAGGTCCAGGTCCACGGCCTGTTTCCTCTGCGCGGCGGCGATCACCATCAGTTCTAGGAAGCAGCCGAGCCCGATGGTGAGTTGCCGGGCATGGGGATCGGTCTCCGGCAGGGCGCGGTCCTTGTCGCGGTAAAGCACCACCCGAGCCCGGGGTTGAGAGATCGACCAGCCAGGGCTGCCGGTTGTGCGGATTGGGCGCGAGGATAGCGTAGGAGAGGGCATGGTGCCGCGGGTCCTGGTAGCCGCCCGCCGCCGACCAGGGCGCCAGGGCTGCGTCGGGACGCCGGGTCGACAGGAAGGCACCCGCGGCGGCACCCGCGGCCAGCACGCTTCCACCACCGATGATCGTCAGGGCCTTGCGGCGGGACAGGGTCATTGTCGCCTCCAAATAATAGTACGATATCGCAATATATAATACGATATCGTACTAAAACAAGAGCTGACACCGTTGAGCTTTAAGCCATGTCCGGCGGGCCGGGAGGCGGAAGGTGACGTAGCGTTCCGCTGCCGGATATTTGTGGAACGCACTGTTTCGAGGGCCAATCCGCAAAGCCGAGGATTATCAAAGGCAAAGCCGATGGAGCTGGCTTGAAGATTGACTTTACCAACTCCCTGGCGGCATTGTTCATTTTGCGTAATGCGTTGGAAATATTACACTTTTATGACAACCGGCGCGACAATCGCAGGCGAACCAACGGCGTCATGAGTTTCCATGAACGATGAAATCGAGCTGAAACTCAGCCTGGCGCCGGAACACCTGGAGCGCTTGAGGCGTAATCCGCTGCTGCGATCCCTGGCGCAGGGACGCGCGAAGCGGCAAGAGCTGGTCAGCACCTACTTCGATACGCCAGACTTTACATTGAAGAGCCGTGGCCAGGCCTTGCGGATCCGCAAGATCGGCGCGCGCCGTGTGCAGACCCTCAAGACCAAGCGGAACCGCGCGCGGTCCGGGGTTTCCATGGCGCATAGTCATCGCGAATTTGAAGCCGACGTCGAAGGCGAACAGCCGCGTTTCGACCTGATCGACGACGACGTCTTGCGGGCGGAGCTGGAAGAGCCGCAGCTGCGCGATGCCTTGACGCCGGTCTTCACCACCCAGATCGACCGGCGCGCCTTGGCCCTGCATCTTGCCGACAGCGATATAGAGCTAGCCCTAGATTTCGGCGAGATTCGCGCCAATGGACGGTGCCTGCCGATTTGCGAGGCGGAGCTGGAGCTTAAATCGGGCAGGCCGACGCGTCTGTACGAGCTGGCGCTGCTGCTCAGCGACAAGATTCCTTTCCGTATCGAGCAGCAGACCAAGGCCGCGCGTGGCTATGAGCTCTATGGAGATCGCGAGGCCGAGCCAGCCTTCGCGGCCAGACAGGACCTCTCCCCGGAATTGACGGCGGGTGAAGCCTTCGTGAACCTGGCGCGGGCTTGTCTCGATCATCTCCGTGCCAACGAGGCGGCGGTATTTCATGGCGCCGACCCCGAAGGCGTGCATCAGATGCGGGTCGCGACGCGCCGGCTGCGCGCCCTGGTTTCGATCTTCGCGCCGCTGCTCGATGGGGAGGTGCGTGCGCTCCTGCAGAGCGAGTTGCGCTGGCTGCAACAGGTGCTGGGGCCGGCGCGCGATTGGGACGTCTTTACCGGAGAAACCCTGGCGCCATTGCTGCGCGCGCTGCCAGGAGAGCTTGGCCTTGAGGAACTGCAGGATCACTGCAAGCGGGCCAGGGCTCAAGCCTATGAGGCCGCGCATCGGGCCTTGGCCGAGCCGCGCTATACCCGCTTGCTGTTGAGGCTCGCGCTCTGGCTCGGCGATGGCGGTTGGGCGAGCCGCGATCCAGACTGCGCCGCGGCGCTGAAGGGGCCGGTGCGCGACTGGTCGGATCTGGTGCTGGCGCAGCGCGCTGGAAAGCTCGCCAAGCTCGGCCGGAAGCAGCGGAAGCTCAGCCATGCACGGCTGCACCAGGTGCGGATTGCTACGAAAAAGCTGCGCTATGCCTGTGAGTTCTTTCGCGGCATCTACGATGCAAAGGCGCTCAAGGCCTACATCAAGTGGCTGGTCGCCTTACAGGATACGCTCGGCAGTTTGAACGACGCGGTGACCGGCCATCGCCTGCTCGACGAGATTGAAGCCGGTCTTAGCAAGGCCAAGCGCGGCGCCGTGGCGAAGCCGGTCGGACTTGTCATGGGCTGGCAGGCGGCCCAGATCGATAACGATCTGGGGCACTTTTCCAAAACCTGGAAATCCTATCGCGCGGCCAAACCCTTTTGGGGGCGATAGCGCTGCAGCAGCGGTTGGCGGCTGAGCGGGCAGTGTTTCGGCCGGTATCAGTCGATGGCGTTGGGGACGATGAAGCCGCGCAGTTTGGTTTGCGCCACGGCGACGTCGCTCCAGTGCTCGGCTTCGGCGTCGATGATGGCGAGCGCCGCTGTCGGATATTTCGCCCGCAGCTTGGCCAGGGCCTTGGACTCGGAGCCTGGCCCGGCGAGTTGCAGGGCGAGGGTTTCCAGGCCGGGATTATGGCCGATCAGCATGACGCTGGCGAACGCGTCGTCGAGCCGTTCCAGGCTGCGGAGCAGCTGGTTCGGGGATGCCAGGTAGAGGCTCTTGAGCAGTTTGCTATCGACCGGGGCGCCAAGTTCGCTCGCGACCAGGTCCCAGGTTTCCCGCGCCCGCGCCGCCGAGGAGCAAAGCACCAGCTCGGGCCGCCAGCCGCGTTGCCTCAAGAGTCGCCCGATACGCGGCGCGGCTTTGCGGCCCCGGCCGTTGAGGGGGCGTTCGAAATCGCCGAGCGCCGGGTCATCCCAGCTTGATTTGGCGTGGCGCAGCAAATAGATGCGTTTCATGGGCCTAGGGTCATGGTGAAAATGGCACGGTGAGGAAATCATCCCTGCCTTTGTTATACTACTGTCAAGTTACCGCCGTAGGATGCAGTGGACTGTTCGCGGCACAAAAAGGATGCACATTTTGAACGAAGTACAGGCCATTGCGGAGCGGAGCCGCGAGGAGCTCCCACCCCGGCTGGATGTCCCGGCGCTGGATTTCACGACGCCGGAGCGCTTCATCAACCGCGAACTTTCCTGGCTCGCGTTCAATGGGCGCGTCCTGGAAGAGGCCGATAACCGCAATCATCCGCTGCTCGAGCGCCTGCGGTTCCTATCGATTTCAGCGAGCAATCTGGACGAGTTCTACATGGTCCGCGTTGCCGGGTTGAAGGGGCAGGTCGCCGCCGGCGTGATGACGCCGAGCCAGGATGGCATGACTCCCGCGGAGCAGCTCAAGGCGATCAACGAACATGCCGCGCGGCTGATGGCCGAGCAGCAGGCCTGCTGGCGCAAGCTGCGCAGGGAGCTGCGAACGGAGGGGATTTCCGTCCTGTCCATCGAGGAGTTGAGCGAATCCGACCTGAACTGGGCCGAAACCTACTTCTTCGAGGAAATCTTCCCGGTCTTGACGCCGATCGCGATCGACCCGCTGCATCCCTTTCCCTTCATCCCCAACCTTGGCTTCTCGATGGTGCTGCAGCTCTATCGTCCCGAGGAGAAGGAGCACCTCAACGGACTGATTCCGTTGCCGGCGCAGATCGACCGTTTCATTCGCCTGCCGGGCGAGGAGATGCGCTACTGCCGCATGGAGCAGATCATCCGCATGAATCTGCATCGGCTGTTTCCCGGCCTCGAGGTCAACGAGGTCGGCGTGTTCCGCGTGCTGCGCGACAGCGACATGGAGATCGAGGAGGAAGCCGAGGATCTGGTCCGGGTCTTCGAGACGGCGCTGAAGCGCCGTCGCCGTGGCCACTGCATTCGTCTGACGGTCAACGACGACATGCACGAGGATCTGCGTAGCTTCGTGATCAATGAACTCGACGCCTCAGAGGATGACGTTTTCGAGCTCGATGGCCTGTTGGGGCTGTCCGATACCAAGCAGCTGATTACCGAGGAGCGGCAGGATCTGCTCTTCGCGCCCTACAGCGCCCGCTTTCCGGAGCGCATTCGCGATTTCAGCGGCGATTGCTTCGCCGCCATTCGCCACAAGGACATTCTGGTTCATCACCCTTACGAAAGCTTCGACGTGGTGGTGCAGTTCATACGGCAGGCGGCCCAGGACCCCAAGGTCGTCGCGATCAAGCAGACGCTCTATCGCACCTCCGAGGATTCCCCCGTGGTCAAGGCCTTGGCGGAGGCGGCCGAGGCCGGAAAGTCCGTGACCGCGCTGGTCGAGCTCAAGGCACGCTTCGACGAAGAGCGCAATCTGCGCTGGGCGCGCAATCTGGAACGCGCCGGCGTACAGGTGGTCTATGGCTTCATCAAGCTGAAGACCCACGCCAAGGTTTCCCTGGTGGTCCGCCGCGAACGGCAGGGGCTGCGCTCCTACGTGCATTTTGGCACCGGCAACTATCACCCGATCACCGCCAAGATTTACACCGACCTGAGTTTCTTCACCTGCGATCCGGCGATGTGCCGCGACGCCTCCAAGCTGTTCAACTACATGACCGGCTACGCCAAGCCGGAGGAGATGGAGAAGGTCGCGCTCTCGCCGATCAACCTGAAGTCCAAGCTGCTGGCCCTGATCGACGACGAAATCGCCCATGCCGAGGCCGGACGCCCGGCGGCGATCTGGGCGAAGATGAACTCCCTGGTCGACGGCGACGTGATCGATGCGCTGTACCGGGCATCGCGCGCTGGGGTGCATATCGAGCTGGTGATCCGCGGCATCTGCTGCCTGCGGCCCGGCGTGTCTGGATTGTCCGAGAACATCCACGTCAAATCGATTATCGGGCGCTTTCTGGAGCACAGCCGCCTGGTCTGCTTCGGTGCCGGCCACGACCTGCCTTCGCCCCAGTCCAAGATTTTCATCTCTTCCGCGGACTGGATGCCCCGGAATCTCAATCGCCGGGTCGAGACCTTGGTGCCCATTGAGAACCCGACGGTGCACGAGCAAATCCAGGAACAGATCATGGGCGCCAACCTGCGCGATGAAGCCCAAAGCTGGGTGCTCGGGCCCGATGGTGTGTTCAGCAGAATTCAGGGGGGAGAAGACGCTTTCAACGCGCATGTCTTCTTTATGACCAACCCCAGTCTCTCGGGCCGGGGGAGCGCCGTGAAAAAGGCGAAGCGCACGGCCCGCAGGAACGACAAAAAAACCGCGAAAAAAAGCTGAGCCGATGGCTTCAAGTGGCGGTGCGGGGAGCGGTGCGTTAAGCTCGGCGGCGATGGCATCGGTCGCTTCCAAGGACACATCCGAACGGCCCGTGGTGCCGGTACTCCAGGCCTTCACGCGCCCGTACGCGGTGGTCGATATCGGCTCGAACTCCGTGCGCCTTGTCGTCTTCGACGCCTTGAAACGGGTGCCGACCCCGGTGTTCAACGAAAAGGTGCTCTGTGGGCTGGGCCGCGACCTGGCGAAAAGCGGGACCCTCAATCAGGACGGGGTCAAGCTGGCGCTCGAAAGCCTGGCCCGCTTCAGCGCCATCGCCCGCGCCATGGGCAGCGAGCTCTGCGATTATCTCGCCACGGCCGCGGTGCGCGAGGCCAGCAACGGCCCCGAGTTCGTGGCCGAGGTCGAGAAGATCTGCGGCTGCGAGGTGCGTATCCTGACCGGAGAGGAAGAGGCGCGGCTCTCGGCGCTGGGCGTCCTCTCCAGCATGCCCTGGGCGCGCGGCGCGATGGGTGACCTGGGCGGCGGCAGCTTGGAGATCGTCTCGCTCCACGATGGCGGTGCCGGAGTAGGGGCGACCCTGCCTCTGGGTCCTCTGCGCCTGCTGTCGCAAGCGGGAGGAGACCGGGATAAGGCGGAGAAAATCGTCGATAGGATCCTCGAGGACTATCCCTGGATCCGCGATCTCAACGGCGAGGTCTTCTATCCCGTCGGCGGGTCCTGGCGCGCCCTGGCGCGCATTCATATGGAGCAGGAGTCCTATCCCCTGCACATGGTCCACGGCTACACCATCCGCCGTAAGGAAATGCAGGATCTGACCGGCCTGGTTTCGCATCTTGGCAAGCGCTCCCTGGCGCAGATCGGCGGGGTACCGAAACGCCGTCTCGATACGCTGCCCTACGCCGCGCTGGTGATCGAAAAACTGCTCGCCATCATGCAGCCCGAACGCATCACCTTCTCCGCCTATGGCCTGCGCGAAGGCTGGATATACGACCAGCTGCCCGAGGATATGCAGCAGGAAGATCCTTTGATCAGCGCCGCCGTCGATTGGATCGCGCGGGAGGGGCGTTTTGGCGGCCTCGGCGCGCTGCTCGCGGACTGGACAAAGGGGCTCTATGCCAGCGAGAGCGACGCGGCCAAGCGGCTGCGTATCGCGACCTGCTATCTCTCGGACATTGCCTGGCGCGACCACCCCGATTACCGCGCCGAGCAGGCGTTCTGGCGGGTCATGCGCTCAACCCAGCTCTGCCTCGAACACCACGAGCGCGCCTTCATCGCCCTGGCCCTGAACTGCCGTTACGGCGGGCGGGCCGGGGATTCCCAGGTCGCGCCGGCCTTGCAGGTCCTCAAACCGAAGAAGATCCGCCGCGCCGAGGTGCTCGGGCTTGCCCTGCGCACCGCCTATAGCCTCTGCGCGGGAGCGCAGGAGGTCCTCAAGCAGTCTTCCATCGTCTTCGAGGAAAACGCCTTGGAACTGCGGCTGCCGGAAAACTCCGCGGTGCCGCCGGGTCCGGTGCTGGAAAAGCGGCTCAATGCCTTGGGATCCGCGCTTGGGGCCGAGAAAGCCCGGATCAAGGGCGGCTAATTGCTCTGGATTTCCCGGACCGTGGTGAACAGCGTCCGGCCGCTGCGCAGCAGGCTGTATTCGCCGCGATAGAGCCCCGCCGGCCAGCCGTTCTCCGGGCGGCGGCGGCCGGTGAACTTCATCCTCAAGAGCTGGGCTTTTTCGACGGTCGCTTGGCTTTCCGCCAGGATCTCTCCGCCGGGGCCGAGCAACCGGATGAATTCGCGGTCACCCGGTTTCACGCCCCAGGCATAGGCCCAGAATACCAGCGCCGGGGTCTCCCTTGTAAGGCGGGTGCCGCGATAGCCGCCGGTCTGGGCCTTCAGGTTGTCGGCCGCTTCGGGTGCGAAGCCCGCCTCCCAGGGCCCGCTGTCGACATAGGGCAGGGCGGCCGCGGCGGCGGCGCTCCAAAGACCGTTGCCTTCCGCTTGGCACCCGGCCGTCAGTGGCTGACCGGTAAAGGGATCGATGGTCTCGCCGTCCTTGCGCAGGGTGAAGTGCAGATGCGGCAGGCCGGCATCGCCGGAGACGCCGATCAGGCCCAGCTGGTCCCCGGCCGCCACGCTGTCGCCCGGCGCCACGGCGATGCTTCCCCGGCGCAGGTGGGCATACTGGCTCTCCCAGCCGCCGCCGTGGTCGATCACGACCGAGTTGCCGGCGCGGCGATCAAGGACCTGCTCCCGCCCGGCAATCAGGACGGAGATATCCTCCATGCCATCGCGGACCGCGCGGACCTCTCCGGCCGCGGCGGCAAGAACGGGCACGCCAAGCTCGAGAAGCTCCAGGCGCAGCAGATAGAAATCGCTGCCGCCGTGGCCATCGTAGCTCAGCGGCCCGCAGGCGCGGTCGAGGGCGCCCGGGCCGGGATCGAGATCTGGATACTGCAGCAGCGCGCAGTCGCTGCCGATGGCGCAGTCGAGAGGCAGGGAGAGGCGGGGCGGCTGCTGAGCCAGGGCCGGCGGCGCCAGCACGCAGAGTGCCAGGATCAGCGTCGCGCGCATCTCATTCTTGATCGAGCGGGATCAAGCGCACCGCCCCGTCGTCGACGGCCAGGGCGATCCGCCCATGCTTCAGGGCCAGCGCCTGCTCGCCGAAAAGCTCCCTGCGCCAGCCTTTGAGCGCCGCCACCTCGGCGTGATCGTCGGCGGCCAGGGCTTCAAGGTCGGCGGAGTTGGCGACCAGGCGCTGCGCGACGCCGTGAGCCTCGCAGACCTGCTTGAGCAGGACCTTGAGCAGTTCTGTGGTGGCGGCGGCTCCCTGGGGCGTATGCTCCTTCGGCGGGGCCGGAGGCAGGGCGTCGTCGGGCAGCGCCTTGGCCGCCTGCACCGCTTCCAGAATACCCCGGCCGAGCTTGCCCCGCGCGAAATCCGAGCCCAGTCCGCGGGTACGCGCCAGGATATCCGGTGTCTCCGGTGCCTGGGCGGCGATGTCGTAGAGCTGCTCGTCACGCAGGATACGGTTGCGCGGCAGGTCGCGCTCCTGCGCCTCGCGTTCGCGCCAGGCGGCGATCTCGCGGAGCGTGCCGAGATACCTGCGGTCCCGGGAGCGCGTCTTCAGGCGGTTCCAGGCGCGCTCGGGCGTGCTGTCATAGGTATCGTGATGGAGCAGAATCTCCATTTCCTCACGTAACCAATTGGTTCTATTGTTTTTCTCTAGTTTTTTCTCAAGCTTTTCATAGACCTTGCGCAGGTGCGTCACATCGGACAAGGCATAGTCGAGCTGCTTGCCGGTCAAGGGCCGCCGCGCCCAATCGGTGAAGCGGGAAGACTTGTCGATCTTGGCTCCGGCAAGCTGCGCCGCCAGGCGGTCGTAGCCGATCTGGTCGCCGAAGCCGCACACCATGGCCGCGACCTGGGTATCGAATACCGGATGGGGCAGGCGGCCGCGCTCATGGAAGAAGATCTCCAAATCCTGCCGCGCGGCGTGAAAGACCTTGAGGATATCGGGGTTGTCGAACAGCGCGTAGAGCGGCGCGAGATCGATATCGGCGACGGTATCGATCACGGCGGCGCTGTTCGGCCCGGCGACCTGCACCAGGCAGAGCCTCGGCCAGTAGGTTTTGTCGCGGATGAATTCTGTGTCCACGGTGATGAACTTGGCCGTGGCCTGATCCTGGCAGAAACTGAGTAATGCCTCGGAGGATTCGATAAGGGGCATGGGAGCGCTTTGGGGGGTGTTGTCGTGCATCGTGCGGCAGTCTATAGCAAGAGCATTGCGCCGTCATGGATTGAGAGCGCGGCGCGCGCAAGTCTCTAACGATGCGCAGGCTTGACAACCAGGGCCATTCCAGGCCTTTTCACGCCGAATTCCCAAACTTTCAAGCGCCAGGATTCCAATGCATCCCTATCGTACCCACACCTGTGGCGAACCGCGCCTCTCGCACGCTGGCGAGACTGTCCGCATCTCCGGCTGGGTGCATCGCAAACGCGACCATGGCCAGCTGCTGTTCATCGACCTGCGCGACAACTACGGGCTGACCCAGTGCGTGATCGATATTTCCAGCGAGCTGTTCCCCCAGCTTGAGTCGCTGCGCGTTGAAAGCGTGATCTCGGTCACCGGCCGCGTCGTCGAACGCGATGCCGAAACGGTCAACGACAAGCTGCCAACCGGCGAGGTCGAGGTGCGGATCGACGCCTTCGAGCTGCTTTCGGCCGCCGATCAGGTGCCGCTGCAGGTCAATGGCGAGGAAGACGCGGGCGAGGAGGTGCGGCTGCGCTACCGCTACCTGGATCTGCGCCGCGCACGTATCCACGAAAACATCATTCTGCGCTCCAAGGTCATCAACTCGATCCGCCAGCGCATGCTCGCGCAGAACTTTACCGAGTTCCAGAGCCCGATCCTGACCGCCGCCAGCCCCGAGGGCGCGCGCGACTATTTGGTGCCGAGCCGGCTGCATCCCGGCAAGTTCTATGCGCTGCCCCAGGCGCCGCAGATGTTCAAGCAGCTGTTCATGATCTCCGGCTTCGACCGCTACTTCCAGATCGCGCCCTGCTTCCGCGACGAAGACGGCCGCGCCGACCGTTCTCCCGGCGAGTTCTATCAGCTCGATTTCGAGATGAGCTTCGTCACCCAAGAGGATGTTTTCGCTGCGCTTGAGCCAGTTCTCAATGGCGTGTTCGAGGAGTTCGGCAAAGGCCGCAAGGTGACGCCGGCGCCCTTCCCGAGGATCGCCTACGACGATGCCATGCTGCGCTATGGCAGCGACAAGCCGGATCTGCGCAACCCGATCGAGATCGCCGAGGTGACCGAGGCTTTCCGGGGTGGCGGCTTCGGCATCTTCGCCAAGCTGATCGAGCAGGGCGCGGTGGTGCGTGCCATTCCCGCGCCGGGCGCGGCGGCCCAGCCGCGCAGCTTCTTCGATAAGCTGAACTCCTGGGCCCAGGGCGAGGGCGCGCCGGGGCTGGGCTATATCGTCTTTGGCGCGGACGGCGAGGCCAAGGGGCCGATCGCCAAGAACCTGGATGCCGCGCGCGTGGCCCAGATCAAGGAGGCCGCCGGCCTCGCCGACGGCGACGCCGTGTTCTTTTCCTGTGGCAAGCCGAAGCAGGCGGCGACCTTTGGCGGGATCGTCCGCAACAAGCTCGGCCAGGAACTCGACCTGCTGGAGAAGGATTGCTTCCGCTTCTGCTGGATCGTCGATTTCCCGATGTACGAGATGGACGAGGAAAGCGGCAAGCTCGACTTCTCGCACAATCCCTTCTCGATGCCCCAGGGCGGCCTGGAGGCCCTGGAGACCATGGACCCGCTCGATATCAAGGCTTTCCAGTACGATATCGTCTGCAACGGAGTGGAGCTGTCCTCGGGCGCGATCCGGAACCACTTGCCGGAAGTCATGATCAAGGCCTTTGGGCTGGTCGGCTATTCGCGCCAGGAAGTGGAAGAGAAGTTCAGCGGGATTTTCTCGGCGCTGCGCTTCGGCGCGCCGCCCCATGGCGGCTCGGCGCCCGGCATCGACCGCATCGTCATGTTGCTTGCCGGTGAGAAGAACATCCGAGAAGTCGTTGCTTTTCCAATGAATCAAAGGGCGGAAGACCTGCTAATGGGGGCGCCGGCCGAGGTCGAGCCGCACCGTCTTCAGGAGCTGCATATCCGCCTGGCGCTGCCTCCTGAAAAGAAGACTCAGTAATAAGTCTGTATAAACGCGGTAATTTTTTGGACCCGTAAGGACTCCCCGCAGGACTCGCCAAGGACTCCTGCGGGAGTCCTTGATGAATATTTCCCTGTTTCGCTTGACCGGCGCGATTCTTTTGTGATTCGATTGCCCCCTGGCCGATTCGTTTTTGTCGTTATGCGCGGGGGAATTCATGAAACGCTGGCTCGTTCTGTCGGTTTTGGCGCTGCCCTTGGCGGGCTGCGTCCTGCCACCGGCACTCAGCATCGCTTCCCTGGCGCTCGACGCCGGTTCCTTCGCCGCGACGGGAAAGAGCGCGACGGATCATGTGCTTTCCGGGATCGTCGGCGAGGACTGCCGGATGCTCGGGGTGCTGGAAGGCGAGATCTGCCGGGAAGAGCTGGAGTTCGAGACCCTCGTCGCCAGCCTCGAGCCGCTGCGGCCCCTGCCAGAGGTTGCTCCCGATCAGGCCCAGCCAGCGCCCGAAAAGCAATTGGTCGAAGCGCGGCGCGCGCCGGTACGCCTTCTCGCCTATGAGCCGCCCCTTGCCGAGCGGGTCGCGACTTCCGAAACGGTTGCGCCCGTGCAGCTTGCGTCCGCGGCGATTTCCACCGGTCAGCCGCCTTTGGCCGGCCTAGAGTTTCTCTCCGCCGGCCTGCCCGCGGCCAGCGCCGACGCGCGGGATGCCACGCCCACGGACAGCACGCTGGAACAGCCCTTGAGCGTGCTTCTCGCCGAGGTGCCGGACGACAGTTCAGAGCTTTCCGAAGTACGGAACAGCGAGCAGAGCCAGCGCCGGATCGATCCCGCCGCCGAGCAACTGGCGGCCTTGGCGCCGCTGCCCAGGGAAGCACCCGAGCAAACGCGCGGCCTGGTCTATGGTGACGACGGCCGGGTACTCGGCGTCGCCTACGCCTTCCAGAATCCCCTGAGCGATATGGATGGGAACCGCGACAGCCTGAGCGAAATCGCGATCATCGACCGCTGATCTGGCGGCGATGGGCGCGCGGTCCGCGCAGCCGAACCGCACTTTCCCGCCCGTTTATCGCCGAGCTGCGGCTTCCTGCGGGGTTTCCTGCCGGTGAACAAGTTTTCCCCGCTATCTATTTGAGTTAATACTCTTTCCGCTTTCCGGCGGGATAGACAGAACAAGCGCCCTCACCTAGACTCCGCCGCTTTCCGAGTGAACTGAAGGGCTCTACCCGCATGTCGACACCTGCCGAACTGGGATTCCGCATGCCCGCCGAATGGGAAGCGCACCGGCGTTGCTGGATGGCTTGGCCATGCCGCCAGGATCTCTGGGGGGACCGGCTGGACGAGGCGCGGGACGCCTATGCAGAGGTTGCCACCGCGATCGCCCAGTTCGAGCCCGTGACCATGGTCGCGCTGCCGGACGATATCGCCGAGGTCTCTCTGCGTTGCGGCAATGGCGTCAGCGCCTTTCCGCTGGAAATCGAGGATTCCTGGATGCGCGATAGCGGCCCGACCTTCGTGGTCGACGATAAGGGTCGACTGGGCGGCGTAGACTGGGTGTTCAACGGCTGGGGCGGAAGGTACAGCCACGCCATCGACGCGCGCATGGCGGAAGCGGTGATCGGCAAGGTCGAGGCCAAGCATTTCCCCTGTCCCCTGGTCACCGAAGGCGGCGCGCTGCATAGCGATGGCGCGGGGACGCTGCTGGTCGTCGAGGACACGCTGCTCAACGACAACCGCAACCCGGGAATGACCCGCCAGGACGCGGAGAAGATCTTCGCCGATTTCCTTGGGATCAAAAAGGTCATCTGGCTTCCCGGCGGCCTGACCAACGACGAAACCGACGGGCATATCGACAACATCGCCTGCTTCGCGGGGGCCGGCAGGGTGCTGGCCGCGGCCTGCAGCGAGGAGAGCGATCCGGATCACGCAGCCCTGGCCGAGAATCTCGCGGTCCTGGCCGCCGAGAGCGACGCGGCCGGGCGCCAGCTCGAAGTGATCCCGGTCGAGCAGCCCAAGCCGCGCAAGGACGACGCGGGAGAACGGCTGGCCGTTTCCTATATCAATTTCTACCTGCCCAACGGCGGCGTGATCGTTCCTTCCTTCAACGATTCCAACGACAGCAAGGCCTTCGATGCCATTTCCGGCTGCTTCCCGGATCGCAAGGCGGTGGAGGTCCCCGCCGACATCATTGTGCGGGGCGGCGGCGGTATCCACTGCATCACCCAGCAGGAGCCGGCCGTCGGCTAGGTCTCCCGGTCTTCCTCGATCGTCCAGATCTTGGCGTGATCCTTCGCGCGCTGCGGCGTGATGACGCGAAAGCGCTCCTGAATTTCCCCCTGTTCGTTGAGCTGCCGCTCGACGGTCAGCAGGCTGTGCAGCTTGTGGTCGCACAGGCTGGCGGCGTCCTCCAGTTCCTGCCGGGCGACAGGCAGGGCGGAAGCCAGGTCCGGCGCGCCGTAGTGCGCGACGAAGTGGCGCGCCAACTGCTCGACGCAGGCGAAGAATTCGGCCTCGCCGATTTCGGCCACCTCGGCCAGCGTGCTGCGGCCAAAGCTGCCCAGGCCCAGCCAGCCGCTTTGAAAGGCCAGCAGCGCCTTACCTTCGAGCCGTGAGATATCCTGCTCGAGAAAGGCGAAGCTGCCCGAGACAGCCCACTCGCCGGGCGGCGCGGGCTGCGCGAAGACCTGCTGGTCGGAGGCATCGAGGCGGATACTGCGCGGCAGCTTCATGACGCGGCGCGGCGCGGGTTAAACCAGGGCATCGGGGGGCTCCTCGCCGCGGAAGAAAGCGTCCAGATTATCGAGGCATTTGAAGCCCATGGCGTTGCGGGTTTCGACCGTGGCGCTGCCCATGTGGGGCAGCAGGAAGGCGTTTTCGATCTCCAGGTAGCGGCTGTCCAGTTCGGGCTCGCCTTGGAAGACGTCGAGTCCGGCCGCCGCCAGCTTGCCGGAAGCCAGCGCGGCGATCAGCGCGTCGTCATCGACAATGTTGCCCCGCGCCGTGTTGACGACTACGGCCCCGTCGGGCAGCAACGCGATCCGCTCGGAATTGAGGAACCGCAGAGTTTCGGGCGAGGAGGGGCAGTTGATCGAGAAGAAGTCGCTGACCGCGAGCAGGGACTCCGGCGTCTCGTGGAAAATCGCGCCGTGCTCCTGCTCCGGGCTGAGACGCCGGCGGTTGGAGTAGTGGATTTCCATATCGAAGCCGCGGGCGCGCTGCGCCACCGCCCGGCCGATCCGCCCCATGCCCAGAATGCCCAGCCGCTTGCCAGTAACCTGCACGCCCACCAACTGTGTCGTGCTCCAGCCGTGCCACTCGCCCCGACGCAGCATGCCGGCGCCTTCATGCGCGCGCCGCGCGGCCCCGAGCAGGCAGAGCAGGGTGATATCGGCGGTGGCATCCGTCAGGACATCGGGCGTGTTGGTCACCCGGATATCGCGCCGCCTCGCGGCTTCGATGTCGATATGCTCGTAGCCGACGGAGAAGGTGGCGATGATCCGCAGGCTGTCCGGCAGGGCATCGATAACCTCGGCGGTAAACTTTTCGGTATTGCAGCATAGGATGGCGTCGTGGCCGGCGGCCGCCGCGGCCAGCTCGCCGGGCGTCAACTGGCGGTCTTCCGGGTTCAAGGACACGGCGTAGTCCGCCTCTGCCCTCGCGGTCACGGCATCCGGCAGGCGGCGGGTGGCTAGCAGGCGGGGTTGTTCTGGCATGGCGCGGGCTTCGTATCCATGGTTAAGGAATGATAGTGTGACAAACCAGCGCCACCTCTTTCAGGACGCCAGCGTGGAGTCTACTCTTGGCCATGATCAAATTTGAAGCGCTCTCGGTATTTCGTCTCCTGGGTCTCGGCCTAGCGGTCCTTCTCTGCGCGCCCACCGGCCTGCCCAAGGCCGCCGGCGTGGCCGACACCATGATCCCGCACCGCGCGGTTTACGAGCTTGAGCTGGCTTCGCCGCGTGGCGACGGCGGCGTGGTCGATCTCGACGGCCGCATGGAGTTCGTTTGGAACGATGTCTGCGATGGCTGGGCGGTAACCCAGAAAGCGCGTTTCATCATCGGGCGCGCGGATGGGCTCGACGTTGTCCTGGGCTCCACGGTTTCATCCTGGGAGTCCAAGGACGGCTTGCGCTACCGCTTTTTCATCAAGCGCGAACAGAACGGCCGCGAGACCGAGAACCTGCGCGGCATTGCCAGCCTGAAAGCGCCGGGAGGGCCGGGCACGGCCCGCTTCACGGCACCGGAGGAAAGCACCGCCGATCTGCCGAAGGGGACCCTGTTCCCGACGGCCCATAGCCTCGCCATTCTGGAGCGCATGATCGCCGGCGACGCCACGCCAATGTGGGCGGTTCAGTTCGATGGCACCGGCGAAGACGAGGGCTTATCCGGGGTCAGCGTTTCGATGCTCGCCAAGGTTCCCGAGGGAGACGCCAGCGCCTTGGAAACCCCGCTGCTCGAGGATGAACCCTCCTGGCGCATCTCCATGGCCTTCTTCGGCATGGGGCAGGGCGAGGCCGAGCCGAACCAGGAACAGCGTCTGCGGCTCTACCGCAACGGCGTGGTCGATAACTTTTTGATCGACTATGGCAGCTTCGCCTTCAATGCCACGTTGATCGAGCTTGAGCCCTTTCCCGACGCGGGCTGCTGAGGGCGGCTAGTTGAGTCCGCGGCCCTTGCGGATCGCCTCGGGGCCGAGGCGCTCGCGCAGGGAGTCGATTACATCCTCGACCTGGGCGCGCTTGCTGCGCTCCGGGTCGAACAGGCTCGGCGGATCGGCCAGTTCGCCATCGACCAGCTCGGTCAGACCAACCCCGATCAGGCGGAAGCGTCGCCCGTCGGCTTCCTTTGCGATCAAGGGCTTGACGGCGTTGTAGATCACCTCGGCCAGGCGGGTCGGATCCTGGAGACGGCGGCTGCGGGTCAGGCTCTGGAAATCCGCCGTCTTCAGTTTCAAGGTAATGCCCTGACCGGCGAGCACACTCTTCTTGGCGCGCCGCGCCACGGTTTCGCAGAGCGGCCAGACTTGCGCCAGCAGGGCCTCGGGATCGCCGATATCGCGCTCGAAGGTGGTTTCCGCCGAGATCGACTTGGTCGGCGCGGCGGGGTCGACCTTGCGGTGGTCCTCGCCCCGGGCGAAGCGGTAGAGGCGGCGGCCCATGGCGCCATAGCTGGCAATCAGTTCGGCTTCCTCGAACCGCAGCAGGTCGCCGATCCGCTGGATTCCATTGCGCGCCAGGGCGCTGCGCAGTGCCTTGCCAACGCCCCAGATCATGTCGACCGGCTTGTCTTTCAGGAAAGCGGCCGCCTCGGCCTTGCCAATCACCGCGAAGCCCCGCGGCTTGTCGAGATCGGAGGCGACCTTGGCGAGAAATTTATTGTAGCTGAGACCGATCGAGACGGTCAGCCCATGCTCCCGTTCGATTCGCAAGGCCAGCCCGGCGAGGATCCGCGCGGGGCTGGCGTGATGCAGCGCCTCGGTGCCGGACAGGTCCAGGAAGGCTTCATCGATCGATAGCGGCTCGACCAAGGGGGTCACGGCCTGCATCATCTCGCGAATTTTCAGCCCGGCCTCGCGGTACTTGGCCATGTTCGGGCGAATGACCACGGCGTGGGGACAGGCATCCAAGGCTTTGAACATCGGCATCGCCGAACGTATTCCATAGGTGCGGGCGACATAGCAGGCGGCGGAGACGACGCCCCGCCGGCCGCCTCCGATCACCACGGGCTTGCCGCGCAGACTGGGGTCGTCGCGCTTTTCGACGCTGGCGTAAAAGGCGTCGCAGTCGATATGCGCGATCGCCAGGCTGTGCAGCTCCGGATGGGCGATGACGCGCCGCGACTGGCAGGCCGGGCAGCGGCCTGGCGGGGCCTGGGGCGGCAGGCCGCTCAGGCAGTCCCGGCACAGCGTCGTCATCTAGGCAGGCCCTCGGCGATCTCGTCTTCGTGCCACAGCCAGGCGGCGCCGCGCACGCCGCTGGAGTCGCCATGTACCGGCGGCTTGATCGGGGTATCGACGCGATCCGAAAACACATAGCCGGGCAAGAGGCGCGGAAGGTTCGTGTAAAGCCGCTTGAGATTTGACAGCCCGCCGCCCAGGACGATCACGTTGGGGTCGACGACGTTGATCACGCTCGCCAGACCGCGGGCGAGACGGGTTTCGTAGCGCCGCAGGCAGGATTCCGCCGCGCGGTCGCCGCTGGCCGCAAGCTCCGCGATCTGCTGTGGCGTCGCGCCGCCGCCATACTGCGCGCTCAAGGCGGGGCCGGACAGCCAGGTTTCGTTACAGCCGTGCTGTCCGCAAAAACAGGGCGGACCAGGCAGCTCGTCGGGCTCCGGCCAGGGCAGGGGATTGTGGCCCCACTCGCCCGAGATGGCGTGCCGGCCGACCAGACAGCGGCCGTTGAAGACCACGCCGCCGCCAACACCGGTGCCGAGAATCGCGCCGAACGTCAGGCTGGCGCCCTGGGCCGCGCCATCGGCGGCTTCCGAAAGCGCGAAGCAGTTGGCGTCGTTGGCGACCCGCACCCGGCGCTCCAGGGCCTGGGACAGGTCCTGGTCGAAGGGCTTGCCGATCAGCCAGGTCGAGTTCGCGTTCTTGACCAGGCCGGTGGCGGGGGAAATCGCGCCGGGGATGGCCACGCCAACACAGGCCAGGGCGCCGCTTTCCCGCTCCAGGGCGCGCACCAGGTCGCGCACCGCGGTTACGGTGGCCGTGTAGTCGCCCTGCGGTGTCGCGACCCTCCTGCGCCCCCGCAGGGCGCCGGATCCGGATTCCATGGCGGCAACCTCGATCTTGGTGCCTCCGAGATCGACCCCTATTCTCATGCTATTCTCTCGCCAAGGGCGTTTTGGTTACGCATTCTTAACCAGAATGGCGTGTACTGTATTGGTACTGGCTTAGGGCTTTCGAAATAAAGCCTCCCTACATTACCCCAACTTGGCTGCGGGCTTCCGTGCGATTTGTC
This sequence comes from uncultured Alphaproteobacteria bacterium, assembly GCA_942491105.1. Classification (GTDB taxonomy): domain Bacteria; phylum Pseudomonadota; class Alphaproteobacteria; order Kiloniellales; family DSM-21159; genus JBBEAM01. The sequence continues at coordinate 758,827 of CALNZX010000001.1, read as the reverse complement.
CCGGCGTCGAGATAAACGGCAGAAAAGTGGAAGTTTGAAATGGCAGAGGCAGCATTGACGAAAACAGCCAAGACCGTGCTCGTCGTCGAGGACAACGAGCTCAACATGAAACTGTTCCACGATCTGCTGGAAGCGAACGGCTACGAAATCTTGCAGACGCGCGATGGTCTCGAGGCCCTGCGCATGGCCCGGCAGTACCGTCCCGACCTGATCCTCATGGATATCCAGTTGCCGGAGGTTTCCGGGCTGGAGGTGACCAAGTGGATCAAGGAGGACGATACGCTCAAGTCGATCCCCGTGGTGGCTGTCACAGCCTTCGCGATGAAGGGCGATGAACAGAAAATCCGCGAGGGCGGCTGCGAGGCCTACATCGCCAAACCGATTTCCGTGACGGACTTCCTAGAAACGGTCCGCCGCTTCGTAAACTAGCGTGCTGGGAAACACACAGCGGCGGGTGCGCCGAAGGGCATAGAATATGACCGGTCGAGTTCTGATCGTCGATGACATCGAAGCCAACGTCAAACTGCTCGAAGCCAAGTTGACGTCGGAGTACTTCGATATCTTGACCGCCTACGACGGCGCGACCGCCTTGGATATCGCGCGCTCCCAATCGCCCGATCTGATCCTGCTCGATGTCATGATGCCGGGAATGGACGGCATCGAGGTTTGCCGGACTCTGCGCGCCGACGAGCGGACCGCGCATATTCCCATCGTGATGCTGACGGCGCTGAGCGAAGTCGAGGACCGGGTGCGGGGCCTTGAGGCGGGTGCCGACGATTTCCTTACCAAACCGGCCAACGATCTGACCCTGTTTTCGCGGGTGCGTTCCCTGATTCGCCTGAAGATGATGGTCGATGAACTGCGTGCCAGGCAGTCGACCAGCAGCGATGAAACGCTGTTCAGCATGGACGAAATCGACCAACAGGAAAGCGGCGGAATTCTGCTGATCGAGCAGGATGAAATTCAGCGCGAGAACCTCGCGGGCAAGCTAGCCGCCGCTGGTCACCGCGTCCTGACCGCGCAGGGCGAGAAAGAGGGCCTGGCCCTGGCGCGCGATAGCGACCCGGATTTGGTCATCGTGGCGATCGACCTGGGCGCCGAAGATGGGCTGCGGCTGGTTTCCTATCTGCGTGGCGACGAGCGGATGCGGAATGTGCCGATCCTGCTGCTGCTCGACGACTACGACCTGCCACGCCTGGCCAAGGGACTCGATATCGGTGTCACCGATTACCTGATCAAACCGATCGACGGCAACGAGCTGCAGGCGCGCGTGCGAACCCAAGTGCGCCGCCGCCGCTATCATGAAAAGCTGCGGCAGCTGCTCGACCAAAGCGTATCCATGGCCTTCACCGACGGCCTGACTGGCGTATACAACCGCCGCTATCTGGAGAACCATCTCGCCAAGCGGCTGTCTGTCGCGCAGGAAAGCGGTAAGGCTCTATCGGTGCTGATGGCCGATATCGACAACTTCAAGGCCTTTAACGATAGCTATGGTCACGCGGTCGGCGATATCGTGCTGAGCGCGGTCGCGGCCAATCTTTCGAACAACGTGCGCAATATCGACTTGGTCGCGCGCTACGGAGGCGAGGAGTTTGCCGTAATCATGCCGGATACCGGCGCCGACGGGGCGTTGCTGGTTGCCGAGCGCCTGCGTGAGAAGGTCGCGTCCCAGCGCATTGCGATCGAGAGCGGGGAAGAGCTGCAGGTTACGGTTTCTATCGGCGTGGCGACGACGATGGATGGTACCGGCAGCGTTTCCATGCTGCAGCAGCGCGCCGATAGCGCGCTATACCGTGCCAAGGCGGCGGGCCGAAACAGAGTCATTTCCGACGATCTCGACCGGCCGGCGCCGGCTTTAGCCGCCCAGGCCTGAGTCTTGCCAATTGAAAAGGCCGCGTCCCTTGGGGCGCGGCCTTGATCGTTTGGAGCTGGTCCTATCGTTCGGCGCAGCCTACTTGATCTTGGCTTCCTTGAACTCGACGTGCTTGCGCACGACCGGGTCGTACTTGCGGAAGGTCATCTTCTCGGTGGTGTTCCGCGGGTTCTTCTTGATCACGTAGAAGTACCCGGTATCGGCGGTGCTCACCAGCCGGATCAATTGAGTAACGGGCTTCGCCATGGCGCGGTCCTATGTCTTCCAAGAAGTTAGACGGGCCCCTGTCGCCAGGGGCCCTGAGGAGCGGAAGATACGCGCTACGCCTAAGAAGTCAAGCGCCGCCAACGCAATTCCCGCCGCAGCGGATCATTCGCTTCTCGGAGACCGAGCGAAACAAGACAGCCGCGTGGCCGGCCCCGTTCTCGCGGGCCAGCAGGGCCTCCGCCAGGATCAGCCTGGAGATCCCGGCCAGGGGCATGTCCTTGAGCGCCCGTGAGGCTGGATACCAGCCGATACCCTGCAATTCTCCGTCGCTCTCCGACACCTTTTCCAGGTGGCTGCCAAGGGCCAGGAAAAAGCGGCTATGAAAGCGCAGGGGCGAGCCCGCGGGCGTGATCGCGCGGGCCAGCAGCGTCATCGCGGAAAAATGCGGGACGAGGCCTCGCTCGGCGTAGCTGCCCCAGATTCCAGCGGAGCCTGCTTGCTGCTGGCGCGCTGTGTTGGCGCTGGGCGGCGCGGCGAGCAGAAACCCCGTTTCCTCGAGTGTTTCCCGCAGCGCTGTGCGGGCATAGACGGCAAGCCGCCGCCTCGTTTCGCCATCGACGCGCCCCTGCGCCGCCCGTGGCAAGGCCTCGGGAAAACCGCTGGGCAGGGCATCCTCGGGTTCCCGGCATCCGCCTGGAAAGACGAAGACATTCGGCATGAAGCGGGACTGTGCATGCCGCTGTCCGAGAAGCACCAGCGGGTCGTCGCTACTCTTGGGGTTTTCCTGAAGTACGACGAGCCCAGCGGCATCGCGTGGCCGAACGCGCATCGGTCGCGCCCTCCCTCAAGCCTAGAGCTTGACGCCGGTGACTTGATACAGACGTTCCGCGGTATCGATACGGCCGTGCAGGATCTCGGTGTAAAGGCCGGGAATGCTCAGCAGGCGTTCCGCGACTTGGAGGTCCAGATCCTCGCGTTCCTGATGGGCTGGGCAGTGGGTATGCAGCTTCTCGACGCCCGCCTTGTCGCCCGGCTCGACATGTCGGCGCACGATGTTGCCGGCGACGATAAACGCCTTCTCTCCGAACCGGGGGCCGCTGGTCGTGGCTTCGGAGCTATTGGTGCAGATATCCGGCATCACGCCACGGTCCTGCAGGGCATAGCCGGAAGGCGCGTGAAAGCGCGCCCAGGTCAGGGTCAGCTCGCCTTCGTTCGGCAGGCGCAGCACGGTCTGCACCGTGCCCTTGCCGTAGGAGGCGCTGCCGACCACGATGGCGCGGCCGCTGTCCTGCAGGGCCGCCGCGACAATCTCCGAGGCCGAGGCTGAATTGCCGTTGATCAGAACGACCACCGGCCGGCCCCGCGCGCTGTCGCCGCGGTGCGCGTTGAATATCTGGTGGCTGTCGGGGTGCCGCCCGCGAGTCGACACGACCAGACCTTCTTCGAGGAAGAGGTCGGAAACCGATACCGCCTGATCGAGCAGGCCGCCTGGATTGTCGCGCAGGTCGACGATCAGCCCGACCAGCCCATCGCCCTGAATGGAGAAGGCTTCCTCAATCTTATCCTTGAGATTGCGGGTGGTGCTCTGATTGAACCCGAGCACCTGGAACACGGCGGTCCGGCCGCGCTGCTCGTAGGTGACGGTCTGCGGCACGATGTGCGCGCGCAGAACTTCGACGACCAGCGGCGCGGGCGAGCCGTCGCGCGCCACGGTCAGGCGGACCGGGGAATTCGGCCGGCCGCGCAATTTGCGGATTACCTCGCGCTGCGCCACGCCCGCCGCGGAGGCGCCATCGATATGCGTAATCAGGTCGTCGGGTTTCAATCCGGCGCGCTCGGCGGGGGTCTTTTCCATGACCGATTTCACGCGGACGCCTTCATCCTCGATCTGGATGCGCACGCCGATGCCGCCGAAACCGTCCCGGCTGGCCCGGTTCTCCTGGGCTTCTTCGCGTCCGGCATAGCGCGAGTAGTCGTCGAGCGCGGAAAGCATGCCGTCGAAGACATATTCATAGATCGACTCGCTCGCGGCATTGACCAACTCGCTGGAGCCGGTCCTGCTGGCGTCTACCGCCAGGGCCGTCAGCTTCGCCCAGCCCTCGTTATCGCGCTGCCCGGGGGCCTTGTAGGCGGCGGTTTCCTGGCCGCGCACCCGCACCGAAATCTGCTCGGCGTTGTCGGTGATCTGAACGCCGGGATCGATATTGCTGAGGTTGCCCAGGGCGGCCAGAGCCAACTGGCGGGGCGTCACGTCCTCGATATAGACCGAGGAAACATCCTCGTAGCCGACGCTGAACATGTTCGCGGCGGTGGAGGGGTTGTAGGTCGCGGAATGGCTGGGGCCAACGGAGCTGCCGGTGCAGGACACAAGCAACACGGCCGCTGACAGCAAAACCATGCTGTCGGCAAGCCTGAATCCGAGCGCCGGGCTGTCCGCCCGTCCCGCTGACTGAGCCGCGATCCGTTTCATCCACAACCTACTGTGACACTATTGCAACGATTCTAACCGCACCTTGCCGGTGTAAGTCACTGACAAAATTGATCCACGCGCGGGGTTTTTCCCATGCGTTGCCAGAATGCCACGTGACCCGGGACGCGCGCGCGGGGAGAGATTCGAGTTCCGGCTTCAAGAAGATCCAGGAACCGCATGATTTTAAAGGCTTATTTTCTATTCTTGGAAGCTTTCGCCTTGGTCTTTCCCCGCCGCCCGCTCTTGGGGCCGCCCTTGGAGGTCTTCCGCCCGCTTGGCCTGGCGGCGGCTTTTCCCCTCGTGCCTCGCCCGGGGGCTGGCGCTCTGGAGCCGCTACGCTTTTTCGTGCCGTCGGCGTCGCCTTCCATGATCTCGGCGATCAGACTGCCGGTCTGGCCGTTGGCTTCGACGAGGCGTACCGGATGATGCTCGCCCAGGTGATATTCACGGCCCCAGCGGCGGCCGATCAGAGCGTGCCGCTTGCTGTCGTGCTCGTAGTAGTCATCGGGCAGGGTCCTGATCGGGATCAGGGCGTCGGCGCCGGTTTCGGTAAAGTTGACGAAGAGGCCGAAGTGGGTCACCGAGCTGATCCGCGCATCGAAAATCTCGCCCACGCGGTTGGCGAGAAACGCCGCTGACATGCGGTCCTTGGCATCGCGCTCGGCGGCGATGGCACGGCGTTCCGTCGCCGAGATGTGCGCGCCCCAGCCCTCCATCAACTCCTTGGCTTCCTTGGGCAGGCCGTCGCTGCCGAGTTTCAGTCCCTCGATCAGACCGCGATGCACGATCAGGTCGGAATAGCGGCGGATCGGCGAGGTAAAGTGGGCGTAGCGTTGCAGCGCGAGGCCGAAGTGGCCGAGGTTTTTCGGGCTGTAATAGGCTTGGCTCTGGGAGCGCAGCACCAGTTCGCTGACCACCCGGGAATCGGCGCCCTCGGCGACCTTCTCCAGGACCCCGGTGAAATCGCTCGGCTTCAGGGTTTGTCCGCGCGGCAGGCTGAGATCCATCGACGACAGCACCTCGCGCAGGGCCTCGACCTTGACCGGATCGGGCGGCTCATGCACCCGGTACATACAGGGCTGCTTGCGCGCTTCCAGCTCCCGCGCCGCCGCGACATTGGCGGTGATCATGAACTCCTCGATCAGGCGGTGGCTGTCGAGCCGCTGGCGGATGCCGATTTCGGCGATCTGGCCGTCCTCGCCGAAGATCACCTGACGCTCCGGCACGTCGAGATCCAGGGTTCCGCGGTTCTTGCGGGCTGTCAGCAGCGCCTCGAAGGCGCCATAGAGCGGCGCGATCACCCTATCGAGCAGCGGTGCTGTCTTGTCGTTGGGATGGCCGTTACGGGCTTCCTGCACCTCCTCGTAGGTCAGGCGCGCCGCCGAGCGCAGCAGGCCGCGGACGAAGCGGTGGTCGCGCAGCTTGCCGTCCTTGGCGATCCACAGGTGAACGGCCAGGCAGCCGCGATCCTCCTCTGGATTCAGGGAACACCAGCCGTTCGAGAGGGCTTCCGGCAGCATCGGGATCACGCGATCGGGGAAATAGGCGCTGTTGCCGCGTTTATAGGCCTCGCGGTCGAGGGCGCTGTCCGGGCGCACGTAGTGGGCGACGTCGGCGATGGCGACGATCAGGTGCCAGCCTCCGGGGTTGTCCTTGCTCTCGTCGGGCTCGGCAAAGACGGCGTCGTCGAAATCGCGGGCGTCGGCGCCATCGATGGTGACCAGGGGCAGGGTGCGCAGATCGCTGCGCTTGCCGAGAGGCGTCGCCTTGGCCGCTTCCGCCTCGCGCAGCGCCGCCTCGGGGAAAACCGTCGGCAGGCCCTGCTCGTGGATCGAAATCAGGCTAAGCGCCCGGTGGTTGCCCAGGCTGCCGTGGCGCTCGATCACCTTGACATCGCGCAGGCCCATGCGGCGGTGATGGCCCTTGGCTTCGGCCAGCACCAGCTCGCCGGGCTGGGCGCCGGCGGCATCCTCGGGGGCGAGCAGGAAGTCCTGCTTGGCGCGTTTGTCGACCGGTTTCAGGCGCCCGCCATGGGCGCCCGGTTCATAGATCCCAAGAACCTGCAGCGCGCCGCCCTGGCCGAGCCGGCGGATCACTCTGGCTTCGTAGGCGTCATCCAGGCGGGTCAGCTTGGCCAGCAGCCGTTCCCCCGTGGCCAGGGCCTCGCGGCGCTTTCTGTCGGGGACGACGAAAATCCTGGGCGGCGGCCCCTGTTCGGGTTTCCAGGTGGCGGGGCGGGCCAGCAGCTCTCCGTCCTCGTCCAGCTCGACAACCTCGATCACGGCGACCTCGGGCAGACGTCCTGGGCTCACCACCTGCCGCCCGGTCAGACGCTCCAGCTTCCCGCTTTCCTTGAGCTCGCGCAGAACTTCCTTGAGTCGCGGGCGCTCAGCACCCTTGATCTTGAAGGCGCGGGCGATCTCGCGCTTGCCGACCGGTGTCGGGCTCTCCTCGATGAATCGCAGGATTTCAGCCGTGGTGGGAAACTGGGGCGTTGCCGTGGCGCGCTTGGTCGGCTTTCTGGTCACGTGTCTGTCAACTGGCGCGCTTGCGCGCTTTCTTCGGCTTGCTCACGCCCTTCTTCTCGGCCTGCTTGGCCAGCAGTTCGACCGCGAGATCCAGGCTTGCGTCTTCGGCCTCCGTGCCCTTGGGCAGGGAGGCGTTGAGGCGGCCGTGCTTGACGTAGGGGCCGTAGCGGCCGCTGTGCAGGGTCACCGGTTTGCCGTCGCTGGGATGGTCGCCCAGGCTCTTCAGGGCGCTGGCTCCGCCGCGCTTCGGCGCCTCGGCGAGCAGGCTGACCGCGCGGTTGAGACCGATTTCCAGGACAGCCAGAGGCTCGTCGTCGTTGGGCAGGGATTTGTAGGTGCTGCCGCGTTTGACATAGGGGCCGTAGCGCCCGATGCCGGCATGGATCGTCTCGCCGCTCTCCGGGTCCTTGCCGACTTCGCGCGGCAGGGAGAGGAGTTTCAGCGCCAGCTCCAAATCCACATCCTCGGGCGAGGCGCCCTTGGGCAGGGACGCGCGCTTCGGTTTTTCGCCCTTCTCCACGGCTTCGCCGAGCTGGATGTAGATGCCGTAGGGGCCCTTGCGCAGCGTCACGTCCAGCCCGCTCTCCGGATCCTGGCCAAGCACGCGGGGCTTGTTGGCGAGATCGGCGGCTTCGCCTTCCTCGCCGGTCGGCACCGCCAGGGGGCGGGTATAGCGGCAGTCGGGATAGTTCGAGCAGCCGATGAAGCCGCCGCTTTTCCCCAGCCGCAGGCCGAGCCGCCCTTCGTTGCAGGCAGGGCAGAGTCGCGGATCGGCGTCGGGCTTCTCCGGATCGGCGGGGAAGAAATGCGGCCCGAGTTCCTCGTCCAGCACGTCGATGACGTTGCTGATCCGCAGCTCCTTGGTCTCGTCGAGCTTGGCCGAGAAGGCTTCCCAGAAGTTCCGCAGGACGGTTTTCCAGTCGATCTGCCCGTCGGAAATCTCGTCGAGTTCGCGCTCCAGCTCGGCGGTGAAGTTGTACTGCACATAGCGCTCGAAATAGCTGGCCAGGAAGGCCGTGACCAGGCGGCCGCGGTCCTCGGGAAGGAAGCGCCGTTTCTCCAGGCGCACGTAGTTGCGATCCTGAAGGACCTGGAGAATCGAGGCGTAGGTCGAGGGGCGGCCGATCCCCAGCTCTTCCAGCTTCTTGACCAGGCTGGCCTCCGAGTAGCGCGGCGGCGGCTGGGTAAAATGCTGCTCGCTGTCGATGGCAAGGCGGTCTAGGCCTTGGCCCTCGGCCAGTTTGGGCAAACGCTTGTTTTCTTCCTCGCCGTCGCGCTTCGGTTCGTCGCGGCCTTCCTCGTAAAGCCGCAGGAAACCATCGAACACCACCACGGAGCCGGTGGCGCGCAGGCCGGCGCGATTGCCCTCGGCGGCGATGTCGACGCTGACCTGGTCGAGGCGGGCGCTGGCCGTCTGGCTGGCCAGGGCGCGCAGCCAGATCAGTTCGTAAAGCTTTTGCTCGTCGGCGCCGAGATGACGCGCGACATGCTCGGGGCGGCGCGAAAACTCCGTCGGGCGGATCGCTTCATGCGCTTCCTGGGCGTTGCGCGCCTTGGTTTTGTAAATGCGCGGCTGATCCGGCAGATAGGAGTCGCCATAGGTATCGGCGATCAAGCCACGGGCCGCGCCGATCGCCTCGTTCGACATCGCCACGCCGTCGGTACGCATATAGGTGATCAGGCCGACGGTTTCGCCGTCGAGCTCGATGCCTTCATACAGCTTCTGCGCCGTGCGCATGGTGCGGGTCGCCCCGAAACCGAGCTTGCGCGAGGCTTCCTGCTGCAGGGTCGAGGTGGTGAAGGGCGGCTGCGGATTGCGCCGGACTTCCTTGCGCTCGACCTGGCTGACCGCGAAGCTCGGGGCTTCCTCGAGAATCCGCACGGCGCGCTGGGCACTGGCCTCGTCGGGCAGGGAGAACTTGTCCAGCTTCTCGCCTTCAAGCGCGATCAGCCGCGCCTCGAAGGCCTCGGTCTCGGCGCCTTTCAGGCTGGCGGCAACCGACCAGTATTCCTGAGGTTTGAAAACTTCGATTTCGGCTTCGCGTTCGCAAACCAGCCGCAAGGCGACGGATTGCACGCGCCCGGCCGAGCGGCTGCCCGGCAGCTTGCGCCAGAGCACCGGAGACAGGGAGAAGCCGACGAGATAGTCCAGCGCGCGGCGCGCCAGATAGGCCTCGATCAGCTCCTGATTGAGTTCCCGGGGATTGCGGAAGGCTTCCTGCACCGCCGACTTGGTGATCTCGTTGAACACCACGCGCTTGACGGACTTACCATCCAGCACCTTGCGGCGCTTCATTTCCTCGACCAGATGCCAGGAAATCGCCTCGCCCTCACGATCGGGATCGGTGGCGAGAATGATATGGTCGGCGCGCTTGGCGGCGCTGGCGATTTCCTTCAGCCGCTTTTCGGCCTTGTCATCGACCTGCCACAGCATTTCGAAGTCGGCGTCGGGTTTGACCGAGCCGTCCTTGGCCGGCAGGTCGCGCACATGGCCGTAGCTTGCCAGCACCTCGTAGTCGGAACCGAGGTACTTGTTGATGGTTTTGGCTTTGGCAGGAGATTCGACGACGACAAGTTGCATAGAGGGTCCGATTTTATGGGCGCGCTTCGCGGTCTGCAACGAGAGCGATGCGGTTGCCAGGCTGGCGTTCGAGACGTCCGGCAAGCTCAAGCTCAAGCAGTGCAAGGCTAACGGCGGCGGGTGACAATTGGCATCGGCGGAGCAGTTCGTCAACAGTGACAGCGCTGGGACCGAGCAGTGCTTCGATCTCAGCGGCCTCCGCCTCGATGCTTTCCAAGGGCCTATCGCCGCCTTCCAAGACGGCCGCTTCGGGCGTTTCCGACAAGCTGGGAGTGCGCCGGATTCGGCCGGACAAAGCCTCGACGATGTCGTCCACGGTTTCGGTCAGTACGGCGCCTTGGCGCAGCAGATCGTTACATCCGCGCGCCCGCGGATCGAGAGGGGAGCCGGGGATGGCGAAGACGTCGCGGCCCTGCTCTCCGGCCAGGCGGGCGGTCACCAGGGAGCCGGAACGCGGCGCCGCCTCGACCACCAGGACGCCTTCGGACAGCCCTGAGATGATGCGGTTGCGCCGGGGAAAGTGCCGCGCCTGAGGCTGCAGGCCGAGCGGCATTTCCGAGACGATCAAGCCCTGTTCGCGAATCGCCTCGTAGAGATGCTGGTTCTGCGGCGGATAGACCACGTCCAGGCCGCCGGCGACCACCGCGACCGTGCCGCTGGCCAGACTGCCGCGATGGGCGGCGGAGTCGATGCCCCGGGCTAGGCCGGAAACCACGGTAAAGCCGGCGGCGCCGAGATCGCGGGCGAGCTGCTCGGCCAGACGCTGGCCATTGGCCGAGGCGTTGCGCGCGCCGACCATGGCGAAGAGGCGCTGCTCGGTGAGGCTTCCCGGTCCCAAGACGGCGAGCAGCGGCGGCGCGTCGGAGAGCGCGGCCAGCGCCTCGGGGTAGTCGGGCTCGCCGAGCCGCAGCAGCCGCGCGCCGAGCTTCTCCAGGGCGGCGATCTCCTGCTCCGCCTCGCCTTGGGCGTAGAGCTTCAAACCTCGGCGGCGGCCGCCTAGGCGCGCGAGCTCGGGCAGGGCTTCCAGCGCGGCTTGCGCCGTGCCGAAGCGCGCGATCAACTGCCGATAGGTAACCGGGCCGACATTCTCGCTGCGGATGAGCCGCAGGGAAGCCAGTCTTTCCGCATCCCGCATACTTGGCCCTGTTTTGTTCTTTTCGCAGGCGACGATGCTTTGCCCGTGATCATCCGTCAAGCGCGGGATTGAACTGGCTCAGGGCTTTTTCGCGCCGATCTTGCTTTCCGTGCCTGTGAGCAGGCGCCCGATATTTTCGTGATGCCGGGCCCAAACCAGGAGCGCGAGAATGGCGGCGAACTGGACAAGCTGCAGGTCGCCGCGCAGCAGCCAGGCCCAGAGCGGGGCCAGGGCGAGGCAGAGCAGGGCGGCCAGCGAGGAATAGCGGGTGATCCCGGCGACGGCCAGCCAGGTCGCGCAGGCGGCCAGCCCGACCGGCCAGGATATCGCCAGCAGCGCGCCCAGGGTGGTGGCGACGCCCTTGCCGCCCTTGAAGCCGAGCCAGACCGGGAAGAGATGCCCGAGCACCGCGCCGTAGCCCGCCATCAAGGCGATGTCCGGTCCCCAGTTTATGGCGATCAGAACCGCGGCCGCGCCTTTGCCGCCGTCGAGCAGCAGGGTGGCGAGCGCAAGATCCTTGCGGCCGGTGCGCAGCACGTTGGTGGCCCCGATATTGCCCGAACCCTGGTGGCGCAGGTCGCCGTGTCCGGCGAGACGGGTCAGCAGCAATCCAAAGGGGATCGAGCCGAGCAGATAGCCGGCCAGGAGCGCGGCCGTCAGATAGGGCCAGGCGAATTCCCAGGAGATCGGATCGGGCATAATCTAACCGTCGTGAGTGAAAATGCTGCGCCCGTCAACCACGGTGCGCAGCACGCGCCCTTCGACCGGGTGGTTCTCGAAGGGGGAATTTTTCGATTTGCTGCGGAACTTCGCCGGGTCGATACGGCCCGCGATGTCGGGATCGAAAATCACCAGGTCCGCCGGCGCGCCTGTTTTCAGACGTCCGGCTTCCAGGCCGAGGATGTCGGCGGGGCGATAGGTCAGCCGGCCGAGCAGCTCGAGCAAGCCGGTCCGGCCCTGATGTACCAAGCCGAGAGACAGCGGCAGCAGGGTTTCCAGACCGACGATACCGGCCTCGGCCTGGGCGAAGGGGATGCGCTTGGCGTCCTGATCGTGCGGGCTGTGATCGCTGGCGACGGCATCGACGATGCCCTGCGCGACGGCGGCGGCGATGGCCTCCCGATCGGCTTCCGCGCGCAGCGGCGGCGAAACCTTGCCGAAGGTGCGGTAATCGGTCACCGCCAGCTCGTTGAGCGCGAAATAGTGCGGCGCGGTATCGCAGGTGACCTGCAAGCCGCGCTGCTTGGCGGCGGCGATCACCCGCGCGGACTCGCCGGTGGAAATGTGGCTGACGTGGTAGCGCCCGCCGACCATCTCGAGCAAGCGCAGGTCGCGCTCGATCATCATCACTTCCGACAGCGGGGAGATGCCCGACAGGCCAAGCCGGGTCGCCAGCTCGCCGGAATTCATCGCGCCGGTGGCAAGCTCCGGTACCTCCGGGTGCTGCAGAATCACCGTGCCGAAGGCGCGGGAATAGCTCAGCGCGCGGCGCATCACCTGGGGGTCGGCCACCGCCTTGAGACCATCGGTAAAGCCGACCGCGCCATAGGCGCTCAGCAGACCGATCTCGGTCAGTTCCTGGCCTTCCAGGCCGCGGGTCACGGCACCGTAGGTATAGACCTTGACCATCTTCACGTCGCGCGCCCGGCGGGCGACGAACTCGACTCCGGCGACGTCGTCGATCACAGGATCGGTATTCGGCAAGGCGACCATCGAGGTCACGCCGCCGGCGGCCGCGGCGCGCGAGCCCGAGAGGATGTCTTCCTTGTGCTCCTCGCCCGGTTCGCGCAGCTGGACCCGCATGTCGACCAGGCCCGGCGCCAGGCAGGCCCCGCCGCAATCGACGAGATCGGCGCCCTCCGGCGTTCCCTCCTTGAACAGGCCGGGGCCGAAGTCGGCGATCTTGCCGTTCTCCGCCAGCAGGCCGCCCTGGGTATCGAGCCCGGACTCCGGGTCGAGCAGACGGGCGTTCAAAAAGGCGGTGCGGAGGACACTGTTGGTCATGGCTTCAGCCCGCGCCATTGATCGGCGGCAGATTGCGGGTCAGCACGTCGAGGCAGGCCATGCGCACGGCGACGCCCATCTCGACCTGCTCGCGGATCGCCGAGCGGTCGATGTCGTCGGCCAGCTCGCTGTCGATCTCGACGCCACGGTTCATCGGACCCGGGTGCATGATCATGGCATCGGGCTTGGCCGCCTTGAGCTTTTCGTGGTCGAGGCCGAAGAAGCGGAAATACTCGCGGATCGAGGGCACGTAGGTGCCCTGCATGCGCTCGGTCTGCAGCCGCAGCATCATTACGATGTCGCAGTCCTTCAGCCCCTCGGTCATGTCGTAGAAGGCCTCGACGCCCAGCATCTCGATCTTGGCGGGCAGCAGGGTCGGCGGCGCGATCACGCGGACCTGGGCGCCCATGATGTTGAGCAGGTAGATGTTCGAGCGGGCGACCCGGCTGTGCAGGATGTCGCCGCAGATCGCCACCTTCAGGCCCTGCAGCCGGCCCTTGCGGCGGCGGATGGTCAGGGCGTCGAGCAACGCTTGCGTCGGGTGCTCGTGGCTGCCGTCGCCGCCGTTGATCACCGATCCGGTGACTTTCTCCGCCAGCAGCGCGACGGCGCCGGAGTCGGGATGGCGGACCACCAGCACGTCCGGGTGCATGGCGTTGAGGGTCATCGCCGTGTCGATCAGGGTTTCGCCCTTTTTGATCGAGGAGGCGGCGACCTGCATGTTGATGACGTCGGCGCCGAGCCGCTGCGCCGCCAGCTCGAAGGAGGTGCGGGTGCGCGTCGAGTTCTCGAAAAACAGATTGATCACCGAGCGGCCGTCGAGCTTGCGCTCGCGCCGGGCGCGCTGGCGCTGCTGATTGGCGTAGTGGTCGGAAAGGTCGAGCAGGAAGGAAATTTCCGGCGCTGTCAGCCCCTCGATACCGAGAAGATGCCGATGCGTAAATCCGCCGTGGTTCGGAGTCTCTAACTGCGCGCTCATTAAAGCGAGGTTTATGACAGGAGCCGCCGGAGGGGGCAAGCGGTTAACACGCCCTGCGACCCGCCAAGAGCCGCGGGTGCCGCAGAGCGCTGAAACTCAACCAGGGCCAAAAATAGCATTGGTCTCCATCCCGCGGACTGCACTCGCTCATGCCAAGCCCAGCCTCGTGGGAGCGATCATCATTTTGTGAACGGGCTTGGTCTTTTCCTGTTTGACAGCATCCAGAGGGCAGCATATTCAGCAATCCAATAGGTAGAAAAAGATCTGTTAATTTTATCTTTATTAGCTGTTTTCTGGGGGTGAGGTTATGGGTGAAACGACGCGTAGGTTGCCGCGTGGGCTCGTTGCGGCTGCCGCAACGCTTTTTGGCTTAACGCTTTCCGTATCCGGCCCTGCCTTGGCCGATGGCTGGTCGCCGCAGCTTCACATCGAGTTGAAGCCGGGCAACGAGCGTCAGATCGGGACGGTCGAGCTCTTCGCGCCGCTGTGGCAGGACGAGACCTCGATGTTCTTCGCCGACCTGCGGGGGCGCTATGACCTAGAGGACAATGGCGAGGTCAACGTCGGCCTCGGGTATCGCACGCTGATTGGCGAGGAGGCGGTGCTTGGCGTCTATGCCTTCTTCGACTACCTGCATAGCGAGCACGGGAACAGCTTTATCCAGGGTTCCGGCGGCGTCGAGGTGATGTGGGAGCAGTTCGAGATTCGGGGCAATTTCTACATTCCCGAGGACGACATCCATGCCGTCCACGATATGGACCACTTCGATTACGGGAGCGTGACCGTGCGCTACGGCGAGGAGCGGGCGCTCTACGGCGGAGACGCGGAAATCGGTTTCGGGGTTCCGCTCAACGAAGCTGGAAACAGCGAGCTGCGCGGTTTTGTCGGCGGCTACTATTTCGATGCGGCTGGCTTCGACAAGATCGCCGGGCCGCGCGCGCGCGCCGAGCTGCGCTTTTACGACGTTATCGGAAGCGGCTCCCTGCTGACTCTTGGGGCCGAGGCGCAGTATGACGATGTGCGCGATTTGCAGGCCTTCGGTATCGCGCGAATCAGCATCCCGCTGGGCAGCATTTTCGGCGACGGCAACGACGGTGCGAGCAGCAGCTTCGACCGCCGCATGACGAACCGCATCGTGCGCGATGTCGATATCGTGACCAACACCCGCCACCGCGGCGAACAGGCGACGTTCGAGGATGGCACGCCGATCAGCGACGTGATCTTCCTCAACGAGGGCGGCTCGGGCGACATGGACGGCAGCTCACCGGACGACGCCTATGACCACGATACCTACTTCCAGTCGGTGCAGAGCGAGAACGCGGTCCTCTATGTTGTCGACGGCGTCAACGGCCAGATCGAAAGCGAAGGCGCGATGTTGCTCGACTATGACGTGGTCCTCGGCGGCGATTCGCTGTTCACGGTCTATGGCAACGGCAACGACGGTGTCGCTTGGGAAGCGCCGGGCATGCGCCCGACGATTCATAACGACAGCGACGGGCCGCAGGAAATGTTCATCCTGGCCAGTGACAACACCATCAAGGGCATCGATTTCGACATCACCCAGGATGTCGGCGGTGGCATCGGCGAGTACATCGCCATTCACGGCGCCGCTGGCACCATCAACCGCAACATCGTGCTCTACGATCTGAACTTCGTGAACTCCGGCACCACCGGTGAGTTCGGCGATCAGGTCGGCGGCGAGGCGATCCGGATCATGAACGCCACGGATCTGCAGATCCACAGCGTCACCGCGACCGACTTCGTCGGCGAGAGCATCGACCTGCGCAATGTCAGCGGGGTCGATGCCTACAACGTTCATGTCGCGGGCAGCGGCCGCGCCGGCATCCTGTTCGGCGATGGCTCAAGCGATATTTCGCTGGAGCACTTCAGCATCGTCGACTCCGGCAACATCGGGCTGGGTCTGTTCAATGTTTCCTTCGTCGACGTCAGCAACGGAACGATCTCCGGCTCCGGACAGATCCTCCCGGGCATCGGCCAGGGCGTGAATCTGTCCAACGTCACCGACGGCAGCTTCACCGGTCTGACGGTCAGCGATAGCACCGCCAACGGCTTCCTGGCCGTTGAGTCGAGCAACATCGTTCTGTCGATGAGCAGCTTCACCGATCAGACCACGGGGGTGCAGTTCCAGAACTCCAGTGGCTCGATCACCGATGTCGGCATCGTCAATGCCACGGCCCAGGGCATCCTGCTGCGCGACGACAGCGCGGTCGACGGCTTCGACACGAACGTCGCGATCAACAACGTAACGATCGATGCCATGACCCCGCTCGGCGTGAGCTTCATTGGCATGGGAGAGGTCACGGTATCGGGCAGCGGCAACACCGTGGACTCGGCAACGACCTGCGACGTCGGTTCGCCGACAGTCACCGGCACGGTCGACCTGAACGGCTCGCCGGAGCCAGGCACCACCTGCTAGGCGCCTTTTTTGGCCCAATAGCGACGGCCCGCTCTCCGGAGCGGGCCGTTTTCTTTTCCGCTCTTCTTCTCGGCAGCCTTGCCGTGAGCGGTGGATTAGAGGGAAGCTGCCGGCCGGAGGAAGCGGCATGTCCATCGAGTTTCTGGTCACCTCGCTGATCGTCGTGCTCGCGCCAGGGACCGGTGTGATCTACACCCTGGCGTCCGGGCTCGGCCTGGGTCTGCGCGGCAGCGTTTTCGCCGCGCTTGGCTGTACCCTCGGGATCCTGCCGCATATCGCGGCGGCGGCTCTCGGCTTGGCCGCCATCGTCCACGCCAGCGCGCTGGCCTTTACGCTGTTGAAGTACGCCGGCGTCGCCTATCTGCTCTACCTCGCTTGGAGCGCCTGGCGGGAAAGCGGGACGCTGTCGCTCGGCAGCGGCAACCGGGAGACGCGGATGGGGCGGGTGCTTATCCGGGGCATCACCATCAACCTGTTGAACCCCAAGCTCTCGATCTTTTTCCTCGCCTTCCTGCCGCAGTTCATCGACAGCGGCACGGCAAATCCGGCACCGCGGATGATCGCGCTTGGTGGGGTCTTCATGGCGATGACCCTGGGGGTCTTCCTCTGCTATGGGGCCCTGGCCTCGCTGGCGCGGACCTACGTCATCGAACAGCCGACGGTGATGAAAGTGCCGCGCCGCAGCTTTGCGCTCGCCTTTGCCGGGCTAGGGGTAAGGCTGGCGCTGGCGGAGCGCTAGTCACTACAATGCATGGCTCACATGCTTAGCTTTTATGGGGGGGAACTTGCAGAGCAACGGACGAAGGTATCTGCCTGGCATCGCGGTTTGTTTGCTGGCAGGGGTAATCTATTCTCACAGTACTTTGGCGAACGACATGCAGGTTGGAAAGGTGCCCGCCGGTGGCGAGTTCGTCGTTAAGGCCGGGCATAGCAGAATCATCTATGGAGTACGTGGCGAAGAGTGCGGCGACGCACCCTCCTTCGCCGATGCGGAGCGGGACATGTTCCTCGAGGCCGGTTCGCAGCAGCCGAAGCATGGAACCCTGTACGACGCCGGAATCGGTAAACGCTATTCTGGATCCTGCGGCGAGGAAGTGCCCGTCCGGGCGGTTGGCTATCGCGCCCATGGCGCTGTGGGCGCGACCGATGAGATCGTCTTTTTCGGAGTTGATACGGCGAGCGTGACGATCAAGGAGTAGCGCCCACCAAGAGTCCAGAATCGCTCGGGCAGAGCGCTAAATCACACCCTTGTCGCGCAGATCCTGTAGCTCTTCGTCGCTGAGGCCGAGAAGGTCGCGGTAAACCTCTTCGCTGTGCTCGCCCATCTTCGGCGGCGGGCGGTTGTAGGCGACGGGTGTCTCCGAGAACTTGATCGGATTGCCGATCAGGTCCAGGTAGCCCTTCTCGCTGTCCGGGTAGGGCACCTGGATTTGCATTTCGCGGTGTTTGACCTGGGGGTCCTCGAAGACCTGATCCAGGGTGTTGACCGCGCCGGCCGGCACGCCGATCTCGGCCAGGCCGCCGATCCATTCATCCCTGGTTTTTTGGCGGGTCAGCGGCGGCAGAATCTCGTCGTAGAGCACCCGCCGGTTGGCGCAACGCAGGGCATTGGTGACGAAGCGCGGGTCGTCGGCCAGCTCCGGCGCGCCGGCAAAGGTGCAGAATTTGCGGAACTGCCCATCGTTGCCGACCGCCAGGATGAAATGCCCGTCGCTGCTTTCCAGCACGTTGTAGGGCACGATGTTCGGGTGCTCGTTGCCGATGCGCTGGGGCACCTTGCCCGAGGTCAGGTAGTTGAGGCCTTCGTTGACCAGCCAGGCGACCTGGGTGTCGAGCAGCGCCAGGTCGATATGCTGGCCCTGGCCGCTGTTATGGCGGTGATGGACGGCGGCGAGGATCGCGGAGACCGCGTACATGCCGCACATCACGTCGGCGATGCCGACGCCGACCTTGGTCGGCTCGCCATCGGGCCGTCCGGTCAGGGACATGATGCCGCCCAGGCCCTGCGCCAGGTAGTCGTAGCCCGCGCGCTTGGCGTAGGGGCCGGTTTGTCCGAAGCCGGTGATCGAGCAGTAGATGATATCGGGCTTGGTCTTGCGAACGCTGGCGTAGTCGAGGCCGTACTTGGCCAGGCCGCCGGTCTTGAAGTTCTCGACCAGGATATCGCATTCGGCCAGCAGCCTGTGCGCCAGGGCCTGCCCCTCCGGCTTGGAAATGTCGATGGTGACCGAGCGCTTGGCGCGGTTGGCGGAGAGATAATAAGCGGCGGTCTCGCTGTCGCTGCCGTCCGGCTGTTTGACGAAGGGAGGCCCCCAGCGCCGGGTATCGTCGCCCTCGCCGGTGCGCTCGACCTTGATCACGTCGGCGCCGAGATCGCCGAGAAGCTGCGTCGAGGTCGGTCCAGCCAATATGCGCGTCAGATCGAAGACACGAAGGCCCTGCAGCGGTCCGCTCATGGTGCGAAGATACTCCTGTTGATTGCGTTAGGGGTTTTCGCGCGCGCCGCCGCGCAGGTCAAGCTGGCTGGGAGATCAGGGCAAGCGCGATGGGGATGGTCAGCATCGACGCCGCCGTCTGCAGGGTCACCAGCGCGGCCATGAGATGGGCGTCGCCGCCGAGCTGCCGGGCGAGGATGTAGGAACTGGTCGCCGTCGGCAGGGCGTTGAACAGCACGGCGACGGCCAGGGCCGGGCCCTGCAGGCCGAGCAGCAGGGCGATTCCCAGGGTCATGGCGGGCAGCACGGCGAGCTTGAGAACGGTGATGCCGAAGGCCAGGGCCTTGACGTCCTGCACCGCCTTGAGGCTGAGGGCCGCGCCCACCGCCAGCAGACCAAGCGGCAGGGCGGCGCGGCCGAGAATTCCCAGGATGTCGTCGATCACCGGCGGCAGCCCGAGCCCCGTGGCGTTGAGCAGCCCGCCGATGACGCAGGCCAGGATCAGCGGATTGCGCGCGAACTCCTTCAGCACACCCAGCACGCTCGGCTGGGCGGCGCTGCCATAGCGCGCCAGGATCAGGACGCAGCAGACATTGGCCAGGGGCACGATCGCGGCGACCGCCAGGGCGGCGGCGGTCAGTCCCGCCGCGCCGTAAAGCCCGTAGGAGACGGAGAGCCCGATGTAGGAATTCATCCGGATCGCGCCTTGATAGAGGCTGGTGAAACCGGGGCCGTCGATGCCGAGCAGCGGCTTGAGCGCCAGGGTCAGCGCGGTCATGAGCAGGATCGCGCCGTCCACCGCCAGGGCCATGGGCAGGATATTGAGGCCGGAGAAATCGGCCTCCGCCAGGGTGGCGATCAGCAGCGAGGGGAAGAGGATGAAATAGGTAAGCTTTTCCGCTGGCGCCCAGAAGCCCTCTCCGGGAAAGCCGCGCTTGCGCAGTTTCCAGCCAAGGAAAATCAGCAGAAAGACCGGAAGAATGACCAGGACGATGTTCAGCATGACGCTAAGCGAGCAGCGCCGTGAAGCCGTCGTAGAGACGTTTGGCGTCGCCGCGGAAGGCCGCCAGATTCGCCGTCACCTCGGCCTCGAAGTCGGGCAGGGCGGCGGTACCGATGGTCCGCTCCAGGGCCGCCTTGTACTCGGGGATCGCGGCCCAGGTCGGCACGGTCTCGGCGGTCACCTCCCATGTGGTACTGAATGCCGTAGGCGCGCGCGCCAACCTTGATCGCCTGGGCCTGGCAGCGCGGCGAGGAGGCGAGGATTTCCATGCCGGGGCAGGGGGCGGTGATCTCCGCGCTGTGCCACTGCAGGGCCTGTAGTCGCCCCCCGGCATTGCCGATCAGAGGGTCGTCGCGGACCACCTCCAGGCCGCAGACGCCGACCTCCGGCGTTTCGCTCGGCCCGACCTTGCCGCCGAGCGCGGCGGCGAGGAGCTGATGCCCCAGGCAGACCCCGAGATAGGGCAGGTTGCGGGTTTCCACGGCCTCGCGGATCGCCCGCTTCTCGGACGCCAGCCAGGGATGCCGATCTTCCTGCCAGGTGTCCATGGGGCCGCCGAATACCCAGAGGGCATGGTAACCGTCGAGCGCGGGAATCGGCTCTCCGGCGTCGAGTTCGACCGCGTCCCAGGCGATGCCGTCGGCGGCCAGGAACTCCCGGAACACGCCGGGATGCTCGCTGGGGTGATGCTGAAACACCAGGATGCGGGTCATGGGAGCCTCACGGTGCGCGTTGCTTCTGGTGGCGCAGGGCGTCGAGCGCGCCCTGCAGGATGAAGGCGGCGGCCATCTTGTCGACCACCGCGCCGCGGCGGCTGCGGGTCATGTCCGCCTCCTCGATCATGAAGCGCTGCACGGCGGCGGTCGAGAGGCGTTCGTCCCAGAACGCGAAGGGCAGGTCGAGGCCGGCGATCTGCGCCAGATTGCGGGCGAACTGCCGCGTCGACTGGCAGCGCGGCCCCTCGCTGCCATCCATATTGAAGGGCAGGCCCAGCAGCAGGGCGCCAACCTCGCGCTCGGCGACGATGGCCTTCAGGGCTTCGGCATCCTGGGTGAACTTGCGCCGCCGGATGGTCTCCAGCGGCGAGGCGACCAGCAAAGCGCCATCGGAAATCGCCAAGCCGATGGTTTTCTCGCCCAGGTCGAGTCCGAGCAGGCGCTGCCGCTTTTCCAGCGCTTGGGGCAGGTCGGTGAGGGGCAGCTCCGGCATAGCCGCAAGCTTTACGTCCCGCCACGTTGCGCGGCAAGGGTCCTGGTGCTATCAAACGCCCGCCGGTACGCGTTCCTCGGGGGCCGCGCGCCGCTATCGAACACTTGCTGGAGTTTCCCATGTCGGTCGACAAGGACACCGTCGAACGCATCGCCAAGCTGGCGCGCATTCGTCTCAGGGATGAGCAGAAAGAACCCTTGGCCGAGGAGCTGTCGAACATCCTTGGCTGGGTCGAGCAGCTTTCCCAGCTCGATACCGAGGGCGTGCCGCCGATGACCTCCGTGGTCGAGATGCGCGCTCCCCTGCGCGCCGATGCGGTGACCGATGGCGGTATCCAGGAAAAGGTAACCGCGAACGCGCCGGAAGCCTCGCACGGCTTCTACGTCGTGCCGAAGGTGGTGGAGTAGGACATGCCGGAACTGACTCATCTCGGTCTCGCCGAGGCCCGCGACCTGCTCGACAAGGGCGAGGTTTCCTCCAAGGAACTGACGGCGGCTCATGTCGCCGCGCTGGAGGCGGCGCGCGATCTCAACGCCTTCATCACCGAGACGCCGGAACAGGCGCTGGAGATGGCCGAGGCCTCCGACGCCCGCCGCGCCAAGGGCGAGGCGGGGCCTCTCGACGGCCTGCCGCTGGCGATCAAGGACCTTTACTGCACCGAAGGCGTCCTGACCACGGCCGGCAGCCATATCCTCGAAGGCTTCAAGCCGACCTATGAATCGACCGTCACGGCGCAGCTTTGGCGCGACGGCGCGGTGATGCTGGGCAAGGTCAACCTCGACGAGTTCGCCATGGGCTCCTCCAACATGACCAGCCACTATGGCGGCGTGGTCAATCCCTGGAAGCGGCAAGGCGACAATCGTCAGCTGGTTCCGGGCGGGTCTTCCGGCGGTTCGGCTTCCGCCGTCGCCGCGCGCCTCGCCTTGGGCGCGACCGGCACGGACACCGGCGGCTCGATCCGCCAGCCGGCCAGCTTCACCGGCATCACCGGCCTGAAGCCGACCTACGGGCGCTGTTCGCGCTGGGGCATCGTCGCCTTTGCCTCTTCCCTCGATCAGGCGGGGCCGATGGCGCGCAGCGTGCGCGACTGCGCCCTGATGCTTCGCTCCATGGCGGGCTACGACGCCAAGGATTCGACTTCGGTCGACCGCCCTGTGCCCGACTATGAGAAGGCGCTGACCGGCGACATCAAGGGCTTGAAGATCGGCGTTCCCAAGGAATACCGGGTCGATGGCTTGGACGCGGAGATCGAGAAGCTGTGGCAGCAGGGCTGCGACTGGCTGACCGGCGCCGGCGCCGAGGTCGTCGAGGTGAGCCTGCCGCATACCCATTACGCGCTGCCGACCTACTATATCATCGCGCCGGCGGAGGCCTCCTCCAACCTGGCCCGCTACGACGGGGTGCGCTTCGGCCTGCGCGTCGAGGGCGAGGGCAGCCTCGACTCAATGTACGAGACGACCCGTGGCGAGGGTTTCGGCGACGAGGTGATCCGGCGGGTTCTGATCGGCACCTACGTGCTTTCCGCCGGCTACTACGACGCCTACTACAACAAGGCCCGCCAGGTACGGACCCTGATCGCCAGGGATTTCGCAGAGGCTTTTACCGAGGTCGACGCCATCCTGACCCCGACGGCGCCGAGCGCCGCCTTCGCCATGGGTGAGAAAATGGACGACCCCGTTGCGATGTACCTCAACGACGTCTTTACCGTGCCGGCCAGCCTGGCCGGCCTGCCGGGCATTTCGGTTCCGGCGGGGCTCTCCGCCGACGGCCTGCCCCTGGGGCTGCAGCTGCTCGGCAAGGCCTTCGACGAAGAAACGGTGATTCGCGTCGCCGGCGTACTGGAGGAGGCCGCGGCCTTCGACCACCTCCCGGCCTATGTGACGGAGGGCTGAGCCATGGCATTGCTGAAAGGACGCACGGGCGATTGGGAAGTGGTGATCGGGCTGGAGGTCCATGCCCAGGTCATTTCCGAATCCAAGCTTTTCTCCGGCGCCTCGACCACCTTCGGCGCCAAGCCGAACAGCCAGGTTTCCCTGGTCGACGCCGCCATGCCCGGCATGCTGCCGGTGCTCAACCGGCAGTGCGTGATGCAGGCGATCAAGACCGGGCTCGGCCTCAAGGCCAAGATCAACCGGACCAGCGTGTTCGAGCGTAAGAACTACTTCTACGCCGATCTGCCCCAGGGCTATCAGATCAGCCAGTTCCTGCATCCCATCGTCGGCGAGGGCGAGATTCTGCTCGACCTGCCGGATGGGGAGACGCGGACGGTCGGCATCGAGCGCCTGCATCTGGAACAGGATGCCGGCAAGTCGCTGCACGATCAGCACCCGAGCAAGACCTTCGTCGATCTCAACCGTTCCGGCGTGGCGCTGATGGAGATCGTCTCCAAGCCGGACATGCGCTCGGCGGAGGAGGCGGGAGCCTATCTGCGCAAGCTGCGCGCCATCCTGCGCTATCTCGGCACCTGCGACGGCAACATGGAGGAAGGCTCCATGCGCGCCGACGTGAATGTCTCCGTGCGCCGGCCCGGCGAGGAGCTCGGCACGCGGACCGAGACCAAGAACGTCAACTCGATCCGCTTCGTGCAGCAGGCCATCGAGCACGAGGCCGTGCGGCAGATCGAGGTGCTGGAGGACGGCGGAACCATCGCCCAGGAAACCCGGCTGTTCGATCACAAGACCGGCGCGACCCGCTCCATGCGTTCCAAGGAGTTCGCCCACGACTATCGCTACTTCCCCGATCCGGACCTTTTGCCCCTCGAGCTCGAGGAATCCTGGATCGAGGAGATCGCGGCGTCCCTGCCAGAGCTGCCCGATGAGAAGAAGGCGCGCCTGATGCAGGACATGGGGCTTTCCGCATACGACGCCGGTGTCCTGGTGGCCGAGCAGGAGAGCGCCGCGTTCTTCGAGGCGGTCGCCGAGGGGCGCGACCCCAAGCTGGCGGCCAACTGGGTGACCGGAGAGTTCTTCGGCTACGTGAACAAGAGCGATGTCACTCTCGGCGATGCGCCGGTCAACGCGGAGCGGCTCGGCGGCCTGATCGATCTGATCGCCGACGGTACGATCTCCAATCGTATCGCCAAGGAGGTCTTCGAGGCGATGTGGGAGAGCGGCAAGGACGCCGGTACCATCGTCGAGGAGAAGGGCCTGAAGCAGATCTCCGACAGCGGTGCGATCGAGGCCCTGATCGACGATATCATCGCCAAGAGTCCGGAGCAGGTCGAGCAGTACAAGGCGGGCGACAATCCCAAGGTCGTCGGCTGGTTCGTCGGCCAGGTGATGAAGGCGAGCCAGGGCAAGGCCAACCCCGGCATGGTCAACCAGCTCCTGAAGCAAAAACTCGGCTGATGAGCTAGGCGGAAACGATGGCCGCTCCCTCGCAAGCCCAGGCGCGCGGCCATCTCATTCCGCTGCTGGTTTCGGCGGGGATCCTGCTCGCCGGCAACGGCCTGCAGGTCACGCTGGTCGCCGTGCGCGCCAACATCGAGGGTTTTCCGATCACCCTGATCGGCCTGCTCGGCACGGTCTATTACATCGGCACGATCACCGGCTGCCTCTTCACCGCCGGGCTGATCAAGCGCTCCGGTCACATCCGGGTCTTCGCCGCCTTGGCCGCCCTGGCGGCCGTCTGCACGCTGTCCCTCGTGCTTGCCGTCGATATCTGGGTCTGGGCCGCGGCGCGGATGCTGACCGGCTTCTGCTTCTCCGGTCTGTCCATGGTCATCGAGTCCTGGCTCAACGCCAAGGCGGCCAACACGGACAGGGGCCGGGTGTTCAGCCTCTACCGCTTGGTCGACCTGACCGCGGTGACCGGGGCGCAGTTCCTGCTGCCGGCCTTCGGGGCCGGGGGCTTCACGGTCTTCGGCCTGGTCGCCATCCTGTTCTGCCTGGCGCTGATCCCGGTTTCGCTGTCCTCGCAGACCAGCCCGACGCCGCCGGATAACGCGCGACTGCGCTTTCGCTATGTCTGGGCGATCTCGCCGGTTGGCTGCATCGGCTGCCTGACCATCGGCTTTACGAACGGCGCCTTCCGTACCCTCGGCCCGATCTTCGCCCAGAACATGGGGCTCGCCGTCGAGCAGGTCGCGCTCTTCGTCAGCGCCGGGATTTTCGGCGGCGCGGTGGCGCAGTATCCCTTCGGCTGGCTGTCAGACCGCCATGACCGACGGCTGGTGCTGATCGTCGCGACGGCCGGGGCGGCACTTGCGGGTTTGTTTCTTACGCTCTTCGCCGCGCAGGACCCGAACTGGATTTTCGCCGGGGCTTTCCTGTTCGGGCTGTTCGCGATCCCGCTCTATTCCCTGTCCATCGCCCATGCCAACGATCACGCCAAGCCGGAGGACTACGTGGAACTTTCCGGCGGTTTGATTCTGTTCTTCGGCATGGGCGCGGCGATCGGTCCCTTCATCGCCTCGACGGTGATCGATCTGTTCGGCGGGCCGGCGCTGTTCATCTACACCACGGTGATGCACCTGCTGTTCCTGGTTTTCGTCATCTACCGCATGACCCGGCGCGCCGCTGTCGCGGGCAATCTGAAAACTCGTTACGTCTCCCTGCTGCGCACCTCGCCGGCGATTTTCCGCCTCAGCCGCAAGGAAGCGGGAAAAGGAGGCCAAGAGCGGCAGTAGACGCGGTCAGGTCTTGAACGCCGGGCATGGCTGCTGTGCGGGAATGCGTCTTTTCATTGCGGGCGGCTTTGTTGACTCTGCCAGGCATGTTGAACCCCTCCAGCCGGCCTGCGAGAAACGCTCTCCTGCTCCGCAGTTTGCCGGGGCTGTTCGTGGTGCTCTGGGCGACCGGGTTCATCGGCGCGATCTGGGGGCTGCCCTATGCCGAGCCCTTCACGTTCCTGACGCTGCGCTTCGGCATCGTTGCCGTGCTGGTGCTATCCCTGGCCCTGGTGCTGCGCTTCGAGTGGCCGAAAAGCTGGCGCCAGACGGCGCATATTGCCGTGGTCGGCCTGCTGATTCACGCGATTTACCTGGGCTTCGCCTATATGGGCATGAGCCGCGGCTTGCCGGCGGGGCTGACCGCGTTGATCGTCTGCCTGCAGCCGATCTGTACCGCCGCCATCGTCGGGCCAGTGCTGGGCGAAAAGGTGACCCGGCGGCAAATTTCCGGTCTCGTCCTGGGGCTGGGCGGGGTGGTGCTGGTGCTTTCGGGCAAGCTTTCCCCCGGCGGCGGGACGCTGTTCGAGGGTTTCGACGGCTGGGCGATCGTCTACGCGCTGATCGGCTTGGCGGGCATGACCATCGGCATGGTCTACCAAAAGAAATTCTGCACCGCGGTCGATATCAAGGCCGGCACGGTGATCCAATATACAGCCGCGGCGGTGGCCGTGTCGGTGGTCGCGGTAACGACCGAGACCCTGCAGGTCGACTGGACGCTGGATTTCGTGTTCGCCTTGGGGTGGCTGATCGTCGTGCTGTCCTTCGGCGCGGTCAGTCTTCTGATGCTGCTGATCCGCATGGGCGAGGCTTCGCGCACCGCCAGCCTGTTCTACCTGGTGCCGCCGGTGACGGCACTGTTCGGCTATGTCTTCTTCGGGGAGGTGCTGGGTCCGCTCTCCCTGATCGGCATGGCGCTGACGGTGATCGGTGTCGCCCTGGTCGTGCGTCAGCCGAAACGAAACAAGACGGCCAGCGGGGAAACGCCGGTGCAGTAATTGCAGCCCGGCGTGGAGCCGCCGGCGGCGCGGGACAAGCACCTTTGATCGCAGAGCACTTTGCACCGGCGGCCAAGCGCCCCACCTTTCGGGAAGATTTTCCACGCGCAAGGAGGCCCCTATGGCCATCGATCTCTATACCTGGGCGACCCCGAACGGCCATAAGGTCCACATCATGCTCGAGGAGTTGGGCCTGGACTACACCGTGCACCCCATCGATATCGGCAGCGGCGCCCAGTTCGAGCCGGAATTCCTGAAAATCTCTCCGAACAACAAGATGCCCGCGATCGTCGATCCCGAGGGGCCGGACGGCAAGCCGCTTTCGATCTTCGAGTCCGGCGCCATCCTGATGTATCTGGCGGAAAAACACGGCCGGTTCCTGCCCAAGGACGGCGCGGCGCGCTACACCACGATCCAATGGCTGATGTGGCAGATGGGCGGCCTTGGGCCGATGCTCGGTCAGGCGCATCACTTCCTGCAGTACGCGCCGGAAAAGATCGACTACGCCATGAAGCGCTATTCCAACGAAGCCCGGCGGCTCTACGGCGTGCTGGACAAGCGTCTTGGCGAAAGCCGCTATCTCGCGGGTGAGGACTACTCCATCGCCGATATCGCCGCCTGGCCCTGGACCCGCTACCCCGACCGTCAGGCCGTGGAGCGCGATGAATTTCCAAACTTCGTGCGGTGGTTCGACGAAATCGAGCAGCGCCCGGCGGTTCAGCGCGGCATCCAGGTGCTGGCCGACAGCCGCCCGGCGAGCTTCGACGACAAGGCCAAGGAAATTCTCTTCGGCGCCGGGCAGTATCAGCGCCGCTAAAAGTCACCAGCTTTCCTCTCGCGCTCGTCATTCGCATGCGGCAGGCTGCCCGGCGGCAAGCGAACCTGGAGGAGAGATGAGCATAGAAGACGGCAAGAACGCCTGGCGGCCAGAAACTCAAGCGGCTCAGGCATTGCATTACAGCGACCCCGAAACCGCGGGAATCGTGCCGCCAATCCAGCCTTCGACGACCTACGGCGTCGACGCGGACCACGTGCCGCTCGGCCCAACCCAGTACAGCCGCTATCACAATCCGACCTTCAGCCAGCCGGAGCGTCTGCTGGCCGAACTCGAAGGCGGCGAGGAGGCTCTGCTCTTCGCCTCCGGCCTCGGCGCCTCGGCGGCGGCTTTCATGGCGCTCTCGCCTGGCGACCATGTCGTCGTGCATGGGGTGATCTACTGGGGACTGCGCGGCTGGCTGGAGGACTTCTCTGCGCGCTGGGGCATCAATCTGGATATCGCCGACCTGACCGACCCAGAGACGCTGCGCGCGACCCTCCGCGAAGGCCACACCAAGCTGGTGTGGATCGAAAGCCCGAGCAATCCCCTGTGGGAAGTGCTCGACATTGCCGCCCTGGCGGAGATTTCCCATCGAGCCGGCGCCTTGCTTGCCGTGGACTCGACCGCCGCCACGCCGGTTCTGAGCCGACCCTTGGCGCTGGGCGCGGACCTGGTGATGCATTCCGCCACCAAGTACCTCAACGGCCACAGCGATGTCCTGGCCGGCGCCCTGGTCGCAAAGCGCAAGGATGCCTTTTGGGAGCGGGTGCTCGAGAATCGCTCCAAGGTCGGCGCGGTGCTGGGGCCCTTCGAGGCCTGGCTGCTGCTGCGCGGCCTGCGCACCCTCTTCGTGCGGGTCGAGCGGCAATCGGCCAGCGCGCTCAAAATCGCCGAACGCTTCCACCATCATCCCAAGGTCGCGCGGGTGCGTTATCCCGGGCTGCCCTCGCATCCCGGCCACGAACTGGCTCAACGTCAGATGCGGGGCGGCTTCGGCGGGATGCTATCGATCGACATCGCGGGCGGGCGGCAAGCGGCGCTGGACGTGGCCGCGAACTGCGCCCTCTGGGTGCGCGCGACCTCCCTGGGCGGCGTCGAGAGCCTGATCGAACACCGTCACACCATCGAAGGGCCGAAGAGCGCCTGCCCGGAGAACCTCTTGCGTCTTTCCGTCGGCTTGGAAGCGCCGGAAGACCTGATCGCCGATTTGGAGCAGGCGCTCGCCGCCGTCTAGGTGGCGTGGCAGAGAGCTTGCGCGCGCCAAAACCGTAAGGAGAAGCCGTGACTATCGATCTTTATACCTGGGGCACGCCGAACGGGCGCAAGGCCTCGATCATGCTGGAGGAAGTCGGGCTGCCTTACCGGGTGCACAGCGTCGACATCACCAAGGACGAGCAGTTCGCGCCGGAGTTCCTGAAAATTTCTCCGAACAACAAAATCCCGGCGCTCGTCGATCCCGATGGGCCGGGCGGCCAGCCAATTTCTGTCTTCGAAACCGGGGCGATCCTGATCTATCTGGCCGAGAAGACGGGCAAGCTGCTGCCGGACGACCCGCGCCAGCGCATGGAGGTTCTGCAGTGGCTGATGTGGCAGATGGGCGGCTTCGGGCCGATGCTCGGTCAGGCGCACCACTTCCTGCGTTTCGCCAAGGACGATCTGTCCTATGCCAAGGACCGCTACCGCAACGAGGCGCACCGGCTCTACGGCGTACTCGACAAACGGCTCGGCGTGAGCGAGTTCCTCGGCTCCGGCGGCTACTCCATCGCGGATATCGCCACCTATCCCTGGGTCATGCGCCATGAGTGGCAGGAGGTTGCGCTTGAGGATTTCTCTAACATCTCGCGCTGGGCGGCGGTTCTGGGCGCGCGTCCCGCGGTCGCCGCGGGCATGGCCGTGCCTTGACCAGACAGGCTGAGCTTCACGAGGAAGTCATTGCAAGACGGTTTACTCCCGCTGCAAGTCTTCTCAAGCTATACTGCGTAAAATCATTGTCGGGAGAAAGAGAATGGCGTCAGGTTTAGGTGGGTTCGTTGGTGGTGTCGTCGTGGCCGGCGCGGTTGCCGCGGCCCTGTATTTTACGGTTGGGCCCGGCGGGACGATGCAAGCAGAAATGGAAGCGCCCATGGCCGAGACGGCCGCGCCGGTGGAGAGCCACCCGGCCGTAACCTTCCGCAAGGCGGTGTTCCAGAATTTCAAATGGCACATCGGCAAACTGGGCGCGATGGCGAAGGGCGAGATGGATTTCGATGCCGCCGCCGCGCAGGGCCATGCCGAGGTCATCGCCTTGCTGGCCGGCACCGTTCCGGAGGGCTTCCCAGAAGGCTCCCAGAGCCCGGATAGTGCCGCTTTGCCCGCGATCTGGGAAAACTTCTCCGGCTTCGAGGGGAAGGCCGACAATCTGCGAAGCGCCGCCACGGCTCTGGCCGATGCCAGCGGGGTCACCCAGGAGACGCTCGGAGGCTTCGTCAAGGAAATCGGCGGCGCCTGCGGCAGCTGCCACGACGACTTCCGCGCCAAGAACTGACGCTGGTCAGGAGAGGGCGGCCGGCAGCAGTTCGACGATGGCGTAACTCGCCGCCGCCGCTGCGGCGAGCAACAGCAAGCCCCATAGGGTGACGAGCACGCGCGGCCCGGCTTTCGCAACCGGGCCGTGCCGCGTTGCGCCCTCCGCGATGTCGCCTTGCGCGGACTTCCAGCCGGTAATCATGGCGCGCACCAAGCGCTCCCCCTTGAGGAGGCGGTGGTAGGCGATGGCCAAGAGGTGCAGGGCGATCAGCGCGACGATCACATTGAAGATCGTCTCATGCAGATCGGTCAGCAGGTGGCGCGTGCCTCTGGGCACCAGTGGCGCCAGGGGGCCTTGGGTGAGAATGTCATCGTCCGCGAAAAGACCCGTGAGGACCTGCAGGCCAATTGCCGTCAGCAAGGCGACGACCGAGAGCGCGCCGAGCGGATTGTGTCCGAGATACTGTTTATCCCGGCCCTTAATGAGATCTCTCGTATAGGCCAAGGTTTCCGATACAGGGCGCAGAAAGCTGAGAAAGCGCGCGTTCTCGGGGCCGAGAAAACCCCAGACTATCCGGAAGAGGATCAACGCGAGGATCGCGAATCCGGAATAGGTGTGCAGCTCCATGGAGCCGATGCCGAGTTCGGCGGTGGCGTAGGAAAACGCGATCAGCCCGACAAGCGCCCAATGGAAAAGGCGCGTGGGGAAGTCCCAGACGTAGACCTTCCGGTCGGCGTCCATGCTGTTCGCTGGTTCGGTTCGCTCCGCCATTCCATCGCTCCCGGCCGTGCGGCTGCGCCGCGTTACCCAGGACGGATAGCAGACTCTGCCGCGCACCGCGAGATGGCTGTGCGCAAGCGACTCCGCCGCGCGATTCGCAGGCGCGAGCGGCCTGCGTTCGGCTCTAGGCCGCGCGCAGCTCGTGGAGCGTGGCGCTGCTCCGGCGCTTGCCGCCGGCCTGTTGCAGGGCGCGCAGTTCGTCGCGGGCCTGCTCCAGATTTTTCAGCTCGCGGCGGTCATCCTTGTCCCAAACTTCCATGCAGGACAGCTTGATTTCGACAAGGTCGGTCAGCGTTTCGAGACTCCGTTGCGATAGGCTCATCGGTTTCTTCTCCAGATGGTATCTCAAGGCGCGTGCCGGTCTGGCTTTGCCCCTTGGCTGGGAGGAGAATTGCGCGTTAACCATTAAGATCGCGTGAAAGTATCCTTAACAGGGGGTAAACCCAGGAAGGAAGACTCCGGCGCGCGGGCTGCGCGGCTTCGCCGCGCCCTAAACGCTTGCGGTTCGCCCGCGTGGATGCAAACTGCAGTGCAGCGTCAATCGAGTCGCGATCCGCGGATTAGGCGCTTGCGCCGGTCTAGCGAAGAAGTTAGGTTCGCCGCGCTTTTTGGACCTGTGGACAGGTGGCCGAGTGGCTGAAGGCGCTCCCCTGCTAAGGGAGTATGGGGTTTATAGCCTCATCGAGGGTTCGAATCCCTCCCTGTCCGCCATTTCATGTTCCAGAAGGCCTAGCGGAACATTTTTTTGAACGGGCAGTGATGAACCGTCTCGACGAACTCGAAGCGCAGTCAATCTACATTTTGCGCGAGGCCTACAACCGCATCGCCCCGCTCTCCATGCTGTGGTCCTTGGGTAAGGACTCCAATGTCATGGTGTGGCTGGCGAAGAAGGCGTTCTTCGGGCGGGTGCCGTTTCCGGCAATCCTGCTCGATACCGGCAACGAACTGGACGAGGTCTATGCCTTCCGCGACCGCTATGTCCCGGAATGGGGGCTCGACTACATCAACGCGGTCTGCCCGAGCTACGAGGAAACCGATCCGACCCTGCCCAAGAACGCGCGCTCGGCCGAGCGCAAGACCCTGGGTCTGAAACGGATCATCGAAGCCCACGATTTCCGCGGTATTTTTCTGGGCATCCGCCGCGACGAGCAGGCGGTGCGCGGCAAGGAGCGGGTGTTCTCGCCGCGCGATCTTTCCGGAGACTGGGACTACAAGGATCAGCCGCCGGAATTCTGGGATCAGTTCAAGACCGATTTCCCGCCGGGCACTCATGTGCGGATTCATCCCCTGTTGCAGTGGACCGAGGTGGATATCTGGCGCTACATCGAACGCGAGGGGATTCCCGTGGTGCCGCTGTACTTCGCCAGGGATGGCATGCGCTATCGCTCCCTGGGCGAGAAGGACATCACCCGCCCGATCAAATCGAATGCCTCGAATATCGCCGAAATCATCGCGGAGCTGGAAACCACCAAGGAGCCGGAGCGCGCCGGCCGGGTGATGGACCACGACAGCGAGGACGCCTTCGAGCGTCTGCGCGCCAAGGGCTATATGTGATGCCGCACGAGACCATTACGCCGGACAGCGCGGTGACGCCGGGCACCGCCCGCGAATTGCTCAAGATTGTCATCGTCGGCCATGTCGACCATGGCAAATCGACGCTGATCGGACGGCTGCTCTACGACACCGGATCGCTGCCCGATGGCAAGTTCGAGGAACTCGAGGCGATTTCCCGCCGCCGGGGCATGGCCCTGGAGTGGTCCTTCGTGCTCGATGCCTTCCAGGCCGAGCGCGACCAGGCGGTGACCATCGATACGACGCAGATCTGGTTCAAGACCGCCAAGCGCGACTACGTCATCATCGACGCGCCGGGACACCGGGAGTTTCTCAAGAACATGGTCAGCGGCGCCGCCGCCGCAGATGCCGCGATTCTGGTGGTCGACGCGGTCGAGGGGGTGCGCGAGCAGACCCGCCGTCATGGCTACCTGCTGCATCTGCTGGGCATCAAGCAGGTCGCGGTGGTGGTCAACAAGCTCGACTTGGTCGATTTCAACGAGGCGCGTTTCGTCGAGGTCAGCCAGGAGATTACCGACTACCTGGGCAGCATCGGCGTGACGCCGAGCTTCATTCAGCCGATTTCCGCGCGCGACGGCGACTTCGTCGCCAAAACCTCGCAGCGCGCGCCCTGGTACTCGGGTCCAACGGTTCTCGAAGCGCTCGACCGGTTCCACAGCATGACGGTTGCGGTCGACCAGCCGCTGCGCATGGCGGTGCAGGACGTCTATCACTTCGACGAACGGCGGATCCTTGCCGGGCGTGTCGAATCCGGCGTGCTGCGGGTGGGCGATACCATTCTGCTGTCGCCATCGAACAAGACCGCCCAGGTGCGCTCCATCGAAGCCTGGAACGCGCCCAATCCCGTTCAGGCCCAGAGCGGCCAATCGGTCGGCATCACCCTCAATGAGCAGCTCTTCGTCGAACGCGGCGAGGTGATCAGTCACGAGGAGGCGCCGCCGCAGCTCAGCAACACCTTCCGCGCCAACATTTTCTGGCTGGGGCACAAGCCTCTGCGGGTCGGCAATGTCTATAAGATGAAACTGCTGACCTGCGAAGCGCAGGTCACGGTGCATCGGATCGAGCGTGTGATCGATACCGAAACCCTGGCCAGCCGGGCCGGCGAGGAAGTGGCGCGCAATACCGTGGCCGAGGTGGTTCTGAAGAGCCGGCGTATTCTGCCGCTGGACGAGTTCCACGCCCTGCCGCGCAGCGGCCGTTTCGTGTTGCTCGAGGACTACGACCTGGTCGGTGGCGGCGGCATTTCCATGGAAGGCTATCCCGATCAGCGCGAGGCGCTGACGGTGCGTTCGACCAACGTCTATAGCGTCGAGCACCGCGTTACGCCGGAGGCGCGGATCCTGCGCAATGGCCACCGCGGCGGAGTGCTCTGGTTCACCGGGCTGTCCGGTGCCGGCAAGTCGACCCTGGCGATGGCGGTGGAGAAGGAGCTCTTCTCCAAGGGATACCTGGTTTACGTGCTCGACGGCGACAACGTGCGCCGTGGCCTCAATGCCAACCTCGGCTTCCATCCCGAGGACCGGGCGGAGAATATTCGCCGCGTTGGCGAGGCTGCCGCGCTCTTCGCCGATGCCGGTTTCATCTGCATCACGGCGTTCATCTCGCCCTACCAATCGGATCGCGACAGGGCCCGCGCCGCGGCCGGCGAGAACTACCACGAGATCTATGTCGAGGCGGATCTGGCGACCTGCGAGCAGCGCGACCCGAAAGGCTTGTACAAGCGGGCCCGGGCCGGCGAGATCGAGGAATTCACCGGCATCTCGGCGCCCTATGAAGCGCCGCTGGACGCCGACCTGGTAGTCGACACCGGCGCGGCGGATATCGATAGTTGCGTTCGGCAGATCATGGATTTCGTCGAGCGGAATTTTACGCTGTCACCTCAGCGATAAGGTTGAATTTGACGATCTTAAAGTCTCTTTTTAGATATGTTCCGCAGTATATTGACTCGCTTATTGAATCTTCGATCCGACGCAGCGTTATCGCGTGAAATACCCTGAGTAAAGCCTGTAACACTGCGTGTTCAGGGTTGTTTCAGGTGGCTGGGGAAGATAGATTTCCTCCGCCTTGTGGCGTCCATGCGCGTGGGGCTCGGCAGGATTTTTCCTTCCCGCGGCATGGTGCAGGAACCGGACGGCTGCCGCTCCCCGTAAAATCGCGGACGGCAAGCAAACAAACCGGGAAAAGTTGGGACGACGGGCGCCGTAGCCTTTGTCGATAGCAAAGGGCTTGCGCCAAGAGGGGGAGGACGCCGTTCCGTGACCTATGGGAAAGAAAAATCCGAGAGGAGAAACTTGAGCGCTGTCGGATTGCCATCTCGTGTGAAGCAATTGATCGACCGGGCTTTCGTGCATCGCGAGATCTTGCTGCGATCCAACGATCAGGTCCGTTATCTCAGGCTGTCTCCTCGGCTTCAGAAATGCGCCGCGCTGGCCATGGCGGCCGGCTTCGGCTGGATGGTGTTCTCTTCCTTTTCCTACGTTTCTCATGGCGAAGTGGTGGCCAATAAGGTCGAGCAGATCGAGACCGCGAAGCGGGCCTATTTCGATCTTCTGGCCGAGGTCAGCGAGTATCACGCCCAGTTTTCGGAAATCACCCGGGATCTGGAATCCAATCAAAGCTTCCTGCTGACCCTGCTGGAGGAGCAGCCCGAGGGCGGGGAGGCCGATCTCGACGCGGTGACCGACCGTCTACAGGATTCCTCGGAAGCCCGGGCCCGGGTTGTAGTTGCCCGCGAGGCGCTGCGAGAACGCCTCGACGATTTTCAGGGTGAGCTGCAGGACATTGCCGGCCGCAATGCCGAGTTGCAGGCCCAGGTTCAGCTAATGAACCGCAGCCTGCGCGCCTCCGAGGCAGAGCGGATGCAGGTTGCCGAGGCGCGGCGGCGGCTTGGCCAGCGCCTGCGCGAGACCGAGGAGAACCTAACCTCGGTCAGAACGGATCGAAATGCGCTGAACGAGCGGGTTACCAGTCTCGAGGCTGAGCTGGCGCAAACCCAGGCCGACGTCGCCTCGCTCACGGCGCAGCGCCAGAGCTTGATTGTGCAGGTCGCGGATTTGAAGACCGGTCTCGCTGCCGCCGAAGCCGCTAAGCAAGAGTTGATCGCCAGCGCCCAGGCGCGCGAGAGCGAGCTGATCGCCCAGTCGGAGGTGCAGCTGCAGGAGCACGCCGAGCAGGCCGCGCAGCGCGAGGCCGCCTTGCACGAAACCATCGACGAGCTGGACAGCAGCCTCTTCCAGACCCGCGAGCAAAAGGAAGGCCTGAGCCGCGAGCGCAACATGCTGCAGCTGCGGCTTGCCGGTCTGCAGCAGCGCATGACCGATATGCGGACTGTGCAGCAGGGCATCGTCGATCGCTTGCAGGAACGCACCCAGACGACGGTCGAGGCGATGGAAGCCACCGTCGAGGTTACCGGCTTGGATCTAGACGCCGTGCTGGATCGTATCGGTTCCGCCGAGCTCGGCAAGGGCGGGCCCTTCATTCCGGTCGATGGCATCAACAAGGACGACCGGCCCGGCCGCGCCGACGAGCTAATGACCGCGGTCGCGCGGCTGGACATTCAGATGAGCCGCTGGGAAGCGCTGCAGGCCCTGATGAGTGTGCTGCCTCTTTCCGCGCCGCTTCAGGAGTACCGTCTCAGCAGCACCTTCGGAGAGCGCACCGACCCCGTCAACGGCCGCAAGGCCGCGCACTACGGTCTCGACTTGGCGGCGCCGCTGCGTACCCCGGCCCTGGCCACGGCACCTGGCGTGATCAGCTTCGCTGGCTGGCGCGGCAGCTACGGGCGGCTGGTCGAAATCGACCATGGCTTCGGCATCAAGACGCGCTATGGCCATCTCAAAAAGATCGAGGTCGAGGTCGGGCAGGAGGTCTCCAACCAGGATATCATCGGGCTGGTCGGCAGCTCCGGCCGCAGCACCGGACCACATGTGCACTATGAGGTGATTTACGACGACAAGTCCTTGGATCCCCAGCGTTTTATCGATGCCGGGGTGAGGGTTTTCAAGGCAAACTAAGCGCCTGCACGCCAGCATTGCTTGCCTCAGGCGAGGAAATTTGACGTAATTCACGCGGCCGGGGAATAAGCGGCGGGGAACGCTGCGGACTGGCTCAAGGATTTGGCATAGGCAGGCGAGCAGGGAGATTATCTGATGTTTAAGGGCAAGGCGCATAACAAGCCGGGCACGTCCTCGACAGCAGCGGCGACAGGAACCGCGAGCGCGAGTAACGGCTCCGCGCACGCCAAGGGACCGAGCGGCGTTCCCTCGATCATCTCCTCGGACCTCCGCATCGAGGGCAATCTCTACAGCGATGGCGACGTGCAGATCGATGGAGAGGTGATTGGCGACATCGATTCCAAGACCCTGACCTTGGGCGAGAAGTCGGTGGTGCGCGGCAGCATCTCCGCGGAAACGGTGCGCATCTGTGGCAAGGTCGACGGTGAGGTCAAGGCCTCGACCGTGGTCGTCACCAAGACCGCCAAGGTCTCCGGCGATGTGATGCACGATAGCCTGGCGATCGAGGCCGGCGCCTTCATCGACGGTCACTGCAAGCGCTTGGACGTGAAATCGGCCGCGAATGGGGCCAAGCCGGCGGCCCAGCCCTCGGCCAATGGCGGCGCTGCGGCGGCCGGGGTGCAGGGCGACGCTTCCGCTGCGGCTGCCGCGAAGTAGACTTCGTCTCTCAGCAAAGGGATCTGACGCAGGGGCGGGGCGAACCCGTGCCTGAGGCCTCTCTGGGACGCCCGTTCTAGGAGGCCGGTGCAGCCGCCAAGGCCTCGAACAAGCGCTCCGGATCGACGCTTCCACCGGATAGGGTCAAGGCGATGGTGCGGCCTTTGGTCGGGATTTTCCCATGGAGTACCGCGGCCAGGCACACGGCGCCTCCAGGCTCGACCACCAGCTTCAGGGTATTGAAGGCGTAGGCCATGGCCGCGCGGACCTCGTCGTCGCTCACGCAGAGGCCGCCAGCCAGCAGGGTCTTGTTCAGCTCGAAGGTCATTTTCCCGGGCATGGGGGAGAGCAGGGCGTCGCAGATCGACCGCGCCGCCGGGTCGTTCGCTTCCCGTTTTCCGCTTTCCAGGGAACGGGCGGTGTCGTCAAAGTCGGCGGGTTCCACGCTGTAGATCGGGCATTGCGGCCAGAAGTGCTTCACCGCGAGCGCCGAACCGGCGCAGAGCGCCCCGCCGCCAACGCAGATCAGAACGGCGTCGGGCTCGACCGGAAGCGCCTGCATCTGCTGCGACATTTCCAGACCGCAGGTGCCCTGTCCGGCAATGAGATCTGGGTCGTCGAAAGGATTGATCAAAACGGCGCCGGTCTTTTCGGTCATCGCCTCCGCGAGTTCCTCGCGGCTTTCGGTGAAGCGGTTGAAATGCACCACCTCGGCGCCGTAGCGCTTGGTATTGGCAACCTTCACCTTGGGCGCGTCGGAGGGCATCAGGATCGTCGCCTTGATGCCGAGCAGCTGGGCCGCGGCGCCGACGCCCTGGGCGTGGTTGCCGGAGGAAT
Organism: uncultured Alphaproteobacteria bacterium; assembly: GCA_942491105.1. GTDB lineage: Bacteria > Pseudomonadota > Alphaproteobacteria > Kiloniellales > DSM-21159 > JBBEAM01. The sequence goes on along the minus strand of CALNZX010000001.1, from coordinate 721,120 downwards.
AGGCGATGACCCCGCGGCTGCGCTCGGCCTCGGGAATCAGCGAGAGGCGATTGTAGGCGCCGCGGAACTTGAAGGAACCGGTGCGCTGCAGGGTTTCGGCCTTGAGCAGGATCCTGCCGCCCGTTGCCGCGTTCAAGGCGGCGTTTTCGAGCAGCGGTGTGACGCTGGCCAGCCCGCGCAGGCGCTCTGCCGCGGCCTCTATGTCGCGAAATTCAGGTCTGCGAATCACGTTTTCAGGTCTCCAGGATCCCCAAGAGTTCGTCCAGACCGCCGATGATCCGGGCGTATTCGCCGGGCAGGCGGTCCGGCTCGACGCCGAAGCGGTTCATCCAGGCGACCTGAAAGCCGAAATGCGCGGCCGCATGGGCGTCCCAGGAATTCGTCGAGACGAAGCAGACTTCCCGCGGCGTGACGGCCATGCGCTCGCTGGTCAGGCTATAGACCCGGCTGTCCGGTTTGTAGACGCCGACCTCCTCGACCGAGAGCGTGGCATCCAGGAGATCGGCGATCTCCGCCGAGTCGACGGCGGCCTTCAGCATCGCAGGGGAGCCATTGGATAGAATCGCGGTCTTCAAACCGGCGTCGCGGAGCTTGCCCAGGGTCGGCCGAACATCGGGATAGGCCGTGAGGGTCAGGTAAAGCTGCATCAGCCGGTCATGCAACGCGGCGTCGTCGAAGCCATGGGTTTTGAGGGAGAAATCCAGCCCCTCGGAGGTTACCTGCCAGAAGTCGACGTGGGCCTTCATCAGACTGCGCAGCCACGTGTATTCCAGCTGCTTCTGGCGCCACAGCGCCGAGACGGAAGCGGCTTTTCCCCCCAGCGCGTCGCCGGCCGCGGCCGCGGCCGAGTGAACATCGAAGAGTGTTCCATAGGCATCGAAGACGCAGGCCTTGATGCCCTGTAATTTCATATCGCTCATAAACAATTTTTAGTGGCGCTGGCGACCGGGAGCAAGCGGCCGTTGATCACAAGACCCTGAGCGCCTAGTTCGCGGTGGCCGGCCAAGACTGAGCCGTTTCGCAGCAAAATTCCGGCCCGCGCGGAATCGGCCGCACCGGCAGGGTGGCGGAGTCCGGGGCGTAGCGTTGCCGGTAGACCACGGCGCCCTCGATGACCCGCTGCACGTAGTTCCGCGTTTCGGTGAAGGGGATGGACTCCACCCAATCGACCGGGTCGACGTCGCCGTCGCGCGGGTCGCCGAACAGGCGGATCCATTCCCGGGCCCGCGACGGACCCGCGTTATAGGCCGCCAGCACCAGCGGATAGTAGCCGTCGAACTCGGCCATCAGTTCCCGCAGATAGGCGCGTCCGAGCTGTACGTTGTATTCGGGTTCGTCGAGCAGCCGGGCGCGGTCGTAGGGCAGGCCGAGGCGCTTCGACAGGCCCTTGGCGGTGGCGGGCATCAGCTGCATCAGGCCCCGCGCGCCCGCCGAGCTGACCGCGCGTTCGTAGAACACGCTCTCCTGACGGATCACCGCGAGGACCAGATCGGCCTCGTTGGAGTGTCCGGCATAGAAGTCGGCGTCGGGATAAAGCTGCTGCGGCAGCAGGATGCCGTCATAGGAAGCCTGCTTTGCGGCATGCACGGCCAGATCCGGGCGGTTGAGTTCCTGCGCCAGTTCCGAGGCCAGGCGCACCTCGTCGACTTTGCTTGTCTGCTGGCGAAGCTGATAGATCAGCGGGCCGATCCGGTCGCGCGCCCCGACGGCGTGCAGCAGCCGCGCGACCTGGACCAGTTCCTGGCGCTCGAAGGCGACGGCGTCGGCGGGTTCGGCATAGGTATCTGTCGGATAGAGCGTCATCGGCGCTTGGCCGAGCCGCGCCGCCGCGAGCTGACCGTAGTAGGTGGTCACGTGGTGCGCGGCCAGGGTGTACCAGCGCTTGGCCCACTCAGGTTTGTTGATCGCATTGGCGGCCTCGCCGGCCCAGTAGGCGGCGCGCGACAGGCTGATCGGGTAGGAAACGCCTTCATAGAGCGTCTGGAAGTGGCGATAGGCGGTTTCCGGCTGCTGCAGGAAGCGCAGCGCCAGCCAGCCGGCGAACCACTCGCCCTCGGCGAAGCCGCCGCCGCTGTCCATGCCGTGCTGCGAGGCGAGGCGATAGGCGACCGAGAAGTCGCCGACCCGGAAGGCATAGCGCGCCACCCAGAACCGCAGATCCCACCATTCGTCGGCGTGAGTCACGCCGGTCAGGGGCGGATCCAACAGTTCGAGAGCGCCGGCGTAGCGGTCCTTGCGCATGCGCCAGCGCGCGCGTTCGTAAATCAGGCCGGGATCGTTCTGCAGCCGCGCGGGCACGCGTTTGATCGCCCCATCGACGCCTGGATCGCGATAGGCGAGACGCAGCCGCGCCTCGGCCAGCTCCGGATAGCCATTACCGAGCCGCGCGGCCTGCCGCCGGGCGGGCTCCTTGCGTCCTTGCCAGACCAGGCGCTCGAAACGCGCCACTTCGTCTTCTTGGCGCAGCTGCGCGCCGAACAATTGGCGATAGCCGGCTTCTTCCGTGCTGGTGAAGTTGGCCTGCACCCAGGTTTCGCGAATCTGCGAGACGGCTTGATCGAGCTGTCCGACCCGCTGCAGCGCCTGACCGTAACGGGTCATGCCGACGTGGCTGATGGGCGGATAGTCGCTGAACCAGGCCAGCACCTCGGAATCCGGCAGGCCCGGCGGCATTGCGATCTCGGCGTGCTCGCGCAGGGTCGTCTGGCCCGGCCAGTGCGGATTGGCGCGCAGGAAATCCGCGATCTCTTGAAAGTCGCCGTCCAGGCTAGGCTGGCTGAGATAGAGCCATGTCAGATACTTGTTGAGCAGCGGCTGCCCGCCGTGCCGGGTCATATCGCGCGCCGCTTCGAGGTCCTGGGCGTCGGCCAGTTGAAAGGCCCGCTCATAGAGCGCGCGCTCCGCCGGCGTAAGCTGCGGGTTGGCGACAGCGCTGGTCGTGACGCAGGCTGCCAAGACGGCCAGGACGGCGGCGAGACAGATGCGGCTAAACACGGATGAGTCCTCTCTCTGCGGCGTTCCTGTTCAGCATAGCATGACTGGCACCCCTGGGGCGGCGCAAGATCGCGTTATCTTTGTTGCCCGCTGCAGCGGCAAGCCTTGCCGCGCGCGGGTCTGGGGTCTATCTTCCCCGCCTCACGGAACCCGGAGCCATCGCCGAGATACGGTTATGGCGCGTGCCGGGAACGACTCGAACGAGGATAGAATGGCAGGACCGATCATTACCGGATCCCTCACCGCCCTGGTGACGCCCTTTCGCGGCGGCGCTTTCGACGAAGAGGCATTTCGGGCCTTCGTGCAGTGGCAGATCGACGAGGGCACCGATGCGCTCGTTCCCTGCGGCACGACGGGCGAATCTCCGACGCTGACCCATGGCGAGCATCGCCGCGTCACCGAGGTTTGCATCGAAATCGCGAAAGGCCAGGTACCGGTCTTCGCCGGTTGCGGCTCCAACTCGACCAGCGAAGCGATTAGCCTGGTCAAGCACGCCGAGGAAGCCGGGGCGGACGCGGCCCTGGTGGTCACGCCATACTACAACAAGCCGAATCAGGAAGGCCTGAAGCAGCACTTCCTGGCGATCGCGCGGGCCAGCGAGCTGCCAATCGTGATCTACAATATCCCCGGCCGCAGTATCGTCGACATGTCCGTCGAAACCATGGCCGAGCTGGCCAAGCAGCCGAACATCGTGGGGGTCAAGGATGCGACCGCCAATCTGGTGCGCCCGGCCCTGACCAGAGCGGCCATCGGCGCGGATTTCTGTCAGCTTTCCGGAGAGGACGCGACCATCCTGCCGTTCATGGCGCAGGGCGGACACGGCTGCATCTCCGTGACCTCCAATGTCGCGCCGAAGCTTTGCGGCGACTTCCACGATGCCTGGCAAGCCGGCGATATGGCGCGGGTCGAGGAGATCAATACGCGCCTGATGCCGCTGCACGTGGCGCTGTTCCTGGAACCCAGCCCGCAGCCGGTCAAGTACGCGCTGTCGCTGCTCGGCAAGATGGAGAACGAACTGCGCCTGCCGATGGTGCCGATCACCCCCGATACCCAAGCCAAGGTGCAGGCCGCGATGGCGCACGCCGGCTTGGTCAATTAGAGGGCGCGAACGCGGTTCATAGCATGTCGAAGCCAGCACATAGGTTGGTGGCGCAGAACCGCAAGGCGCGCCACAATTACCATATCGAGGAGAACATCGAGGCGGGCCTCGCCCTGGTGGGAACCGAGGTCAAATCCCTGCGCGCTGGCAAGGCTTCACTCGGCGAAGCCTACGCGGGGGAGGATCGCGGCGAGCTCTATCTCTTCAATGCGCATATCGCCGAGTATCCGCCGGCCCAGCGTTTCAATCACGAGCCGCGCCGGCCGCGTAAGCTGCTGGTGCACAAACGCGAACTCGACCGTCTGCTCGGGCAGATCCGGCGCGACGGATATACCCTGGTGCCGCTCTCGATCTACTTCAACGCCCGTGGCATCGCCAAGCTCGACCTCGGCCTGGCCAAGGGCAAGCGCAACTTCGACAAGCGCGAGGACATCAAGAAGCGGGATTGGCAGCGCCAGAAGGCGCGGCTGCTGCGCGAAGCGAGCTAGCTAGGCCAGCCGCGTCAACAGCGCGGCGAAGACGCTTTCGAACATCTCCGTCGTCAGCCGCCCGGTGTTGGTGTTGTAGCGCGAGCAGTGATAGCTGTCGGCGAGGAGCAAACCGTTGGGCAGATCGTGCTGGGCGCCATGGGCGAATTTGTAGCGCGCCTTGATCTCGCCGCAGGCCGTCAGAACCGATCCGTGGGATACGCCGCCGAGCGCGACGATGGCTTCGAGCCGCGGCATGGCCGCGATCTCGCGCCGCAAAAAATCGCGGCATTCCTTGACTTCCGTAGTGGTCGGCTTGTTTTCAGGCGGTACGCAGCGCGCGGCATTGGTGATGCGGCAATCGCGTAGCTCCAGACCATCGTCGGGGGCCTGTCCGTAGCGCCCCTCGGCGAGACCGAATTTCACCAGGGTCGGGTAGAGCAGGTCGCCGGCGTAGTCGCCGGTGAAAGGCCGGCCGGTGCGGTTCGCGCCCTTCAAGCCGGGCGCCAGGCCGACGATCAGGATCCGTGCGTCGAAGGGGCCGAAAGCGGGTACCGGCGCGTTGTGGAACGCGGCGAAGCGCTCGCGGTTGCGTTGCCGGAACTGCGCAAGCCGCGGGCAGAGGCCGCAATCGCGCGGCGGTTCTTGGAAGGTCTCGGGCATGGCCAGAGACATAGCCGATTCCGCCGCCTGGGGACAGCGCGGGATGAACGGTTGCTGCGTTCAGGCCGGATCGTTCTCGTATCCCTCGATATCGTCATCGTCGTCATCGTCGCCGTAGTCGACATCTTCGTCGTCTTCGTACTCGTTCGACTGCACGGGGCGCTGGCGCTCGCTGCCCTTGCGCGCGATCTCGTCGCCCAGGTTGGCGAGATCCAGGAAGGTATCGGCCTGACGGCGCAGCTCGTCGGCGATCATCGGCGGCTGGGATTTGATCGAGGAGATCACGGTAACGCGCACGCCCTTGCGCTGGACGGCGTCGACCAGGCTGCGGAAATCGCCATCGCCGGAAAACAGCACGACGTGATCCAGGTGCTCGGCCATTTCCATCATGTCGACGGCCAGCTCGATGTCCATGTTGCCCTTGATCTTGCGGCGCCCGGAAGCGTCGGTGAACTCCTTGGTCGGCTTGGTCACCATGGTGTAGCCGTTGTAGTCTAGCCAATCGATCAGGGGGCGAATCGGCGAGTATTCCTGGTCTTCGATCAAAGCCGTGTAGTAGAGCGCGCGGATCAGCCGGCAGCGGCCATCGAAGTAGGAATAGAGGCGCTTGTAATCGATGTCGAAATTGAGCGCGCGGGCGGTGGCGTAAAGGTTGGCGCCGTCAATGAAGAGAGCGGCTTTATCGTCGGGATGTAAAGACATGTCATTCTTCCAAATAGCTAGAAACAATGGGTTGCTGCGAAAATGCGGGGGCGGGATGCCGCCTGCGGGCACCTTGTTATACATCTCGCGTTGCTCTTCAAGCATTTGGCGCTCGAAGGCTCCACAGGCAAGGTCTTGTCACCAGGACGGCGCGCGATCGTGATCCTGGTGGCTCTCGGCTCCAACCTGCCGCATCCGCAGATCGGGCCTCCGGCGGCGGTGCTCGATGCCGCGCTCGACGAAATGAAGGCGTCCGGGCTGCGCGTCCTGAAGGTCTCGCGCTACTTCGCCTCGGCGCCGGTGCCGGCCTCGGATCAGCCTTGGTATGTCAATGCCGTGGCCAAGGTTGAAACCGCGCTGCCCGCGGCGGAGCTGCTGGCGGAGCTGCACCGCATAGAGGCGCTGTTCGGGCGTCAGCGCAGCGTGGCCAACGCCGCGCGGATCCTCGATCTCGACCTCCTGGCCTACGGCGATGTGGTTTCCCTTGACGACGCGGCCCTGTGCCTGCCGCACCCCCGCTTGCCGCAGCGCGCCTTCGTCCTCATGCCGCTGCTCGACATCGCGCCGGAGTGGCGTCACCCGCTCAGTGGACAAAGCGTCCGCGAACTGGTCGCGGCCCTGCCTGGAGATGAGGATATCCGTCCGCTGGCCTAGCCGGCGGCGGGCAAGGGGACAGCGGGTTTCCGGGCTTGCGTTCCTCGATCCGTCTCCCTATATTCCGCGTCCACTCCAAAAGAGAAACCCGAGAGCGAGGAAGCGACCCTTATGGCGCGCGTTACTGTTGAAGACTGTGTCCTGAAGGTTCCCAACCGGTTCGATCTGGTCATGCTGGCTGCTCAGCGTGCCCGCGACGTCTCGGCCGGCGCCACGCTGACCATCGAGCGCGACAACGACAAGAATCCTGTCGTGGCCCTGCGCGAGATCGCCGACTCCACCGTCAATCACGACGATCTGAAGAATTCTCTGATCCAGAGCATGCAGAAGCATGTCGAGGTGGACGAGCCGGAAGAGGACGACCTCGACGAGTCGGCCGTGATCTCGGCGCAGCTCGCCGCGGCCGAGGAGGGCGATAGCCAGCCCGCCGCGCGCAAGGAAGAGAGCGCCGAGGGCGGCGACGAAGAGTTCTAGGATCATGTGATCCGTCGAAGCGTCTTCGAGTTTGCGCTTTAAGCTGCCCTTCGGCGGCTATTTCACAAAGACATAGTCTCCTTTCCTCTCAGACGCTTGGAGCTTGCCTGGCGTCCGCGTATGCTTACTTGACGTGTGTGCGGCCGATTTTGGCCGTGCGCCCAGGTGATGAGGTTTGCGCGGCATGATGCGCCAATTCGAGCTGGTCGAAAGGATCAAATCCTACGATCCCACAGCGGACGAGGACGTGATCAACCGCGCCTACGTCTACGCCATGAAGATGCATGGCAGCCAGCTGCGCGCCTCGGGCGACCCCTATTTCTCTCATCCTATTGAAGTCGCAGGTATTTTAACCGAACTCAAGCTGGACGATTCCTCCATCGTTACGGCTCTGCTGCACGATGTGGTGGAGGATACCGAGGCCACGCTCGAGGATATCGAGCGGATGTTCGGACACGACATCGGGCGGCTGGTGGACGGTGTCACCAAGCTTGGCCGCCTGGAACTGCAGTCCGAGCAGACCAAGCACGCGGAGAATTTCCGCAAGCTGCTGGTGGCGATGTCCGAGGACATCCGGGTGCTGCTGGTCAAGCTGGCCGACCGTCTGCACAACATGCGCACCCTCAAATTCGTCAAGTCCGAGGAAAAGCGCCGCCGCATCGCGCGCGAGACCATGGATATCTACGCGCCCTTGGCCGAACGCATCGGCATGCAGCGCTTCAAGGACGAGCTGGAGGATCTGGCTTTCGCCGAGCTCAATCCCGATGCCCGCAATTCCATCGTCGCGCGGCTGAAGTTCCTGGAGGATCAGGGCGGCAATCTGGTCGACAAGGTGATCGACCAGCTGCAGCGCGGCCTCGCCGAGGAGGGACTGGAAACCTGGGTGTCCGGGCGGGAGAAGACGCCTTTCTCGGTCTGGCGCAAGATGCAGCGCAAAAACATCACCTTCGAGCAGCTTGCCGACATCGTCGCCTTTCGCGTGGTCTGCAAGACCACCGAGGACTGCTATCGCATCTTGGGCGTACTGCACAGCCGCTACGCCACGGTACCTGGCCGCTTCAAGGACTACATCTCGACGCCGAAACCGAACGGTTATCGCTCGGTCCACACCGGATTGATCGGGCCCGAGCGGCAGCGCATCGAAGTGCAGATCCGCACCCGCGAGATGCACGATCAGGCCGAACTCGGTGTCGCCGCGCACTGGCGCTATAAGCAGAACGCGGCCCAGGTCGAGGGCAAGCAGTACCGCTGGCTGCGCGAGTTGCTCGACATCCTCGACCATGCCTCCAACCCGGAGGAATTTCTCGAGCACACCAAGCTCGAGATGTTCCAGGACCAGGTTTTCTGCTTTACCCCGAAGGGCGATTTGATCGCGCTGCCGCGCGGCGCCACGCCGATCGACTTCGCCTACGCCGTTCATTCGGAAATCGGCAATACCTGCGTCGGTTCGCGGGTCAACGGCCGCATGGTGCCGCTGCGCACCCAACTGCAGAACGGCGATCAGGTCGACATCGTGATCTCCAAGGCGCAGACGCCTTCGCCGGACTGGGAAAATTTCGTCATCACCGGCAAGGCCAAGGCCTGCATCCGCCGCTTCGTGCGCATCAAGGAGCGCGAGCAGTATGCCGAGCTTGGCCGCAACATGGCCGAAAAGGTATTTCGCCAGGATGGCTACGACCTGACCGAAAAGGCGGTGGCCGGAGTCCTCAAGAAGTTCAAGCTGGACAGCAATCTCGACGTTTACGCCGCGGTCGGCCAGGGGATCGTGACCGCCCGCGAGCTGCTCTACGCCGTGTATCCCGGCGCCAAGGACAGCGAGAAGGCGCAGAAGATCGTGCCGATCGCGCGCGCCAGGGCCAAGAGCAAGGCCAAGTCCGCGGGAACGGCGATTCCGGTCAAGGGGCTGATCCCCGGCATGGCGGTGCACTTCGCGCAGTGCTGTCATCCGCTGCCCGGGGACCGCATCGTCGGGATCGTGACCACCGGAAAGGGGGTGACGGTACACACCATCGACTGCGACACCCTGGCCTCTTTCCAGGACACGCCGGAGCGCTGGGTCGACCTATCCTGGGAGGTCGATCAAGCCGAAGAGGCCTACACCGGGCGCTTGCAGGTCGTGCTGGCCAACGAGCCGGGCAGCCTTGGCGCGCTGTCCACCCTGATCGGCCGCAGCGAGGGCAATATCTCCAATCTCAAGATCACCAATCGCTCGATGGATTTCTTCGAGATGCTCGTCGATGTCGAGGTCAGCGACTTGAAGCACCTCACCAACATCATCGCGGCGCTGCGCGCCTCCCCGGTGATCAGCTCTGTGGAAAGGCGGCGTGGTTAGCCGGAGGCTTTGCCGTTTGCGGCAGGCTATGGCAAATCTCTGACATGCTGTTCAAACGCCGCCATCCGCTAACCTTCAGCAAACGGGTCCTCTCCATGCTCTGGCCGCGTGCCGGCTGGCGGCGGGCGGCGACCTATATGGGGCATCGGCTGAGCCGTCTTCCGGGCTCGCCAGGCGGCATCGCCGCCGGCTTCGCCTGCGGCGCGGCCATCTCCTTCACGCCGCTGATCGGCCTGCACTTCATCGGCGCGGCGGTGCTGGCCTGGCTGATGCGGGGCAATCTCTTCGCCTCCGCGGTCGGCACGGTGGTTGGCAACCCCTGGACCTTTCCCTTCATCTGGGTGTGGATCTTCAATCTCGGCACCTGGATCCTAGGCTGGGAATCCGGCCGCGAACTTCCGGATCGCGTATCGATCACCCATATTGTCGACTATCCCTGGGAGATCTTTCTGCCGATGATGATCGGTGGTATCCCGACTGCGCTGGTCGCTTGGTTTGTCTTTTTCTATCCGGTCAAGCGCCTGGTCGCGGGCTATCAGAAAGCCCGCGCCCGCCGCTTGAAGCGCAAAGCGGTGCTTGCGGCGCTGAAGGGCGAGCAGGAAAAATTGCAGGTTTCCGGCGCAAGACAAAAGGAGAAGCAGGAATGAGCGGCCATCGTCTGAGGCTTGGGGTCAATATCGATCACGTGGCCACGATCCGGAACGCGCGCGGTGGCGATCATCCCGACCCGGTGCGCGCGGCGATCCAGGCCGCCAAGGCCGGTGCCGACGGCATCACCGCGCACCTGCGCGAGGACCGGCGGCATATCTCCGATGCCGATATCGAGCGCCTGGTGGCGGAGATCGACCTGCCGCTCAACCTGGAAATGGCTGCGACCGGGGAGATGCTGGACATCGCCTTGCGGCACAAGCCCCATGCCGCATGCATCGTGCCGGAAAAGCGCGCCGAGGTGACCACGGAAGGCGGACTCGATGCCGCCGGCGGCCGGGCGGGGCTGCAACCCTATGTCACGGCTCTGGCGGAGCAGGGCATCCGGGTCTCGCTCTTCATCGATCCCGATAACAGCCAACTCGACGCCGCTAAGGCGCTGGGCGCGCCGGTAGTCGAGCTGCATACCGGCGCCTACTGCGAGGCCTTCCTCCGGCACGGGCAGGACGGTGCCGAAAGCCTGCGCGAACTCGCGCGCATCGTCGAAGCCGCGGCGCATGCCGAAAGCCTCGGCCTGGAATGCCACGCCGGCCACGGTTTGACCTTCGACAGCGTTGCTCCGGTCGCCGAGATCCCCTCCCTGGCCGAACTGAATATCGGTCACTTCCTGGTGGGCGAGGCGATCTTCACGGGCCTGGAAGCGGCGATCCACCGTATGCGCGAGGCCATGGACGCGGCCCGCCTCAACGCAGGACTGCGGCAGGGAACGGCGCGATGATCATCGGTATCGGCAACGATCTGATCGATATCCGCCGCGTCGAGAAGACCCTGGAACGCTTCGGCAAGCGCTATACCGAGCGCTGCTTCACCGAGATCGAGCAGGCCAAATCCGACAAGCGGCGGCTGCGCGCGGCAAGCTACGCCAAGCGTTTCGCGGCCAAGGAAGCCTGCGCCAAGGCGCTGGGCACCGGCGTGCCGCGCCGCGGCGTGCACTGGCGCCACATGGGCGTGATCAACCTGCCAGGGGGCAAGCCAACCATGGAGCTCACAGACGGCGCCCTGGCGCGTCTGGAGGAGATCACGCCGGGGGGCATGACGGCGCAGATCGATGTCACCATCACCGACGATTATCCTCTGGCCCAAGCCTTGGTTATCATCTCCGCTGTTCCAAAGACCCCGTAATGCGCTATACCGCAGCCCGATCTTCCTCCAAAACAGAGAAGCCGATACCGCTATGACACAATCCTCCGGAAGCGGATGGGGTGAATCCCTGCGCACAGTCATCTATGCCGTGCTGCTGGCCCTGGCGTTGCGCACCTTCGCCTACGAGCCTTTCTCCATTCCTTCCAAGTCGATGGTTCCGACCCTGCTGGTCGGCGATTACCTTTTCGTTTCGAAGTTTTCCTATGGCTACAGCCGCTATTCCCTTCCCTTCGGTCTGCCCCTCTTCGAGGGCCGGCTGTTCGGCTCCATCGAGGATGTGGAGCGTGGCGATGTCGCGGTGTTCAAGAAGCCGACCGATAACAAAACCGATTACATCAAGCGGATCGTCGGCTTGCCGGGGGACGAGGTTCAGGTGATTGACGGCGTCTTGCAGGTTAACGGCATTCCGGTGGAGCGGGAGTCCCTGGGCGCCGGCAGCGTCCAGGAGGACGGCTACCGCAGCGATGTGACCGAGTACCGCGAGACCCTGCCCAATGGCCGCCAGCATCTGATCTGGGAGCAGGGCGACAACAGGATGCTCGACGATACCGAGGTCTTTCAGGTCCCCGAGGGGCACTTCTTCGCCATGGGCGACAATCGCGACGCCAGCCAGGACAGCCGCGTGCAGAGTGCCGTCGGTTTCGTTCCCTTCGAGAATCTGGTCGGCCGCGCCGAGTTCCTCTTCTTCTCGCACCGGAATGGCGCGGAGCTCTGGGAGGTCTGGAAATGGCCCCAGAACATTCGCTGGGACCGGTTGTTCAATGGCATCGAGTGAGAGAAACCTGCGGGAGCGCGCGCGGCTCCTTCAGCGCATAGGTTACGAGTTCGCCTCTCCGGAACTGCTTGAGCGGGCCTTGACCCATGCCAGCCTGAACAAGCGACCCGGCGGTGCGGCGGACAGCTACGAGCGGATGGAATTCCTCGGCGACCGGGTGCTCGGCCTGGTCGTCGCCGATTTGCTGTATCGCCGCTTCCCCGAAGAAGACGAGGGCGCGTTGGCGCGGCGTTTCGCCATGCTGGTGCGCCGCGAGGCCCTGGCCGCGGTGGCGGAAGAGATCGAGCTGGGCAAGGCCGTGATCCTGGCGCGCGGCGAGGAGGAGGCCGGCTCCCAGGAGAATCCCGCGATCCTTTCCGACTGTTGCGAGGCGGTCATCGCGGCGCTCTATCTTGACGGCGGGCTGGAACCGGCGCGACGTTTCATTACGGAGCATTGGACGGCCAAGCTCGAGGCCGACCCCACGCCGCCGCTGGATGCCAAGACGGAGCTGCAGGAGTGGGCGCAGGGCAAGGGCTTGCCCCTGCCGCGTTACCGGGAAGTCAGCCGCGACGGACCGGCCCATGAGCCGCGCTTTATCATCGAGGTGTCGGTGGAAGGCGAGGCTCCGGCCGAGGCTAGCGGCGGCTCTAAACGCCAGGCCGAACAGGCGGCCGCGCGAATCTTGCTTGAGAGGGTGAAGACATGACGACGCGTTTCGCTGTGGCCGCCCTGATCGGGGCGCCTAACGCCGGCAAGTCGACGCTGCTCAATCGTTTGATCGGCGCCAAGGTCTCGATCGTTACCCATAAGGTTCAGACGACGCGGTCGCGGGTGCGGGGCATCGCCATCGAGGGCGAAAGCCAGATCGTCTACGTCGATACACCGGGCATCTTCGCGCCCAAGCGCCGTCTCGACCGCGCCATGGTCGCCGCCGCCTGGCAAGGCGTGTCCGACGCGGACTTCACCGTGCTGCTGCACGACGCGCGGCGCAGCAAGATCGACGAGGAAACCGCCGCGATCCTGGACGGCCTGAAGGGCCGCAAGGGCCGGCATCTTCTGGCCCTGAACAAGATCGATACGGTCAAGCCGGAGCAGCTGCTGGCGCTGGCCGAACGCTTCTCGGCGGCGCACGAGTTCGAGCGGGTTTTCATGATTTCGGCGTTGAACGGCGACGGTGTCGACGACCTGAGCGCCTTCCTCGCGCAGAACGCCGTCGAAGGGCCTTGGCATTTCCCCGAGGACCAGCTCTCCGACCTGCCGGAACGTCTGCTGGCGGCCGAGGTGCTGCGCGAGAAGCTGTATCTCGCCCTGCATCAGGAACTGCCCTATGCGCTGACCGTCGAGACCGAGACCTGGGAAAACTTCGACGACGGCTCGGTAAAGATCGAGCAGGTCATCTATATGCAGCGCGAAGCGCACAAGAAGATCGCCATCGGCAAGGGCGGCGAGACCATTCGGGGTATCCGGCAGGCCGCGCAAAAGGAGCTGGAGCAGATGCTCGGCTGCAAGGTGCACCTTTTCGTGTTCGTGAAGGTGCGCGAGCGCTGGCTCGACGACCCAGAGCGCTACCGGGTCTGGGGCCTCGAGTTCGGGTCCTAAGAGACGATGACGTGATGCCTGCCGCCATACCACGCCATCTGCTAGCTCTACGCTCATGATCGAGTGGAGCGACGACGCCTTGGTGCTGGCGGCCCGGCCGCATGGCGAGACCTCCGCCGTGCTGCAGCTGCTGACCCGCGCGCATGGCCGCCACGCGGGCCTGCTGCGCGGCGCCTTTAGCCGCCGCAACAGGGGACTGCTTGAACCGGGCAATCAGGTGACGGCGCGCTGGCAGGCGCGCATCGCCGATCATCTCGGGTCCTATAGCTGCGAGCTCACCGCCGCTCACTCCGCGCGCCTGCTCGACGACCCCGACCGCTTGGCCGCCTTGAGCGCCGCCGCCGCGATCTGCGAGGAAGCGCTGCCCGAGCGCGAGGCGCATCCGGTCTGTTTCGATGCTTTTCTGGCGCTGATAAGCGCTTTGGAAGGCGCGCATTGGGCGGAGACCTACGTGCGCTGGGAGCTGGGCATTTTGGGTGAACTCGGCTTCGGACTCGATCTTGCCAACTGCGCCGCGGGCGGCGACAACACCCGCCTCGCCTATGTTTCGCCGCGCAGCGGCCGGGCCGTCTCGGAGGCCGCGGCGGCGCCATTTCGCGAGCGGCTGCTGGTCTTGCCGCGGTTCCTGGCGGGCTGGGGCGGTGAGGGCGGCAAGACGGAAGTCGCCCAGGGACTGCGCTTGACGGGGTATTTCTTCGAGCAGCATGTCTTTCACCCGCGCGAACGCCAGCTGCCGGCGGCGCGGCGGCGCCTGCAGGAGCGTTTTCCCCTGCCGGAGGAAGGACAATGACGCCGGAGCGTCATGCCGTGGTAATCGGCGGAGGGGTCGTCGGGGTTAGCACCGCCTTGAATCTGCAGGCCGATGGCTGGCGGGTGACACTCCTGGAACGCGCCGGGGTCGGCGAGGGCGCATCCTTCGGCAATGCCTCGGTGCTGGCGTCCGGCGGAGTGGATCCGGTCGCACATCCCGGCATTGCCTGGCAGGTGCCGGGCATGCTGCTCGACCCCCTGGGGCCGCTGCGCCTGCGGTGGGGCTATCTGCCACGCATGACCGGCTGGCTGCTGCGGTTTCTCGCCGCCTCCCGGCCTGACCGGGTTGAGGAAATATCCAGGGCCTTGGCGGCCTTGCTGGGAGATAGCGTCGAGGCCACCCTCGAACTTGCCACGCGCCATGGGCAGGGCGAGGCCATCAAGCGCAATGGCTGGCTCACGATCTACGCAACGCGCAAGAGTATGGAGGCGGCGCGGGCGACCTGGGACCTGAAGCGCCGCCATGGCGTGGAGGTCGAGGAACTGGGGCCGGAGGAGCTGCGCCAGATGGAACCCGCGCTGTCGCCTGATCTTGCCGGCGGCGTCTACCTGCCCGGGGTGGCGCATCTGGTACAGAGCTACGCGTATCTGCTCGGGCTTGCCGAGGCTTTCCGCCAGGCCGGGGGCCGGATTCATAAGGGCGAAGCGCGTGGCTTCGTCTTTTCCGAGGGCAGGGTGACGGCTGTTGCCACCGGGTCGGAGGATTTGGCCTGTGACGCGGTCGTGGTGGCCGCGGGTGCCTGGTCAAAGAACCTGGCCCGGCAGCTTGGCGCGCGCATACCGCTGGATACGGAGCGCGGCTATCACCTGAGCTTTCCGGATTCCGGAATTGAACTGCGCCGCCCGGTTTGCGATAGCGAATCCGGCATGGTGGCGACCCCCTTGTCGGGTGGCTTGCGGATTGCCGGGACCGTCGAACTGGGCGGCTTGGACGCCGCTCCGGATTGGCGCCGGGCGGAGATGCTGGCCAAGCGCGGCAAGCGCTTGCTGCCCGGCCTGAATAGCGAGGGCGCCAGCCGCTGGATGGGTTTCCGCCCCTCGATGCCGGATTCCCTGCCGGTGATCGGCTTGGCGCCGGGACACGACAACGTCGCTCTGGCATTCGGCCACGGCCATCTAGGGGTGACCCTCGCCGCCAAGACTGGCCTGTTGGTGGCGGCGCTGCTGGCGGGGCGCGACCCAGGCATCGATATGCGGCCCTACGCGGCGGACCGTTTCTAGCGGCCTGCCTTGGGCCACGGTAGCGGCTTGCCGCGACTCCGCCCGGCTTCTTAGTTTGACTGCGATCAGGAAAGGCAAAGATGGCTTCTAAAAGCGCCCCGGAAAGCGGCCAGATTCGTGACGTTTCGCTCACCGACGCGTTGAGCGAGCGCTACCTGTCCTATGCCCTTTCGACAATCATGTCGCGCTCCCTGCCGGATGTGCGCGACGGGCTGAAACCGGTGCACCGGCGGTTGCTGTTCGCGATGCGCCAGCTTCGCCTCGATCCCAACACAGGCTTCAAGAAATCGGCCCGCGTGGTCGGCGATGTTATCGGTAAGTTTCATCCGCACGGCGACCAGTCGATCTACGACGCCCTGGTGCGCCTGGCCCAGGACTTCTCGCTGCGCTACCCGCTGATCGACGGGCAGGGCAACTTCGGCAACATCGACGGCGATAACGCCGCGGCCATGCGCTACACCGAGGCGCGGCTGACCGATATCGCCATGCGGCTGCTCGCTGGCATCGACGAGGATGCCGTCGATTTCCGCCCGACCTATGACGGCGAGGCCGAGGAGCCCACGGTCCTGCCGGCGGCCTTTCCGAATCTGCTCGCCAATGGATCGCAAGGTATCGCGGTCGGCATGGCGACCTCCATTCCGCCGCACAACATCGCGGAGCTTTGCGAGGCCCTGCTGCACTTGATCAAGGCGCCGAACGCGACCTTCGACAAGCTTGTGGAGCTGGTGCCAGGGCCGGATTTTCCCACCGGTGGCGTCCTGGCCGAAAGCCGGGAGGCGGTCGTCGAAGCCTACCGGACCGGCCGGGGATCCTTCCGCCTGCGCGCCCGCTGGGAGATCGAAAAGCTCAAGGGCGGCAGCTACCAGATCGTTGTGACGGAAATTCCCTTTCAGGTGCAGAAGTCGCGCCTGATCGAGAAGATCGCGGAGCTGCTGCAGGCTCGCAAGCTTGCCATGCTCGGGGATGTCCAGGATGAATCCGCGGCCGAGGTGCGGCTGGTTCTCGAGCCGAAAAGCCGCAACGTCGAGCCCGAAATCCTGATGGAATCGCTGTTCCGCCAGACCGAGCTGGAGGTGCGGATTCCGCTCAACATGAATGTGCTGGACGGGGAGCACACGCCGCGCGTGATGAACCTGCGCGAAGTGCTGCAAGCCTTCCTGGATCACCGCCACGTCGTCTTGCTGCGCCGCACGGCGCACCGTCTGGAGAAGATTCTTCATCGCCTGGAGATTCTCGAGGGCTACCTCATCGCCTATCTCAATCTCGACGAGGTGATCCGGATCATCCGCGAGGAGGATGAAGCCAAGGCGGCGCTGATCGCCGCGTTCAAGCTGACGGATACCCAGGCCGAGGCGATCCTCAACATGCGCCTGCGCGCCCTGCGCAAGCTCGAGGAGATTGCGATCCGCAAGGAGCATGGCGCGCTCAAGGAAGAGCAGGCGGACCTGGAAGACCTGCAGGCCAAGGAAGAGCGCCGCTGGAAGGTGATCGCTGCGGAGATCCAAGAACTGAAGAAAGCCTACGGTCCGAAATCCGAGCTGGGCTTGCGCCGGACGGATATCGGGGAGGCTCCGGGCGATGTCGTCGTCCCCTTGGAGGCCGTGATCGAGCGCGAGCCGGTCACCGTCCTGCTCTCCGCCAAGGGCTGGATCCGCGCCATGAAGGGCCATCACGAAGACCTTTCCGACGCGAAATACAAGGAAGGGGACCGCGCCGGCTTCGTCGTGCCCTGCCATACCACCGACAAGCTGCTGCTGTTCGCCACCAATGGGCGGTTCTACACCCTGGGCGTCGATAAGCTGCCCGGTGGCCGGGGCTTCGGCGAGCCGGTACGTCTGATGATCGACCTGCCCAACGACCAGGACCCCTTGTTCGCCTTCATCGCGGGTTCGGAGCGCAAGCTGCTGGTCGCCGCGAGCGACGGACGAGGCTTCGTCGTGCCGGAAGCCGAGGTGATCGCGCAGACCAAGAACGGGAAACAGGTTCTCAATCTGGGCAGCGGGGCGGAGGCCGTGGTCTGCTATCCCCTGTCGGAAGGGGACGATAGCGTTGCCGTGATCGGCGAGAACCGCAAGCTGCTGCTGTTTCCCCTGGAAGAAGTTCCCGAGATGGTGCGCGGGCGCGGCGTTATCCTGCAGCGCTACAAGGACGGCGGCCTGTCGGATGCCAAGACCTTCCGCTGGGAAAATGGCCTGGCCTGGTCGGCCGGTCCCGGGCGTGTCCGCACGGAGAGCGACCTTGGCGATTGGCGGGCCAAGCGCGCGCATGCCGGCCGTTTGCCGCCGAAGGGTTTCCCAAGCTCCAAGAAGTTCGGCGTTTAGAGCTGCGCCCTGGCTAGCCGAAGATGACCTTCGGCAGCCAGGTCGCGAGACCGGGGAAGTACGCCAGAATACCCAAGGCCATCAGCTGGATGACGACGAAGGGGGCCACGCCCCGATAGATATTCATCGTCGTGATTTCCGGCGGCGCCACGCCGCGCAGGTAGAACAGCGCGAAGCCGAAGGGCGGCGTGAGGAAGGAGGTCTGCAGGTTCATCGCCATCATGACGCCGAGCCAGACCGGGTTGAGGTCCATCAGCAGCAGGATCGGCGCGACGATCGGCACCACCACGAAGGTGATCTCGATGAAGTCGAGGAAGAAGCCGAGCACAAACATCACGACCATCACCATGACCACGGCGCCGACCACGCCGCCGGGCATGCTGCTGAGGAACTCATGCACCGTGTCGTCGCCGCCGAGGCCGCGGAAGACCACGGAAAAAACCGAAGCTCCGATCAGGATGACAAAAACCATGGAGGAGATTTCCATGGTCCCGCGCATCACCGGATGCAGAATCTTGCTGCCATAGACCCGGCCGATGGCCACCAGCAGACCCCAGGCGAGGCCGATGCTGGCGATGCAGGCAATGACGATGCCGATCATATCCGTCGTTGGGATGACATCGCGGGCAACCCGCAGGTCCATGAATGCGGTCGTCATCAGCATCACGAACAGCGAGAGCGCCGCGACATAGATGGGGCGGTTGGTATTGTCGTCGAGCAGCCGCCCGATCAGGCTGCCGTTACTTGCCGTCATGTCCTCGCCGACATGATCGAGCAGCTGCATCTCCTGCACGCGGATGCCGGCCAGCAGCGTGGCGCCGACGGCGCCGACGGCGGCGGCTTCGGTTGGCGTCGCGATACCGGCCAGGATCGAACCGAGCACGGAGATGATGAGAACCACCGGCGGGATCAGCGCGTGCAGAATTTTCAGCAGAAAGGCCGAACCCTCGCGGTGCGCCTCGTCGCGGGGCACCGGCGGCGCGGATTTCGGCCAGAGGATCGCGTAGACGATCTGATAGAGGATATAGAGCGCGACCAGGGAAAGACCCGGCAGCAGCGCGCCGGCGAAGAGATCGCCGACGGAGACGGGCTCGGGCGACCAGTTGCCAAGCTCGCGCTGGGCGTCGACATAGGCGTTGGAGATCTGATCGCCGAGAATGACCAGCACGATGGAGGGCGGAATGATCTGCCCGAGCGTGCCCGATGCGCAGATCGTTCCGCAGGCGAGCGACGGCTCGTAGCCCCGGCGCATCATGGTCGGCAGGGAGAGCAGGCCCATGGTGACCACGGTGGCGCCGACGATACCGGTCGAGGCGGCCAGCAGCGCGCCGACGACGGCGACGGAAATGCCCAAGCCGCCGCGCAGCGACCCGAACAGCTGCCCCATGGTATCCAGCAGTTCCTCGGCAACCTTGGAGCGTTCCAGCATGACGCCCATGAAAACGAACAGCGGCACGGCGATCAGCACCTCGTTGGTCATCGCGTTGCCGTAGATGCGCGAGGGCAAGGCCCCGAAGATCGACATGTCGAACAGGCCCATGCTCAACGCGATCAGGGCGAAGATCAGGCCGGTACCAGCGAGAGTAAACGCGACGGGAAAGCCAAGCATCAGGAAGATGCAGGCGAAGCCAAACATCGCCAGATCGAGAATCTCGGTCATGGTTTAGATCCCTTCCTGCTCTTCACGGGGATGCGGCGCTTCAACGTCGAGCAGGACCGCCAGGGCATGAATCATCATGGATATGCCTTGCAGGGCTATTAAGGCGATGAAGACGAGGACGATGGACTTCAGGAGGAACACCGCCTGGATGCCGCTGGTTTCCTTGGAGCCTTCGTAGACGGCCCAGGAATTCTGCACGTAGGGCCAAGAGTACACCCACAGCAGCACGCAGATCGGCAGCAGAAACACCAGGACGCCGAAGATATCGACCCTGGCCTTATGCTTCGGCGAGGCCTCGCGATAGAAGATGTCGACCCGGACATGGCCGTCGTGCAGCAGGGTGTATCCCGCGCCGACCATGAACAGAATGCCATGCATATAGATAATCGACTCCTGCATGGCGATGGAGCCGAGACCGAAGACGTAGCGCATCAGCACGACGACGAATTGAACTAAGACCATGATCAAGGCGAGCCACGCTATAACGCCGCCGATGCGCTGGTTGAGCGCATCGATCGCCTTGGCGAGCGAGATCAATACCTGCACGATTGGTTACCCCGGAAGCCGTTACCCTGTTTACTCAGGCAACTCTGCGTTTGCTCTGAGAGTCGAAGTGTTATCCTGCGCGCCGCTTGGCGTCCAGCCGAGAGGCAGAAGCCCGCGCGCCTGAAAGAGACGCGCGGGCTCCATTTGCTAGCTAATCGCGGCGGAAACAAACGCTGCCGCGACCACGAGCTGCACTAAGACGCGTCAGCCTTGGTACGCGCGTTGGCATAGCCCTGATCCGACAAGGCCGTCCAACTGGTGACGTTGTCGCGGAACTTGGTGTAGCTCTCAAGCACCCGCTTGCCGATGTCGTCTTCGCTGCCGACCTCGTTGACCACTTCGTGAGAGGCCTTGGCGATGGCGTTGAACACATCGTCGGAGAACTTGTGCAGCTGCACACCGTGCTCGTCGACGAGGGTTTTGAGAGAGTCGCCGTTGCGCGCGTTGAATTCCGCGAACATGTAGTCGTTCTCGGCAGCGCAGCAGTTCTTGATCAGCTCCTTGTCGGAGTCGCTGAAGCTCTCCCAGACATCGAGGTTCCAGGTGCACTCCAGGCCAGAACCCGGCTCATGGAAGCCCGGCCAGTAGTAGTGCTTGGTGATCTTGTAGAAGCCGAAGGCCAAGTCGTTCCAGGGGCCGACCCACTCGGTGGCGTCGATCGCGCCGGACTGCAGCGCCGGGAAGATTTCGCCGCCCGGCAGGGCAACGGCGGACGCGCCGATGCGCCGCAGAACCTCGCCGCCGAGGCCCGGCATACGCATGGTGAGGCCCTTCATGTCCTCCAGGCTATTGATTTCCTTGTTGAACCAACCGCCCATCTGGACGCCGGTGTTGCCGGCTAGCAAGCCCTTGAGATTGAATCCCGCAGCCAGCTCGTCCCAGAGCTCCTGCCCGCCGCCATGATAGACCCAGGCGTTCAACTCGTTGGCGGTGAAGCCGAGGGGGACGGCGGTGAAGAAGTTGAAGGCCTTGTTCTTGCCCTGCCAGTAGTAGGAAGCCGCGTGCAAGCAGTCGGCGGTACCCGAGGACACGGCATCGAAGGACTCGAAGGCCGGGACCAGTTCGCCGGCGGCGAAGAGCTTAACGGTCAAGCGACCGTCGGAGACCGCGGTAATGCGGTCGGCAACGCGTTGCGCGCCGGTGCCTAGACCGGGAAAGTTCTTCGGCCAGGTGGTGACCATCTTGAGCTCGCGCATGTTCTGCGAGATGGCCGGCTTGGGAAAGGAACTGGCGGCAACGCCAGTGATCGCAGCACCCGAAGCAACGGCAGCGCCCTTGAGAAATTGACGACGTTTCATTCTTGGTTCTCCCCGTGGTGTTTTAATTTTCTCGGCCTCCGGTGAACTCCGGAAACGAGCCAAGCTTGAATGCACTCGAGAATAGGTTGTGTCTGATATCCGCGCAACGATTTAGGCCCATGCCGGGACAGATTTAGTCGGCCGGATATGCACGCTAGGGGATCAGACGATTTCCTGCCAGCGCCCGCCGATCAGACCCTGCAAGGGGCTGAAGCGCCGCTTGTAATCCATCTTCTCGGCGCCCTCCACCCAGTAGCCGAGATAGACATAGGGCAGGGCGCGCGCGCGCGCCGCCTCTACCAGCCAGAGAATCATGTAGCTGCCGAGGGAGCGGTGGTTCTGCGCGGTATCGAAGAAGCTATAGACCGCCGAGGGACCGTCGGCCAGCCAATCGGTCAAGCAGGCGGCGGCGAGGCGGCCGCGCGCATCGCGGAATTCGATCACCGAGCTATGCAGCGCGGTGTCGTCGATCATGGCCTGATAGTTATCGAAATCCATATCCGCCATCTCGCCGTCACCATGGCGCGAATCGAGATAGGCGGCGAAGAGCTCGTATTGCTCCGCCGTGGCGACGCTGCGCTGCTCGCTGACCTGCAGATCGGCATTGTTCTTGAGGACCCGGCGTAGACTTCGGCTCGGCAGGAAGCGGGCGGCGTCGATGCGCACCGCGACGCAGGCCTGGCAGTCCTCGCAGGCTGGGCGGTAGGCGAAGTGGTGGCTGCGGCGAAACCCGGCGTGGGACAGCGTGTCGTAGATCCGCTTGGCGCTGGGCCCCTGCAGTTCCGTGATCAGCTTGCGTTCGAAGCGATTGGCGAGATAGGGGCAGGGAACTTCCTGCATCACGAAAAAGACCTGCGCCGGCGCCGTGAAAGGGCCGTCGCTACGGCTTTCTGCCTCCTGACGGGGGGCATCCTTTCCCATGTCTTCCTCTAGTCCTTCGTTGCGCCGTTCGAGCTCGCGGCACCCTTCCCGTAATCCTCGTAGCCGAAGAAGTCCCGGCCGATCAGGGCCGCGATCTCGAGCAGCGCCAGTTGGATTCCATCCATGAACTCGTGCAAGCCGGAATGGATGACCTGCTCGATGGAGATCTCGTTGAGCACGATGCGCAGCTCGTCGAGCTTCTCCAGAGCCTCGGCGCCGCCACGCAAGCGATAGCGCGAGCGCAGCAGGGTCAAGCGCCGGTCGGCGAGGTCGATGCAGGCGGAGACCGAACGCGGGAAGCAGGGATTGAACAGCAGGAAGGCGGCAACCTTGTCCGGCTGCATGCCGCTGGGGTGGATTCGCCGGAAAGCGTGGTATCCGGCGGCCGAGCGGAGCAAGGCATTCCACTGGCTGACATCGAGCGGCGAGCCCACGTCGTGAACGCTCGGCAGCAGGGTCAGGTACTTCACGTCGAGCATGCGCGTGGTCTGATCGGCGCGCTCCAGGGCACGGCCGATCTCGTAGAAATACCAGCCCTCGTCCCGGTAAAAGGTGCCTTCGGTGATGCCGGTATGAGTCTGACAGGATTCCTTGACCTGGGCGCAGAGTCTGGCGAGCCGCTCCTCGGCGATGTCGCCGGCCTGCAAGGCGCGCACCCGGTTGTAGAAGATATTGAGGTTGGTCCACATCTCCGTGGAGATCAGCGGCCTCAGGGTGCGGGCGTTTTCCCGCGCGGCGCGCACGCAGGAGAGAATCGACCCCGGGTTCTTCTCGTCGAGAACGTAGTAGTCGATGACGCTGCCCGCGTCGGGGGTCCCATGGCGCGCCTTGAAATTCTCGACGTCGGCATAGAGCTCCAGGATCGAGCTCCAGTTCTGGCTGCCTTCGCTGTTGCGGCTGAAGCTCTCGTTGACGTCGAGGATGCGCGCCAGGTTTTCGGCCCGCTCGATATAGCTGGCCATCCAGTAGATGGCCTCGGCGTAACGCGACAGCAGGTTGTTCATTCCAGCACCCAGGTGTCCTTGGAACCTCCCCCCTGCGAGGAATTGACGATGATCGAATTTCTCTTCAGGGCGACGCGCGTCAAACCCCCGGGCAAGACCCAGGTCGATTTTCCAGTAACCGCGAAGGGGCGCAAATCGACGTGCCGGGGTTCTATTCCCTCATCCACCAGGGTGGGGCAGACCGACAGCTCGATCATCGGCTGCGAGATGTAGTTGCTGGGATCGGCCTCGATCAGCTTGCGGGAGTCGTCCAGCTCCTGCCGCGTTGATTTGGGCCCGACGACGATGCCATAGCCGCCGGCTTCGCCGACCGGCTTGGTGACCAGGCTCTCCAGATTGTCCAGCGTGTAGGCGAGGCCTTCCTTCTCCCGGCAGATATGCGTCTCGACGTTCTCGATGATCGGATCTTCGGAGAGATAGTATTGAATGATCCTCGGCATGTAGGCGTAGACCGCCTTGTCGTCGGCGACCCCGGTTCCAATGGCGTTGGCCAGCGCAACCTTGCCTTTGGCAAAGGCACGCATCATGCCGGCGGCGCCGAGGGTGGAGTCCGGATTGAAGACTTCGGGGTCGAGGAAATCGTCGTTGATTCGCCGATAGATCACATCGACCGGGCGCAGTCCCGCGATGGTGCGCATATAAACCCGGTCGTCGCTTTCGACCACCAGGTCGCGGCCTTCGACCAGGGGCACGCCCATCTCGCGGGCCAGGAAGATATGTTCGAAGTAGGCGGAGTTGTAGGTGCCTGGGGAAAGCAGCACGACCTTCGGATCGAGCACGCTGTCCGGCGCGATCTCGGCCAGGGACTCATGCAGTTTCTGGCCGTAGTTCGACACCGGCCTCACGGGCAAACCGGCCATCAGGTCGGGAAAGGCGCGCTGCATCAGGTGCCGGTTCTCGACCACGTAGGAGACGCCGGAGGGCGAGCGCCCGTTGTCCTCCAGGACGAGGAACTTTCCGGAGCTGTCGCGCACGATGTCCGTGCCGTTGATGTGCACATAGGTGCCATGGGGAACGTCGACGCCGGCCATCTCCGGACGATAGGTGCTGTTCTGGAGGACCAGTTCGCGCGGGATGATGCCATCCTTGAGGATCTTCTGGTCGTGGTAGATGTCCCAGAGGAAGAGATTGATCGCGGCGACCCTTTGGCTCACGCCACGCTCGATGACGTCGAAATCGGCGCCGGAGAGCAGCCGGGGGATGACATCGAAGGGGAGGATGCGGTCGATGGCGTCCTTTTGCGTGTAGACCGTGAAGGTGATGCCGAAGTTGAACAACTCGGTCTCGGCGTCGCTGGCGCGGGCGCGCAAGCGATCCAGGTCCATGGCGTCGAGACGCTCGCGCACGCGGCGCGCATGGTCCGCCGGAAAATCGGCCGAGCCGAACATTTCGCAAAAGAAGCCGCCCGGGTCGTAGCCCGCCAGCGGACTCTTGGCCTTGGCCAAGTTCATTTCAGCTCCCTGCTTTACGCGTTACGGGCCGTTTCGGCCTCGATCTGTTATCCGCAGTATGACAAGCGGAAGGCCGCGCTGCTAGCTCCGCCGCGCGTGGACCGGAATAGGCGCGTCCGGAGCCTGCGCTCAGGAGGTTGCGGCGACGCCCGCGAGCAGCCTTTCACGGCGCACCATCACGGTTCCCGAGAGAAAATCGTGCAGCGTGCGGTGCCGGTCGTTGAACAAGGCAACCAGGAGGATCAAGGCGGAGGTCGGCGGGACGGTGACGTAGAACACCGCGGTCTGGATGAAGGCCTCGGCGTAGCTCGGCGGCATGCCGGTCCAAGTCCGCACCTCGATATCCATCGCGCGCATGCCCGGCGTGGCGCCGCCGCTGCCGATGAAAAAGGTGTGATAGAGCAGCGGCAGGATCGCCGCGATCGCGAAGAGGGGGCTGAGCAGGCCGAGTGAGATAATAGCCAGGAACCACAACGCGATCCAAAGCGCGCCGCCGATCAGCACCAGAATCAGGACGTCGAGAAAATAGCCGATCACCCGCCGCGCGATGATTCCGTCATAGAGATCGGGATCGTCGAGCGGATTGGGCGGCGAAAGCTTCCAGGCGCGGCCTTCCCGGCGGCTGGGTAGATGACTGTCCGGCACGCAAATCTCCCTAGTAGCGGCGTTCTTCTTATTTGGGGAGACTACCGCGCGGTGCAAGCCGTGGCGGGATCAGTCGAGCGCCTGCTTCAAATCGGCGATCAGGTCCTCGCAGTCCTCGACCCCGACCGAAAGCCGGACCAGGCCATCGCCGATGCCGAGCGCGGCGCGCTTTTCCTCGGGCAGGGAAGCGTGAGTCATGATCGCGGGATGCTCGATCAGGCTCTCGACACCGCCGAGGGATTCCGCCAGGGAAAAGATCTGGACCCGCTCCAGGAAGCGCCGGGAATTCTCCAGTCCGCCCTCGATCACCGCGCTGACGATGCCGCCGTAGCCGAGCATCTGGCGTTTCGCCAGGTCATGCTGCGGATGGCTCTCCAGGCCCGGGTAGTAGACCTTTTCGATCTTGGGGTGATCCTCCAGCCACGCGGCGATGCGCAGGGCGTTGTCGTTATGGCGCTCCATGCGCAGGCCCAGGGTTTTCAGGCCTCGCAGGGCGAGAAAGGCATCGAAGGGCCCCTGGATAGCGCCGATGGAGTTCTGCAGAAAGGCAAGCTGCTCGGCGATCTCGTCGCTGCGGGTCACGGCCACGCCGCCGACCATGTCGGAATGGCCGTTGAGGAACTTGGTGGCCGAGTGGACGACGATGTCGATGCCCTGTTCGAGGGGGCGCTGCACGTAGGGCGAGGCGAAGGTGTTGTCGGCGACGGTCAGAATGCCGCGCTTGCGCGCCAGCGCGGCGACGGCCTCCAGGTCGACCAGCTTGAGCAGCGGATTGGTCGGCGTTTCGATCCAGATCAGCTTGGTCTCTGGGGTCAGCGCGGCTTCCAGGGCGGCGATGTCGGAGAGATCGGCGAAGCTGAAGCTGAAATCGGCGCTGCGCCGGCGCACCCGCTCGAACAGGCGGTAGGTGCCGCCGTAAAGATCGTCCATGGCCACGACATGACTGCCGGCGTCGAGCAGCTCCAGGACCGTCGCCGTGGCGGCCATGCCGGAGGCGAAGGCGAAACCGGCGCTGCCGTCCTCAAGGTCCGCGATGCAGCGCTCGTAGGCCAGGCGCGTCGGGTTGGCGGTGCGGCTGTACTCATAGCCTTTGTGCACGCCGGGGCTTTCCTGGACGTAGGTCGAGGTTGCGTAGATCGGCGTCATGATGGCGCCGGTCGTGGGGTCCGGTTCCTGCCCCGCGTGGATGCTGCGGGTGTGGAAGGAGAGGCGGTTCTTGTTTTCGGTCATGGGGCCCTATTTCAGCTTGCGGCGCAGGTGGTTGAGCAGATCGATACGGGTGATCAGGCCGAGGAAGTCTTCGCCGTCCTTGACGATGGCGACGCGATCTCGCGCGAAGACCGGCAGCAGGTCCTCGACATTCTGGCTGGATTGCAGCGTTTCGAGTTTCTGGGTCATCGCTGTTTCGACCTTGTCGTGGAAGCGGCTCTCGTCGTCGACCACCGCGAGCAGGATATCGCTTTCGTCGATGATTCCGACCGGTTGGCCTTGCTGATCGAGCACCGGAAGCTGGGAGATATCGTGCAGCTTCATGCGGCCATAGGCGGCCAGCAGCGTGTCCTGCGGCCCGGCGGTGACGGTGGCGCGGTCGCTGTGCAGCCGGGAAATCAGGTCGCGCAGATCGCCGTGCCGCTCGCGCTCCAGGAAGCCCTGATCGAGCATCCAATAGTCGTTGTACATCTTCGAGAGGTACTTGTTGCCGCTGTCGCAGACCAGGGTGACGACGCGCTTGGGTTCCGTCTGCTCCCGGCAATAGCGCAACGCGGCGGCGAGCAGCGTTCCGGTCGAGGAGCCGCCGAGAATCCCTTCCTTGAAGAGCAGCTCCCGGGCCGCCAGCAGGGCTTCCTTATCGGTCACCGTGTAGGCCTTTTTGCAGCGGCTGAAGTCGGCGACATCCGGCAGGAAATCCTCGCCGATGCCCTCGACCACCCAGGATCCGACATCCTCGGAGACCTCGCCGGTGGCGATGTAGTGGGCGAGGATCGAGCCTTCGGGATCGGCCAGCACCATCTCGGTCTTCGGGGACTTTTCCGCGAAGTAGCGGCCGAGCCCGGTGATGGTGCCGCCGGAACCGACGCCGACCACCATGGCATCGAGGTCGTGCTCCATCTGCTCCCAGATCTCGGGGCCGGTCGTGGTCTCGTGGGCCAGAGGGTTCGCCGGATTGCCGAATTGATTGATGAACAGCCCGTCCTGCTCCTTGGCGATCCGCTGGGCCATGTCCTGGTAATACTCGGGATGCCCCTTGCCGACGTCGGAGCGGGTCAGCATCACCTCGGCGCCCAGCGCCCGCAGGTGGAAGATCTTCTCCTGAGCCATCTTGTCGGGCAGCACGATGACGATGCGGTAGCCTTTCTGCCGCGCGACCAGTGCCAGGCCCAAGCCGGTGTTGCCGGCGGTGCCCTCGACGATCAGGCCGCCGGGCTGCAAGCGACCGTCGCGCTCCGCGGCCTCGATCATCGAGCGGCCGATCCGGTCCTTGATCGAGCCGCCTGGATTTTGGTTCTCCAGCTTCAGAAACAACCGGCAGGGGCCGGTATCGAGCTGCTTGACCTCGAGCAGGGGCGTATTGCCGATCATGTCCAGCACATTGCTGAACACCGGGCCGCCGCGATGGGCGATGTTGGACTCGCCCGGCAGGGCGGAATCCTGGGGCGCGGGCGCTGAGCGCGTCATGCTGCCTCTCCGTTCGTTCATAAGATCAGGGCCGCGCCAAGCGCGGCGGGCCATAGCTGTGCCAGAAGGTAAGAGACTTTCCAAGTCTCACAAGCGGAACGGCGGGACAGAACCTATGAATTGGTGTCCAAGGCGCGATTGGAGAGTACCCGGCTGGTGTAGCCGGAGGCCTTCAAGGCGTCGACGATCTCCTGCACGTGGCCGGCGTTGCGGGTTTCCACGATGATGTCGATCTCCGCCTGCTTGACCGGGACGTCGTAAAACAGCCGCTGGTGCTGCACTTCGATGATGTTGGCGCCGGTGCGGCCGATCACCTCGGTCAGCTTGGCGAGCACGCCGGGCCGGTCGATGATGTCGATGCGCAGGCGCACCATGCGACCGTCGCGCACCAATTGCCGCGAGAGCACGCCGGACAGCAGGCGCACATCTATGTTCCCGCCGCAGACCACAGTGGCGACTTTTTGTCCCGCGAAGCGCTCGCCATGGGCCATCAGGGCGGCGACTCCGGCGGCGCCGGCGCCCTCGGCGACCAGCTTCTGGTTCTCGACCAGGCTGGCGATGGCGAATTCGATATCGGTTTCGTTGACCAGCAGGATCTCCTCGACCAGCTCGCCGATGATCGCGCGGGTCAGCTTTCCCGGATTCTTGACCGCGATGCCGTCGGCCAGCGTGGTGCCGCCGGAGGTCGCCTTGAGGCCGCTGATCGCCTGGTACATCGAAGGGAAGAGCTCAACCTCGACGCCGTAGAGCTTGATCCGCGGGTTATGCGTCTTGGCCGCTATGGCGATGCCGGAAATCAGGCCGCCGCCGCCGATCGGTACGATGATGGCGTCGAGATTGGGCAGGTCCTCCATCAGCTCCAGGCCGATGGTGCCCTGTCCGGCGATGATCAGTTCGTCGTCGTAGGGATGGACGAAGGTCAGGTTTTCCTTCTCGGCGATCTCCCGCGCCGCGGTCGCGGAGACATCGAGGGTATCGCCGATCAGCACCACCTTGGCGCCGAAGGAGCGCGTGCGCTCGACCTTCGAGAAAGGCGCGAATTCCGGCATTACGATGGTCGCCGGGATGCCGAGGCGCTGCGCGTGGTAGGCCACGCCCTGGGCATGGTTGCCCGCCGACATGGCGATGACGCCGGCCTTCGCCTGTTCCGGATCCAGGCTTTTCAGCTTGTGGAGCGCGCCGCGATCCTTGAAGGAACCGGTGTACTGGAGATTCTCAAGCTTGAGATAGATCTCGCAGCCGAGCTGGTCGGACAGCCGGGCGGAGGGGACGGCCGGGGTGCGCACGACCTCGTCGCCGATGGACTCGGCCGCCGTGCGAATATTCTCGATGGTCACCGTCACTTTGCGATCCTCCTTGATCGGCGCGCTTTCATTCCCTGGGAGTGAGTACCAGCCGCTCTGCCTCGTCTTGTGCCGGGGCGACCAGTTTTAGGTAGCCGCCGTCTCGCCAGAGCGGGGCCAGGTCGCCGAAGTGCGGCGATAGGACATTGCCCGATTGCCCCGAGGAAATCATGAAGCGCGAGTTGTCGAGATCGGCCAGATCGAAGACCGCGCGCAATCCCGGGCCATGGATATGGCGAAACAGGTCGTCTCCTTCCGACAAGGCCGGGGTGCCCCGGTTGACCGTGAAGTTGCCGCCACCGGTCGCGGGTTCGAGGGTGAACAGTCCGCCCAGCACGGGAATCCGGCTAAAGATCGGGTGTCCGAGTTTGGCTCTATGCCATTGGCCCCAGGTCTGCCCAAGCGGATCGCCACGCGTAGCCAGTATGCCCAGGGCGGCATCCAAGGATTCGGCCAGGATTTCGCGACAGCTTTCAGTGGCGGGGCTGGCGATGTCATCGCACCATGCGGGGCGCGCGCGCAGAGCCGTGGCGATGCGGCGGGGATCATAGCCGTTCAGCTCCCCGAAAGCGGGGCCAAGCTCGTCCTGAAACAACGCGGCATCGAGCGCATGCAGCCAGGCGGAGAAGATCAGCGGCGCTGTGTCTTCGGGCGCCATCGTCCCATCCCAAGCGCGCAGCAGCGCCAGCGCGGCTTCGCCGTCGGCGTTCCGAGGCGCGGTGGCCAGCAGCAAGGGCAGCAGCTCGGCGGCCAGGGGGGAGCGGATATCGGTCTGGATTGCCTGCATGTCCTCAACCGTCAGGTTGTTGCGCCCGGCAAGCAGGCTTTCGATGCGCTCGGCGCGATAGGGCAGTTCGTATTCCGTGGTCAGGATGTAGGGATAGCCGGGCGGGGTGATCTTGTTGTTCGCGTTGACGAACTGGCCGTTTGGCGGATTGAGCCCCTGGGGCAGTTCGGCGAAGGGGATGAAGCCGGACCAGATCGCCTTCTTGTCCCAGCCGGATGTCGGCAGACTGCCGTCATAGCCGTCGCGCAGAGGTACCTTGCCCGGCGCGATGAAACCGATCGCGCCGTCGACATCGGCGTAGAAGATATTCTGCTGCGGCGCGACGAAGCCGCTGACCGCCGCGCGGAAGGCCGGCCAGGATCTGGCGTTGTTCAACTCGAAAAAGGCTTGGGCCGTGGTGTCGCCGGGCGCCAGGCCGGGCCAGGCCAGGGCCATCACCTGTTCGCTGCCGTCTTCGCCGCGCGCGGCCGCCTGGTAATCGCTGATCACCGGGCCATGGCGGGTGGCGCGAAAGCGCGCGCTGACGGTCTCGCCGCCGCGCAGGGCGATGGTCTCGTCCCAGGATTCGAACGGCCGCGCGCCCTCCGGAGTCAGATAACGCTCCGGGTCGGCGGGGTCGATTTTTTCGATGATCAGATCCTGGGTGTCGCTGTGGGTGGTGGTAAAGCCCCAGGCTGCGGTGCCGTTATGGCCGATCACGATCACCGGTACGCCGGGCGCGGTCGCGCCGGCGCGCACGCCGTCCGGCGTTTCGATGCGCACGAGATACCACTGCGGCGGCGCTTGCAGCCGCAGGTGCGGATCGTTGGCGAGCAGGGGCGCGCCGCTGGCGCTGCGGTTGGCCGTCAGGCTCCAGGCGTTGCTGGCGCCAAGGTTGCCCATCTCCGGCGGCAGAGCGCTCAGCAGAGTCTCGCCGAGCGGCAGCCCGGAGAGCGTGGTTGGCCCCTGCGCTGAGACGGCGGGAAACAGGTCATGAAAGCGCTCCGCGCCAAGCTGCTCCAGCAGCCGGGCACGGCGCAGCTCGTCGCGCCAATCGCCGGAGAGCTGCAGCGCCATCAGCTTGCCCCAGACCAGGGAATCCGCCGGACGCCAGGGTTCCGGCTCGGTGATGCCGAGCAGGTAGAATTCCGGCGGCCAGGCGCCGCCGTGGCGTTCCAGATAGGCGTTCACGCCACGGGTATAGGCCTCCAGGCTTTGCCGGCTCTCCGCGGAGAGTTGCGCCAGGCTGTCCTCAGCCAGGGTGTAGATGCGCAGCAACCGCATCAGCTGATCGAAGCCCAGTGTCGCTTCTCCGGCGACCTCGGAGAGACGGCCCTGGCCGATCCGCCGGGTCAGTTCCATCTGGCCGAAGCGGTCCTGGGCATGCACGAAGCCGAGCGCGACGTAGGAGTCCAACTGGCTTTCGGCGCGGATTGTGACCAGGGCCGTGCTGTCGCGCAGGACCTCCACCGGTCTCTCCAGCCCGGCAAGAGCGATCCGGCCATCGCTCTGCGGCAGGCCAGATCGCAGGAACAGATAGCCTCCGGCCCCGGCGAGGATCAGCAGCAGTACAAGGGCGAGAAAGCCGCGACCGGCCCAACGCAGTGCCTTTTTCATCCCGCCCGCCTGGAGTAGAAGAGAGGCATGACAGTCCACTCCCTGATGCCGCCGCGATGAGCGCCGCCTCCAAGAAGGTGATCTACGCGGCCCTGGTCGGCAACTTCCTGATTGCCGTAACCAAATGCGCGGCCGCCATCTTCACCGGCTCCTCGGCGATGCTCAGCGAGGCAATCCATTCTGCGGTCGATACGGGGAATCAGGGCCTCCTGCTTTACGGTTTGAAGCGCTCCGGCAGGGCCGCGGACAAACAGCATCCCTTCGGCTACGGCATGGAACTCTATTTCTGGGCCTTCGTCGTGGCCTTGCTGATCTTCGCCGTGGGCTCCGGAGTATCGATCTACGAAGGCGTCCAGAAGATCATGGACCCGCACCCGCTGACCAGCGTCTACATCAATTACATCGTACTTGGCCTGGCCATCGTTTTCGAGGGCGTTGCCTGGTACATCGCCTATCGCGAGTTCAGCCGTCAAAAGGGCAGCCGCAGCCTTTGGCGGGGGATCCGGGCCAGCAAGGACCCTTCGATCTTCGCGGTTCTGCTCGAGGATAGCGCCGCCCTGCTGGGCTTGATCATCGCGCTGATCGGCATCTTCCTCAGCGAGTATCTCGGCATTCCCGAACTGGATGGCGTGGCTTCGATCCTGATCGGTCTTTTGCTGGCGGGGATTGCCATCCTGCTGGCGATCGAGACCAAGGGGCTGCTGGTTGGCGAAAGCGCCGATCCCAGGCTGGTCGAGCGCCTGCATCTGACCGCGGGGAAGTCGCCCGGCGTGCGCCGGATCAATGAGGTGCTCACCATGCATCTTGGCCCGCAGGATATTCTACTGAACCTCTCCGTCGATTTTCGCGACAGCCTGACCTCGGATCAGATCGAGGAAGAGATCGAAGCCATGGAGCAGCGCCTGCGCAGGGCGGCGCCGGAGATCAAGCGTATCTTTATCGAGGCGCAGTCGCGCCAATCCCACCGGCGGGAGAAAACCCGCTTTGAAAGGGAGATGCGCAACAAGGAGGATTAAGCGGCAAAGGTCGCCGCGTAGTCCTGCCGCAGCAGGTTTTTCTGCACCTTGCCCATGGCATTGCGCGGCAGCGCTTCGACGAAGAACACCCGCTTCGGCACCTTGAAGTTCGCGAGCTGCGCCTTGCAGGCGGCAATGACCGCGGCCTCGTCGGTTTCGCCGCTACGGGTCGCGACAGCGGTCACCGCTTCGCCGAAGTCGGGGTGGGGCAGGCCGATGACCGCCGACTCGCCGATCCCCGGCAAGGCGTCGATCACCAGCTCGATCTCCTTGGGGTAGACGTTGAAGCCGCCGGAAATCACCAGGTCCTTGCTGCGTCCGACGATGGAGATCACGCCGCCCGCATCCTCGACGGCCACGTCTCCGGAAATGAAATAGCCATCGGCGCGGAACTCCTCGGCGGTCTTCTCGGGCCTGCGCCAGTAGCCTTGAAACACGTTGGGGCCCTTGACCTCGAGCACGCCAACCTCGCCGGGCGGCAGCTTCCGGCCGTCCTCGCCGCAAATGCGCACGGACAGATCGGGCAGGGGATAGCCGACCGTGCCGGCGCGGCGTTCGCCATCGTAGGGGTTGGAGGTGATCATGCCGGTCTCGGTCATGCCGTAGCGTTCCAGAATGCGCTGGCCGGTGCGCGCCTCGAAGGCGGAAAAGGTTTCTTCCAGCAGCGGCGCCGAGCCGGAGATGAAGAGGCGCATATGCTGGGTCAGCTCGCGCGTGAAGCGCGGATCCTTGAGCAGACGCACATAGAAGGTCGGCACCCCCATCATCACCGTGGCTTCCGGCAGCAGGCGGATCATCTGCTCGGCGTCGAAGCGCGGCAGCCAGATCATGGAGCCGCCATTCAGCAGGCAGGTGTTGATGGCGACGAAGAGGCCGTGGACATGGAAGATCGGCAGCGCATGGAGCAGCACGTCACCCGCTTCGAAACCCCAGAGCTTATGCAGGGTCAGGGCATTGGCCGCGAGGTTGCCATGGCTCAGCATCGCGCCCTTGGAGCGCCCGGTGGTTCCGGAGGTATAGCAGATCGCGGCCAGATCCCCGGCGTCGCGCGCGGCGATGGCGTCGTCCGGATCGAGGGTCCGGGCGTCCGCCATCAGGCTGCCATCCCCGTTCTCGCCGAGGCTCCGCAGTTCGGCCACGCCGGCGCCGCGCGCCACCTTGGCGAGGCCGTCCTTTCGCGCCGGCTGGCAGACGAAGAGCCGTGGCTCGGCGTCGCCGAGAAAGTAGGCGACCTCCTCGTCGGTATAGGCGGTGTTGAGAGGCAGCAGAACGGCGCCCGATTTGACGATGGCAAGATAGAGGAAAAGATTCTCCGGCGATTTTTCCACCTGCACCGCGACGCGCGCGCCCGGCTCGATGCCCAGCTTCGCGAATAGAGCCGTTAGCCGCCCGACAGAGTCTTCCATCTGCGCGTAGCTGATTTCCCGTCCATCCGCGAGACGCAGCAGGCAGGCTTCGCGGTTCTCCGGAAAGCGGGATTTGAAGAGGGCATAGAGGTTGGCGCCGCTGTCGCTCATCGCGCTGTACTCGCTTGTTCGTCGGTGTTCGCCAGCACTTAGCACGCCGCCCGTCTTCCCGCCACGGCTTGCCCCCTGCAAAGCTGGTTTCGCCTTGCCAAATAGATATGTGAAGTGCTGTAAGAAGCCAGCTAGGGCGGGTGCAATTCTCGCGGCCGCCTCAATTTTCAAGCGAGGCTCCAGGTGTCCACACCGTCGAAAATATATGATGACGCCGAGGCCGTGGTGCGGGCTTTGACGCCCAGCTACCCGGTATACTGCCTGCGCCCGGATAGTCTCGAGGCCCAGGCCCGGCGCTTCCTCTCGCTGTTTCCCGGCGACGTGCTCTATGCCATGAAGTGCAATCCGCACCCGCTGGTGATTCAGGCGCTCTATCGCGCCGGCATCCGCCATTTCGATACGGCGTCCCTGCCGGAGATCGCGCAGGTATCGGAAAGCTACCGCGATACCACCGCCTACTTCATGCATCCGGTAAAGGGCCGGGCGGTGATCAAAACCGCTTACGAGGTTTATGGCGTGCGCCACTTCGTGGTCGATCATGAAAGCGAACTGCGGAAAATCCGTGATGTGACCGGTGGCGATAGGGACATCGTCATCGTGGTGCGGATCGAAACGCCGCCGGCGCCCAACACGCTCTATCACCTCTCCTCGAAATTCGGCGCCAAGCCCGCGCAGGCGGCGGAGCTACTCAAGGAAGCCGCCGGTTATGGCTATGACGTCGGCATATCCTTCCACGTCGGTTCCCAGTGCTTGACGCCGGGCGCCTACGAGACCGCGCTCAAGATCGTCGGGGAGGTGCGGGACGCGGCGGCCGCGAAGCTGGTCTGCGTCGATGTCGGCGGCGGCTTTCCCGCCCGTTATGTCGCCATGGAGGAGGCCAAGACCCTGCCGCCCTTGGAAGACTTCATGGCCGCGATCCGCAGGGGGATCAACGCGCTCAAGCTGGGCCCCAATGTCGACGTGCTGTGCGAGCCGGGCCGCGCCCTGGTTGCCAACGGCTGCTCGCTTCTGGTCCAGGTGCAGCTCCGCAAGGACCAGCAGCTCTATATCAACGATGGCGTTTACGGCAGCCTTTCGGAGATGGTGATGGGGCAGCTCAAGCTGCCCGCGCGCCTGATTCGCCTGGAAGGCGGTGCCTCCGAGGAAATGGAAAGCTTCACCCTGAACGGTCCGACCTGCGATTCCCTGGACGTGCTGCCGACGACGTTCAAGCTGCCGGCGGACGTTCGCGAAGGCGATTGGCTGGAAATCGATCAGGTCGGGGCTTATTCCAATGCCCTGGCCACCCGCTTCAACGGCTTTTACCCGGAAACCTACGTGGTGGTGAGGGACACGCCCCTCGCCGCGGCGGCATAGGGTTATGACGATGCAGGAAAAATACATCCTCGGTTGCCACCCTGGCGGCCTTCACAGAATCGCCTACACCGAGTGGGGGACGCGGGATGCGGCGCGTACCGCGATCTGTGTTCACGGGCTGACCCGCAACGGCCGCGACTTCGACGACCTGGCGCAGGCCCTGGCCGGCGCCGGCTGGCGCGTGGTCTGTCCGGATATCGCAGGACGCGGCAAGAGCGACCGGCTGCCCAGCGCCGAGCACTATGGATTTGCGCAGTATCTCACGGATTTGACGGCGCTGATCGCGCGGCTGGACGTCGCGCAGGTCGATTGGGTGGGGACGTCGATGGGCGGTCTGCTCGGCATGATGTTCGCGGCGCCGGTCAATACGCCGCTGCGCAGCCTGGTGATCAACGATATCGGACCCTACATCCCCAAGGCCGCCTTGCAGGATATCGCCGAGTATCTGGGCCAGCAGCCGCAGTTTGCGAGCTATCAGGAGGCGGAAGATTACATCCGCAAGACCCATGCCGGTTTCGGCAAGCTGAGCGATGCGCAGTGGCAGCATCTGACGGAGCACAGCATCGCCAAGGTCAAGGACGGCTATGGCTTGATCTACGATCCGCAGATCGGCGAGGCCTTCCGCAAGGGCTATCAAGGCGACGTCGATCTCTGGTCGGTCTGGGACGCCATCGCCTGCCCGACGCTGGTGCTGCGCGGCAAGGACTCGACCACCCTGAGTTCCCAGACCGCGGCGGGGATGAGACGCCGTGGACCGCACGCCAGGGAAGAAGTCATTCTCGGCTGCGGTCACGCTCCGGCGCTGATGGACGAAAAGCAGATCAATCTGATCGTCGATTTCCTGCGGCAGCAAAGCTAGGTAGCCAGGCAGCGCTTGGTTTTCCGGTCCGCGCGATTATCTGCCTAGCATGGACGACACGGATTTCACGGCGCGGCCGCCCTGGTGGGGCGGCGATTTGCAGACCCTGCGCAACTTCCTGCTGCGCATCGAGCCCAAGCTGCATCTCTGGACCGAACGGGCGCTGGAGCTGCCGATGGCCAACGGCGACCGGTTGTGCGCCAGCCTGCACGCCCATGAGCGCCTCGGCTACAAACCGCTGGCGATCCTGATCCACGGGCTCACCGGTTCCGCCGACAGTACCTATATCCGGGCCACGGCGCGCGGCTTGCTGGAGGCCGATTATCCCGTGCTGCGGCTCAATCTGCGCGGTGCGGGGGGAACCCGAGCGCTCTGCCGGGAAAGTTATCACGCCGGGCGCAGCGAGGATCTTCGCGCGGCACTGGCGGAAATCGCCCGGCAGCTGCCCGAGGCGCGCGCCTTGCCGCTGATCCTGATCGGCTACTCCCTGGGCGCCAACATGCTGCTGAAGTTCCTGGGAGAGGGAGAGAGCCCCTGGGAGCTGGCCGCCGCGGCTTCCGTCTCCGCGCCGATCGATCTCAAGGCGGCGCAGCTTGCCCTGATGCGGCCGCGCAACCGCGTCTATCACGGCTATCTGCTCCGTGCCATGAAGGCGGAAACGCCGGGCGCCAGCGCGGCCCTGCTACGGGATATCAAGACGGTCTACGACTATGACGACCGGATCGTCGCCCCAGGCAACGGCTTTGCAGGCGCCGAGGATTACTACGCGCGGAGTTCGGCGCTGGCCTATCTGCCCGCTATCGCCACGCCGAGCCTGATCATCCACGCGCAGGACGACCCCTGGGTGCCGGCGGATCCCTATCTGAGCTTCGACTGGGCGCGCAACCCCGCATTACGTCCGCTGCTGCCCAAGAGCGGAGGGCATGTCGGCTTTCATGGCGCCGGCGGCGCGGCGCCCTGGCACGACCGGAAGATCCTGGAGTTTCTCGACCGCCTTTAGGGCTCAGCCGTCCTTGAGTTTCCGCGCCGCCTCGACCGCGAAGTAGGTCAGCACGGCGTCGGCCCCGGCGCGTTTGAAGGCGAGCAGGGATTCCATCATCGCCTTCTCGCCATCGAGCCAGCCGTTGAGGCCGGCGGCGCGGATCATCGCGTACTCGCCGCTGACCTGATAGGCAAGGGTGGGAACCTGGAAGGTCTCCTTCACCCGCCGCACGATGTCGAGATAGGGCATGCCCGGCTTGACCATCACCATATCGGCGCCCTCCTGAATATCGAGCGCGACCTCGCGCAGCGCCTCGTCGCTGTTCGCCGGGTCCATCTGGTAGGTCTTCTTGTCGCCCTTCAGCGCGCCGCCGGAGCCGACCGCGTCGCGGAAGGGGCCGTAGAAGGCGCTGGCATACTTGGCGGCGTAGGAGCAGAGCTTGACGTTCAGCAGCCCGGCTTCATCCAAGGTTTCGCGGATCGCGCCGATACGCCCGTCCATCATGTCCGAGGGGGCGATCACGTCGCAGCCGGCCTCGGCCTGCACCAGGGCTTGCTGGCAAAGCACTTCCAGGGACAGGTCGTTGACAATCTCTCCGTCGCGAACGATGCCGTCGTGGCCGGAGGCGTTATAGGGGTCGAGCGCCACGTCGCAGACCACGCCGATCTCGGGCACCTCCGCCTTGATGCGGCGCACGGCGCGGCAGATCAGGTTTTCCGGATTGACGGCTTCCGCGCAATCGTCGGTCTTGTAGTCCTCGGACACCAGGGGGAAGAGCGCGATCGCGGGGATGCCCAGTTCGCCGGCGCCGCCAACGGCCTCGACGATCTCATCCAGGGTATATCGCCGCACGCCGGGCATCGAGGCGACCTCGGCCGCGACGCTCTCGTCCTCGCGCAGAAAGACCGGCCAGAGCATGTCGGCGGGGCTAAGCGCGTTCTCGGCGATCAGGCGGCGCACCCAGTCATGACTGCGGTTGCGGCGCAGACGGACCTGCGGGAAAGCGCCGAGCGCGGCGGGCGCCGCGGGAGCGGGAAGCTCACCGCTTTCGGGAACGGCGCGCGGAAAGGGTCGCTTGGATTTGCTCATCGCCTTCGATCTCGCCTGTAGATGATTTTCGCGGATACTATGCGGCGTGCCTGCCGCAAACAAGCCATGCCGGCATCACGCAGAGGAAAGGATCCATGACCAAGATGACAAGCAGCCGCCGAGGATTTCTGGGTGCCACCGCCGCCGCGGGCCTCGCCGCCGCCGTGCCAGCCCAGGCGCAGGATAGCTTCCAACTGACCATGGTTTCGGCCTGGCCGAAAAATGCGCCGGGTGTCGGCGTCAATGCCGAGCGCTTCGCCACGCGCCTGGAGGCGCTTTCCGGCGGCCGCATCACGGTCCGTTTTTTCGCCGCCGGAGAGTTGGTGCCGCCTTTCGAAGCCTTCGACGCGGTCGCCCAGGGGACCGCGGATCTGGCCCATTCGACGCCCTATTACTGGACCGGCAAGGCGCCGGCGCTGCACTACTTCACGGGGGTGCCCTTCGGCCTGACGGCAACGGAATTTTCCGCCTGGCTGGAGTTCGGCGGCGGGCAGGCGCTCTGGGACGAGGTGACCGCACCCTTCGGCATCCAGGCATTCTACGCCGGATCCAGCGGCACCCAGGCGGGCGGCTGGTTCAATAAGGAGATCAACACGCTCGACGATTTCAAGGGCCTCAAATTCCGGATCGCGGGGCTCGGCGGCGAGGTGCTGAAGCGCCTCGGCGTGGCCACGGTGCTGACGCCGCCGGGCGAAATCGCGCCGGCCCTGGCTTCCGGCGCGGTCGACGGCGCGGACTGGGTCGGTCCCTGGAACGATATCGCCTTCGGTCTGCACCGCTTCGCCAAGTACTACTACATGCCCGGCTTCCATGAGCCGGGCCCAAGCCTGGAAATCCTGGTCAACAGCGCGACCTACGTGGGCTTGCCGCCGGAGCTGCAGGCGGCTGTCAAGGAGGCCGCACGGGCGACGGCGCTGGAGACCCTTGCCGACTTCACCTATCACAACATCGAGACCTTTCCGCGGCTGGCCGAGGAGGGCGTCGAGTTGCGGCGGTTTTCCGACGAGATCGTCAGCAAGCTGGGGGAGGTCTCCGAAGAGGTGCTGAGCGAAATCGCCGCGCGGGACGAGCTGACCGGCCGGGTGCATGCCAGCTATATGGATTTTCTCGGAAAGGCCGTGGCCTACGCCCCCCACGCCGAGCAGGGCATCCTGCAGATGCGGCAGAAGGTGATTTAAACGGAAAACGGGGCGGCCAGGGCCGCCCCGTTAACCGCCCCAGGAAGGGCATGCCGTTTAAAACGAAACCGGATTTACTCCGCCGCCGTGGCCGTCTGAGTTTGGCGGGCGCGTGCAAAGCCGCGGCCCCAGAACAACTCCGTCGGGGTGGCGTTGCGCAGGATATCGAGCACCGGGCAGTGGGCATCGACGGTCTGCTTCAACTGCTGCAGCTTTGCATCGCTCGCCGGGCTATCGAACTCGACCTCGACGGTGACGTTTTCGAAGCCGGGCCGTACCGTGTCATCGACGGCGAAGAAGCCTCGCAGGTCGATGTCGCCCTTCACCTTCACACTGACGCCGTCGAGAGGGATGCCGAGCTTGTCGGCGTAGAGCCGGTAGGTGATCTCCTGACAAGCGGCGAGACCGCCGAGGATATACTCGACCGGGTTTGGGCCGGCGTTACTGCCGCCCAGCTCTTCGGGTTCGTCGACGGTGAAGCTGAAGTCCCGCGCCGCGACTTCGCTGCGCAGGCCTGCGATTTGGCTCGAGTCCACGGCAAAGGTGGCGAGGGCCGGAGCCGCGCCGCTTTTCAGGGCCTCGTGGACGCCTTCAAAAACGGGCTTGAAGGATGCGGTCATGGCGCTTCCTCCTACTCGGCCGCGGCGCTGGCTTCGCCGGCCGCGGCAAGACCGCGCTCCAGATCCGCCAGGATATCGTCGATGTGCTCGATGCCGATCGACAGGCGGACATAGCCGTCGGTCACACCGCTCGCCAGTTGCTCTTCGGCGGTAAGCTGGGAGTGGGTCGTGGTCGCCGGATGAATCGCGAGGCTGCGCGCATCGCCGAGGTTGGCGACGTGGTAGAACAGCTCCAGCGCATCGATGAAGCGCTGTCCAGCTGCCCGGCCGCCCTTCAGTTCGAAACCGACCAGACCGCCGTAGCCGCCCTTCAGGTAGGCATCGGCGCGGCGTTTCTGTTCCGGGTCGCTATGGGCGCCGGCGTAGATCACCTTCTCGACTTCCGGGTGCTTGGCCAGGAAGTCAGCGACCTGCGCGGCATTGCGGCTGTGCTCGCGGATACGCAGCGGCAGGGTCTCCAGACCCTGGATGAACTGGAAAGCGTTGAAGGGGCTGAGCGCGTAGCCGAGATCGCGCAGCAGGGTCACCCGCGCCTTGAGGATATAGGCGATCGGCCCCAGGGGCTTGACCGCTTCGGTCCAGATCGCGCCGTGATAGCTCGGGTCCGGCTGGTTGAGCAGCGGGAAGCGCTCGGCGTGCTTTTCCCAATCGAACTTACCGCTATCGACGATGATGCCGCCGATCGAGGTGCCATGCCCGCCGATGTACTTGGTGGTGGAGTAGACGACGATATGCGCCCCGTGCTCGAAGGGCTTGCAGAGGATCGGCGCCGCGGTGTTGTCGACGATCAGCGGCAGGCCGAAGGTCTCGGCGATGTTCGCGACTTCGCGGATCGGGAATACCGCCAGCTTCGGGTTGGGCAGGGTCTCGGCGTAGTAGGCCCGGGTGTTCTTGTCGGTGGCCCGAGCGAAGTTTTCGGGATCGCTCGGGTCGACGAAGCGCACCTCGATGCCCTGGTTCTTCAGGGTGTTGGCAAAGAGGGTCCAGGTGCCGCCGTAGAGATCCGTCGAGCTGACGATGTTGTCGCCGGCGCGGGCGATGTTCTGGATCGACACCGCCGAAGCGGCCTGGCCGCTCGACAGAGCCAGCGCCGCAGCGCCGCCCTCCAGCGCCGTGATGCGCTGCTCCAGCACGTCGGTCGTCGGATTCATGATCCGGGTGTAGATGTTGCCGAGTTCCTTCAGCGCGAAGAGGTTCGCGGCATGCTCGGCGTGATCGAACTGAAAGGACGTGGTCTGATAGATCGGCACCGCGACGGCGCCGGTCGCGGGATCGGCCCGGTATCCGGCGTGCAGTGCCAGGGTTTCGGGATTGCGGCTAGTGGTATCGGCCATTGTTCGGGCCCTCCTTGGTTCAAGTTCATCCGAGGGGCCCACTGGCGTGACGCTTTAGCTCTTGATGACCCGGTGCAAGCTGCCCCTCAAATCCCGGGGGTCCCTTTGGGGAGGACCAGGCCCAGAAACTAAAAACCCGCCTCAGCTAAGCCGGGCGGATGACGATCTGCTTTGGACCGCTGCCACGATTTAGCTGCATTTCTAAAGCGCCCGCAAGCTGTGCTCAAATCGGCGCTGGCATGAGAATTGGTCGAGACGACCCATGCTGTCAACCGGATTTTTGCGCCGCCCCAGGCCGCGTGCTCGCGTTGACAGCCGTAGGGGCCGTCCTATGATCGCCGGCAGCCGCAGAAAAGGACCCGGACCTATGGATTTTCAGCTCTCCGAGGAGCAGCGCGCTTTTCAGGACGCGGCGCGGGACTTCGCCCAGAACGAGATGCTGCCCCAGGCCGCGCAGTGGGACGCCGAGTGCATCTTCCCGGTCGAGACGCTAAGGAAAGCCGCCGCGCTCGGGTTCGCCGGGATCTACTGCCGGGAGGATGTCGGCGGCTCCGCTCTAAGCCGTCTCGACGCGGCGATCCTCTTCGAGGAGCTTGCCGCCGCCTGTCCCTCGACCGCCGCCTATATCTCGATCCACAACATGGCCTGCTGGATGATCGA
Source organism: uncultured Alphaproteobacteria bacterium (assembly GCA_942491105.1). GTDB lineage: Bacteria > Pseudomonadota > Alphaproteobacteria > Kiloniellales > DSM-21159 > JBBEAM01. Next base: position 678,638 of record CALNZX010000001.1, on the reverse strand, counting down.
CCGCTTCGGCAGCGACGAACAGCGGCAGGCGGTGCTGCCCAAGCTGATGACCATGGAGCACTTCGCCAGCTACTGCCTGACCGAGCCGGGCGCCGGTTCCGATGCCGGCAGCCTCAAGACCAAGGCCGAGCGCGACGGCGACGACTACGTGCTCAACGGCTCCAAGGCCTTCATTTCCGGCGGCTCGACCAGCGATATCTACGTCGTGATGTGCCGCACCGGCGGGGAGGGCCCCAAGGGCATCTCCACCTTGATCGTGCCGAAGGAGACCGAGGGCCTGTCCTTCGGCAAGAAGGAGGTCAAGCTCGGCTGGAACAGCCAGCCGACGGCGGCGGTGATCTTCGAAAATGCCAGGGTGCCGGTGGTCAATCGTCTAGGCGAGGAAGGCGATGGCTTCAAGATCGCGATGAAGGGGCTCGACGGCGGGCGGCTCAACATCGGCGCCTGCTCCCTGGGCGGCGCGCGGGCCTGCCTGGAGGCGGCCAGGGCCTACATGCTGGAGCGCAAGCAGTTCGGGCGCAAGCTCGCGGAGTTTCAAGCGCTGCAATTCAAGCTTGCCGACATGGCGACGGAACTCGAGGCGGCGCGGCTGATGCTGCACCGCGCGGCCGACGCCCTGGACGCCGGCGATCCCGAAGCGACCCAGTACTGCGCCATGGCCAAGCGTTTCGCCACCGATGCCGGTTTCCAGATCGTCAACGACGCGCTGCAGCTGCACGGCGGCTATGGCTATATCCGCGAGTACCCCATCGAGCGCTACCTGCGTGACCTGCGGGTTCACCAAATCCTCGAGGGGACCAACGAGATCATGCGGCTGATCGTCGCTCGGCGTCTGCTGAAGGACTGAGGCGATGGCGGAACCGGAGGGCCTCAAGGAGCACTACAGTCGCGGCGGCCTGGCCGAGAAGATCCTCGACGGGCTGCGCGCCGCCGGCAAGGACCCGGAGAAGCTCTCCCTTGACGATCTGGCGCCGATCGACGAGTTCCACAGCCGCGGCCGCGAGGCGACCCTGGAACTGGCCGGGCTCGCGCGCCTGATGCCGGAGACCCGGGTGCTCGATCTGGGCTGTGGGCTCGGCGGGCCCGCGCGGCGCCTCGCCAAGACCTTTGCCTGCCGGGTGACCGGACTCGACCTGACCCCGGAGTACGTCGAGGTGGCTAACCTGCTGGCCGAGCGCACCGGCTTGAAGGGGCGCGTCGCCTTCCTGCAGGGCGACGCCTGCGAGACCGCTTTCGAGGACGCGAGCTTCGATGTCGTGTGGAGCCAGCACGCGGCGATGAATATTGCCGACAAGGAGAAGCTCTACGCCGAGGCGGCGCGGGTGCTGAAGCCCGGCGGGCGGCTGGTGCTGTACGATATCCTGGCGGGAGACGGTGGGACGCCGCACTTCCCGGTGCCCTGGGCGCGCGATCCGGGGCACAGCCATTTGTGCACGCCGCCGGCCTTGCGCGCGTTGCTGTCCGGCGCGGGCTTCGAAATATCACACGATAAGGAACGCAGCGGCGAGGGCCTGGCCTGGTTTACCGCCGCCGGCGCGCGCTTCGCGCAGAAGGGTTTGCCGCCGCTGGGCTTGCATCTGCTACTGGGCGAGGAAGATTTCCTAAGAATGATCGAGAATCTGCGCCGGAACTTCGCCGAAGGCAGGGTACGCCTGTTTGAAATGATCGCGATGAAACGCTAGAGCGGCAGGCAGAGGTAAATGACCTGGGAGTTGAGGTACCAGGGCCGCGCAGAGGAGGGGGAGAGAGCCTCGGCCTCGATCCTGAAGTCCTGCTCCAGGCGGCCGCGCAGGGCGCGGAAATCGAAGCCCTTATGGGACGCCTTGATCTCGGGGCCACGAGGTATCGGCTGGCCGGCCAGCGCGCGCAGAAATTCGCCGGGACGATACTCCGGCGCCCGGCGGTGCAGCAGGATGCCGTTGACCTCCTTCAGCAGCAGCACCGGCCCGTACATGATCGGCACCGAGACGATGAAGTCTCCGGCAGGCTTCAACAGCCGCTTGACCTCGGCGAAGAGGGTGTCGGTCTCCGCTGCGTCTAGATGCTCGCAGACCTCCAATGCGGAAACGGCGTCGAAGCTGCCGTCGTCCAGCTCGGCGGTGTTGCCGACTTGACGATAGGTACCGCCGCCAGTCTCGACGTAGGGATCGTAACCCAGCAGTTCGGCGTCGGGCCGCGCGGCGGACAGGGCTTGCAGGAAGCGGCCGGGACCGCAGCCGTAATCCAGCAGCCGGCCGTGCTCGGGCAGCACCTGGTCAACCATGGATAGGGAATAGGCAAAGCGCCGCCGATGGGCGTAACGCGCCAGTGGATTGAGAGCGTCCAGGGTCTGCCGGTCGTAGCTGGGCATGAATTGTGCCTTGCCGCCGCAGGAAGATTTCACGCTATAGGAAATCTCCTGGCGCGCAAGAATCGGAGCTTTCCCCGCTGCGCTTTCAAGCAGACTGCGCGGGAAGCCGATTGGAGCTCCTATGACCCGTGGCGCGATGACCTTGAAGGAATGGAGCCTGCTGCTCCTGCTCGCCCTGCTTTGGAGCGGCTCCTTTTTTCTAGCCGAGATTGCGCTGCGCGATCTCGATCCCTTTTCCGTAGTGCTTGGGCGTGTCGGCCCCGCCGCCGTGGCGTTGCTGCTGCTGGTCGCGTTGCTCGGTCAGCGCATGCCGCGCGATGCGGGAAGCTGGGGCGCCTTCCTGATGATGGGACTGCTCAACAATGCCATTCCCTTCGGCCTGATTTTCTGGGGACAGCAATCCATCGACAGCGGCTTGGCGGCGATCCTCAACGCCACCACGCCATTCTTTGCGGTGATGCTCGCGCATCTGTTTACCCGGGACGAACGGCTGACGCCCAACCGCGTGGGCGGCATCCTCTGCGGCATCGCGGGCGTCGTGCTGCTCGTCGGTCCCGAGGCTCTAAGGTCCTTCGGCGGAGCGACGCTTGGGCAGTTCGCCGTACTGCTGGCCGCCTTGTCCTATGCCATGGCGGGAATCTACGGGCGGCGGCTGCGCCGCTTCCCGGTGAACGTCGCGGCGGCCGGCATGGTGACCTGCAGCGCGCTGCTGGCGCTGCCCGCCGCGCTGGTGCTGGGCGCACCGCTTTCGGCCGCGCCGTCGCTTTCGACCTGGGGCGCGATCCTCGGCCTATCCCTGCTCAGCACGGCGGTGGCCTACGTGGTCTATTTCCGCATTCTGGCGACCGCCGAGGCCACCAACCTGATGTTGGTGACCCTGCTGCTGCCGGTCGGGGCGATGACGCTGGGAATGCTTTTCCTCGGCGAACGCTTCGGCTGGTCCGCTTTCGCCGGGCTGGCTCTCATCCTGTTGGGCCTGGTCGCCGTCGATGGCCGCGCCTTACTTTTGCTGGAGGCGCTTTGGGCCAGACTGTCGGTGCGGCAACAGTCTTGAATCGCGCCGGTGTTCCGTGTTCTTTCCCGACTTTGCGATCGGCGAAGCGTAGAAAGGCTGGGTTCCAAGATGAGTGAAAGCGAAGTCGTTTTCGAAACCCGCGGTCCTATCGGCATCATCACCATGACCCGGCCCCGGGCGCTGAATGCCTTGACCCTGGGCATGATCGATCTGATGGCTCCGCAGCTGGAAGCCTGGGCAGCCGACAGCGGCATCAAGGCGGTGGTCATTCAGGGCGAGGGAGAGAAGGCGTTTTGCGCCGGCGGCGACGTGCGCGCGGTCTGGGAAGCTGGGCGGGCGGCCAAGGCCGACGGCAGCCTGGTCCCCGGCAAGCCCGGCCAGCTGACGGCGGACTTCTTTCGCGCCGAATACAAACTCAATCGTCAGATCTTCTACTATCCCAAGCCTTACATCGCGCTGATCGACGGCATCACCATGGGGGGCGGTGTCGGCCTTTCGGTTCATGGCAGTCACCGGGTCGCCGGGGGGCGTACCATGATCGCCATGCCGGAAACGGCGATCGGCCTGTTCCCCGACGTTGGTGGCAGCTATTTCCTGCCGCGCCTGCCGGGCGCGATGGGAAGCTTCCTGGCCCTGACCGGGGAGCGGGTGAAGGCGGCGGATGCCTGCGCCCTGGGCATCGCGACCCATTTCGTGCCCAGCGAACGGCAGGAAGAGATCGTCGCGAGTTTGGCGGAAGCGGACTGGGACGTCGCGGCGGCGGCGACGGTGGATCGCGTACTCGCCGGTCTGGCCGGAGACCCGGGCACGGCCGAGCTGGCCGCGCGGCAGCCGGACATCGATCCGATCTTCGGTCGGCAGAGCGTCGAGGCAATCGCCGCCGCTTTGCAGGCCTGCGACAACGAATTTCTGGCGAAACGCCAATCCCGTTTCGAGGGCCTTTCCCCGACCTCGCTGAAGCTCACGCTGGCTCAGATCCAGCGCGGCCGACAGCTCGACTTCGATGCCTGCATGACCATGGAGTATCGCCTCAGCCAGGCTTGCTTGGCCGGGGATGACTTCTACGAGGGCATTCGGGCGGTACTGGTCGACAAGGACCACAGCCCCAAGTGGCGGCCGGCAAGTCTGGAGCAGGTTGATGATGCGGCCATCGCCGCGATGTTTACGCCGCTCGGCGAGTACGACCTCATCTTCCCGAGCTAAGCCGCCGGACACTTTCCTCGAAAATACTTTTGCCCTATCCCCATTACGGGCCAAGATCGACGGGCGCGGCGAAGGAGGAACGGCATGACGACAATCGGCTTTATCGGACTGGGCAACATGGGTGGCCCCATGGCCAAGAACCTGGTTGCGGCGGGGCACAGGGTACAGGGCTTCGACGTGATCGAGGCTTCGGTCAAGCAGGCCGTGGATAACGGCGTGTCGGCCGCGGCCACGGCGGCCGAGGCAGCTTCCGGCGCCGAGGTGGTCTTTACCATGCTGCCCGCCGGCCAGCATGTGCGGGGCGTTTATCTGGGCGGGGAAGGTATTCTCGCGGCGGCCGATGCCGGCACCTTGTTCATCGACAGTTCGACCATCGACGTTGGGACGGCGCGCGACGTCAGCGCGGCCGCCGACGCGGCCGGGCACGCCATGGTCGACGCGCCGGTATCGGGCGGTGTCGCCGGGGCGGAGGCCGGGACGCTGACCATGATGATCGGCGGCACGCCAGCCGCCTTCGAGCGGGCCAAGCCCTATCTGGAGATCGTCGGCAGAAAGGTCGTTCATGCCGGCGGCGCGGGCAACGGCCAGGCGGCCAAGGTCTGCAACAACATGATCCTGGGCATCTCGATGATCGCGATCTCGGAGGCCTTCGCGCTTGGCAAAAAGCTTGGCCTCGACCCCCAGGCCCTGTTCGACATCTCCTCCCAGGCTTCCGGTTCCTGCTGGGCGATGCTCAATCACAATCCGGTGCCGGGCATCGTCGAGACGGCGGCCTCGAACCGGGACTACAAGCCGGGTTTCGCGGCGGCGATGATGCACAAGGATCTGAAGCTGTCCCAGGAAGCGGCCAGCCAGGCCGGAGCCGCGACCCCTCTCGGCGCCGAAGCGGCCGCCCTCTATACCCTCTTCGTCAACGCCGGCCATGGGCACCTCGACTACTCGGCGATCATCAAGATGATTGAGGGCCAGGAGGTTTGACCGGCGGAATTCTCCTGCATAAGCGGAGAATTTGAGTAGAAGCCCTTTAAGCGATGATTAAGAGCCTTGCGCTACTCTAGCGGCACCGTTGGGCCTCTCGAGAGTGTGTGCAAGCAGATGAAATCAGAATTCCTTGAAGTTATTCAAATGGTTGAGCGTGTGCATCGGCAGTGCTTGGAGGTCGTGAAGGCCGAGCTGGAGCGCATGGGGCTGCGCAACCTCAATAACGTGCAGGCGCTGATTCTCTTCAATATCGGGGAGGCCGAGCTGACCATCGGCGAGTTGACCCAGCGCGGCTACTACCTGGGCTCCAACGTGTCCTACAACGTCAAGAAGATGGTCGAGAACGGCTATCTGATTCAGCAACGCTCGCCCCATGACGGGCGCGCGTTCTATGTGCGGGTTAGCGAGGACGGCAAGAAGGTGGTCGATGCCTTGGCCGCGCTGTTCGCACGGCACGCCAGCGAGCTCGAGGAAGCGCAGCTTTCCGGGGAAGCGCTGAAGGACACCACGCGTGTGCTCAGCCGCTTGCAGCTCCACTGGTCCGGCAAGGGGCAGCTGCTCGGCCTGACCGGCTAGGCATTTACCGTCGTTTCGCGGCATGTGATGCTGGGAGTTACCTCCCGGCTACGCATGGCATCCATGCACGGCTTGCGGTTTCCATTCTCCCCGCCTTGCCCCAGTCTCGGCGGCGATGAGTATTCAGCGTCCAGAGCCACAAGCAACGGCTGTCGCCCAGCCCCTGACCGGCATCCTGCTGGTTTGCGGTGCGATGACCGTGGTGCCGTTCATGGACGGCATCGCGAAATACCTGACCGGCGATTTCTCCGTGCTGCAGATCGTCTGGGCGCGCTACTTTTTCCATTTCCTGATCATGCTTCCGATTCTGCTTTGGCGGTACGGACCGAAGGCCTTCGATGTCCCGCGGCCGGGCGTACAGATTCTGCGCGGCGGCTTGCTGCTCGGTTCGACGCTGTTCTTCTTCGCGGCAATCGCGACGCTGCCGCTGGCCGATGCCCTGGCCCTGATCTTTATTTCGCCGCTGGTGGTGACGGCCTTGTCGCCACTGGTGCTCAAGGAGCCCGTGGGCATCCGCCGCTGGTCCGCCGTCGGGGTCGGCTTTCTTGGCGCGATGATTATCGTGCGCCCGGGCATGGGCGTGTTTTCCGGCGGCGCCTTGCTGGCGCTGGCCGCCGGGGGCGTCTACGGCTGCTATCTGCTGGCGACACGCAAGCTCTCCGGCCAGGCGCCGCCTCTGGTGACCCTGGGTTATACGGCGCTGCTCGGCGCCGTGGCCCTGACCTTCGTTCTGCCCTTCGTCTGGATTACGCCGACGCTGCCGCAGCTCGGCCTGATGGTGGCCATGGGGCTGATCGCGGCCTGCGGCCACTTCATGCTGATCAAGGCCTTCGAGCATGCCGAGGCGGCGGTGCTGGCGCCCTGCACCTATTTCGAGATCGTGATGATGACCCTGGTCGGATACTTCGCCTTCGGCGACTTCCCGGATTTCTGGACCTGGATCGGTATCGCGGTGATCGTCGCCAGCGGTCTCTACACCTCCTGGCGGGAACGGGTGCGAAGGATCGTCTGACCCGGGGCAAAGCCCGCACTAGGCAAAGTCTTTTCCGCTTTCTAGACTGCGCCCATGACCGCAGTATTCGACAGCACGCGCTATCCGATCGACCGCTTGGACTCCCCTGCCGGGGAAGCCTTCGTCGAATCCTGCCGTGGCCAGTTGCAGGAAGCCCAAGCGCTAGCCCTGCCGGGGTTCATTCCGCGGCAGGTGGTATCCGCTATCCTGGCCGAAGCGGAGGCGGCCAAGTCCAGCGGACACCGCATGGATGGACGCTATAACGCCTATTCCGACGACATGAGCGCCAGCGACGATGCCGCGCTGCCCGAGGATCATCCCCGACGCTTGCGGCAGGCGGCGAGCCATCGCTTCATCGCTGGGGACCGCATTCCCGAGACCAGCGCACTGCGTAAAATCTACAACGACAGCACCTTGATCTCGTTCCTTGGGCGGGTGCTGGAGGCGCCGAGCCTGCAGCCCGTCGCCGACCCACTGGGCTGCGTCAACCTGCTGGTCTACGAGCCGGGCGATTGCAACGGCTGGCATTTCGACAGCACCGATTTCGTGGTTTCAATCCTGCTACAGGCAGCCGACCAAGGGGGCGCCTACCACTACGTGCCCAACCTGCGCTCCGACGCCGACGACAATCTGGAGCAGGTCGCAACCTACATGCGGGGCGGCAGCACGCCGGCGCAGCGCGAAGCCGTGCTGGAGCCTGGCACGCTGTTCCTGTTCAAGGGGCGCTACACCCTGCACCGCGTCACGGCGGTGCAGGGCGAACGCGATCGTATCGTCGCCATTCTCAGCTATGACCGCCGCGCCGGATATACCCTCAGCGAGAGCACCAAGCAGCAGCTCTACGGCAGAGTCGGCTAGCCGTCCTTACCCGAATGCCTGCAGCCCGGTCTGGGCCCGCCCGAGGATCAGGGCGTGGACGTCGTGGGTGCCCTCGTAGGTGTTGACCGCCTCCAGGTTCATGACATGCCGAATCACGTGGAATTCGTCGGCGACGCCGTTGCCGCCGTGCATGTCGCGGGCCTGGCGCGCGATGTCCAAGGCCTTGCCGCAGGAGTTCCGCTTGATCAGCGAGATGGTTTCCGGCGCCAGTTGGCCCTCGTCCATCATCCGCCCGGCGCGCAAGCAGGCCTGCAGACCGATGGAAATCTCGGTTTGCATGTCGGCGAGCTTCTTTTGGATCAGCTGGGTCTGGGCCAGCGGCTTGCCGAACATCGTGCGGTCCAGGGTGTACTGCCGGGCCGCGTGCCAGCAGAACTCGGCGGCGCCGAGCGCGCCCCAGGCGATGCCGTAGCGCGCCCGGTTGAGGCAGGAGAAGGGACCCTTCAGGCCTTCGGCGTTGGGCAGCAGGTTCTCCTCGGGGACGAAGACGTCGTCCATCACGATCTCGCCGGTCATCGAGGCGCGCAGCGAGAACTTGCCCTCGATCTTCGGCGCCGAGAGGCCCTTCATGCCCTTCTCCAGCACGAAGCCCTTGATCTTGCCGTCATGGGCCTCGGACTTCGCCCAGACCACGAAAACATCGGCGAGCGGCGAGTTGGTGATCCACATCTTGCTGCCCTTGAGGATGTAGCCGCCATCGGCCGGCTTGGCCGCGGTGCGCATCGATCCAGGGTCGGAACCGGCATCGGGTTCGGTCAGGCCGAAGCAGCCGATCCACTCGCCGCTGGCCAGCTTCGGCAGGTACTTGCGGCGCTGCTCCTCGGAGCCGAAGGCATGAATTGGATGCATCACCAGGCTCGACTGCACGGACATCGCCGAGCGGTAGCCGCTGTCGACGCGCTCGACCTCGCGCGCGACCAGGCCGTAGCAGGTGTAGTTGACCGCCGCGCAGCCATACTCCTCGGGCAGGGTGGCGCCGAGAAAACCGAGCGCGCCCAGCTCATTCATGATCTCCCGGTCGAAGACCTCGTGGCGGTTGGCTTCAAGCACCCGCGGGAACAGTTTCTCCTGGCAGTACTCATGGGCGGCATCGCGTACCATCCGCTCTTCCTCGGTGAGCTGCTGGTCGAGCAGGAAGGGATCCTCCCAGACAAACTGGGCGCGATGTTCACGATGTTGGGATTGCTGCTTTTCCGCCGGGTTTGCGGGAGACATGTCGCGGTACTCCTGTTGGTGCGTTCGCGCGCCTTATAGCGCGTTCCAGGAGCAAGACCTAGTACCTGAGACCGATAAGTTCCAGAAGCGCCTAGGGGGCGTCCTCGGTCCCGAATTCCGCGGGCATGGTGATCTCCAGCATCTCCAGGTCGTCGGAACAGGAGACGAATTCATGCCCGATGCCCGGGGGTTGGCAGACGCAGTCTCCGGCTTCCAGATCGAAGGCGCCTTCGCCTTCGTACCAGAAGACGCAGGAGCCTTTCAGGATGTAGACCATCTGGAAGCCGAGATCGTGGCGGTGCTTGCCCATGGGCTCCTCGACCGCCTGGGCGGCGCGGATGACATGGGCACCGAAGGCACCCTTGGTGGCGCGCTTGATGCCAAGATCCCGATAAACGAAAAAGTCGCGCAGGCCGCCAGCTTCGTAGTCCGTGTCCTTTGCCTTGTGGACGCTAAACGCCGGTCGTGGATCGGCCATGTCTCGCTCTCCCATAGTCTGTGACGGCATGGTAGAAGGCGGCCGCGCGGGCCGCAACGCGGGAAGCCCTGGCCGGCACCGGCGGCGGCGATGCTTTCCCGCGCCAGGGATCTTTCCCTGGAGGATGTTTTCCCCCATCTTTCGAGCGGCGCAAAAAAGGAAGGCGAACACGGAAATGGCCGAAAGCAGGCAAGCCAAAACGGAGCAGGCCAATCCTCTGATCGACGAAGTGGCGAGCTGGCTGATGTCTCAGTCGCTCGAGGACCGGCGGTTGGAGGAAACCGTGCTTGGCTGTTTCGACCGGCTCTATGCGGCGGGTATTCCGCTGTTTCGCAGCTTCGTCGCGTTCCGGACTCTTCACCCGTTGTACCGGGCGCGCACCATCGTCTGGCGGCGCGGCGCCGAGGCCTTGGAGGTCGAGAATTTCTCGCGCGAGGAATCCGAAGGCGAAGCCTTCATGCGCAGTCCGCACTATCTGATGCTGAGCAAGAATATCGCCAATATGAGGCGACATTTGACGGGCGAGCACGCCCTGGTCGATTTCGAAATACTCGAGGATCTGAAGCAACAGGGAGCCACGGATTACTTGGCCTTCCTCGTGCCTTTCGATGATCAGGGCCTGCGCGGACTGCTCGGCTCCTGGACAACCGACCGGCCCGGCGGTTTCTCCAACCTCGAGGTGCGCGAACTGCAACGCATCGCCAAGCGTCTCGGCGTGGTCTGCAAGGGCATGATCGAGAGTCAGGTGACCCGGAACATCGTCAACGCCTACTTCGGCGGCAATGCCGGCAAGCGCATTCTGGGCGGCAGCATCGGGCGCGGCGACGCCGAGCGCCTGACCGGGGCCATTTGGTACGCGGATCTGCGCAACTCCACGGTTCTGGCCGACCGCTTGCCGCCAGAGGTCTATCTGGAAACGCTCGACGCCTATTTCGAATGCACCGCTGGCGCCGTGATGGAGGAGGGCGGCGAAGTGCTGCTGATGATCGGCGATGCCGTGCTCGCGGTCTTCACGACCGACGGCGGTGAACAGCAAGGGGCTATGGCTTGCGCCGCCGCGGCCCGCGCCGCCGATAATGCCTTGTCGCGCATCGACGCCGTCAACCGCGAGCGCAGCAAGCAAGGGGCGGAGCAATTGAAGTTCGGCGTCGGCCTGCACTACGGCAGCTTCATGTTCGGCAACATCGGGACGCCAGAGCGCCTGGAGTTTACGGCTGTCGGCAGTGCCATCAACGAGGCCGCGCGTCTGGAAACCCTGTCCAAGGAACTGAAACTGCCGGTCGTCGCCAGTGAGGCCTTCGCTTCCCAGGTGCCCGAGGACTGGCAGGACCACGGCCTACACAGCCTGCGCGGGGTCACGCACGAACTGCGCGTCTTCGCCTTGCCCGCGAAGCAGACGGAGAAAGTCTAAGCAGTGATTTCGCTTGTCACGGCGTGGCGCTTTGTCTAGGTCTCCGCGGAATGTCGCGGGACAATCCGCGCGCAAAGAACACGGCAAAGACGACGCACTGGGGCGTGTAGGATGATCTCCGTCAGGAACATCGTTAAGCGGTTCGGCGGCTTGACCGCAGTCGACAACTGTTCGCTGGAAGTGGAGAAGGGGTCGATTACCGCGGTGATCGGTCCCAATGGGGCCGGCAAGACAACGCTGTTTTCCATTATTGCCGGTTTCCTGACGCCAGACAGCGGGGAGATCCTGCTGGACGGCGAGGCGATCACGGGCTTGCCGCCGCACAAGCTCTTCGCCAAGGGATTGGTGCGAACCTTTCAGATCCCCCATGAGCTCACCAAGATGACGGTGCTCGAGAATCTGATGATGGTTCCCGAGGGCCAGGACGGCGAAAATCTCGTCTCCGCTCTGCTGCGCCCCGGCCATGTGGCCAAGCAGGAGGCCGAGGTGCGCGAGCGCGCCGAGCAGGTGCTCGAATTTCTTGAGATTCCCAAGCTGCGCGATGAGCTGGCGGGCAACCTATCCGGCGGCCAGAAAAAGCTGCTCGAGCTTGGCCGCACGATGATGACCGAGCCTCGCGTCGTGTTGCTCGACGAGCCCGGCGCCGGCGTGAACCGCACCTTGCTTGGCAAGCTGACGGACTCGATCCAGCGTCTCAATCAGGAAAAGGGCTATACCTTTGTCGTCATCGAGCACGACATGGACCTGATCGCCAAGCTCTGCGACCCGGTGATCGTGATGGCGCAGGGGCGGGTGATCGCGCAGGGGCCGATGTCCGAGATCCGGGCCAACGAGGAAGTCCTCGAAGCCTATCTCGGCGGATCGACCGCCGATCCGGAGCAGGGGGGACAAGCGGGCTGATGTTGGAGGTGCGCGGTATCTATGGCGGCTATGGCGGCGTCGATATTCTGAACGGCGTCAACCTGACCGTTAAGCCTGGCGAGATGGTAGTGATCATCGGCCCGAACGGCGCTGGCAAATCCACCGTGATGAAGGCCGTGTTCGGGCTGGTGAAGGTGCGCGAGGGCACGATCTCCTTCGAGGGCAAGGAGATCACCAACCTGATGCCCAACGAGATTACCCAGCGTTCGATCTGCTACGTCCCGCAGACGGAGAATATCTTTCCAACGCTGACCATCGCCGAGAACCTCGACATGGGCGCCTTCATCCGGAACGACGACTACAGCCATCAGGTCGAGATGGTCTATGACCTTTTCCCGATCCTGCGCGAGAAGCGCAAGCAGCCGGCCGGCTCGCTGTCGGGCGGGCAGCGGCAGATGGTGGCCATGGGCCGCGCCCTGATGCTGGAGCCGCGCCTGCTGCTGCTGGACGAGCCGACTGCGGGGCTGGCCCCAGCGATCGTCGACGACATGTTCGCGATGATTAAAAAGATCAACGATCTGGGCGTTTCGATCCTGATGGTCGAGCAGAACGCCAAGCAGGCCCTGCGCATGGCCGACCGCGGTTACGTACTGACCACCGGGCAGAACCGGATCGACGACACCGGCCCCAACCTGTTGCACAACAGGGAAGTGGCCGAGATGTTCCTGGGCGGCTGAGGGGCGAGGAAGACTCATGGCGGAAATCCTTCAACTCGTGATCTTCGGTATCGTCCTGGGAAGCATCCTGACCCTGGGCGCCGTGGGCTTGTCGCTGACCTATGGCATCCTGCGCTTCGCGCATTTCGCCCATGGCGATCTGATGACCCTGGGCGCCTATTTCGCGCTGACCCTGATCAGCAGCCTGCACTTGCCGTTTCTGCTGGCGCTGCCGGTCTCCGCGGGCGTGACGGTGCTCGTCGCCCTGGTCGCGGATAAGCTGGTCTACAAGCCGCTACGGCGAACACAGCCCGTGATCCTGCTAATCGCCTCGGTCGGGATCGCCCTGATTCTGCGCAGCGCGATCCAGCTGATCTGGGGCAGCGACGTGCAGACCTACGGCCAGGGCATTCAACTGCCTTACCGGATCGCCGACATCACCATCAAGCCCGACCACATACTGATCGTCGCCTGCTCCCTGAGCCTGGTGACGGCGATGCATTTCTTCCTGCAGAAGACCAAGATCGGCAAGGCGATGCGGGCGATGAGCGACAACCGCGACCTGGCGCAGGTCACCGGCATCGATATCGACCGCATCATTCTCTGGACCTGGGGCATCAGCATCCTGCTGGCCTCGGTCGGCGGCATGCTGCTGGCGCTCGACACGCAGCTTCATCCGGTCATGGGCTGGCGGCTGTTGCTGCCGGTTTTCGCGGCGGCGATCCTCGGCGGCATCGGCAAGCCCTATGGCGCGATTGCTGGTGGCATGGTGATCGGCCTGGCGCAGGAACTTTCGACCCTGGTGATTTCACCGGCCTACAAGCCCGCCGTGGCCTTCGCCCTGATGGTGGTGGTGCTGATCGTGCGGCCGAAGGGCATCTTCTCCGGGCGGAGTATTTAGAACATGGACGGACTTGTCGGATACCTCGTTCCCTTCGTGATCTTCGCTGGGATCTACGCCGTTCTGTCGCTGGCTCTCAATATGCAGTGGGGCCTGACCGGGCTGTTCAATATTGGGATCGTTGCCTTCGCCGGCGCGGGCGCCTACACCTCGGCGCTGCTGACCCGCGAGCCCAGCGATATCTTCGGTCTTGGGCTGGGTCTGCCGTTTCCCGTCGGGCTGATCGGCGCCATGCTGGTTGCCGCTTTGCTGGCGCTTTGCGTTGGCTGGATCACGATTCGGCTGCGCGCCGACTATCTGGCGATCGCCACCATCGGCATCGGCGAAATCGTGCGCCTGTTCCTCAAGAACGAAGCCTGGTTGACCAATGGCGTGCGCGGCATGGACCGCATCGACCGGCCTTTGATCGACCGCGGCGATTACGGTTCCAACCTGGTTTACATGCTGATCGTGCTGCTGCTGGTGCTGGCGGTTTACCTGCTGTTCGAACGCGCGCGCCGCTCGCCCTGGGGCCGGGTGCTCCGCGCCGTGCGCGACAACGAATTGACGGCCATGGCGGCGGGCAAGAACGTGATGTCCTACCGGCTGCAGGCCTTTGTCCTGGGGTCCGCGGTGATGGGGCTGGGGGGCGCGCTCTGGGGACACTTCGTCGGCTTCATCAGCCCCGAGGCTTTCGACCCGATGCAGATTACCTTCCTGACCTGGGTGATGCTGATCGCCGGCGGCAGCGGCAATAACAAGGGGGCGGTGCTGGGGGCCCTCGCGGTCTGGATCATCTGGTCCGGCTCGCAGATCCTCACCGGCTATCTGCCCAACGATCTGGCCACGCAGGCCGGCGCCATTCGAATGCTGCTGGTCGGCGTGATGCTGATCGTCGTGTTGCTTTATCGTCCGGAAGGCCTGCTTTCGGAGGCGGATCAGCGGCGCAAGGATATCGACCGCCAGCGCACCATCGGCGGCTAGGCGCACCGGCCTCTGCAATAAAAAAAGCCCCGCGCGGTTTCCCGCCCGGGGCTTTTCTCGTGATCGCCGGGAGATTACTTCGGCGTGATGATATCGATCGTCTTGATCTCGCCGTTATCGATCGTCCAATGGGCGAAGGTGCCCGGGACGTCGCCGGCGTCGTCGAAGTCCTGGGACCCGGCGGCGCCGTCGTAGTCGATGTCGGTGCCCGCGGCGATCAGCTGCTTCGCCTTGGCCCACTCGCCCGGCAGGATCTTTTCGCCTGGAGGTCCGGCAACGGCCCGCAGGGAGTCGCGGATCGCCTTCGGGTCCGTGCTGCCGGCCTTCTCGATGGCCAGGGCCAGAATGAAGGCGCCGTCATAGGCGTTGGAGGTGAAGGGCTTCAGCTCTTCGTCGCCATAGCCTTCCTTCCACAGCTCGCCGAAGATTTCCGTCGCCGGGTTGTCTTCAACGGCTGCCGGGTTGGTGCCGATGGAGCCGTTCAGATAGTCGCCGATGGCTTCCACGATGGAAGAATCGCGCATGCCGTCGGTGAAGATGAACTTGTCGAAGAAACCGCCCTCGAGCGCCTGACGGATGATGGTGATGCCGTTCTCGGGATAGCCGATGAGAACCAGGGCTTCCGCGCCCTCGCCAGCGGCGCTCTGCAGCTCGCCTCGGTAGGAGGCGTTGCCGATCTCATAGGCCAGCGAAGAGGAAACCTCGCCGCCGAGCTCCTTGTAGGAGCTGGTGAAAGCCGTCGCCAGGCCTTCGCCGTAGTCGTTGTTGATGTAGATCACCGCGAGGTTGTTGTAGCCCGCGTCCTTGGCGACCTGAGCCAGGACGACGCCCTGCAGGGCATCGTGCGGCGTGGTGCGGAAGAAGAAATCGTTATCCTCGATGGTGGTCAGCACCGGAGCCGTGGAGGCCGGCGAGATCTGCGGGATGCCGGCGGGGCCGGTGACCGACGTCGCAACCGGGCCGCTGACGCCCGAGGACAGGGCCCCGACCATGCCCACGACGCCGTCGACCGAAACCAGTTTCTGCGCCGCGTCGACGCCGGCCTGCGCGTTGGTCTGGGTGTCGCCGATGGCAACGCTCATCGTGCCGCCATTGAGCAAGCCGCCCTGGGCGTTGACGTGCTTGGCGGCGAGTTCCGCGCCTAGGGCGTTGTTCGGCCCGTAAGCTTGCAGATCGCCGGTGACCGGTACGAGAGAACCGATCGTGGCGTCCTGCGCCAAGGCCGGCGCTGCACTCAGCAAGCCGGCGGCCATGACGCCCGCCAATAGTTTACTGCTAATCCCTGATGTCATTTTTTGAACCTCGGTTCGTTGGATGCTTGTCCCTGTAACCTTCGCCGCGGTAGATGCCCGCCACGGCGCCTTCAGCGCGAAAATCTTCGCACATACCTATAGAGGTATTGAACCGCGAGAGCGGACGCAAGCAGGGGATTTTTTGCGGACTTACGATCTAGGCGCGCGCGCCATTGCCATTGCCGCGCGACGAACGCTGGCCGAGACCGATTTGCTTGGCAAATTCAGAGCGCTCCTTGGCGTAGCGCGGCGCAACCATGGGATAATCCGGGCTGAGTCCCCATTTCGCGCGGTATTGTTCCGGGCTCAAGCCATAGGCGCTGCGCAGATGGCGCTTCAGCATTTTCAGCTTTCGGCCATCCTCCAGACAGACCAGGTAATCCGGCGTTATGGAGCGTTGGATAGGCACGGCCGGTTCCTGCGCCACCGCGGGCTCTGGTGAGGTTTCCGCAAGCGAAGTCAACGCCGCATGCACGTCGCGGATCACGGCGGGAATCTCGTCATGGTGGAGGCTGTGGTTCGCCAAGTAAGCGGACACGATACGCGTCGCCAGGCGCAACAACTCCTCTGGAGACGGCGAGTCGCCGATAAAATCATTCATGGTTAATGTTATCCGTTACCGTTCCCCCCAATCGGTATAGATCGTACCTTATGAGGGCAAAGAAAGCATAGTGTTAAACTCTATTTGAGTAGATATAAATGAATCAACGCATTGCCTGAGTTATTTGGTTCAAGTTATTGAATGAATCGCCGATCTCTAGGGAAAACAGTACTTCAGGTCAATTGCAGGAGGGCTGGCATGTCATCGATCAATCCCACGGGGCTCGACGCTTACAAACCATCGGAGATTGCCCATCTCGTGGAAGCGGCCGGCGTAGCGAAAGCCCGCCTGCCGTTCCTCCAGATGTTGACCTTGGCGGTCCTCGCCGGTGCGTTCATCGGTTTGGGCGCGGCAGCCTATACCTTCGTCATGACCGGTGCGGACCTGGGCTTCGGGCCGGCGCGCCTGCTTGGCGGCATCGTCTTCTCCCTGGGGCTGATCCTGGTTATCGTCGGAGGCGCCGAGCTTTTCACGGGCAATGCCCTGATGATCATGGCGGCGGCCGATCGGCGCATCACCGCCGGTGAACTGCTGCGCAGCTGGGCCATCGTTTATCTCGGGAATTTCCTCGGTGCGGCCGCTTTGGCGCTGGTTATTGCGCTGACGGGGCTTCTCGACGGCCCGGCCGGCGCGACGGCGGCAAGGATCGCGGAAGCCAAGGCGGCGCTTGGCGGCGTAGAGGCTTTCTTTAGCGGGGTGCTCTGTAATGTGCTGGTTTGCCTGGCCGTCTGGTTAACGCTCGCGGCGCGGGATGTGAGCGGCAAGATTTTGGCGATCATTTGGCCGGTCTCCTGCTTTGTGCTGCTGGGATTGGAGCACTCGGTCGCGAACATGTATCTGTTGCCGCAGGGCTTGCTTTCCGGTGCCAGCTTTGGCGCCGCCGACTTTGCCGGCAACCTGCTGTTCGTGACGCTCGGCAACATCGTCGGCGGGGCAGGCGGCGTGGCTCTAACCTACCGGCTGGCCTATGCGCCGGGCGGCAAGACCTGATCCGCGAACGCGCGCAGCGTCCTCTCTGGCCTCCGCTTTATCGCCTTGGGGACATGTGCTAGCTTCGCGCCGCTTTTAGAGCCGTTCGCGCCGCTCCAGGAAATGCGGGCAGGGTTCACCAGGATTAGGTCTCCGCAATGTCCAAGAACACCATCGCCTTAGCGGCCGATCACGCCGGTTACGAACTCAAGGATCTGCTGAAGCAGGATCTCGAGGCTGCTGGCTACGAGGTCCTCGATCTCGGCACCAATGGGCCGGATTCGGTCGACTATCCGGACTTCGGCAAGCTGCTGGCCGAGACTATCGCCGGCCGCAGGGCAGGGCGCGGCGTGGTGGTCTGCGGAACGGGCATCGGCATCTCCATTGCCGCGAACCGGAATCCGGCGGTGCGGGCGGCGCTCTGTCACGATGAAACCTCGGCCCGGCTGGCGCGCGAACACAACGACGCCAACGTGCTGGCGCTGGGCGCGCGCCTGATCGGCACGGAGGTCGCGCGCGACTGCCTGAAAGCCTTTCTACAGACCGAGTTCGCCGCGGGCCGTCACAGCGGCCGGGTCGCCAAGCTGGGCTGATGCCGTCGAGGAAGCCCTCATCACTCGAGACCTCGGCCGGATAGCCTCCGGCCTAGAACGCAGGAAACCAAGACATGACCGAGACCGCCGCTTCTTCCGCCGCTCACATCGATGGCTTTTTCACCGCCAGCTTGGAAACCAGCGATCCCGCGCTGCAGGGCGCGATCCGCGAGGAACTGCATCGCCAGCAGGACCAGATCGAGCTGATCGCCTCGGAAAACATCGTCTCCAAGGCGGTGCTTGAGGCGCAGGGCTCGGTTCTGACCAACAAATACGCCGAAGGCTACCCGGGACGCCGCTACTACGGCGGCTGCGAGTATGTCGACGTGGTCGAGCAGCTGGCGATCGACCGCGCCAAGCAGCTCTTCGGCTGCAGCTTCGCGAACGTGCAGCCGCATTCCGGCGCGCAGGCCAACCAGTGCGTCCTGCTGGCTCTGGTCAAGCCGGGCGAGACCATCATGGGCCTCTCGCTCGCCGCCGGCGGGCACTTGACCCATGGCGCGCCGCCAAACCTCTCGGGCAAGTGGTTCAACGCCGTGCAGTATGGCGTGCGCAAGGAAGACGGGCGCATGGATTTCGATGAGATCCGGCGCCTGGCGCGCGAGCACAAGCCGAAGCTGATCATCACCGGCGGCTCCGCCTATCCGCGCCAGATCGACTTCGCCAAGTTCCGCGAGATCGCCGACGAGGTTGGCGCGATTTTTCACGTCGACATGGCGCACTTCGCCGGCTTGGTCGCCGCCGGCGTGCATCCAAGCCCGCTGCCCCATGCCGATGTCGTCACCACGACCACCCACAAAACCCTGCGCGGCGCGCGCGGCGGCATGATCCTTTCCAACAACGAGGATCTGGGTAAGAAGATCAATTCCGCGGCCTTCCCCGGCCTGCAGGGCGGGCCACTGCTGCACGCCATCGCCGGCAAGGCCGCCGCCTTCGGCGAGGCGTTGAAGCCCGAGTTCAAGCTCTACAGCCAGCGCGTCGTGGATAACGCTCAGGCCCTGGCCCAGACCCTGCTCGACAATGGTTTCGCCATCGTCAGCGGCGGTACCGATACGCACCTCATGCTGGTTGATCTGCGGCCGAAGAAGCTGACCGGCAACCTTGCCGAGGAGGCGCTGGACCGTGCCGGCATCACCTGCAACAAGAACGGTGTGCCTTTCGATCCGGAGAAGCCGACCGTGACCTCGGGTATCCGGCTCGGCACGCCGGCGGCGACGACTCGCGGCTTCGGCACCGAGGAGTTCCGTCTGGTTGGCGAGTTGATTACCCGTGTGCTCGATGGACTTGCCGCGAATCCGGATGACAACGGCAGAATAGAGCAGCAAGTTCGAGCCGAGGTGCTGGATCTCTGCCGGCGCTTTCCGATCTATCCGGATCTTTAAAGCGGCTAGGGGCAAGACAGGGACGAGAGGGAAGAGGAAACGATGCGCTGTCCGTTCTGCGGTAACGAAGACACGCAGGTGAAGGATTCGCGGCCGACCGAGGATGGCGCCGCGATTCGCCGCCGGCGCCACTGCCCGAACTGCGGCGCGCGTTTCACGACCTTCGAGCGTATTCAGCTGCGCGAGCTCACCGTCGTGAAGTCCAATGGCGTGCGCGAGCCATTCGACCGCGACAAGCTGGCGCGATCGATGATGATCGCCCTGCAGAAGCGCAATGTCGACAACGAGCGGGTCGAACGCATCGTCAACGGCATACAACGCCAGTTGGAAAGTACTGGAGAGACGGACATTCAAAGTAAGCAGATCGGCGAGGTGGTGATGGCCGCATTGGCCAATCTCGACCAGGTCGCCTATGTCCGTTTCGCTTCGGTCTATCGGAACTTCCGCGAAGCCAGCGATTTCGAGGAGTTCGTGGGCACGCTCGGTGGCGAGCACGACTGACTCCCAGACAACCCGGGATGCCGGCTGGATGCGCGCGGCCCTGGCGCTCGCGCGCCGTGGGCTCGGAACCGCCGCGCCCAATCCGGCGGTCGGATGCATTCTCGTAAAGCAGGAAAGAGCCCTGGCCCGCGGCTGGACCCAGCCGGGCGGGCGGCCGCATGCCGAGGCCGAGGCCTTGTCGAGAGCCGGCGCGGCCGCGCGCGGAACCACGGCCTATGTCACGCTTGAGCCCTGCGCCCACCATGGTCGGACGCCGCCCTGCGCCGAAGCCCTGATCGCGGCGGGCATCGCCCGCTGCGTGGTCGCCGCGGAGGATCCCGATGCGCGGGTCGCGGGGCGTGGCTTGCGGATGCTGCGGGCCGCCGGAATCGAGGTGGTAACCGGCGTCCTGGCGGCGCAGGCGGAGGCGCTCAATGCCGGGCATAACCTTGTCCGCACGCGCGGCCGCCCTCTGGTCAGCCTGAAGCTCGCGACGACGCTCGATGGGCGGATTGCGACGCGCGGCGGCGAGAGTCAGTGGATCACCGGCCCGCAAGCACGGGCGCAGGGCCACCTGCTGCGCGCCGAGCACGACGCCGTGCTGGTGGGCAGCGAGACCGCCCTGCGCGACAACCCGCAATTGAACCTGCGCCTGCCGGGGCTGGAAGGGCGCAACCCCTTGCGGGTGGTGCTTGACCGGCGGCTGCGCCTGCCGGCCGGACACCGGCTGGCTGTGGGGGCCGGGGAGCAGCCGACTTTGGTCCTTACGCTTGCCGGGCATCGCGAAGACGCCCTGGCGCCGTTGCGCGCCTGTGGCGTCGAAATCGAAACCCTGGATGGCGACGGCGGCGTGAACGAAGCGCTGCAGCGGCTCGCCGGGCGCGGTATCACGCGGGTCCTGGTCGAGGGCGGAGCGACCTTGGCCGCGGCCTTGCTGCGCGCCGATTGCGTCGACCGTCTCTACTGGTTCCGCGCGGCCTCGCTGATCGGTGGCGACGGCCTGGCGGGCGTCGCCGGCCTGGACGTCGATCGTCTGGCGCAGGCCAAGCGGTTCCGCCGCCTCGCAACCCAAGCGCTCGGCCCGGACCTGCTGGAAAGCTATGTGCTGGAAACCGCCGGGCCGGAAGCTTAAGTTCCCCGCATGTTTACGGGCATCATCACCGATCTGGGGCGCTTGGCCGCCCGCGAGGAAAGCGGAGCCGGTCGCGGCGACCTGCGCCTGACCGTCGAAACCGCCTACGACCTGGCTGAGGTTGCGCTGGGGGCCTCGATTGCCTGCTCGGGCTGCTGCCTGACCGTGGTGGAGAAGGAAGCCGGCCGCTTCGCCGCCGATGTCTCGGCGGAGACCCTATCCAAAACCACCCTTGGCGGCTGGCGGGTCGGCGACGCGATCAACCTGGAACGCTCCCTCTGTCTCGGCGACGAACTGGGCGGGCATCTGGTTTATGGCCATGTCGACGGCGTCGCCGAGGTGTCCGCGCGCGCCAGGGAGGGGGATTCCCTGCGCTTTACCTTCGTTGCGCCCGACAGTCTGGCGCGGTTTATCGCCCCGAAAGGCTCGGTGGCGCTCGATGGCGTCTCGCTGACGGTCAATGAGGTCGAGGGCGAAACCTTCGGCGTCAACATCATCCCCCATACGGCGCAGGCGACCAGTTTCGGCGCGCTTGCTCCGGGCGACCGGGTTAATCTGGAAATCGATATGCTGGCGCGCTACGTTGCGCGCCTTCTGAACAAAGGCTGAGTGCATGGCGAAACCGCAGCAGGAACCCTGGCGCGCAACCTTCCACGAGATCACCTCTCCGATCGAGGCGATCATCGAGGAGGCTCGCAACGGACGGATGTTCATCCTGGTCGATAACGAGGACCGGGAGAACGAAGGCGATCTGGTGATCCCGGCGCAGATGGCGACTCCGGAAGCGATCAACTTCATGGCGACCTACGGGCGCGGCCTCATCTGTCTGGCGCTGACGCCGGAGCGGATCGAGGAATTGGGCCTGCCGTTGATGGCCCAGAAGAACGCCTCGCGCCATGGCACCGCCTTCACCGTCTCGATCGAGGCGCGCGAGGGCGTGACCACGGGGATCTCCGCGCCGGACCGCGCCCGCACCATCGCGGTCGCGATCGACCCGAGCAAGGGCGCCGCGGATGTCGCGACGCCGGGGCATGTCTTCCCGCTGATGGCGCGCGACGGCGGCGTGCTGTCGCGCAGCGGCCACACCGAGGCCGCGGTAGACGTCTCGCGTCTGGCCGGGCTGAGCCCCGCCGGCGTGATCTGCGAAATCATGAACGACGACGGCACCATGGCGCGGCGCGACGATCTGATCGCCTTCGCGCAGAAGCATGGCCTGAAGATCGCCACGATTTCCGATCTGATCGCGTACCGCCGCGCCCACGACCGGATCATCGAGCGTGCGGTGGAAACCACCTTCGACAGCCGCTACGGCGGTGAGTTCAAGCTGACTGTCTTCCGCAACGTGGTCGACGGCGGCGAGCATATCGCCCTGTGGAAGGGCGATCTGAGCGCGGGGCCTGCGCTGGTTCGGGTGCATGCCCTGGACCTGCTCGATGACGTGCTGGGAGATAGCGGCAGCGGGCGCGGCGGCGAGATGCAAGCCGCGCTGCGGCAAATCAGCGAGGAAGGTCGCGGCGTCGTGGTGCTGATCGACGAGCACCGCCCGGAAGGTCTGTCGGAAAGGGTCAAGCGCCGTATTCAGAAGCTGCGCTCGGAGCCCGATTCCGAGCTGCGCGATTACGGTCTTGGCGCGCAGATCCTGCTCGATCTCGGCGTGCGGCAGATGATCCTGCTGCACAATACGCGCCATACCTTCGTTGGCATGGAGGGCTTCGGTCTCACGGTGGTCGACCAACGCCCGATTAAGACGACGTAAGAGGAGAGCTGAACGAAGATGCAGGGATCACCGCACGTACTGATCGTCGAGGCGCGTTTCTACGCCGATATCGCGGACGAGCTGGGCAAGGGCGCAGAGGCTGTCCTGAGGAGCGGCGAGGTCACCTTCGACCGCGTCGCCGTGGCCGGGGCTTTCGAGATTCCGGCGGCGATCTCCATGGCCATGGATTCCGCGGGGCTCGACGGTGCAGGCCGCCCCTATGACGGCTACATCGCGCTGGGCTGCGTGATTCGCGGAGAAACCACGCACTACGACTACATCTGCGCCGAGTCCGCGCGCGCCTTGCAGGAGCTGGCGGTCGAGCGTCATGCCGCGATCGGCTATGGCATTCTGACCGTGGAAAACGGGGATCAGGCCTGGGCCCGCGCCGCGGTGGAGCAGAAGAACAAGGGCGCCGACGCGGCCAAGGCCTGCCTCGGCATGATGAATTTGAGGCGCCGTCTTGGAATCCGATAGCAACGGCGCGGCGACACAGCCGGGACGTAACCCAAAGAAGCGCGGCGTCATTGCCCGGCGCGCGGCGCGCTATGCCGCCGTGCAGGCGCTCTATCAGCTCGAAGTCACGGACAGCGATGTCGAGGCCGTGCTGCAGGAATTCCTGCTCCACCGCCTGGATGACGAGGTCGACGGCTTGCGCATCGCCGAAATGGACCGGGAGCTCTTCGAGCGGCTGCTGCGCGGCGTGCGCGAGGAGCGCGACGACCTCGACAACATGCTGGCCGCCGCGCTGGCCGAGGGCTGGCATGTCGAGCGGCTGGAAGCGCTGCTGCGCGTAATCATGCGGGTGGGTATCTATGAGCTGGATCACCGCCGCGACCTGCCGGCCCGCGCCACCATCAGCGAGTATCTCGATCTGGCCCATGGCTTTTTCACCGAGCGCGAACCGGCGCTGGTCAACGGTGTGCTGGATAGCATTGCCCGATCCTTGCGGCCCGAGGAGTTCGAGACCCCGGACGCGACCTGAGCGATGCTTGGAGAGTTCGACCTGATCGCCAAGTATCTGGTGCCTCTCGCGGCGCAGGAGCCGGGTGCTGACGGGCTGACCAACGACGCCGCCGCGCTCCGCCTGGACCCCGGAAAGAGCCTGGTCGTGACCACCGATACCATGGTGGAGGGCGTGCATTACCTGCCAAGCGATCCGGCGGCCCTGGTCGCCCGCAAGCTGCTGCGGGTCAACCTCTCCGATCTCAATGCCATGGGCGCCGAGGCACGCGGGTACCTGCTCAATCTGACCCTGTCGAAGGATTGGAAAGAGGCTTGGGTGGCGGATTTCGCCCAGGGGCTGGCCGAGGATCAGGAAATCTATGGCGTTTGCCTCTATGGCGGGGACACCACCTCGACGCCGGGACCGACGACGCTCAGCCTCACCGCGCTGGGCTGCCTGCCGGAGGGCGAGGAACTGCGCCGAGGCACCGCCAAGGCCGGCGATCTGGTTTGCGTTTCGGGCACCATCGGCGATGGCGCGCTCGGCCTCTTGGTGGCCCGCGGGGCCTTGACCGGCCCGCATTCGGAAAGCCTGCGCCAAAGCTACCGCCTGCCGGAACCGCCCATGGAGCTGGGGCCGAAGCTGCGTGGCCTTGCCAGCGCGGCGCTGGATATCTCCGATGGCCTGCTCGCGGATCTCGGTCATATCGCCAGTCAATCCGGCCTGGCGGCTAGGGTGCGCAGTCCCGACCTGCCGCTATCCAGGGCCGTAGCGGAAGCCTTGGCCCAGGATCCCGAGCTGCTGAAGCTGGTGCTCACCGGCGGCGACGATTACCAGCTGCTCTTTACGTTACCGCCCGGCCGCTTGCCGGAATTGCTGGAACGGGTGGAGGACGTCACGGTCATCGGGCAGATGAGCGAAGGGCAGGGGGTCACCGCCGTGGACCAGCACAAACGGCCGATTGAGATCGAGAACGCCGGCTGGACACACTTTTGATGTCGTTCGCTAGGTGGCCACGCATGGCACCCATGCTGCCATGCCGGGTTCTCAGACTCCAAAACGCCACATAGTCTTCCGCCCATGTCCACAGCCGTACATGCCATCGATCCGACCAAGCGCAACGTCTTGATTTTGGCGATCTGCCAAGCCTTGGCAATGAGTTCCATGTCCCTGCAGATCACGATTTCCGGGATCGTCGGCAGCACCTTGGCGCCCGCGCCCAGCCAGGCGACCTTGCCGCTGGCGCTGCAGTTTCTCGGCATGGTTTGCAGCACGCTTCCGGCATCGATGATGATGCGGCGCTGGGGTCGGCGTACCGGCTTTACCATTGGCGCGCTAATCGGTGTACTGGGCGGGGCGCTGTCGATGACCGCCATCTTCGTCGCCGATTTCTGGATGCTTTGCCTGGGCTCGGTGCTGATCGGCTCGGCGTCCGCGCACGCGCAGTATTATCGCTTCGCCGCCGCCGATACCGCCACGGAGAGTTTCCGCAGCCGCGCGATCTCCTTGGTCCTGGCAGGCGGAGTCGCCGCCGCTTTCATCGGCCCTGAGCTCGCCAAGCAGACCCGCACGCTGTTCGAACCGGTGCTGTTTGCCGGCGGCTATCTCGCGATCGTCGTTTTGATGCTGTTGACGATCGTGCTGCTGCGCCTGATCCGCATCCCGGTCGCGACCTACGAGCCGGGCGCTTCCTCGGGACGCCCACTCCTGGAAATCATGCGCCAGCCTGCATTCATCGTCGCGGTTTTTGGGGCGATGGTTGGCTACGGCGCGATGAATCTTGTCATGGTGTCGACCCCACTGGCCATGCTGGCCTGCGCGCATCCTTTCGAATCGGCGGCTTTCGTCATCCAGGTTCATGTCCTGGGAATGTACGTTCCTTCTTTCTTTACCGGCCATCTGATTCATCGCTTCGGGGTGCGCCCGGTGATGAGTGTCGGCGCCTTTCTGCTGCTTGGCTGTGTCGCGGTGAATGTCAGCGGCATCGCGGTGCCGAACTTCGCCATCGGACTGATTCTGCTCGGCCTCGGCTGGAATCTGCTGTTTATCGGCGGTACCACCATGCTGACCCAGACCTACCGGCCGGAGGAGAAAGCGAAGGTACAGGCGATCAACGACTTCCTGGTTTTCGGGTCGGTCGCGATCACGGCATTCCTGTCCGGCGCGGTTTATGACCTCTACGGATGGAACACGCTCAACTACCTGCTGGTCGCTCCGGTGATCCTCGTACTTGGCGCGCTGATCTGGCTGGGTATGCGGCGCAGGCTGAAAACCGCTTGAACGTGCCATTTCCAAGAGTTTATGCGCGCGAAAGTACGGTTGCCTTCGTGTAACGATTCTGGCATGTTCCGCGCGCCTTAAAAGGGCGCGTTCGCGCGAAATCAACGCTATTTGCCTGGCTGCCTGCCGCGCTGGGCACCTACCCACGAGGGGAAATCTTTTATGTCTATCGAGTTGACCTTTGTCATAGCCTGCGGGCTGTTGGCGGTTCTCTACGGTATCTGGGCATCTCGCTCGGTGCTTTCCTCCAGCCCCGGAAACGAGCGCATGCAGGAAATCGCGGCCGCGATTCAGGAAGGCGCGCAGGCTTACCTCAATCGCCAGTACCGCACCATTGCCATGGTCGGTGTTGTCGTCTTCATCATCGGCGGCTTCGTGCTTGGCTGGCTGGCGGCGATCGGCTTTCTGATCGGCGCCGTGCTGTCGGGCGCGGCCGGCTATATCGGCATGCACATTTCCGTGCGCGCCAACGTGCGCACCACCGAGGCGGCTCGTAAGGGCCTTGCCGCCGGTTTGGCCGTCGCCTTCAAGGCCGGCGCCGTGACCGGCATGCTGGTGGCCGGTCTGGCGCTGCTCGCGGTTGGCGGCTACTACGCCGTGCTGCTTTCGATCGGCGTCGAGGGGCGCGCGCTGATCGACGCCCTGGTGGCGCTCGGCTTCGGCGCTTCGCTGATTTCGATCTTCGCCCGTCTTGGCGGCGGCATCTTCACCAAGGGCGCCGACGTCGGCGCCGACCTGGTCGGCAAGGTCGAGGCCGGCATTCCCGAGGACGATCCGCGCAACCCCGCGGTGATTGCCGATAACGTCGGCGACAACGTCGGCGATTGCGCCGGCATGGCCGCCGATCTGTTCGAGACCTATGCGGTGACCGTGGTCGCCACCATGGTTCTGGCGGCGATCTTCGTCGGCCCGGAGAGCCCGATCATGATGCTGCCGCTGGCGATCGGTGGCGCTTGCATCATCACCTCGATCATCGGCACCTTCTTCGTCAAGCTGGGTGCGAGCAACTCCATCATGGGCGCGCTGTACAAGGGCTTCATTGCCTGCGCCGTGCTTTCGGCGGTTCTGCTCTATCCCGTCTTCGAGTGGATCATCGGCATGGGCGCCGAGTACAACGTCGGCGAGCTGACCTTCAGCGGCTTCGACCTTTACCTCTGCGGCCTCGTCGGCCTGGCCGTGACCGGCTTGCTGATCTGGGCAACGGAGTACTACACCGGCACCGACTATCGTCCGGTGCGCTCAATCGCCAAGTCTTCCGAGACCGGTCATGGCACCAACGTCATTCAGGGCCTTGCGGTTTCCATGGAGGCGACCGCGATGCCGGCTCTGATTATCGTTGCCGGTATCATCGTGGCCTTCCTGCTGGCTGGCCTGCTGGGCATCGCCATCGCGGTGACCACGATGCTGGCGCTGGCTGGCATGGTCGTGGCGCTGGACGCCTACGGTCCTGTCACCGATAACGCCGGCGGCATCGCCGAGATGGCCGAACTCGAGGACGAAGTTCGCAACACTACCGATGCTCTGGACGCCGTGGGGAACACCACCAAGGCGGTCACCAAGGGCTACGCCATCGGTTCGGCCGGCCTCGGCGCGCTGGTGCTGTTCGCGGCCTACACCGAGGATCTCGGCTTCTTCTCGGCCAATTCCGATGTCTACAGCTACTTCCAGGGCGTGACGGTGAACTTCTCACTGAGCAACCCCTGGGTCGTGGTCGGCCTGTTCCTTGGCGGCCTGATGCCTTACCTCTTCGGGTCCATGGGCATGATGGCGGTCGGCCGCGCCGGTGGCGCGGTTGTCGAGGAAGTCCGCCGTCAGTTCCGGGAGATCCCGGGCATCATGGAAGGCACCACCAAGCCGGAGTACGGCCGTTGCGTGGACATGCTGACCAAGGCGGCGATCAAGGAAATGGTCATCCCCTCGATGCTGCCGGTGCTTTCGCCGATCGCAGTCTACGTCGTGGTTCTGTTGATCGACGGCAAGTCGGCGGCCTTCACGACGCTGGGGGCCTTCCTGCTCGGCGTGATCGTTACCGGCCTCTTCGTCGCGGTCTCCATGACCGCCGGCGGCGGCGCCTGGGATAACGCCAAGAAGTACATCGAGGACGGCAATCACGGCGGCAAGGGCTCGGAAGCCCATAAGGCCGCGGTGACCGGCGATACCGTGGGCGATCCCTACAAGGATACCGCGGGTCCGGCCGTCAACCCGATGATCAAGATCACCAACATCGTCGCGTTGCTGCTGCTGGCCGTGCTGGCGCACTAAACCGCAAGCGAGCGAGCTAAAGAAAAGCCCCGGAGCGTCGCTCCGGGGCTTTTTTCATGGCGCGGCGGCGCGCCTCTATTGAGTCGGGAACTTGCCGATATTGCCGAAGAGCTGCTGCAGGATGGTCAGTTCGCGGCCTTCCGTCGGCGTCTCGCGGGAGACGGGGTCGATGATCTGGCCATCCTCGACGGTATAGAGCCGCGTATCGTCGACCACGCCGGCGTCGTTGAAAGCCACCACCAGGACGCTGCGGTCGACCACGTCGGGCTGCAAGAAGGCGAACTGCTCCGTTCGGTAGCCGATGTAGTACCAGGTGTTGTCCATGAAGGTGGAGACCGAGGAGGGAGAGCCGAGGATCTGCAGCACTTCGTTGCGGTTGTGATAACCGGGCTGCACCTCCAGCACGACCTCGGGATCGGGCAGATTGCCGCGCACATTGACCTTGCGTTCGCAGGCGGCGGTGCCGGCAGCCAGGCTGGCGACAAGCGCCAGCGCGGCGGTGGATTTGATGAGGCGCCCCAAGCGCCGGTCCCTGCCCATGTTGTTGTGTCCCACTGGATGTATGAAAGGAAAAACGATCGACTGCTTGATTAACCCTCCGCTCCCTGCCATTTCAAGCCCGATGATTAAGCTGGGAGAAAGCAGCGCATGACGCTACGCACCATTCTAGACCGGGTTTTCCCCGGAAACCCGCATGAAGACGCTGCCCGGGCGCTCTATGTCGCGGTGGTCGAGCAGGCGCGCGCGCCGGTCTTTTACGCGCGGCTAGGCGTGCCGGATAGCGTCGACGGCCGCTTCGAGCTTTTGCTGCTGCACTGTTTCCTGGCGATGCGGCGTCTGCGCGGCCTCGAGGAACAGGGCGCGGCGCTCAGCCAGACGCTGTTCGATACGTTGATCTACGACATGGACCAGTCCCTGCGCGAGAGCGGGGTGGGCGACCTCAAGGTCGGCCCCCGGCTGCGCCAGATGGCAGAGGCCTTCTATGGCCGCATGAAGGCCTACGACGCCGGCCTGGCGGCGGAAGACGGGGGCGAGCTGGAAGAGGCCCTGCGCCGCAACCTCTATGGGACGCTCGCCGAGCCGGCCGCGGAGGGACCCGCCACGATCGCCGCCTACCTGCGCCGGCAGGAAGCCGCCCTGGCCAAGCAGAAGCCCGCGGAGCTGCTGCGCGGAGAGATGAGCTTTGCGCCGCCGCCGGACCCTTGAGGCCGCCAGGAAAACGATGGAGTAGGATGGCGCCATGGCGCGAAACGAGCATAAGAACGAATTGTCCCGGCTGATCGCCCCCAGGGATATCGGTGAGCGGCCTGTAACCCGCAAAATCGAGGCCACGCCGCAGGAGCGAGAAGCCCTGGCGCGGCGCTTCGATCTGATCGCCTTGGACAGCCTGTCGGCGGAGGTGACGCTATCCTGGCGCCGCGGCGAAGTCGTGGTCGAGGGGCGGCTCGATGCCGACGCGGTGCAGCGCTGCGTGGTTTCCCTGGCGCCGGTCCCCGAGCGGGTGGCGAGCGAATTCACCCTGATATTCCGGGAGCAGGCCGAGGGCGAGGCGCAGCGGGAAGAGGAGATCGATCCGGCGGGCGAGGAGGAGCTGCCCGAACCCTTCGGACCTGAGGGAATCGATCTCGGAGAGGCGGTGGCGCAGCAGTTCGCCCTGGCCCTGGCGCCCTATCCGCGCCATCCCGACGCAACGCTGTCGGTGACACGAGTCGGTCCGCCGATGGAGGAGGGGGAAGCCCAGAAGCCGAACCCCTTCGCGGTTCTGAAGAACTTGAAACGGGAGTAATAGGGCTCAAGCTTCCGCTTTTCTTGGCAAGAACGGGCCGCGCAGCGAGTGCGGGGTTGCCGTGGCCTTGGTTTTTAGCTAAGAAGCGCCGGAAATTCGCGCTCGGCCCGTGCCGATAGCCGGCACAGCGTGCCGCCGAAGGAAAGAGTATAGAAAATGGCAGTTCCGAAAAAGAAAGTCAGCAAGTCCAAGCGGGATATGCGCCGCTCCCACCACGCACTGGAGGTCCCGGCCTATATCGAGGACCAGGAGAGCGGTGAGCTTCGCCGTCCGCACCACATCGACCTGAAAACAGGTATGTATCGTGGCCGGCAGGTCCTGGAGCCGAAGGACGAATTCTAAGCTTCGCCGTGCCGATCATAGGCTGCTAGGCTGGCGTCTTCGGATGCCCGTCCAAGGAATAGGCGGATAAGCAATTGAACGGTCGCCTGACCATAGCCCTGGATGCCATGGGCGGCGATCATGCGCCGCGCATGGTCGTTCGTGGCGCTGGCATCGCCCATCAACGTCTGCCCGACGTCAGCTTTCTGATGTATGGCCGCGAGGCCGATGTGCTGCCGCTGCTCGAGAAGAACAAGAAGCTGCGCGCGGTCACCTCGCTGGTGCACACCGACGAGATGGTGCTGTCCACGGAAAAACCCTCGGTGGCGCTGCGCAGCGGGCGCAGCAGTTCGATGCGCCTGGCCATCGATTCCGTCAAGGAAGGCGAGGCCGATGCCGTGGTTTCCGCCGGCAATACCGGCGCGCTGATGGCGATGTCGAAGTTCGTATTCCGGACCCTGCCCGGTGTCGACCGGCCCGCGATCTGCTCGTTTTTCCCGACCATGAAGGGCGAGTCGGTGATGCTCGACCTGGGCGCCAACGTTCAATGCGATGCCCGCAATCTGGTCGATTTCGCGATCATGGGCAGCGCCTTCGCCCGCACGGTGCTGGGCATCATGCAGCCCTCGGTCGGGTTGCTCAATGTCGGCTCCGAGGAACTCAAGGGCCACGAGGCGCTGCAGGAAGCGGCCGCCGTGCTGCGCCAGGCGGATCTTCCGGGCAGCTTCCACGGCTTCGTCGAAGGCGACGACATCGCCAAGGGCACGGTCGATGTGATCGTTACCGATGGCTTTACCGGCAACATCGCGCTGAAGACCGCCGAGGGGATCTCCTCCCTGACCACCGAGTTTCTGCGCCGCACCTTCCGCTCGTCCTGGCTGGCGGGGATCGGCTATCTCCTGGCCAAGCCGGCGATGCGCAAGCTGCGCCAGCGGATGGACCCGCGCCGCTATAACGGCGCCGTTTTCCTCGGCCTCAACGGCATCGCCGTGAAGAGCCATGGCGGCACCGACGCCTTCGGCTTCGCGCATGCCATCACCGTCGCCGCAGATCTCGCGCAGCACGGGTTTCTCGGCGCCATGCAAAAGGACTTCGAAGGACTCCGCTTGCCCTCCGCGCCGCCCAAGGCCGTGGCGAGCTGATGGTGCAACGTTCCGTCGTTATTGGGGTCGGTTCCTACCTGCCTGAAAATGCCGTCAGCAACGAGGAGTTGACCAAGACGGTCGACACCACCGATGCCTGGATCCGTCAGCGCACCGGTATCGGCCAGCGCTATATCGCCGCCGAGGGGGAGATGACCTCTGACCTCGCTCTGGCGGCGGCGCGCCAGGCCTTGCAGCAGGCCGAGCTGGCGATTGAGGATCTCGACCTGATCGTCGTCGCGACCACGACACCGGACGAAACTTTTCCCGCCACCGCGACGCGGGTCCAGGCCGAGCTCGGCATGCACCAGGGCGCCGCCTTCGACGTACAGGCGGTTTGCAGCGGTTTCGTCTATGCGCTGGCTGTCGCCGACAACTTCCTGCAGCTTGGGCAGGCCAAGACGGCGCTGGTGATCGGGGCGGAAACCTTCTCTCGAATACTTGATTGGAGCGACCGGGGCACCTGCGTGCTGTTCGGCGACGGCGCGGGCGCCGTGGTGCTGCGGGCCGAGCCCGGCAGCGGCGGCAATACCGACCGCGGCCTGCTCTCGACTCACATCTATTCCGACGGCCGCCACCATGACGCGCTCTATGTCGATGGCGGCCCATCCTCGACCGGCACCACCGGGCATGTCCGGATGCAGGGCAAGGAAGTGTTTCGCCACGCCGTGGTCCGGATGGCGGAGGCAATTGATACAGCGCTAGAGAAAAACAATCTAAGTCCTTCAGATATTGATTGGATGGTTCCGCATCAGGCCAATGTGCGGATTATCGACGCCATGGCGAAGCGGCTGGAGCTTCCTTCCGAGAAAGTCGTCATCACGGTCGACCGCCATGCCAACACCTCGGCGGCCTCGATCCCCCTGGCCCTGGCGGAAGCCGTGGGAGACGGGCGGATCAAACGAGGCGACTTAATTTTGCTCGAGGCCATGGGCGGCGGTTTTACCTGGGGTTCGGCGCTGCTGCGCTGGTAGCCGCGACTCGGCTGCGCGCCGCGCTTTTTTGCCAAACATGTTTGACCACTCGAATTCCTTCGAGTAACCTCTTGATATAGAAACGTTAGGGGGAGGTGGGTCATGTCGGGTGAAACGATGACCCGCGCGGATTTAAGCGAGGCGGTTTATCAGGAAGTCGGATTGTCCAGAAACGAGTCGGCTGACTTGGTGGAATCCGTTCTTGAAGAAATTTCCGAAGCCTTGATTCGCGGAGAAATGGTAAAGATTTCGTCCTTCGGCAGCTTCGCTGTCCGGCAAAAGGGAGAGCGCATCGGGCGCAACCCCAAGACCGGCGAGGAAGTGCCAATTCTGCCGCGTAAGGTCTTGGTTTTTCGCGCTTCCCACGTGCTCAAGAATCAGATCAACGAGACCCTCAGCGAGGGTGGCTGAGGTTAGAATCGAGAGAGTGACGTAGGTGACGATGCCGGCGACTCGTTCTGGAGAGAAATCACCGACGGCTTTTCGCACGATTAGCGAGGTCTCCGACCACCTGGAGGTGCCGCAGCACGTGCTGCGTTTCTGGGAGACCAAGTTCAACCAGGTTCGGCCGATGAAGCGCGGCGGCGGGCGGCGTTACTACCGCCCCGAGGACGTTGAACTGCTACGGCGGATCCGCAAACTGCTCTACGCCGACGGCTACACCATCAAGGGCGTTCAAAAGCTGCTGCGCGAAGGCAGCGTTAAGCTGGACCGCAGCAAGGCGGCTCCGCAGACGGAAGAAGTGCCCGAGCCCGTCGTGGAGACCGAAGAAAGCGGCCTTGGCGGGCTTTCCCAGGCGCAGCGCCGGGAACTCAGGGCGGTGGCTGAGGAACTGCGCGAGCTCAGCAGAATTCTCAAGGCGGCCAGCACTTAGCACCAACTTGGATTCGGGCATTGTCAGCCCGTGGAGGCGGCGCTATACAGGCGCCTGTCGGGGCGTAGCTCAGCCTGGTAGAGCACCGTGCTGGGGGCGCGGGGGTCGTCCGTTCGAATCGGGCCGCCCCGACCACTACTCCAAACAACGCGAAACTTGGTGTCCTAGGCGCTCCGCGGCTTGGCGGCCAGCGGCTTGGCGTCCGGCCGTTGAATCAGGGCGGCGCCGCGCTTGGTCAGGCGGCACACGGTCCAGTCCGGCTTGATCGGATTTGCGAACCAGGGTTCGGCCCAGCCCTGATCGATGCAGCTTTGAATGGTCCGTAGGGGATAGCGCTGCCCATAGTCGTCGAACAGAGGCAGCTTTCCGCCGGGTTGGGTCAAGCCGCGCCGCAGATAACTCCACTGGCTGGGCGTGGGCATCGCCGCCTTGCCGCGCGGTAAGCGCGGCATGACGCCACTATCGTTCGCCGGCGTGCCGGTGACCGGCACGTAGTTGCAGATTCTGGCCATGATCAAGGCGCCCCCTGTCGCCTGCCCTTGTCCTGGTCCTAGAAGAGGCGGCATCATAGGCGTAATTCCCTAAACGAGTAAATAATCACACCTAAAATCATGAAAGAGCTTGGGAAAAGCCGGCCGCTGCCTTTGGCGGGCAGGAGAATTTTAGTGCCGGGACGGCGGATTTCGTCGCTTGGTGCATGGCAGACATGACCCGGGACCGGCTTGTCGCTTGTCGAGGGCGGGTGTAGCAAAACGCCATGTCACGAGCTTCCGCGCGGTTATCCCTGATCTTTTCCTGCCTGGGGCATGGCTACATGCACCTCTTCACGGCGATGTACTTCGTGATCGCCGTGTCCCTGGAGGGCGCCGGCTGGAACGACATGCCCTACGAGGAACTGATCAAGCTTTGGGCGCTTGGCGGCCTGCTGGTTGGGCTGGCCGCCTTGCCCGCCGGTTGGCTTGGCGATCGCTGGTCGGCCAGCGGCATGATGATCGTGTTCTTTCTTGGCCTGGGCACCTCGTCGGTCGTGTGCGGTCTGGTCGACGCGCCGACGGCGATGTTCCTCGGCCTCACCGCCATCGGCCTCTTCGCCTCGATCTATCACCCCGTGGGCATAGCTTGGCTGGTGCGCAATGCCGAGGCGCGTGGCAAGGCCTTGGGAATCAACGGTGTTTTCGGATCGGTGGGTGTCGCCATAGCCGGTATCTCGGTCGGCATGCTGACCGACGCCTTTTCCTGGCGCGCGGCGTTCATCGTTCCCGGCATCCTTTGCATCCTGACCGGTCTGGCGTTGCTCTACTACGTGGCGACGGGCCGGGTGACGGATGGCGCGGTCCACTCCGCCGCCGCGGAGCGGCCGACGCGCCGCCAGGACAGGCTGCGCGCCTATCTGATCCTGCTTGTCACCATGATCTGCATGGGGCTGATCTTCCAGGCGACGCAGGCCAGCCTGCCGAAGCACTTCGACCTGCGCCTCGACGCGCTGATCGAACGCTCCCGGCAGGTGGTGGAATCGCTGTTTCCCTTCCTGATCAACCCGGAGGCGGCCAATGGCGGGCGGCCCACGGTGATCGGCCTGATGATTACCCTGGTGTATGTCGCCGGTGGCGTGATGCAGATCGCCGGCGGGTATCTTGCCGATAAATGGCCGCTCAAGCCGATCTATGCCGGTGCCCTGCTGCTACAGGTTGGGGTGCTCGGGCTGGTGGCGCTGGTCGCCGGGGCGCCGCTGCTGGTGGTTGCCGCCTTCACGGTGCTGCTGTCCACCGCCGCTCTGCCAGCCGAGAACATGTTGCTGGCTCGCTATACGCCCGCCAAGCGCCACGGACTGGCCTATGGCGTCAAGTTCGTGCTGGCGTTCAGTACCGCGCCGCTGGCGATCTGGATGGCTTCGGCGGTCAAGGAATCGACCGGGGAACTGACGCTGCTGTATTGGCTGCTCGGCGGCTTTGCCGGTCTTGCGGGGTTGACCGCGCTGCTCTTGCCAAGCAACGAAGAGCCGCGGACAGCCAATCTGGGGAGCGCTCAGCCCGCCGAGTAGGTTATTCCGCGGCCTTGCGTGCGGCGATGGTCAGTGCCTGGTCCAGATCGCCGATGATGTCGTCCACGGTCTCCAATCCCACGGAGATGCGCACCACCTCGGGTCCGGCGCCGGCCGCCTTGAGCTGTGCCTCGGTGAGCTGGCGATGGGTTGTCGAGGCCGGGTGGATGATCAGGGAGCGGGTGTCGCCGATGTTGGCGAGATGGGAAATGATCTCGCAGTTCTCGACCAGGGCCTGGCCGGCGGCATAGCCGCCCTTGACCCCGAAGGTAAAGACCGAGCCCGCGCCCTTGGGCATGAATTTCTGCGCCAGCTTGTGATACTTGCTCGACTGCAGACCTGCGTAGGAGACCCAGTCGATCATCGCATGGCCTTCCAGGAAGTCGGCTACCTTCATGGCGTTCTCGCAGTGCCGCTCCATGCGCAGGCTCAGGGTTTCGGTGCCCAGCAGGGTCAGCCAGGCGTTCATCGGCGACTGGCAGGGGCCGAGGTCGCGCAGCCCCACGGCGTGGGCATGGGTGATGAAGGCGAGGTCGCCGAAGGTCTCCCAGAAGGTCAGGCCATGATAGGCCTCTTCCGGTTGCGATAGGCTGGGGAACTTGTCGCTGGCGCCCCAGTCGAAGGCGCCGCTGTCGATCAAGGCGCCGCCCATCGACGTGCCGTTGCCGGACAGGAATTTGGTGGTCGAGTGGGTGAGCAGTGTCGCGCCCCACTCGATCGGGCGGCAGAGATAGGGGGTCGCCATGGTGTTATCGACGATCAAGGGAATGCCCGCTTCGTCGGCGATCGTCGCCAGCGCTTCGAGGTCGTGGATCACACCACCGGGATTGGCCAGGGATTCGCAGAAAATCGCCTTGGACTTATCGTTGACCGCGCCGCGCACGGCGTCCAGGTCGTCCATGTCGACGAAACGCGACGTCCAGCCGAACTTCTTGATCGTCTTGCCGAGCTGCGTGATCGATCCGCCGTAGAGGCGGGTCGAGACGATCACCTCGTCGCCCGGGCCCATCAGGGCGAAAAGCGCGAGGATCTGCGCGGCATGGCCCGAGGAACAGGCCGCTGTCCCGCGCCCGCCTTCGAGCGCGGCAAGGCGCTCCTCCAGTGCCGCGACCGTGGGGTTGCTGAGCCGCGAATAGATGAAGCCGAAGGTCTGGAGGTTGAATAGCGAGGCGGCGTGGTCGGCGTCTTCGAAAACGTAGGAGGTATTCTGGTAAATCGGAGTTTGCCGCGCGCCGGTCACCGGCTCGGGCTGGGTGCCGGCGTGCATCTGCAGGGTTTCGAAGCCAGGGGTCTTGTTCTTGGTCATCTGTCTATCCTTAAACCCTGCGCCGCTTTGAAGAGATGATCTGTGAGTTGAACCCGCCCCAGGAGAGTTCCGTGTTGAGCCGCCCGAACTCGATCTTCGGGCAGCGGTTCATCACCGTTTGCAGCCCCGCGGCCTCCGCCCGTGCCGCCGCCTCGTCGTTGCGCACGCCAAGCTGCATCCAGACCACCTTGATGTCTTTCTCGTCCTTGAGCGCGATGGCCTCGTCGGTGACCGGCCCGGCGGCTTGCGAGTTACGGAAGATATCGACCATGTCGAGCGGAGCGGGCGCGTCGGCCAGGCTGGCATAGGTCATCTCGCCGAGGATCTCGCTACCGGCCTGCCCGGGATTGATTGGGATGACGCGGTAGCCCTTGGTCTGCAGGTACTTCATGGCGAAGTAGCTCGGCCGATTCCATTTCGGGCTGGCGCCGACCATGGCGATGGTCTTCGCGTCTCTCAGGATGCCGCGCAGGTAGGCGTCGGGATAGCTATCGTGATTCATGCTGTGCCGCTTGCGTTCGTTCGCCAGGGATGGGCGGCGGAGAATAGCGCAGGGCAATGGCCGGTAACAGAGGCGATCCCCGCCGAGAACCCGTGCCTTGTGTTCAGCCCCGGCCGACGGGCTACTCCGCCGCTACGGGAAGCTTACGCTTAGGCGAGCGGAAGGGCTGCGCCAATTGCCCCAGGAAGCTCTGGGGCATGGGGCCGCTGATGCCGATGTCGACCGGCGGCCGGCGATCCTTCGGCAGGAAAAAGGTCCCGAACAAGAGGTCGAACAGCATCAGGTTCTCGCCGTAGTTCTTGTTCCCCTCGCTGAGTTTGCGCGAGTGGTGCCAGCGATGCAGCTCTGGCGTATTGAAGACGTAGGACAGGGGACCGCAGCGCATCGCGACGTTGCAGTGGGTCAGCATGCCAATGAAGGCGGTGATGGCGTTGGCCCAGATGATCACGGCTTCCGGCGCGCCGGCGATCAGCAGCAGCGGGACGGAGAAGGCGACCGAGACCAGGGTGTCGACGAAGTGAAACCGGCCGGTGTTCCAGAACCAGAGCCGCGGGGCGCTGTGATGCACGGCGTGGAAGCGCCATAGCAGGGGCCACTCGTGGGACAGGCGGTGCGCGCTATAGAGCGCCGCCTCGCTGACTATCAGGCCGAGAACGATCTGCGGAGCAAGCGGCCACTCCCGGGGCCAATAGCCATTGCTGATCGGCTCGAAGACCGTCACGATTCCAAAGACCGTGCCCATCAGGACGAAGCCCTGGGCCATGCCTTTATTGAGCAGGGTATGGGCGAGGTCCGGCAGCCACTGACCGCAATCATCCAGCCAGCGGCGCTCATGGGGAAACGCCCGTTCGAGACAGAACAGCATTGCGGCGAGAGCGAGATAGACGGCATTGAAACCGAGGATGCCGTGGCCATCCCGCATGACGATGTCGGTTAGATAAATGCAGACCGCCAGGAGGCCTGGCCAAAGGCTCCACAACAGAAAGCTACGCAGCAGACTCACGCTTCCCACCCATCCATGCCAATGGTTTCCCCCACGCCTGTGACACTACTCTCGGCGCCGCTTCGCGCATAGCGTCATTGCCATTGGCACGATGAGGCTTCGTGCCTGTCCAGCCTCAATCGCAAAAGTCCCAAGCGCCGAGATCGAGGTGGAAGTGATTGGCGTGCGCGGCATCGCTGTCCGGCCCGATCACGCCCTGGAAAATCCCGCAGGCGCCGCGGTGAACATCCCGCAGGAAGGCTTGCTTCGCGCCGCCGCCATGCCAGTGCTCCAGCACGGTGATCCTGGTGCCGTCGGTCAATGTGAATCCGGCGATGTCCATGGCGTTGGCGCGGGCATGTTCGCTGCGCCGGCCGGCGGGCAGGGAATTGCGGTTGCGGCAGGCATAGGTTCCGTAGTGATCGGCGGCGATTGCGTCCTGACCGAAGTGCGCCCGCGCGGCCGGTTGGATGACATCCCGCTCCAAGTAGAACAGCGCCGCCGCCATTGGGCAGGTCAAGCTGAAGGGGCGGTTCCAGTGCAATCGGCTGCTCTGGACCCGCACGCCGCCATGAATTCCGCAGCCGTTGACGATCGGCGAGTCCTCGATTCGGTCGAACACGACTCCTTCCTGGGCCAGCGCGAAGGCGCAGAGCTCCGGATTGTCGCGGAAGACGGCGAGATCGCTGCGCAGAGCGGTATCGGCTGGCACAGGGCTTGGCTCGCGCTCTTGCTCGCTGGCACAGCCGGTCAGCGCGAGCAGGAAGAGAGCGCCCCAGGCGTGCCGCCGAAGCCAGCCCATGGCCAAGGGCTCAGCGATGCTTCCAGACCGCTGGGCGTTTTTCGATGAAGGCGTCGATCCCTTCGCCGGCATCCTCGGTCATCATGTTGCAAGCCATGGTCTCAGCCGCCAGAGCGTAGGCATCGCGGCGAGTCGCTTCCAGCTGCTCGTAGAACAGCCGTTTGCCAATGCGTATCGCGGCGGCCGACTTGCCCTTGATCTTGCCGGCCAGCCCGGCGATTTCGTTGTCCAGCTGCCCGGCGGGAACCACGCGATTGATCAAGCCAAGCGCGCGCGCCGTCTCGGCGTCGATGAAGTCGCCGGTGACGAGCATCTCGAAGGCCGGCTTGGCGGCGAGGTTGCGCGATAGGGCGACCGCGGGCGTCGAGCAGAACAGTCCGGCGTTGATGCCGCTGGTGGCGAAGCGCGCCTCCTCGGCGGCGACGGCGAGATCGCAGGTGGCGACGAGCTGGCAGCCGGCGGCGGTCGCGATGCCCTGTACCCGGGCGATCACCGGCTGGGGCAGGGCGGTCACCGTCAGCATGAAATCGCTGCACAGGCCGAACAGGCGCTGATAGTAGTCCTTGCGCGGCGTGGCGCGCATCTGTTTGAGGTCGTGGCCGGCGCAGAAGGCTTTGCCCTGGGCCGCCAGCACGACAACGCGCACGCTGTCATCCGCCGCGATGCCGCCGAGCGCCGCCAGCAGTTCCGAGAGCATTTCCTCGGAAAGTGCGTTGTACTGCTTGGGCCGGTTGAGCGTCAGCGTCGTCACGCCATCGGCATCCTCGCGCAGCAGGATGGGTGCGTCGTCGAGCACCGGTGCAGCTTCCGCGGACATGGCATTCTCCTGCTCTGGCGGATGGGATGTTCGAATCTGGCCCCTTCGCAGGGATGACTTCAAGGTCTATTAAAGGCCGTACCTGATTCACGAAGCATAGGAGTCCGCGTGCTCAAGCGCGTTTTCGTTCCCATTCATCGCGCCGGTTGGCCCTTCATCGCCGCCTTTTTCGTTGTCTCCCTGCTGCTGGGCTTGCTCTCGAGCCTGCTGTTCTGGCTTGGGCTGATCGCGACTGCCTGGTGCGTTTACTTTTTCCGCGACCCGCCGCGCTTCACGCCGGTCCGTCCCGGCTTGCTGGTCAGTCCGGCGGATGGCGTGATCGAGATGATTGCCCAGGCGGCGCCGCCACCTGAGCTGGAGATGGGCGAGGAAGAGCTGACGCGAGTGTCGGTGTTCCTCAACGTCTTCGATGTCCATATCAACCGCATCCCGATCGGCGGCCGCATCGGGCGCATCGCCTATCGGCCTGGCAAGTTCCTCAATGCCTCGCTCGACAAGGCCTCCGAGGAGAATGAGCGTAATGCGCTGCGCATCGATCTCGAAAGCGGCGAACGGATCGCCGTCGTGCAGATCGCTGGCCTGGTGGCGCGCCGTATTCTTTGCCATGTCAACGAAGGCGAGGTGATTCGCAGCGGCGAGCGTTTCGGTTTGATCCGCTTCGGCAGCCGCACGGACCTCTACCTGCCCAAGGGCACGGCGCCCCTGGTTGCCTTGGGGCAGCGCGTGATCGGGGGGGAAACCGTGATCGCCGATTTGGCCGCCAAGGAAACGCAGCGCTACGCGGAGGCGCGTTGATGGCGGAACGGCGCAAGGGCTTCATGGCGGGGCGCTCGGTCAATTGGATCGTGCCGAACGCGATGACTCTCGT
Source organism: uncultured Alphaproteobacteria bacterium (assembly GCA_942491105.1). Lineage (GTDB taxonomy): Bacteria > Pseudomonadota > Alphaproteobacteria > Kiloniellales > DSM-21159 > JBBEAM01. The sequence continues at coordinate 637,969 of CALNZX010000001.1, read as the reverse complement.
CGGTCTCTGCGCCGGCATTACGGGTATCCGCTACGCCATCGAGGAACAGTGGGAACGCGCGGTGATCGCCATCGCCGTTGCCGCGGTGATCGACGGCCTCGATGGCCGGGTGGCCCGCGGCCTGCGGGTTGCCAGCCGCTTCGGCGCGGAGCTCGATTCGCTATCGGATTTCGTCTGCTTCGGGGTTGCCCCGGCGCTAATCCTGTTTCTTTGGTCGCTGCAGGATGCCGGAGGGCTCGGCTGGGCCTTCGCGCTCTGCTTCGCTGTCTGCTGCGCCATCCGGCTGGCCCGCTTCAATACCGAGCTCGATCCCGACGCGGAAAACGAAAAGCCGGCCTGGGCCCAGCGTTTCTTTACCGGCGTTCCAGCACCGGCCGGCGGTGGCCTGGTCTTGCTGCCGCTGATCTTTTCGCTGCAGCTCGAGGAAGGCGGCTTCGCGCATCCGGTGCTCTGCAGCATCGTGCTGATCGGAGTCTCCGCCTTGATGGTCAGCCGCTTGCCGACCTACAGCCTGAAGCGCCTGCGTGTGCCGGGGCCCTACATTCTGTTTGTCCTGATCGGTATCGGCGCCTTGATCGCCTTCCTGATTTCAACGCCCTGGCTGACCCTGGGCATCGCCGGGCTGATCTATCTCGGCAGCATACCTCTGGCCTCGCTGGCCTATCGCAAGCTGCAGAAGAACCCACCGGTCGAGGCGCCGCCAGTCGACGACGAAGAGGACGAAGAAGTTTAGGCCATGGCCAAGATCACCCTGGAAGACATCGCGGAGATCAACGCGGAACTGCCCTGGGCGGAGACTCTCGGGTTGAGGGTGGAAAGCCTCGGCGAGGGCGAGGCCCAGGTGACGCTGCCCTTCGCGCCCAGTCAGCTGCGCCCCGGGGGAACCATCAGCGGCCCCTCGATGATGGCGCTCGCCGACTACGCGCTCTATATCGCCGTGCTCTCGGCGATCGGCCGGGTCGAGCTGGCGGTCACCACCAGCCTCTCGATCAATTTTCTACGCAAGCCGCCGCCGGGCGACATCCAGGCCGATTGCCGCCTGCTGAAGCTGGGCAAGAGGCTGGCCTACGGAGAGATCTGGATTCACAGTCCCGATGCCCATGGGGAAGAGCCGGTGGCCCACGCGACGGCCACCTATTCGATTCCGCCGAACCGCTAAGGCGCCGGGCCTCTAGGCCTTCGCAAGCGGCTTGGCGAAACTCAGTTCATGACCGTCGGGATCGCTGATGTGGAAATAGCGCTCGCCCCAGGGGGCGTCGGCGGGCGCGCTGGCTGGGGTCAATCCTTGGGCCAGGACATTGCTGTGGAAGGCATCGACATCCTCGACATAGAAGATCGCGCGGCCCCACCAGGTCCACTGCGCGCCGCCGTGGGTCAGAATCAGATTGAGATAGCTTTCGCCGGCGCGATAGCTGGTGAAGTCCGCGTCGGCGCCGCCGAACAGCCGCTCGAAGCCCAGCGCTTCATAGAAAGCGGTGGCGCGTTGCATATCTGTGGTCGCGAGAGTAATGGCGCTCAAGCCTGTAACGGGCATGCGGCTTTTGCCTCCTGGTTAAGGGCTCTTGGTTACCAAGCTGTCTAGCTATCCCAGGCCGGTGCAGGCAAGAAGGCTAGGCAAAGCCAAGTCTGATGCGAAGCGAAATCTGAAGGAGGCGGTATGAAGGACGTGGTGATCGGAGACGGCGCGCTAACGCTGCAGGAGATCCGCGCGGTCGCCCGCGAGCGCGGGCCGGTGCGGATCGCGCCGGCTGCCCTGGAACGCATGCGCGCGGGCCGGGAAGTAGTCGAGACCTTCGAACGCGAGGACCGCGCCGTCTATGGTATCACCCGCGGCCTGGGCCGCCGCGTGGTCAATCGTATCGAGGATGAGGACCGCCGCAGCTTCAGCAGGCGGATGCTGCGGGCCCGCGCCGGGGGCGCCGGCGATCCGCTGCCCGAGGAGGTGGTGCGCGCCGCCATGCTGGCGCGGGTGTCCTCGATGGCTTGGGGGGGCAGCGGGGCGAGGCCGGTGGTTGCCGAAACCCTGGCGGCGATGCTCAACGCCGGCGTTCATCCCTTGGTGCCGAGTATCGGCTCCTTCGGCGCCGCCGATCTGTTGCTGATGGCCAATGTCGGCCTGGTCGTGATCGGCGAGGGCGAAGCCTTCTACAAGGGCGAACGCCTGCCCGGAGACGCCGCCCTGGCCAAGGCCGGGATCGAAGCCATCGACCCGCTTTCCAAGGAGGGCTTGGCGCTCTGCAGCGCGAACTCGATCTCCGCTGGCATGGGGGCCTTGGCGCTGGCCGATCTGGAAGCCGCGCAACGCGCGCTGATGGCCGCCGCCGCGCTGTCCTTCGAGGCCTTCCGCGGCAACCCCAGCCCCTACGACGCACGGGTCGCCGCCGCGCGGCCCGCGCCGGGGCAACCGCAGGCGGCAGAAGCTTTCCGCGCCCTGCTGGCCGGCGGCGGCTTGTTCGACGAGGGTGGGCCGCGGCGGGTGCAGGATCCGATTTCCCTGCGCTGCATCAGTCAAGTCCACGGCGCTTTGCTCGCCGCGATCGACTTCGCCCGCCCGGCGGTGGAGGTCGAGTTCGAGGGGGCGGGGGACAATCCGCTGGTCCTCAGCGATGACCAGGAGATCCTTTCCAACGGCAATTTCCATACCCCCGCGCTGGCCCTGGCTTTCGATACCCTGGCCCTGGCCGGCGTGAGCTGCGCGCAGATGGCGCAGAAACGCATCGCCAAGCTGATGAGCGCCGAGCTGACGGACTTGCCGGCGGGCCTCAACAGCAACCCGTCATCGACGGCCGGAATTGGCATCATCGGCGCCGTGGCCGAGCTGCTGGTCAAGGAGATGCGGGTGCTGGCCGCGCCAGCCACGCTGCACAGCGATGCGACCTACGATGTCGAGGATCACGCGCCGATGACCTTGCTGGCGGTGCGCAAGCTGCGCGATCTGCTGCCCTTGCTGCACAATGTCGTGGCCTGCGAATTGATCGTCGCGGCGCAGGCATTCGAGCTGCGCGGCGAGCCTCCGGCCGGGCCGGATGTCAGCCGCCTCTATCGCGCGGTACGCGCGAAAATCCCCTTTCTCTACGACGACCGAAGCACCCGTGCCGAGCTGGCCGAGCTGGCGGCCCTGGTTGGGGCAGGGGAACTGATGTAATGCGCGCCAGGAATTCACGGTAATATGATACCTTAATCGTAATGCCTTTGTTTTTTCTATCCTATTTCAGTTGACAGCGCCCTTAACTGCACATAGAAAGCCGCGTCCCTGGAGCGGGCCTTTCCGCTCCGCACGTGTTTCGAGAAGGCGACGGAAATCATGAAGACTTATTCCGCAAAGCCGTCGGAAGTCGAGAAGAAGTGGATTGTGGTCGATGCCGAGGACGTGGTTCTCGGCCGCCTTGCCAGCCAGGTCGCAAAGATCCTGCGCGGTAAGCACAAGCCCAGCTTCACGGCTCACATCGACTGCGGCGACAATGTCATCGTCATCAATGCCGACAAGGTACGCCTGACCGGCAACAAGCGCAGCGACAAGCGCTTCTACTGGCACACCGGCTATCCGGGCGGCATCAAGGATCGCACCATCGGGCAGATCCTCGAGGGCAAGCACCCGGAGCGGGTGGTGCTCAAGGCCATCGAGCGGATGATCCCGCGCGGGCCTCTGGGCCGCCTTCAGATGAAGAACCTCCGGGTCTATGCCGGAACCGAGCATCCGCACGTGGCGCAGCAGCCTGAGGTGCTCGATGTCGGCGCGATGAACCCGAAGAACAAGAGGGCTTGAGTATGGCTGACGAAACCCAAACCCTGAACGATCTCTCCGAGTTGGGTGAGGCCACGGGCGTCGCTGCGAGCGAGCCGGCGGCCCAGCCCGCGGAGCCGCAGATCGACAAGCAGGGGCGCGCCTATGCCACCGGCAAGCGAAAGGATGCGGTCGCCCGCGTCTGGATCAAGCCGGGCAGCGGCGTTTTCACGGTCAATGGCCGCGTGGTCGAGACCTATTTCGCCCGCCCGGTACTGCGCATGCTGCTGGCGCAGCCTTTCGAGGCGGCCGGCCGCAGCGACCAGTACGACGTCATGGCGACGGTTAGCGGCGGCGGCCTTTCCGGCCAGGCCGGCGCGGTGCGCCACGGCATCTCCAAGGCGCTGATCCGCTTCGAGCCGGACCTGCGTCCGGTGCTCAAGCAAGGCGGCTTCCTGACTCGCGACTCCCGCGTCGTCGAGCGCAAGAAGTACGGCCGCGCCAAGGCCCGTAAGAGCTTCCAGTTCTCGAAGCGCTAAGCTGCTGGACAAATCGGGGAGTTCTTCCCTATTGCCAAGGGCGGCTCCGCAAGAGCCGCCCTTTTTCGTGCTATAAGAGGCCGATATGAGCGAGAAGATCAAAGTGGGCGTCCTGGGTGCGTCGGGCTACACCGGCGCCGATCTGGTGCGCCTTTTGGCGACCCACCCCAATACCAGTACCGAGGTGCTGACCGCCAATCAGCACGCCGGCAAGCCGATGCGCGCCGTCTATCCGCATCTGCGGATGCTGGATCTGCCGGATCTGATTCGCATCGAGGACGCGGATTGGTCGGGGCTCGATGTGATTTTCTGCGGTCTGCCCCATGGCACGACCCAGGAGATCGTGGCCGGCTTGCCGCGCTCGGTGAAGGTGGTCGACCTTTCCGCGGATTTCCGCCTGACCGATCCGGCAACCTATGCCGCGACCTACGGCCATGAGCATCTGGCGCCGGAGCTGCAGAAGGAAGCGGCTTACGGCTTGACCGAACTGAACCGCGAGGCCATTCGCGGCGCCCGGTTGGTTGCCTGCCCAGGCTGCTATCCCACGGCGGTGCTGCTGGCGCTGACTCCGCTTGTCGCGGACGGCTTGATCGACCCCCTGGATCTGGTGATCGATGCCAAATCCGGCGTGACCGGCGCGGGGCGCAAGGTCGATCAGAGCCTGCTGTTCGCGGAGGTCGGAGAGGGAATGCATCCCTACGCCGTGGGCAAGCATCGCCATGCGCCCGAGATCGAGCAGGAGCTCGGCCGCGCGTTCGGCCATGATCTCAAGGTCAACTTCACCCCGCACCTGATACCGATGAACCGCGGCGAGCTGGTGACCTGTTATGTCCGCCTGTCCGAAGGCCGGCTGCCCGGCGAGCTGCGCGACCGCTTGGCGGCGCGCTACGCGGAAGAGCCCTTCATCGACGTGCTGCCGGATGGCGAGGCCCCGGCTACCCGCAATGTGCGCGGGTCGAACTTCTGCCATATCGCCGTTTTCCCGGATCGCATCCCCGGGCGCGCCATCGTCATCGCGGTGATCGACAACCTGGTCAAGGGGTCGAGCGGTCAGGCGTTGCAGAACATGAACGTGATGTGCGGACTACCGGAAACCACGGGACTGGAGCAGCAGCCGCTTTTCCCATGATGCTGCGCGTCTAGGCGAAGGCGCGTATAGCGAACTGGAAAGGTGGTTTCCGCAACGGTCTTGCGGTTTTCGCCCCGAAGCCAATAATGGGGGCGTTAACCTTTCGCGGGAAGGCTAGCCGCAGGTGCGCGCGGTCCTCTCCTTAAGCTAATCCGCCGCAAAACGACGGAGATTGACATGTCCATGTTACTCAAGGGGGCTGCTGGCAGCCTGTTCGCGCTGTTCCTGGTTTTCTCGGCCGCGCCGGCCAATGCCGGGATCCAGGATTTTTACATCCACAACGACGGTAAGTGGGCGATCTACTACATTTATGTCTCGCCGGACTACTCGAACGAGTGGGAGGAGGACATTCTCGAATCCGACGTTCTGATGCCGGGGGACGTGCTTGAGATCGAGATGATCGATTACGGCAATCACTGCTACTTCGATATCAAGATCGAGGATTCGCGTGGCAACGAGCGCGAATACCGGGATGTCGATCTGTGCAGCGTCGTGGACATCTATTTTCCCTAGGCTGTGGGGTTTCGGGCCTTTCGAAGCCACGGCGGCGGTGATATCTAGGGGCAAGGTCTCCAGCTCAGTGGTTTCATGTCAGCTCTGATCCAATCCCATAACGGCAAGTCGCCGCGCATCCACCCCGACGCCTTCATCGCGGACAACGCGGTGGTGATCGGCGACGTCGAAATCGCCGCCGGCGCCTCGGTCTGGTTCGGCTGCGTGTTGCGTGGCGACGTCAATCGCATCGTTGTCGGTGAGAACACCAACATCCAGGACGGCACGGTCGTGCACGTCGATGCAGAACGCGACGATCTTCCCGGTGGCCTGCCGACTCTGATCGGCGCCAACATCACCATCGGGCATATGGCCCTGCTGCATGCCTGTATTCTGGAGGACGGCTGCTTCGTCGGTATGCGCGCGACGGTGATGGATGCGGCGGTCGTCGAAAGCGGTGCCATGGTGGCAGCCGGCGCGCTGGTGACACCGAACAAACGGGTTCCCGGCGGCGAGCTTTGGGCCGGCAGTCCGGCCAAGCTGATGCGCCCGCTCAGCGAGGGGGAGCGGGCGATGATGATCAATTCGCCTGTCGGCTATGCCGGCTATGCCCAGAATTACCTGCGCCGCCAGCGTGAGGCGAAGGCGAAGCGGCTGACCGAGGCTGGGCGCATTCGCCAGGTGATCCGCCGCCGCAATCGCCACGACCCCTAGCCGGCATGGCGCCGCGGGGCAAAACTCCCAAGCGCGCGAAGCCGAAGCGGCCTCGAAATCCCTTGGTGCCGGTTGTGCGGGGGCTCAGGCAGGGCGTCAATCCCGTGCGAACCCGCTACAAGCGGCGTCCCAAACACCCGAGACGGCCGATCGAAGATTGACGCCGCGGTGCCGCCGCGCGGGCCGCTGTTATTCTCCGGCGGCGCGTTTCTCCGAGTCGCCGACCGGCCGCAGACGGGTCTTCCTCAGCTCTCCGGCGGCGTCCAGGATCGGGTAGGCGACCGAGGTGAGGTGGGAGTGGATGCGCTTCAGGTCGCGCAGAATATCCATGTGCAAGGCACTGGTTTCGATGGTCTCCGGCCGGCCGTCACGCAGGCGGTCCAGATGGTGGAGGCTTCCCAGGCGTTCCTGCTCGCGGAACGCGGTCTTCTGCTCGATCAAGGCGCGCGCCATGCCGGGGTCGCGGGATACGAAAACGCTCATCGCGACCTGCATCTGGCGCACGACGCCCGCGTGGAATTCGCGAATCTCGGCGTAGCCTTCCTCGGAGAAGGTCAGCTGATTGCGCCGCCGCTTCTTCGCCAGGTCCATCAGGCTGTTTTCGATGATGTCGCCGATGTGCTCGAGATTGGTAGTGAAGATGATGATGTTGGTACAGTCGCGGCTTTCCTGCTCGTCCATCTGATTGCGGGAGATCTTGGTCGCGTAGAGCTTGATCTCCTCATGGAGTTCATCGACCTTGTCGTCCAGCTCGCGAATGCGATCGATGTCCGCCGGGTCGTCGGATTCGAAACAGTCGATCGAGCCCTTGAGCATGGTCTCGACGACATCCGCCATGCGCATCACCTCGCGGGTCGCGCAGGCCAGAGCCAGCTTGGGTGTCCCCAGAACGCTCTCGTCCAGATGGCGCACCGTCGGCTCGATGCTGCCGTCGGGCGTCTCGGGGAAAACCCGCTCCAGCAGCATGGCGACGAGCTGCAGCAGCGGCAGGAAGACCACGGCCAGGGCTAGGTTGAAGGCGCTATGGAAGTTGGCGATCTGGCGGCCGGGTTCGCCGCCGAGTTGATCGAACAGGGGCAGCAGAAGATCGATCACCGGCAACACCGCGACCATGCCCAGGGCGCGGAACAGCAGATTGCCATAGGGCAGGCGCCGCGCCTCGACCGGGCTCTGCGCGGTCAGGCCGATCGCGACCAGGGCCGTGCCGATATTGGCGCCGAGCACCAGCGCTATGCCGAGCGGCAGGGCAATCACGCCGCTGGCCGTCAGAGACATGATCAACAGGACTGTCGCGACCGAGGAGTGGGCGAGCCAGGTTAGCCCGGCGGCGACGACCACGGCCAGGATCGGGTCGTTGCCGAGCGCCTGCAGCACGGATTGCAGGGATTCGCTGCTGCGCAGCGGCTCGGATACGCTGACCACCAGCTGCAGCGAGAGCAGGACCAGCCCCAATCCCAGGATGGCCCGCCCCAGGTGGCGGCGGATAGGCTTCTCGCTGGTCATGAAGGAGATCACGCCGCCCGCGATCAAGACCGGCGAGAGCCAGGCGATATCGAAGGACAGAACCTGAACCACGAGCGTCGAACCGAGATCGGCGCCGAGGATCACGGCCAGGGCGGTCACCAGCCCGATCAGCCGGTTCGAGACGAAGGAAATGGCCAGCAGTGTGGCTCCCGTGGCGCTCTGCAGCGCCGCCGCCACGCCAACGCCGGTGGCGAAGGCGGCGAAGCGGTTTTGCGCCGAGCGCGAGAGGGTCTGCCGCAGCCGCGCTCCATAGGCCCGCATGATGCCGGTACGGATCATGCGCACCGCCCAGAGCAACAGGGCAACGCCGCCGATAATATTCAGTAAGATTTCATGGCCCGCCATGGAGGCAGTGTCTTTCTTTTTACTTTTCGAATAGCTGTGGTGCGAAGCCGAACACGCAGTTCTCGCGCCACGACTCCATTATCTATTGTCTAATGGGCAACTGTAATAAAAATGTAATGTTTTGCAAGGGGTGCAAAGACCCACGCAGTCATGCGCGCGCAGGACAAGCAGCCGCGGGCCGGAAACCCGGCCGATAACCCATTAAATTACGCGCGCCGTCAGTCCGCGTTGGCGCGGACCTGCACGTAGCTGCCCGGCGCATCCTCGATGACCTTGAGCTTACCGTCGCCGGGCACGCGCGCGTCGACCTTCGGCCCGCCATGGCGGGCAACCCATTTCACCCATTCCGGCCACCAGGAACCGGCATGCTCGCTGGCTCCGGACAGCCATTTGTCCGGCGTGCTCGGGTTCTTCTCGTTGGTCCAGTAGCCGTATTTTTCTGACGCGGGAGGATTGACCACGCCGGCGATGTGCCCGGAGGCGGCAAGGCAGAACTTGATCTTGCCGCCGACGTTCTGGGTCAAGGCGTAGGTCGATTTCCAGGGCGCGATATGGTCTTCGCGCGCCGAGAGCATGAAGCTGGGGGTCTTGATCTTTCCAAGATCGATCGGAACGCCGCCCAATGAGATGCCGCCGGGTTCGGTCAGCAGGTTCTCCTGATACATCTTGCGCAGGTAGAAGGAATGCATGGCCGCCGGCATGCGGGTCGAATCGCTGTTCCAATACAGCAGATCGAAGGGGAAGGGGTCCTTGCCGAGCAGGTAGTTGTTGACCACGAAAGACCAGATCAGGTCGTTGGCGCGCAGCATGTTGAAGGTCGCGGCCATTTCCGAGCCTTCGAGGTAACCGCGCTCGTTCATCTTGTCTTCAAGCGCGGCCAGCTGTTCCTCGTCGATGAACACGCCCAGTTCGCCGGCCTCGGCGAAATCGGTCATGGTGGTCAGGAAGGTCGCGCTGCGAATGCGGGCGATGTCCGGGCCGGGCTTGCTCTTGGGCTTGGCCGCGAGGTAGGCGAGGCTGGAGGCGAGCAGGGTGCCGCCGAGGCAGTAGCCGACGACGTTGATCTCCTTCTCGCCGGTCGCTTTCTCGACGGCATCGATGGCCCCGAACATGCCCTCGAGCATGTAGTCGTCGAAGGTCTTTCTAGCCAGCTTTTCGTCGGGATTGACCCAGGAGACGACGAACACCGTGAGGCCCTGCGCGACGCACCACTTGATGAAGGAGTTCTTCTCCCGCAGATCCAGGATGTAGAACTTGTTGATCCAAGGCGGCACGATCAGCAGCGGCCTGCGATAGACCTTCTCGGTGGTCGGGGTGTACTGGATCAGCTGAATCAGATCGTTCTGGTAGACAACCTTCCCCGGGGTCACGGCGATATTTTCGCCGACCTTGAAGGCTTCGTAATCGGTCATCTTGATGGCCAGCTGGCCCTTGCCGCGCTCGAGGTCGCCGAGCAGGTTCTGCAGGCCCTTGACCAGGTTCTCGCCGCCGCTTTCCAGGGTGGTGCGCAGGACTTCGGGATTGGTCATCAGAAAATTCGACGGCGCCAGCGCGTCGACGAACTGCCGGGTGTAGAAATCGACTTTCTTGGCGGTCTTGTCGTCCAGTCCCTCGACCTCGTTGACCGTCGACTGCATCCAGCGCGCGGTCAGCAGGTAAGACTGCTTGATGAAGTCGAAGAGCTGATTTTCATCCCAGGCGGGGTCGCGGAAGCGGCGGTCGTCGCTGGCGGGCTCGGCAACGTTTTCGCTATCGCCGCCCCACATCCGCTGCGCGGTGCTCTGCCACAGGCGCATGTAGTCCTGCCACAGGTTGATCTGCGCCTGCATCATCTTGCTTGGGTCGGCCATCATCTTGGCCGTCATTTCCATGAAGGCGCCGCCGACATTGTAGGGGTCCAGAGCCGTGTTCCCGCCGTCGTCCTCATACTGGCGCTCCAGAAAATCGGAGACGAGTTTTTGGCTGCGTTCGGCAATGTCGGCCATAGACTTGGAAAATTCCACCGGATCAGGGAGTTTTACTTCAGATCCCTGTTGCTCACCCATTAGATGTTTCCTTTTGATTTCCGTCTGATCGCTGCTATTCTTAACGTCGCGCTGGCAGCCCGCTGTTTTTTGGCGGTAGGGCGTTGAGATGCCTTGCCAAGTGATGGTGCGCAGGGTAGCTACCTCGCCTCTAAGGAGCAAGTGGGGGCGCTGGTCCCTCAGCGCTAGGTCTAGTAGGGGAGACTGGGTGGAATGAGCGACGACGCCAAGCTGAAATTCGAGGCCGTTGGCAGCGTGACGGGCGGCGCGGTATCCGCAAGCGGACGCGGCCGCCGCGGCGGCGCGAAGGGTCTGTGGCTCTGTTCGGCGCTGGCGGTGCCCCTTCTGCTGACCGGCTGCGGACTGTTCGAGGATGACGCGCCGGAAACCAGTTCGCTCTCCAGCGAAGCCCAGCCCGCGGCGAATGAGAGCTATCCCAACCTCGGCAGCGTTCCCAGCACCCGCCCGACCGTGACCTCCGAAGAGGAGCGGCGCGCCCTGCAGCAGGGGCTGCGCGAGCAACGGCAGGATATCATGCCGGCTACCCAGGCCGCGCCGTCCAGCAGCTATTCGGGCAGCCAGCCACCCGCGCCGCCGGCGCCGTCCCAGCAGACCGCGCCCGCGCAAAGCAGCCTGGTGCCGAGCCAGCGGGTGACCCAGACGCAAAACGCCAGTACCCAGACGCCGCAGCCCAGCTATGGGAACGCGGGGCCCTTGCTCGCCGGGCAAACCCCGCCGGACATGCTGCCGCCCATGGCCTTCAATCAAGGCGGTTACGGGGGCGGTACGACGGTGATCTCTTCCCAGGGCGTGGCCCAGCCTTCGGGCGCTCCGGGCGGCGCGGCCTTCCTGCCGGGTTCGCAGACCGCCTCCGCGGTTCCCGGCAATGCCTACGCGGGAGCGAGCGACCTAGCCGGGGTGATTTACTTCAATCACGGCTCGTCGGGTCTCGATGGCAACGACCGCAACATCCTCAGGGATATCGCGAACGCGCAGAAAGCGCGCGGTGGGACCGTGATCGTTGTCGGTCATGCTTCGGCACGCACTCAGAATCTCGATCCAAATACCCATTATGAAGCCAACCTGGCGATGTCTCAGCGCCGGGCCGCCGCGGTGGCCGACGCCTTGCGCAGTCTGGGGGTTTCCTCCAGCAACCTCTTCGTGGAGGCCCGAGGAGCCGGAGAGCCGGTATTCCAGGAGGTCATGCCGACGGGCGAGGCCGGCAACCGGCGGGTCGAAATCTTCCTGCGTTAGTCCGAAGGGGGCGGCCTGGCCGCCGCCCGCGCCCGGTGGTTGCCGCGCTCGAGGATAGAAATTCCTCGAAACCGAGCGAGTCCGCCGTTACAAGAAGCCCCACAGTTTTCGCAGCAAAGAGTGCATGGTCGCCGCAGGATGGCCCAGGAATTTCACCGCATAAAGCGTTTGCCGCCCTATGTCTTCGCCGAGGTCAATGCCCTCAAGGCGGCCGCGCGCGCTTCCGCCGAGGACATCATCGATTTCGGCATGGGCAATCCGGATCAGCCGCCGCCGGCCCATATCGTCGAGAAACTGGTCGAGGTGGTGCAGTCGCCGCGCGTTCACCGCTACTCCAACTCGCGCGGTATTCCGGGGCTGCGCAAGGCCCTGGCGGGCTATTACGACCGCCGCTTCGGTGTCGATCTCGATCCTGAGCGGGAGATCGTCGCCACCATCGGTTCCAAGGAGGGGCTGGCCAACCTGGCCCAGGCGATTACCAGCCCCGGCGACATCATTCTGGCGCCGAACCCGAGCTATCCCATCCATGCCTTCGGTTTCATCATTGCCGGCGCGGCGATCCGTTCCATGCCCCTGGCCTCGGACACCGGTTTCATGGAAGCCCTGGAACGGGCCGTGCGCCACTCGGTGCCAAAACCTTCGGCCCTGATCCTGAATTATCCCAGCAATCCGACCGCCGAGGTCGTCGATCTGGATTTCTACGCCCAGGTGGTGGACTTCTGCCGCCGTCACGAGATCTACGTGATCTCCGATCTGGCCTATGCCGAGGTCTACTTCGACATCGCGCCGCCGCCCTCGATTCTGCAGGTACCTGGCGCCAAGGACATCGCCGTCGAGTTCACCTCGCTGAGCAAGACCTATTCGATGCCGGGCTGGCGGATCGGTTTCTGCGCCGGAAATCCGCACCTGATCGCCGCCCTGGCGCGGGTTAAGTCCTACGTCGACTATGGCGCCTTCACGCCGATCCAGGTGGCGGCCGCGGCGGCGCTTAACGGCCCTCAGGACTGCGTCGACGAGATGCGCGCCCGCTATCGCGCCCGCCGCGATGTTCTGGTGGAGGGCTTGGCCGCGGCGGAATGGGATATCACCTCGCCGCCGGCGACGATGTTCGCCTGGGCGCGCCTGCCGGAGGGCTTTCGCCACCTAAGTTCGCTGGAATTTTCCAAGCTCTTGCTGGAGCACGCCAAGGTCGCGGTTTCTCCTGGCGTCGGCTTCGGCGAGCATGGCGAGGGCTATGTGCGCCTTGCCCTGGTCGAGAATGAGCATCGAACGCGGCAAGCTATTAGAAATATCAAGGCGTTCATAAGAGAATTTAAGAAAACAGATGAATTTCAGAAGGCGGGATAATTCCTCGTGGTAGCTCCATTGAGACTTGGTATTGCCGGCTTGGGCACGGTTGGCGCCGGCACGCTTCAGGTACTGCAGCAGCACAGCGATCTCTTGACCGAACGCTGCGGCCGCGCGGTCGAGGTGGTCGCGGTCAGCGCGCGCGCGCCGGGTAAGGACCGCGGCGTCCCCCTCGGCGCCTATCGCTGGTTCGACGACGCCGTCGCCTTGGCGCGCGATCCAGAGATCGATCTGCTGGTCGAGGTTATCGGCGGCTCCGAGGGCGTGGCCAAGGAGGCGGTGGAGGCGGCGCTGAGCGGCGGCAAGGATGTGGTTACCGCCAACAAGGCCCTGCTGGCGCATCACGGTTCGGCGCTCGCCGCCCTGGCCGAGGCCAGCGGCGCGGTGATCGGCTACGAGGCGGCGGTGGCCGGGGGCATCCCGGCGATCAAGTCGCTCCGCGAGGGCTTGGCGGGGAATTCCATCACCCGGGTCTTCGGAATTCTCAACGGCACCTGCAACTACATCCTGTCCTCGATGCGCGAAACCGGCCGGGCCTTCGACGACGTGCTGCAGGAAGCCCAGGCTCTGGGCTACGCGGAGGCCGATCCGAGCTTCGACATCGACGGAATCGACGCCGCCCACAAGCTTTCCCTGCTGACGGCCCTGGCATTCGGCTGCGAGGTGAACTTCGAGGCGCTTTACGTTCAAGGCATCCGCAACGTCAGTGCCGCCGACATCGCCTTCGCGGAGGAGCTGGGGTATCGCATCAAGTTGCTGGGGATCGCCTCGCGCCGGGAGGACGGCGTCGAGCAGCGGGTGCATCCCTGCATGGTGCCCAAGGACAGCCAGCTCGCCAGCGTCGAGGGGGTGTTCAACGCCATCCTGGCGGAGGGCGACGCCGTCGATGCGATCATGACCGTTGGGCGCGGGGCCGGGGCGGGGCCGACCGCCTCCGCGGTGGTCGCCGATATCGTGGATATTGCCCGCGGCAACCGCTTGCCGGCTTTCGGCCTGCCAGCGGCCAAGCTCGCCAAACTGCAGACCTTGCCGATGGAACGGCATATGGGCAGTTATTATATGCGCCTTACGGTGGTCGATCGGCCGGGCGTAATCGCGGATATCGCTGCGGCGTTGCGTGACGAGGCGATCTCGGTCGAGGCCATGCTGCAGCGTGGCCGCGCTCCGGAATCAGCCGTGCCGGTGGTGATCACGACCCATGAGACCACGGAAGCGCGGATGAACGGCGCCCTGCGGCGTATCTCCGCGCTCGACGCGGTCTCGGAACCACCGCAGGTGATTCGCATCGAAACCCTGTAGACTGCGAGTCCTCCAGTCGAAACGAGACAACCGGAAGAAACAATGACAACACCGCAATCCATGGATCGCAACTTGGCGCTGGAATCCGTCCGCGTCACCGAAGCCGCGGCGCTCGCAGCCTCCCGTTTGATGGGGCGCGGAGACGAAAAGGCCGCAGACCAGGCGGCGGTTAACGCCATGCGCGACATGTTGAATGCCCTCGATATCGAAGGCACCGTCGTGATCGGCGAGGGCGAGCGGGACGAGGCGCCGATGCTCTTCATCGGGGAAAAAGTCGGCTCCGGCGGCCCCAAGATCGACATCGCGCTCGACCCCCTGGAGGGCACCACGATCACCGCCAAGGGCGGCCCCAACGCGCTCGCCGTCATGGCGATGGCGCAGGAAGGCGGGTTTTTGAATTCGCCCGATGTCTACATGGACAAGATCGCCGTCGGCGGCAATCTGCCCGAGGACGTGGTCGATCTCGACGCCACGCCGGCCGACAACCTGACCTCCCTGGCCAAGGTTATGGGCAAGCCGCTCGAGGATCTCGTGGTCTGCATTCTCGACCGCCCTCGGCATGCCGATCTGATCGCCGCCGTGCGTGAAGCCGGCGCGCGGATCATGCTGATCGGCGATGGCGACGTTTCCGGGGTGATCGCGACCTCGAGCGCGCAAAGCGGCGTCGACATCTACATGGGCAGCGGCGGCGCGCCGGAAGGCGTACTGGCGGCGGCGGCCCTGCGCTGCATCGGCGGCCAGTTTCAGGGGCGCCTGATTTTCCGCAACGACGACGAGCGGCTGCGGGCCAAGCGCTGCGGGATCGAGGATTTCGACCGCAAGTACAAGCTCGAGGACCTGGCCAGCGGCGATGTCATGTTCGCGGCCACCGGCGTCACCGACGGCTCGATGCTGAAGGGCGTGCGCCGTTTCAAGGGCGGGGCGACGACCCAGTCCATGGTGATGCGCTCCAAAACCGGCACCGTCCGGACCGTAGAGGCGATCCACAACTTCGGACGGAAGACCTGGTACGACAAACTCGGTGACTAAGCGCGCCTGCCTCCTCGGCGTCGAACGCTCGCTGACCGGCAAACGCTGGGAAACGCGGCTGGCGGACGGCCGGGCCGGGCTGACGCTGTCGCAGCGGCTGGATCTTCCCGAGATCGTCGGCCGGCTGCTCGCGGCGCGCGGGGTCACGCCCGAGGGCGCCGCGCTCTTTCTCTCGCCAACGCTGCGCGACCTGCTGCCCAATCCCTCCACCCTGCGGGATATGGACGTGGCGGCGCAGCGCCTTGCCGAGGCCGTGGAGAACAGCGAGCGCATCGCAGTCTTCGGCGATTACGATGTCGATGGGGCGACCTCCTCGGCGCTGCTGCACCGCTTCCTGCGTCAGCTGGGGCGGGAGCCGCGCGTTTACATTCCCGACCGTATCGTCGAGGGCTACGGCCCCAACGCCGCGGCCCTGGGCCGTCTGGCGCAAGAGGGCGCCAAGCTGGTGATCACCGTCGACTGCGGCATCACCGCCTTCGAGGCCTTGGAGGCGGCGCGCGATGCCGGCTTGGAGACCATCGTCGTCGATCACCATGCCGCCGAGCCGCGCTTGCCGCCGGCGGTTGCCGTGGTCAATCCCAATCGCCTGGATGACGAGAGCGGCTTGGGCCAGCTCGCGGCTGTCGGCGTCACTTTCCTGCTGCTGGTGGCGCTCAATCGGGCGCTGCGCGAGCGCGGCTGGTACGCCAAGGCCGGCAAGCGCGAGCCCGACCTTCTCGGATTGCTCGATCTGGTCGCCCTGGGAACGGTATGCGACGTGGTGCCGCTGACCGGACTCAACCGTGCCTTCGTGTCTCAGGGCCTCAAGGTGATGGGGCAACGGCGCAACCCCGGCTTGATGGCTTTGTCCGATGTCGCCGGTATCGACGAGGCGCCGGGGACCTATCACGCGGGCTTTCTGCTTGGCCCCCGGGTCAATGCCGGGGGACGGGTCGGTCAGGCGCCGCTGGGTGCCGAGCTGCTTGCCACCGAGGATATCGCGGCGGCCGCCAACATCGCCCGTCAGCTCGATGCCTACAACGCGGAGCGCAAGGAGATCGAGGCCGCCGTGCTCGACCAGGCCTTGCTTCAGGTCGAGGAAGAGGGCGCGCCCGAGGGCCTGGTCTTCGCCGCCGCGGAGGGCTGGCACGCCGGCGTCATCGGCATCGTCGCCAGCCGCCTCAAGGAGCGTTACAACCTGCCCGCCCTCGTCGTGGCGCTGGACGGGGGGATCGGCAAGGGCTCGGCCCGCTCGGTGCCCGGCGTCGATCTCGGCGCGGCGGTGATCGCGGCGCGCCAGGCCGGACTGCTGATCAATGGCGGCGGCCACCCCATGGCGGCGGGCCTGACCGTTGCCGAGGGACAGGCGGGTGAGCTGCGGGCCTTCCTCGCCGAACGACTCGCCGAGGCGATGCGCAGGGTGGATTATCTGCCGTCGCTGGGGATCGACGGCGCGCTCGATATCGCCGGCGCCAATGGCGCGCTGGTCAAGCATCTGGAGGCGCTCGCGCCCTATGGAACCGCCAACGCCGAGCCGCGCTTCGCGCTGCCCGATGTGCGCGTCATCGAGTCCGGCGTGGTCGGCGAGAACCATGTGCGCTGCACGCTCGGCGCCGCGGGCAAGGGGCCGCGGCTTCGGGCCATCGCGTTCCGCGCTCTCGATACGCCGATCGGCGAGGCTCTGCTGCGGTCCAAGGGCTTGCCGCTGCATGTCGCGGGAAAGCTGCGCGCCGATAGCTGGCGCGGCGGCGATGCGGTGCAATTTCTGATCGACGACGCCGCGCGCGCCTAGGGTATACTGCGGCGATGCGCCGCTACTGCACTCTGTTGTTCCTGTTTGCCGCGCTGCTCGTGCCACAGAGTTCCGCGCGCGCGCAGCAGAGCGTCGACCTGGAGCTGGTGCTGGCGGTCGATGCCTCCTCCTCGGTCGCCACCTGGGAATTCGATTTGCAGATGAAAGGCATCGCGGCGGCGTTTCGCGATCCCGATGTACACGGCGCGCTGCGCGCTTCCGGCGATGCCGGGATCGCGGTTTCCCTGGTGCAGTGGTCCGGGCGCGCACGCCAGCATCTGGCCGTCGACTGGGCGCTGCTGCGCAATGCCGAGGATGCGGAGGCTTTCGCGGCCAAGATCGACATGACCGACCGCTTGGTGCCGAGCGGCAGCACCGCGATCGGCAACGCCCTGGCGTTCTCCGCCAAGGAGCTCACCGTCAATGGCTATAGCGGGCGGCGGCAGGTGATCGACGTTTCCGGCGACGGCCGCAACAACCAGGGACGCGATGTCGTGCAGGTGCGCGACACGCTGATCGAACGGGGCATCACGGTCAACGGTCTGGCGATCCTCAACGAGGATCTAGGGGTGGATCATTTCTATCTGAGCCATGTGATCGGCGGGGCCGGGGCCTTCCTGATCACGGCCACGGATTTCGAGGATTTCGGCCGTGCGATCCGGATGAAGCTGATCCGCGAGATCGCGGGACCGGCGATCTCGCTGGGTCCGGAAAGCGGTGCCGGACAGCTTGCCGAGGGGGCCTTCATACTAGACTAGAGGCATTCCTGCAGCAGGGCTTGCTTTTGCCGCGGAGAGCCGGTATTCAGCCCCCCGACGTCCCCATCGTCTAGCGGTCTAGGACACCAGCCTTTCACGCTGGAGACACGGGTTCGATTCCCGTTGGGGACGCCATTTTCTCTCTATCCATCGGCCTTCTTGCCCTGTTCGCGCCAAACCTTCTGTATATCGCGGAAGCGCATCAGAGTTGTGCCCTTCAGCGCGCCGGTGAGTGTGATTTCCAGTGTTTTCAACTCTCCGGTCAAATGCAGGAAATTGATCTCCTCGTGGGGCGGGGAAGGCACTACGAGACGCTGCCTGGCCACCAAAAAGGCGGGAAGAGAGCAATGACATTGCCAGTTGTTGAGTGCACGCAACGGCGACATCTTCAACTCGCGGCTAAAGACAAGGTAGTGCAGGGGGATCTGATCGGAGGAGAAGGGCTCATTTCCGCCCAGCTCGCCCGCGAAAGCCTGCTTTAGGATCTTTTCCCACTTTCCCCAGAGCGGCGAGGAGGCGCGCGCGGCGATGACGCCGGTGTTGATCATGGGGTAGCGAATCGTCTTCTGTGCCAGATCATCGGAGAACAGTCGCTTGTAGACCGTGCGTGTACGATCGCTGGGGGAGGTCTGCATGTAGTAATGGGGGTCGAGTTCGGGGTGGATCGCCAAATCCGCGCGCTGGGCCGCCGCGAAGACCTGCTTGAAGCCAATCGGGTTCTGCACCCAGACATCGGCATCGATCCACATGTAGTCGTCGTAACCGGGGAAAATCTGCGGCAGCAGGGGCTTCAAGCCATTGGCGGAGATGACGTTTCCATGCTGATGCGGTTTCGGGTTGTCGAAAACGACGACCTCGTCGCAATACTTCGCCGCCATGTCCCGCAGTTGCTGATCCTTGCCCATGCAGATGAAACAGAGATCGAAATCGAGTCCCTCGAACTGTCGTATCGATTGCAGGAGGTCTTCGGCGAAGTCTGTGAACTTGCCGTCGGCGCCCGTAATCACCGCTCTTTTCTTCTTAGCCACGAATTATCTTCCCCTTCATGTCGCGGGCCGCGATCATGACCCAAGCTTGCTGTCTGCGTGAAGACACTTTAGCCGCTGTTTCCCTTGCGAGCGGCCCATGCCCCCGCCTATCTTGCCTGCGAATCGACCTAGCTTAGCCTAAGGCCCGCCCGGGCCGCACTGGCAGCACTGACAAGAAGCGGGAGAGCACATGGCTTGGCACAAAGTTGCAAGCGTTTCCGAATTGGATAACGAGGAAGTCATCGGAGTGGAAGTGGGGGATACCCAGATCGCCGTCTACCGGCTGGGAGAGGCGTTCTACGCGACCTCGAACATCTGCACCCATGCCTTCGCCTTTCTCTCCGACGGGTATATCGAGGACGACTGCGTCGAGTGCCCGCTGCACCAGCAGCTTTTCCGCATTGCCACCGGGGAGGCCCTGGAGGGGCCGGCGGAAGAGGATCTTAAGACCTTCCCCGTCAAACGCGAGGGCGACGACCTGCTGGTCGAAGTTTAGGGGGCCGCTGGGCATGGCTTCCCAGGAGCGCGTCGTCATCCTCGGCGCCGGACACGCCGGCGGCCGGACCGCCGCGGCGCTCCGTAAAAAGGGCTTCGCTGGGCGCATCCAGCTGATCGGCGACGAGGTCGATCCGCCCTACGAGCGGCCGCCGCTTTCCAAGGAAGCCTTGGCGGAGGGCGCGGATCCCCTGGTGAACCGCATCCATGACGATGCCTTCTATGCCGACAACGCGATCGAGCTTTTGCTCGGCACCGCGGCGCGCGGGATCGATCTTCCGGCCCGCCGCGTGGCGCTGGATGGCGCGGGCACGGGGCTGGATTACGATAAACTGGTAATCGCCACCGGCTGCCGGGCGCGCGTCCTGCCGATTCCGGGCGCCGAGCATGCCCGGGTGTTGACCCTGCGCAGCGCCGCCGATAATCGCCGCCTGCGGCCTCTGCTCAGGCCCGGCGCGGCGGTGGTCTTGATCGGCGGCGGCTTCATTGGCCTGGAGGTCGCGGCCAGCGCCGCCAAGCTGGGCTGCTCGGTCACGGTCCTGGAGGCCATGCCGCAGTTGCTCGGGCGGGCTCTGGCGCCACAGGTCGCCGAGTTCATCGCCGCCCAGCACCGCGCGGCCGGAGTGGAGATTTTCACCTCCGCGCAGGTCGCGGAGATCCGCCACGGCGATACGGCGAGTGAAGTCCGCCTCGCGGATGGCCGGAGCCTGCCTGCCGATGTCGTGGTGCTCGGCGTGGGCGCGACCCTGAACGACGAAATCGCGCGGGATGCCGGCTTGGCTTGCGAGAACGGTATCCTGGTCGACAGCGCCTGCCGGACTTCCGCGGAGGGGGTCTATGCGATCGGCGATGTCTGCCATCATGAGAATCTGCGTCTTGGGCGGCGGCTGCGGCTGGAGTCCTGGGAGAACGCCGAACTGCAAGCCGAGATCGCGGCGCGCGGTCTGCTGGGCGAAGAAGCCGCCTGCGAGGCGCTGCCCTGGTTCTGGACCGATCAGCATGGCGTCAACCTGCAGGTTCTCGGCTACGGCGAACCCTGGGACCAGGAAGTGCTGCGTGGCCGGCCGGAGGATGGCGCTTTCGTCGCCTTCTATCTGCGCGAGGGCAGGATCGTGATGGCCTCCCTGATCAACAGCGGCCGCGAACGCCGGGCGGTGAAGCAATTGATGGAATCCGGCAGTGCGGTCGCCCCGGAACTGCTTGCGGATACCGGCAGCGCGCTGCGCGATCTGGCGAAGAGACTGACCCAACCAGCATAGGAGCCGACGACCCCATGACCCTGACCCTCGCCAGCCGCAAGGATTTCACCCTCGATTCCTATAAGCAGGTGGCCTGGCAGGGCCAAAAGGTCGCTTTCGACACCAACGCACTGGCGCGCATGGCCGACTGCCGCGCCGCCTTCGACCGGCTGATCGAAGATCCCGAAATCACCATCTACGGCGTGACCTCCGGCTATGGCCAAATGGCTAAGGTCCGGCTCACCCCGGAAGAGCGCCAGAGGCACGCCAATCGGCCGCCGCTGGCGGCGATGACCAGTTTTGGGGAACCGCTCCCCGCGCGCGTGGTGCGCGGTATGATCTTTGCCCGTCTGACCAATTTTATCGAAGGGCATTCGGCGATTACGCCGAGCCTGGCCGAGGCCGTGGCGGGGCTGCTAGATGGCGGCCCGCTGCCGAGCGTGCCGGCGCTGGGCAATGGTTGCCCTGGTGAGATTCTCGCGCTGTCCCATCTATTCGCGGACGTGGGATCGACGCAGCGCCTGGCCCCGAAGGACGCGCTCTCCTTGATCAACGGCAGCCCCTGCGCCACGGCCTTGATCAGCGATGCGGCGCTCGCCGCCGAGGCGCGGCTGCAGCTGGCGATCCAAGTTTTTGCCCTGTCATCGGAGGCTCTAAAGGTGCCGCTCACGCATTTCGACGCGGCCCTGGAAGATCTCTGGAGCGATCCCCATGAAACCTTGGCGCTGCAGGGCTTGCGCAGGGCCATGGAGGGCGGCGCCAGCGAGGACCGGAGGCCCTATCAGGCGCCGGTATCCTGGCGCATTCTGCCGCGAGTCCTGGGGCAGGCCTCGCGCGTCCTCGCGCAGGTACGGGAAGTCTCGGAACAGTCGCTGGTCGCGGTCACCGACAACCCTGTCTACCTGCCCCCGGATGCGGAAAACCCCAACGGGCGCTGCTTTTCCACCGGCGGTTATCACAATGCCAAGGCCTATCCGGCCTTGGACAACCTGGCGGCGGCCTGGGCGGATCTTGCGATGCTTTGCGACCGGCAGGTCACCAAGCTTCTGGACGGGGCGATCTCGCTGCTGCCGCCGCAGCTGCGCGTCGGCGAGGATGGCTACGTGGGCACGGTCGGCTTTTCCGTCTTGGCCTACGCCGAGCAGGCGCGTCAGGCGGCACAGCGCAGCTTCCTGCCGGGCAGCGAGGGCGGCGGCTTCGGGCAGAACGATGTCGCCGTACCGACCTTCTTCTCCTGGCGCAAGGAAGCCGAGGCCGGGATGTGCCTGGAAGCCGGACTGGCCTGCCTTGCGGCCATTGCCAGCCAGGCCTATTTCGTCACCGAGCGCGCTGCGCCCCCGGCGCTGCGGGATCTGCTGGCCGAGGTGCGTTCGTACGTTCCCCCCGTCGACAGCGCCCGCGGTCTGGGGCCGGAGCTCGGCGAACTCGCCGGCGCCTTTTCGCGCCGGGTTTACGGCGACTGCTCGGTAGCCTGAGTCCGGCGCAAGCCGGCAATATATTCTCGATGGAAGGCCAGATAGCCCGGCGCGACCACCCCGAGGCGTTCGCGCAGCAGACTGTGCGCCTCTGGCAGCCTGTGGAAGGGCAGCGCCGGATAGACGTGGTGCTCCGTATGGAAGGGCATGTTCCAGGCGAGAAAGCGGATTAGCGGGCTGGTGAGAGTCGTGCGCGTGTTCGCCAGCATGTCCGGGACCAAGGGACAGCCGCCGTGCTCGGCCAGCAGGTAGAGCCGCAGGAAGGGCTGGCCAAGCAGCATCGGCAGAACCCAGTAGTACAAGGCAGCGGGTGATGCCGCGAGCGCGGAAAGGGCCGCGATGGCGGCATAGACGGTCAGCAGGACTCTGGCCTCGGCAACGATTTCCGGGTACTTGCCCTTAGGTATGTAGGGCTCCGCGACGCGGCCGCGCGCGTGGGCCAGCAGGATCCTTGCGCCGCCGATCCAGTAGGGGATGCCGCTGACATGCAGCAGATAGGCGCCCCAGGTCTGCGGGCGAGGCGAGGTGATCTCGGGGTCGCGTTCGGGGTCCTGCGTGTGCCGGTGGTGGGCGAAATGGAAATAGCGGAAATACGTGGGGGGCAGCAGCAGCAGGGCGCCGGCGATCCAGGCGAGGGCATCGTTCAGCCACTTTGTACGAAAGGCGGTGCGGTGAATGGTTTCGTGGAGCGGCGCGAAGAGGCAAGTCAGGGCGATACCTTGTAGCAGCATCGCCGCAGGCAGCAGCCATACGCTGCCGCGGCTGACCCAGATCAAGGCGGAGGCCGCCAGAATGACTAGGCTATGTCCGAGCAGATGCCGTAGGCCCGCGGCATTGGAAGGCGTCGAGAGCGCTTTCAATTCTCTGTAGGGCACCGCGGCGCTTTTGTGGACTTCCTCTTGCATGGCCGCAAGTCTCGTCTATCTCGCGGGGCATGAATAGGCGTGGATTTGATGTCATGCTCGTTAGCCGTGGAGATTGTGTAGAGTTCTGTATGATTGAGCTATGAGTGCCGGAAAGGAGCGTTGCGTGGCCCCCAAAATTCTTCCTGAAATCATTTCCTTTTTCGATGAGGCAACGAAGAGCGTCAGTTACATTGTCGCCGATCCCGATACCAAGCGCTGCGCCGTCATCGACTGCGTACTGGACTTCGATGCCAAGGCCGCGCGGACCCGCACGGATTTCGCCGATGCCTTAATCGCGCGGCTGCGCGAAGGCGGATATGAGCTGCAATGGATTCTTGAAACCCATGTGCACGCCGATCACCTGAGCGCCGCGCCCTATCTCAAATCCCAACTGGGCGGGAGCATCGCGATCGGCGCGCAGGTTTCGGCGGTGCAGAAGGTTTTTTCTGGGGTCTTCAATGCCGAGCCTGACTTTGCGACCGACGGAAGTCAGTTCGACCGGTTGTTCGAGGATGGCGCGCGTTTCGCGATCGGCAACATGGAAGTCGAGGTGCTGCACACGCCGGGCCATACCCCGGCCTGCGTCACCTACCTTGTCGGGGACGCGGCCTTCGTCGGCGATACGCTGTTCATGCCGGACTATGGGACCGCGCGCTGCGACTTCCCCAAGGGCGATGCCGCGCAGCTCTATCGTTCCATGCAGCGCATCCTGTCCCTGCCGGAGGAAACGCGGCTCTATCACTGCCACGACTACGCGCCTGGCGGCCGCGACTTCGCCTGGATCAGCAGCGTGGGACAGCAGAAGCGTGAAAACATTCACCTCAAGGACGGCAGGAGCGAACAGGCCTATGTGGAGTTCCGCAACGCGCGAGACGCCACGTTGGACATGCCGGCGCTGATCTTGCCCGCCGTTCAGGTTAATATGCGCGCCGGGGCGATGCCGCCGCCGGAATCCAATGGGGTGAGCTATCTAAAGCTTCCTCTCAATCAGCTATAGGAACCACGCAATGCAGATCGCAAAGGTCAGTGACAACTTTTCCGCGACTGGCCAAATCCAGCCCGCGGACATGGCCGAGATTGCCGCGCAGGGCTTCAAAACCGTGATCAACAACCGTCCGGACGGGGAGGGGGGAGCCGAGCAGCCAAGCTCGGAGGCTTGCCGGGCCGCCGCCGAGGCCGCCGGTCTGACCTACCACTACATTCCGATGACGCCGCAGAGCATGTCGGTCGAGCTGCTCGGCGATTTCCACCGCGCGGTCACGGATTCGCCGCAGCCGGTTCTCGCGCACTGCAAGTCCGGCGCTCGTTCCACGGCGCTCTGGGCCTTGAGCGAATCCTGTCATAACGCGCGCGAGGTCGACGCGGTGATCGCCCAGGCCAAGGAGTCCGGATACGACCTCTCGGGCATGCGGCCGATGCTGGAAAGCTACGCCGCACAGCACAAGGGATAGAGATTAAGACGGCAGCTCTGGCTGCGTCCTGGCGGCGTCGTCGAGTTTGACCGGAGGCCAGGGCAGGCGACCCGGAAAGCCCTCCCGCCACTCCTGTACCGCTCATTGCTTCGACCGCAGCTGGGCAAGAAGGCCAAGAGGGTAAGGCCGCTTCTTTTCTCTGGCCCTAAATCCGTTCTATTGGATAACCAATGACTTTATGGATACTTTAGGTGGTTGATTCAAAATAAATAGTATCGCTGCAACTACCTCGCGATTGCTGAGCGTATTGTCTGAGTCTTGCGGCTGATCCCACGCCGAGTCATTTGGCGAAATGTCCGTAAAGTCACCGGGATATACCGCAGTCACCCTGATGCGCGTTTCCGAAAGTTCTTCCGCCAAACCATGAACAAACCCGGCTTGCGCGGATTTGGCGGCGGTAAAGACAACCGAAGCGCCTTGAAGCGGTTGATTTCGCAAACCGCTGGTCGAGACCACGGTATGTATATCCGCATCTTCTCTTGCCATTAGATTTGGAAGAAGGTGACGCGTGAGGATTAGCGACCCAATAGCGGCCGAGCCGATACAAGCCTGAATGTCGAGGTCCGTGATGCCGCTCATCGGCCCCGGCAACCACATCGCGCCATTGTGGATCAGCCCATCTAGGTCGGCGTGATCGCGCGCCAGTTGCTCGCCTATAGCAGTGCAGTTCGTGCTATTGGCAAGATTGCATGCGAGTGTGGTAACGCGCTGACCGGTTCTGTCTTGAATTGAATTCGCCGTACCTGCAAGAGCATCCACCGTCCGCGCAAGCAGCACGAGCTCGGCACCGGCCTCTGCCATTGCAATGGCCAGTGCTGCGCCTAAGCCACGACTGGCCCCTGTGAGGACATACTTCCGTCCAGAGATTCGCATCTAGAGCGATAGCCTGTGTTTATGATCTAGGCACAACAGATTCTGTTCCAGCTTTAAGAGGGATCAAAGCTAAGCGCCGCCGCGTGGTGGCGCAGGTGGTCCTCGATGAAGCTCTGCACGAAGTAGTAGGAGTGGTCGTAGCCCGGCTGCATCCTCAGCTCCAGGTCCTGCCCGGCCTCGGCGCAGGCCTCGGCCAGCTTCTCGGGCATCAGGTTGTCGGTCAGGAATTGATCGCTGCTGCCTTGATCGACCAGAATTTTTGCCTGTGAAGGGCGTTGCCTGACCAGCTCGCTGGAATCGTAGGCCTTCCAGGTCTCTCGGTCCTCGCCGAGATAGGCGGTGAAGACCTTTTCCCCCCAGGGACCCTGTGTCGGCGCGCAGATCGGCGCGAAGGCCGAGACCGAGCGGTAGGTCTCCGGGTGCTTGAGGTGGATGGTGATCGCGCCATGCCCCCCCATGGAGTGTCCGAGGATCCCCTGGCGCTGCATGGCGGCTGGGAAGCTCGCTGCGATCACCTGCGGCAGTTCCTCGGTGATGTAGCTGTACATCCGGTAGGCCGAGGACCAGGGCTGCTGCGTCGCGTCCAGGTAGAACCCCGCGCCGGTTCCAAGGTCGTAGGCCTCGTCCTCGCCGGGGATGTTCTGATTGCGTGGCGAGGTGTCTGGCGCGACGACGAGAAGGCCGAGCTCCGCCGCCATTCTCTGCGCTCCGGCCTTGGTGACGAAGTTCTCCTCCGTGCAGGTCAGCCCTGAGAGATAGGTGACCACAGGGACCGGCCCTTTTTCCGCCTGGGGCGGCGTATAGACGGCGAAATTCATGGTGCCGTTACAGACCAGGGATTCGTGGCTATAGAATCCCTGGGTACCCCCGAAACAGCGGTTGGCGCTGCGGGTGGTGATCGCGGTGATGTCGGCCATCGGGCTAGTACACCACCACGCTGCGGATCGACTTGCCCTCGTGCATCAAGTCGAAGGCGGTGTTGATCTCCTCCAGGGGCAGGCTGTGGGTGATCAGGTCGTCGATATTGATCTTCCCGTCCATGTACCAGTCGACGATCTTGGGAACGTCGGTGCGGCCCCTGGCGCCGCCGAAGGCCGTGCCCTTCCAGGTCCGGCCGGTCACCAGCTGGAAGGGGCGTGTGGAGATCTCCTGTCCCGCGCCGGCGACGCCGATGATGATCGATTCGCCCCAGCCCTTGTGCGCGCACTCCAGCGCCTGGCGCATGGTGGTGACGTTGCCGATGCACTCGAAGGAATAGTCGGCGCCGCCGCCGGTCAGCTCGACCAGGTGGCCGACCACGTCGCCGTCGATCTCCTTCGGATTGACGAAATGGGTCATGCCGAACTGCTCGCCCAGGGCCTTTTTCGAATCGTTGAGATCGACACCGACGATCATGTTCGCGCCAACCATCTTGGCGCCCTGGATGACGTTGAGGCCGATGCCGCCGAGACCGAACACCACAACGTTGGAGCCTGGCTCGACCTTGGCGGTGTTGACCACCGCGCCAATGCCGGTGGTGACGCCGCAGCCGATGTAGCAGACCTTATCGAAGGGGGCGTCCTTGCGGATCTTGGCCAATGCAATCTCGGGCAGCACGGTGTAGTTCGCGAAGGTCGAGCAGCCCATGTAGTGCAGCACCTTTTGCCCCTTGTAGGAAAAGCGGCTGGTGCCGTCGGGCATGACGCCCTGACCCTGGGTGCTGCGGACCGCCTGACAGAGGTTCGTCTTGGGATTGAGGCAGTAGTCGCATTCGCGGCATTCCGGGGTATAGAGCGGGATCACGTGATCGCCGGCGGAGAGGCTTTTGACACCAGGGCCGACTTCGACAACCACGCCCGCGCCCTCATGACCCAGGATGGTCGGGAAAGCCCCTTCGGGGTCCTCGCCAGAGAGCGTGAAGGCGTCGGTATGGCAGATCCCCGTGGCCTTAATCTCGACCAGCACCTCGCCCTCCCTGGGTCCTTCAAGCTGCACGGTGTCTATTTCCAGGGGCTTTCCAGCCTCGAAAGCGATTGCGGCGCGCACGTCCATTGGTAACTCCTTGGCGATTCGGCGTTCAGTCAGCGGCGCAGTCTGGCAAGGCCGCTCCCGCAGCGCAAGCCTGCCTCCCCTCGCGGCCTCGCGACTCCCCTCCGCGCATCGGACTGCAGCCTTGATTTACTGCTATCATCCGTTAAGTTCCGCCAAATTTCTGTCTCACAAGACAGCGATTCGCTGTCGCTTGGGACCTAGATAACGATGAGTGAGGACTAATGGTTCGCCGCATAAACGCACTGCCTTCGGAAGACACCGAATTTCAGATGTTCGTTCTCGACGAGCTTGGGGAGAAGCTGGAGGCGGAGGGCAAGGATGTCCTCTATATGACCATCGGAGTCTCCGAGCTAGAAACCCCGCCCAAGGTTCTCGATACCATCATCGAATCCCTGCGCGACCCCGAAGTCGTGCGCAAGGTCTATCCCGAAGGCCTGCCCGAGTTCCGCTCGGCCGTCGCGAAGTATTACAACGAGAAATACAAGGCGGGCGTCGACGCTTCCAACGTCATCGTCAACACCGGTACCTCGCCGATCTTCCGCAATCTGTTTCAGACCCTGGCCGGTCCGGGCCTCGAGGTGATGCTGCCGCGGCCCTACTACGCGCTGTACATGATCAGCGCGCGCTTGGCCGGCGCGACGGTCAAGTTCTACGACATCGACCCACAGACCCTGCGTCTCGATCTGGACTCCTTCCGGGCGAACTTCGACCCCGAGAAGACGGCGGTGGTGGTGATCAACTCGCCAGGCAACCCCTTGGGCAACGTCCTGACCCAGGAGGAGGTCGCCGAGATTTACCGGATCGTCGATCATCAGGCCTATGTCATCAACGACGAGATCTACAACAACTGCGTGTTCTATGAGGATTTCCGCTGCCCGCTGGATTTCTTGCCCGAGCACAGGGACGTGACCATCGTGACCAACAGCCTTTCCAAGGGCTACCGCATGTACACCAAGCGGGTTGGTTTCGCGCTGCTCCCCGAAGAGCTGAAAATGCCGTTGCGGATCGTGCAGCAGCACACCCTGCTGACCGCCGACCCCTGCTATCAGCTGGGGATGATCGAGGCTCTGAAGGACGATGAGTCGCCGGAGTTTCTGCGTCAGACCTACCGCCGCCGTGCCGAGTACACCTCGCAGAGGCTGAATGGCACCGCGGCCAATCCGGTGCGCTCTGAGGGCGGTTTCTACGCCGTTCTCGATTGCAGCGACTGGATCGCACGCAAGGGTTTTGCCTCGTCGAAGGAACTGGCGCGCGATATTCTAGAGAAAGTCCATGTGGCGACCGTGCCGGGCACCGACTTTGGCTATCCGCAGGGACTGCGACTGGCGTTCTGCGAAGCGCGCTATAACGAGGGCATAGACCGCTTGCACGACTACTTCACGTCGTAGTTCCGCGGCGTAAGGGGAGGTCGAGGAACAGGCAATGGAACTGCGAGACGACGCGCTTTACTGCCCGCCCTTGCCACTGTTGTGGGGGTTTCGCGGCGGTCCAAGCTCTCCCGGACAGCGCATTCACGAGCTTTACGCCGCGCAGATGTGGCGCGGGCAATCGGCTCTCGGCAAGCTGGTACTTGCGCTGCGTTTTCTAAGCTGGCCGCTGATCGTGCCGCTGGCGGCCGGATTCTTCACGCTGCGCAATGGCAGCACGATCCGGCGGCGCTCGGGGCGGGGCGTCCTTGCCCAGTTTACGGACCAGATTGCGGTGGCGGCCTGTCACGGCATCCTGCCGCCTTGGTATTACATGTTCGAGCTGTATCGCCCGGAGAATCGCGCCGCCGCCAGGCAATACCTGCATCGCTACGAGACCAAGGCCAACCTCTATCGCATCGTCAAGGCGCAGGTGGAGCGCCAGAACGGCGCGAAGCTGAACAACAAGCTGAAGTTTGCGAATGCGTGTAAAGAGGCCGGTCTGCCGGTGCCGGATACGGTGATCCACGTAAAGGACGGCCGTTTCGAGAACTTGGATGGCACGGCGGTCCCGCGCAGCGAACTCGAGCTTCCCGAGTGTGATCTCTTCATCAAGCCCTCGCGCGGTAAGGGCGGTCGCGGCACGGCCATCGCGCGCTACCGGGGCGAGGGATGCTACGACGTCAGTGACGGCGGCGAGATGGACGGTGCCGGGCTGGTCGATTTTCTGATCGCCCGTTCCGCCGGCAAGGGGTTGCTCGTGCAGCGCCGGTTGTTCAATCACCCCGACATGAAGGATCTTTGCGCCGACGCGCTGTGCTGCGTGCGCATCATGACCTGCCGCAACGAATCCGGCGGCTTTGAAATGACCAATGCCGTGTTGCGTATGGCTCAGAAGATGGAGTCGACGGTGGACGGCCTGCATCGCGGCGGGATCGTGGCCTCGGTCGATGTCGAAAGCGGCGTTTTGGGAATGGGGACCGATCTCGGCTTCAAGCCTGGGGTTGGCTGGGTCGAGAAAAGCCCGCGCAACTCTGCCCAGATCAAGGGCCGAACGCTGCCGGACTGGCCCGCGACCCGCGATCTGGTGCTGCGCGCTCATGCCGCTTTTCCCTATAAGGTCACGGTCGGCTGGGATGTCGCCATCACGACCAAGGGACCGGTGATCGTCGAGGGCAATGGCGCGCCCTGCGTCGACATCCTGCAGCGGGCCGATTGCGAACCTCTCGGCGGCAAGCGTTTCGGCGAGTTGCTTGCCTACCACTGCGTCAAGGCCGTGGAGTCACAGGAGCGTGGGGCGCCCGCGTCCAAGGAACCGCTGGAGTCCGGCCAGGCCTGAGCGGCTTGCCAGCTCAGCCAGAGCCGGTATCTTCTTTGCATGGCTGCCTATGCGATAACCTTCTGAAGAGGAAGGGGGGACGGACATGCGCCGCCGGATGCTGTGGTGTTGCTTGCTGCTCGGCTTTACGGGCATGCCTTGGCAGCTTGGCGCCCTGGCCGGGGAAGGCGAGAGCGCCGCGTATTCGGCTTTGGATTACGACCGCCGCCTGGCGGATTACTGCGGCCTGTTAAGCGATCAGGCGCGGCGAGGCTTTCTCTGGGAAAGCGCGGCGCTGCGCAGCCGGCACGGCCTTTCCGATCAGCAGCTTCAGCAAGCCCGCATCGATGCCATTCTCGCGCTGGATCGGGGCTGGACGAACTACAACAAGGCCGGTAAAGCCCAATGGTGCGCCGGCGCAGGTCGCGCGGCGGCGGCGCGGCTCGAAGGCCATTCGCCACAACGGGACGCGGAATCGGAAAGGTGAAGCGTGTGTTCTGGACAATCTGCCTGGGAGCCGGGGCCTACATGGTCTTTGTCGGCGTGCTGTTTCTGGCGCAGCGAAGCCTGCTGTATCATCCGGGAACCGCACCCTTGGACGCGGGACAGGTGGGGCTGCCGGCCAGCGCGCTGGTGCACTCGGAGACCGAGGACTATCTGACGCTCTCGCATTTCTACGTGCCGCCCGGCGATCCCGAAGCTCCGGTCGTCGTGGTGTTTCACGGCAATGCGGGTAGCGCCGCCGACCGGGTGGCCAAGTTCATGCCGCTGGTTGCCGGCGGCTACGGCTTGTTTCTGGCTGAGTATCGCGGCTTTGGCGGCAATCCCGGCAAGCCGACGGAGGCAGGTTTGATCGCCGACGGAGAATCCGTGCTGTCCTGGCTCGGCGAGCAGGGAATCGACGAAGCGCAGATGGCGCTCTACGGCGAGTCCCTGGGAACCGGCGTGGTGTTGGCGCTCGCGGAGAAGCGGCGCGCTCGCGCCGTCGTCCTGGAAGCGCCGTTCACGTCGATTGGCGCGGCGGCGCAGCAGCACTATCCCTATGTACCGGCCAAGTGGCTGGTGCGAGATAGCTTCGACAATCTCAAGCGGATCGCCGGCATCGACCTGCCGATCCTGATTCTCCATGGCGAGAAGGATCGCACCATGCCGAGCAGCCATGGCGAGCGTCTCGCGGCCGCCGGACAGCGCGTGGTGCTGCAAATTTTCCCGAACGCGGGGCATAACGATCTCTTCGAGCAGGGCGCCTTGCAAAAGGTGCTGACCTTCCTCGGGCAGGTCTACACCCGCTGATCCTCGCTAAGTGCCTGCAAGGCTTCCGGCGTGTCGATGTCGAGCAGCACGGCGTCGTCCTTCATCGGAACTTCGACGACGCAGGAGACATGCTCCTGGACAAGCGCCCGTGCCCCGGCGTCGCCGCTCAGAGTCTGGATTTCCGCGAAGTAGCGCCGATCGAAAAGGACCGGATTTCCCCAGCGGCCATCGTAGCTGGGAATGCAGATGCTGGCGCCGCTGTCCGGCGCAAAGGCGGAAACCAGACGCCGGAGGTGCGTGGCGCGCAGCCTCGGCATGTCGCCAAGCAGGATCATTACCGCGTCGCTATGCTCGTCCAGCGCGGCGATGCCCGCTTTCAGGGAACTGGCCAGTCCCTCGGCGAAGGCGGGGTTATGCACGAAACGCAGGTCCGGACCTTCGAGCGCTGTCTCGACTTGCTCCTTGTCGCGGCCGGTGACGACCACGATCTCGGCGCAGCCCGCCTCGCGCGCCGCGGCAACCGGCCAGGCGGCCATGGGTTTTCCCTCGACCTCCGCGAGCAGCTTGTTCGCGCTACCCATGCGGCTCGACTTGCCGGCCGCCAGGACGATGGCAGCGATCCGCGGCGCGGCCGGACGGTCACGCGATCTCTCGACGGCCGCGGCGCGCGGCAACGGCCGCCCGCCAACCTCCTTCAATAGGCCGCCAAGCCCCATCCCGGCGACATCCTGCCCGGTAACGTTCAGACCGGCGACCCAGCGCTGCAGAATCCAGTCGTGACCGCTCAGCTTGGGCGAGCGGAAACTTCCAGGGATGCCTAGGATGCGCAGGTCTCCGCGACGCGCGAGCAGACTAAGATTTCCGGGATCGACGGGAAGCCCGAAACGCTCGATCTCGCCGCCGGCTAGTTCGATGCCCTGGGGCACTACATCGCGGCGATCGAAGATTGCCGAAGCGCCGGCGATCATCAGGATTTCACAGCCGGCACGCGCCAGGTCAACGATAGCGGCTGCGATGGCGTCCGCCTGATGCTGACAGCGGCGTTCTTCAGCGGGGGGACAGCCCAGCGCGGCCAAGCGCATGTCGACGCTCTCGCGGCCCTTGTCGAGAAGGCTGGGCTTGATGCCGGGCAGGGTGGTCTGCAGCAGGCCGATTTTCTTGGCCGCGAAGGGCGCGATACGGATCACCGGATCCTCCGCCGCGGCGATTGCAAGGCAGCGCCGCAGCGGCTCTTGCCTGACCGCCAGGGGGATGATCTTGACCGTCGCCGCCATTTGCCGCGTTTCGACCGGCTCGAAGGCAGAGAGAGTCGCAACGGTGATACTCTCGTCGACGGCGTTGATCGCGCGCAGGCGCTCGGCATCGATAACGCTGAGGCCGCGTTGGCGCGCGGAGAGATTGCAGCGCCCGGTACGCGCCGTACTGGCCGCGAGCCCCGGCCCGGCAAGCGCGGCGCCAAGACGCCGCGCGGCTTCGTCCTCGTGCACATCGCCATCTTCCAGGCGGGCCGCGATCACTTCGCTGAAGCCTTGATCCCGCAGCGCGGCAATATCCTCGGCCGCCAGGCACTGACCTTTCTTGAGCGTTCTTCCGTGAAGCGGCAGGGAGTGGGCGAGATAGGCGCCTTCGGCCTGGCTCAGAGGAAGGGGCCCGAAGATCACGCCGCGGACTTTCCCTTGGCGCCGCCGCCGCGCAGCGCGGAGGTCATTTCGCCGAGAATTGCGATGGCGATTTCGGCCGGGGACTTGGCGCCGATATCCAGGCCGATCGGCCCATGAATGCGCGCAAAAAGCGCGGGGTCCAGACCCGCTTCACGCAGACGCTCCAGTCGGCTGGCGTGTGTTTTCTTGGAGCCCAGGGAGCCGATGTAGAAGCAGTCGCTCCGTAAGGCCACCTGCAAGGCCGGATCGTCGAGCTTGGGATCGTGGGTCAGCGTGACCACGGCGCTACGGCTGTCGAGGCCGAGTTCGCTCAAGGCATCGTCCGGCCACTCGTCGATCAGGGCCACGTCCGGAAAGCGGGAATCCGTGGCGAAGGCCTGGCGCGGGTCGATCACCGTGACGTCGTAGCTGCTCAAGCGCGCCATGGGCACCAGGGCCTGGGCAATGTGCACGGCGCCGATCACGAAAAGCCTGAGCGGCGGGCTGTAGGTTTGTACGAAAAGGCCCTCGTTCTCGAGGACTTTGGAGCGGTCGTCCGCGATCATCGCGCGAACCCGAGCCATCATTTCAGGATCGAGCTGGAGCTCTCCATCCACGCCGTCCACCGAGACCAGCGCCTGGCGGCCGCTTTCAAGTTCGGTAACCACGGCAACCGCTTGCTTGGCCGCTCTCGCGGCGAGCAGTCTATCCAGCAGCGCGCGTTTCATCGCAGCGGTTCGACGTAAACCCGGACCGTGCCGCCGCAGGCCAGCCCGACTTCCCAGGCCTGCTGACTGGTGACGGAGAATTCCAAGGTCTTGGATTCTTCACCCGCCATCAGGTCGATGGCCTCGGTAACCACGGCGCCCTCGATACAGCCGCCCGAGATCGAGCCGAGCATGTTGCCGGCGTCGTCCACCGCGAGCTGGCTGCCGACGGGACGGGGCGAGGAGCCCCAGGTCTGCACCACGGTCGCCAGCGCCACCTTGCGGCCCTCGTCGAGCCACCGCGCGGCCTGTGTCAGGACATCGTCGGTCGTCGGGTACATTGCCTTTTCCGTCATGCTGTCATGGCCTCCCGCCATTCCGCCGCCGCGCGCAGGCGCCGCGGCGGCTCCTTACCCAATACATCGGTCAGATCCTGCAGGGAGTTCAGGCTATGGACCGGCCGGAACTCGTCGACATGCGGCAGAATTGCCTTCGCCCCTGTAGATTTCGGTGCATAGGCATCGTAACGCAAGAGGGGGTTGAGCCAGATCAGCCGCCGGCAGGAACGATGCAGGCGATCCATCTCCTTGGGCAGGCCCTCGGCGGCTTCCCGGTCGAGGCCGTCGGTGATCAGCAGAACCACGGCGCCCTGACCGAGCACCCTGCGGCCCCAGACCCTGTTGAATTCGTTCAGGCAGGCGCCGATGCGGGTGCCGCCGGCCCAATCGCCAACCACCTCGCCGGCCTTCTCCAGGGCAATATCGACATCGCTGTTGCGCAGGTAGCGGGTGATGTTCGACAGCCGGGTTCCAAAGACGAAGGACGACACCCGGTCGCGGTCATTGGTGATGGCGTGCATGAAATGCAGGACCAGACGCGAGTAGCGGCTCATGGAGCCGGAGATATCGCAGAGGATGACCAGGGGCGGGTGACGGCGTTTTTGCCGCTTCCATTTCAGCGGAATGGTGTCGCTGCCGCTGCGCAGCGCGGCGCGCAGGGTCGCGCGCAGGTCGGCGCGGGCGCCGGCATGGCTGCGTTCGAAGCGGCGCGTCTTAACCCGCATGATCGGCAAGCGCATCGATTTGATGATCTGCTTGGCGCGGAGAACCTCCTCGGCGGTCATCTTCTCGAAGTCCTGCTCGCGCAGCACTTCCTTGTCCGACCAGGTCATCACCGCGTCGATCTCGACTTCTTCTTCCTCCTTGGCGTCGCTCTCCCCGGGTTTTTCGGTTTTCATGGCTTCCGCCAGACGGCGGGAGAGCTCCTTGGAATCTTCCGGGCGCAGGCTTTCGCTCTGCAGTTCCGGCAGCATCATGCGCATGATGCGCTCCAGGAACCGGGGATTGCGCCAGAAGACGAGGAAGGCCTGGTCGAAGAGGTCCTGCTGATCGCGGCGATTGACCAGTACGCTGTGCAGCGCCCAATAGAAATCGTCGCGGCGGTCCAGACCCACGGCCTGAATTGCCCGCAGGCAGTCGAGCAGCTTACCCGGTCCGACCGGCAGTCCCGCGGCGCGCAGCGTGCGCACGAAGAACATGACGTTTTCCGCCAGACGGCCATCGCCGTCCGGAAGCTGAATTTGCGAGTCGGAAACGCGGGCAATCATGGCGTCAGGCGCGCTGGTCGGTGGAGACTCCGTGCTTCACCTCGTCGAGAATTCTCGCCGCCTCGCTGCCTTCGATCTTGGCGATATCGTCCTGGTACTTCAGCAGCACGCCCAAAGTATCGTCGACTCCCTGCGGGTCGAGCGCGACCTTGTCGAGCTGGGTCAGAGCTTCGGCCCAGTCAATGGTTTCGGCCACGCCGGGCTGCTTGAAGAGATCCTGTTCCCGGCGCAGTGCCTGAACGAAGCCGACGATTTCGCGCGACAAGGCCGCCGGGGCCTTGGGCGCCTTGACCGACAGAATTTCCAGCTCGCGCGCGGCATCGGGATAGTCGACCCAGTGATAGAGACAGCGCCGCTTCAGGGCGTCATGGATCTCACGGGTGCGGTTGGAGGTGATGATGACGATCGGCGGCTGCGGTGCCTTCACGGTGCCGAGTTCGGGGATCGAAATCTGGAAGTCGGACAGCACCTCGAGCAGGTAAGCCTCGAAGGGCTCGTCGGTGCGGTCGAGTTCATCGATCAGCAGCACCGGCGGGCCACCGTCCTGCGGGCGCAGTGCCTGCAGCAGGGGGCGCTCGATCAGGAATTCCTCGCTGAAGATATCGCTCGCCAGGCTATCGCGGTCGCGGTCGCCGGCCGCCTCGGAAAGGCGGATTTCGACCATCTGCCGCGGGTAGTTCCATTCATAGACCGCCGAGGAGATATCCAGCCCCTCGTAGCACTGCAGACGCACCAGACGGCGGCCGAGCGTAGCCGCGAGAACCTTGGCGATCTCCGTTTTTCCAACGCCGGCCTCGCCCTCGAGGAACAGGGGACGGCCCATTTTCAGGGCGAGAAAAAGCACCGTCGCGAGGCTGCGCTCGCCGACGTAGTGCCCTTTTTTCAACAGGTCGAGAACCTCTTCGACGGAAGAGGGCGGCTGAACCTTTTCAGACGTCACTTCTGCACCCAGCTGCCATCCTCGAGGAGGACCCAGGTCCCGTTGGGCAGCCGGGAAAGGTTCTCCTGGAAATAGATGCGGCCAACCTGGTCGACCGTGGTGCCCTGTTCCGCGGCGCGTTGGATATAGAGCTGACGGCGCTGCTCGTTGACCTGCCCGGCGACGTTCGCCGCCGAGGAGTCGCGGGCGACCAGGAAGCCGTCGAAGCGCTCGCCGAGCGCGCCAGAGGCGCGCAAAGCCTTCCAATCCTGGGCCAGCGCGCTTTGTGCCGCGCCGCCAAGGGCAAAACCGCCGATCAGGGCGGCCGCGCCGAGGGTCAGGAAAAAACGGCGTCGCGCCGGGACAAACTGCATGGCTATATCCTGCTGTCGCATGGTTAGAAGATATCCTGATTTTCTTTGATGTCTTCGCGGGCCTGCTCTTCGAGACGGACCCGGACATCGGCGTCGAGCTTGATGTTCAAGTTCACGGTAATCGGCTTATCGGGAGCTTCCATCTTGACGGTCGGCGAACAGGCGGCAAGCAGCGCGCCCGCGCCCAGCACCGCGCCCGCTGTAAGCGGCAAGCTGGCCTGCCTCTGCTCCATGTTCTTGTCTTCCTGCACCTGCATTTCTCCCGTCGCTATCTGGCAGCTCGCTCGAGTCTTGCCCGTATGCTGCGATATGCAGCGCGGGGTGGCAAGCCGCTGGAACCCCAAGCAGCCTCAGAAGACCGTGCAATTGTGGCCGGCTGATGGCCTATTCCCGGCTCTCGTTTTGCCTATTTTGCTGCTGGCGTATCTGCTCCATCAATTCTTTGGACAGGCGTTGCCCAGCGGTCAAGGCCTGGAGCAGCGGGCCGAGATCGGTTTCCAGGTTGAGATTGATGTCGAAGGGGTGCCCGTCCAGAACCTCGGGATTGCTGCCGAGCACTTTGAGTTGCAAAACGGAATTGCCATCCTCGGGTTTATTCACGGCGATGCTGAGCCGTTCGTACTGGAAGTTCTCCAGGGCCTGCAGAACCAGGTCGACGTAGTCGCCGGCGCCGCTCAAGGCCGCCTTGGCTTCGGCCGAGCGGATGTTGAACACACCCGGGCCTGTGGATTCCAGCAAGCCGTCCTGGATCACCACATTGCCGTTGGAAATGCTGAAGGGCACGGAACCCGAGAGCAGACCTTCGCCTGTCACATCGTTCAGATCGGCGAGATTGAAGAGGTCCTTCAGTTCCAGGCCTTCCACATCGACGGTCGCGCTTTGACGGTCGCTCAAGGGGTCTATCAATACATCGGAGACTTCGAAAAGGCCCCGGCCAAAGCGCAGCTGAGCGTGCTCGATCAGGAGCAGGGGCAGGGATTCGGGGAAATCTCCAGGGCCTTCGACGACTCGATAGCGCGCGCTCAAGTCGGTGAACTCGATGTTGTTCGTTTCGTAGGATGCGGCGGTTAACTCCTGGGGTGCGTCGCTGAGCGGCGGCCAAAGGCTCGACAGGGCGAGCGCGGTGGTCAAGCCTTCGACCCGTCCCGCGCCCGTGGTCATGCTGGCATTGTTGAGCCGGATATCGGCGCTGCTGCGGGTCAGGCCGCCGCGGTTCCAGGCAAGCTTTCCCTCGGTGCGCAGCTCCGCCTGAACCTCGGTCAGGCCGCCGAGCAACGGGGCAATGTCGACCGGCTGCAGGGAGCCGGGCACGAACAGCAACGGCGCCAGGGTGAAAGACGCAGCGCCGCTGCCCTTGTCGGTGTCGATTGAAACCATGGCATTGGCCTTGAGGCGGTTCCCAGACCCCGTGGCGGAGATCGCGAGCGCAAGGCCGCGCTCCGAGGGCTTGCCAGCAATGACGACCGAAAGCGGCGGCAGAATCTGCGGTTCTCGCTGGTCGGAGAGCGCGGCGATTCGCAGGGTGAAATCGCTTTTCTCCGCATCGATCTGGCCTTCGAGGGTGATCGCGCTGGCCCGAATTTCGTAGTCGGGCAGCTCGATCGAGGCGGTTTCCCCACTGGCTTGCAGTGTGTAGTCGCCGTCGTCGTTGCTACCGCCTGAGAGCTGCAGCGAGACCGGTGACGAGCGCAGCCGCAGGCCGCCGAGATCGCTGGGTGGAAGATCGAGGGAGAGCGCGAAATCATGACTAAAGGCGAGGCCCGCGCGTAAATCGAGAACCAGGCTGCCGCGCTCGGATGTGAGTGTCAGCCCCTCGGCAGGCATCTCCAAGGGCAGACTGTCGAACGCGCCGGCAGTGAGCCGGACAGGGCGGTCCCAGGACAGGACCAATTGCTCGGGCGTTCCTTGCAGCGCGACTGGAAAATCCAGGGTCAAATCCTCGAACGCGGTGCCGCCTGCTTGCAGCGCCTCGGCCTCCGCCATGAGATGGCCTTGAGCCTGCAGCGCACCTCCGTTGTAGGCAAGGCTCCCCTGATAGCGGCCCTGGGTGAGGCTGTGGCCCCGCGCGGCCAGTTCGGTCAGTTGCAGCATGCCCTCGGCGCGAAAGCCGGATTCCTGCGTGTAGCGCAGGCCGCCTTCATAGGTGCCCTGTGCAAGCTGCACTCCCGCCAGCACCAGCCTTTCCGCCTGCAGACGGGCGGCGGGAAACTGCGCTGAGCGCAGTCCGCCCGTGGGGGTGAAGGCCGCGTCTCCGTTGAGCTCGCCGCGCAGCGCGGAGCCGAAGCCATAATCGAGCGATAGGCCAAGATTGCTGTGCAGCGAAAATCCCCCGTCCTCTCTGCGCAGGGACAGGGCCGAAGCTTCAGGCACCCTTTGCGTGAGGCGGAGCTGGAGCGGCTGCGCGAAGGCGGGCAGCATTCCATCGGGCAACCCAGCCTGGCGTAGAGCGGTGGGAGTGGGTTTGGCCGTGAACTCCGCTGGGGCGGGCAAATCAAGGCTGAGCACGGCATCTTCCAAGGTGAGGTCGAACACCAGGTCCGCCGAGGCGCCGCGCAGGATACCGGGGAGGTCGAACTCCACGAGGGTGAGCGCGCCCTGGCCGGAGAGGTTGCTATCCGACAAGGCGTCATAGGGGTTCTCCGCCGTCACCAGGGCCAGGAACTCGGCCAGAGGCTGCGCGCTTTGCATGAAGAGCGAGAGGAGCGCCGTGCCTTCGAGGGTGTGCAGGTCGAGATCGATGGCCAAGGCCTGCTCACTGAGGTCGAGCTTGAGCGCGGCGTTCTGCGCGGTAACCAGGGGCAGCGCGAAATCCGTCAGCGTCAGTTCGGCCAGCATGCGGACGGGCTTGCCATCGAGCAGCTCGGCCTCGATTTCGCCCACGGCCTGACCGGGAGGGCCCTTGCCTTCGATCCGCGCCGTCACCGACATCCTATCGTTCTCGCCCAGCGTAAGGACTCCGCTGGTATCCAGGCTCAACGGCCCCTCGGGAGTCAGGGCTTCGATGCGGCCGCCGGTAAAGCGGATCGGAGGAAGTGACGGCCCCGTCGCGGCAGAGTCTCCCGCGCTTCCCTCATCCTTCTGATCGTCCGGCGCCAGGGTTTCGATCAGGGTCTGCAGACTGCCGAGCGGCGGGTTTTCACCGGTGAGATCGAGTTTGACGGCGGCATCCTCGATGGCGATGTCCCGCAGCTGCCCGGAGCCCAGCTCGCGCCAGCTATACGCCACTGCGAGCCGCCCGATGCGAAGCTCATCCTTATCGCCGAGGCGGATCGTTTCGATTGTCGCCCCGTCGAGATCGAGCGCGGTGACCTGCAGCTGCGGATGATCGACACCGCGCGCCACAAGCTGTTGCTTCAGCAGCGCCGTCGCGGCTTCCAGGCGAAACAGTACCAGCCCGCCGGCGAGGAGCAGCAGCAGGAGCGGAAGGCTGAGAAAGAGGATCGAGCGGCGCGACATAGCCACGCTAGGCTAGCTGCGCAGTCGGGCAGAAGAAAGGCCGGGACGCTAGCGTCCCGGCCTCTCGATGCTGATGGATCAGGCGAATTAGCTGGCCGCCGTCACCGCCCGGCCAGCCATGACACTCACCAGGTGCGCGCGGTACTCGGCCGAGGCGTGAAGATCGCTGTTGAGATCCTCCGCTGAAACCGAGACGGCCTTGACCGCGGCGGGAGACCAGCTGCCCTGCAAGGCGGCTTCCATCTCCGGAACCCGGAAGACCGCGGGGCCGGCGCCGGTGACCGCGACGCGGGTACCGGCCGGACCGCTGCTGACCATGACCCCGACGATGGCATAGCGCGACGCCGGGTTGGCGAACTTGGCATAGCCGGCGCGCTCGGGGATCGGGAAAGACACCGAAACGACCAGCTCGTCGCCATCGAGAGCCGTCTCGAAGAGCCCGGTAAAGAAGTCATCGGCGGGGATCTCCCGCTTGTCGGTCTTCACCGTTGCGCCCAGACCGACCAGACCCGCCGGGTAGTCGGCGGCGGGGTCGGCGTTGGCGATCGAGCCGCCGATGGTGCCGCGGTTGCGGACCTGCGGATCGCCGATACCGTCGGCGAGCGCGGCCAGCGCCGGGATCTTGCTTCTAACCAGTTCGTTGGCGGCAACCGCCGCGTGCGGGGTCATCGCACCGATAACCAGCTTGCCGCCATCCTCGCAGACGCCCTTGAGCTCCGAGATGGCGCCAAGATCGACGAGATCGGACGGACTCGCCAGCCGCTGTTTCATGGTCGGAATGAGAGTCATCCCGCCTGCGACGAGCTTGCCATCCTCGGCACTGGAAAGCGCCGACTTGGCCTCCGCGAGGGAGGACGGCCGATGGTAGTTGAATGCGTACATTCTCTTTTCCTCCCTTACTCGGCGGCTTGTTGCGTGGCGCCCTGGCAGGCGTGCCAGACTTTTTCGCGTGTCGCCGGCATTTCGATTTCCCGCCCGATGGCATTGGTGATGGCGTTCATCAGCGCCGCGGGCGCGGCGATGGCGCCGGCCTCGCCACAGCCCTTCACGCCGAGTGGATTGTGCGGGCAGGGGGTTTCCGTGGTGGCAATACGGAAGGACGGCAGGTCATCGGCCCGTGGCATGGTGTAATCCATGTAGGAGCCGGTGCTGAGCTGTCCGCTTTCCACATCGTAGACGCAGTTCTCGAGCAGCGCCTGACCGACGCCCTGGGCGATGCCGCCGTGGACCTGGCCCTCGACGATCATCGGATTGACGATCTTGCCGAAGTCGTCCACGGCCACCCAGTCGACGATCTCCACCTCGCCGGTGTCGGGATCGACCTCGACCTCGGCGATGTGGGTGCCCGCAGGATAGGTGAAGTTCAGCGGATCGTAGAAGGCCGTCTCGTCCAAGCCGGGCTCCAGATCCTCCGGGTAGTTGTGCGGCACGTAGGCGGTGAAGGCGATTTCCGCCATCGCCTTTTCCTTGTCCGTACCGGCGACGCGGAAGGTGCCGGAGTCGTACTCGATATCGTCGACGCTGGCCTCCATCAGATGGGCGGCGATCTTCTTGCCCTTTTCGATGATCTTGTCGCAGGCGCGCACGATGGCGGAGCCGCCGACGGCCAGCGAGCGCGACCCGTAGGTGCCCATTCCCATGGGCACGCGGCCGGTGTCGCCGTGGACGATCTCGACGTTCTCGACCGGGATGCCCAAGGCATCGGAGACGACCTGGGAAAAGGTGGTTTCATGGCCTTGGCCGTGGCTGTGCGCGCCGGTGAAGACCGAAACCGTGCCGGTGGCGTTGAAGCGGACCTGGGCGGACTCCCACAGGCCGACGCCGGCACCGAGCGAGCCGACCACGGCGGACGGAGCGATACCGCAGGCCTCGATATACGCCGACAATCCGATGCCGCGCAGCTTGCCGTTTCTTTCGGACTCTGCTTTGCGGCTGGCGAAGCCCTTGTAGTCGATCATCTCCAGCGCCTTGTCCATCGCCAGGCCGTACTGTCCGGAATCGTAGGTCAGGGCGACCGGGGTCTGATAGGGGAAGGCGTCGTCGGGCACGAAGTTGCGCTTGCGCAGCTCCGCCGGGTCGATCCCGGTCTCGCGCGCCGCCACCTCGACGATGCGCTCGATCACGTAAGTCGCCTCCGGCCGCCCGGCGCCGCGATAGGCGTCGACCGGCGAGGTGTTGGTGAACACCGCCTTGACGTTGGCGTAGATGCTGGGGGTGGTGTACTGCCCGGCCAGCAGCGTGGCGTAGAGATAGGTCGGCACGCAGGAGGCGAAGGTCGAAAGATAGGCCCCCATGTTGGCCTGGGTCTCGACCTTGAGCGCCAGGAACTTGCCGTTCTCATCGAGCCCGAGCTGCGCCGAGGTCACATGGTCGCGTCCATGGGCATCCGACAGGAAGGACTCGTTGCGTTCGGCGACCCACTTGACCGGGCGTCCGACCTTCTTGGAGGCCCAGGTGCAGACCGTCTCCTCGGCGTAGATGAAGATCTTCGAGCCGAAGCCGCCGCCGACGTCGGGCGCGATCACCCGCAGCTTGGATTCAGACAGGCCGAGCACGAAGGCGCAGAGCACGAGGCGCGCGACATGAGGGTTCTGGCTGGTGGTGTAGAGAGTGTACTCCTCCATCCCAGCGTCGTAGTCGCCAATCGCCGCGCGCGGCTCCATGGCATTGGGGATCAGGCGGTTGTTGATCAGGTCGAACTTGGTGACGTGATGCGCCTTGGAGAGAATCTCGTCGATCTCCGCCTCGTCGCCCAGCTCCCAGTCGTAGCAGAGGTTGCCGGGGGCATCGTCGTGGATCTGTTCCGCGTCGAGCGCCTTGGCGGTATCGACGTTGTGCGGCAGCTCCTGGTAATCGACCTCGATCAGCTCCGCCGCGTCCTTGGCCTGCGTACTGGTTTCCGCGATCACCACGGCGACATGGTCGCCGACATAGCGGACCCTATCGCGGGCCAGGGGGAAGTGCGGCGGGGCCTTGTGCGGCTCGCCGTTGCGATCGGTGACCACCCAGCCGCAGGGCAGAGAGCCGACGTTATCGGCCTCCATGTCCTTGCCGATGTAGATGGCGATGACGCCCGGCGCCTTGGCGGCGGCCGAGGTGTCGATGCCGTTGATCTTGGCGTGCGGGTAGGGCGAGCGCAGGAAATAGGCGTGGCTTTGCCCGGGGCGATTGAGGTCGTCGGTATAGCGGCCTCTGCCGGTCAGGAAGCGTCCGTCTTCCTTGCGCTTGAGTGCCGATCCGATTCCGGTTCCGTCTGGCATCGTCCTAGCTCCTCGTATCCTGCGCCGCGGCCTGAATGGCCTTGACGATGTTGTGATAGCCGGTGCAGCGGCAGATGTTGCCTTCCAGCCACTCGCGAATTTCTTCCTCGCTGGGGCTGGAATTCTTCTGCAGCAGATCGACGGCGGACATCACCATGCCGGGTGTGCAGAACCCGCACTGCAGGCCGTGATGCTCCTTGAAGGCGGCCTGCATGGGGTGCAGCTCGCCGTTCTCGGCGAGTCCCTCGATGGTGGTCACCTCGGCGCCCTCGGCCTGTACGGCCAGAAGGGTGCAGGATTTCACGGACTGGCCATCGACATGCACGACGCAGGCGCCGCATTGGCTGGTGTCGCAGCCGACATGTGTGCCGGTCAGAGCGCAGTTTTGACGCAGATATTCGACGAGCAGGGTGCGGGCTTCGATCTCGTGCGAAACCGCTTTTCCGTTCACCGTCATGGATACGGTGGGCATTCTCGATCTCCCTATGATTGCCGGGGTAGTGCACTACCCAGCGGTTGTTGTTGCTTAGACCCTTGCGGGGTTCAGGTCGCAAGTGTGTAAGCCACCGGAAGGAAGGTCAAGGGGATCGGCGGCTGCTGCCGCCGGCAAAATTTGAAACATTTATGAAGCGCAGGCAGGGAGGAGGGAGCTGTCCTTACACAACCCCGAACACGAACAGCAAAATCACCACCACGGCGACGACCATGAACACCCAGGAAACCGGCCCGTAGCCGCGGTTCTGTTTGCTTTCTCGTGCCGCGGTGTCGTCCGCTTTGGCGGGCTCGGTCTTAGCGGCGGCGCTGTCAGGGTTTTGCGGCGTGGCTTGACTGGCGGTTTGCGAGGTTTGCGCGTCTGACGGCTCGCCACCGGTTTCGCCGCCGGTTTCGCTGTCGCCAACCTGCTGCGCGAAGGCGGTGAAAAACTGGTCGGCCATCTTCTTGGCGGTGCCGTCGATCAGCCGCGACCCGACCTGGGCGAGCTTGCCGCCGACCTTGGCCTCAACGTCGTAGGTCAGCAGGGTGGAGGCGGGGCCTTCTTCCTTCAAATGCACCTTGGCACCGCCCTTGGCGAAGCCGGCGGCGCCGCCCTTGCCTTCGCCGGAGATGGTGTAGCTTTCCGGCGGGTTCATGTCCGATAGCGTGACCTCGCCGTTGAACTTCGCGCTGACGGGGCCGACCTTGGCCTTGACCTTGGCGGCGAAGGAATGGTCGCTGGTTTTATCCAGCTCCTCGCAGCCGGGAATGCAGGCTTTCAGGACTTCCGGATCGTTGAGGGCTTCCCAAACTTTTTGCCGCGACGCTGGGATGCTGCGTTCACCGTTGATTTGCATTGGGTGGTCCCCCTTTGATCTTGCTGTTCGAGCCGGGCATGCCCGACCCCGCGCTTTCCTATGTGGGCGTTAGCCGCCGAGGAACAAGCGCCCTACGGCAGGATCGTCAAGGAGTTCATCGCCAGGGCCGGCCATGGCAAGCTGACCTGAAACAAGAACGTATCCGATGTCCGCGAACTCCAAACCTTTCTTGGCGTTCTGCTCCACGAGGATGATGGTCTTGTGATC
This sequence comes from uncultured Alphaproteobacteria bacterium, assembly GCA_942491105.1. Lineage (GTDB taxonomy): Bacteria > Pseudomonadota > Alphaproteobacteria > Kiloniellales > DSM-21159 > JBBEAM01. The sequence goes on along the minus strand of CALNZX010000001.1, from coordinate 593,004 downwards.
GTTATGCTTCAGGTCGCCGAGGATTTCAAAGACCATATCGATAAAACGCGGTTCCAGGCCGATCGAGGGCTCGTCGACCAGAAGAACCTGCGGGTCCATGATCAAGGCGCGGGAGATTTCCAGCAGCCGGCGCTCGCCGCCGGAGAGGGTTCCAGCCTTCTGATTCCGGCGCTCCGCGAGGCGAGAATACTTGTCGAAGACACGCTCGGCGGCCTGCTTGGCCTCCGGACCCTTGTTCTTGAGGAAGCCGCCCATCCAGAGATTTTCCTCCACCGACATCTCCGGGAAGACGGAGTTGTCCTGCAGGATGTAGGCGACTCCGGCGCTGCTCAGCTTATCCTTGGCGGTCATCCGGGTCACATCTTGCCCGGCGACCTGGATGCTGCCGCCAAAGATGTTGGTGAAACCGAAGATCGAATGCAGCACCGTCGATTTGCCGGCGCCGTTCGGGCCGATCAGGCAGAGGGACTGCCCCTTGCCCACCATCAGGTCGAAATCGTGCAGGATTTCCATCTTGCCGTAGCCGGCGCGCAGCTTTTCTATGTGGACCAGGGGCTCGCCGCCAGCGAGCTGATTCAGCCGCTCCGGCGTCGGACGGTCCTTGGCCAGGTTCTCGGCTTCCCGCGCGACATCCTCGACCGAGATCACGGTCTTGGTATCGCCGAAGCCGTAGCCGCTGACCCGCTTTCCGTCGCCGTTACCCGTCTTGCCGTCGTTCTCCGCCATCACTCGGCTCCCAGGTATGCGTCGATGACGCGCTGGTCGTTGCGCACCTCGTCCGGCACGCCATGGGCCAGCAGCTGCCCATGCGCGAGGCAGTAGATCCTCTGGGCGAGGTTCATCACCACCCGCATGTTGTGCTCGATCACCAGCAAGGTGATGCCTAGATCGCTGTTCGCGCGCTCAAGCCGTTCGAGCAGGCCGTTGATCAAGGTCGGGTTGATGCCAGCCGTCGGCTCGTCGAGCAGCAGCATCTTCGGATCGTTCATCAGCGCCATGGCGAATTCGAGCAGCTTTTGCTGGCCGAAGGAAAGGTCGCCGGCCAGCAAATGCCGTTTCTGATAAAGGCCGACGAACTCCAGCAGCTCCTCGGCGCGCTCCGTGGACTCCGGCGGGAAGCGCCGCAGCATGTCCAGGATGCCTTCCTGCCGGTGGGGCAGGCTGATTAGCATGTTCTGAACGCAGGTTAGCTTGCCGTAGATACGCGTCTGCTGGAACGTGCGCAGCAAGCCGCGCCGCGCGATTTGCGGAACCATCAGCTTTGAGATCTCGTCGCCTTCGAAACGCACCGACCCGGAATCGATGGGGTGGTAGCCGACGATGGAGTTGAACAGTGTCGTCTTGCCAGAGCCATTGGGTCCGATCAGGCCGACGATCTCGCCCGATTTAACCTCGATCGAGATGTCCTGGTTGGCCCGGATGCCGCCGAAGGACTTTGAAACCTCGTGGACTTCAAGGAGTGCGGTCATTTGCCGGTCCCCTCGCTTGCTGCGGCCTCGTCGCCTTCGACCCGATGTCCGAAGTACTCGGGAAAGCGCTCGCGCGCCCAGCCGAGAATGCCCAGGGGGAAGAACACCACGATGAGAACGATCAGCAGGCCGAGCGCGACGCGCTGCCAGCCCAGCAGGTAGGTCCAGAACAGTTCCTGGGTGATATGAAAGATGACGGCGCCCAGCACCGGGCCCCAGAGGGTTCCCTTGCCGCCGAGGATGACCATCAGAATCATCCAGATGCCGAAGGTGATGCCGGAAAAGGCGACGTCGCGGGCATCGATGAAACCGACCAGATTGCCGACGATGCCGCCGGCGATCCCCGTGAACACCGCTGAAACGCACCAGGCCACGGTCTTGTAGCGGGTGGTGTGGACCCCCATCGCCTCGGCTTTGTCCTCGTCATCGCGGATGGCGTTGAGGGCCAGCCCGAAGCGGCCGGCATAGAATCGCTTGAGCACCAGAAAGGTTATGCAGGCCAGAATCAGGGCGGCGAAGTAGAAAAAGATCTCGCGCGAGCCGAGCTCTCCCGGGAACAGCGGCGTGACCATGCCGGACCCGGCGCCGACCCATTCCCAGCCCGAGAAGATCTCGGCGAAGGCAATGCCCAGGCCCAGGGTGCCGATCGCGAAATAGTGGCCGCGCAGCCGCAGCAGGCCGGAGCCCATGATCGCGGCGGCGATCACGGAGATGACGGCGGCGGCGGCAAGGCCCAGGCCTAGGCCGAGGAAGTACTCGAAGCGGGTGAGCTGCAAGGCGGCGGCGCCTTCGGCGGCGTTATACTCGGACACGCTCGTGAAGAGGCCGACCTGCAGCACGGCAGTGGTGTACATGCCGACGCCGAAGAAAATGACATTGCCGAAGGAGTTGTAGCCCATCTGGCCGCCCATGACGTTCCAGCTTTGGGCGATCACCACCATGATCCAGAGAAAGGCCAGCTGCGTTTGATAGGCGGGCAGCAGGAAGGGCGCGATCAGGGCCAGGACCAGGATCGCGGATTCCAACACGCCATTGCGGCGCAGGAAGGGGGTTGCCGCCGCGCTCATCGGAGGGACTTCCTTTGGCGGCCCAGCCAGAGGCTGCGCAGGACAAGTATGAAGACCAGCAGCAGGAAGACGAAGGCCAGCTGATATTCCGCGCCGAGCACGAAACCGGCGAACTGCTCTGCGACTCCCAAGCCGAAGGCGGCTGCGATCACCCCGGGTAGATTGCCGAGGCCGGCGACCACGACGATGGTGAAGGAACGCACGGTGTAGGCCAGCCCCTGGAAGGGGTGGATGGTCAGGGCCATCACCACCAGGGAGCCGGCGGCGCCGCAGATCGCGGCGTTGAGCGCGTAGGTCATGGCGTAGACCCTATCGGTATCGATGCCGAGGATGCGCGCGGCCCTCGGGTTCTGCGCCGTCGCGCGGATCGCCTGGCCCATGCGGGTATGCCGCATGAACAGGGTGATGAGGATCGCGATGATCACGGCGATCACGAAGGCGACGACAAGAATCTGCGAAATGGTGACCGAGCGATCGAGGATGAACCAGGTGCCAAGACCCGTTTCCACGATCTGCACATTGGCGCCGAAGACTTCGTTCATCAGCTGCTGCAGCAGGATCGAAAGCCCGAAGGTGGCGAGCAGCGAGGTGAAAAGGTCCCGGTCCACGAGCCGGAATATGATCGTTTTGTAGATCGCGAATCCGATGACGAAGAGGACCGCGAAGGCGGCCGGTATGCCAAGGAAGGGCGTGAGACCGAGCTGCGCCGTCATCAAGGCGACGAAGCCGCCGAGGATGACGAACTCGCCTTGAACCACGTTGATGATGTTCATCACGCCCCAGACCATCGCCATGCCGTAAGCCGCCAGGGCAAAAATTGCCCCGATCAGTACGCCGGCGATGATCAACTGCACCGCGAACTGCGGGGCGATGATCAGAATTTCAAGATTATTGAGCATAGGCCCTCATGCTCCACGCAACCGCAAGGGAATCGGACAGCAAGACTTCCCGCTCAAGAGTGAAGTCTCGAGCGGGAAGCTGATACGCTGCTTACGCAAGCCTGCAAACGGAGGCCCTAGCGGTCGCTCCAATTGGGACGTGGATAGAGAATCTCCGAGGAGGCCCACTTCAAGGGCGCGACCACGCGATACTCACCGTCCTGCACCTGGAACAGCACCATCGGTTTGGCGATGTTCTTGCCGGTCTCATCGAACTTGATGTTGCCGTAGAAGGTTTGCATGTCCGTCTCGGCCAGGGCATCGCGCACCGCCTTGGGATCGAGGGAACCGGCCCGCTCGATGGCATCCACGAAGGTCTGCACCGAAGCCGTCGACTCCGCCGCCTGATAGGGGGGCTCGTAGCCATACTTGGCTTCGAAGTCCTTGGCGTAGTCGCTGGCCGAACCGAAGTCGTCGTCGGAGTAGCTCAGCGAAGGAGCCCACTGCGAAGCGCAGAGCGTGTACTCGGCGGCATCGCCGAACTTACCGATGACGTCGGCCGAATCGCAGTGCGTCATGGCCAGGATCGGCACGTCGATCTGCATTTCCTGAATCTGACGGATCGCCAGGGCGGCGCCCTTGGCGTGCCCGGAGACAACCAGGATGTCGGGCTTCAGGGCACGGACCTTGGTCAGCGTCGCCGCCATGTCGTTCAGTTCCGGCGGCAGCTGATCGTCGATCACCACCTCGATGCCGTACTTCTCCGCGTCGGCGAGCACGCCGGCGCGCACGTCCTGCGAGAAGGGATCGTTCTCGAAGGCGCCAGCGAGCGTCAGGCTTGAGGGGTCGCGGCCTTCCTTTTCCGCCAGCTCGGCGGCCAGCGTCACGGCGCTGGTCAGATACTGGTCGGAGGTCGCGAGTACGGCGAAGAGATACTTGTATCCCTGGGTAAAGAGGGAGCGGGCTGCGCCGTTCCCCTCGACCATCGGGATGCCGTACTTCTCGGTGACCGGCGCGATGGCCTTGGTCAGGCCAGAGGAGTAGGGGCCGAGCAGGAACTTGACGCCGTCCTGGTTGATCAGGCGCTCGGCGAGCTGGGCGCCGCGGGCCGGAGTCGATTCATCGTCGTAGTAGACGATCTCAAGCTCGTAGGTCTTGTCGCCGACCTTGACGCCGCCTCTTTCGTTGATGCGCTCGACCGCGAGGTCGTAGCCATTGCGGGTGTGTTCGCCATTGGTCGAGTATTTGCCGGTCAGCGAAATCGCGGAGCCGAGGGTGATCTTGTCCTGTGCCTGGGCGCTGGCGGCCGCAACGGTAAGGCCCGCCGCCACCAGCACGCTCCCTGCTGCATGGCGCAGGAATCGAGTGCGGATGTAAGATGACATGGTCGTTTTTCCTCCCTGTTCGCGGGCTTTGGGATGCCTTTTCGGCTATTAGCCCCACGATCTGTTCGCCATAACCGTATGGCGGGTATTGCCGTCGCGCAAGACTCTTTGACACCTCATCCAGGTCTTTTAACGCTATCGAAAAGACAGGAGGGACTTGGCACTTGGCTCGCAGGCGGCCTTTCGCCATACTCCGCGCAAGTTTACGAGAACGCCACGACACCGGGCCGGGCAGGGATGTCCGGCCAAAATATGAAGGCGAGGGGAATAATGAGTTTGCGACTGCGTCGCCACGCAGCCCGGAATGTTGCGTTACCAAGTCTTCTGATCACGATCGCCACGCTTTTCGGCTTGTCCTGCCTGGGACTCGTGCCCGAGGCGGCGGCGGCTACCGCGGGCGGGGATGCGCCCCATCTGAACGGCGGGGAACTCGGCCTGGCCTGGATCATCCCCTTTGTCGGAATTCTGCTGTCGATCGCGATCTTTCCCCTGGTCGCCCCGCTCTTCTGGCACAATCATTTCGGTAAGATCGCCTTATTTTGGGGCGCCGCCTTCATGATTCCCTTTACTCTGACGCAAGGCTGGCAGCTGGCGTTGTTCGAGCTGCTGCATGTCGGATTGCTGGAATACATCCCCTTCATCATTCTGCTGCTTTCGCTGTTCACGGTAGCTGGCGGCGTGCGTTTGACCGGCACGCTACGCGGCACTCCGCTGGTCAACACCGGGCTATTGCTGATCGGCACCATCCTGGCCAGTTGGATGGGCACGACCGGGGCGGCGATGCTGCTGATCCGGCCGATGCTGGCCGCCAACGACTGGCGCAAGCATCGCGTCCACGTGGTCGTCTTCTTTATCTTCCTGGTCGCCAATATCGGCGGTTCCCTGACGCCGCTAGGCGATCCGCCGCTGTTCCTCGGTTTCCTGAAGGGCGTCGATTTCTTCTGGCCCACGACGCACATGCTGCTGCCGATGCTCATGATTTCGGGTATCCTGCTGGTCACCTTCTTCGCGTTGGACAGCTATCTCTTCCGCAAGGAAGAGCCGAGGGAAGACGATGCGGATCAGGACGGGGAGAAGCTCGGCCTGGAAGGGGGATTCAACTTCCTGTTGCTGGCCGGAGTTGTCGTGGCCGTGCTGATGAGCGGTATCTGGAAGCCGGGTGTCAGCTTCTTAGTTTTCCATGTGGAGGTCGAACTTCAGAACCTCTGCCGCGACCTCAGCTTGCTCGCTCTGGCCGCGATTTCGTGGATGCTGACCAGCAACGAAAGCCGTAAGGCCAATGGCTTTTCCTGGTTTCCGATCATCGAGGTTGCCAAGCTTTTCGCGGCGATCTTCCTGACGATCATTCCCGCCATCGCCATGTTGAAAGCCGGCGAGCAGGGGCCCATGTCGGCGATCATCACCTCCGTCAGCACCAACGGAAACCCGGTCAACTTCATGTACTTCTGGGCAACCGGCGTGCTTTCCAGCTTCCTCGACAACGCGCCGACCTATCTGGTGTTTTTCAACACCGCCGGGGGCGATGCGGAGCAGCTCATGGGGCCGCTTTCGGAAACCCTGCTGGCGATTTCCGCGGGCGCTGTGTTCATGGGCGCGATGACCTACATCGGCAATGCGCCCAACTTCATGGTGCGCTCGATCGCCGAGGAGCGCGGCGTGGCGATGCCTAGCTTCTTCGGCTACATGGGCTGGTCGATCGTCTTCCTGGTCCCGCTGTTCCTGCTGGTGACCTTCGTCTTCTTCGTCTGATCCAGGACGAGACCGCCCGGCCGCCGGCCTAGGGGGCTAGTGGGAGAGCATCACCGGGATACTGCAGTTGGCGAAGATATGGCGGGTCACGCCGCCCATGATGATCTCGCGTATGCGCGAGTGCCCGTAGGCGCCCATCACCAGCATGTCGCAGCCGAGCTGCTCGGCTGTCGTCAGAATCGTATGGCCGGTGCCCTCGCTGTCCTTCTCGACGTTCTTGGGCTCCGCGGTTATATCGTGGCGGCGCAGGTAGGCGACCAGTTCGGTTTCGCTCAGGGCGTGTTCCCCGGTCGGCCCGACGGCCAGCACGGTCACCTTGTCGGCATCCTTGAGGAAGGACAGGGAATCGCGCACGGCGCGCAGCGCCTCGCGATTGGCCTTCCAGGCGACCAGGATGTGTTTTCCGAAGGTCGGGATATCGGGCTTTCTGGGCAGCATCAGAACCGGGCAGCCGGAGATCAGTGTGAATTGCTCGGCGAGGCGCATCCGGAAGTGATCCTCGAAGTTCTCGGCCTCCGTCGGGCAGCTCAGAATGGCGATGTCGGAGGCGTGCGCGTGGTAGGCGAGGGCGTCGAGATGCTCGCCATCCTCAACCACCCAGGTTGCATGGACATTGTTGCTGCTGCAGGTCGCGCGAAACTCTTCCTCGAGCGCTATGGCGCGCTGGCGCGCGGACTCCCGGGCGGTCGCCAGGTAGGCGGCCGAGGCGCCCCGTCCGGTGACGGCATGGGGCATGCCTTCGGGTGTCGTAATGAAGAGCGCGACAATATGAGCCTTGTGCACCTTGGCCATGCGAACGGCAACATTGAGACGCACACGATGGTGGTCGTCATTCGCCAGATGCACCAGGATTGTCTTCACGCTCATGCTTAGCTCCTTGCCGTCGGTTTCCTGGCGACGAAGCTAACGGCCTGGAACCGCAAAGGCAATCGGACGAGAGCGCTTTGCCCGGCGGATCAGTTAATCAGTTTGTCGGCGCGCAGGATGATCTTGTGATCGATCATCAGGTCGATGCCCTGGTCGCCGAGCACCAGGCAGCTATCGCGCAAGGCCTTGGGCGCGGCCAACAGCTCCGCGATCAGGCTGGCGGCCTCCGCATCCGCGACCCCGGTGCGCGCCAGCCAATCCATGAAGGGGTGCTGCTTCTGGAAAATCATGTCGCGCGTGACCTTCAGCCCGGCATCCCGCAAGGCGGCAATCCATTCGCTGCGCTGTAAGGAGCGTACATGGGTCGGGTCCCGGCGCACCTCCAAGTTGTGCAAGAAGGCGGCTTCCTCGGGATCGTCCGGCGCCAGGCTGTCCTCCAGCACGAAGCGGCCGTTGGCCTTAAGCACCCGGGCGACCTCGCGCAGGAAAGCGGGAATATCGGTGAAGTGGTGCGGCGCGATACGGCAGGTCACGAGATCGAAACTGGCGTCATTGAAAGAAAGATGCGCGGCGTCGGAGCGTTCGAATACGACGTTGGTGACGCCACGCTCCGTGGCCAGGCGGCGGGCGGTTTGCAGCATCCCCTCGGCGATGTCCACGGCGACGACGGTCATCGCCTTGCTGGCGATGCGGAATGCCGTATGGCCGGGGCCGGTGGCGATGTCGAGACAAAGATCGTGGAGGCCAGGCTGGGCAAAAGCGGCGACGATATCGAGATCCTGGCCGTGGGCATGCCCGGGACTTGCGGCATAGGCTTCCGCCTGCCGGGAGAAGTGAGCGGCGGTGTCCTTGCCAGGCGCCGTCATGAATCGCCCCCTATTGGCTTTCTACCTGCCAGGGAATCATGTTTTTGCAAAGCCTGTCCACAAGGAAATAGAGCCCGACCGCCATGACGGCGAGCACGAATAGGGCCGCGAACATCAGATCGATCTGCATGCGGTCGTTGGCATTGTCCATCAAGTAGCCGAGCCCGGCCGAGGCGCCGACCCATTCGCCGACCACCGCGCCGATGGGCGCGACGGCCGTGGCGACCCGCAAACCGGAGGTCAGGCCGGGCAGGGCGGCGGGAATGCGTATGTGCAGCAAGGCCGCGCCGCGGCTGGCGCCCATGGTGCGCGCCAGATCGAGCCAGCCCGCTTCGCTGCGGCGCAGGCCGTCGTAGAAGGCGGCGGTAATCGGGAAGTAGATGATCAGCGTCGCCATGGCGACTTTCGAGGCCATGCCGTAACCGAGCCAGAGCACCAGGATCGGCGCCAGGGCGAAGACGGGGATCGCCTGGCTGGTTACCAGCAGCGGCAGCAGCCAGCGCCGCGCCGGGCGGAAGGCCGCGAGGCTTAGCGCGGAGATAATCCCCAGCAGCCCGCCGAACAGCAGCCCAAGCAGAATCTCCGCGAGAGTGATCCCGGCGTTATAGGCGAGGCGCTGCCAATGCTCGGCCAGGGCCAGGGCGACCTGCCAGGGCGCGGGCAGGATGTAGGGCGGCGCGCCCGAAAGCCAAACCACGGCTTGCCAGACGGCCAGCAGGCCCAGGAAAATGATCGCGGGGCGGAGCGGCTTCATGCGGCGTGGGCGCGGCTAAGGCCTTCGAGCAGGGCGGCTTGGCGCTCAAGCAGCGCCGGGTCGCCGGGCTGCCGCGGCGGAGAGCCGGCCGGCGGCGCGATTTCCTCGAGCCGCGCCGGCCGCCCGGCCATCACCAGAATGCGATGGCCGAGGCGCAGCGCCTCCAAGGGGTCGTGGGTGACCATCAGCACGGTTTTCCCGGATAGCAGCTTCGCCGCCAGGCTCTGTATCTCCAACCGGGTGAAGGCGTCGAGCGCGGAGAAGGGCTCATCCATCAGTACGACCGGCCGATTCTCCATCAGGGTGCGGGCGAGGGCGGCGCGCTGGCGCATGCCGCCGGACAGCGTCGCCGGCTTTTGCGCCGCCGCCGCGGCCAAGCCGACGGAGTCCAGCAGGTCCCGGGCGCGCGTCCGCTCCGGCGGCTCGCCACGCAGCCGCGCGCCAAGCAGGACGTTATCCTCGACGGAGAGCCAAGGCAGCAGCAGATCCTGCTGCGCCATGTAGGCAAGCTGGCCTTGTAGAGCGCCGTCCGCGCCATCCGTGACCCGGCCCTCTGCGGCATGCTGCAGCCCGGCGATCAGCCGCAGCAGGCTCGACTTGCCGACCCCGGAGGGGCCTAGCAGACAGGTAGTCTGTCCCTGGGGCAGGTCGCAACTCAGGCCGTCGAACAGCAGGCTGCCGCTGTAGCTGAGCCGGGCCTGGTGAACCCGCACGGCGGCATGGCTGATTTGGCTGGTCACGCTGGGGCCTTGTCCGGAGAAAATTCACTCTAGATGCTAGATGGCAATGGTAAGCACCCCGCCCACAGGAACCAAGCCCGGAAGACCGCGCTTCATTGGCAGCGAGATCTATCGGCATTCCAGCTATGGCAGCCGGCATCCCCTGGCGATCCCCCGGGTATCTACGGTGATCGACCTCTGCCGGGCCTTGGGCTGGCTTGCGGACGAGGCTTACATCGACAGCCCTGTCGCTTCGCCGGAGCAGCTCGCCCGCTTTCACGCGCCGGACTACATCGCCGCGGTGCAGCAGGCCGAGCGTAGCCAGCAGATCAGCGAAGAGGCCAAGCGCAGCTACGGCATTGGCGTCAACGGGAACCCGGTTTTCCCGGAGATTTTCTCCCGTCCGGCGACCGCCTGCGGCGCCTCGATCCTTGCCGCGCGTCTGCTCGAGGACGGCGGGCAGGTCTACAGCCCGGCCGGGGGCACCCATCACGGGCGGCGGGACCGCGCCAGCGGGTTTTGCTACTTCAACGATCCGGTGCTGGGGATTCTCGCCCTGCTCGACGCCGGTCTGGAGCGGGTGTTCTATCTCGATGTCGACGCGCACCACGGCGACGGCGTGCAGGACGCCTTTCACGACGACGGCCGGGTGCTGACCCTTTCCATCCATGAAGCAGGGCGCTGGCCGATGGTCGCCGGCGGGCTAGGTGGCCTTGCCGACCGGGCCGGAGGGCAGGCGCGCAATCTGCCGGTGCCGCCGGGCTTCAACGACAGCGAGCTGGACTATCTGATGGCGGCGGCGGTGCTGCCCCTGGCCGAGGGCTTCGCGCCGCAGGCGGTGGTTCTGCAATGCGGCGCCGATGCCCTGGAGGAAGACCCGCAGAGCAAGCTGGCGCTGTCCAACGGGGCATTGTGGCGCGTGGCGGCGCGGGTTCAAGCGCTGGCGCCGCGCCTGCTGGTGCTCGGCGGGGGAGGCTACAATCCCTGGTCCGTGGCGCGCTGCTGGTGCGGCGTCTGGGCCGCGCTGAACGGCCTCGAGATTCCCGCCCGCCTGCCGCCGGCTGGCGAAGCTATTCTCCGCGGCCTTTCCTGGCGGCATAGCCGCGGCCGCAATCCGCCGGAGCACTGGTTTACCACCCTGGCCGACGCGCCCCGGCCAGGCCCGATACGGGCTGAGATCAAACAGCTGGCGGCGGCTGTACTGCGCTCTTGATCGCGCGGCCGGGGCGGGGCTTACTGCGGCTATGAGACTTCTCTTGCACAGCCTTGTTTTGATCTTCGCCGCCGCCTGCGCGAGCCTGGCCCCAGCGCAGGAAATCAGCTTTTCCGAAAGCACCCTGGAGATCGAAAGCGCGTCGGAGGTCCGGCATCACTTCGATGTCGAGCTGGCCATCACGGTACAGCAGCGTGCCCTGGGCCTGATGTTCAGACGGGACTTGGCGCCCGACGCAGGGATGCTGTTCATCTATCCGCGGCCCCAGGTGATCACCATGTGGATGCAGAACACGCCACTGCCGCTGGATATGATTTTCATCGGGCAGGATAACCGCATCGCCAAGATCGTCGAGCGCACGATCCCCTATTCGACGACGACGATTTCCTCGGGGCAGACCGTGAAGGCGGTGCTCGAACTGAACGGTGGCACCGCGCAGCGCCTCGACCTTCGTGTCGGCGACCGGATTATCAGCCGGGATCTCGGCAGCTAGCTTGCGGCCCCAGAAGTTACTCGGGCGCGTTCTTGCTCTGCTGGACGCGCAGCTCGCGCCAGGATTCTCCCGCCGCCATCATGCAGGCCCAGCCCTCTGGCGAGGTCATGATCAAGGTCCAGGTGCTGCCGTCGCGCTGGCTCAGCAGCTCGATCTGCCGGCCGTCCGGCGTCTCCCCAATCGCCACGGGCACTTCCTCGTACTTCTGCGACAGGTGGCTCAGCATCTGCTCCCGGCTATCGCATTGCTGGCCGGGTTCCTCGGCGAGGAGCGGCGCGGCGAGCATGCTGGAGCTCAGTAGAACCAAGGCGCTGAGTGGAAGAAATCGCATCACAGGAACTCACGAAAAAGCACGGAACAGGGAAACTGCGCCGCCATCCTTAGACCTCTAGACATCCGGTGCGGTTAGTATGGATAAACCGGCGCCGGGGTCAATCAGCGTTTGCGCGCCAAGGTCACGCCATCGCCGATCGGCACCATGGAGACGCTGATGCGCTCGTCCTTGCCCAGCTTTTCGTTGAGGGCGCGCAGAGCCAGGGTGTCGGCGTCCTTCTTCGCCGGGTCGGCGACGGCGCCGCTCCACAGCACGTTGTCGAAGGCGATCAGGCCGCCCTTACGCAGCAGTAGCAGGGCGCGCTCGTAGTAGCTGTCGTAGCCTTCCTTGTCGGCGTCGATGAAGACGAAGTCATAGGCGTCCGACTGCCCCTCGGCGATCAGGGTATCGAGGGTCTGCTGTGCCGGGGCGATGCGCAGATCGATCTTGTCGGCGACCCCGGCCTCGGCCCAATAGCGCCGCGCGACGGCCGTGTAATCCTCGCTGATATCGCAGCAGAGGATCTTGCCGTCCTCGGGCAGGGCGCGCGCCACGGCCAGCGCGCTGTATCCGGTGAAGGTGCCGATCTCGATGCAGCGGCGCGCGCCGATCAGCTCGGCCAGCAGGGCCAGGAACTGCCCCTGTTCCGGGGCGATCTGCATATTGGCGTGGGGGTGCGCCTGGGTTTCCGCGCGCAGCCGCCGCATGACGTCGCTCTCGCGCAGCGAAACCTGCAACAGGTAGCCGTGGATTTGGTCGGTCATGGCGAGGGTGCGGGGGGACATGCGCGTTCCTTTCCGGGTCGGGACTAGGCGTTCTGTTCGCGGGTCTTGAGAAAGGAGACCTGCTTGAAGCTGTCGGCGGTATCGTCGAGATGCCAGGCGTTGCGCGCCAGGAAGACCGGCTGGTCTTCGTGGTCGTCGGCGATATAGCTCTGGTTCTTATCGACGAAGGCCTTCAGCGTCGGGGCATCCGCGGCCTCGACCCAGCGGGCGGTGACATAGGGCGCGGCCTCGAAGTGCACCGGGATATCGTATTCCGTGCGGATGCGGTCGGCCAGTACCTCGAACTGCAGCGCGCCGACCACGCCGACGATCCAGTCGGCCTGGCTGCGCGGTTTGAACACCCTGGCGGCGCCTTCCTGGGCGAGTTGCTCCAGGGCGCGGCCGAGATGCTTGGCCCGCATCGGATCGTCGGGCCGCACCCGCTGCAGCAGTTCCGGCGCGAAGGAGGGCAGGCCGACGAACTTCAGGTCCTCGCCCTCGGTCAGGGTATCGCCGAGATAGAGATTGCCGTGGTTGGGAATGCCGACGATATCGCCGGCGAAGGCCTCCTCGGCCATCTCCCGGTCGCGGGCCATGAACATCACCGGCGCGTGGATGGTCAGCAGCTTGCCGGTGCGCACCTGCTTCAGCTTCATGCCGCGCTTGAAGTGGCCGGAGCAGATCCGCATGAAGGCGATGCGGTCGCGGTGCTTGGGGTCCATGTTGGCCTGGATCTTGAAGATCACCCCGGTGACCTTGTCTTCCTCCGGCTCGACCTGGCGGCTGGCCGCCGGCTGCGGGCGCGGCGGCGGCGCCATGGCGGTCAGGCCCTGGAGCAGCTCGCGCACGCCGAAGGTGTTGAGCGCGCTGCCGAAATAGACCGGAGTCATGCTGCCCTGGCGGTAGGCCTCGAGATCGAAGGCGGGGCAGAGGCCGCGCGCCATCTCAACTTCCTCGCGCAGCTGCTTGACCGCGTCCGCGGGAAGCAGCGCGTCCAGCTTGGGGTCGTCGAGTCCCTCGCAGGGCTCGCCTTCGTCGGGGCGTTCGCCCTTGGAGCGCTCGGTCAGGATCAGCCGGTCGTTGAACAGGTCGTAGCAGCCCTTGAAGTTGCGCCCCATGCCGATCGGCCAGGAGGCCGGGGTCACGTCGAGCGCCAGGGTCTGCTCGATCTCGTCGAGCAGCTCGAAGGGATCGCGGCTTTCCCGGTCCATCTTGTTGATGAAGGTGGCGATCGGCACGTCGCGCAGGCGGCAGACCTCGAACAGCTTGCGGGTCTGGGTCTCGATGCCCTTGGCGGCGTCGATCACCATCACCGCCGAGTCCACCGCCGTGAGGGTGCGGTAGGTATCCTCGGAGAAGTCCTCATGGCCCGGCGTATCGAGCAGATTGAAGGTGGTCGGCCCGTAATCGAAGGTCATCACCGAGGAGGCGACGGAGATGCCGCGCTCGCGCTCGACCTTCATCCAGTCGGAGCGGGCACGCCGCTGCTCGCCGCGCACCTTGACGGCGCCGGCCATCTGGATGGCGCCGCCGAACAGCAGCAGCTTTTCGGTCAGGGTGGTTTTTCCGGCGTCGGGGTGCGAAATGATCGCGAAGGTCCGCCGCCGCGCAACTGCTTCGGTGAGTTTGCTCATGGCCGTGATGTAGGGTCTGTGAAGGCGCCGCACCATAGGGGCTTGCCGCTACTTGCACCAGCCCCCGAAAGCACAAAGCTCGCAACCGTTTTCAAGGCGGGCCGGGAAGGAACGCTGCTAAGGCGTCCTAGCCTTCGTTCGTTTCGGGTAGCGCGGGAATATCGCGCGCCTTGCCTCTCGGGATCAGCCCTTCCTTGTCGTACATGGGCAGCGCGCAGACCTCGGCAGGCCGAGTCCGGCCATCGCTGCAGTCCACCTCGGCCTTCGCTCCCGCTTCGATCGTGGGATCATCGAATCTCACGATCGCCACGCCGCATCGCTGGAATGGGGACCACGCGGACGAACACACGCGCCCTGCGGCGGCTCCGTCAACGCGAAGCTCATCGCCAAGGCGTGCGATGCCTCCCGTTACGCGCAATCCCCAGGTGCGCCGCCGTTGATCCGCTTTTTGCAACGCGGCTTTTCCGATGAAATGGTCTTTGTTCAGATTGACCATGGCGCCGAGCCCTGCTGCATAGGGAGTCACCGTCTCATCGAAGTCCGAACCGGCGTTGAGCAGCCCGGCCTCGATCCGGCGAGCTCCGCCAATTGCGACGGGGAGAAGACCGTAAGCCTCGCCGGCCTCGAGAATGCGCTCTCCCACTGCAGCTATATCGATGTCAGGCGGAAGATAAACTTCCCAACCGAGTTCGCCGGTGTAGCCGGTCCGCGTGATAACGACCTCCTGACCCGCGATCAGGACCTTTGCGACGTCGAAATAGTTGAAGGGCACGGGGTAGGGTCCGTCAGCCGCTTCTTGCAGGACCTTCAGCGAGTCCGGGCCCTGTACCTGGCTGATCCAGACGTTCGGGTCGGTCACCTCGACGTCCATGCCCTCGGCATGGGCCTTGAGCCAGAGGGAAAGATCGCCGTCCGCCTGTCCATACCAGAAGCGATCCTCGGCCAGACGGACGAGAACTCCATCGATGATCATACCGCCCTTGGCGTCGCAGGCGAGCTGATAGCTGCAACGTCCTACCTTGGTTTTGGCCACGTCTCGCGTGAAGACGAGGTTCAGAAGCCTCTCCGCGTCGGGGCCACGGACCTCGACCGGCAACTCGCCGGTGTGGCGCAGGATCGCCTGGCGCCGGAGTCTCCAGTAGGCCTCGTCAGGCGCCCTAGCGGCCATGTTTATTGCAGTCAGCCGGCGATTGTAGATCGTGTATTGCGGCCCGAAGGGAAGCTCCTGATAGACGAGCGGGTGTGCCGTCATGGTTCGCGCGAATTCGCTCGCGCGACCGTCCTCGTTCGGCTGCGGCAGGACCGCGAAGCGAACATTCGCTTGGCAGGTGGATACGGTACTCGCCACTTCGATCTCCTCTCAGGAAAAGGTGACGCAGGGGCAGCCATGCTTGTCGAGACGGTCTGACACCCGTAGTGGGTTCTCCCGCCCGTTTCCTCTCGTTTATTTCCGCCGCATCTCTGCCATTCAACGTCACCGGACGGCTCCCGTGGGTGTTTTCGAGCCGCTTTGTTCTCTTGACGTCAACCCGGAAAAGGCCGAAAAGCCTTGAGTTTTTCCCGGTCCGGGGAGTGGCGCAGCCTGGTAGCGCATCTGCTTTGGGAGCAGAGGGTCGCTGGTTCGAATCCAGTCTCCCCGACCAACTCGAAATTCGCTACAAAGACGGTCCAAGAGGGACGCAACGCATGCAAGTCAGGATCTACCGCTCACCCAAGACGGCGATGCAGTCGGGCCGCGCCAACACCAAGCGCTGGGTGCTGGAGTACGAGCCGCAGCGCGGCCGCGAGGTCGAGCCGCTGATGGGCTGGGTGTCCTCCGCCGACACCCGCCAGCAGGTCCGCATGTTCTTTGAGACCGAGGCCGAGGCCGTCGCCTACGCCGAGCGCAAGGGCTACATGTACAACGTCGAGCGCCCGCGCGAGCGCGACGTCAGACCCAAGGCCTACGCCGACAACTTCGCCTACACCCGCGTCGGCCGCTGGACCCACTGAGCCGACTCGCGGTTTCGGGTTAGACTAGGCGCGGCACGGGCGAGATAACGGCCCCGTAGCTCAGTTGGATAGAGCATCGGCCTTCTAAGCCGAATGTCGCAGGTTCGAATCCTGCCGGGGTCGCCAAAGCTTCTGCTAGATTCCAGTTTTCAAGGTGCGTTTGCATTCCTTTGGGGGCCGCCGGTCCGCCGAGTAGGCTTCGACGCCGCAGCTTTGGCACTGCCATTTCTGGAGGCTGCTGCTCCTTGGCGCGCTGCGCCGCCATCTGCATTTTTGCCGCCCGGATTTGCCGCGACCGAGCTTTGCATAGAGGACGATCAAGACTACCAAAGCCAGGGCGAGAAGTGCCAGCAGCGCGCTATCGAAGATGAGCCAAGTGCTGGCCGCGTATGACAAGCTATCCATCGTTCAATGGCCGGGCCGTTCGAGAAAATTCCCGAGCTAGGAAGCTCTGGAATCCTTGATTCCTGCTACGTCTTTTTCAGCAGTTCCTGAAAATCCGCGAGATCGTCCTTGAGCGCTGCCGCGGCCTTGTCCTCCAGCGCCCGGTAGCGGGCGACGGCGTCCTGGCCGAGCGGCGTCAGCATGGCGCCGCCGCCTCCGGCGCCGCCGCGGCTGCGCGCGACCAGCGGCGCGGCGAAGTCGCCGTTCATCGCCTCGACCAGCAGCCAGGCGCGGCGGTAGGACATGCCGAGCTGCTTGGCCGCCTTGCGGATCGAGCCCTCGGCACCGATGGTTTCCAGCAGCCTAGCCTTGCCGGGGCCGAGCGCCACGGCCTCGCCGATCAGCAGGCGGATTTTCGGGGGAACGTCAGCCACGGGTTTTGAGGTGACGCTCGAGGCGGGAAAGACCGGCTTCCAGGTCGCCGATCAGGTCCTGCACCTCCTCCAGCCCGGTATGAATACGGAAGCTGCGCCCCGGCGCCTGCCACTGGGTGGCCGTGCGCGTTCCCTCCGGCCGGGTCGG
The DNA here is from genome assembly GCA_942491105.1 of uncultured Alphaproteobacteria bacterium. Taxonomy (GTDB): domain Bacteria; phylum Pseudomonadota; class Alphaproteobacteria; order Kiloniellales; family DSM-21159; genus JBBEAM01. Next base: position 575,875 of record CALNZX010000001.1, on the reverse strand, counting down.
CATGATCAGGCTTTCGTAGCCGCCCCAGCTGGCGCCGATGCCGAAGTAGTCGAGCTCGTCCATCAGCGCGCCGAAGCCTTCCTTGCCCGGCGCGTCGCGGAGGATCACGCCGAACAGGCCGCAGCCGCCGGTGAAATCCCGCTTCCAGAGGTCGTGACCGGGGTCGCCGGGCAGCGGCGGGTACATCACCCGTTCGACCAGGGGATGCTCGGCCAGCCAGGCCGCCAGCACCATGCCGTTCTCGTAGTGCCGCTGCACCCGTACCGCCAGGCTGCGCAGGCCGCGCAGGCCGAGATAGGCGTCGTCGGGGCCGACCGCCATGCCCAGCAGGCCGTTTGTCGCGCGGACTTCCCGGTAGAGGACTTCGGTCGCGCTGACGATAATGCCCAGCATGGCGTCGGAATGGCCGACGATGAACTTGGTGGCGGCGTGGATCGAGATGTCGACCCCCATGGCCATCGATTTGAAATGCAACGGCGTCGCCCAGGAATTGTCCATCAGCACGGTCAGGCCCGCCGCCTTGGCGGCGCTGGCGATGGCCGGAATGTCCTGCACCTCGAAGGTGACGGAGCCTGGGGATTCCAAGAAGACCAGCTTGCTGTTGGGGCGAAACAGCTCGGCGATTCCGGCGCCGATCATCGGGTCGTAGTAGGTGGTCTCCACCCCCATGGCGGCGAGGAAGCCGTCGCAGAAACTGCGGTTCGGCGTATAGACCGTATCGGCGACCAGGATGTGATCCCCGGCCTTGACCTGGGACAGGATGGCGACGGTGATCGCGGCCAGGCCGGAGGGCACCAGCAAGGCGCCGAAGCCGCCCTCGATCTCGGCGACGGCGTCCTCCAGTTCGAAGTGGGTCGGCGTGCCCATGCGTCCATAGATGACGTGGCCCTTGTCGAACTTGTGGCGCCGCGAATCCATGAACTCGGCGGCGGTTTTCTTGAGCACGGTGGAGGTGTGATAGACGGGCGGATTGACCGCGCCGTGGTTGTCGTGGGGATGACGCCCCAGGTGCGACAGCTTGGTCTTATCGTCGGCGTTGTGTTTCATGGGGTGCCTAGGAACTGGGGCCCGGAATAGGGCGCGGATCGTCGATTTCCATCTGCTTCTGCCTGACCGGCACGAAGCCCATGCGCTGATAGAGCGGCAGGGCGCGCGGATGATCGAGGCTGTTGGTGTTGACCGTTACCTTTTCCGGCGCGCTGCTCCAGGCGGCCTCGATGGCGGCGGTCAGGAAGTATCTGCCCAGGCCGCGGCCGACGAAATCGGGAAGCAACCCGAAGTAGGCGAGATCGACGCTGCGTTCCTGGCGCCGGTCGATTTCGAAGTATCCGGCCGGAACGCCATTGGCGTAGAGCACGGTAATCTCGACCTTGGGGTCCTGGATGATCGCCGCCAGCTCGGCGTCGCCGAGAAGCCGGCGCTCCCACCAGATCCAGTCGTCGCCGATGGAGTTGTAGAGGTAGCGGTAGAAACCGACCGTCGGCTGTTCGGCGCGCAGCAGCGCCAGGCGCAGATCGCTGGGCGGATGCACCGGATCGAAGCGCGGCGGCGCGGCCATCTCGAGATAGGTGATGGTGTAAGCCAGTTTTCCGCTGCGTTCCGCCGCCGCCTCCGGCGGCGCCGCACCGGCGGGCGGCTGGCCCCGGTCGATCAGCCAGCGTTCCATGAAGTCGCAGGGGCTTTCGCTGTAACCGAGGCCTTCATAGAAGCCCTTCACCTTGGTGTTGGAGCGCCGCACGATGGCGTGCAGCTTCACGCAGTCCTGGGCCAGCAGCCACTCCTCGGCGGCATGCATCATCCGCCGTCCGTGGCCACGCCCGCGCGCCGCCGGGTCGACCGCCAGGTAGTAGACCCAGCCGCGATGTCCGTCGTGGCCGACGCAAATCGAGGCGGTCAGCTGATCGTCCTGGAAGCCGACCAGGACCTCGGCCGTCGCGCAGCGTTGCCAGAGGGCGAGATCACGCTCGGGCGGGTTGTACCAGCGGGTCAAGCCGCAGGCCTCCCAAAGCGCGACCAGCGCGTCAAAGTCGGCGTCGTCGTAGGCTTGAATCCGCAGGGCAGCGCTGCCGGTCATGTTGGCTTCTTCGGCGATTTTCCTGGGGCGCCGGTCTCGATCGGAGTGTCACCTGGCAGGCCCCATTCCGACCAGGAGGCGTCGTAGAGCGCGGACTTCTCGTGGCCCGCCAGATGCAAACCGAAGGAGAGCACGGCGGCGGTGATGCCGGAGCCGCAGGTGGTGACCACGGGGCGCTGCGGATCGACGCCGGCCTTGGCGAATTTCCGCCTGATATCCGCCAGCGGCTTGAAGGTGCCGCTCTCGGCGTCGACCAGATCGTTCCAGGGCAGATTGAGACTGCCGGGGATATGGCCCTGGCGGCGGCCGGGCCAGAGTTCCGGCGCCGTGCCGGCGAAGCGGTCGGCGGCGCGGGCGTCGATGACCTGCTCCTTGCCGCTGTCGAGGTTGGTGCGCAGGGCGTTGATGTCGCGCACCCTCGCGGCATTCAAGCGGGCGGTATAGCGGCGCGGCGCGCGCTCCACGCTGCCGCTATCCAGCGGCCGTTGCTCGCGCCGCCATTTCTCCAGGCCGCCGTCGAGCAGCGCGACCGGCCCGTGCCCCATGGCCTTGAAGGTCCACCAGACGCGCGGCGCCGACATCATGCCACGGCGGTCGTAGACCACCAGCTGATCGTCGTTGTGGATACCCAGCGCGCCGACCAGTTCGTCGAAGCGCGCGGTCGAAGGCAGCATGTGCGGCAGCTGGCTGTCGGGATCGCTGATCTCGTCGATGTCGAAGAAGACGGCGCCGGGCAGGTGTTCGGCCTCGTAGTCGCCACGGGCCTGCTTGTTCTCCATCGGCAGGTAGTAGCTGGCGTCGATTACGACGAGATCGGGGTCGTCCAGCCGCTCGGCCAGCCATTCGGTGGAGACGAGACGGTCCTGATTTTCCTTGGCCACGATAACTCCCTTGCCGCGGTGCGGTAATGCCTAGGAGGCGAAACGCAGATTTATGCGCCGGTTCTGCCGGCCCTTGTTCTCGATCTTGCCCAGTTCGACAGGGCCGATCTCGCCGGTGCGCTGGACATGGGTGCCGCCGCAGGGTTGCAGATCGACGCCCTCGATTTCGAGCAGCCGCACCTGACCTTGGCCCGAGGGCGGCTTGACCGACATGGTGCGCACCAGCTCCGGGTGCTGTTCAAGTTCGGCGTCGCTGATCCAGCGCTGGGCGACCGGGTGATCCTCCTCGACCAGGCGGTTCAGCGCCGCGGCGATGGCGTCTTTGTCGAGGTCGGTACTCGGCAGGTTGAAGTCGAGACGGCCCTTGCCGTCGCCGACCTGGCCACCGGTGACATCGCCCTCGACCACGGCGCAGAGCAGATGCATCAGGGTATGCATGCGCATCAGACGGTGCCGCCGCTCCCAATCGATCTCGGCGGTGACGGCGCTGCCGGCGGCGGGCAGGGCGCTGCCCTCGGCGGGGATGTGCAGCACCTCGTCTTGTGCCGCGCCCTTGCGGGCGTCGACGATGGCAAGTTCGCTGCCGTCGGCGAGGCGCAGCTTGCCCTGGTCGCCGGGCTGGCCGCCGCCCTCTGGATAGAACACCGTGCGGTCGAGCAGGATGCCCTCGGCATCGGCCGAGACCACCTTGGCCTCGCAGTTCGTCAGATAGGCATCGTCGCGGAACAGCAGTTCGGTCATGACAGGCCAGCCTTTTCCACCCAGTCGGGAACGGGGAGTCCCTTGGACCTCAAGAACTCCGGATTGAAGAGTTTGCTCGAGTAGCGCGTACCGTAGTCGCAGAGAACGGTGACGATGGTGTGGCCGGGGCCCATTTCCCGCGCCAGCTTGATCGCGCCGCCGACGTTGATGCCGCTGGAGCCGCCGAGACAGAATCCTTCGTGCTCGAAGAGGTCGAAGACCAGGGGAATGGCTTCGCTGTCGGGCACCTGGAACAGCCTGTCGATCGGGGCGCCTTCGATGTTCTTGGTGATCCGCCCCTGGCCGATACCCTCGGTGATCGAACTACCTTCGGCCTTGGCTTCCCCGGTCTTGAGCAGCGAATAGATGCCAGAGCCCATGGGGTCTGCCAGGCCGATCACCACGTCGCGGTTGCGCTCCTTCAGGGCCATGCCGACACCGGCCAGGGTGCCGCCGGTGCCGACGGAACAGATGAAAGCATCGACCTTGCCGTCGGTCTGCTCCCAGATCTCCGGTCCCGTGCCCTCGATATGGGCCTGCCTATTGGCGGTGTTGTCGAACTGATTGGCCCAGATCGCCCCATTGGGTTCCCGCGCGGCCAGTTCCTCGGCCAGGCGTTGGGAGACGTGGACGTAGTTCTCGGGGTTCTTGTAAGGCACGGCGGGAACCTGCTTGAGCTCGGCGCCGGCCAGCTTCAGGGCGGCCTTCTTTTCCTCGCTCTGGGTTTCCGGGATCACGATCACCGTGCGGTAGCCAAGCGCCCGTCCGACATGCGCCAGACCGATGCCGGTGTTGCCGGCGGTCCCCTCGACGATCACGCCGCCGGGTTTGAGCGCGCCGCTCTTTTCCGCGTCGCGCACGATGGAGAGGGCGGCGCGGTCCTTGACCGAGCCTCCGGGATTGAGGAACTCGGCCTTGCCGAGTATTTCGCAGCCGGTTTCCTCGGATGCCTTGCGCAGGCGCACCAGCGGGGTGCGGCCCACGGTTTCGGTAAATCCGTCTCTGACGTCCATCCTCCAGATACCTTTCCTATATCCCAGGCCTCGATTTCAGGGCGTGGGAAAAGCCGAGACTAACTGCCACCCCAGCGGCGCCGCAAGCTCGGCCGGTTGATTTCCAGCCACAGCAGAGCAATGGCCCCGATGGCGTTGCTGATCTCCCCCTTACGCAGTTTCGCGAAGGCCTCTTCGGCGGGCAGGGCCAGGACTTTGATATCCTCGCCTTCCTCGGCCAGGCCATGGATGCCGCCGGCTTGTGCGGCGTCGACCTCACCGCAGTACAGGGTAATGCTTTCCGAGGAGCCGCCAGGGGACATGAGATAGGTGCCGACTTCCTCGAGACGTTCCGGCGTCAGGCCGGTTTCCTCCTGGCTTTCGCGCCGGGCGAGCTGCTCGGTGCTTTCGCCGTCGCGGTCGAGCACGCCGGCGACGATCTCGATCAGCCAGGGTTCGAAACCCGCCGTCAGTGCAGGCAGACGGAACTGCTGCAGCAGCACGACCTCGTCGCGCCGGGGATCGTAGGGCAGGAGGGCGGCGCAGTGGCCGCGCTCGAAGACCTCGCGGGAAAGCTCCCTGGACCAGCCGCCGGCGAAGGTGCGATGGCGCAGGCGATAGCGGTCGATCCGAAAGTAACCTCGAAACACGGTCTCCCGCTGAACGATCTCCACGGCGTCGTGCGCGGGCGGTTCCTGAGGTCGTCTTCGCTCGGCCATGCCTGCTTCCTATCCTAGCTTTTGTTATCACTATATTTTGGTTTGGCCGGGGCAGGAGCAAAACGGAAGATTGTCCCGTTACACTGCAACCTGTCTTTCCCCGCCGTCAGCAAACTACATAAAGGCCACGCAGCCATGCCCATCCGTAGCGAAAAGCAAAGCTTCACCGGCGAGAGCGGCGCGGCGCTCGCCGCGCGTCTCGACTTCCCCTCGGGCGAGCCGCGCGCTTACGCGCTGTTTGCCCACTGCTTTACCTGCACCAAGGATATCCTGGCGGCGTCGAAGATTTCCGCGGGCCTGGCCGCGCGGGGCATCGCGACGCTTCGCTTCGACTTCACCGGCCTGGGCCACAGCGACGGCGAGTTCGCCAACGAGAATTTTTCCTCCAACGTCGGCGACCTGATTCGGGCCGCGGATTTTCTGCGCGAGGCTCATGCCGCGCCGAGCATCCTGATCGGCCACAGCCTGGGGGGAGCGGCGGTGCTGGCGGCGGCCGGGCGTATCCCCGAGGCGCGCGCCGTCGCGACGATCGGCGCGCCCGCCGATCCTTCGCATGTCACCGCGCACTTCACCCAGGCGCGCGCGGAGATCGAGGCGAAGGGCGAGGCCGAGGTTCTGCTCGCCGGGCGCCCTTTCACAATCCAAAAGCAGTTTCTCGACGACATCGAAGGCCACAAGCTGGAGGTTGAGATCGCGGCTTTGCGCAAGGCGCTGCTGGTTTTTCATGCGCCGCGGGACGCGATCGTGGGGATCGACAACGCGAGCCGGATCTTTCTGGCGGCCAAGCACCCCAAGTCTTTCGTATCGCTGGACGACGCCGACCATCTGCTGAGCGACCCCCGGGATGCCGCCTATGTCGCGGAAGTCCTGGCGGCTTGGGCCGGCCGGTATCTGCCAGATGCGTCGGCCCAGGAAGCGCCGCGGGGAGAAGACGGCGAAGTGATCGTGATGGAGGACGGCGAGGGGCCGTTCGGTCAAACCATCCTGGCGGGCAAGCACAGGCTGCGGGCCGACGAACCGGACTCTGTCGGCGGCCTGGACAGCGGCCCCAATCCTTACGATCTGCTGCTGGCAAGTCTGGGGGCCTGCACCTCCATGACGCTGCGGATCTATGCCCGGATGAAGAAGCTGCCCCTGGACAAGGTCACGGTGCGGCTGCGCCACGACAAGATCCATGCCGAAGACTGCGCCGACTGCGAAACCAAGGAAGGGAAGGTGGATCAAATCGAGCGCTGGATTCACCTGGACGGCGACCTGGACCAGGCGCAGCGTCAACGCTTGCTGGAGATCGCCGAGAAGTGTCCGGTACACCGGACCCTGCATTCCGAGATCAAGGTGCGTTCGCATCTGGAGTAGGCAACCCGCCCCCAGGAAGGGCCGAATGCGTCGCGGAGAGTTCAGCGGTGGTCGCGTCAAGAAAATTTGGGGGTAACGACGCCCCATAAAGTTTGTTAGGCTTCCGATTAGAAGAAGCTGAAGTAAAGAGCAATGAATGCGGTCGGAAACAACGGACCGCCAAGAACAGGAGAAGTAGGCTTTGGAGGTGTGCTCGGGGGCCATTGGAACCCGATCCCTATTCTCGCCAAAGTTCGTTAGACAGGCACGCAGATTTCCGGCGCGGCGCGTTTCGGATCAACGCGGCTGCTTTGATTTCTCCATGCTCGTGCTGATGTAAGTCCTACCCAACGGATCTGGGCCCGCGTGGCGATGGATCGGAAACACAGGGAGACGGTAATGGCTAAAAAAGTACTCAAGGACGAGGCCGGCAATCGGGTGCACCCCTACGTGCCGGAGCTTTGCAATTCTCTGAAGAAAGGTGAGTGTGACCGGCGCGAGTTCCTGCGCACGGCGACTCTGCTTGGTGTCGCGGCGCCGGTGGCCTACGCGATGGCCGGGCAGATTCTCGGCGAGAAGGTGGTGCCCCAGGCGCTAGCCGAGGAAGGTAAGCGCGGCGGGCGTCTGCGCTCCTCCATGCGGGTACAGCGGATGGACGATCCGGCGACCTACGATTGGACGCAGATGTCCAACCAGACCCGCCACATCCTGGAATACATGACCGAGACCGGAACGGACAACGTCACGCGGCCCTATCTGGCGGAATCCTGGGAGGCCAACGACGAGCTGACCGAATGGACCTTCAAGCTGCGTCAAGGCGTCAAGTGGTCGAATGGGGACGACTTCGGTGCCGACGATGTGGTGCATAACTTCAATCGTTGGCTCGATCCGGCCATCGGTTCCTCCAACCTGAGCCTCTTCAGCGGCTTGGCCGAGGAATACGATACCGGCGAGAAGAACGACGACGGCAGTGCCAAGATGGGCAAGAAGATGCGCGCCGGCGCGGTCGAAAAAATCGACGAGCATACCGTGCGTTTGAATCTATCGAGCCCCGAGCTGGCGATTCCCGAAAACCTCTTCAACTATCCGGCGGCGATCGTGCATCGGGACTTCGACGATGGCGGCGCCGACATCGCGGCGAACCCTGTCGGCACCGGGCCCTATACCCTGTCGGAATTCCAGGTTGGCGAGCGCTGCCTGCTGACCCGGCGAACCGACGGCCCGCACTGGCGTGGCGACCCCTATCTCGACGAGATCCTCTACATCGATCACGGCGACGATCCCATGGCTGGCGTTTCCGCGCTGGCGTCTGGGCAGGTCGATCACATCTACGATGTCGAGGTGACCTCGATCGACGTTCTGGACAAGATCCCGAACGGTGTGCTGCACGAAGCCGTGACCGCGCAGACCGGCGTCGCCCGTATGCGCGTGACGGAAGCGCCCTTCGACAACGTCAAGGTGCGCCAGGCCGTTGCCATGTGCATGAACCACGATCAGCTTCTGCAGATCGCCTATCGCGGCAAGGGAGCGCCGGGCGAAAACCACCATGTCGCCCAGATCCATCCGGAGTACTTCCAGCTGCCGAAACCGAAGCCGGATCCGGCAGCGGCCAAGGCTCTGCTGGCGGAAGCCGGACACCCGGACGGCTTGACCATCAAGATCGACCTGGGTGCCGCCGAGGCTTGGCATCTCGCGGCGATGCAGGGCTTCAAGCAGCAGCTTGAGCCTGCCGGCATCACCCTGGATCTCAATCCGATGCCAGGTGCCAGCTACTGGGACGTTTGGGACAAGACGCCGTTCGGCTTCACCTCCTGGACCCACCGTCCGCTGGGCGTGATGGTGATGAACCTGGCTTACCGCAGCGGCGTGCCGTGGAACGAGTCGGCCTACAGCAACCCGGCGTTCGATGCCGCCCTGGACAAGGCCAGCTCGATTCTCGACGTCAACGAACGCCGTGCGGCGATGGAAGAGGTCCAGAGCATTCTGCAGAACGATGCCGTGATCGCGCAGCCGCTGTGGCGCTCGATCTTCACTGCGACGACCGACAAGGTGAAGGGGTACCACGCGCATCCGACGCAGTATCACCTGTTCCAGAAGGTCTGGCTCGACGCTTAAGGCGTAGTTATGTGCCGCGGAGGATTTCCTCCGCGGCGCTCGTTTTCCCGGTGCCGCAAAGCGGCATAGCCATAACAATAATAAGGCGCCGGGGCAGGGGTTGCGGGGGAGAGTTCTTATATGCTGATTTTCTTAATCAGGCGGCTCGGAACCATGGTCTTGACCATGATCGTGGTATCGATGCTGTTGTTCCTGGCGCTCGAAATCAATGTCGAGTCCGTGGCGACCAAGGTACTGGGAGCCTATTCCTCGGAACAGCAGCGCGAGATCTGGCTCGAAGCGAACGGCTACAACGACCCTCTTCCGATACGCTACGGCCGCTGGCTCGGTAACTTCGTCACCGGCGATTTTGGCGAGTCCGTGCGGTTCAAGACGCCGGTCGCGGAGATCATGTGGCCGCGTTTGGGCAACACGGGAATTCTGGCCCTGGCCACCTTCGGCGTGATGATCCCGCTCTCGCTCTGTCTCGGGGTCCTTTCGGGAATGCGCGAGGGGTCGAGATGGGACCGAGGTATCTCGGTCACATCGATCATTACCACCTCGATACCTGAATTCGCCAGCGCGCCGCTGCTTTCGGCGGTGTTCGTTTTCTATCTCGGCTGGCTGCCGGGAACCAGCGGCATGAGCGGCGGTTTCGATCTTACGCAGCTCATTCTGCCAGCCATGGTGTTGATTATTTACGACTTCGGCTATGTCACGCGCATGACTCGCGCCTCGATGGCCGAGGTGATGATGACCCATTACATCCGCACCGCGGTACTCAAGGGTTTGCCCTATAAAACCGTGATCCTGAAGCATGCTCTGCGCAATGCGCTGATCGCGCCCTTCACCGTGATCATGCTGCAGATCAACTGGCTGCTGTCGGGCGTGATCGTGGTTGAATTTTTCTTCGCCTATAAGGGCTTCGGTGTGCTGCTGCTGGAAGCCTCGCTGAACAACGACATCTTCCTGATCGAAGCCTGCGCGATGGTGGCTGTCTTCGTTGCCGTCATGACTCAAACCTTGGCGGATGTGGGGTACACCTATCTCAACCCGCGCATTCGCTTTAGCTGAGGGAGGACGAGATGGCCGAACAAACTGTCGCCATACCGCGCCGCGAGTTCTTCCTGCTGCGCCTGTTGAAAAGCTTCCTGCTGCTGCGCGAAAGCGGTGTGGGAATGGTCGGGGCAGGGCTAGTGATCTTCTGGATCGCGGTCGCGCTCCTGGCGCCCTGGATCGCACCCTTCGATCCCAATGCCACGCTGGCACCGATCATGTCGCCTGGGGCCGAGTACATCGTGCAGGTCGGCATGCTGGTAGGACAGACCCCGGTCGCCGAGGTCTGCAGCTTGATCCCTTCCGGCGCGAACGAGGGCAGCTACGACTGCGGCGTGTTCTGGCTGGGCACGGATTCCCTGGGCCGGGATATTCTCAGCCGCATCATATGGGGGTCCCGCACCGTCCTGACCTACGCGCCCTTGGCAACCTTCTGCGCCTACGCCGTCGGCATTCCCATGGGGCTGGCCGCCGGCTACAAGCGTGGCTGGATCGACGATGTGCTGTCCTTCGTGGCCAACGTCATCCTCTCCTTCCCGGTGCTGGTGCTTTACATCATCATCATCACCCTGATCGGTGCGTCGGCGATCAACATCCTGATCGCGGTCACCTTCGCCTCGGCGCCGGGGATCATGCGTATCGTGCGCGGCCTCACCCTGGATCTGCGCAGCCGGGAGTACGTCTTCGCGGCGGAAACCCGAGGCGAGCCGACCTGGCGGATTATGTTCATCGAGATCCTGCCCAACGCCCGTGGGCCGCTGATCGTCGATTCCATGCTGCGGCTTGGCTACACCATCATCACCATCGGCGTTCTGGGGTTCCTCGGTCTCGGCCTGCCGCCTCCAGATCCAGACTGGGGCAAGATGATCAGCGAATTCCGCAACATGATGATGGCCTTTCCCTTCATGACCATCTTCCCCTGTTTGGCGATTTCCTCGTTGGTGCTCGGCTTTAATCTCTTGGCCGACGGCCTGCGCGAAATTTCACTGCGCGACTAGGAGGCATGGCATGAGCTTGAACCAACAAACGACCGCGTCGGCCGGGGACAAATACGCCGAGGCCGAGGTGGTGTTGGAGTGCAACGGGCTATGCATCTCCTACTTCACCCGGGCCGGGGAGATCCCCGCCGTCATCGACTTCAACATGAAGCTGCGCAAGGGCGAGTCGATCGGCCTGGTCGGCGAGTCCGGCTGCGGGAAATCGACCGTCGCCATGGCGATCATGAAGTACATGGGCAGCAATGGCGGGATTGTCGGCGGGGAGGTCCTCTACAAGGGCCGTGACATGGCCTCCTTCTCCGAGGAGGAACTGCGGCAGCTGCGCGGCAACGAGATCGCCATGGTCTATCAGGAGCCCATGGCGGCGCTGAATCCCTCGATGATCCTCGGCAAGCAGCTGATGGAAGTGCCGCTCTATCACGAGGACATCAGCGAGAAGGAAGCCTATCAGCGCGCCGTCGAGATGCTCGGCGACGTCAAGCTTCCCGATCCAGAGCGGGTGATGAAATCCTATCCGCATCAGATTTCCGGGGGACAGCAGCAGCGCGTGGTGATTGCCATGGCGCTGCTCTCCAAACCCTCGCTTCTGCTGTTGGACGAGCCGACCACGGCGCTGGACGTGACCGTCGAGGCGGGCATCGTCGAGTTGATCGGCGAGATCGCCGGTAAGTTCGACACTTCGATGGTCTACATCTCTCACAATCTCGGCCTGATCCTGGAAACCTGCGACCGGGTCAATGTGATGTATTCAGGCCAGGTGGTGGAATCCGGCAGCGTCGAGGAAGTCTTCGACCATATGCGCCATCCCTACACCCAGGGCCTGTTCGGCTGCATTCCGCTGCCGGGCGCCGACAAGAACGCACATCCTTTGGTGCCGATCCGCGGCCAGCTTCCGCTGCCCCACGAACGGCCGCCTGGCTGCTACTACGGTCCGCGCTGCGATCACTTCGTCGCGGGGCGGTGCGACGCAGGTCTGATCCCGATGGAAGAGCTGCCCTCGGAGCCCGGACACACGGTGCGCTGTTGCCGCTGGGAGGAGATCGACTGGGCCAATTACAAGCCTGAAGGAGTCGGCGGCGGAGCGGAGATCGAAAAGGGGGAAGTCGTCCTTTCGATCAAGAACATGCGCAAGTATTACGAGATCCGCGACAATTCCATCGCGGCGATGCTGCGCGGCAAGCGGGTGCGCTACGTCAAGGCCAACGAACGCATTTCCTTCGAAGCCCGCGAGGGGCAGACGGTTGCCATCGTCGGGGAATCGGGTTGCGGCAAATCCACCTTCGCGAAGGTGATGATGGGCCTGGAGACGGCCACCGAAGGCGAAGTGATCTTCGAGGGCAACGATGTCGCCAACAAGCCGGTGCAGACCCGGACGCCGCAGGAAATCGGCTCCATGCAGATGGTGTTCCAGAATCCCTTCGACACCCTCAACCCGAGCCACAGCGTTGGCGCGCAGCTTGCGCGCGTGATCCGCAAGTTCGGCGCCGAGACGGAAGAAAGCAAGGTGCAGAACCGGGTCATGGAACTGCTCGACCTGGTAAAGCTGCCCCGGGATTTCGCCCGGAGACGTCCGCGCCAGCTTTCGGGCGGGCAGAAGCAGCGTGTGGGTATCGCCCGCGCCTTCGCCGGCAATCCGCCGCTGGTCGTGGCGGATGAGCCGGTCTCGGCGCTCGATGTGTCAGTGGCCGCGGCCGTCACCGGCCTGTTGATGGATATTCAGCGGACCTACCGCACGACGCTGCTGTTCATCAGCCACGATCTCTCCCTGGTGCGCTACCTCGCGGACCGGGTGGTGGTCATGTACCTCGGGAACATCGTCGAGCAAGGCACCACCGACGAGGTTTTCGCGCCGCCTTACCATCCCTATACCGAGGCTCTGCTTTCGGCGGTGCCGATCGCCGATACCTCAATCGAGAAGAAGCGGATCATCCTGGAGGGCGCGTTGCCTTCCGTGGTCAATCCGCCGAAGGGCTGCCCCTTCAACACGCGCTGCCAGCGCAAGATCGGACGGATCTGCGAAACCGAGGTGCCGCCGGTCATCGAGGCGGCGCCAGGCCATGCCATCGCCTGTCATATTCCCCTGGAGGAATTGCGGGAGGTCGGTCCGGTCATCGTGCAGACGGACAAGACCGCCGCGGAATAACCCCGCCAGCGAAGGAGGATTTCAGCGGCGCCCCGCTCGGGGCGCCGTTTTGCGTGCCGCGTGCCTCATTCGGACTGAGGATGGTCTAGATTTAGCCAAAATTCGCGTCAGCTTCCGCCCCAATCGGCGCCCAACTTAACATTCTAGAGACGCATTCTGTGTCTCAGTTGGTTCATCCGCCGCGCCGCGGCACAGTTAGTGGGGGCAGACATGCAAAAGCAACGTACCGCCTTTTTCTCGGTTTCCGTATTGGCCTTGGGGCTGCTCGGCTACGCAATGCTTCCCGGAGCCGGCGAGCAGGCAGCCAACGCCAGCGGCGGCGCTCTTGCCCAGAACGCCTCCCAGGACGTTCAGGCTTGCGGCTCTGTAGCGATGAGCGGCACCCAGGGCTGTGTGCGCGCCGAGGATTCCGCGAGCGCCTATGGCCGTCTGAGCAACGAGGACGGCACGACGACTGTCTGGAGCGTGACCTTCGCGCAGGATGGCGAAAGCCGGATCAAGCGCTATCGCGATCTTCTCCTGACCGCCGAGGGTGCTCTGCAGTATGAGACCGTGATCACCATCGAGAGCGGCCCGCGGGGTACCCACGAGCTGCGCGAAGTGCGCAATGCCGAAGGCCAGAAGCTGTTTCATGAAACCCGGCGTCAGGACGCCCAAGGAGGCGAGGTCGCCATCGAACAGATGCCGATCGCCGGCGATCCTGAAGAAGTGATCGCACTTCTGCAGCGCGCGACCTATACACTGCGCCAAGCCGTGGCCTTGGCGCCCTCGGTTTAAGTGAAAAACTCATACCGGAGGTTTAGCAATGACGTCACAGTCCAGGGCGCGGAGCGGTGAGCAAGGCGCTGCTTTGTTGAAGCTGCGTATCGTCGCATCGCTGCTCGCAGTTTGCTTCATCGCGGTTTTTGCCAGTCAACGCCCGGCGCTCTCCGCCAACGATCCTGCGGCGTTCCTCGAGAGCTATGGCGACCGTGCGATTTCATTGCTCGGCGATACGAGCCGCTCTCAGAACGAGCGGCGGGGCGATTTCCACCAGTTGCTCGGCGAGGGATTCGATCTGGAAAGCATCTCCGCTTTCGTCCTAACGCCCTATTGGCGCAGCGCCAATGCGGAACAGAAGAGCCGATTCATCGAAGTTTTTCAGAGTGTTCTGGCCAGCCGTTTCCTGCCGCTCTTCGATAACGCGAAGTCGGACAGCTTTTCCATTCAAAGCGCGCGGAACATCAATGGCCGTGAGGACCTCTTTGCCGTGGAGACGCTGCTGACGGGCGAAGACGGCCGTCGCGTCAAGACCATCTGGCGCATCAAGAACAACGGCGGCAGTTATCAAATCCTCGACGTCAGCGTTGAGGGCGCGAGCATGGCGCAGACCTTTCGCGACGAGTATCGCGCCTACGTGCGCAATAACGATCAAGGACTGGACGGCTTGATCCAGAAGCTGGAGCAACAGGCCGCCGGCTGAACGGACGCGAAATAGACCAGGAACTCGGCGAGACCGGCCGGTCTCGCCATGGAAAAAGGGCCAAGCTTTCGCTTGGCCCTTTTGCGTTCGATATGGCTCCGGGGCGCGGATTCGAACCGCGGACCGATCGGTTAACAGCCGATTGCTCTACCGCTGAGCTACCCCGGATCAGATGCTGAAAAGCATTCCCGCCGCCGTTCTCGGCAACGGCGCGAGGTTATAGCAGACGGTTTCGGTAAGGTGCAATTGCTTTGGCGGGAAAATTTATCCCAGGCCCGGTGTGCCGTTGGAAACCGCGGAAAGTATGCACTGCGCGACCTCGAGGTAATCGGAATTCGGCATATGAAACCAGCGCAGGAACTGAGCGGTGCTCATCTCCCCGTTCAACCAGGCCTCGAGGAACATTCTGCTTACCGGGTGCAGTCGCTCGGGCAGACAGTCGGCAATCGGCGCGTCATACACGATCCTGCCTTTCCTGCCGCAGGGTAAGCGCCGGGCGGGCGGATCACAAGCGGCAAGCCAAGGCGTACAAGCCCGGGCTCGGCTGCGCGCAGCGCGGTTTTGGGAAAAGGAGGGGGGTGGAGGCCCGGGCCGGAATCGAACCGACGTGCAAGGATTTGCAATCCTCTGTATGACCACTCTACCACCGGGCCGGCAGGTTCCGCTTCATAGCGGAGTACAGCGCGCTGTCAAGTTCTTAGGAGGTAAGCCAAGCCCGTCCGTTTGCCAAGAGGGTACCCGGCATTGTCTTCGCGTGCGGCGCCTCGTATAACTCGCAGGCCTGCGCGGCCAGGAAACGCGCGGCGGTCAGATATGAAACTCAGTCTTCGAGGACAGGATGGTCGACTTCTCCACGGCGCGGCTCAACATGGTCGAGAGCCAGATTCGGACCAATAAGGTTACGGACGCTCGGATTCTCGAGGCCCTGGAAACGATTCCCCGCGAAGCCTACGTGCCAGAGGCGCGGCGTGGCGTCTGCTATGTCGACGAGGATCTCTCGATTGGCGATGGCCGCTACCTGATGGAGCCGATGGTTCTGGCCCGGCTGCTGCAGGAAGCGCGCATCGGCGAGGAGGACGTGGTGCTCGATGTCGGCTGCGCCACGGGCTATTCCTGCGCGGTGCTGGCACGCCTGGCGGCGACGGTTGTCGGCGTGGAATGCGAAGCGGCCTTGGCGGAGGAGGCGAACCGTATCCTCAGCGAGCAGGGGATCGACAACGCCGTGGTGGTCCGGGACCCCCTTGGCGACGGCTACCCCAAGCAGGCGCCCTACAACGTTATCGTGCTGGAAGGCTCCGTGGCCGAGGTCCCGGCCGCGATTCGCGAGCAGCTGGCCGATGGCGGCCGTTTGGTCGCGGTGATCCGCGGCGAACGGGGCCTGGGCCGGGCAACCTTGATGCAGCGCAATGGCGATGTCGTTTCCAGCCGCGTGCTCTTCGATGCCGCAACCCCAAGCTTGCCTGGATTTGAGCGCGAAGAGCGTTTTGTCTTCTGATTTTTGGCACGCTGGAGAACTTCGCGCTGACCAGAAACACATGGCAGTCACAAAGTTTACGCAAATCCCGCACTTTATTTGTTGAGAATTATCAATTATTACGATTCATCTTACCTATGTCTAAAGTGAACGGCGGCAGAATACTGACGCTGCCTTCATTGCCGAAGGGAGTCAGGTACTTGTGGGCTGGGGAACGATGATGAAGGATTTGATGGCGCCCTCCTGGTGCTCGCGGGCGGCCGTGGGGATCCTTGCGCTCGCCTTGACGGCGGGTCTTCAGCCGCAGGCGGCCAAGGCGCAAAGCCTGGTCGACGCCCTGGCTTCGGCATACAGCACCAATCCGACGCTGCGCGCGGCGCAGGCCGAACTGCGCGGCGTCAACGAACAGGTGCCGCAGGCCCTGTCAGGCTGGCGCCCGACGGTGAGCGTATCCGGCAGCGCCGGCGTCGAGACGCGGGAACAGAAGACGTCGCTCGGGACTACCGAGAATGACCTCAACCCGGCGCAGGCGCAGCTGGAAGTGAGCCAGAATATCTGGCGCGGCGGACGGACCGTGGCCGATACAGACCGGGCGAAGTCGACGGTGCAGGCGCAACGCGCCTTTCTGATCAATACCGAGCAGGATGTCCTGCTGCGCACCGCCACCGCCTACATGAATGTCTGGCGCGACGAATCCCTGCTGCAGCTGAATATCAGCAACGAGGATGTGCTGTTCCAGCAGCTCGACGCATCCAACGCGCGTTTCGAGGTCGGTGAACTCACCCGTACGGATGTCTCCCAGTCCGAGGCGCGTTTGGCCTTGGCGACCGCCAACCGCGTGCAGGCCGAGGGCAATCTGCGCGCCAGCCGCGCGATCTACGAGGAATTGGTCGGGCAACCGCCCGTGAATGTGCAGCCGCCGCCGCCGCTGCGTGGTTTGCCGCAGTCGGAGCAAGCCGCGGTGGCGCAGGCACGCGCGGAAAACCCGGCGGTGATTGCCGCGAATTTCCTGCATCGGGCGGCGGCGCATCAGGTGCGCAACGTGACTGGAGAATTGCTTCCCAGCGTCAGTGTCGTCGGGCGTCTCCGGGCTTCCGATGAGGTCGCCACCGCGAATACCTCCGAGCAGTCCGCCACTGTTCTGGCGGAGGTATCCATCCCCCTCTATCAGGCGGGCGCCGTATCGAGCCGGGTGCGTCAGGCCAAGCAGATTCAGGGACAGCGGCGCTTGGAATTAGACGAGGCGCTGCGCAATGCGGAGCAACAGGCGATCACGGCCTGGGAAGCGCTCAAATCCGCAGAGGCGCAGATTAAGTCATTTGAAAGCCAGGTGCGCGCGAACTCCATTGCACTTGAGGGCGTGCGGCAGGAATATTCGGTGGGCGTCCGCACGACGCTTGATGTGCTCGATGCCGAGCAGGAACTCTTCGATTCCCAGGTCAGTCTGGTAGGCGCGCAACGCGATGAGATCGTTGCCGGTTTTCAATTGCTCTCCGCAATGGGCAGAATGACCGCCTACGAGTTGGGCCTGTCGGTCGAGCTTTATGACATGGAGGCCGACTATCGTGCCGTCAGCGACAGCTGGTTCGGCCTCGATGCCCCTGGCGCGGAGTAGGCGCGGGTGAAAGGACGGTAGACGATGAGCGATTCGCAGGGCGGCTCCAACGAACCGTCGATGGAGGAGATCCTGGCATCGATCCGGCGCATCATCGCCGAGGACGCGGTGCAGGAAGACCGGGGGGCTCCGCCGCCTGCGGGGCCGGCCCCAGCCCCGAATGCCAATGTTGCCGCTTCGGCGCCGCGCGAGGACGTCTGGCCCGAGGATCGCGAAGCGCGCGAGCACACGCCGGCGCCGCGGGAGAATCCCAGTCCGGAGCAAGCGCCGGCCGCGGCGGACGAGGAACCGATCCTCGAATTGACCCAGCTGGTCAACGAAGACGGCAGCGTAACGGATCTTGCCGCCGATACCGCCGGCCGCGCCATGCCTTTCGTGCGGGAAGACGAAGACCAACAGCACGAAGAGCGCCGCGAGCAGCCCTATGAAAATACGGTCCCGGAGGCTCAAGCCCGCGAAGAATTGCCTCCGGCCGAGGTGATCGAAACCGAGGAGCGGATCGAGGATGCGGAGCTCGAGGAGGAGCACCGTGATGCCACCGAGGCGGCGGTTCAGACCGAGATCAGGGCCTGGCTCGATCAGCACCTGCCCGAAGTAGTGGAACGGGTGGTACGCGAAGAGGTAGAACGCATGCTGCGGCGCCTCAAGGACACCTGACCTCGGCGCCGCGCTCGGGTAGTCTCCGCGCCACACCGGCGCACTCCGGAACAAAATCGAAGGATGGCCAGCGATGCTGGAAAAGACCTATCGGCCCGCAGAGGTCGAGGCGAGACAATATCAGCGTTGGGAAGACTCCGGCGCCTTCGCGGCGCGTCCGGAAGAGGAGCGGCCGCGCTATGTCGTGATGATGCCGCCGCCCAATGTCACCGGCAGCCTGCATATCGGCCATGCCCTGGATGACACCATCCAGGACCTGCTGATCCGCTACCACCGCATGCGCGGCTACGACACCCTGTGGCAACCCGGCACGGATCACGCTGGCATCGCCACCCAGATGGTGGTTGAGCGTCAGCTCGCGGCCAAGGGCTCCAGCCGCAGCAACCTGGGGCGCGAGCAGTTCCTGGAGAAGGTCTGGGAATGGAAGGCTGAGTCCGGCGGAACCATCATCAAGCAGCTGCGCCGCCTCGGCGCCTCCGCCGACTGGCCCCGCGAGCGCTTCACCATGGACGCCGGCCTTTCCGAGGCGGTGGTCAAGGTCTTCGTGCGTTTGCACAAGGACGGCCTGATCTACCGCGATAAGCGGCTGGTGAATTGGGACCCCAAACTGCACACCGCGATCTCAGATCTGGAAGTCCAGCAGGTCGAGATGAACGGCCATCTTTGGCACTTCAAGTACCCGATCGAGGGAGAGGAGGGGCGCTACATCGTCGTGGCGACCACACGTCCCGAGACCATGCTGGGCGACACCGGCGTCGCGGTGCATCCCGAGGACGCGCGCTACCAGGACCTGATCGGCAAGCACGTGATCCTGCCGCTGGTCGGCCGGCGCATTCCTATCGTCGCCGACGACTACGCTGACCCCGAAGCCGGCTCCGGCGCGGTCAAGATGACCCCGGCGCACGACTTCAACGACTTCGAGGTCGGCAAGCGCCGGGATCTAGAAGTCATCAACATTTTCGATTCCTACGCCCGCCTCAACGACAACGTGCCCGAAGCCTATCGCGGCTTGGACCGCTACGAGGCGCGCGACCGGGTGGTCGCCGACCTGGAAGGCCAGGGCCTGCTCGAAAAAGTCGAAGATCATCTGCATAAGGTGCCCCATGGCGACCGTTCCGGGGTGGCCATCGAGCCCTGGCTGACAGATCAGTGGTACTGCGACGCCCAGACCCTGGCCCAGCCCTGCATCGAGGCGGTCGAGCAGGGCCGCACCCGGATCGTGCCGAAGCAGTGGGAAAACACCTACTTCGAGTGGATGCGCAACATCCAGCCCTGGTGCATCTCGCGCCAGCTCTGGTGGGGACATCAGATTCCCGCCTGGTACGGCCCCGACGGCGAGATCTTCGTCGAGGAGAGCGAGGCGGAAGCCCTTGTCTCCGCCGAGGCGCACTACGGCAAGCCGGTGGAGCTGCGCCGCGACGGGGATGTGCTCGACACCTGGTTCTCCAGTGGCCTCTGGCCCTTTTCGACCCTGGGCTGGCCGAGCGAGGACGCGACGGTCAAGCGCGACCTGGAACTCTACTACCCCGGCAACGTTCTGGTGACCGGTTTCGACATTCTGTTCTTCTGGGTCGCGCGGATGATGATGCTGGGCATGCATTTCATGGGCGAGGTGCCTTTCCGCGACGTTGCGATCCATGGCCTGGTGCGCGATGCCAGCGGGCAGAAGATGTCGAAGTCCAAGGGCAACATCCTGGATCCCTTGGAGATCATCGATGCCTATGGCTGCGACGCCATGCGCTATACCCTGCTGGCCCTGGCCGTGCCGGGCCGCGACCTGAAGCTCGATCCCGAGCGGCTGGAAGGGTACCGTAACTTCTGCACCAAGCTGTGGAACGCCGCGCGTTTCTGCGAGATGAATGGCGCCAAGCTTCCCGCGGACTACGATCCCGCGGCCTGCAAGCAGCAGGTCAACCGCTGGATCGTCGGCAAGGTGGTGGAAGCGGGCCGCAACCTCGATACGGCCATGCAGGGCTACCGCTTCGACGAGGCCGCCAGCAGTCTCTATCACTTTACCTGGCGGCTGTTCTGCGACTGGTACATCGAGTTCGCCAAGCCGCTGCTGCAGGAAGACGGAGAGGCCGCCGAGGAAGTGCGCGCGACCATGGGCTGGGCGATTCAGCGCATCCTCTGCCTGCTGCATCCCCTGGCGCCCTTCATCACCGAGGAGCTGTGGGAGAAGCTGGGCTACGACGATGCGGGCCTGCTGATCTCCACACAGGTGGAGCCCTTGCCGGATAGCCTGATCGACCCCGAGGCCACGGCCGAGATGGATTGGGCGATCCGTTTGATTTCAGAGGTGCGCACCGTTCGTTCCGAGATGAACGTGCCGCCTGGCGCCAAGGTCGAGCTTTTGCTCAAGGACGCCAGCCCGGATACCCTGTCGCGCGTGGAGCGTCAGAAGGATCTGCTGATGCGGCTGGCGCGGCTGTCCTCGCTCGAGCCCTTGCAGGGGGAAAGCGCCAAGGGCGCGGTGCAGTTCGTGATCGACGAGGCGGTTGGAATCCTGCCGCTCGCCGATGTCATCGATCTCTCCGCCGAGAAGGCGCGTCTGCAAAAGGAAATCGCCAAGGCCGAGGGCGAAATCGGCAAGCTCGACAAGAAGCTGGCCAATCAGCAATTCCTGGCCAAGGCGCCGCCGGAAGTGGTCGAGGAGACTAAGGCTCGGCTCAAAGAAGGCCAGGACCTCCGCGACAAGTTGGCGGCGGCGCTGCAGCGCCTGGAGGCGGTTTAGCCGCGCTCCAAGGGCCGGGTCAGACAGGTTGGACCGCCTTCGCCCTTGCGCGAGATTTCCTCGCCTTTGTAGGTGAGCACCTCGCAACCGGCGGCTTCCAGGCGTTGCTGCGTGATCGGGTTGCCTTCGAGCATGACGACGCGGCGCGGCGCCAGGGCCAGCACGTTGCAGGCCATGGAGGCGAACTCCTCTTCGGGAACCTCGACGAAGGACAGGCCGCGCGCGATCAGCCAATTGCGGAAGGGCACCGGCAGCAGCGGTGAATAGACCACCGCCAGATCCGCGTCCACGGGGCTGAGCATCGACATCAGGTGAAAGACGTCCGATGGACCCTTGTAGTGAGGCAGGGGGACGCTGACGACTTCGACCTCCGGGCCGCAGAGCGCCGCGAAAGCTTGGATAGCCTGGGCGTTGGTGCGATAGCCCTCGCCGATCACGCAGGTTTTGTCGTCGAGCCAGACCATGTCGCCGCCTTCAAGCTTGGCGCCTGCTGGAAGGTTTCCGGCCAGCTCGATCCCCGCGGCGGCATAGTGTTCCGCCGCGATCTCCGCTTCCGGGCGCCGCGCCGCCTTGCCCAGGGGGCAGGGGAGGAAGCCCGCCGGCGTCAGCGCCGTGGCATCGCGCACGTAGATTGAATCCAGGGTCAGGGCCTGGTGCCGCGGCAGCCAGAGGATCTCGGCACCGGCGGTCTCGATAATCCCGGCGAAGGCCTCGTACTCGGCCAGGGCCGCCTCGAAATCCGGCTGGCGGTGGTAGTTGAGCTCCCGCCACTCGGCGGCGAGCTTGTCGGGCCCGGCGAAGGCGTCCCTGGCGTGGCGCAGGGCCACCTTCTTCAGCGGTGCGTACTCGTTCAGCATGGCGGCGATCCTTAGGTCTGCTGCCCGCTGCGCGCAAGACGATTATTCCGAAAAAGCGGTGGGCGGGCCGCAGCGGCAAGGCTATCCTGCCGCCCGCCTGCATAGATAAGAAAAGGGAGAGCCGTCATGCCGTTGGATGAAAAGCGTAAATTCGATAAGGCCAAACTGCCGAGCCGCCACGTTTCGGTTGGCCCGGACAAGGCGCCGCATCGTTCCTACTACTACGCCATGGGCATGACCGAGGAAGAGATCGCGCAGCCCTTCGTCGGCGTCGCGACCTGCTGGAACGAGGCCGCGCCCTGCAACATCTCGCTGTCGCGCCAGGCCCAGGCGGTCAAGGTCGGCGTCCGCGAAGCCCAGGGAACCCCGCGCGAATTCACCACCATCACCGTGACCGACGGCATCGCCATGGGACATCAGGGGATGAAGTCCTCCCTGGTCAGCCGCGAGGCCATCGCGGATTCCGTGGAGCTGACCATGCGCGGCCACTGCTACGACGGACTGGTCGGCTTGGCCGGCTGCGACAAGTCGCTCCCCGGCATGATGATGGTGATGTGCCGACTCAACGTCCCCAGCGTCTTCATGTATGGCGGTTCGATTCTCCCCGGCCGTCACAAGGGCAAGGACGTCACCGTGCAGGACGTCTTCGAAGCGGTCGGCGCCCACGGCGCCGGAAATATGAGCGACGATGAGCTGCACGATCTGGAATGTGTCGCCTGTCCCTCCGCCGGCTCCTGCGGCGGCCAGTTCACGGCCAACACCATGGCCTGCGTCTCCGAGGCCATGGGCCTGGCGCTGCCCGGCTCGGCCGGCGCTCCGGCTCCCTACGAGACCCGCGACGAATACGCGATCGCGTCGGGCCAGGCGGTGATGACCCTGATCGAGAAGAACCTGCGGCCGCGCGATATCGTGACCCGCAAGGCGCTGGAGAACGCGGCGACGGTGGTGGCGGCGTCCGGCGGCTCGACCAACGCCGGACTGCATCTCCCGGCCATCGCCCATGAGTGCGGTATCGACTTCGATCTGCACGATGTCGCGGAGATCTTCAAGAAGACCCCCTACATCGCCGACCTGAAGCCCGGCGGCAAGTATGTCGCCAAGGACATGTTCGAGATTGGCGGCGTGCCAGTCCTGCTCAAGGTCCTGCTCGACGGCGGCTACCTGCACGGCGACTGCATCACCGTCACCGGCAAGACCCTGGCCGAGAACCTTAAGGACGTGGTCTTTCCGACCGACCAGGACGTGATCCGTCCGGTCAGCAATCCGATTCTGCCGACCGGCGGCGTGGTTGGTCTCAAGGGCAACCTTGCCCGCGAGGGCGCGATTGTGAAGGTCGCCGGCTTGGAGAGTCATAAGTTCTCCGGTCCGGCGCGCTGCTTCGATTGCGAGGAAGATGCCTTCCGCGCGGTTCAGGAGAAGAAGTACGAGGCCGGCGACGTCTTCGTGATTCGCTACGAAGGGCCGAAGGGCGGCCCCGGTATGCGCGAGATGCTGGCGACCACCGCCGCGCTCTATGGGCAAGGCACAGGCGGTAAGGTGGCGCTGATCACCGATGGCCGTTTCTCCGGCGCGACTCGCGGTTTCTGTATCGGCCACGTCGCGCCCGAAGCCGCCGTCGGCGGGCCCATCGGATTGCTCAAGGATGGCGACATCATCACCATCGATGCCGAGGCGGGAACCTTGGAGGTCGAACTGAGCGACGCCGAACTGGACGCGCGCCGCAAGAACTGGACGCCGCGCGAACATGATTTCCAATCGGGCGCGCTCTGGAAGTACGCCCAGCTGGTCGGCAGCGCCGAGAAGGGAGCGGTCACGCATCCAGGCGGCAAGGCGGAGACCCACTGCTACGCCGACATCTAATTTGAGCGGCAGCTCCGCGCCCAACTCAAGCGTCGACCGGGCCGCGACGAACTATCGTCTCGGCTTATCCGGAGTAATCGTTTCAGGGGTCTTTACCTCCCTGGCGGGGATTCTTGTGCGCCTGGTAGAAGCGGTGGACGGCTGGACGCTGCTGTTCTACCGCATGGCGGCTTTTCTGGCGTTCATGGCGGTCTTTCTCGGCTGGCGCTATGGCCGCCGCCTGCCCATGGCGTTCATGGCCCTGGGCCGTTCCGGCCTGCTGATTTCCCTGACCATGAGCTGCGCCTTCGTCACCTTCGTTTTCGCGCTGATAGAAACCACGGTCGCGCAGGTGGTTTTCATCGGCAGCACCACGCCGCTGTTCGCTTCGCTGCTGGCCTGGTTTTTCCTCAGGGAGAAACTTCCACTGACCACCTGGGTAGCCATGGGGGTCGCGGTGCTCGGCGTCAGCCTGATGGTCTGGGAGGGGCTCGACGGCGGGTCCCTGCTCGGAATCGCACTGTCCCTGGTCATGATGCTGTCCTTCTCGCTGACCCTGGTTGGCATGCGTGCGGCCAAGACCCACGATTCCCTGCCGGCGATCGCCATGGCGGGGGTGATCATCCTGTTCGTATCCGCGGCGATGGCACCGAGCTTCGAGATTTCCGGTTGGGATCTGAGCGTGGCGACGGTGTTCGGCGTGGTGCAGCTCGGCTTTCAGTACGTTCTGATCACCTTCGGCGCCCAGCACGTTCCGGCGGGGGAGATCGCCTTCTTTGCCCGCATTCAGGTCATCCTGGCCCCCCTCTGGGTTTGGATTGGCGTTGGGGAAGTGCCCTCGAGCTTGACGCTGATCGGCGGCGGCGTTGTGATCACCGCCGTGGCCTTCAACTCCATCGCGCGCCTGCGCGCCAGCTAACAGGGAACAGTCATGCGCATCGCCGTCGGCGGCTTTCAGCACGAGACCAATACCTTCGCGCCCTCCAAGGCGACCTACGAGGATTTCACCACGGCGGGCGCCTGGCCTGGGCTGACGCGGGGCGAGAAGCTGTTGCCGGCCATCGCGGGCATCAACATTCCGATCGCCGGCTTCTGCGCGAAAGCCAAGGAGCTTGGTTTCGATCTGGTGCCGCTCTCCTGGGCTCAGGCGACACCCTCTGCGCAGGTGACCGAGGATGCCTTCGAGCGCATCGTCGCGCAGATACTCGAGGATCTTGAGTCCGCGCGGGGCTTGGATGGCGTCTATCTCGATCTGCACGGCGCCATGGTGACCGAGCATCTGCAGGACGGCGAGGGGGAGATCCTGCGCCGGGTGCGCGCGCTGGTCGGCGACCTGCCCATCGTCGTCAGCCTGGATCTCCACGCCAACGTCACCCCGGAGATGTTCAAACTGAGCGATGTCCTGATCTCCTACCGCACCTATCCTCATGTCGACATGGCGGCGACGGGCGCGCGCTGCGCGCACTATCTGCAACGGTTGTTGAGCCAGGGGCAGGTGGCGGGGCGTGCCTACCGGCAACTGCCCTTCCTGATCCCGCTGACCGGCGGCTGCACCATGGTCGATCCCGCCGGGAGTCTCTATCGGCAGCTTGGCGAGCTGGAGCGGAGCGGGGCGGTCAGCGCCTCCTTCAATGCTGGTTTCGGGCCGGCGGATATCTTCCACTGCGGCCCGTCGGTACAGGTCTATGCGGGCCACCAGGCGGAAGCCGATTCCCTGGCCGATGATTACTGTGCCGCCATCCTGGCCCGCGAAGCCGAGTTCGCCGGTGGGATCTATGGGGCCGGCGACGCCGTCGCCTACGCCATCGCGCAGGCGGCCAAGGGCAGGACGCCCATTGTCATTGCCGACACCCAGGACAATCCCGGCGCCGGCGGCAATGGGGACACCGTGGGCTTGCTGGTCGAGCTGGTGGCGCAGAATGCGCCCGACGCGGTGCTCGGCCTGCTCTACGACCCGGCTTCAGCGGCGGCGGCCCATGCGGCGGGGCAGGGCGGCAGCATCGACTTTTCCCTGGGGTCGATTTCCGGTCTGCCAGACCACGCGCCCTTTCAGGCCAAATTCGAGATCGTCGCCCTGGGCGACGGCAGCTTCACCGGCACCGGCCCCTTCTACAAGGGCGCGCGGATGCAGCTTGGCCCCATGGCACGGCTGCGCCTTGGCGGCGTCGAGGTGCTGCTGACCTCGAGCAAACAGCAAGCCGCCGACCAGGAGATGTTTCGGCATTTAGGGGTCGAGCCGAGGGAGCGGGGGATCGTGGCGGTGAAGTCCTCGGTGCATTTCCGCGCAGATTTCCAGCCGATCGCCGCCGAGGTGATCGTCGCAGCAGCGCCGGGCCCCAATCCGGTCGATCATCGCGATCTGGCGTACAGGAACCTGCGTCCCGGGGTGCGGTTGATGCCGGGCGGGCCGGTAAGCCAAGGGCCGCGGAGCGGCGGCGCGCAGGCCTAGCCTGTCCAGGGGCCCTTCGGCGGGTCGTCCGCGTTCTGCCGCGCCCTCGGTTTGCGCCCCCAGTGCTTGCGCTCGGTCATCCTGAGGCCCGTTGGCGGGGCCAGACCGCCCCATAGCCGGATCGTCTTGTGACGGAAGAACACGACGAGGACGGCTCCGACGACGAAGCCGCCGATATGCGCCCACCAGGCGACGCCG
The DNA here is from genome assembly GCA_942491105.1 of uncultured Alphaproteobacteria bacterium. Classification (GTDB taxonomy): domain Bacteria; phylum Pseudomonadota; class Alphaproteobacteria; order Kiloniellales; family DSM-21159; genus JBBEAM01. The sequence goes on along the minus strand of CALNZX010000001.1, from coordinate 549,557 downwards.
CCTCCGGCCCCGGGGTCGCTGCCCGCCATCCAGAATTGGAATCCGAACCACAAACCGAGCAGAACCCAAGCCGGCAGCATCAGCGGAATCCACAGCACTGGGGTCAGCACCTTGGCCCGTGGATGCAGCACCAGGTAACCGCCGAGCACCGCGGAAATGGCCCCGCTGGCGCCGATCGTCGGCACCTGGGAGCCGGGCTCCGAGAGCGCGTGCACCAAGGCCGCGGCAACCCCGCCAATCAGATAGAAGGCCGTGAAACGCTTGTGGCCCATGGAGTCTTCGATGTTGTCGCCGAACACCCAGAGATACAGCATGTTGCCTGCCAGGTGCATGGTGTCGCCATGCAGGAACATTGAGCTCAGGACCGTAAGGGCGGCGGGGATTTGATAGAGCTCCGGGGGCAGTTCCTTTTCCCCGAAGAGCACGGCGGGAATCATGCCGTAGCCGTAGATTGTCTCGAAATAGGCGCGCTGGCCCTCGCTGATCTCGACCAGGAACAGGAAGCAGCTGGCGGCGATGATGGCGTAGGTCACCCAGGGGTGACGGATCAGGATGCGCGGATAGCTGTCGTAAAGGGGAAGGAACATCTCTGTTGCGTTCCCGCGGCCGCTAGTCGGAAAGCTCGCACCAGATCGGCGTATGATCCGAAGCTTTTTCCTGGCCGCGCGGGCCCTTGTCGATCTCGCAGGCCTCTAGGCGGTCGGCGGCCTGTGGCGAGAGCAGCAGATGATCGATGCGGATGCCGTTATCCTGGTCCCAGGCGCCGCCTTGGTAATCCCAGAAGGTAAAGGCCCGTTCCTTTCCGGGATGCAGCGCACGCAGGGCGTCGCTGTAGCCAAGATTAAGAATGCCGCGCAGGGCGCTGCGGCTTTCCGGGCGGAACAGGGCGTCGCCTTCCCAGGCTTTCGGGTCGTAGCAATCGCGCGGCTCGAGAATCACGTTGTAGTCGCCGCCAAGCACAACCGGCCGTTCATTGCGGCGCAGCGCTTCGGCATGGGCATGCAGCCGCTCCATCCAGCCGAGCTTGTAGGGGAACTTGTCGCTGGCGACCGGGTTGCCGTTGGGCAGGTAGATCGACGCGGCGTGGATGCCGCAGGTCTCGACCTCGAGGTAGCGGGCCTGCTCCTCCTCGCCGCCGCCGGGTAGGACTTCCTCGATGACGTCTATCTCGCCGCGCGAGAGCACGGCGACGCCGTTGTAGGACTTCTGGCCGACCACGGCGCAACTATAGCCTTCGGCCTCGAACTCGAGGCGCGGGAAGTTCTCGGTCTGACACTTGATCTCCTGCAGCAGCAGGACGTCGGGCTTGGCCGAGGCGACCCAGTCCAGCACGTTCCGCAGACGCGCCTTGATCGAATTGACGTTCCAGGAGGCGACCTTGACCATCGGCTATCCCATCTTGCTGCCTAGAGCCCAGGCATAGCACGGCAGCGCTGGCAATTCAGACGAAAAACCGAGGGGAATGGGCGGTCAGATCGAGAAGCTGGTGCCGCAACCGCAGGAGGAGGTGGCGTTGGGATTGTTGATCCGGAAATAGGCGCCCATCAGATCCTCGACGAAGTCGATCTCGGCGCCGTTGAGCAGCTCCAGGGAAACTTCGTCGATCACAACCTTGGCGCCGTCGCGTTCGGCGACCCGGTCGTCTTCGTTGACGCTGTTGTCGAATTCGAAGCCATACTGAAATCCGGAGCAGCCGCCGCCGGAGACCGTGACCCGCAGCATCAAGCCGCTATCGCCTTCCTCGCGTGCGAGAAACGCGATGCGCTTGGCGGCGTTTTCCGTCACGACGAAGGGAACGGCGCCGGTGGGCGCTGGAGGCGTGGTTTCAGCCGTGGTTTGCATCTTTGTCATCCTGAAGAGTTATGTAGGTAGTCGCGGGCTTCTGTCAAAGGGCGTCTTCATGGCGAGGACGCGCGCAAACCGCCTGGAAGCCCTTGGTTCCCGGCGGATTCCCGCGTAGTGTCGCCGCCATGAGCGATTCCAATCTTCTCGCCGATTTCGCCTGCCGCCCGGATGCCAGCCGGGGCCGTCTGGTCAAGGAGCCCACCAGTCCGACTCGCTCGGACTTTCAGCGCGACCGCGACCGGATTATCCATTCCCGCGCTTTCCGGCGGCTGCAGTACAAGACCCAGGTGTTCGTGTTCCACGAAGGCGACCACTACCGCACCCGGCTGACCCATTCCATCGAGGTGGCGCAGATCGCCCGCTCGATCTGCCGTCAGCTCGGGCTGAACGAGGACCTCGCGGAAACCCTGGCCCTGGCCCATGATTTGGGCCATACGCCCTTCGGCCATGCCGGCGAGGATGCCCTGGACGAGGTGATGGCGCCCTATGGCGGCTTCGATCACAACGAGCAGACCTTCCGCCACCTGACCCTGCTCGAGGAACGCTACTACGGCTTCGACGGTCTCAACCTGACCTGGGAAACCCTGGAGGGGATCGTCAAGCACAACGGGCCGGTCAGCGGCGCGCGCCCAAGCGTGGCCGCGTTCAACGGGCACTGGGATCTCGAACTGGAAACCTATGCCAGCGCCGAAGCCCAGGTGGCGGCCTTGTCCGACGATATCGCCTACAACAACCACGATATCGACGACGGTCTGCGCGCCGGGTTGTTCACCATGGACGATCTGAAGGACGTCCCGCTGGTGAACGAGGTTTTCGCCGAGGCGGAATCCCGCGCCGACGACAACACCGCCGACCGCCTGAAACACGAGGCGGTGCGCAGGCTGATCAATGCCATGGTGCATGACGTCTTGCGCGAAAGCCGGAAACGCCTGGAAAAGCACAGGCCGGACAGCGCCGAAGCCGTGCGCCGGGCGGGGGAGCCGCTGATTGCTTTTTCCGTGCAGATGCGTAACAACGAGCGCGCCCTTCGGGACTTCCTGTTCAACCGGATGTACCGGCACTACAAGGTCAATCGCATGACCTCCAAGGCGCGCCGCGTGGTCAAGGAGCTCTTCACCCTCTACATGGAAGAGCCCGAGTGCCTGCCGGAGCTTTGGCAGGCCAAGGCAAAGACCGGCAACGATACCCAGCGGGCACGCCATGTCGCCGACTACATCGCCGGCATGACGGACCGATACGCGCTGGATGAACACCGCAAAATCTTCGACGTGCAATCCAAAGTACAATGAACCTTTTCAAAGACTTCCAAGACATTCTTTCCAATGTAATTGGGGAGATGTCCAGCGCTGGCGAACTGCCCGCCGGGCTCGATCTCGAACGGGTCACGGTCGAACCGCCGCGCGAGCGCGCCCACGGCGATATGTCGACCAACGCCGCCATGGTTCTCGCCAAGCCGGCGGGCAAGAAGCCCCGCGATATTGCGGAAGCCCTGGCCGCGCGCCTTGCCCGGCACGACGACATCGCCGAGGTCGAGGTGGCTGGCCCGGGCTTCGTCAACTGGCGCCTGGCCGATCGGGTTTGGCACGGCGCGCTGGCCACGATTCTGCGGGCCGGCGCGGACTATGGCTCGTCCGATCTGGGGGCCGGCGTCGGGGTCAATGTCGAGTATGTCTCGGCCAATCCGACCGGGCCGCTGACGGTCGGCCACGCGCGTGGCGCCATCGTCGGGGACGTGCTGGCCAACCTGCTGCAGAAGGCTGGCTACAAGGTGACCCGGGAGTACTACACCAACGACGCCGGCGGCCAGGTGGATACCCTGGCGCGCTCGGCCTACCTGCGCTACCGCGAGGCGCTGGGCGAAACCATCGACGAGATTCCCGAGGGACTTTATCCCGGGGCCTATCTGAAGGACGTAGGCGCGGCCCTGGCCAAGCGCGACGGCGACAAATGGCGAGAGGCTGCAGAGGCGGAGTGGCTGCCCGAGGTGCGCAGCTTCGCTATTGCCGAGCTGATGGCCCTGGTGCGCGAGGATCTCAAGGCGGCGGGGGTCGATCAGGAGGTTTTCGCGTCGGAGAAGGCTCTGGTCGAGGCGGGGGCCGTCGAGGCCGTGGTCGAGACGCTGTCCTCCCGCGATCTGCTCTACGAAGGCGTTCTGGAGCCGCCCAAGGGCAAGCTTCCCGAGGATTGGGAGCCGCGGCCGCAAACGCTGTTCAAGGCAACCGAGTTCGGCGACGACACCGATCGTCCGATCAAGAAGTCGGACGGTAGCTGGACCTACTTCGCGGCCGATATGGCCTACCACCTGGATAAATACCGGCGCGGCCACCCGATCCTGATCGATGTGCTGGGCGCCGATCACGGCGGCTACGTCAAGCGGATGAAGGCCGCGGTGAAGGCGCTGACGGACGGCAAAGGGGATCTGCACGTTCTGCTCTGCCAGCTGGTGAAGCTGTCGCGGGGCGGCGATCCGGTGAAGATGTCGAAGCGTTCGGGCAGTTTTGTGACACTGCGCGAGGTCATAGAGGAAGTCGGCAAGGACGTGTTACGCTTTATCATGCTGACGCGGAAATCCGACGCCCCCTTGGATTTCGACCTGGAGAAGGTCATGGAGCAGTCGAAGGACAACCCCGTTTTCTATGTCCAGTACGCCCATGCGCGCTGTCATTCCGTCCTGCGCCTGGCCGAGGAAGAGTTCCCGCAGGCAGCACAAGGTTCTGCCGCCCAGGTTGAAGCGCCCCTGGAGCTATTGACCGACTCGGTTGAGCTTGATCTGATCAAGCAGATGGCAGAATGGCCACGTACCGTTGAGGCCGCCGCTCAAGCTTATGAGCCGCACAGGGTCGCTTTCTACCTCCAGGATCTGGCGGCCAGCTTCCATGGCCTTTGGACGAAGGGAAAGGAAGACGCGAGTCTGCGCTTTCTGCTGAAGGACGATCCGAAGCTGACGGCGGCGCGCCTGGCCCTCATTCAGGCCTTCGCCAGTGTCGTTGCTTCGGGCTTGAACGTGTTAGGTGTGACACCCCTCGAGGAGATGCGCTGATGCCCTCGGATTTCGATTCGGGCGACGACGGGCGCCGTAGGCCTCCCAGCCGCCCGCCCGAGGACGCGGGACGCGGCGCCGCGAGCGAGCCGGACATCGATCCCGGTCTGCGGCCGCCCAAGCGCCCGGCGGGGCAGCGCTTCGGCGCGCCGCCCAGGGATGATGACGATCAGGACGCGCATTACCCCGAAGAACACCCCTTTACCGCCGCGGCCAGTTCCGGTGGCCGTCCGCCACCGCCACCCGAAGGGGCGCGCTACGTGGACCCCCGGTTCGAAAATCCGGCGCCGTTGGACGAAAGCCGCAGGCCGCCGCGCCGCGAAGCGGAGGCTGAGGGAGGCTTCTACGCGCCGCCGCCTTACGACTACGACGATTACCAGGCACCGCCGCCGGAGGATCTGCCGCGTCCGCGCAGCCGCACCTTGCCGGTGGTCATCGCGCTGCTGGCCCTGGCCGGATTCGCCGCGCTGCTTTGGTACGCCTATACCTGGGGCGTGGGCGGTTTGCAGAATGAAAACCTGCCCGTGGTGACGGCGGTGCAAGAGCCGCCGAAGGTCGCGCCGGTGGAGCCCGGGGGAATGGAAATTCCCAATCAGGACAAACAGGTTCTCAACCAGCAGAATGGCAATAGTCAGGGTCCCGAACGGCTGTTGCCGCCTCCGGAAGAGCCCAATCCGCCGGTCATGAGCACGAATCCGCCGCCCGCGCCTACGCCCGCGCCGAGCCCGGACACCAGCCAGGGCGGAGTTGCGGACAGCGGCCAGCCAGCGGCCGCGCCGCAGGCTCCTCCAGCGCCGCAGGCACCGCAAGTCGAAGCCCCAGCGCCAGCCCCGGCGGCTCCGGCGGCTCCGGCTCCGGAATCCGCGCCCGCCGCGGCTCCCGCGCCGCCGCAGCAATTGACCGAGGCGCCGCCAGGCTCCTTTGTCATGCAGCTTGCCTCGGTGCGCAGCGTTGAGGCGGCGCGCGCCGAGTGGGCGCGCATGCAGCAGGAGCATGAGTTGCTGCTTGGCGACATGCCGCTGTTCATTCAGCAGGTCGAGTTGGAAGGGCGCGGCACCTATCACCGCATCCAGACCGGTCCTTTCCCAAGCCGCAGCACAGCGCAGGATCTTTGCGCCCAGCTCAAGGCGGCGGGCCAGGATTGCCTGGTCACGCAGCGTTAGACTGGTGAACGCGCGACTTGCGGCGGTTCTGGGCTGCTCGGGCCCGCGTCTGACAGCGCGGGAACGGGACTTCTTCCGTGCAGCTAAGCCTTGGGGCTTCATTCTCTTCGCGCGCAACGTCGTGGACCCGGAACAGGTCCGTGCGCTGATTGCGGAGCTGCGCGACTCCGTTGAGGATCCGGCCGCGCCGGTGATGATCGACCAGGAGGGCGGCCGGGTGCAGCGCCTGCGCCCGCCTCACTGGCAGAACCTGCCCCCGGCGGCGGCGCTGGGGGCTCTGGCGCCTGAGGCGGCGGGCGAGGCGGCTTGGACCGTAGGGCGGCTAATCGCCGCCGATCTCTCCGACCTTGGCATCACCGTCGCCTGCGCGCCGGTCCTGGACCTGTCCTGGCCACAAACGCATCAGGTGATTGGCGATCGGGCCTATGGGCGCAGCCCCGCGGAGGTCGTGCCTTTGGCGCGGCGTTTCTGCGAGGGGCTCCTCGAGGGAGACGTGCTGCCGATCACCAAGCATATCCCCGGGCATGGGCGCGCCACGGTCGATAGCCACGAGGCCTTGCCCGTCACCGACGCAAGCTTGAGCGATTTGTTAGAAACGGACTTCAAAGCATTCGAATTATTCAATGATGCTCCAATGTCCATGACCGCCCACGTGGTTTACGAAGCGGTAGATCCGGATGCGCCCGCGACGATTTCTGCAAAGGTGATTTCCGAGATCGTCCGTGGCGCCATCGGCTTCGACGGACTGCTGATTTCGGACGATCTTTCGATGCGGGCGCTCGGCGGAACCTTCGAGGACCGCGCCGCCGCGGCGCGCGCCGCCGGCTGCGATATCGTCCTGCACTGCAACGGCGAGATGGCGGAAATGCAGGCCGTCGCCTCGGCAGCGGGTCCGCTCGACGGCCAGGCCGCCCGGCGCGCGCAAGCGGCTTTGGCCTGGCCGCGTCAGCCCGCGCCCTGCGACGCGCCCGCGCTGCGGACGCGCCTGGACCGGCTGATCGCCGGCTAGCGCCGGGTCGCTTCGGGCGATGGAGAATGGACAGGACGCCTGGGCTGTTTTACAGCTTGCGCCCAGGGCCTTGAAAGGCCCCGGCGCTCTTGCGGACCTTAGGATAGTATCGAGTCATGACCAGCGGAGCTGACTTCGAAGAAGATACCGCGGCACCGGTCGCGGAAGCCGGCGGCGCCCTCGTGCTCGATCTCGAGGGCTTCGAGGGGCCGATCGACGTGCTGCTTCAGCTTGCCCGCGACCAGAAGGTCGATCTGACGCAGATCTCCATTCTGCAGCTCGCCGAGCAGTATCTGGAATTCGTGCGGGAAGCGCGTCGCCTGCGTCTGGAACTGGCCGCGGACTATCTGGTCATGGCGGCCTGGCTGGCCTATCTCAAGTCGCGGCTGCTGCTGCCCGAGCCGGAGGGAGAGGACGAGCCGTCCGGCGCTGAAATGGCGGCCGCGCTCGCCTTCCAGCTGCAGCGTCTCGAGGCCATGCAGAATGCCGGGAAGAACCTGATGAAGCTGCCGCAGCTGGGGCAGGATATCTTCGCGCGGGGCGCGCCGGAGCGTATTCAGAAAACCACGACGGCAACCTACGATGTCAGCCTCTACGATCTGCTGAGCGCCTATGGCCGGGTTCGCGGTTCGGCGCAGAATGCACAGAATCTCAAGGTGTTATCTCTCAATCTTTACTCGATCGAGGATGCCGTTGAACGGCTGCAGGCGCTGCTGGGCAACGCGCCCGGCTGGCGTACCCTGGCGTCTTTCCTGCCCGCCGACCTGCGCGACAGCTTGATGCTGCGCTCCGCGGTCGCGACGACCTTTACCGCAAGCCTTGAGATGGTCAAGGCAGGCAAGCTGCAGCTTCGCCAGGATTCCGCTTTCGGACCGATTTATCTGCGTAACAGCGACCAGAAAGACGCCGAATGACCGACGACCACTTCAATCGGCTGCGGCTGCTAGAGGCACTGCTGTTCGCCTCCAAGGAACCGCTGGGCGAGAGCGATCTGCGCCGGTTTTTCGCCGAGGACGCCAATCTTTCAAGCCTGATCGAGGAACTCGCGGGGCTCTATGCCAATCGCGGCGTGAATCTGGTTCAGCTGGGGCAGCGCTGGGCTTTCCGCAGCGCCGCCGATTTGGCGCCCCTGATGCGGATCGAAACCGAGGTGCAGCGCAAGCTGAGCCGCGCCGCCCTGGAGACCTTGGCGATCGTGGCCTATCATCAGCCGGTAACCCGCGGTGAAATCGAGGAAATCCGAGGCGTGGCGCTGTCCAAGGGGACGCTGGATACCCTCCTCGAAGCCGGGTTCATCCGGCCGCGCGGCCGGCGCCGCACGCCGGGACGGCCGGTCACCTGGGGAACCAGCGAATTCTTCCTCGATCATTTCCAGCTCGATTCCCTGGATGCCCTGCCGGGCGTCGAGGAATTGAAGGCGGCTGGCCTGATCGAAAAGCGGCCGGCGATCACGGCGCTCGGCGCCAGAGGCCTGCTACCCAAGAGCGGCGAGGGCGACGCCGAGGATACCGAGGACGAAACTGGCGAGGAGGAAGAGTCCCTCAGCCAGGAATTCGGCGAAGACCTGGTTCCCGAGGACGCACCAGAGGATGCGCCGGAAGAAGCTGGCGCGCCTGAAGAAGCGGAGGAGGGCGAAACCGGCGAGGAGGCCGGGGAGTCCTCGTCGGCATCCTCGCGCTAGGAGCTCGTCCGCGCCCATGAAAGCGCTCTCGCTTGAGCACGTCAGCCATGCCTACGGCCGGATTCTGGCCGTGGACGATCTGTTTCTCGAAGTGGAGGCCGGCGAGCTGGTTTGTCTGCTCGGGCCTTCCGGTTGCGGCAAGACCACGGCGCTGCGCCTGGCCGCCGGGCTAGAGCGCTTGCAGCAGGGGCGTATTTTGCTGGGTGGCGAGGTGGCCGCGGACGGCAAGGTCTTCCTGCCGCCGGAGCGCCGCTCGGTCGGCCTGGTGTTCCAGGATTACGCGCTTTTTCCCCATCTATCGGTGCTCGAGAACGTGCTGTTCGGGCTGAAGCGGGCCGCCCCGGCGGACCGCGAGACCCGGGCCCGCGAAGCCCTGCGCCAGGTCGGCATGGCCGACTATGCCTCGGCCTATCCCCATATGCTGTCTGGCGGCCAGCAGCAGCGCGTCGCGCTGGCCCGCGCGCTGTGCCCCCAGCCGAGACTGATGCTGCTCGATGAGCCCTTTTCCGGCTTGGATACGGCCCTGCGCAACGAAGTCCGCGACGAGGCCTTGCACATTCTCAAAAGCCACGGGGCGGCCAGTCTGATGGTCACACACGATCCCGAGGAAGCAATGTTCATGGCCGACCGGATCGCCCTGATGCGCAATGGCCGCCTGGCGCAGATAGGCACGCCGACGGAACTTTACTTCCAGCCCCAGAGCGCCTTCGCCGCCGCTTTCTTCGGAGATATCAATCGCTTCGCGGCGACGGTGATGAATGGCCGGGTACTGACTCCACTGGGGGAGATCGCCGCCGAGGGCCATGGGGATGGCGCGCGCGTCGAAGTGCTGATCCGCCCCGAGGGTTTGCAGCTGCACAGCGGGGGCGAAGAGGGCGGCCCGCTGCCACGGGTCGAGGTGATGGAGGCCCGGCTGCTCGGCCGCAGCAGCCTGATTCATCTGACGGCCAAGGCCCCGGCGGCGGAAAACGGCGGAACCGCGGGCGAGGTTCATCTTCACGCCCGCGCGCCGGGGCATTTCCTGCCGGCGGTGCGCGAACGTCTCTCGGTCAGCCTGGATCCTAAGCAAACCTTTGTTTTTCCTTTGCAGGCAGCCGAGTAATCGGGCAAGAACGCCCTTCACGCGCGCGGCGGTCATGGCTACTTGTGGCCTCGTAGGCTTTTTGCGATAGTCCGCTTTCGAACGGAAAGTTCGGCGGAACTTCAGGGAGTAACCCCGTATGGGCAGTTTTAGTATCTGGCATTGGGTCATCGTCTTGGCGGTGGTTCTTCTGCTTTTCGGCGGTGGCGGCAAGATTCCCAAGCTCATGAAGGACATGGGCAGCGGCATCAACGCCTTTAAGAAAGGCTTGAAGGACGAGGACAAGAAGAAGGCCGGCGCGACCGAGGATGACCCGAAAGCGCTCGAGGAGGACAACACCGCCTCGGCCAGCGCGGACAGCAGTGTCGAACCCGAGGAAGACAAGAAGAAGGCCGCGAACGGCTGAGGCTGTACGCGGGAGCGGGCGTATGAAGGCCTTCAGGAGCCGCGCCCGGAATTCTCATGATTTGCTTGTGGTAACGCGCCGCCATGTTTGATATCGGCTGGACCGAAATGGCGGTGATCGCCTTGTTGGCGCTCATCGTAATTGGGCCGAAGGACCTGCCAAAGGTTCTGCGGACGGCTGGCCAATGGATGCGCAAGGCGCGCGGCTTGACCCGGGAATTCCAGTCCGGCCTCGACGACATGATCCGGGAAGCCGAGCTCGACGACGCGAAGAAAGCCGTCGAGACCGGAAGGAATTTCAATATTAAGAAAGCCGTACAGGACTCGGTTGACCCCACGGGTGAGCTTGAGAAAGAAGGCAAGTCGATCGAGGACAGCGCCAAGAGCGGCCTGCGCGAGGATGCCTCGCAGTCCCAATCCGCTACGGCGGGGACGGCCCCAGGGCAAACCACAGGGACGGCCAAGGGGGCGACCCAGGAGACGGCCAAGACGCCCCCCAAGAGCGCCGCGGCGGCCAAGGATGACGGCGAGACGGAAAAGCGCGCGACCGTGATCAAGCATCCCTATCAGCAGGCTCCCGGAAATTCGGTGAAACCGCCGGCCGAAGAGGCTGCGGCTCCCGCTCCCAAGACGCCAAGCGGCGGTGATGTCAAAACCGAGACGGCGGCCGCGCCGGCCAAGCCAGCGCCCAAGGAAAGCAACGGATAATGGGGCTGGAAAGCGCACGACATGAGTGACGAGGCCGTCAACTCCCAGAAGATGCCGCTGCTGGCGCACCTGGTGGAGCTGCGTCAGCGCCTGCTCTATTCGGTGATCGCGCTGTTCGTGGTCTTCATCGGCTGTTTTGCGATCAAGGAAACTCTCTACGATTTCATGGCCCAGCCGCTGGCCGATATTTTGCTGGCGCGATCAACGCCCGGGTTCGAGCGGCGGATGATCTTTACCGATCTGATCGAGCCGTTCTTCACCTACATCAAGGTTTCCTTCTTCTTCGCGGCCTTCATTACCTGCCCCGTGTTCCTGACCCAGTTCTGGATGTTCGTCGCACCGGGGCTGTACAAGAACGAGAAGAAGGCGCTGGCGCCTTTCCTGGTCGCCTCGCCGGTGCTGTTCCTGATCGGCGCCTCGCTGGTGTACTTCGTGATCCTGCCCTTTGCCTGGGACTTCTTCATCTCCTTCGAGACCCAGGGCGGCGATGGCACCTTGCCGATCCAGCTCGAAGCCAAGGTCAATGAGTATCTCTCCCTGACCATGAAGCTGGTCTTCGCCTTCGGACTATGCTTTCAGCTGCCGGTGGTGATGACGCTGCTGGCCAGGGTCGGCATCGCCAGTTCCGAGGGCATGCGCAGCAAGCGCAAGTACGCGATCGTCGGCGTGTTTATCGTCGCCGCCGTGTTTACCCCGCCAGACCCGCTGAGCCAGATCAGCCTCGCGGTGCCGATCGTGATCCTCTACGAGATATCGATCATCATGGCGCGCATGGTCGAGCGTAAGAAGGCCCAGGCCGAGGCGGAAGCCGAAGCGGAAGTTTCGGACTAGCGCCGGCTGTTCCTGGCGGGCGGAAGTGGACAGCCGCCAGCATGGGTTTTATAAGCCGGACTCGATCACCGCTTAGCCGATAGAGTCCTTTCGATGCATGACCTGAAATGGATCCGTGAAGCGCCGGACGCCTTCGATGCCGGCCTGAAACGACGTGGCATGGAGCCGCGCGCGGCGGAAATCCTCTCGCTCGATAGCGAGCGCCGCGAGATGCAGACGCAGATGCAGCAGCTGCAGTCCCGCCGCAACGATGTGTCGAAGGCGGTCGGCCAGGCCAAGGCCAAGGGCGAGGACGCGGCGACGCAGATCGCCGAGGTCGGCGCGATCAAGCTGCGGCTCGCGGAACTTGAAGGACGGGAAGGCGAGATCGCCATCCAGTTGGACGAGCTGCTTTCCGGGCTTCCCAATGTGCTCTCCGAGGATGTTCCCGACGGTCCCGATGAAAGCGCCAATGTGGAGCTGCGCCGAATCGGCGAGCCCCGCGCCTTCGATTTCACGCCCAAGCAGCACTTCGAGCTTGGCGAGGCGCTCGGCCAGATGGATTTCGAGCGCGCGGCCAAGCTCGCCGGCTCGCGCTTCGTCCTGTTGCAGGGGCCGCTGGCGGGGCTGCACCGTGCCCTGGCGCAGTTCATGCTGGATCTGCACACGCGCGAGCACGGCTACACCGAGGTCATTCCGCCGCTGCTGGTGCGCGACGAAGCGCTCTATGGCACGAGTCAGCTGCCGAAGTTCGCCGAGGATCAGTTCAAGACCACCGACGGGCGCTGGCTGATCCCCACGGCCGAGGTTCCACTGACCAATCTGGTGGCCGACGAGATCCTCGAAGAGGAGGCGCTGCCGCTGCGCGTGACGGCGCACACGCCCTGTTTCCGCTCCGAGGCCGGCGCGGCGGGCAAGGACACCCGTGGGATGCTGCGCCAGCATCAGTTCGAGAAGGTCGAGATGGTCTCGATCACCCATCCGGACAAATCCTGGGAGGAGCACGAGCGGATGACCGCCTGCGCCGAGGAGGTGCTGAAACGCCTGGGGCTTGCCTACCGCGTGATGGTGCTGGCCAGCGGAGACACCGGCTTCGGCGCCCGCAAGACCCACGATCTCGAGGTGTGGCTGCCCGGGCAGCAGGCCTTTCGCGAAATCTCGAGCTGCTCCAACTGCGGCGACTTCCAGGCGCGGCGCATGAAGGCGCGGTTCCGCCCCAAGGAGGGGAAGGGGACCCGCTTCGTGCACAGTCTCAATGGCTCGGGCATCGCCGTGGGGCGTGCCTTGATCGCGGTGATGGAGAACTATCAGCGCGCCGACGGCAGCATCGAGGTGCCGGAGGTTCTGCGCGGCTATCTGGGCGGCCGCGAGGTTATCGGCGGCGATGCCTAGCGCCAGCCGCCCCATCAAGAACCTCCGGATCCTCGTCACCAACGACGACGGCATCCACGCTCCGGGTCTGAAGGCCCTGGAGCGGGTCGCCAAGTCCTTGAGCGATGACGTGTGGACCGTGGCACCGGAAGTCGAACAGTCCGCGACCAGCCACTCCCTGACGACCCGCAGGCCCCTGCGCTTGCGCAGTTTTGGACGTCGCCGCTATTCGGTCGACGGGACGCCGACGGACTGTGTTCTGGTTGCCGTCAACAAGGTCATGGCCGACCGACGGCCGGATCTGGTGCTCTCCGGCTTCAATCATGGGGGTAATCTGGGCGAGGACGTGACCTACAGCGGTACCGTGGCCGCCGCCATGGAGGGCGCCACGCTCGGGATTCACTCGATCGCGCTGAGCCAGGTGCGCCGCGAGGGCCAGCCTGCGCGGTTCAAGCCCGGCGAAGCCCATGCCGCCAGGGTGATCCGCCAACTGTTGAAGATGGATTGGCCCCACGACCTGCTGATGAACGTCAATTTTCCGGCGCGGGAGGATCCGGCCGAGATCACGGAGGTCCGTGTCGTTCGCCAAGGCCGCCGGGACAAGGCCGTCGGTTTGATCGAGGGGCGAGACCCCGGGGGGCGGCCCTACGTCTGGATCGGCGACTTTCCCGACGACGCGACCGAGGAAAAGAAAACCGATCTCGCGGCCATCGCCGACGGCGCCATCGCGGTCACGCCCCTGCATCTCGATTTGACGCATCAAGGGATGCTGCGCCGCATGGCCAAGGTCTTCGAATGAGCACCGAGGCCCGAAAGATCCGGCTTCTGATGCAGCTTCGGCGCGCTGGGGTCGGCGACACCAAGACCCTGGCGGCAATCGAGAAGATCCCGCGGGATCTCTTCACGCCGCCCTCCTTCCGCGATCAGGCTTACGAGAACATCGCCCTGCCGATAGGGCAGGGGCAAACCCTCAGCCAGCCCCAGGTCGTGGCGATGATGACCGAGGCTCTGCGGCTCGAGGCCAAGCACCGGGTGCTGGAGATCGGCACGGGCTCCGGCTATCAGGCCGCCGTGCTGTCGCGTATCTGCCGCCGCGTCTACACCATCGAACGCTATCGGGAGCTGCTGGAAACCGCCGAGCAGCGCTTCGCCGAGCTGCGTCTGCACAATGTGACGGCCCGTCTAGGAGACGGCGCGCTGGGCTGGCCCGAGACCGCGCCCTTCGACCGGATCATCGTCACCTGCGCCGCCACCGAATTGCCAGAGAAGCTCTTCGAGCAGCTTGCCGAAGGCGGTATCATGGTTTTGCCGCTCGGCGCCAGCAGCGCCACCCAGGAGCTGGTTCGCGTGATCAAGAAGGACGGCAAGATGGTGAAGGAGGACATGGGCGGCGTACGTTTTGTGCCCCTGGTGCCAAGCATGCCCCACGACGGCCGGGAGTCGGCGTGATGCGCTTGGCGGTGCTCGCGCCGCTGGTGCTTATCCTGGCCGCCTGCGGCAGCAACAGCGGCTATATTCCGCGGGAAACGCCGCCGGACGCGCCCGCGTTGCCAGCGCGCAATCCCTTCCGTGGGGCCTCCGCCGTCGAGGTTCCCTCGGCGGCGCCAAATTCGAGTGCCGAGACGGCCGGCGGTACAGCCTCGGCCCAACGATTGAGCGCGGACGGCGGCTATAGCGTGCGGCGTGGCGATACCGTTTTTGGCATCGCCCGTGCCTTCGAGGTTCCGCTGCGCGCCTTGATCGACGCCAACGGACTGCAGCCGCCCTATACCTTGCGGATCGGTCAAGTACTGCGGGTACCCACCCAGCGGGTGCATACCGTCCAGGCGGGCAATACGGTTTACAGCATTTCGCGCAGCTACGGCGTCGACCTCTCGGAGCTTGTGCGGATCAACGATATTACGCCGCCCTACACAATCGCCGTGGGACAACGCCTGATCCTGCCGAGCGCGACGGGTACCCAGACCGCCGGGAATAGCCAGACTTCCGCGCCCGCCACCGCTTCTGGCGCCGCCGCGCCGCCGCTCGACGACGAAACCCCGGCAAATCTTCCTGCCGTGGCGCCGAACGCTTCGTCCGCCCCAGCGGCCAGCGCGCCAGCGCAAGCCGTGCCCGCGGCCATTCCGACGCCGGCCGCGCGCAGCGGCGGCAAGTTCGGCTGGCCCCTGCAAGGGCCGCTGCTGTCCAGCTATGGGCCGACCTCAGATGGCCTGCACAACGACGGTATCAACATCGAAGCGCCCGCCGGAACGCCCGTGCTGGCTTCGGAGAACGGTGTCGTCGCCTATGCCGGAAACGAGCTGCGCGGTTTCGGCAATCTCTTGCTGATCAAGCACGCCGATGGCTGGGTCACGGCCTATGCGCACAACCAATCCTTCCTGGTCGAGCGCGGACAGAGCGTGACGCGGGGCCAGGAGATCGCCCGTGTGGGACGCAGCGGCAATGTCGACAGGCCGCAACTTCACTTCGAGATTCGCAAAGGCAGCCGCGCCATCGACCCGCGCGAGATGCTGGGTCCGCAAAGCACCGCTAACTAGCGCGCCTAGTCCAGCCGCTTGCCGAGACGCCCGGCGAGATCCTGAACGTACTGCCAGGCTACGCGGCCGGAACGCGAGCCCCGGGTCACCGACCATTCCCGCGCTTCCCTGTGCAGCTGTTCGCTGGATACATCGAGGCCGAACTGCTTGGCGTAGCCCTCGATCATCGCAAAATAGGTGTCCTGATCGCAGTTGTGGAAGCCGAGCCAAAGGCCGAAGCGATCGGACAGGCTGACCTTTTCCTCGACCGCCTCGCCGCGATGGATCGCCGTCGCCCGTTCGTTGTCGATCATATCGCGGGGCATCAGGTGGCGGCGGTTGGAGGTAGCGTAGAAAATTACATTCTGCGGGCGCCCCTCGACTCCGCCTTCGAGCACGGCTTTCAGGGATTTGTAGCTGGCGTCTTCCTGATCGAAGCTGAGATCGTCGCAGAACAGGATCCAGCGCCGCTCTGTGTCGCGCAGCAGGGTCAGGAGGCGGGGCAGGCTGGGGATGTCCTCGCGGTGAATTTCGACCAGGGCCAGGCTTGTGTTTTCGCCTTCATTGACACTGGCGTGCACGGCCTTGACCAGGGAAGACTTGCCCATGCCGCGCGCGCCCCAAAGCAAGGCATTGTTCGCGGGCAGGCCCTCGGCGAAACGCCGGGTATTGTCCAGCAGGGCGTCGATCTGGCGCTGAATACCCTGCAGCAGGGGCAGCGCGACCCGGTTGACTTTCGGCACCGCTTGCAGCGCGCCATCCTCGGGGCGCCAGACGAAGGCGTCGGCGCTATCCAGGTCCAGGGCGGCTTGAACCGGCGGCGCCAGGCGCTCAAGCGCGTCGGCGATACGCTGCAGGAGGGGCAGCAAGTTTTCGGTGGCGGAATCACTCATGTTGGCATGTACCTGCAGAAGGCGAGGGCGCGGAGCCTAGCGGCTGCCCGCGACGGCCGTCAATCGGGCTGATTGCTAGGTAAGGCGGTGATTGCAATTCGCATTTTGGCCGTTATAGTCCGCCGGATTCAGTAAGCCCAGAAGGTCTTGCGAGCCGCAGCGGCGCCGCAGTCCCGTCTGACCGGCGCAGGTACATAGCATATGAAGGAATCCGCATGTCGATTACCCCGATTTTAGCTCAGATGTTTGGCGGTGAAGGTGGTGGCATGGTGGCCTCCCTGCTGCCGCTGGTCCTTATCTTCGTCGTCTTCTACTTCCTGCTGATTCGTCCGCAGCAGAAGCGGGTGAAGGAACACAAGGCCATGGTCGAGGCGCTGCGCCGTGGCGACCGGGTGGTCACAGCGGGCGGTCTGATCGGCAAGGTCAGCAAGGTCCTGAACGACAGCGAGATCCAGGTCGAGATCGCCGAGAACGTCAAAGTCCGGGTTCAGCGCGGCAGCATTACCGCGGTTTTGGCCAAGACCGACGCGCCGGCCGACGACACGGTGGCCAACGACGACTCCGAAAAGTAGAACAGCCGTCCCTATTCGCTGGATAGGGACGCCGCTCTCGTGAGTCCGCGCCTTTCCTGGCAAGAATGCAGGTTGTAGATGATTAAAATTTCCCGTGGGCAGGTCATCGGGGTCCTATTGATAGTCGTCTTGGGCTTTATCTATGCGACGCCCAACCTGCTATCGAAGCAGATGCTCGAGTCCTTGCCGTCCTGGGCGCCGAGTAAACAGGTCAGCCTGGGCCTCGATCTTAGCGGCGGTTCCTACCTGCTAGCCGAGGTGGATATCGAGGGCGTCTACGCGGAAATGCAGGAAGATCTGGTCAATGGCGTGCGCGCGGCCCTGCGCGATGCCCGTATTGGCTACGTGAACCTGGAAAAGAGCGGCGATACCGTCTCCTTCACCCTGCGCGACGACATCGGGCTCGACCAGCTCGATGATGTGCTCGGACCGCTGCTCGCGGACTCCTTGATGACCATGGAGGAAGGCAACCAGGTTCGCATCGTGGTGACGGATCAGGCAAAGCTGGCGCGGCGCAACGCGGTGATGCAGCAGACCCTGGAGATCGTGCGCCGGCGCATTGATGAAACCGGCACCCGCGAGCCTTCGATCCAGCGTCAGGGCGACGACCGTATCCTGATTCAGCTTCCCGGCGTCGACGATCCCGAGCGCATCAAGGACCTCTTGGGTCAGACCGCCAAGCTGACTTTCCGCATGGTGCGCGACGATATCTTCGCGGGGCAGGACAGCATCCCTCCGGGGACCGAGGTTCTGCTGTCCCAGGAGATCGGCCCCAGCGGGGAGATGACGCGCTTCGTTGTC
Organism: uncultured Alphaproteobacteria bacterium; assembly: GCA_942491105.1. GTDB lineage: Bacteria > Pseudomonadota > Alphaproteobacteria > Kiloniellales > DSM-21159 > JBBEAM01. The sequence goes on along the minus strand of CALNZX010000001.1, from coordinate 531,662 downwards.
GAAAAGCGCGTCATGGTCAGCGGTGAAAACCTGTCCAATGCGCAGGCGACCTATCAGGAAGGCGAACCCGTTGTCTCGATCACCTTCGATTCCGTCGGTTCCGCACGGTTCGGCCAGGCCACCAGCGAGAACGTCGGGCGGCCCTTCGCGATCATTCTCGATGGCAAGGTGATCTCCGCGCCGACGATCCGCGAAGCGATTCTGGGAGGACGGGCGGTTATCAGCGGCAGTTTCACACCGCAGGAATCCCAGGACCTGGCGCTGCTGCTGCGCGCGGGCGCTCTGCCGGCGGAGCTCACCTATCTCGAGGAACGCACCATCGGGCCTGGCCTGGGCGCGGACTCCATCCGGGCCGGCGAGATCGCCTGCGTGCTCGGCATGATCTTCGTGCTGATCTTCATGGCCGGCGCCTACGGCCTCTTCGGTATCTTCGCCAACATTGCCTTGATCGTGAATCTGGTGCTGATCATGGCCGGTCTGTCGGTGCTGCAGGCGACCCTGACCTTGCCGGGCATCGCCGGTATCGTGCTGACCATCGGCATGGCCGTGGACGCCAATGTGCTGATCTTCGAGCGCATACGCGAAGAGACCCACTTCAACAATCGCGCGCCGGTGACGGCTATCGACACCGGCTACCGCAAGGCGCTGACCACGATTATCGACGCCAATCTGACGACGCTGATCGCAGCCCTCTTGCTGTTCGCCTTCGGCACGGGGCCGATCAAGGGCTTCGCGGTGACACTGTCGATCGGCATTGTCACCTCGCTGTTCACTTCGATCATGTTCGCGCGTCTGCTGACCGTTACTTGGCTGCGCCGCCGGCGCCCCAAGACCCTGCCGATTTGAGGAAAACATAATGGTCGCACTGATCCGCAAGATTCCCCTCGATCCGCAGCTCGATTTTATCGGCAAGCGCAATATCTGCATCGTCTTCTCGACGCTGCTGGTGCTCGCCTCGATCGGCGTTTTCCTGGTTCAGGGCCTGAACTACGGCGTCGACTTCCGCGGCGGTATCCTGATGGAAGTGCGCACCGATGGCCCCGCGAATCTCTCCGAGCTGCGCAGCGAGCTTGGCGGTCTCGGCTTGGGCGAGGTGTCGCTGCAGGAATTCGGCGAGTCGACCGATGTCCTGATTAACGTGCAGCGCCAGGATGGTGAGGAAGCCGCGCAGATCACGGCCATCAATTTGGTCAAGGAAACCTTGGGAGACCGGGTGGTCGAGTACCGCCGGGTCGAGTTCGTCGGGCCGAAGGTGGGCGCGGAACTGCGAGAGGCGGGCATCCTGGCCACGGTGCTCGCGCTAGGCGCCATTGCCCTCTACATTTGGTTCCGCTTCGAATGGCAGTTCGCGGTCGCAGCCCTGATGGCGCTGACACATGACGTCATAGCGACCATCGGCTTTTTTGCTTTCATGCAGATCGAGTTCAACCTCGCTACCCTGGCGGCGGTGCTCACGATCGCCGGCTACTCGATCAACGATACCGTGGTTGTCTTCGACCGCACCCGGGAGGAGCTGCGCCGCTATAAGCGGCGGCCGATTCTGGATATCTACAATATGGCGATCAACCGCACGATCAGCCGCACCACGATGACCTCCGTGACCACTCTGCTGGCGCTGATCTCATTGGCGACCTTCGGCGGCGAGGTGATCCGCGGCTTTTCCCTGGGCCTGATCTGGGGCATCGTAATCGGCACCTACTCATCGATTGGCCTGGCGATACCGCTGCTCAATCTGATGCGGCTGCGGGCTTCTCACGTGGCGCCGCCGGACGCGAGTCCTCAGGAAGCGAGCTAAGGCTCGGGGCGATGGATGTTACGCCCCTGATCCCCGAAGGCCGGCAGGTCATCGAAAGCTATGGCGAAGGGCGCTTCCGGATCAGCGGCGAACTCCACGCCGGATCGGTCATCGTCTTCCCCGAGCGCACGCTGGCCTGGCCGGTCACCGCGATCTCCGAGTTAACGCCCGAGTCCCTCGGTCCGGTAGCGGCCGCCAGGGACTCGGTGGATGTACTGCTGCTCGGTTGTGGCGCCAGGATGGCGCTGCTGCCGCGTATCCTGAAGGAAAAGCTGCGCGCCGCCGGTATCGTGGTGGAACCCATGGATACCGGCGCCGCGTGCCGCACCTACAATGTCCTCTTGAGCGAGGAGCGGCGGGTCGCGGCCGCCCTGATCGCCGTCGACTGAGATTCGACTCAGCGCCCATGGGGCCAATGGTTGCTCCTGGCGACCCGATCGATGTCCTCGCGTTCGATGCCGATGTCACGCAGGCCGCGGGCGTCGAGCTTCTGTAGAATGCTCCTGGTTTTGCGGCACTCCGACCATCTATGGATCGCCAAGACCAATGACATCAGCGGGGTGGCGGAACGGCTGAGCTGCGCGGAGTGGGGCTGTGCCGAGGCGGTTTGCGGGAAAGCGTCCTGTCGCATGTGAGGTCTCCTTGATGCTGCGGGTCTCCAGCGCCCGGTCTTCCGGTTCGCCGTTTGAACGCGCAGTATGGGAGAGCCGTCCTGACAGGATCTGGCAGTAGGAAACCCCACTCCTGACAGGGGCTGTCAGGAGTGATGATGTAAGCTTCTGATCAGTGAAAATGTGAACCCGGAGGGTTCCGTGCGCCGTGCCGACCGCCTGTTTGAAATCATCCAGCAGCTGCGCCGTAAATCGACGCTGCGCGCCTGCGATCTCAGCGCGGCGCTCGGGGTTTCGGAGCGCACAATCTACCGGGATATCCAGGACCTGATCGCCAGTGGCGTACCCATCGCCGGGGAGGCCGGCGTGGGCTATGTCCTGCAGGCCGGCTTCGATCTGCCGCCCTTGATGTTCAAGGAAAGCGAGATCGAGGCCCTGGTGCTCGGCGCGCGCATCGTTGAGTCCTGGGCCGACGCCGAGCTTGCCGAATCGGCCTCCGACGCCATCGCCAAGATCGAGGCGGTCATTCCCGAGCGGCTGCGCGGATTCATGGCCAGCACGGCTCTGCTGGCGCCGGCATCGCACCATATGGAGCCCATCGCTTTCGACCTTGCTGAATTGCGGCGCGCGGTGCGCAGCCGGCGCAAGGTGCGCTTCAGTTATACAGACGTGCTGCGTCAGCCCTCGGTGCGTGATGTGCGGCCATTGTCACTGGCCTATTTCGGTCCGGTCTGGCTGCTCGCCGCCTGGTGCGAGCTGCGCAACGATTTCCGCACCTTCCGCTTGGATCGCATCGCGGATTTCGAGATTCTGGCCGAGGGCTTCAAGTCCGAGCGCGGCAAGAGTCTGCACGATTTTCTCAAGCGGCCGGAGACCTGGACACGCAGCGCGCTGAGCGCCGTCAGCGAGGAAAAGCACTAAGACGGCAGGCTGCCTAGGCGGCCTGCGCGCCGTAGTAGAGCGTGACCTTGTGCTCCGCCTCGGCAAAAAACAGCCAGCGCTCGACCGCGACGGCCAGTGCCCCGCAGAGCAAGGCCAGCACGCTCGCGACCCCCGCCAGCAGGCTTCCCGGCAGCAGCATCTGAGCGAGGCAAAGCAGCAGAGCCAGGGACAAGCCAAGCATCAGGATCACGCGCAGCTTGCGGGCGTGCTTGCGGCCGAGCTTGTAGCCCATCTCCTCCATCACGTAGTTGCGCGCCGTATGCGCGAAATCGAGCGGCCGCACCTTGCCGAGGCTGCCGAGGCCGGTCGCGGTTTCCGCGGTCGATCCCGGCGTGGCGGCTGCCAGGTTCGCCCAGTAGAGCGGCTTGGCCAGCATCAAGGCCGCCAGCGCGCCGAAGGCGACATAGGCCGCATGCTGCTGGCCGGTTTCCAGCACGCTGGCGAGCAGCGCGCCGCTTGCCAGGGCCCAGAGCAGATAAATCGGCACCACGAACGGATGATGCCACTGCCGGATGGTCTTGAGGCTGGCATAAATCTTGCCCGTGCAGACGACGGTCGCCAGCGCGCCGAGGGCGGCGCCGAGGGCCGAGAGCTGCCACAGGAAATCAGGCAGCGCGAAGAACCAGCCGAGCAGGAAAATGCCCGCGGGCAGGAAGGTCGCGACCGCGGCAACGCCCTCGCGCGACAGCCAGGAGGAGCGCCACTGGCTGAGCGCGCGCCAGGCACGCTCCGGGTGGCCGAGATGGAAGGTCGAGGCCAGCAGTCCGGTGACGATCAGCCCCAGAGCCAGGACCGTCGCCAGGGCACCCTGCAGGCTCTCCAGGGGAACGCCCAGCAGGACGGCCAGCGCGGTCAGAAACAACAGTCCGTAGCCGGCGCCGGATGCCGTGGTGAAGAGAATAACGGAGGCAGCAGGATGCATGTTTCTAGGCCTCGCGTGACAGCAGATCGTCGAGCCAGCCTAGGAATCCGCCCTCGGGTCTGGCGTCTTCCAGCGCCGCGCCGCTTTCCTGGGCGCGGCTGGCGCGCGGCGGCAGGTACTTGTTGCTGGGCTGATAGCCCATCTCCGGCATCAGGTCATAGCCGCCACGCGCGGCGACCAGTTGCGAAACATCCGAATGGGGGTCGGAGAGGTCGCCGAAGTGCCGTGCGTGGGCCGGGCAGGCTTTCACGCAGGCGGGCTGGCGGTCCGCTTCGGGCAGGTTCTCGTTGTAGATGCGGTCGACGCAGAGGGTGCACTTGCGCATCACCTTCTCGCCAGGGTCCATCTCGCGTGCGCCATAGGGGCAGGCCCAGGCGCAGAGGCCGCAGCCGATGCAGCGGTCCTCGTCGACGAGAACGATGCCATCCTCGGCCCGCTTGTAGGACGCGCCGGTCGGGCAGACGGTGACGCAGTCGGGTTTGGCGCAATGCAGGCAGGAGCGGGGGAAATGCACCGTGCGGCCGCGCGCGCCGTCGCCGGCCTCGTAGCTGTGCACCCGGTTGAGCCAGGCGCCGAGCGGTTCCGGACCATAGGGGGAGATATCCGTTAGCGGCGCCGGGTAGCCGCCGGTGTTCCATTCCTTGCAGCTGACCACGCAGGCCTGGCAGCCGACGCAGGTATCCAGGTCGATGACCAGGCCAAGCTGCTTGCCGCTGGGGTTCTCTGGCAGGCTGGTCATGCTTTGCCATCCTTGGCGCCGTAGCGCGAAACACTGGGCCTCTCAGGGAGTCCGGGGGGGTGCAACACGGCGAAGCGCGGCTCGCTCTGGGTGGCGCCGTCCTCGGCTTTCTCGATCCGCACCCGCAGGTCGTACCAGGCCGCCTGGCCGGTGACCGGATCGGAACTGGCGTAGCGGTAGCCGCTGCCACGCTCCGGCAGCAATTCGTCGATCAGATGGTTGAGCAGGAAGCCCTTCTGCGATTCCTCGGCGTCTTCGCTGAGGTTCCAGGCGCCGCTGCGCTTGCCGATGGCGTTCCAGGTCCAAAGGGTATGGCCATTGACGCCCTGCATGATCTTGACCGGAGCCTTGATCCGCCCGTGCCGGCTGGTCACCCAGGCCCAGTCGCCGTCCTGGAGGCCCGCCTTTTCCGCGACGCCTTCGGGGATGTAGAGCGGATTGTGGCCATGAATCTGCCGCAGCCAGGCGTTCTGGGAACCCCAGGAGTGGTACATCGCCATGGGCCGCTGGGTCACGGCATGCAGCGGGAAGCTCGCGGCGTCCCCAACCTCGTCCTCCTGCGGCGGATACCAGATCGGCAGCGGATCGAACGCGGCCTGCAGGCGCGCCCGGTGGCGCTCCGGCGCGGGCAGGGCGCCCTTGCCTTCTCCGGCGAGGCGGAAGCGCTGCAGCGGTTCGCTATAGAGCTGCAGGACGATCGGATCGGCGGCGTCGATCAGCCCCAGATCCTTGGCGGTTTCCAGGTACTTGCCGTTGGCGAACTTGAAATAGCGCTCCTCGGGGGCGAGCTCGTGGCGCCAAAAGCACTGATTTTCCTTGTAGCGCTCGAGCTGCTTGGGGTTCGGCGCGCCGCGCCCTTCGCTCTCGCCGTCCTCTCCGCGCCAGCCGGCCAGGGAACCGACCCCAGGCTTGCGCTCGTGGTGCACCAGATAGTCGGTGTAGCCGCCGGGGTAACGCGGACTGCCATCTTCCTTGGTCAGGCCCGGCAGGCCGAGCCGTGCCCCGAGATCGATCAGTACGTCCTGAAATGGCCGCACGTCCCGGTCCAGATCGACAATCGGCTGGCGGATCGAGTCCGCCACGCCGTCGGCGTCGCAGATCGGGCGATCGAGCAGGGAAATGCAGTCGTGGCGCTCGAGATAGGTGGTATCCGGCAGGATCAAGTCCGCGTAGGGCACGGTCTCCGAGAAAAAGGCATCGGAGTAGATGATCCTCGGGATCTTGTATTCGCCGGTTTCGGGATCGGTGTCCGTCAGCATCTCGATGGTGCCGGCGGTGTTCATCGCCGAGTTCCAGGCCATGTTGGCCATGTAGAGGAACAGGGTATCGATCGGGTAGGGATCGCCGGCCCAGGCGTTGCGAATCACCAGATGCATCAAACCATGGGCGGAAATCGGCGCTTCCCAGGAGAACGCCTTGTCGATGCGCACAGGTGTGCCATCGGCCTCGACCAGCAGGTCCTCGGGCGAGGTGGGAAAACCCAGGGGCGGACCCGGTAGCGGCTCTCCGGCCTTGACCTGACCGGGCTTGCCGGCCGGCTTCTGTCCGGGCGGAATCGGACGCGGGAAGGGCGGTTTGTAGCGGAAGCCGCCGGGGCTATCGACACTGCCCAGCAGCATCTGCAGCAGGTGGATGGCGCGGCAGGTGTGAAAGCCGTTGGAATGGGCGGAGATGCCGCGCATCGCGTGCATGGAAACCGGACGCCCGCGCATGGTCTTGTGCCGCTGTCCGGCGGAATCGGTCCAGGGCTGCTCGATCTCCAGGTCACTCTCGAAGGCGGCCTCGGCGATCTCGGCGGCGATGCGCCGGATTGTCTCGGCGGGGATGCCCGTGCGCTCGGCGACGGCTTCAGGCGCGTAGGACGCGTCCAGATAGCGCTCCGCCAGCAACTGGAACACTGGCTTGGCCTTTCGGCCGTCGGGCAGGGTTACCTCGCCCTTGAGCGCCGCGCCGTCATTGCAGGCCACGGCGGCCACAGGCTTGTCGAGCTTGCGGTCCAGGACCAGCGGTTTGCCCTCGGCATCGCGCGCGAAAAGGCCGTGGTCGTCGCTGTCCGGATCCTGGATCACCAGCCAAGCCGCGTTGGTGTAGCGCAGCAGGTAATCGGCATCGATCTTTCCCGCGCGCAGCAGCTCGTGAACCAGCGCCAGTACGAACAGCCCGTCGCTGCCCGGCGTGATGCCCAGCCACTCATCGGCGATAGCGGAATAGCCCGTGCGGACCGGATTGATCGAGACGAACTTCGCGCCGCGCTCCTTGATCCGGCCGAGCCCCGTCTTGATCGGATTGCTGTCGTGATCCTCGGCGATCCCGAACATCAGGAAGTAGCGGGTGTTCTCCCAATCCGGCTCGCCGAACTCCCAGAAGGAGCCGCCGATGGAATACAGCCCGGCGGCGGCCATGTTGACCGAACAGAAACCGCCATGGGCGGCATGATTCGGCGTCCCGAACTGGCTGGCCCACCAGCCGGTCAGGGCTTGGCTCTGGTCGCGGCCGGTGAAGAAGGCGAGCTTCTTGGGGTCGCTCTTGCGGATCGCGCCAAGCCATTCGGCCGCGGTGCCGAGGGCTTCTTCCCACTCGATTTCGACAAAGTCGCCGCTGCCGCGCGGCCCGACCCGCTTCAGGGGCTTTTGCAGCTTGGCCGGCGACTGCTGGTGCATGATCCCCGCCGAGCCCTTGGCGCAGAGCACGCCCTTGTTCACGGGGTGATTCGGGTTGCCGTCGATGTAGCGGATGCCGCCGTTTTTCATGTGCACGCGGATGCCGCAACGGCAGGCGCACATGTAGCAGGTGCTGTATTTTATCTCGTCGGCGACTTTGGGGGAGGTGTCGAGGTAGCGGTCGATCATCCCGTGTGGGCTCCTTTTTCGGAAGCCTAACGCCGCGGGTGCTGATTCGCTACGTCACAAACGAAAAGGGGGCCATAAAGGCCCCCTCCACAAAGACTTTTTCCGTTTCGTCTAGAGATTGCCGGCGGCAAAGTCCCAGTTGACGAGATTGTCGAAGAAAGACTGCACGTAATCCGGGCGCGCGTTGCGGTAATCGATGTAGTAGGCGTGTTCCCAGACATCGACGGTCAGCAGCGGCGTCACGCCATCCTGAACCAGCGGCGTGTCAGCGTTGCTGGTGTTGAGGATTTCCAAGCCGCCGGATTTCTCCACCAGCCAGGTCCAGCCGCTGCCGAAGTTGCCGGCGGCCGAAGCCTTGAAGGCGCTGACGAAGTCGGCGTAGGAGCCCCACTTCGCATTGATTTTCTCGGCCAGCGCGCCGCTCGGCGCACCGCCGCCGCCGGGCTTCATGGAGTTCCAGAAGAAACTGTGGTTCCAGATCTGCGCGGACTGGTTGAAGAGACCGCCGTTGCCGTCGGCCTTGGCCTTCTTGATCAGGTCTTCGAGGCCGAGATCGGCGTACTCGCTGCCCTCGATCAGCTCGTTGGTCTTGGTGACGTAGGCGTTGTGGTGCTTGCCGTGATGGAATTCCAAGGTTTCCTTGGAATAGTGCGGCTCAAGCGCGTCCTTGGCGTAGGGCAGAGCGGGAAGCTCGAATGCCATATCTCTCTCCTCTTGTCGTTTTAGGCAGCTTAGAAAAGTGCACAAAGAATCGGGTCGTGCGGCGGGACTATGCCCTAAACCGGTATGGCCCGTGGGATTTAGATAGGGGCGCAGCTACATTTTTGAACCAGGTGGCTGTGCTTTTTATCGCGGCGTGCTAGATCAGCCGCATCATGACGGCCTCCAAGGACCTGAGCTTCTGCGGCCGCGAGCTGCGCCAGCACGACCGTGACCGTTTCATGACCTGCCTTTTCGCCCCGCCGGAAAGGCGGGAAAGCTTGTTCGCGCTCTATGCCTTCAACTACGAAGTCGCCAAGACGCCCGAGAAGGTGAGCGACCCGATGATCGGCCAGATGCGCCTGCAGTGGTGGCGCGAAGCCATCGAGGGTATCTACGCCGGCAAGCCGCGCAAGCATCAGGTCGTCGAACCCCTGGCCGCCGCGGTCGAGGCGCATGGTCTTAGCCGCAAGTACTTCGACCGCTTGCTGGATACCCGGGAAAAGGATCTGGAGATGACTCCGCCGGAAAGCCTTCCCGCGCTCGAGGACTACGCGGATGGCACCTCGGCGACCTTGACTTGGCTGGCCCTGGAAGTGCTCGGCATCAAGGGCGGCCCGGCGCACGACGCGGGGCGCCGCGTCGGTGTGTGCTACGCCATGACCGGCCTGCTGCGCGCCATTCCCTTTCACGCCAGCGAAAAGCGCGTCTATATCCCGCGCGATCTGCTCGCCGCCTCTTCGGCGAAGCTGTCCGATCTGTTCGCCCTGAAGCCGGGCGAGGGGCTTTCCCTGGTCGTCGCGCAGCTCGCGGCCCAGGCGCGCGAGCATTTGATGCGCGCCAGAGCGCTGCGTCTCGATGTGCCCAAGCAGGCGCTGCCGGCGCTGTTGCAGTTAACCCTCGCGGATCGCTATCTCAAGGTGATCGCCAAGGCCGGCTACGATCCCTTCGATGCCAGGGTACAGCGGCCGCTGGCCAACCCCGTGCTGCACCTCGGATTCAATGCCGCGCGCGGACGTTTCTAGCTCCTCGCCAATTTTTGTCCCATCTCAAGCTCTTGAGAAGCAGGCGCGGCACGCCAACTGCAGGGCAACGCGCAGGACCTCTGCGCTGTTTTGCTAGCACTGGAGGCAAAGATGAAACGTCCGATAGCGACTCTCGCCCTTGCCGGGGCTCTCCTGGCCTTGCCCTTCGCGGCGGTCCAGGCGGATGACAAGCCGACCAACGCGGAACGCGCGTTGATCCATAAAGCTCTGCTTAGCGCCGGTTTTTCGACCTGGGGCGAAATCGAACGCGATGACGACGATGACGACGGCGAGGTCTGGGAAGTCGAGGACGCCGTGACCGCGCGGGGTGAGCGCTACGACCTGACCCTCAACGAGAATTACGAGATCGTCGAGCGCGACCGCGAGGACTAGGCGCGCTACTCCGCGGCGGCGCTCGTTTGGTCGAGCCACCCGGTCAGATCTGCCAGGGCGCGGCGGCTCATCATCGGCTTGCGGTCGCGTTTCTTGATCTTCTGCCCCTCGGCGCGTTCAAGCGGCGGCAGCAGCCCGAAATTGATATTCATCGGCTGAAAGGTTTCGGCCTCGGCTCCACCGGTGATATGCGCGATCAGCGCGCCTAGCGCCGTGGTTGGCGGGGGCGGCGCGAGCTCGATGCCGAGACGCTCGCTTGCCGCGAAGCGCCCCGCGATCAGGCCGATGGCGGCGGACTCGATGTAGCCTTCGACGCCGGTGATCTGTCCGGCGAAGCGCAAGCGCGGTTCGGCTTTCAGGCGCAGCGCGCCGTCGAGCAAGCGCGGCGAGTTGATGAAGGTGTTGCGGTGCAGGCCGCCGAGCCGGGCGAACTCCGCCTTTTCCAGGCCGGGAATCATGCGGAAAATATCGGTCTGGGCGCCGTATTTCAGCTTGGTCTGAAAGCCAACGATGTTGAACAGCGTGCCCAGCGCGTTGTCCTGGCGCAGCTGCACCACGGCATAGGGCTGGCGGCCGCTGTGCGCGTCGGTCAGGCCGACCGGTTTCATCGGGCCATAGCGCAGGGTTTCGATGCCGCGTTCGGCCATTACCTCGATCGGCAGGCAGCCTTCGAAGTAGGGGGTCTCCGCCTCCCACTCCTTGAACTCGGTCTTCTCGCCATCGATCAGCGCCTGAATGAAGGCCTTGTACTGCGCTTCGTCGAGCGGGCAGTTGAGGTAGTCCTTGCCGTCGCCTTTATCGTAGCGCGACTGGAACCAAGCCTTCGTCATGTCGACGGACTCGCGATAGACGATAGGCGCGATCGCATCGAAGAAAGCGAGCTGTTCCTCGCCGGTCAGAGTCAGGATGGCTTGGGTCAGATCGGGAGAAGTCAGTGGCCCTGTGGCCAGGATGACGCTATCCCACGCGGCGGGCGGCAGGCCCGCGATCTCGCCCCGTTCAATCGTGATCAGGGGATGCTCCTGTAGCGCCTTGCTGACGGCGGCGGAAAAACCGTCCCGGTCGACCGCCAGCGCGCCGCCGGCGGGCACCTTGTGGGCATCGCCGCTGGCCAGAATGATCGAGCCGCAGCGCCGCATCTCCTCGTGCAGCAAGCCGACCGCGTTGTTCTCGGCATCGTCGGAGCGGAAGGAGTTGGAGCAGACCAGCTCGGCCAGGCCGTCGGTCCGATGGGCATCGGTCTTACGTTCGGGGCGCATCTCGTGAAGCACGACGGGAACGCCCAAGCTGGCGATCTGCCAGGCGGCTTCCGAACCGGCGAGGCCCCCGCCAACGACATGAATGGCTTTTGGCTGTGAAGTGGTCATGGCGGAGAGATACTGTGCTGTAGGGCCGGGTACAAGCCCTGCCTGCTCAGGCGTCAGGCTTGGCGTGGAGTTGTTTTGCCCAAAGGGCGGTGCTAACAGAAAGACAGCGCATTTCGCGCCGCACAACTGCAGGACGGGGCTGGCGGAACTCATGGCGATTCGAGCTGGAAGACGATTAGCCTTGTTCGCCATATTGATCGCGGGCTCGAGCCTTGCCGGCTGTGTGACCGATAAGCAGGGATTCAGCAGCTACGGCGCCGACCAAGTGGCGCTGAACATCGATGCCAATCCCACGCCCGCGTCCTTCAGCTACTGCCATTCCCACGGCTGCGAGCAGCGTAGCCGGATCGCGCTGGACGCCGAGGAATGGAAGGATGCCGTCTGGCGCCTGATCCCCGAGCCGGCGACGGCCGCCGAGGAGCGGCAGAGACTGGCTTGGGCAGCCGGAGATTTCGAGCGGGTTGTCGCGCGGAAAACCGGTACGTCCGGCGATCTCGGCGGCAGTTTTTCCGGCTTCGGCAAGTCGGGCCAGCTCGACTGTATCGACGAATCCCTCGATATGACGCTGTTCCTGCGTCTGCTCGACGGCCAGGGACTGCTGCGCTTCCACAGGCCCGCCAGCCCCCTGACCAAGGGCAATCTCTTCGATAGCTGGCCGCACTACACGGCTTCCATGATCGAATTTGAGAGTGGCCAAGTCTATGCGCTGGATTCCTGGTACTTCGACAATGGCGAACCCGCGCTGGTTCTGCGAAGCGAGGTCTGGCTCGGCAACCTGAACGACTTGGTCTCCTGCATGCGCGACGGCGGTGAAGCAGCGCGCGCGCGAAAGACGCCGGCGGAATGCGGCTACTCCTAAACGCTGCGCCGGCATTGCTGGTTTTTCTTGCCGCTGCCTGCACCCTGCCGCCCAGCAGCAGTGAAAAGCTCTCCTTCCTCAGCCGCGATTATGGCTTCGTTGATCGTCTGCGCGACAAAAGCGAGGGCTCCGGACGCGAGGTGTTCGGATGGCTGATGATGCCGGAAGCGGCGGAGGCCGAGCCGCCCTATCCAGCGCTGGTCATGCTGCACAGCGCGATTGGCCAGGGCACCCAGGACTGGTACTACGCCGACATCTTCCGCGGCATGGGCCTGGCGGTGTTGGCGGTCGATTCCTTCCAGCCGCGCGGTGTCCATAAGACCATCGAGGATCTGAGGTTGGTTACCGAAACCTCGATGCTTGCGGATGCCTATGGGGCTCTCAACGCACTCAGCGAAGATCCCCGTATCGACAAGAAGAGGATCGCTCTGCTCGGATTTTCCAAAGGGGGTATTCCGGCCTTCTATGGCGCGCTCGAGGCGGCGCGCGACGCGTTGGCCGCCGACGACAATAGCTTCGCCGCCCATGTCGCCTATTACCCCTGGTGCGGTGTCGAGTTCTATGACCTGACGACGACCGGCGCGCCTGTCCTGATCGTTGCCGGCGCGGAGGACGACGTGGCGCCGCCGGAACTCTGCCGGGATCTGATTGCCAAGATCGAGGCAAGGGACCCCAAGGCGCGCATCACTCTGTCGGTGCAGCCCGCGAGCCGCCACGCCTTCGATCACCCGCTGCTCGGCCTGCTCGAGGACATCCCGCTCGGTGCGGCCGTTCCCACCGACTGCCGTTTCCGTGAGGTCGAACCGAACCTCTTTGTCGAGGAAAGATCGGGTGAGGTCGCGACGCGCGACAGCTTGCTTGCTATCTTCGCGGGCTGTAGCCGCGACGATGCCAGAACCGGCGGCAACCAGGCGGCGGCCGAACGGGCGCTGGAGGAAACCAAGTCCTTTCTGGAACGCGAACTGCTAAGCGAGGCGGAATGACGAGCAATCTCAAGATCGACGGGCAGCGTTTGTGGGACAGCTTGATGGAAATGGCGCGGATCGGCGCGACGGAGAAGGGCGGCGTCTGCCGTCTTGCGCTGAGCGATCTCGACAAGCAGGGGCGGGAGCTCTTCATGCGCTGGTGCGAGGAAGCTGGCTGCGTCGTCTCCTTCGACGCTGCCGGTAATATCTTCGCGCGGCGCCCGGGCCGCGATCCCGATGCCAAGCCGGTGATGACCGGCAGCCATCTCGACAGCCAGCCGACGGGCGGCAAGTTCGATGGCGCCTATGGCGTGCTGGCCGGCCTGGAGGTGCTGCGAACCCTCAACGACCATGCCGTGGAAACCGATGCACCGGTCGAGGTTGTGGTCTGGACCAATGAGGAGGGCAGCCGCTTCGCACCGGCGATGGTTGGGTCCGGCGCTTTCGCAGGAGTCTTTTCCCTCGATGAACTTTACGCCAAGACCGACCAGGACGGCCTGACCCTGGGCGCGGAGTTGGAGCGGATCGGCTTCAAGGGGCAGGGCTGCGGAAACCGCGCGCTAGGGGCCTACTTCGAGGCGCATATCGAGCAGGGTCCGGTTCTCGAGGCCGAGGAGAAAACCATCGGGATCGTGACAGGCGCCCAGGGGCAGCGCTGGTACGAGATCACGCTGACCGGGCAAGAGGCCCATGCCGGCCCGACACCGATGCCGCGGCGCCGCGATGCCCTGGTCGGCGCCGCGCGGGTGATCGGCGCCGTCAATCGCATCGGCCATGCCTTCGCGCCTGACGCTTGCGCGACTGTCGGCATGATTGAGAACCGGCCGAACAGCCGGAACGTCATTCCCGGCCAAGTCTGGCTGACCGTGGATTTTCGCCATCCCGAGGACGAGACCCTGGCGGAGATGGACGCGGCCTTGCGCGCGGCGGTCGAGGAAGCGGCCCGCGAGGGCGGGCTGGAGGCCGAGGTCGAGCAGATCTGGAGTTTCAACGCGACGCCCTTCGATCCCGGCTGCATTGCCGCGGTACGCAAGGGCGCGGAGCGGGGCGGCTACGCCCATCGGGAGATTGTCAGCGGCGCCGGCCACGATGCCGTCTACCTGGCGCGGGTGGCGCCGACGGGAATGATTTTCGTGCCCTGCGCCGATGGCATCAGCCACAATGAGATCGAGAGCGCGGAGCCGGGGGATCTGGAGGCGGGCTGTGACGTCCTGCTGCACGCCATCCTCGAACGCGCCGGGGCGTAGTAAACGCGTTAGGGCTTGCTCTCGTCCTGCAGCGTGTAGGCCTGCTGGGCGCCAGCGATACCCTTAAGCTGGTGGCAGCCAATGTCGCGGAAGCTGCGCCCGAGGCGGTGCGAGCGCCGCACCAGCTCTTTCGAGATGATGATCCGCGCACCCTGATGCTTGCAGAGATTTTCCAGCCGGCAGACCTTGTTGACGGCGGGGCCGATGGCGGTGAAATCCAGGCGGTCGGCGGCGCCGACATTGCCGTAGAGCACCTCTCCGACATGAATGGCGATGCCGCAGTCCAGTTCCGATTTTCCCTCGGCGGCGAGTTCCTTGTTCAGCTTGCCAAGTCCCTTCAGGGCGGCTTCGGCGGCGGCGATGGCGCGGTCGGCGGCGTCGCAGCGGCCATCGGTGATTTGTTCGCAAGGAAAGATCGCCAGCATGGCGTCGCCGATGAACTTCAGGATCTCGCCCCCGCGCCGTTCAACGGCCATGCCCATGACATCGAAATAGCGGTTCAGGATCTCGACGACCTCGGCCATGGGCCGCTGCTCGGAAAGTTCCGTGAAGCCGCGCAGATCGCAGAACCAGATCACCGCGAAGACTTCTTCGCCTTCGCCGCGCTTGATCGTGCCGTTGAGGACGCGCTGCCCGGCGTTGCTGCCGAGATAGGTCTTGAGTAGATGCGACGATGTGCGCCGCACATGCCGCAGTTCCATAACAGCGCCGAGCGCCGGGCGGGTCGCCTCGAGGGTGGCGAGATCCAAATCGCTGAAACCGCCCGGCTGCTTGGTAGCAAAGCCGAGGGCGTTGATCTTGCCGGTCGAGAATTTAAGCGGCAGCACGATATAGTCCATGAAGCCCTGCGCCTTGAGCTCGCTTAGGATGGGGAAGTCGAGCGGGCAGTTGGGATCCTCGAGTTTGCGGCGGATCGAACCGCCGCCCTCGAAGATGATCCGGACCGGACTCTGCAGATAGTCGGACTGGCGTTCCAAGCCGTGTTGCCGGTCGAGTTCGCGGGCGCCCTCGACGTTATCCCAGATGATCGAACGGGCCAGCAGCTGGGCATGCAGCTGCGGCATGTTCAGGTTGCTGCGGTCGACCGGAATGCCGTTGTCGCGCAGCCGCTCGGCATAGCCGCTGAGCACCTCGATCATCGGGGTATTCTCGGCGCGTTCCTCGAGCAGCCAATCGGCGATCGGTACGGCGCGCAGGCGCGCTTCCGCGCAGGGCGGGACGGCATTCGCACTGGCATCGAGGATGGCGGACATGAGGCGTATTTAGGCCTCCCCAGCGCAAAGCACAATCCTTGCCTGGCGATTGGTCAGATCGCCGTTCTAGGCGCGCTTCTTCTTGACCTTGGCATTTGGCAGGTAGGGCAGCAGGTACTCGCCGGTGTAGCTGCCTGGCGTGGCGGCGATCTCCTCGGGCGTGCCGGCGGCGATGATCCGGCCGCCCTTGTTGCCACCCTCGGGCCCCAGGTCGAGGATCCAGTCGGCGGTTTTGATCACCTCGAGGTTATGTTCGATCACCACCACGGTATTGCCCTGTTCGACCAGGCGCTGCAGTACCGCCAGCAGATTCTTGATGTCCTCGAAATGCAAACCCGTGGTCGGCTCGTCGAGAATGTAGATGGTTTTACCTGTCGAGCGCCGCGCCAGCTCCTTGGCCAGCTTGATGCGCTGAGCCTCGCCGCCGGACAGCGTGGTCGCCGGCTGCCCGACCTGGATGTAGCCGAGCCCGACCTGCTTCAGGGTTTCCAGCTTGTTGCGGATGATCGGCACGGCCTTGAAGAAGTCGGCGCCTTCCTCGACGGTCATGTCCAGAACGTCCGCTATGGATTGACCCTTGAAGCGGACCTCCAGGGTTTCCCGATTGTAGCGTTTGCCCTTGCAGACATCGCATTGCACGTAGATGTCCGGCAGGAAGTGCATCTCGATCTTGATCACGCCGTCGCCCTGGCAGGCTTCGCAGCGCCCGCCCTTGACGTTGAAGGAGAAGCGGCCGGGCTTATAGCCGCGGGCATTGGATTCCGGCAGGCCGGCGAACCACTCGCGGATTGGGGTGAAGGCGCCGGTGTAGGTCGCCGGGTTGGAACGCGGCGTGCGCCCGATCGGCGACTGGTCGATATCGATGACCTTGTCGAGGAACTCCAGGCCCTCGATGGACTCGTGGGCGGCCGGATGCTCGCGGCTGCCGTGCAGCCGCCTGGCGAGGGTCTTGTAGAGGGTCTCGATAATTAGCGTCGACTTGCCGCTGCCGGAGACGCCGGTGACGCAGGTCAGGGTGCCCAGCGGTATCTCCGCGGTGACGCCGTTCAGGTTGTGCGCCTTGGCGCCGACCACCTTGATCTTCTGGCCCTTGTGGCCCTTGCGCCGCTTGGCGGGGATCTCGATCTGCCGCAGGCCGGTGAGGTATTGGCCGGTGATGCTGTCGGGCGCTTGCTCGATCGCCGGCGGCAGACCGGCGGCGACCACGCGGCCGCCATGCACGCCGGCCCCGGGGCCCATGTCGACGAGGTAGTCGGCGGTACGGATCGCGTCCTCGTCGTGCTCGACCACGATCACCGTGTTGCCGAGATCGCGCAGCCGCTTCAGGGTTTCCAGCAGCCGGGCGTTGTCGCGCTGGTGCAGGCCGATGGAGGGTTCGTCGAGAACGTAGAGCACCCCGGTCAGACCGGAGCCGATCTGCGAGGCGAGACGGATACGCTGGCTCTCGCCACCGGACAGCGTCGCCGAGGCCCGCGACAGGGTGAGGTACTCAAGCCCCACGTCGACCAGAAAGCCGAGGCGTTCATTGATTTCCTTGAGTATGCGCGCGGCAATCTCGCTTTGCTGCGGAGTCAACTGGGCGTTCAAGGCGCTAAACCACTGGTGGGCGGCATCGATCGAGACTTCGGCGACCTCGCCGATGTGCTTGCCGGCGATCTTGACCGCCAGGGCCTCTGGCTTCAGCCGGTGCCCGCCGCAGGTTTCGCAGGGTTGCGTGGATTGATACTTGCCGAGTTCGTCGCGCACCCAATCGCTGTCGGTCTCGCGCCAGCGCCGCTCCATGTTCGGCACCACGCCCTCGAAGCTCTTGGTCGTCTCGTAGGCGCGCAGGCCGTCGTCGTAGCGGAAGGTGATCCGCTCGCCGGCCGCGCCGAAGAGAATGGCTTCGCGCACCTTTTCGGGCAGCTCCTGCCAGGGCGTCTTGACCGAGATCTTGTAGTGCCGCGCCAGGCTGTCGAGGGTCTGCTGATAGTACTTCGAGCTGGAGTTGGCCCAGGGAGCGATCACCCCCTCGCTCAAACCCAGATGCGGATCGGGAACGACCAGGCCGGGGTCGATGAAAGAGGTGGTGCCCAAGCCGTCGCAGGCCGGGCAGGCGCCGAAGGGATTGTTGAAGGAGAACAGCCGCGGCTCGATTTCATCGATGGTAAAGCCGGAAACCGGGCAGGCGAAGCGGGCCGAGAAAACGGCGCGCGCGCCGCTATCGGCATCCTCGGCGAAGGCGAGGCCGTCGGCCAGGCCGAGCGCCGTCTCGAAGGAATCGGCCAGGCGGCTTTCCAGCCCCTCGCGCACCACCAGGCGGTCGACCACGACTTCGATGTCGTGCTTTTGCTTTTTGTTGAGTGCCGGGGCGTCCTCGATCTCGTAGAGCGCGCCGTCGATCTTGACCCGCTGGAATCCGCGCTTGCGCAGATCCTGAAGCTCCTTGCGGTACTCCCCCTTGCGGCCGCGCACGATCGGGGCCAGCAGATAGAGGCGTGTGCCCTCGGGCATCTCCATGACCTTGTCGACCATCTGGCTCACCGTCTGGCTTTCGATCGGCAGGCCGGTCGCGGGAGAGTAGGGCACGCCGACACGGGCGTAGAGCAGGCGCAGATAGTCGTAGATTTCGGTGACGGTGCCGACCGTCGAACGCGGGTTTTTCGAGGTCGTTTTCTGCTCGATGGAGATTGCCGGGGAGAGGCCCTCGATGGAGTCCACGTCGGGCTTTTCCATCAGCTCCAGGAACTGGCGGGCATAGGCCGAGAGGGATTCGACGTAGCGCCGCTGGCCCTCGGCATAGATGGTGTCGAAGGCAAGCGAAGACTTGCCGGAGCCGGACAGCCCGGTGATCACGACGAGCTGGTTGCGCGGCAGCCGGACGTTGACGTTTTGCAGGTTGTGTTCACGGGCTCCGCGCACCTCGATCACGGGGCCGGCGATTTCTTTATCCATGGAGTCCATCGGTTGGGGGGCTTCAAATCAAGGCTCAATATGGTGGATGTACCGGAAGAAAACCACCGACAAGCTTCTGCCAAACGCGCATTTGCGATGATTATCCCTGTGCATGGCCCGGAGCCGCGGTCTAGGCTTAACCCATGACAGCGAGACGCAGAGACGCGCCGCGCGCGCCCCACGATCCGGCGGTTGTCCGCCGGGCGCATTCCTGGCGCCGGTGGTTGCTGGAAGGGGAGTTGACCCGCGCGGAGCTTCTGAATTTTCGTGCCTGGCTGCTGCAGGCCCAGGAAAACCGGGCCGCCTATCGATACATCGAGAGCATCGACGGCGAATTCAGCGCGCAGCAGGCGGTGCTTCACATCGACCGGGCCAATGATCTCTATGCGCCGCGCCGTGGAGCCCCGCGACGCAGCCCCTGGCGCTGGCTGCTGCTGTTCTTCCTGTTGCTGCTGCTGACCGCCGCGGTTGGGCTGATCGCCACCGACCAGGGCCTGCGGACCCTTCCGCAGCGACTTTTCGCCGACCATGCAGCCGGTCTCGGGGAACGCGCGCGCGTCGAGCTGCCGGATGGCACGGTCATCCAGCTCGGAAGCCGCACCGCGTTCAATCTTTCCCCCGCCTCCGGAAGGTACGATCTCGACCTCATCGAAGGGGAAATCTATATCGCCCAGCCGCAGGGTTCCTCACGGATTGAAATTTCCAGCGACGCGGGTGGCGCCAGCGCCCAAGGGGCCCACTTCGGCTACCGGGATGTGCGCGGCCACGCCGTGGTGAGCGTTGTCGAGGGGCAGGTGGTCGCTTTGCTGGGCGACGGCGCCTCCGATGCCCGCGGTTTGGAGGCTGGCGAGGAAGTAACGCTGGACGGCCGGGTGCTCGGCGCGACCCGCCCCCTCAAGGCGGAGGATACCCTGGCCTGGCGGCGGCGGATGCTGGCGGATAGCGCCTGGACCCTGGAAAGCTTGGTGGCGGAGCTGCGGCGCTACCATGCCGGAGTGATCCTGATCGTCGATCCCGGCATCGCGGAACGGGCTGTCGTCTTCCCCCGGCGGCAGACCACCAGCGATCCCGCGTCCGTCCTGCGTCAGACGGCGCGGCGCTTGGACGTTGGCTACAGCGAAATCCTCGGGGAGCGCATTCTTCTCTTGGGCGAGTTCTCATTCGGTAATTAGTCCGCCTATAAATAAACCAGTAATTGAGTTCAACGAGACGCGCCGGTAATCTGTCCTCCATCTAGGGACAGGGGATTGCCGGGCCTTGGTTGAATTGGAGCAGACTGCGGGCGCTACGGAGGAAGTTTTCGCTGAGGAGCTCTTGCAGCTCGCCAGGGAGCGCCTCGGCGACCGGGAACAGGCGTGCGCGGTGGTCTCGCACGCTGTCGAGGCATTGCGCCGCCGCAGGCGTGGCGGGCAGAGGGTCGGTAATCCCAAGGCCTTTCTTTTCCAGACGGTTCGCACGATGACCGTCGAGCGGCCCTCGCCGAGTGCTCTGCGGCTTGCCATGCCGAAGCTCTCCGGCCGGCCAGACGCAAGGCACGCGCGCTACGATACGGAGCAGGACTATCTGCGGCGCTTGCGCGTCTATGATAACTGTCTTGCTAGCCTGTCGCGGCGTGACCGCAAGCTGTTCATGCTCCGCCGTCTGCACGGCTTGAAAACCCAGCAGGTCGCGGAGCGCAGCGGGCTTCCCGCGGCGATGGTCGAGAGCCGCCTGGCGTCCGCGCTGCGCAAGTTCTGGCGCGCCGTGCGTCCTCGGGAGCATCAGAAGCTGGATCAGAAGGACCCCGTCCTGCCCGCCATCGCTTGGTATACGCGGCTCGAAGGCGGCGCCTTGCCGCGCGATCAGCTCCTGGAGCTGGAATGCTGGCTGCGCGAAGATCAAACGCACGCCCGCGCGTTCCGGATCGCAGAATCGCTGTGGCGCGATTCGGCCTTGCTGCAGGCCGTTTTCAATGATGAGAGGCAGACGGCGCGGAGCGGCGCTGCCTTCCCGCGGCGGATCCTGCCGCGGCTTTTCCGCAAGTTGGGCGACCGGGATCTCTCCGCGGGATAGGGGAGATTCCTCCTTGCCGCTGTTCGGCCTAGACAGCACAGTGGGTGAGCGCCTAAACCGGCGCATGTTTCTGTGAATCGAACGATGGTCGGAGAGCGCGAATGTCTGGGTCTGTGAACAAGGTCATTTTGGTCGGCAATCTGGGGCGGGACCCCGAGGTCCGCTCGATGCAGAGCGGCGACAAGGTCTGCAACCTCTCGCTGGCCACCTCCGAGACCTGGAAAGACAAGAACAGCGGAGAGCGGCGCGAGAAAACCGAATGGCACCGGGTGGTTCTGTTCGACCAGCGGCTGATCGAAGTCGCCGAGCGCTATCTCAAGAAAGGCTCCAAGGTCTATGTCGAAGGACAGCTGCAAACCCGCAAGTGGACCGATCAGCAGGGCGTGGAGAAATACTCCACCGAGGTCGTGCTGCAGCGCTTCCGTGGCGAGTTGACCATGCTCGATACCCGCGGCGGCGGCGGCGGAGGTGGCGGCGATGACTACGCCGGCATGGACCAGGGCGGCAGCCAGGGCAACTACGATGCCCCCGCGCGCGGCGGCGCGGACCTGGACGACGACATCCCGTTCTAAGACATAATTCTGAGACCTGAACGGGCGGCGCAGCGCCTGGCGGCAGCGCCGCTTTTCGGTTAATGGCACGCTATGTTTCGCGCCTATGGCGAAATCTAAGTTAGCGAGCCTATTATTTCTCCCTGAAGGTGATGGCCGCTATACTGCGGGAGTTTTAGCCTCAGATTTCCCCGATGGCGATTGTGCGCCAAGATAAAGCGTTGAAAAATATATATTCCTGGCCTGGCAAGGAAGCCAGGTAAGCCCATTCAGAGCAAAGGCAATATCATCAAAAGGGTTAAAAGATAGGTAAGTAATTAGCGATTTTTGTTAAAGCAGACTAGACAGCGTCTCAGAAATTAGCCATTTCTTAAGCCTAGGTGGAAGGCGAGCGGCCTTATCCATGGTTCCATCCATTGCGCTACCGGGCCGTTGCCCAGGGGTGTGGGTGCGGGAGGTAAGCAAATGGCTAAGTCTGGATTTTTCGACTGGGCTTTCGGATTGACGGAAGACGCGCGCGGCAGCGGGTCCAACTCGGACGGCGGGCAGGCCGGTATATTCGGGGATCATGCTGGCGTAGGTCAGCTCGGGGAATCCTATTTAGAGCGCGGCCAAGCAAGCGCCTCCGGCGAGAATAAAGATAAGAACACCGGAACCGATGAGCATACGAGCGGCGGCTCGACCGACTTCGCGGTGACGGTGCCGGACAGCGGCTTCGAGGGCAGCGCCCTGGGGTCGATCATTCTGACCGGTGGCGCGGACAATTACCCTGGCACCCCCGGCAACGATACGGTTTTCGGTATCGGCGGCAACGATACGCTCAACGGTATCGGCGGCAACGATACGCTCGATGGCGGAAACGACAACGACACGCTTTTTGGCGGCGCCGGCAACGATTGGCTGCTCGGCCAAAGCGGCAACGACATCCTGGCCGGCGGTTCCGGCATCAACAGCCTCGATGGCGGCGCCGGAGACGACACCCTTGGTGGCGATGCCACGGTCCAGACCACCGCATTCAACGGCGGCATCGGCAGCGACGACTGGCTTTACACGACGAGTCCCGGCGGCTTGACCACGGTCAATCTGGGAGGCGCTGGCACGATAACGGGCGGATACTACGACGGCGGCACGGTTTCCGGCGTGTCGCACCTTTTCAATGCCAGCCCGGACACGGCGGTCAATTATCTCGGCTCGCTGCTTGTCGACAACGCAGGTCAGACCAACGACAACAGCATGGTTGGCGGCAACGTCAACGATACCTTGAGCGGCGGCTTCGGAAACGACTTCCTGTTCGGCGGGAGCGGCAACGATTCGCTCTTTGGCGGCGATGGCAACGATTCCCTGGATGGCGGCACGGGCGACGATACGATTGTCGGTGGACTCGGTACGAACACGGCTTTCGGGCAAAGCGGCGACGACCAGATCTCGCAAGAGACTGGACGCCTCATAGTTTTCGGCGGGGACGGCGATGACACGGTGAGCGGCGGCAACGGTGGCGATACGCTCATGGGCGACGATGACAACGACTCGCTCTACGGCGGCCGGAATATCGATACCTTGTACGGCGGAAACGGCGACGATTATTTGAACGCCGACGTGCCGGGAATTGCCTCGCCCACCTCGCTTGAGAGTCTCTACGGCGGTTCTGGAAACGATACCCTGACCGCTGACGAAGCCAGAAATTACATGCTGCTCGACGGTGGCGGCGACCTGGACGACTGGCTGTGGAGCTACGACGGCGATGACAATAACGCCAACATCGTCGATTTGACGGCCGGCACGATTACGGGGGGCGTTTGGCGGGGCTCGACGATCACCAATGTCGAGCACGTGATGCTTCTCAATTCGGGCTCCAGCGAGAACGAGAACGCGGTTTTCACGGGCAATGCCGCGGCGAATTCCCTGGTCGGTGGTGTCAACGCCGATACCCTGACCGGCGGCGACGGCGGCGATTTTTTGTACGGTGGAGCGGGCAACGACACGCTGATTGGACATACCAGTAGCGCGAATGCCGCGGATGGCGACGACACGATGTACGGCGATAGCGGCAACGACGTCATCTATGGAAGCGGTGGCAACGACACGGCTTTTGGCGGAGACGACGACGACAGAATTTTCGGTCAGAGCGGAAGCGATTCGATCGATGGCGGCGAGGGAGCCGACACTGCCGCCGGCGGATCGAGCAATGATATTATCTTTGGCCAGGGCGGCGACGATACTCTTGCGGGTGAAAACATTGGCGCCGTGGGCGCAGGCGGCGGAGATGACACGCTGTTTGGCGGCAATGGCAACGATTCCCTAGAGGGGAACGGTGCCAACGACACCCTCTATGGCGGCAGCCACAACGACCATATGACAGGCGGTTTCGGCAACGATCAGCTCTTTGGCGGTGCCAATGACGACTCCCTGTTCGGTGACGCCGATGACGATTCCCTCGATGGCGGCGGTGGCAACGACTATCTCATAGGCGGAGACGGCAACGACATCATCACCGATACCAGCGGCGTGATGCAGGTCTTCGGCGGCGCCGGCGACGATACGATTACAGGTATCGCCACTAGTTTCTCCGCGGGCTCGCTGTCGGGCGACAGCGGCAACGACATCATCAGCTTCGAACTCGGGATCTCGGGGTCCACAGGCGAAGTCTATGGCGATGGCATACCCTCGGGCGGTGTGGGTGACGGGGATGACACCATCACGCTTTTGGGGCGCGGTGCCGCGACGGTCTTCGGTGCCGACGGCAGCGACACGATCTACGGATCCACCGACAACAATAGCGTTGAGACCCTGTCGGGCGATGGCGGCAACGATCTGCTGTTCGGCGGGGCTGGCAATGACTTGCTCATGGGCGGCGCCGGCAACGACTCTCTCGAGGGCGGCGCCGGCGGCGATTCCCTCGATGGCGGCGGCGGCAACGACATCGTTTTCTACGATTCCGCGGATGTCTTTATCCGCGGCGGGTCGGGCTCGGATACCCTGGTCGCCACGGATGGCAACGATGTGATCTTCATGGATGCCGCGCCCTTCGGCACCGGCGACACCAATGGCGGCTTCGAACGCGTTGAACTTGGGGCCGGCAACGACGTCCTGATCGGCGATCGCGATGGCGGGATAGGCAACGGCAATCTGCGCGTTACCGGCGACGCGGGGAACGATGTCATCTCGCTCTGGGGCAACGGCCACGACGTCATCACCGGCGATGCCGGAGTCGATACGCTCTATGGCGGTGGCGGCAACGACGCGATCTATGGCGGCAGCGATCAGGATTTCATCTACGGCGGCGCCGGTGCGGATACGCTGTGGGGCGGCGCGGACAACGATGTCTACTATGTCGGGCGCGGCGACGGAACGAACACCATCATCGATGCCACGAACGAGAATACGAACAACGGCCTGGTCCTCTATCACGGCTACAACGACCCCGAATACGATGACTTCTACGGGGTCGCGCCGGGCGACGTGGACTTCTCCTACGGCGGTGGCCAGGTGACCCTGACCATCGACAACGACGACGGCAACGGACCGACCTCCGTGACCTTCGATTACGGGACGATCCGCACGCTCAACCTCTGGGATCATGCCGACGTCAACGGCGGGCCGCCGCCGCAGAGCAGCGATTTCGTGATTTCGGTGTACACCTGGAACTCGGTTACCAACGAATTCGAGCCGACGGCATAGCTGCCGCCGGGACAGATAAGGGCATGCCGTTTCAGGTTCGGCAGCTCCTGTTGAAACTTGGCGTCCTGACGCCCTGGGGCAGTGCCGCTTTTCAGCGCACGCGGTCTCGAGGATCGCCTAAACGGCGAAGAGACGGCCTATTAACTGCGGAATAATCACATTCACGTGATCACTTGAGAGCTTCAAGGATTCTACCTGGAGTATCTATCATGAAAGTCTGTTAACCATATAAAGGCGCGGTAAAGCCTATAGTTTCTGCTTTTGCCACATCCCTGGCGCGACTGGGCAGCGTATAAAAAACTCAATTGAAAAGCGAAACAGATAATCCAAGAATTATCGAAGAAATAAGCGAAGGCTAGACAATGTCTTGGAAATTAGGCATTTTTTAACCCTGCGTGGAAGGCTAATTGCCTTCCCTCAACTTCAATCCATTGTACTGCAAGCGATCTGCTTGGGGCGTGGGTGCGGGGGCTAAGAAAATGGCTAGGTCTGGGTTCTTCGACTGGGCTTTCGGTTTTATGGGAGGCGCGCGCGGCAGCGGGTCCAACGCGGACGGCGGACAGGCCGGGCGCTTTGGGGACTATGCCGGCGTAGGTCGGTTCGGGGATTCCCGCCTAGACGGCGGTCGTGGCGGCCGAGGGCGCGGACGCGCTTCGGAAGAAAATGAAGATACGAAGACGGGCACCGAGGAGGAGACGAGCGGCGGCGAGGAATTCGCGGCTGCCGGGCTGGACAGTGCCCTCGATGTCAACGCCCTTGCGCCGGTCGTCCTGACTAATGGACCTGACAGCTATACCGGCACCACCGGCGACGACACGGTATTCGGTATCGGCGGCGACGATACGATCTTCGGTATCACGGGGGTCGATACCCTCTTTGGCGGCAATCAGAGCGACACGCTTTATGGCGGGATCGAAGGGGATACGCTGAGCGGCGACAATGGGAACGATACCCTGGTTGGCGCGGCGATCGGCGCCAAGGACGGCGGCAACGGGACCGACCTGTTCCTGGTCACGGGCGTGAGCACGATCTCCACGGTTGTCGTCAATCTGCAGTCCGGCACGACCTCGGATTCCCAAGCTGGGCGGCGCGGCACTGTCGCCAATGTCGAGCATCTCGAAGGCACCAATGGGGCCATTTTCCGCTTTGAAGGCACGGACTCGGACAACAGCCTGACCGGTAACAGCAACAACGACGAGCTCGTCGGGCGCGGCGGGGCGGATGTCATATTCGGCGGCGCGGGCAACGATTCCCTCAACGGCGAAATACGTCCCACGGACATTCCGGATCCGAACATTCCCGTGGGCAACGATTCCATCTATGGCGGCGATGGAAACGATACAGCCTTTGGCGGCGGTGCCGACGATTACATCGATGGCGGCAACCACAACGACATCATAGATGGCGGCGCGGGTACCGACACCCTGCTCGGCCAGGGCGGCAACGACATCATCAGCGGCAGCACGAATGCCTCGGATACGGTTTTCGGGGGCGCGGGCAACGACATTCTCTCAGGCGATTCCCTGGTGTCCGAAAACATCAACGACGGGAATGACACCATCGACGGCGGTTCCGGCAACGATAGCGTTTTCGGACAGGGCGGCAGCGACACCCTGACCGGCGGCGCGGGCACCAACACCCTTTATGGGGGCAGCGGAGATGACACCCTTGGGGGCGACGCGGTGTCTCAAATCACGCGATTTCAGGGTGATACCGGAAACAACGACTGGCTCTACACGACCAGCCCCCTGAACCAGACCTCCGTGATCATCGAGGGGGGCAGCACGAATATTAGCGGCGGCTACTACAACGGCAGCGCCGTCAGTGGCGTTGAGCATTTTTTCAACGCCAGCCCGAACACCTCCGTTTACTATTCCGATCAGGTCCTGTTTTCCTCCGGCCCCAGCGATGATAACTCGATGGTCGGCGGCAATGTCGCCGATACTCTGGACGGTGGAATTGGAAGCGACTTCCTGTTCGGCGGTGCGGGTAACGATTCGCTTTTTGGCGGCTCGGGCAACGATTCCATGGATGGGGGTAGTGGCAACGATACGATCGCTGGCGGTAATGGCAACGACACCGCTCTTGGACAGGACGGCGACGACCAGATTTCGCAGGTTACAGGCAACCTCGTAGCCTTTGGCGGTGACGGTAACGATACGATGAGCGGCGGCTCCGGCAGCGACACCCTGACGGGCGGCAATCACAACGACTCCCTGTTCGGAGGGGACGAGGTCGATACGCTGTTCGGCGGCAACGGCAACGACTATCTCAATGCAAACCTTCCCGAAGAGGGCGCGGCTGGCGCTGCGGAGAGTCTCTACGGCGGCGCTGGAGACGATACCCTGACGGGGGATCCATCCAGCAATACCATGCTGTTCAATGGCGGCGGCGGCGTCGACGACTGGCTCTGGACCTACGACCGCGACGATATCAACGCCAACGTCGTCAATCTGACGGCGGGTACGATTACTGGCGGTGTCTGGCGCGGATCGACGGTCACCAACGTCGAACATGTCATGCTTCTGGGCTCGAATACCGGCTTGACCGAGAATGCAATCTTTACTGGCAACGACGCTGCCAACTCTCTGGTTGGCGGCGACAATGCCGACACGCTCGGTGGCGAGGATGGTGGCGACTTCCTGTTCGGCGGCGCGGGCAACGACACCCTGTTCGGGTATACCACGGGTATCGATGTGACCACCGACGGCGCCGACACAATCTTCGGCGGCGATGGCAACGATCAGATTTTCGCCAGCGGCGGCGACGATTCTGTCAGTGGCGGCAACAACGACGATTCGATCTTCGGACAAAGCGGCAACGACTCGCTGGACGGCGGTTCCGGAAACGACAACATCAGCGGCAGCAGCGGAAACGATACCGTGGTCGGCGGTACCGGAGACGACGATCTCTCCGGAGACATCCGCGATACGGTGTTCGGCGCCGATGGCAACGACTTCGTGTTCGGCGGCGCGGGCAACGATTCCATCCAAGGCAATGGCGGTAACGATTCGCTCGACGGTGGAAGCGGCAACGACTACATCGACGGCAACGCCGGCAACGACATCATTACCGACACTAGCGGTTTCCAGCAGCTGTTCGGCGGCACCGGGGACGATACAATCACCGCGACCGGCGGCCTGAATGGTTCTACGGGCTCTCTGCTTGGCGGCGACGGCGACGACACCCTTAGCTTTTCGATCGACAGCGCAACGGGCAGCGGCGAGGTTTACGGTGATAACAAGTCAGCGGGTAATGCCGGCGACGGGGACGACGTTATCACCATCTTGGGCCGTGGCGCGGCGACGGTTTTTGGAGCCGATGGAGCGGACACCATCACAGGGTCCGATGATAATCAGAACTTCGAAATCCTTGGCGGCGATAGCGATAACGACACGATTTTCGGCGGCGGCGGCAACGACAGCTTGCGAGGCTCCGATGGCGACGACTCGCTGAGCGGCGGCACCGGCAACGACGACGTTCGCGGCGGCAGCCAGGCCGACAGTATCTCCGGCGGCAGCGGCAACGATATCCTCTACGGCGATGGCGCCTTGGTGTCGGTCAACGACGCCGACGACATCGTCCAAGGCGATTCCGGCGACGACAGTATTTACGGCAGCGGTGGCAGCGACCGCCTGTTCGGCGGTGGCGACAATGACATCGTGCTGGGCAGTATCGGCGACGACGAGATCGATGGCGGCGGCGGCAATGACACGCTCTTCGGTGGCAGCGATAACGACATCATCACCGATACCAGCGGCGTGCAGCAGGCCTTTGGCGGCACCGGCGACGATACGATTTCGGTCTCTGGCACGGCATTTTCCGCCGGGTCGATTCAGGGCGACGGCGGCGACGATGTCCTCTCCTTCGAGCTTGGCTTCCCCGGCTCGACGGCCGTGGTCTATGGCGATGGAACGACCTTCGGCAACCCCGATGACGGTGACGACAGAATCACGATCACGGGGCGCGGCGGCGCCACGGTCTTCGGCTCGAATGGCGACGACACGATCACTGGCGCCGACGACAATACGATTGTCGAGACGCTGCAGGGTAACGAAGACAACGACAGCATCTTCGGCGGCGGCAGCAACGATCTCTTGCAGGGCGGTGACGGCAACGACCGCCTGGATGGTGGTAGCGGTAACGATACCCTGGAGGGCGGAGCCGGCAACGATACGCTGGAAGGCGGGCTTGGCGTCGACTCCCTCGACGGTGGCTTCGGCGACGATACCGTCTTCTACGACTCCTCCGATGCCTTTATCCGCGGCGGTTCGGGGGTCGATACCCTGGTCGCCACGAGCGGCAACGATATCATCTTCCTGGATTCCGCGCCCTTCGGCGTCGTGGAGACCAACGGCGGCTTCGAGCGCGTCGAGCTGGGGGCCGGCAACGACATCCTGATCGGCGATCGCAACGGTGGGACAGGCAATGGAAACATCCGCATTACAGGTGATGCGGGGAACGACATCATCTCGCTTTGGGGCAACGGCCACGACGTCATCACCGGCGATGCCGGAGTCGATACGCTCTATGGCGGTGGCGGCAACGACGCGATCTATGGCGGCAGCGATCAGGATTTCATCTACGGCGGCGCCGGAACCGATACGCTGTGGGGCGGGGCTGGGAACGATGTCTTCTATGTCGGTCGCGGCGACGGAACGAACACCATTATAGACAGCACGCTTCCGGCGGCGAACAACGGATTGGTGCTGTATCACGGCTACAACGACCCTGAGTACGATGACTTCTATGGGGTTGCGCCAGGCGATGTGGACTTCGCCTATGGCGGTGGCCAGGTGACCCTGACCATCGACAACGACGACGGCAACGGGCCGACCTCCGTGACCTTCGATTACGGGACGATCCGCACGCTCAACCTCTGGGATCATGCCGACGTCAACGGCGGGCCGCCGCCGCAGAGCAGCGATTTCGTGATTTCGGTGTATACTTGGAACTCGGTTACCAACGAATTCGAGCTGACGGCCTAGACGCCGGCAGAACACCGGAATGAGCCAAGGGCGCCAAATCGGCGCCCTTGGTCTTTTCAGCGCTTGCATCAATAGTTCCGGCCCTGTTTTCGCGACTGCGAAAGCGGTTTGGCCGTCTGGAGAGAATCTGTTAGTTTCGGAACTGTGACGGGGGCTGCGGCTCCCGGCTCCCCTGAAAACACCCCAAAGACAGCTCCTAGAGACATCATTTGAGCGATACCCCTGAGCTAAGCGGTGCTGGTCCCGACGATCCCGATCGCGGGGGTCCTGGCGCTCCGCTAGGCATTTCGACAGTCACCATCGAAGACGAGATGAAGCGCTCGTACCTCGATTACGCGATGAGCGTGATCGTTTCGCGCGCGCTGCCCGATGTGCGCGACGGCCTGAAGCCCGTGCACCGGCGGATTCTCTACGCGATGAAGGAGCTGGGCTACGACTGGAACCGGCCCTATCGCAAGTCGGCGCGCATGGTCGGCGATGTCATGGGTAAGTACCATCCCCATGGCGACAGCGCGATCTACGATGCCATGGTCCGCATGGCGCAGACCTTCTCCCTGCGCCTGCCGCTGATCGATCCGCAGGGCAACTTCGGCTCCATGGACGGCGACCCGCCGGCGGCGATGCGCTATACCGAGGCGCGTCTCGCCCGCGTCGCCAGCGATGGCCTGCTGGAGGACATCGACCGGGAGACGGTCGACTTTATCGACAACTACGACGAGACGACACAGGAACCGCGGGTTCTGCCGGCGCGCTTCCCGAACCTGCTGGTCAATGGCGCCGGCGGCATCGCCGTGGGCATGGCGACCAACATACCGCCGCACAATCTCGGCGAGGTACTCGACGCCTGTCTGGCGATGATCGACGACCCCGAGATTTCGGTCGATGCGCTGCGCGAGATCGTACCTGGGCCGGACTTTCCCACCGGCGGCGTGATCCTGGGGCGCAGCGGCATTCACGCGGCCTATCACACCGGCCGCGGCTCGGTGGTGATGCGCGGCAAGGTCGTGATCGAGCCGCGCGGCAAGGACCGCGAGTCGATCATCGTCACCGAGATCCCCTTCCAGGTGAACAAGTCGCGGATGCTGGAGCGGATCGCCGAGGTGGTGCGCGACAAGACCATCGAGGGTATCAGCGATCTGCGCGACGAGTCCGACCGGCATGGCGTGCGGGTGGTTATCGAGCTGAAGCGCGAGGCCATGACCGACGTGGTGCTCAACCAGCTCTACCGCTACACGCCGCTGCAGACCTCCTTCGGGGTCAATATGCTGGCGATCAACGGCGGCCGGCCGCAGATGATGACACTGCGCGACGTGCTGGTCGCCTTCCTCGAATTCCGCGAGGAGGTGATCACCCGGCGCACAATCTTCGAACTTGGCAAGGCCAGGGAGCGCGCCCACGTCTTGGTCGGTCTGGCGACCGCCGTCGCCAATATCGACCAGGTCATCGCGCTGATCCGCGCCGCGCCGGACCCGGCGGTGGCGCGCGAGCAGTTGATGGCGCGCGACTGGCCAGCCGGCGACGTCAAGCCGCTGGTCGATCTGATCGACGAACCTGGGCACCGGGTCGCCGAGGACGGGACCTATCGGCTTTCCGAAGCCCAGGCCAAGGCGATCCTCGAGCTGCGCCTGCAACGCCTGACCGGTCTCGAACGCGGCAAGATCGCAGAAGAACTCGAGGACCTCGCCGGACAGATCAAGGGCCATCTGGAGATCCTGTCATCCCGCGAGAAGCTTCTGGAAGTGCTGCGCGGCGAACTGATCGACGTGCGCGAGCGCTATGCCGATCCACGGCGCACAGTGATCGAGGAAAGTGAATTCGAGCACGACGTCGAGGATCTGATTCCGCGCGAGGACATGGTGGTGACCGTGACTCATGGCGGCTACATCAAGCGGGTTCCGCTCTCGACCTACCGGTCGCAGCGCCGTGGCGGCAAAGGCCGCTCTGGCATGGCCACCCGAGAGGAAGATTTCGTCAGCCGCGTTTTCGTCTGCGACACCCACACGCCGGTGCTGTTCTTCTCTTCGCGCGGCATGGTCTACAAGATGAAGGTCTATCGTCTGCCGGTGGGAACACCGCAGGCGCGCGGCAAGGCACTGGTCAATCTGCTGCCGCTGGAAGTCGGCGAAACCATCACCGCCTTCATGCCCTTGCCCGAGGACGAGAGTACCTGGGACGAGATGTACGTGATGTTCGCGACCACCGCGGGCACGGTGCGCCGCAACAAGCTCTCGGACTTCACCGAAGTGAAATCCAACGGCAAGATCGCCATGAAGCTTGAGGACGATGCCAATCTGGTCGATGTCTTCACCTGCGGCGACGACGACGACGTGCTGCTCGCCACGGCGAAGGGCAAGGCGATCCGCTTCCCGGTCACCGACGTGCGGGTCTTCGCCGGCCGCAATTCCTTCGGCGTGCGCGGCGTGCGACTGGCCAAGGGCGACGAGGTGATTTCGATGTCGATCCTGCACCATGTCGAGGCGACGCCGGAGGAGCGCGAGACCTATCTGCGTGCCGCCAACGCCAAGCGGCGCCTGGAGCGCGACAGCTATTCCAAGGACGAGGACCGGCAGCGCGACCAGGAAGCCGCCGCCGCCTTCGACGATCCGGCTGTTGGCGCGCGCGCCGAGAGCGAGGAGTTCATTCTCTCGATCACCTCGGATGGCCTGGGCAAGCGGACCTCGGCCTATGAGTACAGGATCTCCGGACGCGGCGGGCAGGGCATCGGCAATATCGAATTGGGCCGGGCCGGCAAGGCCGAGCCGCTGGTCGTGGCTTCCTTCCCGGTCGCCCCCGAAGATCAGCTGATGCTGGTGACCAATGCCGGCCAGATGATTCGCTGCCCGATCGAGGGGATTTCGATCCTTGGCCGCAACTCACGCGGCGTGAAGGTCTTCGACGTCGATTCCGAGGAGCACATCGTCTCGGTCGCCCACTTGAGCGATCTCGACGAGGACGACAGCGAGGACTTCGACGAGGCCGCGGAGGAGGGCGGCGCCGGGGAGGACCAGACGCCGCAGGACGAGGCGCCGGCCGAGGATACGGAGCCACTCGACGGAGCCGATGGTGCATGAGCCAAGGGAATAAGCAGATCGGTGTCTATCCCGGCACCTTCGACCCGATCACGGTCGGCCACATGGATATCATCAGCCGGGCCACCCGGATCGTCGATCACCTGATCGTCGGCGTGGCGAGCAATGCCGGAAAGGGTCCGCTGTTCTCGCCCAGCGACCGCGAAGAAATGGTGCGCGCCGAGGTCGAGGCGATGGACATCAATCACGGTGCCACGGTCGAGGTGCGGCTGTTCGACAACCTGCTGATGCAGTTTTGCGAGAATGTCGGGGCGGCGGTGATTGTCCGCGGCCTACGCGCCGTCTCCGATTTCGAGTATGAGTTTCAGATGGCGGCGATGAACGCGCGCCTGAACGGCAGCATCGAGACGGTGTTCTTGATGGCCTCGGAGCGCCAGCAGTTCATCTCCTCGCGCTTCGTGAAGGAAATCGGCGTGCTCGGCGGAAATATCAGCTCTTTTGTCAGCCCGCGGGTTGCCGAGCTGCTCAAGCAGCGCTTCGCCCAGAACGCGGCGGACTCCGCAGGCTGAGCCCTGGCGGCGAAGCCTCATGTATAGCCATGAAATCGCCACGTTTTCCGAGTTTTCTAGGGGCATGAAACGTCTCGCGAATATCTTGTTCGGAAGCGCGCTCTGCGTGGCCATGGCCAGCGCGGCGCAGGCTCAGTCCGATGGGCGCTCCTACGAGAATCATCTGACCCCCGAGGCGTTGCGCGCCTGTATCACCACGGACTATGAGATGAGCAATATCCTTTCGCTGATCGAGCCGCGCAGGCAGCAGATGCGGCAGGCGCAGAGGGAACTGCTAAGTACCGATGTTGAGAACCCGCACTATGTGCAGCGGCGCACCCATGCGGAGCAGCTGCGTCTTCAGTACAACAGCCTGGTCGAGGACTACGAGGCCCTCGCGGAACGCTTTAACAGGGACTGCACCCAGGCCTATTATCAGGTCGACTATGTCCAGGTGAAGAAAGCGCTCGGCTACGGCTGGTCGACCCAGTAATTCAGGCCCGGCAATAAACCGGTCGCTAGGCCGCCAGCGCCCTTGACCCTGTCCCTTCACCCCCATATCTTCCCGGCACCGCG
The DNA here is from genome assembly GCA_942491105.1 of uncultured Alphaproteobacteria bacterium. Lineage (GTDB taxonomy): Bacteria > Pseudomonadota > Alphaproteobacteria > Kiloniellales > DSM-21159 > JBBEAM01. Next base: position 497,640 of record CALNZX010000001.1, on the reverse strand, counting down.
CCGCCGCGAGCCGTTCCAGGCCCGCCGCATCGCCTGGCACGGGCCCGTAGCTCAGTTGGCAGAGCAACTGACTTTTAATCAGTAGGTCGTTGGTTCGAATCCAACCGGGCTCACCATTATTCCAAAGACTTAGTAGCCAAGACGTTCCCCGCGTTCCTCGCGCCTTCCTCGCAGCCGGTGACAAACGGCGATGGACTTTATGGGCCTTGTCAGTCAGGGGGGCGGGGCATTTGCCGCCGCAACGCTACGAAACTGTAGTAGCCTACACGGCAAGGTGAAATCCGAAGCGGGCCGTTAACCCAATTTTTCCCTGTTCGGAGCTAGCTTGCCGTGCTGCGTCGGCCGGGCGGCCTAGGCAGAATGCTTTCAAGGCAACAGGCGGGGAAGCCTTTGCAGACGCGCCAGGAATCGAAGCACTCCGAGCCCAAGCCGCACGCGGCCGCTATCGAGGCGGGGCAGGCGAAGCCATTCTTGAGCCGGCTCTCGGCGATGCTGATGGAACAGCCGCTTTGGCTCGCCGCTATCGTCTTTCTTGGATTGACCCTGCTGCCCGCCGCCGTTTGGCTCGACCTGCGCAGCCTCTCGAACGACTCGCTGACCCGGCAGGCGAGCGATCTCAACAGGATGATTTCAGAGATCCGCGGGTATTACTCCAGCAACGTGGTTGCCCGGGTCCTGGCCAACCACGGGCAAACCACGCCGGCGCAGAACTACGAGGAAATCGACGGCGGCATTCCGATTCCGGCGACGCTCTCCATCGAGCTCGGCAATGTCATCGGTGCGCGGGGCGGCAACATCGGCTACCGCTTCGTATCCGACGAGGTCTTCATCGGGCGTGCGCCTCATCGGCTGAGCGATTTCGAAATTTTCGCTCTCAATCGGCTGCGCGAGTCCGGGCAGGCTTCCGACAGTGTCGTCGAAATCACCGGAGGCTTGCTCAACCGCGAGATTCACATGGCGGTGCCGGTGATCATGGGCAGCGGCTGCGTGGCCTGTCACAACGCCCATCCTCTGAGCCCGAAGCAGGATTGGAAGGCCGGCGATGTCCGCGGCATCCAATCGATCTCCATCGAGCAGCCGATTGCGCCGAACATCCTCTCGTTCAAGTATCTGCTGATCTATCTCTTCACGGCCGGCCTGTTCGGTATCACCTTCGCCAGCCTGCAATGGCGGCAGGCAACGCGCTTCTCGCGCATGAACAGCGAGCTGGAGGAGGCCAATTCCTTCCTCGCTTCGATCTCCATGAAAATTTCCAAGTATCTCTCGCCGCAGGTCTACAAATCGATTTTCAGCGGCGAGCGGGATGCCGTGATTTCGACCGAGCGCAAGAAGCTCACGATCTTCTTCTCGGACATCAAGGACTTCACAGAGACGGCCGAACAGCTTCAGCCAGAAGAGCTGACGGATCTTCTCAACGAATACTTCACGGAGATGGCGAAGATCGCCCATGAGCACGGCGCCACCGTCGATAAGTTCATCGGCGACGCGATCCTGGCATTCTTCGGAGACCCGGAAACCAAGGGACCGCGCGAGGATGCCCAGGCCTGCCTCGACATGGCCATCGCCATGCAGCGGCGCCTTGCCGAACTCAACCGCGACGGCCGCAAGCGCGGTATCGAGAAACCCTTCCAGGCCCGCATGGGCATCAATACCGGTTACTGCAACGTTGGCAATTTCGGCAGCCTGGACCGCATGGATTACACGATCATCGGTGCCGAGGCGAACCTGGCGGCCAGGCTGCAATCGATCGCCGAGCCGGGCGGCATCGTGATGAGCTACGAAACCTATGCCCTAGTCGGGGACCGGGTGCGCGCCCGGCCGCTCGAGCCGATCACGCTCAAGGGCATCAGCCGCGAGGTCATTCCCTATGCCATCGACCTGAGCGCGGAACCGGGAATACCCGACGACAGGGAAGTTCTGGAAGAGCACTCGAAGCGTCTACAGCTGCAAATCGACCTCGGGAATCTGGGCGCGGAGGAAAGCCAGGAGATCGAGGACAGACTTGAGCGGATCCTCGTGGAGATCAGGAAGCGGCGCGGCACCCAAGCCTAACGCGCGGTCAGCTTACGGCCTTTTCCTTCGGAAACAGCTTTTCGAGAAAGCTCATGAACCAGTTGTGCTGCGCCTCGTCGTGGGCGGCCATCAGCTTGTCCTGTTCTTCCTTGCTCTGTGCGCCGGGCTTGCCGAAGGCGGCCCACTTGGCCTGCTGCCAGCGGCGGAAGCCGTCCGGCGTTACCTCGGCGTGGAACTGGAAGGCGTAGGTCGAGGGGCCATAGCGGAAGGCCTGCTGAGGATACCAGTCGCTTTCCGCCAGCAGCTCCGCGTTCTCCGGCGTTTCAAACTCATGGAAATGGGATTGGCATAGATAGAGCGGCTCGGGCAGAAGATCCTTGCCGGCCTCGGTGGGGCGCACTTGATAGTAGCCGAATTCGTGCAGGCCCTCCGGCCGGGGCCCGGTCTTGGCGCCGAGCACATGGGCAATCGACTGCGCCCCCTGGCAGATGCCGAGCAGCGGGATTTCTTTATCGATGCAGTCGGCGATCCAGCGGTGCTCGTCCTGCAGGAAGGAGTGCTGGGCTTCCTCCGCGGGAACGAAGGGGCCGCCATAGACGACGGATCCGGCGACGTCGCCATCGGGGGCATCGAGGCTATCGCCAAGGAATGGGCGGCGCAGGTCGAGGCTATAACCCGCCTGCTTCAGGTAACTGAAGGCACGGTCGTCCACCGGCCCTTCGTTGTGATAGACCAAGACGACACGCTTGCTCATCGGCGCCCCCAGGCAAATACAATGCGACGTGAGCATGAGCGCCAGTTGAGCGCGTGTGCAAGTCTTTTGCGGTGGAGGTCTTGGGGCCTGCGCGCGCCGCTACTCCTGTGCAGCGCGTTTGACGGTGAGGTCGCGCGCCTCGGGCGGCAGTTTCGCAACCATAGAATTGAGGGTATCCAGGAAAGTCCGCTCGGCGGTGGACAGGCGCATGCGCGGATTGGTCACCAGGAAAACCTCGACCGCCGGCATTCTCTCATAGGGCGGAAGCTGCCACAGCAAACCGTCGCGCACGTCGCGCTCGACGACGTGGACGGGCAGGGGGCCGATTCCCAGACCGGCGACGATCATGCGCCGCACCTCCTCCAGGTTGGAAGAGGTCGCGACCACATTCTCACCGATCTGCTCGCGCGCGCGCAGCAGGGCGACCGGCCGCAGGGCATCGCTCAAGCGGTCGGTCTCGAAGGAGACGTATCCCACATCGCGGAGATCGGCGAGGGTGAGATCGTCCCGGCCATGGAAGGGATGGCGCGGGCCGCAGAAAAAGCCGAAGTACTCGCGGAACAGGATGGTGTAGTCGAGGCGGCGGTGCCGGTTCTTCTGGAGACAGATACCGATGGCGGCTTCCTGGTTGAGCAGCGAGGCGGCGACGTCGGCGCTGCCCAGCACCTCCAGGGAAACCGTGACTTCGGGATGCTCTTCGTGAAACTGGGCGAGCGCCGCGTCGAAGGGCGGAAAGACCACGTGACTGGCCACGCGGATGGAGACATGGCCGCGCACCCGGCGCTGCTCGTCGGTCATCTCCCCGGTCAGTTCGTTGACCGATCCGGCGATCTCCAGGCTGCGCCGATAGAAGATCTGACCGTAATCGGTCAAGGCCAGGCCGGTGGCGTCACGGTCGATCAGCCGCCTGCCGATCTGTTGCTCCAGGCGTTTGAGGGCGTTGCTGACCGTGGGCTGACGCAGCATCAGCCGCTGCGCGGCCTTGGTTATGCTCGCCTCCTCGACGATCACCACGAAGGTGTAGATCAGGTTCCAATCGAGCTGGCGGCTCAGCCTGTCGGAGCGGGTCAGGGGCATGGCGCGACTCTACATAGCAAAAAACTATATTGATCATTCTACTTATCTATTTGCCGAATGTCTCCCCACGGCTGACACTTACCAGCCTAAGCCGGTCGAAGAATCGGCTGGAGTGCCGTAACAGGGCGATTGGGAGACTATGACGGCCAAGCGCGCCAGACCTTGGGTATTGCTCAGCCCCTCGCTGAGCGCGATCACGTTTCTGCTGATCATTCCGGTCTGCTTTATCGCCGTCTATTCCTTCTGGCTGCGCACCGCGAGCGGCATCGACGCCGCTGGCTTCCATCTCGACAACTGGCAGGCCGTTCTCGGCGATTCCTTCTATCGCATCATACTCTTTCAGACCTTGCGGATCGCCGCGATCACCACGGCGGTCTGCATCGTCATGGGCTACGTGCCGGCCTACTTCATCGCTAACACCAAGATGAAGAACAAAGGCTTGTTGCTGTTGCTTCTGATGCTGCCCTTCTGGGTCAGCTACATCATTCGCACCATGTCCTGGATCAACATCCTGGGCGTCAGCGGCGCCGTCAACGCCGCCTTCCTCTGGCTGGGCATTACCGACGAGCCGCTGCAGATGCTCTACAACGAGGCCACGGTGATCCTCGGTCTGGTGCATTTCCTGCTGCCCTTCATGATCCTCAACATCTACGTCAGCCTGCAGGGGATCGACGGCAACCTGACCGAAGCGGCGCGCTCATTAGGAGCGGGACCCTGGCAGGCGTTCCTGGAGGTTACGCTGCCGCTGTCGCTGCCCGGCCTGGCTGCTGGTTCGCTGCTCTGCTTCATCCTCGGCGCCGGCACCTATATTACGCCCGTGGTGCTCGGCGGGCCGCGCAACGCGATGTTCGCGAACCTGGTCTACGACGCCATCATCACCCAATTGAATTGGCCGCTCGGCGCGGCGCTCTCCATCCTGCTTCTGGCTCTGCTTGGCCTGCTCGTGGCGATTTACAACCGCTTCGTCGGCATCCAGCAGATCGCCAAGGGCTTCAGCTAGGTGGGCGGCATGAAACTCGGCTGGACAGGACTGAAGCTCTTCACCGTGGCGGTCTACATTTTCATGTTCGCGCCGGTCGTGGTGGTGATGCTGCTGTCCTTCAACTCCGCCCAGTTCGGCAGCTTTCCCATGGAGGGTTTGAGCTTCCGCTGGTTTGTCGCGCTTTGGGAGAACGACGCGATCCTGCGTGCCTTTCGCGTTTCCCTGCTGCTCGGCGTTCTGACGGCGGTGATATCCACCACCCTGGGGGTGCTCGCCGCGCTGGCGCTGGTACGCTACGATTTTCCGGGAAAACAATGGATCAGCACCGTGCTGATCGCGCCGATCCTGGTCCCCGAAGTGGTGCTGGCGGTCGGCTTGCTGATCTTCCTGCGCTGGCTCGACCTGCCGCGCAGCTTTTTCGTGCTGATGCTTGGCCATACCATCTTCACCCTGCCTTTCGTGGTGCTGGTCGTGCAGGCCCGTTTGATCTCCATCCGCCGCGACATAGAGGAGGCGTCGCTCAGTCTGGGGGCAGGGCCGATCGCGACCTTCTTCGAAATCACCCTGCCGCTGCTGCTGCCGGCGGTCGCGGCCGGCATGCTCTTCGCCTTCACCATTTCCTTCGACGACATTACCGGCACGCTGTTCTGGAAACCGGCGGGCGTGGAGACCGTGCCGACTCAAATCTTCTCGATGCTGCGCAATTCAATCTCGCCGGAGATCAATGCGCTGGGGACCGTGATGATCGTGATTACCGTGGCCCTGCCGCTCGGCGGCATGGCTTTGGCTCGCTATCTGACCCGCAACCGCGGCGCCGATGTCTAATTTTGTAATCCTACAGGGAGACTAAAAGATGGATAACACGAAACGTTATGAGCGTTTGCTGGAGCGTTATAAGAACGGCGATCTGGATCGCCGGACTTTTCTCGGTTTGCTCGGAACCGCCGGCTTGGCGGCCGGTGTCGCCAGTACCAGCATGACCGCCTGGAGCCGCAAGGCACTTGCCGCGGATGTCGAGTCCGTGCGCTTCGACGGCTGGGGCGGTGTCGTCTCCGAAGCCTTCCGCAAGTACGCCTTCGATCCCTATCAGGAAGCCACGGGGATCGAGGTCGTCGATGGCACCTTCTCCAGCGGCGATGAATACCTGACCCGGGTCAAGGCGGCGCAGCCGGGCGAGTTCAATATGTTCCACGCCAGCGGTGTCTTCGACTACGCGCGCTATGCCAATCTCGGCTACGACGTCGTGCTCAACGAAGACAATATCCCGAACATGAAGCTGGTGATGACGGCGCTGCAGGAGCCATTCCGTGGCGTGACCGGCGGCAAGCTGTCCTGCGCGCCCTATGACTACGGCACCACGGGCCTCGCCTATAACACCAACCACATCAGCGAAGACGAGATGAAGGAGAAGGGCGCCAAGATCCTCACCGACCCCGCCTACAAGGGCAAGGTCGGCGGCTGGGGCGACTGGCGCACCCGTGTCTGGTACGGCGCCCTGGCGACCGGCCAGAGCCCCAACGACATCCAGGACATGGATGCCGTCTGGGACAACCTGCGCGAACACCGCGACAACCTGCTGAAGTACTGGGCGTCCGGGGCCGAGCTGATGAGCCTTCTGGCGGAAGAAGAGATCTATGTCACCGAAGGCTGGTCGGGCCGGATCGCGGCGCTGCAGCAGCAGGGCCACCCGATCGCCTACTACGATCCGCCGAACGGCTTTGGCTGGCAGGAGTGTCTGATGGTGCTCAAGGGCTCGCCGCTGCCCGAGATCGAGCAGCTGCTCAACTTCATGCTGGAGCCGGAGGTCGCCATCGCGGTGGCCGAGGGGCAGAACTATCCGCCCTCGCTCGACCCGACCAAGGTCGATCTTGGCGACAAGGTGCCGACCCTGCCGGCCTTCGATCCTACCGGTAAGCTCGCTCACCTGACCTTTGCCGATCCTGCCTATTGGAACGGCAATCAGGATGCCTGGTCCGAACAGTTCGGCCGGATCCAAAAGGGCTTCTAGAAGGCTGCGCCGGCGGCTCGGGGAAGCTTTCCCTGAATCGCCGGCGCCCCATTTTCCGCCGCTGCCGGGGGTGACCAGTGACAGAGACCAACATCGCCGTTGAACTGCGTGGCGTCGTCAAACGCTATGGAGACTTCGAGGCCGTCCACCGCACCGATCTCTCCGTGGAGGAAGGTTCCTTCCTGACCTTTCTCGGCCCTTCGGGCTGCGGCAAGACCACGACTCTGCGGATGATCGCCGGGCTGGAGGCCATCACCGATGGCGATATCCTGGTGCGCGGGCAGCGCATCAACGACGTGCCGATCCACAAGCGCAACCTCGGCATTGTGTTTCAGAACTATGCGCTCTTCCCGCACAAGAGCGTCTTCGACAACGTCGCCTTCGGGCTCAAGTACCGGGGGATCAAAAAGGAAGAGGCCCGTAAGCAGGTGCAGCGCGCCCTCGAACTGGTGCGCCTGCCGCATGTCGCGGAGCGCTTCCCCGCACAGCTCTCCGGCGGCCAGCAGCAGCGCATCGCCCTGGCCCGCGCCATCGTCATTCAGCCGGACGTGCTGTTGCTCGACGAGCCGCTTTCGGCGCTCGACGCCAACCTCCGCGAGGAGATGCGCATCGAGCTGAAGCGCATTCAGCGCGAGCTCGGCGTGACCAGCATCTTCGTGACTCATGACCAGTCGGAAGCCCTGGCGATGTCCGACCGCATCGTCGTGATGAGCGATGGCCACATTGAGCAGACCGGGACTCCGGAGGAGGTGTACAATCGCCCTCGGTCGTCCTTCGTGGCCGACTTCCTTGGAAATTCGAATATTCTCGATGGCCAGGTAGTGGCCCGCGAGAACGGGCGGTTTCGCATGTCGCTGAGCTGGGGCGGAGATATCCTGGTGGAAGATGAAATCACCTTGGACCAGGGCGCGCAGGCGCGAATCTGCGTGCGCGCGGAGCGGCTCTCGCTAGGCCTCGATCATCGCAGCGACCCCGACAGCACGGTCTTTCCAGCTCTGGTCGAAGCTGTCGATTATCAGGGGCAGGCGGCGCGCTATTTCCTGCGCGCCGGAGACCGGCCCCTGCAGGCGGTCAATCCCATAGACGACCACCCCTTCGCCGAAGGGCAGGAGGTACAGATCAAGGTGCGCGCGCGCGACTGCGTCGTGCTGCAGGATCAAGATCTGGGCAAGGATAAGAGAGCGGCGCTACAGGAGGCGGGCAATGACGGACAGTGAGGCTACGGCGGGCCAGAGCGCCAGAAAACCGTCGCACCTCTTCTATCAGGGGCGCGGCCGCCGCCCGCTGATCGACCGCGCCGAAGGCTGTTTGATCTGGGATCAAAACGGCCGCCGCTACATCGATGGTTCGTCCGGCGCCATGGTCAATAACATCGGCCATTCCAATCCCCGTGTGCTGGAGGCCATGCGCGCGCAAATGGCCCGCGCAACCTTTGCCTACCGTCTGCATTTCGAAAACGAGCCGGCCGAGGAGCTGGCGCGCCAGGTGGCGGCGCGTCTGCCGGGCGATCTGGACCGCGTGTTCTTCGTCTCCGGCGGTTCGGAAGCGGTGGAGTCCTGCCTGAAGCTGGCGCGGCAGTATGCCGTCGCAATAGGGCAGTCACAGCGTTTCAAAATCATCTCGCGCTTTCCCTCCTACCACGGCAGCACGCTCGGGGCGCTGGCGGTGACGGGAATGTCGAATTTCACGGCGGCCTTTGCGCCAATGCTGCAGGAGATGCCAAAGATCGCGGCGCCGCGCTGCTATCTTGATCAGGACGATCTCAGTCACGAAGCGCGGGGCCTGCGCTACGCCGAGATGCTGGAGGAAGAAATTCAGCAACAGGGGCCGGAGACTGTCCTGGCGTTTATCGTCGAGCCGATCGGCGGCGCCTCGACCGGCGCATTGGTGCCGCCGGATTCCTACCTGCCGCGGATCCGCGAGATTTGCGACCGGCATGGGGTCCTGCTGATCTACGACGAGGTGATGACCGGGGCGGGGCGCAGCGGGAAGTTTCTCGCCGCAGACCACTGGCCGCTAGCTAAACCGGACATCATCGCGCTCTCCAAGGGCTTCGCCGCAGGCTATGCGCCGCTGGGTGCCATGGCCGCGCCAGGGCGCCTGGTCGAGCCGATCCTCGACATGGGCGGCTTCCTGCATGGCTACACCTATGCCGGCAATCCCCTAGCCTGCGCCGCCGGGCTGGCGGTGCTGAACGAGATCGACAGCCTGAATCTCTGCGCTCAGGCGGCGCGCGTCGGCGGTTATTTGAAGCGCGGATTGGAAGACCTCGCCAAGCGCTTCGTCAGCATCGGCGATGTCCGGGGCAGGGGTTTGCTCTTGGCCTTCGAGCTGGTGGCCGACCGCGCGACCATGGCGCCGCTGCCCGCTCAGCTGAACGCCCAGCAACGCATCGTCGATCTGGCGTTCGAGCGTGGTCTGATCGTCTACGGACGCAGAACCCGCGACGGCCGGGTCGGGGATCACATCATGGTGGCGCCGCCGATGATCGCCGAGGAAGCGCTGGCCGACGAAATACTGGCGATCCTCGCCGATTGTCTCGCAGAGCTCGAGCCGATCTGGCTTGGCGAACGCGGGGCGGCCTAGCCCTACGAGAACGAGGAGTTCATGAAGGTTTTTTTCAGCGAGCGTCAGCGCGCCCACTATCCCGAAAATTTCCTGGTCAGCGGCGCCAAGAAGCCCAACCCGGAAGTGCCCGAGCGCATCGACCGCTTGCTGACGGGAGTCGCGCAAGGCGGGCACGAACTCTGTGCGGCGGCCGATCATGGCGTCGCCCCGCTCGCCGCCGTGCACAGCCCCGAGTATCTGGAGTTTCTCGAGCATGGCTTTGCGCGCTGGCTGCGCATCGAGGGGGCCTCGCCGGAGATCGTGCCGAACATTCATCCCAACCGCCGCGACTTCAGTTATCCCAAGTCGGTGGTGGGGCAGGCCGGCTACCATCTCGCCGATACCGCCTGTCCGATCTCGGCCGACACCTGGGACTCCGCGCGCTGGAGCGCCAATACGGCGGTATCGGCCAGTGCGGCTGTGCTGGACGGCGAGACGGCGGCCTACGCGCTCTGCCGCCCACCAGGGCACCATGCCTTTGCCGACCTGGCCGGAGGCTTCTGTTACCTCAACAACTCAGGTATCGCGGCGCAGCATCTGCGCGGGCGTTTCGACCGGGTCGCCATTCTGGATGTCGACCTGCATCACGGCAACGGCACCCAGGGCATGTTCTACGACCGATCCGATGTGCTGACCGTCTCGATCCACGCGGACCCGGTGCGCTTCTATCCCTTTTTCTGGGGCCATGCGGCGGAGCGGGGCGAGGGCGCTGGCTTGGGTTACAACTTCAATCTGCCGATCCCGCGCGGCACAGCGGACGAAGCCTATATGCCGGTGCTGGAGCGGGCCTTGCGGCGCATCCGTTCCTACAGCCCAGGCGCAGTGGTGGTCGCCCTGGGGCTCGATGCCTCCGAGGACGATCCCTTTGGCGGCCTGGCCATCTCGACGGCCGGTTTCTCGGCCATTGGCAAAGCCATCGGCGCGCTCGGACTGCCGACGGTACTGGTGCAGGAAGGCGGCTACGTCTCCGATAGCTTGGCCGCGAATCTGACGGCGTCCTTGGCTGGATTCTGCGAAGCCCGCGCGAGCGCGGGCTAGACGTGCCCGGTCCCTACGATATCGCCATCGTCGGCGGGGGCATTGCCGGCGCGACCCTGGCGCGGGACCTCGCAGGCACGGCGCGGGTCATCATTCTGGAAGCCGAGGAACTTGCCGGCTACCACAGCACCGGGCGCTCGGCGGCCATATTCATCCAGAACTATGGCAACGGCGTCATCCGTGCCTTGAGTCGCGCCAGCCGCGCGTTCTTCGAAGCGCCGCCGTCCGAAGTCGCCGCGGGCAGTTTGCTGACGCCCCGGGGCATCCTTTTCATCGCGCAACCGGGCGAGGAACCGCTGCTGGACGAGATCGTGGAGGAAGCCGAAGGCCTCTTGCCGCTGACACCCCGGCAGGCCTGCGAAAAGGTCTCGATCCTACGCGAGGAGAAAATCGCCGCCGCAGCCTATGAAACCGACGCCAGCGATATCGATGTGGCGGGGCTGCACCAAGGCTGCCTCAGAGCCGCCAAGACGGCGGGGGCGGAATTGGCGACCGAGAGACAGGTGACCGGGATAACGCGGGAGAACGGCCGCTGGCGCGTCGCATTTCAAGGCGGCGCGATCGAGGCGGATATCGTGGTCAACGCCGCCGGGGCCTGGGCCGACGACGTTGCCGGAATGGCCGGGGTGCCTCCGTTGGGGCTTTTGCCGCTGCGCCGTTCCGCCGCGATCCTTCCGGCGCCGCCAGCCTGCCCGGTCGAGTCCTGGCCCTTGGTTTCCGATGCCGCGGAGCGCTATTACTTCAAGCCGGAAACGGGCCGCTTGATGGTGAGCCCGGCGGACGAGACGCCGGTCGATCCCCATGACGCCTATGTCGACGACATGGTGCTGGCCGAGGGCCTGCATGAGTTCGAGCAGGCGACCAGCTACGAAGTGCAGAGGGTTGAGCACCAATGGGCAGGTCTGCGCACCTTCGCGCCGGACCGCTCCCTGGTGATTGGCTACGACAACTCCAAAGAGGGCTTCTTCTGGCTGGCGGGGCAGGGCGGCTACGGCATTCAGACCTCTCCTGCGGCGGCGCGCGCGGCGGCCAGCCTGCTGCTCACCGAGGCCTTTCCCGAGGACCTGGAAGCCCAGGGTCTGCAGGCCGCCCAGGTTTCCCCGGAGCGCTTCCGCTAGACCGATCAGTCCAAGCTCAAGCCGTTGCGCCGCAGCAGCTCCAGATAGAGGCCGCTGTGGTCGCGCTCGCCGTCCCCATGCTCGACCATGCTTTCGAACAAGCCCTGGACCAGACCTGTGACGGGGAGGTCGAGGCCGAGCGTCTCGGCCAGCGCCGTCGCGGTGGCGACGTCTTTCAACTGATGCTTCGCGGGGCCGCCGGGTTCGAAGTTGCCGGTGATCATCCGTTCGCCGTGCTGTCGCAGAATGGTCGAGTCCGCGAAACCGCCGAGCAGGGCTTCGCGTACCGCCGCGGGATCGGCGCCGCCTTGCTTGGCTAGAAGCAGGGCTTCGGCCACCGTGGCGATGGTGTTGGCGACGATCACCTGGTTGGCAAGCTTGGCCAGCTCTCCGCTGCCAGCCGGCCCGACATGCGTGACTCGGCCTAGGACCGAGAGGATTTCCCTGGCGCGATCGATTTCGGCGGCCTCGCCGCCGGCCATGATGGCGAGCGTTCCCTCCCGCGCGCCGTTTTCGCCGCCGGAGACGGGGGCGTCGATATAGCCAAGGCCAAGCTCTGCCGCGCCGCGCGCTTGCGCGCGGGCCGTCTCTACGGGAATCGATGACATGACGATCAATAGGCTGCCACGCGGCATGGCCGCGAGCGTGCCCTGGCCATGCAGGATGTCGTCGCAGACGGGACCGCTGCTGAGCATGCAGATCGTGAGATCGGCCGCGGCGACGGCCTGGGCCGGAGTATCGGCAACCGCGGCACCGTATGGAAGAAGCCGTTCGGCCTTGGCGCGTGAGCGATTCCAGGCCGTTACGGGATAGCCGGCCTCGCAGAGGCGCCGGGCCATCTGCACCCCCATGATTCCGGTGCCCAGAAACCCAATGCTCATATTTGTCACAACAATCCCCCGCTGAGTAACCGTCAAACTCTTATACTACGGGTTGATTGGGTTCTTCCCGTTCGGTTTGGCTTCATGGTCGGCCATTCGAGGCCATGTATTGAGCCGACTTTCTCTACTTAGAGTGTTCCGGAGCTTGGCCGACTTCTGAAGAAATGCAGGAAACCTTAAAATCTTAATGAATCGAGCTAGAGTTCGCCAGATTTTCATACAATTTTAACTACGCTGCCCTGCAGCATTTTGCATGTCATGGTTAAGTTAAGCCTTCCAGCTTAAGCTACTGTATTTCAAATGAAAATCTCCTTGGTAATGTGATTTCCTCTCGGAACCAGCATCCTGCGAGAGCAAAAACTTTGCGGCATTAATGCTTTCTTAACTACTTATTAACTCCTCATTAATGAACACTATACCTGAGCGAACCCTGTCAGGTAGCTCCTGCCAGGGTGAAGACAACTTTTTTGGAGAAGGAACAAATCTAATGAAAGCGCTAGAAAATCAGAGTGCCGCCATAGCCGAGGACGCCAACATGGAGCAGGTCTCTCTGCGCGACGTTAAGGCGGGTAACGTGACTTCCATGCGGGTCGTGCAGCGTGAAAACGACCCGGCCTGGCTGACCAAGGCCCGGACCTACAAGGAGCTTGAGCTCGACTACGACCGCGAAGATGCCTTGCTCTGGTGCCACATGGCGCCGGAAGGCCGGCCGAGCTACAGCATGTCAATGCTGCGCGAAATCTGCGACCTGCAGGAAGGCGTGAAGCAGTATTACACCTCCGATGAGGACACGGCCGGCAATCCGCTGCAGTACATGGTCTGGGGATCGCGGGTGCCCGGCACTTACAATCTCGGCGGCGATCTCAACCTGTTCCGCCAGTTGATCGTCAACCGCGATCGCAAGACCCTGACCGATTACGCCGTCACCTGCATCGATGCGGTGCACCGCAATGTGATCGCCATGGACCTGCCGATCATCACGATGTCGCTGGTTCAAGGCGATGCCCTGGGCGGCGGTTTCGAGCACGCCCTATCCGGCAACGTCGTGATTGCCGAGCGTCAGTCCAAGTTCGGCTTGCCCGAGGTGCTGTTCAATCTTTTCCCGGGAATGGGGGCCTACAGCCTGATCGCGCGCAAGATCGGCGCGGCCATGGCCGAGCGTATGATCTTCAGCGGCAAGGTTTACACCGCCGAAGAGCTCCATGAGATCGGTCTTGTCGATGTTCTTTGCGAGGAAGGCCAGGGCGAGGAAGCGGTGGATCACTTCATCGCGCAGAATCGCCGCCGGCATAACGCCCGCTGCGCGATCTACAAGGCGGCGCGGCGCTTCCACCCGGTGACCCATGAGGAATTGCGCGATATCGCCCTGCTGTGGGTCGACACCGCGCTGACCTTGAAGGAAGCCGATCTCAAGAAGATGGGCCGCTTGGCGAAGGCGCAGGACCGCCGCAACGCGGCGACGGCCGATCAGCAGCGCTCGGCGATCAGCCCCGCGGTCTAATCGCCGCGGGTTCCATTTCGATAACGACTTCGGAAACGGGGTCGATCCGGGTTATCCGGAGGGTAGGTTTGCGCCTCTGTTCTCGCTCAGGTAGCCCCTGAGCTCCTTCTCCAAACGCGCAAGCTCCCTCCGGATACTCGTGAGGTAGCGCTCGCTGTCTTCCTTGAGTTGGCCGCCGGTGACGCCACGGTAGGACAACAGCAGGCGATAGAGCGCTTCCGCGCCGATATTGGCCGCACTACCGCGCAGACCATGGATTTGATCGCGGAACTCATGGTGATCCTGCGCCCGGGCGCAGGTTTCGATGTCCTTCATCAGGATCTCGGCGTCTTCCAGGAAATCCTCAATCAGGCTCGCGACAAACCCGGGATCCCGGCTGAGGGCTTCGAGCTTGCCCAGGGCCTGGCGGCTGAGCACGGCGGTGCCGGTGAAGCGGGGATGGCTGACGACCTTGCCGGCATCGGGTAGCGGAAGATCCTGCTCGAAGGGGCGCTGAACAGGCCGCTGTTCTCCATCCTCCTCGTCACTTCTGGGGACGACCTGCTCGATCGCCGCGATCAAGGCCTTGACCTCGACGGGCTTGGTCAACCAAGTGTCGACGCCGGCGTCGAGGGCTTCCTGACGCGCCTCCGGGCGGGCATCCGCCGTCAGGGCGATGAAGGGGAGATGCGGCTTATCCATGTTGGACATGCGATAAAATTTCACCGCTTCCAAGCCGCTCATGACCGGCATCTGCACATCCATGACGGCGAGATCGAAATCCTCCTCGTCGAGGGCGTCCAGCGCTTCCTCGCCATTTTCCACCAGCACGACCGAGTGCCCGGCGCGCTCGAGAATCTTGGCCATGACCTTGCGGTTGACGACACTGTCGTCGGCGACCAGGACCTTCAGGCTGCGCTGCGGATAACCGGCGATTTCGAAACCTTCTTCTTCCCGGCCGAGATCGTTGGCCAGGCTGGCGCGCATGGCGCGGAATAGCAGCCGGGTATCCTCGGGCGAGCGCACGATGGCAGTGAAGTCGCGTGTAAGCCGAGGCTTGTCCGCCAGGTTATCGGTATCGCTGATCAACACGGCGGGTATCTCCTTTTGTCCGTCAAGAATGCGTTCGAGCAAGGAAGCGGGCGTCGGCCCGGCTTCGCGTCCATCGATCACCAGGATGTGGCGGCGGCTGTTTTCCTCGATGCCGGCTTTCAGAGCTTCCGCGGCCTGGGCGGCCCCTTCGGCTTCGATCACGTCGAGATCGAGGGCGCGCAGGCGCTCCGCGAGCTTGTCCTTCGCGCCTGTCGCCAGCAGCACGACACAGGCACCGGACGGGAGCTCTTCGCCCCATTCTTTGTCCTCGGCGCCGTCCTGCGGGGGCAGGGGAAGCTCGAACCAGAAGGTGCTGCCTTCGCCATCGGTGCTGCGCACGCCGATTTCGCCGCCCATCAGGGTGACCAGTTGTTTGGAAATCGCCAGACCCAGTCCGGTTCCTCCGAACCGGCGGTTCGTCGAGTCGTCGGCTTGGGTGAAGCTTTCGAAAATCTTCTCCTGCGCGGCCGCGGATATGCCGATACCCGTATCGCGCACTTCGAAGCGCAGGGTCTCGTTCTGCCCGTAGTCCTTGGCGCGCAGGACCTTCAGCTCGACGCCGCCTTCCTCGGTAAACTTGATGGCGTTGGCGGCCAGATTGACCAGGATCTGGCGCAGAAGCTGCTTGTCGCCGTGGAGATGATAGGAGACCTCGGGCTCGATATGGGTCGTGAAATAGAGCTGCTTGCCGCGCGCCTGCGGCAGCAGCATGGTCGAGATTTCGGCAAGCTCGGCATGCAGATCGAAATCCTCCGCATTGACCGGGGCCTTGCCGGATTCCAGCCTGGAAAAGTCGAGCAGGTCGTTGATCAACTGCAGCAGGGATTGGCCGGAGGAATGAATTGAAACCAGCATATCCCGCTGCTCGCGGTCGAGGTCGCCGCCGCGCAGCAGGTCGCTCATACCGATGATGGCATTTAGCGGCGTGCGCAGTTCATGGCTCATGTTGGCCAGGAAGCGGCTCTTGGCCTGATTGGCTTCCTCGGCTTGCGCCTTGGCCCTGGTCAACTTGTTGAGCAGGCTCACCACATAGGCGGGCAGCACGATCAAGCCGAGCAGCAGTCCGAAGGAGAGATGCGGCTTGGAATACCAGAACTCGGTCGTGAAGACGACGAAGGCGAAGCTGACGAAACCGAGCACGGCGGAAACGAAGAGATAGCGGACCCCATAGCGGAAGCCCATGCCGAGCGTGATCCAGAGATAGATCGGGTACCAAAAGGACGTCAGCTCGCCGCCATAAAAGAGATACCCGCCCAGGGCGGTCATATCCGTGACCATCGCGACATAGCGACGCGGCTCGCAGATCTCCGGCCTGGCCAGCAGGTGCAGGAAGATGGCGGTGGAAACGAAGAGGTAGATCAGCGTGATGAACAGCGAATAGCGGATCGCCGCGTCGTGGAACCACTGGTCGCCCGCGTCGGCAATCAAAAAGGCACAGTAGCCAAGTATCAATAGGCCCATGCCGATGCGCACGAGGACCTGCTCGTGCTCGCTATCGGGGCGCCCCTTCAGCCGGGACTTGATGAAGGAGAGCTGTGAGGAGCCTATGCCACGTAGGAGCTGCATGCGTTTTCGCCGCCCGCCCTATTTGCCTGTTTGCGAGAGCTGGACCAGGCGTTCGGAAGGAAAGCGCACGGTAATCGCCGTGCCGCGACCCTTTTCGCTCTCGATCGCGCAGCTGCCGCCATGCAACTGGATCAGGTTGGCAACCAGCGGCAGGCCGAGCCCGACGCCGTCGTGGGTGCGCGTCAGCAGGCTTTCGATTTGCCCGAAGCGGGCCATGGCGACGGGGAGTTCGTCCTCGGACATTCCGATACCGGTGTCCTCGACCTTGATTTCCATGCTGCGATCTGGCGCGAGGCTGGCGGAAATCGCTATTTTGCCGCCAGACTCGGTAAATTTCACCGCGTTGGACACCAGGTTGAGCAGGATCTGCTTAACCTTGGTCTCGTCGCAGGAAATCAGCGGCAAGTCACGGGCAAGATTGAGCTCGAGGACGATGTTGGCGCTCTCCGCCGTGTCCCGCTTCAGCCGGACCACTTCCTCGATAACCTGGAGAATATCGACGTCGCTCTCGCGTATCGCCAGCTGGCCCATCTCGATCTTCGAGAGATCGAGGATGTCGTCGATGATGCCGAGCAGGTGGCGCGCGCTGCGATTGATGTCGCCCGTATAGCCCTTGTATTTCGGGCTGCCGATTGGCCCCATCATCTCGTTGGTCATGACTTGCGAGAAGCCGATAATGGCATTGAGCGGCGTGCGCAGTTCGTGGCTCATGTTGGCCAGGAAGTCGGTCTTGGCCTGGTTGGCCAGCTCCGCTTCTTCCTTGGCGACAATGAGTTCCTGCTCCGCTGCCTTGCGTTCGGTGATGTCGGTGGCGGCGGTTACCACCAGGGACACCTTGGAACTGCTCGTGACCAAGGGCGTTTTGGTGGCCAGCATGACCGCCGGCTCTTCGCCCTTGCGTATCAGGTCGGTTTCGTAGGCCCCGAGCGCTGTTCCCGAGTTAAAGACCTTCAAGTCCAGGGATTGGCTTTCCTCGCCGAAGCTTTCACCGAAAAGATCGGACGGCAGCTTGCCGATGGCCTGCTCGCGCCGCAAACCGGCGATATCGGCGGCGTAGCGGTTGAGGAAAACGACACGCTGATCGGCATCGCAGGCGTAGATCATCGCCGGCACGGCATCGATCACGGCACGCAGGCGCTTCTGGCTTTCCTGGAGGACGTCCTCGAGGGTTTGCCGGTCCTCGGCAACTTGCTGCTCCAGGGAGTAGGCACGCTGCTTGATGATCTGCTGCTGGTGGCGTAGCGCCAGCAGGTTGCGCGAGCGGGTGCGGAATTCGTGGTGGTCGACGGGACTCAGCAAAAAGTCCGTGGCTCCGGCCTCCAGCGCCTGATAGCGGAAAGCCCGGTCCTCATAGACCGTGATCACCATCACCGGCACGTCGAAACAGAAGGGCAGGTGGCGGAAACGCCGGATGAATTCGGCGCCGTCCATCTGCGGCATCTTGTAGTCAGTAATCACCAGATCGGGAGTCGATTCCTTCGCCCAGACCAGTGCCTTGGACGGGTCGGCAAATGACTTGATGACCGCGTCTTCTTCGATCGTGGCCGCGAGCTCCGAAAGGATACGGCGGCTCGTGATTCGATCGTCTACGATGACGATGTTGGACATACCGGCTCTCAGCTCCCCGATGCTGCCTTTGCGCCAATTATAGGAACCCGCCCCTTTCTGGATTCCTAATGGCGCGAATTTGTCGCCGGACTCGCGAAAGATTTTCCATCCGGGCCTGTGCACCCTGCCTGCATGGAAATCCACTTTGACTATGCTAGGGCTTACCCCCCGCGAATCGTACAGCCGCAATAATTAACGATAATTCTTAACGTTTTGCAAACAGATGGCGGAAGTAGTGAAGATAGCACTGTAAATAAAACGGGCGTCTTTGCCGGAGCAGTCTTCGCGAATCCTAGTTAAGTGATTCCAAGTTACGGCATTTTTTCGCCTGGCCGGCTTTTCCGCGTGGATATGGGCTGTCTGAAATTGAAATGGAAAGTGATCGAAGCCCTGCCGGTGGCGGGGCCGCGTTTGTGCATTGCAGCAAATCGTTTTTCTCCGCGCCTAGAACGTCTATGATGCCGCGCCGAAGAGAGAGGGAGCGCGGAATTGAGCCAAGAATTCAAGAAGATCAAACGGTTGCTGGTCGCCAATCGCAGTGAGATCGCTATTCGTGTGATGCGCGCCGCGAACGAGCTGGGTATCGCCACGATCGGTATCTACTCCGACGAAGACCGCTTCGCGCTGCATCGCTTCAAGGCCGACGAAAGCTATCCCATCGGCCAGGGCCTGGGTCCGATCGAGGCCTATTTGTCGATCGACGAGTTGTTGCGGATCGCCAAGACGCACCGGGCCGACGCCGTGCATCCCGGCTACGGTTTTCTCTCGGAAAGCCCGGAATTCGCGGAGGCTTGCGCCGAGGCCGGCATAACCTTCATCGGCCCCAAGCCGCAGGTGATGCGCAGCCTGGGCAACAAGGTTTCCGCGCGCAACCTTGCGGTTGAAGCCGGCGTGCCGGTGATGCCGGCCAGCGAGCCCTTGCCGGAAGACCTGGATGCCTGCGCCAAGATCGCCGAGGAGATCGGCTATCCACTGATGCTCAAGGCGAGCTGGGGCGGCGGCGGCCGTGGCATGCGGGTGATCCGCGAAGCCAAGGACCTGAAGCAGGAGGTCACCGCGGGGCGGCGCGAGGCCAAGGCCGCCTTCGGCAAGGACGAGGTCTATCTGGAGAAGCTGGTCGAGCGCGCGCGCCATGTCGAGGTGCAGTTGCTTGGCGACTGCCATGGCAACCTGGTGCATCTCTTCGAGCGGGACTGCACGGTGCAGCGGCGGCACCAAAAGGTGATCGAGCGCGCGCCAGCGCCCTATGTCGACGAGGCCTTGCGCGAAAAGATCTGCGGCGCGGCGCTGAAGCTCGGACAGGCCGTGGGCTACTCCTGCGCCGGCACCGTCGAGTTCCTGATGGACGCCGACAGCGAGGACTTTTTCTTCATCGAGGTCAATCCGCGCATCCAGGTCGAGCACACCGTGACCGAGGAGGTGACTGGCGTCGACATCGTCAAGGCGCAGATTCGGGTCTGCGAAGGCGAGAGGATCGGTGGCGAAAATGCGCCGGTTCCGGCCCAGGACAAGATCTTCCTGCACGGCCACGCGCTGCAGTGCCGGGTGACCACGGAGAATCCGGAGCAGAACTTCATTCCCGATTACGGGCGTATTCAGATCTATCGCGGCGCCAACGGCTTCGGCATCCGCCTCGACGGCGGGACCGCATATTCCGGGGCCTTGATCACCCGCTACTACGACTCCCTGCTAGAGAAAGTCACCGCCTGGGGACCGACGCCTGGCGAGGCTATCGCGCGGATGCGCCGGGCCTTGGGCGAGTTCCGCATCCGCGGCGTGGCGACCAACCTGCTGTTCCTGGAAAACCTGATCGACCATCCGAAGTTCCGCAACGCCGAATACACCACCCGCTTCATCGACGAGACGCCGGAGCTGCTGGAAATTCCCAAGCGCAAGGACCGCGCCACCCGGCTGCTCAATTTCATCGCCGACGTCACGGTGAACGGCAACAAGGAGGTCGAAGGCCGCGACCCGGCGCTGTTCCGCGCCGCGCCGCCCGTGCCGCAGAGCCTGCCCCGCGAGATCGCGCCGGGCAGCAAGCAGAAGCTCGACGAGCTGGGGCCGAAGAAGTTCGCCGAATGGATGCGCGGAGAAAAACGCCTGCTGGTGACGGATACAACCATGCGCGACGCGCACCAGTCTCTGCTGGCGACCCGGGTGCGCAGCCGCGACATCGTCGAGGTCGCGCCGGCCTACGCCAGATCTCTACCGGAGCTGTTCTCCTTGGAATGCTGGGGCGGGGCGACCTTCGACGTTGCCCTGCGCTTCCTCAAGGAAGACCCTTGGGAGCGTCTGGCGGAGCTGCGCGAAGCCGTACCCAACATCCTGCTGCAGATGCTGTTCCGCTCCGCCAACGGCGTTGGCTACAAGAATTATCCGGACAATGTGGTGCGCTACTTTGTGCAGCAGGCGGCGGACGCGGGAATGGATGTCTTCCGTCTGTTCGACGCGCTCAACCTGGTCGAGAACATGCGGGTCGCCATCGATGCGGTCCTGGAAACCGATAAACTCTGCGAAGCGGCGATCTGCTATTCCGGCGATCTGACCAGTCCGGGCGAGGATAAATTTACCCTCAAGTACTATGTCGATTTGGCCAAGGAATTCGAGAAGGCCGGTGCCCACATCATCGGCATCAAGGACATGGCCGGGCTGTGCAAGCCGGACGCGGCGCGGCGTTTGGTGACCGCCTTGAAGGAAGAAGTCGGCCTGCCGCTGCACTTCCACACCCATGACACCAGCGGCATCTCGGCGGCCAGCGTCTTTGCGGCCTCCGAGGCCGGGGTCGATGCCGTGGACGCGGCGATCGACGCCATGAGCGGCGTCACCTCGCAGCCGATCCTCGGCTCTGTCGTCCACGCCCTGCGCCATGGCGAGCGGGACACGGGACTGGACCAGCAGGCGATCCGTCAGATCTCAACCTACTGGGAGTGGGTGCGTCACTACTACCGAGCCTTCGAGGCGGATATTCCCGCGGGCACCGCCGAGGTTTATCTGCATGAAATTCCCGGTGGGCAGTACACCAATCTGCGCGCCCAGGCCCGCTCCATGGGGCTGGAGGAGAAGTGGCCGCAGATCGCCGATACCTATGCCGAGGTGAACCGTATGTTCGGCAACATCGTCAAGGTGACGCCAACCTCCAAGGTCGTCGGCGACCTGGCGCTTTACATGATCGCCAGCGGTTTGACCGCAGCCGATATCGCCGATCCGGACAAGGATGTCGCCTTTCCGGATCCGTGATCTCCCTATTCAAGGGCGAACTCGGCATGCCGCCTGAAGGTTTCCCCGAGGCCTTGTCGAAGAAAATACTGAAGGGCGAGAAGCCGCTGCAGGGCCGTGCCGGGGCGCTGTTGCCGCCGGCCGACCTGGAGGCCGAGCGGGCGAAGGCGGAAGAAGCCGTGGGACGGCCGGTCAGCGACCGCGATCTCGCGTCTTATCTGATGTACCCGGATGTCTTCACCGAATTCGCGCAGCACCAGGCCGAGTACGGCAAGGTATCGCGCCTGACCACGCCGGTTTTCTACTACGGCATGGAAGTGGGCGAGGAGACTGCCGTGGATATCGACCAGGGCAAAACCCTGGTCATTCGTTCCCTGGGCTTGAGCGAGGTCGACGAGGACGGGCACCAGCGCGTCTTCTTCGAGCTCAACGGCCAGCCGCGCCAGGTCAAGCTTGCCAACCGCAAGTACGCCGAGCCGAAACAGGAGAGCGAGAAGGCCGACGACAAGAACCCGAATCACGTTGCCGCGCCGATGCCCGGCCTGGTCGCCAATGTCTCCGTCGCCGCTGGCCAGACGGTCGAGGCCGGCGACGTGCTGATGACCATCGAGGCGATGAAGATGATGACCGCCATCCACGCCGAGCGGGCCGGACGGATCGAGCGGGTTGCCGTGCAGTCCGGCAGTCAGATCGATGCCCACGACCTGCTGGTCGTCTTTGGCGAGAACGGTGCGGAAGAAGCGGAGACGGAACCGGAGGAGGGTTAAGCGGCGCTTTGCATCCGCCCCCTGGTTACCCTAAATAGGGCGTAAGAAAGAGAGGATGTTTCGATGAACGGCCCGGCCAAAGACCAACGCCCGACGCTGCAGGCGCCCCATGGCGAGACCAAGGTGCTGCTGCATTCCTGCTGCGCGCCTTGCGCGGTGGACGTGATGAGCGAGATGAGCCGCTCGGGCATCGACTACACCATTCTGTTCTACAATCCGAACATCCATCCCCGGAAGGAATACGAGCTGCGCAAGGAGGAGAACGTGCGCTTCGCCGAGAAGCTCGGCGTCCCCTTCGTGGATCTCGACTACGACAAGGACAACTGGTTCGCCCGGGTTCAGGGGCTGGAGTGGGAGCCCGAGCGCGGCAAGCGCTGCACCGTCTGCTTCGACATGCGCTTCGAGCGCAGCGCCCTCTACGCCGCCGAGCACGGCTTCAAGGTCTTCACCTCCTCGCTGGGTATTTCCCGTTGGAAGAACATGGAGCAGATCAACGGCTGCGGCGAGCGGGCGGCGGCCCGCCATCGGGATCTCAGCTACTGGACCTTCAATTGGCGCAAGGGCGGCGGCGCCAACCGGATGATCGAGCTGTCGAAGCAGGAGCGCTTTTACCAGCAGGAGTACTGTGGCTGCGTCTACTCCCTGCGCGACACCAACGCCCACCGCAAGGAACAAGGCCGCGACGCCATCAAGCTTGGCGTGAAGTACTACGGGGACGAGGACGAGACCGCTAACGGAAGCTAGCGCTTGCTCACCTGAGGATTGTACTCGACCTCACGCAGCAGCTTGCGGCGGAAGGCGCGGGCGAAGTCCTCGAAGCTGGCCGCGGTCATCACGAAGGCGCCGAAGCCCCCGATCAGGCGGTGCGCGTAGTAGCTTTCCAATTCCGGAACGTCGGAGAGGATGGCCAGGCCGTTGACGGTAATGTCGTCCTGCAGGGCCAGATAGCGCCCGGCGTCGATATCCAGGCTGAACTCCCGGAAGGCGGTCTCGCGACCGTCGCCCGAAAGGTCGATGACCTTGCGCTGTCCCTCGTAGGAATTGCGCTGAATCTCCCAGACCGAATATTGCAGCGCCTTGCCTATGCCGGTGCCGCCGGCGGCAATGTTCCGGGGCATGGCGGCGACGGCTTGGGCGAAGGTCTCGGCGCTCGCGCGATCATGAACCAGGTGCCAGGGCAGGGTCTGCTTTGGGCGATTGGCCTCGGCCCAGAGCATCAGGGTGACGGCGATGCTGCCGCGCGGACCACTACGCAGTACGCTGAGCAACTCGGGATCGCGGAACGCGGCGGCGATGCCGCCCATCTGCAGGGCGAACTCCTCCTTGTCGATACTGCCAGAGGCATCGACGGCCAAGAGCAGCTCCAGATCGACCGGCTCCTGCGCGCGTGCAACAGGTGCAACAGGTGCGATACAGAGGCAGAGCAGCAAGGCTAGGTAGCAGGACCATGGGCGCGTCATCGCAAAACCGACTCTAGCGCGAAACCGCGCGCGTGCCATGCGGACTTGCGCAGGGCGCCCCGGACCACGTAACAGAACGCATGACCAAGGCGAAAAGCAAGACAACGAGCGAGAAAAGCCAGCGCGGCCCGCGCCGCTGGCGCTGGCGCAGGCTTGCCCTTTGGGTCTTCACGATCCTGGTACTTTTGCCGCTCTGCTGCACCCTGGTGCTGCGCGTGGTGCCGCCGATCGCGACGCCGCTGATGCTGCTTCGCCTCTTCGAGGGCGAGGGGCTATCCAAGGACTGGGAGCCGCTGGAGAAGATCAGTCCGCATCTGCCCCTGGCGTTGGTCGCCGCCGAGGACAACCGCTTCTGCGAGCATCGCGGCTTCGATGTCGAGGCGATCCGCGAGGCGTGGGAAGAGGCGCGCCAGGGCGGGCGCATGCGCGGCGCCAGCACGATCTCCATGCAGACCGCCAAGAACGTCTTCCTCTGGGACGGCCGCAACTATCTGCGCAAGGGACTGGAAGCCTATCTGACGCTCTACATAGAGACGCTCTGGCCGAAGACCCGAATCATCGAGATTTACATGAACGTCGCCGAGTGGGCGCCCGGCGTCTATGGCGCCGAGGCCGCGGCACGCCATCATTTCGGCAAGGCCGCGGCGGACCTCTCACCGCGCGAGGCGGCGCTGCTCGCCGCCGTGCTGCCCAATCCGCGCGCGTGGTCGGCTGGTAAGCCGGGCAACTATGTCGCGGGACGGGCTTCGACGATTCAGCGGCGTGTCGGGCAGCTCGGACCGATGCTCGACTGCGTGCGGCGGGACGGCTAGGTCAGGCTAATCGGTCAGCGGCATCTCGGAATCGAGTTGCAGCAGCTCGCGGTAGAGCCGGAACACCTCCCGCAAGGGCGCCGGTTTGTAGCCGCGTTTCTTGTTCACATAGCCGATCTTGTAGAGCAGGGCATACTGGCGCAGCAGGTCCCGATAGGCCCGCCACAGCGGCGTCTGCCCATCCCAGATGTGCAGAGCCTCGCTGCCGGCGCCGTTGAATTCGACGATGGAAAAATCCTCGCCGCGCTGCAAGGCCGCCAGGGAGTCGAAGCGCACGTCGAAGCGGCCGAAGTAGAATTCGGGTATCTCCCGCGCGATGGCTTCGAAAGCCTCGGTCATGCGTTGCGTGATGTAGCCATTGCCATCGCGGAAGATTGCGCCCCTGCAGTGGTTGCGCGTGAAGGAAAGGCGGAAAGCCACGTCCTTGGGAACCACGCTATCGAGCTGCGCGGCGTGGCGCTTGAAGTAGATAGCGCTGATCCGGGCGGCGCGGGGGTCGTCCAGAATCAAGTCGCGCAGACGTCTTCGCCCATCTCCCTTGACGTAGGCCGAGTATTTCAAGGTGAGCGAGAAGATCTTGCCGCGGGGCTCGCCGGGAAGGCGGACATAGAAGACGCCGGCCTCGCCCTCGGCGGTCACCAGTTCCTGCAGTATGAGGGTGAGACCCATGGGAAAGCTGGCGATGTATTCGGCGAGGTCCTCGGGGCCACAGATCAGCTTGACCCCGATCCCCCGGCATCCGAGATCCGGTTTCGCGACCAGCGGGAAGCCAAGTCCGGCATCGGCCATGCGGCCCAGGGCCTGATCGGTATCTTCTTGGCTGCTATGCGGCGTGCCACTGCGCGTAAATGCGATGTAGGGCGCCAGATGCGCTTTCCCGCGCGGACCCAGCAGCGCCAGGGTTTCGCGCTTGGATTCGCCGACCAGGCCGCCCAGGTGCAGTTTTGGATTGGCGATCGTCGGCAAGGTAGCGCCGCCATAGCGCAGCGAAAGCCAAATCGCATAGGCCCAGATCGGCAGATAGAAATACAGCGGGCGCCAGAACTCGAAAAAGGAATAGCAGTTCCCGTCACGCTCCAGCGGGGGCATGTCGCCATGGGGGCAAAACCCGGGCGCGGCCAGCCTGTCCTGGGAGTATCCCAGGCGCGCGGCGGCGGTGATGGGATCGGCGGGGGGCATGTTCTCTTCGTATCAACTCATGGGTCGGGCGCGTGTGCGGGTAAGGAGACGGGGCAGGAGAATCACGCAGAGCAGAATGGCAAGTCCGGCTGCCCAGCGCCAGCCGCCGAGTTCCTCCACGGCCCAGCGGCCAAATGCAAAAATGACGATGAACAGCAGCGTCGTCCAGGCTGCCGCGGCAACGGCGGCATAGAGCGCGAAGCGCGTGAAGGAAAGCTGGAAGAATCCGCAGGCCGTATAGCAAGGCAAGCGCAGTCCGGGCACGAAGCGCGCGCCGAAGACCGTCGCGAAGAGGCGCTGGCCAATCCAATCTCCGGCCAGCGCGACTCGGCGTTTTTCGAGCAGCCGCCGGGCCCAGCGGTTCCGCCGCGCCAGCAGGCCGAAGCCGTAGAGTCCGAAATCCCCCAGGACGATCCCCAGGTAGAGCGCGGTCAGGGCCCAGGCGGGATGTATGAGCCCTTCCGCTGCGAGCAGCCCCGATGCCACCGTCGCCGCGTCTTCCAGAACGAAGGTGAACAACGCGATGGCAAGACCGAGCAGGAAGGGGTCGCCGGCCAGCTGCCGCAGCTGCAAGAGGACGTCATCGAAGAACATCGGCACAGCTTAGCGTGATTTCGTGGCACGCAGAGAGAGCAATCGCCTGCAAAGCCATGCAAAGCCGCTCTTTTCCTCACTTTTTCAGCACTCTAAGGATGTGAAATCGAGGAGACAAATGCCTGTCAAGAGCACTGTTGAGTCGCCTTGGACGCCGATTTTTGCCTTAATCAAATCCAAGATGCCGGACAAAGCGGCGCAGTTTGAAAATCCGGAAAAGCAATTTCTGCGAGGGGAAACAAGTGGCCATATCGACCGCTGAAGCAAGTGCAGGCTACCCGACCTTGATCTCCGCTATCTGGCCGGAAGAGGGGTCGTCGAGACTGGCGCGCAACGTGGTTCTGGCAATTCTCGGCGCGGCCTTGCTGACGGTGTCGGCCAAGGTTCAGATGCCATTCTACCCGGTGCCGATGACGATGCAGAGCTACGTCGTTCTGGTTATCGGCATGGCTTACGGCTGGCGTTTGGCTGGGGCGACCCTGCTGCTCTATTTGGCCGAAGGGGCCATCGGCCTGCCGGTTTTCGCATCCGGCGGCGGCTATGCCTACTTCGCGGGTCCCACCGCCGGCTATTTGGTGGGCTTTCTCGTTGCGGCAACCGCCATTGGCTGGCTGGCCGAGAAGGGCTGGGACCGCAACCCCTTGCTCTCGGTGCTGGCGATGGCTCTGGGCACGGTGGTTATCTTCGCTCTGGGCGTGGCCTGGCTGGCCGGTCTCTTCGGCTTCGAGACGGCGGTGGCGAATGGCCTGCAGCCCTTCCTGTTCGGCGCGGCGGCCAAGCTGGCTTTGGCGGCGGCCACGGTTCCGATCGCCTGGCGCGTGGTCCGACGCTACCGCGACGACAGCTAAACGTCTCGCGTTTCCCACGGAAAAGGCCGCCCTTGGGGCGGCTTTTTTTTTGCGTTCAGTCCTTGAGGATCAGTTCCCGGGGCGTGTTGGCCAGTGGCTCGCAGCCCGTCTCGGTCACCCGGAAGCATTCGCTGATTTCGATGCCCCAGTCGTCCATCCAGATACCCGGCATGAAGTGGATCGTCATGTTGGGCTGCAAGACCGTGGTATCGCCGGGGCGCAGGGAAATGGTGTGTTCGCCCCAGTCCGGGGGATAGTTCAGGCCGGTCGAATAGCCGCAGCGGGATTCCTTGATCAGGCCGTGCTTGGCGATGGTGTCGCGCCAGACGCGCTCGACCTCTTCGGCGGTAACGCCGGGCTTGATGTAGTCGAAGGCCGCGGCGATTCCCTCGACCACCCAGGAGGCCGCGTCGGCCAGCTTCTGGGGCGGCTTGCCGATGAACACCGTGCGGGCCTGCGGACAGTGGTAGCGCTTGCGGCAGCCCGCCAATTCCAGGATCGTGGCCTCGCCTTTCTTGAAAGGCTCGTCGCTCCAGGTCAGGTGAGGGGTCGCGGTGCCGGCGCCGGTCGGCAGCATCGGCACGATCGAGGGATAGTCGCCGCCGAACTCGGCCGTGCCGCTGATGCCGGCCTGATAGATCGCCGCGGCGGCATCGCACTGGCGCACCCCGGGCGTGACCTGCTCGCAGGCGACAGCCATGACTTTCTCGAGGATCTTCGCGGCCTGCCGCATCAGCTCGATCTCGGCCGGGGATTTGATGCAGCGGACCCAGTTCACCAGGGCCTCGGCGTTGATGAAGCGCGCATTGGGCAGGTCGGCCTTCAGGGCTTCGTAGCCGGCCGGCGAGAAGTAATAGCTGTCCATCTCCAGCCCGATGCTGCCGCGATCCAGCCCGCGCGCCTTGAGCACGTCCGCGGCGAAGTTCATCGGGTGCTTGTGCGCGGTCTGCACGTAGTCGTCGCCGTAAGGATAGATGTTCTCTTCGCGCAGATAGGTGGTGACGCGCGCGCCGTTGCCGTCGATGCCACGGCCGATCCACAGCGGCTCATCCAGCTCAAGCGCCACGACCACGCACTGCGGCGTGTAGAAGGACCAGCCGTCGTATCCGGTCAGATAGTGCATGTTCGCGGTGTCGTGGCAGAGCAGGACATCGATACCCTGGTCCTGCATCGAGGCCTTGGCTCTCGCAACACGCGAATCGTACTCGCTACGGTCGAATGCCAGCATTCCTGTGGTCCCGGTATCTGGGGCAAAGCTCTTGGGTGCCCGGAGCCTAGGCCAGGCAAAGCTGCCCTGAATAGGGGGAAACGACATAAATCTGTAGGGAACGCGACAGCCCGGTGACGCATCTGCGATTTCCGCATGGCTGTGCGCGCAACACGGCATTTCCCGCGAGTGCCTTGCTGTGGTTATCTAGCTGAAATCTTATTGTGCACCTGCGAAGGAGAGCGGCCATATGTCCTTGGATCCTGGGATCCTCAAGTTCATCGAGATTTCCGACAAGGTCTTTCCGCCGGATTTCCTTGAAGCCCCGATCGATGAGCAGCGGCGGATGTATGCCGATCTCGCCAAGTCGTTCGATTATCCGCGCCCGGAGAACCTCCAGGTAGAGGACAAAACCATCGGTCCGCGCAGTGTCGCGGTACGCATTTTCCGTCCGACGGATGGGCAGGCAGGGCAGGGCAAGCAACCCTGCCTTTTTTACATGCATGGCGGCGGCTATGTGTTCGGCAATCTCGACAGCCACGATTCGGTGACCGCGGAGATCGCGGCGCGCGCGGGCGTTACCGTGATTTCCATCGGCTACAGCCTGGCGCCTGAAAACCCGCACCCGGCCGCCTGCGACGACTGTTGGTCGGTGATTTGCGAAGTGACCGGAAATCCGGATCTCTACAACGTGGATCCCGCGCGTATCGCGGTCGGCGGCGACAGCGCCGGCGGCAATCTTTCCGGCGCGATGTGCCTGAAGGCACGCGCCGAAGGCGGACCGAAAATTTCCGGGCAGCTGCTGATCTATCCCGGGTTCGGCCTCGAGCTCTCGGAGCCCGCGCGCTGTGTCACTCCGGATGCCCCGGGTTTTAGCCGGGCGGAGCATGACTACTACCGCCGCGCCTATCTTGGGGGCGCCGAAACCACCGAGGATCCCTTGGCCTTTCCTCTGCTCAACACGGATTACGCGGGTCTGCCGCCAGCCTACGTGGTTGTGGCGCAGTACGATCCGCTGCGCGATGATGGGGAGGTCTATTCCGACCGGCTCTGCGCGGCGGGCGTGAACAGCGAGCTGCACCTCGGGCGTGGCCTGATCCATGGGTTCCTGCGCGCCCGGCACATGAGCAAGCCGGCCGGAGAGGCCTTCGCAGGCATCTGCAAGGCCGTGCATAAATTCTTGAGGGATTGACCACCCATGGGCGCGAAGAATCTCGCTAGGACAGAGTCCATGAAGGCGCCTGTCATAGAGTCTCTAGCCAGCGACAGTCACTGGCTGGCCGTGACCTGGGCCGACGCCTCGGTGAGCCGCTACCCCGCCATCTGGCTGCGCGATAATCTTCCCGAAGGCCGGCACGCGGGCAACGGGCAGCGTCTTTTCGACATCTCTAGCCTGCCCGAGGAAATCCTTCTCGGTGACGCCGAGCTGATGGGAGATGGCAGCGTGCGACTGCTGTTCCAGCCAGAGGGGTTGGACTGCAGCTTTTCTGCCGGCTGGCTGTGGGCGCATCGCCTCGAGCCTGGCCCGGCCCGCGCAGCGCCGCGGCTCTGGGATCGGGACTTTACGCCACAGGAAGCCTGTTTCGAGGCGATCTCAAGCTCCCGCGAAGCCTTGCTAGGCTGGCTTGCCGCGATCCGCGACGAGGGCGTGAGCATGCTGCGCGATCTGCCGCCCGAGCCGGAACGTATTTTCGAGGTCGTAGATTTGTTCGGCTATGTCCGGGAAACCAACTACGGGCGGCTGTTCGATGTCATCAGCGAAGCCGAGCCGAGCAATCTGGCCTTCTCGAACCTGGGTCTCGGCCTGCACACGGACAATCCCTATCGCGATCCCGTGCCGGGTTTGCAGCTCCTGCATTGCCTGGCGGCGGAGTCCGATGGCGGTGAGTCCGTCGTCGTCGACGGCTTCGCCGTGGCCGCGCGTCTGCGCCGGGAGGCGCCGGAGGATTTCGCGCTGCTAACCCGGCATTCCGTGCCCTTTGCTTTCACGTCGAAGACGGCCGAGTTGCGGGCGCGGGGCCCGCTGATCGAACTCGATGCGGAGGGGGAAGTAGCAGGCATACGCTACAACAACCGTTCCGCCGCGCCGCTCGACCTGGCGCCGGAGTTGCTCTCCGATTTCTACCGCGCCTATCGCCGTTTTGGACGGATGCTGCACGATCCTGAATTCGCCGTGAGTTTTCGTCTGACGCCGGGCGACCTTTTTGTCGTCGACAACAGGCGGGTACTGCACGGCCGCAAGGGGTTCTCGGGCGGCAAGCGGCACTTGCAGGGCTGTTACGCGGATAAGGATTCTCTGCTCAGCAAGATCCGTATTCTGGAGGGCGCGCAATGACGGACTCCGCGCGAGACGTCGTCGATGAACTCGAAAGACTATTCGCCGAACACGGCGGCGAGGCTTACGGCGAGGATGTGACGCAGCTGGAGCACATGCTGCAGTGCGCCGCCTGCGCCGTCTCCGAACAGGCCAGGGATAGCCTAGTGGCGGCGGCTCTGCTGCACGATATCGGCCATCTCATCGAGGAGGCCGATGACGCCTACGGCTACCACAAACACGACCGCTCGGGAGCGGTGTACCTGAGCAAGCATTTCGGGCCGGAGGTCAGCGAGCCGGTGCGCCTGCACGTCGCGGCCAAACGCTACCTTTGCGCCGTGGAGCCAGCCTACTTCGACTGCCTCTCGCCGGCCTCGGTGCACTCACTGTCAAAGCAGGGTGGGCCGATGTCCCCCGATGAGGTGCTGGACTTCGAGCGGAACCCGCAGCACCAGGACGCGGTGCGCCTGCGGCGCTGGGACGATCTAGGGAAGGTCGAGGGTTTGCGGGTCGAGGGACTGGCGTATTACCGGAGACTTCTGGAATCCCAGGTCCAGACCGCACGCTAACCGAGGGTAACCTCGAGTGGCGTCAGCCCCACGACCTCGGCATGCAGCCTGTCTCCCGGTTCGATCGGGCCAACCCCGGCCGGCGTGCCGGTAAAGATCAAATCCCCGGGCCTCAGCTCCATGAAGCCGGAAAGATGCCCTAGCACGTCCTCTATCGGCCAGATCAGATCGGAGATATCGCCGTTCTGCCGGCTTTCGCCGTTGACCGTCAGGGTGATGGCGCCTTGGGTCATGGCCTGGCTCGCGCGCGTCAGGGGGCCGCAGGGCGCGGAGCGGTCGAAAGCCTTGCCCATCTCCCAGGGGCGTCCCGCCTTCTTGGCTTCGCCCTGAAGATCCCGGCGGGTCAGGTCGATGCCCACGGCGTGACCGAAAATTTTCGCATCGGGCCCCAGCGCGACGACCAGTTCCACCTCGTGATGCAGATCCTGGGTCGCGGGCGGGTAGGGGATGGCGCCACCGCCGGGCACCAGGGCGTCGGCCGGCTTCATGAAGAAAAAGGGGGCTTCCCGCTCGGGGTTATGCCCCATCTCGCGGCTGTGTTCGGCGTAGTTGCGTCCAACGCAATAAATCCGCCGCACGGGGAAAAGCATCTCGTCGCCGACGATGGGCAACGCGCTCTGTTCGGAAGGTGGAAAAGCGAAGCGCACCGGCGCTAGACCGAGAAGCTCTCGCCGCAGCCGCAGCGGCTTTTCTCGTTGGGATTGCTGAAGACAAAGCCTGACTCCAGCTTGCCTTCCTTGTAGTCCATCTCGCTGCCGAGCAGGAACATCGTGGCCGAGGGGTCGATAAAGATGCGCACACCCTTGTCCTCGATGATGTCCTCGAACTTCTTCTGCTCCTTGGCGTACTCGACGAAGTAGCTCAGGCCGGAGCAGCCGCGGGTTTTGATACCGACGCGCAGTCCGAGCACGTCCTCGTCTCCGGCTTTGCTCATCAACCGCTTCACCCGTTCGGCGGCGGCGTCTGTCAGCGTAATGATCGGAGCCATTGCGGTTCTCTCTCCTTGGCGTTCAGACAGAATCTTGGGTCAAAAGATGCCGAGTGCAAGCATTGCGTCTTCGCTCATCATTTCCTTGGTCCAAGGCGGCTCCCAGGTCAAGGTGACGGTGACCTCGCCGACGCCTTCGACCTCGGCCACGGCGGCGGCGACCATACCCGGCATCTGTCCGGCGACGGGGCAGGCCGGGGCGGTCAGGGTCATCTCGATGCTGACCGATCCGTCCTTGGCGATTTCGTTTTTATAGATCAGGCCGAGGTCGTAGATGTTCACCGGAATTTCCGGATCGTAGACGCTGCGCAGCGCCTCGATCACCTGCTCCTCGCCGGCGGTGGCGGCGCCTTCAGGAAGCGCTGTGCCAGCATGCGCCTGCAGACCTTCCTCGGCGCCTTCCTCCATCGTCCCCGACCAGAGGTAGGGGTTGTAATGGGCGGCGGCCGGATGCCCATCGGGCATCATCTCGTTGGGATCGGGCGCGATGGGACGGTTCTTGGTCTTGCTCTCGTCTGACATCAGCCGAACATCTCCTTGACGGTTTCCAGCGCCTCTATGAGGCAATCCACCTCGGCGCGGGTGTTGTAGAGGCCGAAGGACGCGCGCGCCGTCGCGGCGATCCCGAAGCGGTCCATTACAGGTTGGGCGCAGTGGTGGCCGGCACGCACGGCCACGCCCTTGCGGTCGAGAATCGTCCCTGCGTCGTGGGCGTGGCAATCCTCCATGACGAAGGAAATGATGCTCGCCTTCTCCTCGGCTTCGCCGACGATCCGCAGGCCGGGGATGCGCTTCATCCGCTCCGTGGCGTAAGCGAGCAGACCGTCTTCCTGGGCATGGATGTTGTCGAAGCCCAGCGCCGAGATGTAGTCGATGGCGGCGCCCATGCCGATGGCTTCAACGATTGCCGGGGTGCCCGCCTCGAAACGGTGCGGCGGCTCCTTGAAGGTGCTGCCTTGCAGGGTGACCTCGCTGATCATCTCGCCGCCGCCCTGATAAGGGGGCAGGGCCTGCAGCAGCTCCATCTTGCCGTAGAGCACGCCGATCCCGGTCGGTCCGTAAATCTTGTGGCTGGAGAAGCAGTAGAAGTCGGCGTCGAGATCGCGCATGTCGAGCGCCATGTGCGGTGCCGCCTGGCAGCCATCGACCAGGATTTTCGCGCCGGCGTCATGAGCCATGCGCGCGACCTGCTTGATTGGCACCAGGCTCCCCAGGGCATTGGAAATGTGGGTGACCGCAACCAGCTTCACCTTGGGGCCGAGCAGCTTTCCGTAGGCCTCGATATCCAGGTTGCCGGCATCGTCGATGGGGATCGCCTTGAGCACCGTTCCCTTGCGCGCGCAGAGCAGCTGCCAGGGAACGATGTTCGAGTGATGCTCCATCTCGGAGATCAGGATTTCGTCGCCCTCATTCAGGAAGGCTTCGCCGAAGCTGTGGGCGACCAGATTGATCGCTTCCGTCGCGCCGCGCGCGAAGACGATCTCGTCCTCATGGGCGGCGTTGATGAAACGCGCTGTCTTGCCGCGCGCCGCTTCATAGTGATCGGTGGCGATCTGGCTCAGGCGGTGGATGCCGCGATGCACATTGGCGTAGTAGGTCGTATAGGCCTCGTCCATGGCCTCCAGCACCTGGCGCGGCTTTTGGGCCGAGGCGGCGTTGTCCAGATAGACCAGGGGCTTGCCATAGACCTCCTGCTTGAGAATCGGGAAGTCCTCGCGGACTTTCTCGACATCGAAAGCCAGGGTCGAGTTGCCACCGGGGGCGATGCCAGCCAATTGCTCGCTCATTGCTCCGACTCCCCCGCCAGCCAGGCGGAGATACGCCCAGCCAGCATCTCCTTGATCGCGGGGTCCGCGACAGCCTGCAGGGTATCGGCGAGGAAGGATTCGATCAGCAGGCGCCGCGCCCTGGCTTCGGGAATGCCGCGTGAGCGCAGGTAGAAGAGGGCGGTGTCGTCGAGTTCGCCCGCCGTCGCGCCGTGGGCGCACTGCACGTCATCGGCATAGATCTCCAGTTCCGGCTTGGTGTCGATCTCGGCCTTGTCCGACAGCAGCAGGGTTTTATTCATCATCCGGCCGTCGGAGCGCTGCGCGTCGGGGGCGACCAGGATCTTGCCCTGGAAGACGCCGCGGGCCTTGCCGTCGAGCGCGCCCTTGATGACTTCACGGCTGGTCGTGCCGGGAACCGCGTGGGTAACCAGCGTCGTCACGTCGCAATGCTGTTCGCCGTTCTGCAGATAGGCGCCATCGAGCCGGCAGCTCGCGCCCTCGCCATCCAGGGTGACGTGGACCTCGTTGCGCGACAACGCGGCGCCTTCGCTCAGAAGATAGGCGTTGTAAGCCCCGCCCGCGGCGACGCGCACGCGCGTCGTCGAGAGGTGCAGGGCGGTGCGGGCATCGTCCTGCAGTTTGACGTGGGTGAGAGTGGCGCCGCTGCCGAGTGCGATTTCGGTAACGGCATTGCTCGCGTAGCTGCCGGCGCCGAGACCGAGATGAGACTCGATCAGCGTCGTTTCGCCATTTTCGATTTCGATCAGGTTACGCGGCTGGAACAGAGGCGCGGCGGTATCGGCGGCACCGATGGAGACCAGATGAATCGGCCTGTCCGGGGTTCCCGCGATCTTGAGGTACAGCCCATCCTCGAACAGGGCGGTGTTGAGCGCCGCCATGGGAAGGGAGCCGAGATCCAGGCCATCGCCGAGTTCTCCGGCCAGCCGGGGCAGGGCCTCGGCCAAGCTCTCGCCCAACCCCTCGTCGGAGAGTTCCGCGTGGAAGCGGCCGTTGACGAAGATCAGACGCTGCGCCGGGAAGGGCAGGCGCGGCAGCAGATCGGGGGCGATCGCCGCGCCGTCGTCGGCGCCAAAGGGCGTGAACCCCTCGAGCTTGAGCCGGGTGTACTTCCAGGCTTCGTCGCGGCGCGTCGGCAGGCCGCGGGCCTTCAGGGCCGCAATGGCCTCCTCGCGGAGCGACTGCAGGGTATCGCCCCTGCGCGGCGCCCGCGCGTAGGCGTCGAGATAGGGCTGCAGCATATCCGTTGTGGCTTCAGCCATGGCTTTAGGCCGCCTCCGGGTTGATGAAGTCGGCGTAGCCGTGCTTCTCCAATTTCAGCGCCAGCTCCGGTCCGCCGCTCTCGACGATCCTGCCATGGGCCAGGACATGCACCTTGTCGGGCACGATGTAATCGAGAAGGCGCTGGTAATGGGTAATGACCAGCATCGAGCGCTCGGGCGTGCGGAGCGCGTTGACGCCGTCGGCCACGGTCTTGAGCGCGTCGATGTCGAGTCCGCTGTCGGTCTCGTCGAGGATCGCGAAGGCGGGTTCGAGGACCGCCAGCTGCAGGATCTCGTTACGCTTCTTTTCGCCGCCGGAGAAGCCGACATTGACCGCGCGCTTCAGAAACTCCGACTCCATGCCGAGCTCCTTGGCCTTGGCGCGCACCAGTTTCATCAGCGCCATGGCGTCGAGTTCGCTCTCGCCGCGATAGCGGCGCACGGCGTTCACCGCCTCCTTGAGGAAGGTGGTGTTGGGAACACCGGGAATTTCCACCGGGTACTGGAAGGCGAGGAAGATGCCTTCACCGGCGCGTTCCTCCGGGTTCATGTCCAGGATATTCTTGCCCTTGAACAGCACCTCGCCGGCGCTGGCTTCGTAGCCGTCTCGCCCGGAAAGCAGATAGGACAGCGTCGACTTGCCGGAGCCGTTCGGGCCCATGATCGCGTGCACTTCGCCGGAACCGATGGACAGGTCGATCCCCTTGAGGATTTCCTTGCCTTCGATCGAGGCGTGCAGATTCTTGATTTCCAACATTTTCGTACTCTCGTTTCTTATCCGACGCTGCCTTCGAGGGAGATGCCGACCAGCTTTTGGGCCTCGACGGCGAACTCCATGGGCAGCTGCTGCAGCACTTCGCGGCAGAAGCCGTTGACCACCAGGGCGACGGCGCTTTCCTCGGGAATGCCGCGCTGGCGGCAGTAGAACAGCTGATCGTCGCTGATCCGCGAGGTGGTGGCTTCGTGCTCGACCCGCGCGCTGCGGTTCTTGCTTTCGATGTAGGGCACGGTGTGGGCACCGCACTTGTCGCCGATCAGCAGGGAATCGCACTGGGTATAGTTGCGCCCGTTCTCCGCCTTCGAACTCATGCGCACCAGGCCGCGATAGGTCTGCTGCGCCTTGCCGGCGGAGATGCCCTTGGAGATGATCCGCGACTTGGTGTTCTTACCCAGGTGAATCATCTTGGTGCCGGTATCGGCCTGCTGGGCGTGGTTGGTGATGGCGATGGAGTAGAACTCCCCCGAGGAACCCTCGCCGCGCAGGATGCAGCTTGGGTACTTCCAGGTGATCGCCGAGCCGGTTTCGACCTGCGTCCAGGAGATCTTCGAGCGGTCGCCGCGGCAGTCGCCGCGCTTGGTGACGAAGTTGTAGATACCGCCCTTGCCGTTCTCGTCGCCGGGATACCAGTTCTGCACTGTCGAGTACTTGATCTCGGCGTCCTCCAGCGCGATCAGCTCGACCACCGCGGCGTGGAGCTGATTCTCGTCGCGCTGCGGCGCCGTGCAGCCCTCCAGATAGCTGACGTAGGAACCCTTGTCGGCGATGATCAGGGTGCGCTCGAACTGCCCTGTATTTTCGGCGTTGATCCGGAAGTAGGTGGAGAGCTCCATGGGGCAGCGCACGCCCTCGGGGATGTAGACGAAGGAGCCGTCGGTGTAGACCGCCGAGTTGAGGCAGGCGTGCTTGTTGTCGGCATAGGGCACGACGCTGCCCAGGTACTTCCTGACCAGCTCGGGATGGTTCTTCACCGCCTCGGAGATCGAGCAGAAGATGACACCGACCTCGTGCAGCTTCTTCTTGAAGGTGGTGGCGACGGAGACGCTGTCGAACACGGCATCGACAGCGACGCCGGCCAGCATCTCCTGCTCGCGCAGAGGGATGCCGAGCTTTTCGTAGGTCTCGAGCAGCTTGGGGTCGACCTCGTCCAGGGACTTCGGCGCGTCGTCCTTGGATTTCGGCGCCGAGTAGTAATAGCTGTCCTGGTAGTCGATCTTAGGAAAGTCGACCTTGGCCCAGCCCGGCTCCGGCATGGTCTGCCAATGGCGATAAGCCTTCAGCCGCCACGCGAGCAGCCACTCCGGCTCCTCCTTCTTGGCCGAGATAAAACGGATGATATCCTCGTTCAGGCCCTTGGGCGCGGTATCGCTCTCGATATCCGTGACGAAGCCGTACTTGTACTTCTCGCCCAGTGTCTTGACCTTGTCGACGGTCTCGGTGGAAGCCGCCATCTCTCCTCGCTTTCGGTAAACAAAGACTTTCAAGCAGTCTTGTATTTTGTTGTTATTTAGACATATTTTTCTGTTTCAGAGCGCTCTCAGCTGGCGTCAAAAAGGCTTCGGGAAGCGTCGACATATCGGCCAGGGTGACCGTTTCCAGGGCATCCCGGATCGCCGTGTTGACCTTGTTCCAGCCGCCACTCATGGGGCAGAGACGCTCGACGTCGCAGTGAGTTTCCGCGCCCTCGACACAGGCCGTCAGGGCGATCGGCCCTTCCAGCGCCTGGATGATTTCGGAGACCGCGATCTCCCCGGCCGGGCGGATCAGGCGATAGCCGCCGGCCGCGCCGCGCTGAGCCAAAACCAGGCCCGCGTGGGAGAGGGCGTTGAGAATCTTCGAAACCGTCGGCAGGGGAATCGAGGTGGAATCGGAGATCTGCTGGGCGCTGCGCAGGTCGTCGCGCGCCGCCATCTGGGACATCACCACGACACCGTAGTCGGTCAGGCGGTTAAGCCGGATCATAGCCTCGCTCCAATCCATACTAATCTAGTATGGATTTATTGATTTCGGCTGAATAATCAAGCTTTTTCGCGGTTGGGGGGCGCGGCGATTCCGCACGCCGCGCCCAGCCGCTCAGTCGTCTCCCAGGACGGCGGCGGTATCGCCGCCAGAGCCGCGGCCCGGCAGCACGGCGTTCAGCAGCACGCCGACGATGGCCGCCAGCGCCATGGAGGTCACGGTGACGACGTCGCCAAGCTGCAGCGAGGCGCCACCGATGCCGATAACCAGGATGATGGAAGAGATCAGCAGATTGCGCTTGTCCGAGAGATCGACCTTGGCGTCGATCAGTGTACGCAGGCCGCTGGAGGCGATGACGCCGAACAGGGCGATGGCGATCCCGCCCATCACCGCCATGGGAATGGTCGCCAGGAAGGCGGCCACGCTGCCGACGAAGCCCAGCGCGGTGGCGAGTACGGCGGCCCCGCCGATCACCCAGACGCTATAGACGCGGGTGATCGCCATGACGCCGATATTCTCGCCGTAGGTGGTGTTCGGCGGGCCGCCGAGCAGACCGGCCAGCATGGTCGCCAGGCCGTCGCCGAGCAGGGAGCGGTGTAGCCCAGGTTTCTTCAGGAAGTTGCGCCCCACGACACGGCTGAGCACGACCTGATCGCCGATGTGTTCGGCGATGGTGACGATGGCCACGGGTACCAGGATCGGCAACACCACCCAGGGGATTCCGCCGCCCTGTCCGGTCAGGCCCGAAAAGGCCAGGGTGAAGTCGGGCATGCGGAACAGCGGCGCCTCGGCAACCGGCGTGAAGTCGACGATTCCCAGAACGATGGACAGAATATAGCCGCAGAGTATGCCCAGCAGGATCGGTACGACGGAGAAGAAGCCGCGCAGCACCAGGCTGAACAGGAGGACGCTGCCCAGGGTGAACAGCGCGACCAGGAAGTGCAGTAGACTGTAATCGCCGCCGC
Source organism: uncultured Alphaproteobacteria bacterium (assembly GCA_942491105.1). Classification (GTDB taxonomy): domain Bacteria; phylum Pseudomonadota; class Alphaproteobacteria; order Kiloniellales; family DSM-21159; genus JBBEAM01. Next base: position 458,711 of record CALNZX010000001.1, on the reverse strand, counting down.
CCGCTGTATTCTGGGCCATGCTCACGGCGACGCTGGCCAACCCCAGACCGATGACCATGATCACCGGGCCGACGACGATCGGCGGCAGCAACTGCAGCAGCCAGTTCACGCCGAAGGCGCGGATCGCGGCGGCGACGACCAGATAGACGATACCGGCGCAGAAGGCGCCGAACATCGCGCCCGGCACGCCGGCTATCGCCGCCGCGGCGATGATGGGTCCGATGAACGCGAAGGAAGACCCTAGATAGGCCGGGATGTGGCCGCCGGTGACGACGATGTAGAGCAGAGTGCCCAGCCCAGAGGATACCAGCGCCACCGCCGGCGAGAGGCCGGTCAGCAGCGGCACCAGAACGGTTGCGCCGAACATCGCGAAGAGATGCTGCAGCGATAGCACGGCCCAGACATGCGGCGTCGGCCTGGCCTCGACCGCGATGGCCTGGGTTTCTGAATGGCTGCTGTCCGTCATTGTTTTTGTTCCCCCGAATAGCTGTAAAGCGGTCCTGTTCACAGAGTTCCGAAAATGCGATCCCCCGCGTCGCCAAGTCCTGGCACGATGTAGGCCTTCTCGTTGAGATGACTGTCGAGGGCGCCGGCGAAGACCGGCACCCCGGGGTGCGCCTCCGCGAAGACTTTCATGCCTTCGGGCGCCGCGACCAGGGTCATGAAGCGGATATCGCCCGGCGCCACGCCGTGGTCGATCAGGACCTGCGCGGCGTGCACGGCGGAACCGCCGGTCGCCAGCATCGGGTCCACCAGGATCGCCCGGCCGACGGGGTCCGGCAGCTTGACGTAATACTCCTTGGGCAGCTTGGTTTCCGGATCGCGGTAGAGGCCGATATGGCCCTCACGCGCCGAGGGGATCAGCTCGCGCAGCCCTTCGGCCATGCCCAGACCGGCGCGCAGGATGGAAACGATGGAGATGTCCATGGCCAGCTTCGGCGCCTGCATCGCGGCGACCGGAGTTTCGATGCCGACCATGCCGATTGGCAGGTCGCGGGTGATCTCGTAGCCCATGAGAAGCCCGATTTCGCGGAGCAGCTGACGGAACAGGATCGGCGGCGTCTGCGTATCGCGCATCATCGTCAGCTTATGTTGAATCAGAGGGTGATCGAGAACCTTAAGGCTGGGGAAGTCCTGTGCCGTCGCCATCGTCGCTCCGCCTGGTTTTGCTGCGCAGGAGCTGGGGAAGTGCGATCATGGCGCCGCAGGCGCTGAGTCCCGCCATGGCAAAGAAAGCCAGCCCCCCGGCCCATTCGTATAGATCGCCGGAGAGTAGCATCATGGCGCCCATTGCCAACCCCCCGAAGACACCGGAATAGAGCGTTTGCGCGCTGGCGACGCGGTCCGGCGGCGCGCTATCCGCGATCATGTTCATGGCCGCGAGATGGGTGAGCCCGAAGGTCCCGGCATGCAGTAGCTGGCCCGCGGCGAGCAGCGGCAGCTCCGTGGTGACGGCGAAGAGACTCCAGCGCAACAGGCCGCAGATGCCGGCGGCCAGCAGCAGCGCCGCCGGCGACCAGCGCCGCACGAGCGGGGCGCTGATCCAGAACAGTACGATCTCGGCGCCGGTGCCCAGGGCCCAGAGCGCGCCGACCGCGGTGGCGCTGATACCGGCGGCGGTCCAGTACAAGGAGGAAAAGCCATAGAACAGGGCGTGGCTGGCTTGCAGCAGCGCGCCGGCGATCATGAAGCGCAGCAGGGCGCGGTGGCGCAGCAGATCGAGCCAGCGCGTTTTGATCTTGCGGCGGGAAGCCCTGGCGCCGTCGCGCGGCAGGGCCAGGCCGGCGGCCACGGCCACGGCAAGGGCCGCCAGCACCAGCCAGAGGACGATATTGGGTTCGCCCGGGGAGAGCAGGACACCGCCACCGCTGGCGGCGCCGATGAAGGCCAGGGAGCCCCAAATGCGAATCCGGCCATAGATCAGGTCATGCTTGCGCACCGCCTGCATGGTCTGGCTTTCGCAGAGCGGGATCATGGCGTTGATCGCACTGGCCGAGAGGATCTGCAGGGCGAGCAGAAACCAGAATCCCTGGGCCGCGAAAAACAGAGCGAAGCTGAGAAAGCCGCAGGCCGCGGTCACGATCAAGGCAAGGCGCGGCGCGCCGCCGCGATCCGATAGATGACCGATCAGCGGGCCGGAGGGAACGCGTATCCAGACGGCGGCGGCAAGCAGCAGGCCAATCTCTGCCGGTGCCAATCCGCGGCCTTCCAGCCACAGCGGCCAGAACGGCAGATAGATACCGAAGCAGAGGAAGGTGCCTGCGCTGAGCAGCGCGTAGCGCGACGACAGCCCGAAGCGGGTGGCGGCGCGGGTCACCGCTGCGGCCTAGACAGGCGCTAAGCGAAGGCCTTGAAGGTGATGATGGTGAAGGTGTCCTGGATACCCGGCAGTGTCTGGATGCTCTCGTTGACGAAATGACCGATGTCGTCGTCATCCTGCAGATAGCACTTCACCAGGAGGTCATACTGCCCGGAGGTGGAGTGCACCTCGGAGACCTGTTCCACGGTCTGCACGAGATCGTCGGCGACCTTGTAGGCCTTGCCGAGTACGCACTTCACTTGAATGAAAATCGTCTGCATCAGGAAGGTCCCGCTGTTGTGCCGGCGGCCATCATACAAGAATGACAGCCGCCGAAAAGGATCGAGACTCGCTAGGAGGGGCGGTGCCGGTCTAGCTGGCGGGCGTGGGCACCGGGCGCAGCAGAAAGGCCGGGGTGTCCTCGCCGAAAGGTTTGCTGGTGACATTGGAGAGGAAGGGGTCGCGGCGGTCGTGGCGCGGCTGATGATCGTCTTCGCGCTTGCCGCCGCGGCCACTTGGCGCCTTGCTTTTGCGCTCCGGCTTGCTCTTCGCCTCGCTTTGAGGGGCTTCGTCCTGGGCCGTCTCCACCTGCAGCGCCTCGTCTTGCGTGGTGGCGGATTTCTTTTCCCTGCGCTTGCGGGTCCGAGGCCGCTTGTTTTCCGCGGCCTGCGTCTCCTGTTTCTGCGCTTCGGGAGCTTGGGCTTCCTGGGACTGCGTCTCAGCCGGCTCCGCCGCTGGCGCGGCGGTGGTTTCGGGCGAGATTTCGGCTTGGATCTTGCGGCCGATCAACTGCTCGATACCGGCGACATACTTGCGATCGAGGCGCGTCGCCAGGGTGTAGGAAATGCCTGAGCGCCCGGCGCGGCCGGTGCGCCCGATGCGATGGACATAGTCCTCGGCATTGGAAGGCACATCGAAATTGAAGACGTGACTGACGGCCGGAATATCGAGGCCGCGCGCGGCGACGTCCGAACAAACGAGAATCTTGATCTCGCCGTTCTTGAAGGCCGCCAGGGTTGCCATGCGCGCCGGCTGCGCCATGTCGCCATGCAGGGCGCCCGCGGAATAGCCGCGGCGCTCCAGGGAGCGGTGCAGGATACCGACGTCGCGCTTGCGGTTGCAGAACACCAGGGCGCTGGTGACTTCGCTCTGATCGAGCAGCTTGCGCAGGGTTTCCCGCTTCGCCTTGGGCTCGTCCGGCGCCTGGATGAGGTGCTGGGTCACGGTGTCGGCGGTGGACGCGGGCGGGCCGGCCGAGATTTCCTTGGGGTTCATCAGGAAGGCATCCGCCAGGCGGCGAATTTCCTTCGCCATGGTGGCGGAGAAGAACAGCGTCTGACGTATCTTCGGCAGATAGCCGACGATGCGCTCGACGTCGGGAATGAAGCCCATGTCGAGCATCCGGTCGGCTTCGTCGATGACCAGCAGCTTGGTATCGGCCAGCAGGATGTTGCCGCGCTGGATCAGATCGATCAGGCGTCCGGGCGTGGCGATCAGGACATCGACGCCCTTTTCGAGAGCCTTGACCTGCTCGTCGAAACGCTCGCCGCCGATCAGCAGGGCCATATCGAGCTTATTGTACTTGCCGTACTTCGTGAAGTTCTCGGCGACCTGGGCTGCGAGTTCGCGGGTCGGCTCGAGGATAAGAGAACGGGGCATGCGCGCGCGGGCGCGCCCCTGGGCCAAGACATCGATCATCGGCAGGACGAAGGAAGCCGTCTTGCCGGTACCGGTCTGCGCGACGCCGAGGACGTCGCGCGCCATCAGTACGTAAGGGATCGCTTTTTCTTGGATGGGTGTAGGAGTGGTGTAGCCTGAGTCCGAGACTGCCTTAAGCACCTCTGGACTCAGTCCAAGATCGTCAAAGTTCATGAATTATCTGTATCTTTCGCAATGGACCGCGCAGTTTATCTTGGCGCGGATTTATTATTTCACCGTCACAGGTGTGGCGCGATCATAGGAATTCAAGGGCTTCTGTCAACCTCCAAAGGCGCTAAGGCCTTTTATTCCCAGGGCTTCGGCGCTTTGCCGAGCTCTCGCAACAAGCCGAAAGATACACCGCGATTACATCAATTTTATTACACGCCTATTTCGCGATGGAGACGCGCCCGGCAAATTTCCGCGGCGCTTCTGTCATGCTAGTCTCTCTGAATGAGCCTTGAACGCGCCGATTCGCTACTGCTGTTGATCGACATCCAGGAACGCCTGGCCCCGGCTATAGAGGGGGGCGGGCAGGTCGTGCAGCGCGTCGAGCTGCTGCTGCGCGCCGCCAGGCGGCTTGGCGTGCCGGCCCTGGCCAGCGAGCAATACCGTAAGGGACTGGGCCTGACCCTGGCCGTGCTTTGCGATTACTTGCCGCCGGAACGCAGGATCGAAAAGCTGGCCTTCTCGGCACTGCGCGAAGCGCCGCTTGCCGAGGCGATCGCCAACGAGGGGAAGCGCCAGGTCGTGGTCGCGGGCATGGAGTGCCATGTCTGTGTGCTGCAAACGGTGTTGGATCTGCTTGCGCAAGACTTCGAGGTCTACCTGGTGCGCGACGCCGCGGGCTCGCGCCGCAATCGCGATTTCGAGGCCGGACTTGCCCGCATGGAGCGCGCCGGCGCCATCCCGGTCACCGCTGAAATGGTCGTCTTCGAGTGGCTGGAGCGGGCCGGAACGCCCGAGTTCAAGGACCTGCTCGACCTGATCAAGTAAGAGACGAAGATGACCAAGACGCCGCTCGCCTTATTGCCTGGCTTGATTCTCGACCAGGCCCTTTGGCGCCATCAACTCACAGGCTTGTCCGACATCGCAGAGATGCGGGTCGCCGACTTCACCACCCAGGATAGCGTTGCCGACATGGCGCGCTCGGTACTGGAGATGATGCCCGAGGAGAGCTTCGCCCTGGCGGGACTCTCCATGGGCGGCTATGTCGCGCTTGAAGTCTATCGTCAGGCGCCGCAGCGCATTACCAAACTGGCGCTGCTCGACACCCGTGCCGCGCCCGACTCCCCCGATGAGATCGAGCGGCGGCGCAGTCTGATGAAGATGGCCAAGGTCGGTGAGTTCAAGGGCGTGACCGAGCGCCTCCTGCCGCTGTTCATCCACGAGGAGCGCATCCGCGACCGCCCGCTGGTCGAGGAGATCCAAGCGATGTCGAAACGGGTTGGGCGTGATGCCTTTCAACGCCAGCAGCAGGCTCTGCTAACCCGAATCGACGCCCGGCCGCTGCTCGGCCGGCATCGAGGTCCCGACCCTGGTGCTCTGCGGCCGCCAGGACAAGCTAACGCCGCTCGCTCTGCATGAGGCCATGGCCAAGGACATCCCCAAGGCCGAACTCGTGGTGATTGAGGACTGCGGCCACTTGGCACCCATCGAACGCCCGGAGGAGACAACCGAGGCGATGCGGTCCTGGCTGGAGGGGCGGATACCGTCCTAGCTCCGCTTCATGGCCTCCGTCCAGCTGTGCTCGTCTATCTGGCGCTTTCGCAGCCAGACGATGAACTTGGCGATCTCGGGATGCGCACGCCTGGCTTTGCCCATTGGCGCAGAGCAATGATTATCGGATAATCTCTGCGCAATATCGAAGCAGACTAAATTCTGCTGGATGTGCTCGTAGGAGACCCCCGGAACGGCAGAAGGAGATACAGGGATGGCGTTACCGCAGGACATCAGTCCGGTGAACAGCGAACTGGTCGACACGCTGGCGCGCTCGGGAGAAATGGAGTGGATCGAGACGGCACCCGGCCAAGCGTACATGAAAATTCTCTGGCTCAGTTCGGAAACTGGACGCTGGGCTGTGCTGTTTCGTTGGCTGAAGGGGTACGTTGCCCGGCCGCACAAGCACCTTTCAGGAGCGCATGCCTACATCCTCTCGGGCAAGCTGCAGGTCCGTGGCGCAATCTATGAAGCAGGCGACTTCTTGTACGAGCCGAACGGCATGGTGCACGGCGCCACCACTGCTTTGGAAGATACCGAGTACCTGTTTATCTGCGACGGGCCGCTGCTGTACTTCGATGATGACGGCTTCACTGACTATCGCGGTTGGGAGCAGTTACAGCGCCTGCGGGAAACCACGCACAACGCGAAAACCGCCACCGAATAAGCTGACCGCCGATCGCAGAGCGGGCGGTCGCTTTCCGCCATTGCCTCGCTAGACGTCGAGCGAGTCGGCGCCGACGAACTTGGCGTTTTCCTGGATGAAGGCGAAGCGCAGTTCCGGCTTGCGGCCCATCAGATGCTCGATGCGGGTCGCGGCGCGCTCGACATCGTCTTCCGTCACGGTAACCCGCAGCAGGGTGCGCCGCGCCGGGTTCATGGTGGTTTCCTTGAGCTGCGCCGGGGGCATCTCGCCCAGGCCCTTGAAGCGGCTGACCTCGATCTTGCCGCGGCCGTCGAAGACCTCCTTGGTCAGGCGCTCGCGGTCGGCGTCGTCCATGGCATAGGCCACCTTGCCGCCTTGGGAGAGACGGAACAGCGGCGGCAGCGCGAGATACAGGCGGCCGGATTCGATCAGGCCGGGCATCTCCCGGTAGAAGAAGGTCATCAGCAGCGAGGCGATGTGGGCGCCGTCGACATCCGCGTCGGTCATGATGATCACGCGTTCGTAGCGTAGCTTCTCGACATCGAAGGCGCCGCGGGTCCCGCAGCCCAGCGCCTGGGAGATGTCGGAAACCTCCTGGTTGCCCTTCAGCTTATCGGCCGAGGCCGAAGCGACGTTGAGGATCTTGCCGCGCAGGGGCAGGATCGCCTGGGTCTCGCGGCTGCGCGCCTGCTTGGCCGAGCCGCCGGCGGAGTCGCCCTCGACCAGGAAGATCTCGGTGCCCTCGGCGCGGTTGCGGCTGCAGTCGGCGAGCTTGCCGGGCAGGCGCAGCTTGCGGGTCGCGGACTTGCGGTTGAGCTCCTTTTCCTGCTTGCGCCGCTTGCGCTCTTCGGCCCGGTCGATCACCCGCTCCAGCAATACGCGGGCGCGCTCGGGATGGCCGGATAGCCAGTGGTCGAAGTGATCCTTGAGGGTGGTCTCGACCAGCTTCGCCGCCTCCGCGCTGGCCAGCTTTTCCTTGGTTTGCCCCTGGAACTGCGGCTCCTTGATGAAGACCGACAGCATCGCGGCGGCGCCGCCCAGCGCGTCCTCGGCGGTGATCAGCGCCGCCTTCTTGTTGCTGGTCATCTCGCCGTAGCTTTTCAGCCCGCGCAGGATGGCGCCGCGGAAGCCCTGCTCATGGGTTCCGCCCTCGGGGGTCGGCACGGTGTTGCAGTAGGAGGAGACGAAGCCCTCGTCGTCCATCGGCCAGGCCAGCGCCCACTCGACACTGCCTTGGCCGTTGGGAAACTTGGCTTCGCCGCCGAAGGGCTCAGGCGTCAAAAGCTTGCGCTGTCCGAGCGTCGCGGCGAGGAAATCCTGCAAGCCGTTGGGGAAATGCAGCGTCGCAGTGTCCGGCGTCTTGTCGCCATCGGGGATCAGCGCGGGGTCGCAGGACCAGCGGATTTCCACGCCCTTGAAGAGGTAGGCCTTGGAGCGCGCCATGCGGTACAGCCGGCTGGCCGAGAAACGCGCCGTTGCGCCGAAGATATCCAGGTCGGGACGGAAGGCGAGGGTGGTGCCGCGCCGATTGGCGACAGCTCCGGCTTCCTGCAGTTTGCCTTGAGGCGCGCCGCGCTTATAGCTCTGGACGTAGAGCTTCTTGTTGCGCGCGACCTCGACGGTCAGCTCCTCCGACAAGGCGTTGACCACGGAAACGCCGACGCCATGCAGGCCGCCGGAGGTCTGATAGGTCTTGTCGGAGAACTTGGCGCCGGAATGCAAGGTGGTGAGGATCACCTCCAGCGCCGACTTGTCCTTGAACTTGGGGTGGGGGTCGACCGGGATGCCGCGGCCGTTGTCGCGCACGGTGACCAGGTTCCCCGCCGCCAGTTCGATCTCGATCCGGCTGGCGTGCCCGGCCACGGCCTCGTCCATGGCGTTGTCCAGCACCTCGGCAACCAGATGATGCAGGGCCCGATCGTCGGTGCCGCCGATGTACATGCCGGGACGGCGGCGCACCGGTTCCAGACCCTCCAGGACCTCGATGTCCTTGGCGGAGTAGTCGTCGGTCTTGGCGAGGCTCTGAAATAGATCGGACATGGATTCTCGATGGTTGGAGGTGTCAGGCATTATAGAAAGCGGTGGTCTGCATTCAAGCAGATGCTGTAGTCTCAAGCGGTTGTAACCACGAAATCTAGTGAGAAACCATGACCCAGGCCGCTCAGCTCCCGGCGGGAGAGCCCTCGCTACGTACCCTAGCCATGCCCGGCGATGCCAACCCGAATGGCGACATCTTTGGCGGCTGGGTCCTGGCCCAGATGGACCTCGCGGGCGCCGTGCCCGCGAACGAGCGCGCCGGAGGCCGGATCGCGACCGTCGCTGTCGAGGCCATGCGTTTCCACCAGCCGATTTACATCGGCGATCTTGTCTCCGCCTATACCAGAGTGACTCGTGTGGGCACCACCTCGATCACGGTGGATATTGAAATCTGGGCCAAGCGGCGCAGGGACGCGACCCTGGTCCGGGTGACCGAGGGCACCTTCGTCTATGTCGCCATCGACGAGAGCGGCAAGCCGCGCCCGCTGCCTGACCCAGCCCAGGAACAAGCATGACCGGTCTTACCGCTTTTCGCTCAAGCGGAGAGTTTGAACGGCCTGCATGATGCCGGCGCATAGATGGACCTCGGCCGGCGAGCCGACCGGCCCTGCAACAGGGCTTGAGAATTCCCGCCGGAGAGTGATTCACTCTACAGCCTTACCTGCTCAGCCCCCTGGAGACCGCCATGACGCAAGCCGAAGCCTATGAAGCATTCAAAGCCCTGCATGAAGGTCCGGACGCCTTCATCATGCCCAATGCCTGGGACGCAACCTCGGCGGTGCTGCTGAAGCAAGCCGGCTTTCGCGCGCTCGGCTCGACCTCGGCGGCCATCGCTTTCGCGATAGGCCGGCCAGACGGAGCCCGTGCCGTCAGCCGCGAAGAAGCCATGGAGAACGCGGCCATGCTCACCTCGGTCAGCGGTTTGCCGGTCAACGGCGACCTCGAGGACGGCTTCGGCCCCGACCCGGAGGACTGCGTCGCCACCGTTGAGCAGGCGATCGAATACGGACTCGCCGGCTTGGGGATCGAGGATACGACCGCCAATCCGGACGATCCCATCCATGGCTTCGATCAGGCCGTGGCGCGGGTCGCAGCCGCGGCGAAAGCGGCGCGGGGGCGGATCCTGCTGACCGGGCGGACCGACAACTTCCTGCACGGCCGTCCGGATCTCGAGGACACGATTCGCCGGCTCACCGCCTTCGCGGAGGCCGGGGCCGATGTTCTATACGCGCCGGCCTTGCCGGACTTATCCGCGGTCCGTGCCGTCATACAGGCGGTTGCGCCGAAGCCGGTTAATATCCTGCTTGGACCCTTCGACGGATTTTTGCCGCTGCCGGAAGTGAGTGCTCTCGGCGCCAAGCGAATCAGCACCGGCGGCGCGCTGTATCTCAAGACCATGGCGGGCTTGAAAGAGATCGCCGGAGACCTCGCGGGTGGCGATATCAAAGCGGCGACTGGCGGGCTGCGCGGGACGGATGTGGTGAAGCTTTTCCCTTGAGTGGGAAGGGCGGGAGAGGAATCTACGCAGCCGGCCGCGAAAGCATCTGGAAATTCCCCGGCGTTTGCGCCAGCGTAGCGCCATGCGTGTCTGGCTGATTGCTCTGCTCATGGGTCTCTCCGCACCGGCTCTTGCCGGTGAAGCGGATGTGGTCGCGGTCGAGGTGTTGTCTTCGGGCGGCAACACCTGGAGCTTTACCGTAACCTTGGAACATGCCGACGAGGGCTGGGATCACTACGCAGATGCCTTCGAGATCGTCTCCCCGGATGGCGAGGTGCTGGCGACGCGCACCCTTTACCACCCCCACGTAAACGAGCAGCCCTTCACCCGCAGCCTCGATAACGTGACCGTTCCCTACGATTACGACGAGGTAATCGTGCGAGCGCACGATTCCGTGCACGAGTACGGCGGCGCGGAGCTGACGGTCAAAATCCCGCGCTAAAGAAAAACCCCGTGACGCGCCGCGCCACGGGGTATGGGTCAGGCGAGATTTGCGCCTAGGACGAGTAGTACATCTGGAATTCGACGGGGTGCGGGGCATGCTCGAAGGCGAAGACCTCTTCCCACTTCAGGGCAATGTAGCCGTCGATCTGATCCTGCGTGAAGACGTCGCCCTGCATCAGGAACTCGTGATCGGCGCTTAGGGCTTCGAGCGCTTCGCGCAGCGAACCGCAGACCGTGGGAATGTCCTTCAGCTCCTCCGGCGGCAGGTCGTAGAGATCCTTGTCCATGGCCTCGCCCGGATGGATCTTGTTCTTGATGCCGTCGATTCCGGCCATCAGCATCGCCGTGTAGGCAAGATAGGGATTGGCGGTGGCGTCCGGGAAGCGGATCTCGACGCGCTTGGCCTTGGGGCCGGCGCCGAAGGGAATGCGGCAGGACGCCGAGCGGTTGCGCGCCGAGTAAGCGAGCAGCACCGGCGCCTCGAAACCCGGGATCAGCCGCTTGTAGCTGTTGGTCGAGGGGTTGGTGAAGGCGTTCAAGGCCTTGGCGTGCTTAATGATGCCGCCAATGTAGTACAGCGCCGTCTCCGACAGGCCCGCGTAGCCGTCTCCGGCGAACAGCGGCTGGCCGTCCTTCCAGATCGACTGATGCACGTGCATGCCGGAACCGTTGTCACCGGCGACGGGCTTGGGCATGAAGGTCGCCGTCTTGCCATAGGCCGCGGCGACATTGTGCACCACGTACTTGTAGACCTGCATGTTGTCGGCGGTGGTGACCAGGGTGTCGTAGGTGATGCCCAGCTCGTGCTGCGAGGGCGCGACCTCGTGATGATGCTTCTCCACGGTCAGACCCATCTCAGACATCACCGTCACCATCTCGGCGCGGATATCGACGCCGGAATCGACCGGCGCGACGGGGAAATAGCCTCCCTTGATGCCGGGGCGATGGCCCATGTTGCCGTCCTCGAATTCGACGCCGGACATGTAGGGGCCTTCCTCGCTCTCGAACTGGAAGAAGCTGTGGTTCATCGTGACGCCGAAGCGCACGTTATCGAAGATGAAGAATTCGGCTTCCGGACCGAAGACGGCGGTATCGCCGATGCCGGCCTGCGCCAGGTAGCCGAGCGCTTTCTTGGCCGTGGTGCGCGGATCGCGGTCGTAAGGCTGGCCGGTGACCGGGTCGTAGATGTCGCAGACCAGGATCAGCTGCGGCTGCGCCGTGAAGGGGTCCATGACCGCGGTCGAGAGATCCGGCTTCAACAGCATGTCGGACTCGTTGATGCTTTTCCAGCCTGCGATCGACGAGCCGTCGAACATGATGCCTTCCTCAAGCATCTCCTCGTCCACGGTCTTGTGGAACTGCGCGACGTGCTGCCACTTGCCGCGGGGGTCGGTAAAACGGAAGTCGACGTACTTGACGTCGTTTTCCTTGATCATCTGCAAAACGCTTGCTGCGTCGGACATTGCGTGTCCCGTCCTTTCGTTAACTTCGTTGATCGTGTTGCTGGGGTAGCTAAGTCTCGTTTTCCCGGTCAGACCGCCTCGGCGCCGCGCTCTCCCGTGCGAATGCGGATCGCTTCGTCGATCGTGCTCACGAAGATCTTGCCGTCGCCGATCCGGCCGGTATGCGCGGTTTGTTGAATCGCCTCGACGGTGCGCTCGACCAGATTGTCCTCGACGACAACCTCGACCTTCACCTTCGGCAGGAAATCGACCACGTATTCCGCTCCACGGTAGAGCTCCGTGTGACCCTTCTGGCGGCCGAAACCTTTCGCTTCGATCACGGTGATGCCCTTGATTCCGACCTCGTGAAGGGCTTCCTTCACTTCGTCCAGTTTGAAGGGCTTAATGATGGCTTCAATTTTTTTCATCGTTCCGGTGCTTATCCTAAGGTTGCCGACGGGCTTCGACCGTGAAGCCGTCGAGAGGGGTTAAGCAAGAACCGTGCCAAAGGACGGATTTGGCGGCTCTGGCTCTTCGCTGCGATGCCAGCCGAGCTTAACCCGGAATCTTGCCGGAAATATGCTGCTTCGAATGGCAGGCTGCTTAAAAATTAGGCACTCTCTCCCGTCGCCTCGGCGAGATGTGCACGAATACGGCCCAGAGCCTCGCGCAGGTTATCCTCGGAGGTCGCGTAGGACAGGCGCAGATAGCCTTCCCCGAACACACCAAAGGACGTGCCCGCGATCGTGGCGACGCCGGCCTGTTCCAGAAGCTCGGTTTCCAGCTGCTTGGCCGGAATCCCGGTGGCGGAGATATTGGGGAAGGCATAGAAGGCCCCGGCCGGGCGCACGCAACTGAGCTGTGGGATGGTCGCGATTTCTTCCATCAATAGCTGGCGCCGCCGGTCGAAGGCGGCAGTCATCTGGGCGACCGCGTCCTGGGGACCGGTCAGCGCGGCGATGCCGGCCCACTGGGTCGGCGCGTTGACGCAGGAATTTGAGTTGATGGCCAGCCGGGTCGCGGCCTCGACCAGACACTCCGGCCATACGCCGTAGCCAAGCCGCCAACCGGTCATGGCGTAGGTCTTGCTCCAGCCATCGAGCAGGATCAAGCGATCCTGCAGTTCAGAATAGTGCAGCAGGCTGGCGTGCTCGGCGCCGTCATAGAGCATCTGGCCATAGATTTCGTCGGAGAGGATCGCGACGTGGGGGTGGCTCAGCAGACCCTCGGCGAGCTTATCCATCTCGCTGCGTGGCGTAATGCCCCCGGTGGGATTGGCGGGGGTGTTGACGATCAGCAGCCGGGTGGCCGGGGTGATCTTGGACAGCACTTCCTCGGCGGAGAAGCCGAAGGCATTTTCCTCGCGCAGGGGCACGGGGACCGCCTTGGCGCCGGTAAATTCGATCACCGAGCGGTAGATGGGAAAGCCCGGGTCGGGATAGAGGATTTCCGCGCCAGGCTCGCCGAACATCAGTATCGCGAAGAACATCGTGACCTTGCCGCCGGGCACGATGACCACCCGATCCGGGTCGACCTTGACCGCGAGGCGCCAGGCTAGATCGTCACTGACGGCGCGGCGCAGCTCGGGAATGCCGTTGGCGGGAGTGTAGCCGTGATGACCGTCCTTCAGCGCCTGGATCGCCGCTTCCACGACATGCGCGGGAGTCGGAAAATCCGGCTGGCCGATACCAAGATTGATGATCGAGCGGCCCTGGGCCTCAAGGGCCTTGGCGTGGGCCAAAACTTCGAAGGCGCTCTCGGTACCCAAACGGGACATCGCCGCGGCTAGCTGCATCGCGAAACCTCTTTGTTTGATGACGCCGGAGCCTAGGGCCGGGCCCCTGGAGGAGCAAGCCCAAGCTGGATTGCAGGGCGCTCCGCCGGCGGCCTTCCTGAGAAGGCGCTTGACGGCTTCCTTGGCAAGGACGTAAACAGCCGCCTCTGTGCGCATTGGACAGGGCGATGCTTCGCCAGTCGATGCCGCGCGGATGGTGGCTGTAGCTCAGTCGGTTAGAGCGCCTGGTTGTGGTCCAGGAGGTCGTCGGTTCGATCCCGATCAGCCACCCCAAATTTTCGCTCCTCGCTCTCGCGCTAGGCGCACTTGCCTATCTTTCTTGCTCGCCTAAACCGGTAGAGCTAAGATTAGGCATGTGCAGGAGCTATCCTCAGAGGCGATTTGTGGCGCTGGCGATCTTCCTAGCCGTTGCGGCTATGGTGGGCTTTGCGTCTCCGGTCTGGGCGCAAAACTACGCCGCCGGCCTGGATGCCTATGACCGTGGCGACTTCGACGAGGCCATCAGAATTCTGCGCCCGCTTGCCGAGAGTGGAGATGCGCGCGCGCAATACGGCCTTGGAAAGATATACGAAACCGGCGGTGGGCCGATCAGCCCCGATGCTGGAAAAGCGGTTTCCTGGTACAGCAAATCCGCGCGACAGGGAATTGCAGCAGCGCAGAACAATCTGGCCCTGATGTACGCGGAAGGGCGAGGCGTGCCTCAGAACAAGCCACAGGCTTTCGCGCTATGGGAATCCTCGGCGCGCGGCGGGCACTCCCACGCTCAGTACAATATGGGTCTGTTGTTTTATCGCGGTGAAGGAGTCGAACGGGACCTTTCCGTCGCCGCCAACTGGTTCGGTCTGGCCGCGGAAAACGGCTTGCCGGAAGCCCAATTCGCCGTCGCAGAAATGCATCGCCTCGGGGTTGGTCTGCCGCAAGACGACCGTAGGGCGCTCGGCTGGTATCTCATGGCGGCGGGGCAGGGCCACGACGCGGCGCGAAGTCAGGCCGGCCGTTTGCGCGATGATGGCGTCAGTCCGGTTGAGGTGGCCGGCAGTTTCGCCTTGCCAGCCGGTATGGAAAAGCCAGTCCAGATCGCGAGCGCGGCCGGTGCTCCGGCCGATGCCGGCGCCGCGCCCTTTGCCGTGGTATCTGCGCCAAAGCCCCCGGTACCTCCGGCGCCGGAAAGCGTAGCTGCGCCAGAGTCGCATTCCGTGCCGCAAGCCGAGCCTGCCGAGGTTGCCGAGGTTGCCGTTGTGGAAGCCACTCCCGAACCGATACCGGCACCGGCTCCGGAACCTGTCAGTCCTCAGACGGCTCAGCCGCAGACGGATGCGGTGCAGCAAGCCGCCGCCCAGCTTGCCCCGGTGCCCGCGAGCAGCGGCGAATTCTGGCTTTGGCTCGGCTCGATGAGCAGTGAAGGCGGGGCCCTCGATCTCTCCGATAGCCTGGCCACGCTCTACGAGTCATCCCTGGTGGGCGCGGATCTCGCCGTCCGGCGAGTCGAGGTCGGCGACAGCGACGTCTTCTATCGAGTGGTGGCGGGAGCCTGGCCAAGCATCGCGGATGCGCGCAGCGTCTGCACCGCCTTGCGCCATAATGACCCAGCGGTGTTTTGCAAGGTGGTCCGGGACTAGCTTTCGCGACTCCCGCGCGCTACCAAATAGCCATGGATGCACTTGGCGAGCGCTGTTGCCTGCTTACGAACGCCCAGCTCTATACCGCCGACGCGGCCGCGGTGCGTGCTGGCGTCCCTGGCATCGTCTTAATGGAAAACGCCGGGGCCGCGGTGGCCCGCGCCATCCTGGAGCGCTACGTCCCCTGCCGCGTCACCGTGATGGCCGGCCCGGGCAACAACGGCGGCGACGGTTTCGTGATCGCGCGGCATCTGCAGGCCGCGGGATGGCCAGTGACTCTGGCGCTGCATGGCGATCGCGCCCAACTCCCCGAAGATGCCGCCCATCACGCGGCCCTATGGACCGGCGCGGTCGAAGCCTTGTCCAGCGAGAGCCTGCGCGACAGCGATCTACTGATCGACGCGCTCTTCGGGGCCGGACTCAGCCGCCCCTTGGAGGGGCAGGCAGCGGAGGCTGCCCGGACCGCCAAGGCGCAGCGGATACCGGTGATCGCGGTCGACGTGCCGAGCGGGGTATCCGGCAACGACGGCGGCATTGTCGGGGATCTGGCTTTCCAGGCCACGCTGACCGTCACCTTTTTCCGCAAGAAACCGGCCCATCTGCTGTTGCCGGGCCGCGACTTGTGCGGCGAGGTTCTGCTGGCCGATATCGGTATTCCCGAAGACCTGCTGCAGGAGATCGCGCCCCGGCTATGGGAGAACCGCCCCGAGCTGTGGCACCAGTCCTTTCCACGGCGCGGCGCGGCAGGCCACAAGTATGATCATGGCCATGTCCTGATCCTGGGCGGTGCGCGGATGACCGGCGCCGGGCGTTTGGCCAGCCGCGCGGCTTTGCGCAGCGGAGCTGGGCTGGTCACAGTCGCGGCGCCCGCTGCGGCCTTGCTTGCGTATCAATTGGAAAGCCCCAGCCTGCTTACTCTTGGCTGCGATAGCGAGGAAGACTGGCGGGAGATTCTCGCCGACCGGCGGAAGAATGCCGTTTTGCTAGGCCCGGGAAATGGAGTCGGCGCGGAGACCCAGGCGCGGGTTCTCGCGGCTTTGGCGTCCGGCGCGGCCGCCGTGCTCGATGCGGATGCCCTGACGTCCTTTGCCGGGGAGGGGCAGCGCCTCTTCGCCGCCATTAAGGGGGCCTGCGTGCTCACGCCCCATGACGGCGAGTTCGCGCGGCTGTTCCCGGATCTAAAGGGCAACAAGCTCGAACGGGCCGCCGCTGCCGCACGAAGCAGCGGCGCCGTGGTCCTGCTTAAGGGCAGCGACAGCGTTATCGCCGCGCCCGATGGACGCATGGCGATCAATGGAAACGCTCCACCGTGGCTGGCGACGGCGGGCGCCGGCGACGTCCTGGCCGGGATGATCGCAGCCTATCTGGCGCAAGGCGCGGCGCCCTTCGAAGCCACCGCCATGGCTGTCTGGCTGCACGGCGATGCCGCGCGGCGGTTTGGTCCGGGCCTGATCTCCGAAGACCTTCCCGAGATACTGCCGCAAGCCCAGACAGCCTTGCTCGAGGATCTGGCGGCGTTAAAAAGAACCGCTATAAGATTGAATAATCAAATTGATACGAATCCTTTCTAATCCAGAAAATTAGCCCTCAGCCGTTCCAAAGCGCGCTGAAGACGCCGCTCTCGTTTCCACGCCCTGCCGTGTGTTCAAGCAACCGCGTGGGCAAGGCCGGCGACCGCTGGGCGATCGAGGGAAGGGAGCGTTCGGCAATTGCGTCGCGTCGCGGCCGGCCGCGACGTGTAATAAAGCTGGCTGAACGCGGCTTGTTACCGCGAAATCACTTGTGCTATAGACGCGCATTCCGCCACTGGGCGGGCGTGGCGGAATTGGTAGACGCGCTGGTTTTAGGTACCAGTGGAGCAATCCGTGGGGGTTCAAGTCCCTCCGCCCGCACCACCGATTTCACGCCAGACCCCGGAAGGGCAAACGCGCGCACGAAGCGACATTTTTTGACACGGACCAATAGAGGCCGAGCTCCGCATGCAGGTTACGGAAACGAATACAGACGGTTTGAAGCGCGAATTCACCGTCGTCATCAGCGCCAAGGATATCAACGAGAAGACGGAAGTCCGTCTGAACGAGCTTGGTCAGAACATCAAGGTTCCCGGCTTCCGCCCCGGCAAGGTGCCGATGAGCGTGCTGAAGCAGCGCTATGGCCAGAACGTCATGGGCGAGGTGCTGGAGCGCGCGGTGCAGGACAGCTCCTCCCAGGCGCTGCAGGAGCGCGGCTTGCGCCCGGCCATGCAGCCCAAGGTCGAAATCACCAAGTTCGAGGAGGGCAAGGATCTCGAGTACACCATGGAGCTCGAAATCATGCCTGAATTCGAACCCATGGATTTCAGCAAGCTGAAGCTGGAAAGGGTCGAGGTCGAGGTTCCCGAGAGCGAGGTCGAGGAGGCTCTGCAGCGGATCGCCGCGCAGCGTACCGAAACCAAGCCGCTGGCCAAGGCACGCAAGTCCAAGAAGGGCGATGTGCTGGTGATCGACTTCAAGGGCACCGTCGGCGGCGAGAGCTTCCCCGGCATGGATGCCGAGGACCATCATCTCGAGATCGGCTCCAACGCCTTCGTCGCGGGCTTCGAGGAGCAGTTGATCGGCCTGGATAAGGGGCAGGTGACCGACGTCAAGGTGACCTTCCCGGACGGCTACGTGAACGAAAAGCTCTCGGGCAAGGAGGCGGTGTTCAACGTCACCGTCAAGGACATCCTGGAATCCGTGCAGGTGGAGCTCGACGACGAGGCGGCCAAGGCCTATGGCGAGGAATCGCTGGAAGGCCTGAAAAACCGCGTGCGTCAGGAACTCGGCAAGGACTACGCGCAGCTCAGCCGCTCCAAGATGAAGCGCGAACTGCTCGACCAGCTGGCCGACAACCACGATTTCGGCGTGCCCGCCGGGATGGTCGACGCCGAGTTCGACACGATCTGGCGGCAGATCGAGGAGGCCAAGAAGAACGATCAGCTCGACGACGACGATAAGGGCAAGAGCGACGAGCAGCTGCGCGAGGAATACCGCAAGATCGCGGAGCGCCGGGTGCGTCTCGGCTTGCTGCTTTCCGAGGTTGGCCGCCTGAACAATGTCGACGTCTCCCAGGAGGAGTTGAACTCGGCGCTGATCGCCGAGGCTCAGCGGCATCCGGGACAGGAGCGGCAGGTGATCGAGTTCTTCCAAAAGAACCCCGATGCCCTGGCCAATCTGCGTGCGCCGATCTACGAGGATAAGGTCATCGACCACATCCTCGAACTGGCCAAGATCACGGAGCGCAAGATGACGGTCGAGCAGCTTCAAGCCGAGCTGGAAGCCGAAAACGCGGGCGACTCCGAAAAGCCGAAGAAGGCCGCCAAGAAATCCGACGGCAAGAAGGCACCGGCGAAGAAGGCCGCGGACAAGGGCGACGCAGCCAAGGATTCCGGCGCCAAGAAGCCAGCCGCGGCCAAGAAAGCGGCGGCGAAAAAGTCTTCCTAGGAAAATCCCCGGCACGCCTCATATTTGAGGCACCTCTTCAGAACAGCAGGCGAGCCATGAGCGACCCCAACGAGATCTACATGAACACCCTCGTACCGATGGTGGTCGAGCAGACCAACCGCGGCGAACGCGCCTATGACATCTATTCGCGTCTACTGAAGGAACGCATCATCTTCCTGACGGGACCGATTCACGATGGCGTCGCCAGCCTGGTTTGCGCACAGCTGCTATTCCTCGAGGCGGAGAATCCAAAGAAGGACATTTCCTTCTACATCAACTCGCCTGGCGGCGTGGTGACCTCCGGCCTGGCGATGTACGACACCATGCAGTACATCAAGCCGGACGTCTCGACGGTTTGCGTGGGGCAGGCGGCTTCCGCGGGCTCGCTGCTGCTGATGGCCGGCGCAAAGGGTAAGCGTTACGCGCTGCCCAACGCCAAGATCATGGTGCATCAGCCCTCCGGCGGTTTTCAGGGCCAGGCGAGCGATATCGAGATTCACGCCAAGGAAATCCTGGCCACCAGGGCGCGCTTGAATCAGCTTTATGCGGATCACACCGGCCAGGATCTCTCCGTGATCGAGGACGCCATGGAGCGCGACCGCTTCATGAGCGCCGAGGAAGCCAAGACCTTCGGCTTGATCGATGAGGTCGTCGATAAGCGCCCGGACTTGCCCGACGAGGCTTCCGGGACCACATCATCCAAGGACGGTGGCAAGAGCGGCGAGTAATCGGCCCAGTACGCCGGTATTGCCCCGCAGATACCCGCCCGCGATGATCGCGGGACGATGACGAACTCACCCCCTGGCATGCGCGTTCGGCGGATGTTTGGGAATTTAGCATTGTGTGCTAACGACGCGTCTGTCTAACATTGAAGAAGATGCAAAGGATTCAGCGCGAAGCTCCATGACAAAAGCGACCAGCAACGACTCAAAGAACACGCTCTACTGCTCTTTCTGCGGAAAGAGCCAGCACGAGGTCCGCAAACTGATCGCGGGTCCGACGGTGTTCATTTGCGACGAGTGCGTCGAGCTTTGCATGGACATCATCCGCGAGGAGCATAAGACCACCCTGGTGAAATCCCGCGACGGCGTTCCTTCGCCGGGCGACATCTGCCAGGTGCTGGACGACTACGTGATCGGGCAGCCGCACGCCAAGCGCGTGCTCTCCGTGGCCGTGCACAACCACTACAAACGCCTGGCCCATGGCGCCAAGAGCAACGACGTCGAGCTGGCCAAGTCGAACATCCTGCTGGTCGGGCCGACCGGTTGCGGCAAGACCCTGCTGGCGCAGACCCTGGCGCGCATTCTCGATGTGCCCTTCACCATGGCCGACGCCACCACCTTGACCGAAGCCGGCTATGTCGGCGAGGACGTCGAGAACATCATCCTGAAGCTGCTGCAGTCGGCCGACTACAACGTCGAGCGCGCGCAGCGCGGCATCGTATATATCGACGAGGTCGATAAGATCAGCCGCAAGTCCGACAATCCCTCGATCACCAGGGACGTCTCGGGCGAGGGTGTGCAGCAGGCGCTGCTCAAGATCATGGAAGGCACCGTGGCTTCGGTTCCCCCGCAAGGCGGCCGCAAGCACCCGCAGCAGGAATTCCTGCAGGTCGACACCACGAATATCCTGTTCATCTGCGGCGGCGCCTTCGCCGGCCTGGATAAGATCATCAGCCAGCGCGGCAAGGGTTCCTCGATCGGCTTCGGCGCCGACGTGCGCAGCCCGGATGAGCGCACCACCGGCGCGATCCTCCATGAGGTGGAGCCGGAAGATCTTCTGAAGTTCGGCCTGATCCCCGAGTTCGTCGGACGCCTGCCGGTGGTGGCGACGCTCGAGGATCTCGATGAAGAGGCGCTGATCGAAATCCTGACCAAGCCGAAGAACGCCCTGGTGAAGCAGTATCAGCGGCTGTTCGAGATGGAAGACGTTACGCTCGAGTTCACCGAGGATGCCTATAAGGCCATCGCGGAGAAGGCGATTGCGCGCAAGACCGGCGCGCGCGGTCTGAGATCGATCATGGAATCCATCCTGCTCGATCCGATGTACGAGCTTCCCGGACTCGAGGGCGTGGAAGAGATGGTGATCAACCGCGAGGTCGTCGAAGGCCGCGGCAAGCCGCTCTACATCTACGCCGACCGGCGCGAAGAGATCGAAACCAGCGCCTAATCCGCTTCCCCGCCGCGCGGGGAGCCCCGAGTCGTAGCGCCAAGCCAATGCCGCAAAAGCCGTCTTGCCTGACAAGTTCTTGTTTCAGGATGGGTTTTTCCGGCTTGAAACTCCTGTGTGATCGGACAATCTAAACCTCTAGGATGCCATTATGCTGCGGCCCCGCGGCTTCTTGGGTCCTGCTACGAAGCGCCGCCGCTTCTTGGGGCGCAGAACGAGATAGAGGTACCATGCTCGATAAATCCAGCGAGAACCTGCTGCCGGTACTGCCGCTGCGGGATATTGTCGTTTTCCCTCACATGATCGTTCCTCTCTTCGTCGGCCGCGAGAAATCCGTCGCCGCGCTCGAAGACGTGATGAAGGACGACAAGCAGATCCTGCTCGTTACGCAGAAGAGCGCCGCCCAGGACGATCCTTCTCCCAACGACATCTACGAGGTTGGTACGATTGGTACCGTGCTGCAGCTGCTGAAGCTGCCCGACGGCACCGTCAAGGTGCTGGTCGAGGGCGGTCAGCGCGCGCGCATTACCAAGTTCACCGAGAACACCGCCTTCTTCGAGGCCCAGGCCGAGATTCTTCACGACAGTGACGATCCCGAGAAGGAGCTCGATGCCCACAGCCGGACCGTGGTTTCCCAGTTCGAGCAGTACATCAAGCTGAACAAGAAGATTCCGCCGGAGGTACTGGTCTCGATCAATCAGATCGAGGAGCCGGCCAAGCTCGCCGATACCGTGGCCTCCCACCTCAACCTGAAGATCGCCGAAAAGCAGGAACTGCTGGAGTGCGGCTCCGTGGCCGAGCGCCTGGAGAAGGTCACGCTCTTCATGGAAGCCGAGATCGACGTCCTGCAGGTCGAAAAGCGGATCCGCAGCCGGGTCAAGCGCCAGATGGAGAAGACTCAGCGCGAGTACTATCTCAACGAACAGCTGAAGGCGATCCAGAAGGAACTGGGCGAGGGCGAGGATGGCCGCGACGAGGTCGCGGAGATCGAGGAGAAGCTCGACAGCATCAAGCTGCCGAAGGAAGTCCGCGAGAAGACCAAGGCCGAGATCAAGAAGCTGCGCTCCATGAGCCCAATGTCGGCGGAAGCCACGGTGGTGCGCAACTATCTCGACTGGATCATCTCGATCCCCTGGAAGAAGCGCACCCGGGTCAAGAAGGACCTCGGCCTGGCGCTGGAGATACTCGACCGGGACCACTATGGCCTTGAGAAGGTCAAGGAGCGGATTCTCGAGTACCTCGCGGTGCAGCAGCGCATGCGCAAGGTCAAGGGCCCGATTCTTTGCCTCGTCGGCCCTCCGGGCGTGGGTAAGACCTCGCTGGGCAAGTCGGTGGCGACGGCGACCGGCCGCAACTTCGTGCGCATGAGCCTCGGCGGCGTGCGCGACGAAGCGGAAATGCGCGGTCATCGCCGAACCTACATCGGCTCGATGCCCGGCAAGATCATCCAGGGCATGAAGAAGGCCAAGGCCTCGAATCCGCTGTTCCTGCTCGACGAGATCGACAAGCTGGGCGCCGATTGGCGGGGCGATCCCTCATCGGCCCTGCTCGAGGTGCTCGACCCCGAGCAGAACAGCACCTTCCAGGACCACTACCTGGAGGTCGACTACGATCTCTCGGACGTGATGTTCGTGACCACGGCGAATACCCTTCGCATGCCGCAGCCCTTGCTCGACCGCATGGAGGTGATCCGCATCCCCGGCTACACCGAGGACGAGAAGGTCGAGATCGCCAAGCGCCATCTGATCCCCAAGCTGCTCAAGGCCAATGGGGTGAAGAAGGGTGAGTGGAAGATCACCGACGACGGCATTCGCGACGTGATTCGCTACTACACCCGCGAGGCCGGCGTGCGGAACCTGGAGCGCGAGATGGCTGCCCTGGTCCGCAAGGCGATCAAGGAAATCGCCATGGTGGCCGACGTCGAGGCCATCGAAGTGACGCCGGACAACCTGTCGGACTACGCCGGGGTGCGGAAATTCCGCTACGGCGAGGCCGAGCAGGAGGACCTTGTCGGCATGTCGACCGGGCTGGCCTGGACCGAAGTCGGCGGAGAGTTGCTGACGATCGAGGCGGTGACGGTACGCGGTAAGGGCAAGGTCGTAACCACCGGCACGCTCGGCGATGTCATGAAGGAGTCGATCCAGGCGGCCGAGTCGTACGTAAAGAGCCGCGCGACCGACTTCGGTATCAAGCCGACGATCTTCGAAAAGAAAGATATCCACGTCCATGTTCCCGAAGGGGCAACACCCAAGGATGGACCTTCGGCCGGCGTGGCCATGGTCACCGCCATCGTGTCGGTACTGTCGGGCATTCCGGTGCACGCCAATGTCGCCATGACCGGCGAGGTGACGCTGCGCGGCAGGGTGCTGCCGATCGGCGGCCTCAAGGAAAAGCTGCTTGCCGCGCTCCGGGGAAATATCAAGAAGGTCTTGATTCCACAGGAAAATGAGAAGGACCTCGCGGACGTTCCCGACAATGTTAAGGAGGGGTTGGAGATCATTCCCTGCACCACCGTCGACGACGTTCTGAAGCACGCACTGGTCGACGAACCCCAGGCCATCGAGTGGAACGAAAGCGACGAAGTCGATCCCGTGGCCAGCCGTGACGCCTCCGGCGAATCGGGCGGCGTGCTGACGCACTAGCCCGAGGAAGCCAAAAAGCAAGCTATATTTGAGGGGCCGAAAGGCCCCTCAAACCTTGAAAAACTGCGGTTTTCCGCGTTGACTAAGCGAAGGAGCGCTGGGTAGAGTCCTAATCTCCTCATCGGATTCTTTCTCGACCAACATTCCCGCAATTGGAGGGGGGTTATTAACGTGAACAAAAACGATCTCGTGGCAGCCGTTGCCGACCGTACCGGTCTCTCGAAGGCTGATAGCGCCAAAGCCGTCGATGGTGTCTTCGATTCCATCAGCGACACCTTGAAGTCGGGCACCGAAGTCCGTTTGGTAGGTTTCGGCACTTTCTCGGTGGCCAATCGCGCCGCTTCCGAGGGCCGCAACCCGCGTACCGGCGAGCGCATTCAGATTCCCGCGTCCAAGCAGCCGAAGTTCAAGGCTGGCAAGGGTCTCAAGGACGCCGTCAACTAACCCCTGGCGAATCGACGTTTATCCGGCCGCTGGAGCATCGCTCGGCGGCCGGTTTCGTTTCTGGGCCGGCTTTCCATACCAAGCCGCCTTTTCAGGCGGCTCCTTTCTAGGGTAGAAGCTGTCGCCTAGGGTTTCCCAGGGCGGTTAGCTCAGCTGGAAGAGCGACTGGTTTACACCCAGTAGGTCGGCAGTTCGAACCTGTCACCGCCCACCAGACCCATGAAAACTTCTAAACCAGAGCTGACGGTTCCAAGCCAGCGCCCAAGCAAGGAATTCGCAGAATGATCGCGGCGCTGTTCTCAATCATCGCCCCGGTCATCATCTGTGCCGGAATAGGCTATGTCTGGGCGCGGAGCGATACCCCCTTCGACATCGGTCAGACCACACGGATTTCGGTCAATCTCGGTACACCCTGCCTGATCATCTGGACTTTCGATCAAACACGTCCCGATCCGCAAATTTTCCTGGGGCTCGGCGTGGCTACGCTTTGCACCTTCGCGGGCTTTGCCGCCATTGGCTATATCGTCTTACGGCTCGCCAAGCTCAGCCCGCGGGATTATCTCCCCGCCCTGATGTTCCCGAATGTCGGCAATATGGGGCTGCCGTTGTGCCTGTTCGCGTTCGGCGAGGCCGGGCTGGCTTTCGCGATCGTAATTTTCGTGATCACGGCGATTGGCAATTTCACCATTGGGGCGTCGCTCTCACGCGGTAGCGCACGTCTTTCCGACTTGGCGCGCATGCCGGTGCTCTATGCGGTCCCCGTGGGCCTGACGCTTGTCGTTTGGGATCTTCATCTGCCCGATTGGCTGGCGCGGACGACGGAGCTGCTGGGCAGTTTGACCATTCCACTGATGTTGTTGACCCTCGGCGTGTCTCTGTCTCGCCTTAGCATGGCGAACTTCGGCCGCAGCTGCGCGCTCAGCGTGGTGCGTCTGGCCGGCGGATTCGCGGTTGGCGTACTCGTTGCCTGGGCCTTCGGTCTGGAAGGCATGGAGCGGGGCGTCTTGATCCTGCAATGCAGCATGCCGACGGCAGTGTTCAACTATCTTTTCGCCGAGCGCTACGGGCGCGCGGCAAGCGATGTCGCGGGCATGGTGCTCACTTCGACGGCGCTGTCCTTCGCCACCTTGCCGCTGCTGCTTTGGTACCTGCTGTGAGCGCTCGGCGCCGTGAGCCGGCAGGATATTTGCTCCGTTGCCCGAGGCTTGCTTGACAGAGGGCAGGGGCCGGAGTAAACCACCGGCCTCGCGCGCGGAACCGTAGATATTTCGGGCGCTGCGGGGGTGTAGCTCAGTTGGTTAGAGCGCTGGCCTGTCACGCCAGAGGCCGCGGGTTCGAGTCCCGTCACTCCCGCCACTTCTTCCCCCGCAGTATTTCTACCCGGTTTTGCCCCGATTGCCGCCGTGCCGCGCGCCCTTGCCGCCGCGCTGGCATCACGTTAAGCAGACGGCACGCGACTGAGCGCCGGGGCAGATGCCTTTGATTCTTTCCGCGCTGTGGCAGAGAGGCCTATATTCCCGGCATCGAAGAAGGCAGGAGATAGATAGACTTGGCCAGCTTGGGCCAATGCTGCGAAGCGAAAAGACCGGTGGCAATAGCGGCACGGCCTTGCTAAACCACCGGCAAGAAGACCAAAGAGAGAGCGATGAATCCTATTTTGGCGGAATACCTCCCTATTCTGATGTTTATCGGAATTGCCGTGGGCCTGGCGGCGGTGATGGTGATCGCGTCCTATATCGTGGCGCGGCAGCGCCCGGATTCGGAAAAGGTCTCGGCCTACGAATGCGGCTTCGAGGCCTTCGACGACGCGCGCAGCCGATTCGACGTGCGGTTCTATCTGGTCGCCATTCTCTTCATCATCTTCGATCTTGAGGTTGCTTTCCTCTTCCCCTGGGCGGTTTCGCTGGGGGAGATCGGCGTCTTCGGGTTCTGGTCGATGCTGGTCTTCCTGGGCCTGCTGACCATCGGTTTCGTTTATGAATGGAAGAAGGGAGCCCTGGAATGGGAGTAGGTGCGATCTCCAGCGAGACGTCCGGCGCGCCCCTGGCGCCCGGGCCGCAGCAGGACCTGATCCTGCGTAACGTCAGCGACGAACTGCAAGACAAGGGCTTCATCGTCGCCCAACTGGATAAGCTGGCCGGCTGGGCGCAGTCGGGGTCGCTCTGGCCGATGACCTTCGGCTTGGCCTGCTGTGCCGTGGAGATGATGCACACGGCCTGCAGCCGCTACGACCTGGATCGCTTCGGCGCCGTGTTCCGCCCCAGCCCGCGCCAGTCCGATGTGATGATCGTCGCCGGCACGCTGTGCAACAAGATGGCGCCGGCGCTGCGTAAGGTTTACGACCAGATGGCGGAGCCGCGCTGGGTGATTTCCATGGGGTCCTGCGCCAACGGCGGCGGTTACTACCACTATTCCTATTCCGTGGTGCGCGGCTGTGACCGCATCGTGCCGGTCGATATCTACGTGCCGGGCTGCCCGCCCACGGCCGAAGCGCTGCTCTACGGCGTGCTGCAGCTGCAGAAAAAGATCAAACGCGAGTCAGGTATTCTTACCCGCTAACGCCAGGATCCGGACAGAGAGCGATGACCGAAGCATTGAAAGATCTCGGCGAATACTGTCTCGCCACAGCGGCCGGCGCGGTGGAGCGCTATGAGATCGCGACTCGTCAGTTGGTGCTGTGGACGACGCCGGACTCCTTGCTGCGCCTGCTGAGCTTTCTACGCGACGATCCCAACTGTCTGTTCAAGCAATTGGTCGATGTCACCGCGACGGATCACCCCGCGAACGAACAGCGCTTCGAGGTTGTCTACAATCTGCTGTCCCTGACTCAGAACGAGCGTATTCGCGTCAAGCTGGTGACCGACGAAGACACGCCGGTGCCTTCGGCCGTCGCGGTCTTCAACTCGGCCAATTGGTTCGAGCGGGAGGTCTGGGATATGTATGGCGTGTTCTTCTCCGACCATCCCGACCTGCGCCGTATCCTCACCGACTACGGTTTCGAGGGGCATCCTCTGCGCAAGGACTTCCCGCTGACGGGCTACGTCGAGCTGCGCTACGACGAGGACCTGAAGCGCGTGGTCTACGAGCCTGTGAAGTTGGTCCAGGAGTTCCGCAGCTTCGATTTCACCAGCCCCTGGGAAGGCATGCTGCACCTGCCCGGGGACGAGAAGGCCGAGACAGAAAGCGACAAGCCAGAGGGGAAAGAGGCAAGCTGATGGCCGAAGCGCATATCAAGCCGTTGACCCTGAATTTCGGACCGCAGCATCCCGCGGCCCATGGCGTTCTGCGCCTGGTGCTGGAGATGGACGGCGAGGTGATCGAGCGCGCCGATCCGCATATCGGCCTGCTGCACCGCGGCACCGAGAAGCTGATCGAGCATAAGACCTATCTGCAGGCGGTTCCCTATTTCGACCGCCTCGACTACGTCGCGCCGATGAACCAGGAGCACGCCTTCGCCTTGGGCGTCGAGCGGCTGCTGGGTATCGAGGCGCCGCGCCGCGCCCAGTTCATCCGCGTGCTGTACAGCGAGCTGTCGCGTATCGCCAACCACCTGCTCAACCTGACGACCTTCGCCATCGACGTCGGCGCGATGACCCCGATTCTCTGGGGCTTCGAGCAGCGCGAGAAGATCATGGAGTTCTACGAGCGGGCCTCCGGCGCGCGCCTGCACGCGGCCTATTTCCGTCCAGGCGGCGTGCCGAGGGATCTGCCGCCCGATTTGCTCGAGGATATTTCAAGGTTCTGCGACGACTTCCCGCCGCACATCGACGACCTGGAAGGTCTGCTGACCGAGAATAGGATTTTCCGCCAGCGCACCGTCGATATCGGCGTGGTCAGCCAGCAGGACGCGCTCGACTGGGGATTCTCCGGTCCGATGCTGCGCGGTTCCGGATTCGCCTGGGATCTGCGCCGGGCGCAGCCCTACGAGGTCTACGATGAGATCGAGTTCGGCATTCCCGTCGGCAAGAACGGCGACTGCTTCGACCGCTATCTGGTGCGCGTCGAGGAGATGCGCGAATCCCTGAAGATCATCCGCCAGTGCCTGGACAAGATGCCGGAAGGCCCGGTGATGGTCGAAAACCACAAGGTTGCCCCGCCCCGCCGCGCGGATATGAAGAAGTCGATGGAGGCGCTGATCCATCACTTCAAGCTCTATACCGAGGGCTATCACGTACCGGCGGGCGAGGTGTACGCCGCGGTCGAGGCGCCGAAAGGCGAGTTCGCCGTCTATCTGGTTTCCACCGGCGGCAACAAGCCCTACAAGTGCCGCCTGCGGGCGCCAGGCTTCCCGCATCTCGCGGCGATGGATCATCTCTGCCGGGGGCATATGCTCGCCGACAGTGTCGCGATCCTCGGCTCCATGGATATCGTGTTTGGTGAGGTCGACCGATGAAGGTGACCAGTTTCAAGAAGCCGGAAACGGATTTCGCTTTCGACGCCGATAACCTGGCGCGGGCCGAGCGGATTTGCGCGCGCTACCCCGAGGGACGGGAGGCGAGCGCCACCTTGGCGCTGCTCGACATGGCGCAACGCCAGAACGGCGGTTGGCTGAGCGACGCGGCCATCGCCTATGTCGCCAACTACCTGGGCATCGCGCCGATTCGCGTCTACGAAGTCGCCAGCTTCTACACCATGTTTTATCTGGAACCGGTCGGGAAGTACCTGATCCAGGTATGCCGCACCACGCCGTGCTGGCTGCGCGGCTCCGACGACATCACCAAGGCCTGCTTGGAAGCCAGCGGCTGCGGCAGCATGAACGTCACCAGTGAGGATGGCCTGTTCCGGGTCGTCGAGGTCGAGTGCCTCGGCGCCTGCTGCAACGCGCCGATGGTGCAGATCAACGATTGGTACTACGAGGATCTCACGCCGGAACGCACCGCGGCCCTGATCGCCGATCTGCGCGCCGGTAAGGACGTACCCAGGGGTTCGCAGTCCGGCCGTCTGGCATCAGCGCCCGAGGGCGGGCCGCAAACGCTGCTCCATACCCTGCCGCAGGAGGGCGCCGAATGACTCTCGCGGACAAGGATCGCATCTTCACGAATCTCTATGGCCAGCAGGATTGGGGCCTTGAGGCCGCGCGCAAGCGTGGCGCCTGGGACGGCACCAAGGGCCTGATCGAGCTTGGCCGCGAGGAGATTATCGAACGGGTGAAGGCTTCCGGCCTGCGCGGACGCGGCGGCGCCGGTTTCCCGACGGGCCTCAAGTGGTCCTTCATGCCCAAGGAAAGCGACGGCCGGCCGTCCTATCTGGTGGTCAATGCCGACGAGTCGGAACCCGGCTCCTGCAAGGACCGCGAGATCCTGCGCAACGACCCGCACATCTTCCTGGAAGGCTGCCTGATCGCCGGTTTCGCGATGGGCGCCAATGCTTGCTACATCTACATTCGCGGCGAGTATTTCTACGAGCACAGCCAGATTCAGGCCGCCATCGACGAGGCCTACGAGGCCGGGCTGCTCGGCAAGAACGCCTGCAAGTCGGGCTGGGACTACGATGTCTATCTGCATCGCGGGGCCGGGGCCTACATCTGCGGCGAGGAAACCGCGCTGCTGGAGAGCCTGGAGGGCAAGAAGGGCCAGCCGCGGCTCAAGCCGCCTTTCCCGGCGGCCTGCGGGCTCTATGGTTGCCCGACCACGGTCAATAACGTCGAGACCGTGGCCGTCGTGCCAACCATTCTGCGGCGTGGCGTCGACTGGTGGACGGGCTTCGGCCGGCCGAACAATCACGGCACCAAGATTTTCTCGATTTCAGGTCATGTGAACACGCCCTGCAATGTCGAGGAGGCGATGTCGATTCCGCTCAAGGAGCTGATCGAGAAGCATGCCGGTGGCGTGCGCGGCGGCTGGGACAACCTGCTGACCGTGGTTCCCGGCGGATCATCGGTGCCCTGTCTGCCCCAGGACATCTGCGGCGAGGTCCTGATGGACTTCGATGCTCTGCGCGAGCAGAAGTCCGGCCTTGGCACCGCCGCCGTCATCGTCATGGATAAATCCACCGACATCGTCGAGGCGATCTGCCGCTTCTCTCATTTCTACATGCATGAGAGCTGCGGACAGTGCACGCCCTGCCGTGAAGGCACCGGCTGGATGTGGCGGGTGCTGACCCGCATGGTCGAGGGCAGGGCGCAGCTCGAGGAAATCGACACCCTGCTCGACGTGACCTATCAGGTTGAGGGGCATACCATCTGCGCGCTCGGCGATGCCGCGGCCTGGCCGATCCAGGGTCTGATCCGCCATTTCCGTCCGGAGCTGGAGCGCCGGATCAACGATTACCGCAAGGCGCACGCGCCGGCGGCCGAATAATTAGAAGAGCTTAGCAGGAGTTCTTAATGCCGAAGCTAACCGTAGACGGTAAGGAGATTGAGGTTCCGGGCGGGATCACTGTGCTACAGGCCTGTGAACTCGCCGGCGCCGAGATTCCGCGCTTCTGCTACCACGAGCGTCTCTCCGTGGCGGGCAACTGCCGGATGTGCCTGGTGGAGATGGAAAAGGCGCCGAAACCCATTGCCTCCTGCGCCATGCCGGTCGGCGAGGGCATGGTGATCCATACCGATACGGAGAAGGTAAAAAAGGCGCGCAACGGCGTCATGGAGTTCCTGCTGATCAACCATCCGCTGGATTGCCCGATCTGCGACCAGGGCGGCGAGTGCGATCTGCAGGATCAGGCCATGGCATACGGTTACGACCGCAGCCGTTACTCCGAGAACAAGCGCGCGGTCAGCGAGAAATACATGGGCCCGCTGATCAAGACAATCATGACCCGCTGCATCCAGTGTACCCGCTGCGTACGCGCGGCCACGGAGATCTGCGGCGTCGAGGAAATCGGCTTGGTCAATCGCGGCGAGCACGCCGAGATCACCACGCTCGAGCAGGCCATCACCTCGGAAATGGCCGGAAATCTGGTCGATGTCTGTCCGGTCGGGGCGCTGACCAGCCGGCCTTACGCCTTCGCCTCGCGCCCCTGGGAATTGAAGAAGACTCCCTCGGTCGACGTGATGGACGCCGTGGGCTCGAATATTCGGGTGGATAGCCGCG
Organism: uncultured Alphaproteobacteria bacterium; assembly: GCA_942491105.1. GTDB lineage: Bacteria > Pseudomonadota > Alphaproteobacteria > Kiloniellales > DSM-21159 > JBBEAM01. The sequence continues at coordinate 427,767 of CALNZX010000001.1, read as the reverse complement.
GCGCGCGGGTGCTGCGCGTGCTGCCACGCATCCACGAAGACATCAACGAAGAGTGGATCGCCGATAAGACCCGCCATGCCTGCGACGGCTTGGCCCGGCAGCGTCTGGACAAACCCTATATTCGGAACGCCGAAGGCAAGCTGGAAGCGGCAAGCTGGGACCAGGCCTTCGCGGCCATCGTGGCGCGGCTGAAGGGACTCGACGGCAAGAAGATCGCGGCGATCGCCGGCGATCTCTGCGACGCCGAATCGATGTTCGCCCTGCAGGGCCTGATGCAGAGCCTCGGCTCGCCAAACCTGGATTGCCGTCAGGACGGCGCCAAGCTCGACGGCGAAGCACGCGCGTCCTATCGCTTCAACACCACCATCGGCGGGTTGGACAACGCCGACGCGGCGCTGCTGATCGGCACCAATCCGCGTTGGGAAGCGCCGCTGATCAACGCCCGTCTGCGTAAGGCCTTCCTGCACAACGGCCTGCGGGTCGGCGTGATCGGCCAGCCGGTGGACCTGACCTACGAGGTCGACTATCTGGGCGCCGGACCGGAAAGCCTTCAGGAGATCGCTGATGGCAAGGGCGGTTTCGCGGAGATCCTGAAAAAGGCCGAGAATCCCGTGCTCATCCTCGGCAGCGGCGCCGTGGCGCGCGTCGACGGCGCGGCGATCCTGGCTCTGGCCCGACAGGTCGCCGAGACCTACGGCATGGTCCGCGACGACTGGAACGGCTTCAACCTGCTGCAGCGTGCCGCCTCGCGCGTCGGCGGCCTCGAACTCGGCTTCCTGCCGGGCAAGGGCGGCAAGGATGTCGAGGCTATCCTCAAGGGCGCGGCAAAGGGCGATATCGAAGCCGTCTTCCTGCTCGGCGCCGACGAAATCGACATGACACAGATCGGCGATGCCTTCGTTATCTATCAGGGCCACCACGGCGATGCCGGCGCCCATCGTGCGGACGTTATCCTGCCGGGCGCGGCCTACACCGAAAAGAACGCCACCTACGTCAATACCGAGGGCCGGGTGCAGTTGGCGCGTCTGGCCGTCTTCCCGCCGGGCGATGCCCGCGAGGACTGGACCATTCTGCGCGCCCTGTCGGAGCAGCTCGGCAAGACGCTGCCCTACAACAATCTCGGCGAGCTGCGGCAAAAGCTGATCGAGGAGCATCCGGTTTTCGCCGCCATCGATCAGGTCGAGCCGGCCCCATGGGAAGACTTCGGCGTAGCGGGGGAGGTCGCGGGCGCGGCCTTCGGCCTGCCGATCGCCAACTACTACATGACCGATCCGATCAGCCGGGCCTCGGAGACCATGGCCGAGTGCACCGACACGCTGATCTCAACTCGAGCAGACGCGACGGGTACCCATGGCTGAGTTCTGGAGCGGATACGCCTGGCCCGGGATTATCATCGTCGGGCAGATCCTGGCGATCGTGGTGCCCTTGCTGGGCGCCGTGGCCTATTTGACCTACGCGGAGCGCAAGGTGATCGCGGCAATGCAGCTGCGCAAGGGTCCCAACGTGGTCGGTCCCTTCGGCTTGCTGCAGCCGATCGCCGACGGCGTCAAGCTGCTGTTCAAGGAAACCATTCTTCCGGCGGGATCCAACCGGGTGGTCTTCATCCTGGCGCCGATGCTGACCTTCATTCTCGCGATGGTCGCCTGGGCGGTGATCCCGGTCAGTGAAGGCTGGGTGATCGCCGACATCAACGTCGGCATCCTGTTCCTCTTCGCGATTTCCTCGCTCGGCGTCTATGGCGTGATCATGGCCGGCTGGGCCTCGAACTCGAAGTATCCCTTCCTCGGCGCGCTGCGCTCGGCGGCACAGATGGTGTCCTACGAAGTCTCCATGGGCTTCGTGATCATTTCGGTGCTGCTCTGCGTCGGTTCGCTCAACCTGACCGATATCGTAATGGCGCAGCAGACCGTCTGGTTCTGCATTCCGCTGCTGCCGATGTTCGTGATCTTCTTCATCTCCACCCTGGCGGAAACCAACCGCTCGCCCTTCGATCTTCCCGAAGGCGAATCGGAGCTGGTGGCGGGTTACTTCGTCGAATACTCGGCGATGACCTTCGCGCTCTTCTTCCTTGGCGAATACGCCAACATGATTCTGATGAGCGCGATGACCACGATCCTCTTCCTGGGAGGCTGGCTGCCGCTTTTCGACATCGCGCCCTTCAACTGGATTCCCGGCCCGATCTGGTTCATCGCCAAGGTCTGTCTGGTGCTGTTCTTCTTCCTCTGGGTACGGGCGACCTTCCCGCGCTATCGCTACGATCAGCTGATGCGCCTCGGCTGGAAGGTCTTCCTGCCGTTCTCGCTGCTCTGGGTGGTGCTGACAGCCGGTGTGTTGATCGCCTTCGATTGGGTGCCGGCATGACCTCCAGGACTTGCAGTGCCGCCTTCGGGGTGAGAGAAGATGGCGCCTCCGCCACCGGCGCCCCGCAACTCGTGACGCAAGGATAACGCGACGCTATGGCAACGCTCGACCGTACAGCGCGGACCTTCCTGCTTTGGGAACTCATCGAGGGTCTCGGCCTGACGCTGAAGTATTTCTTCAAGCCGAAGGTGACCTTGAACTATCCCTACGAAAAGGGCGCTCTTTCCCCGAGGTTTCGCGGCGAGCACGCCTTGCGCCGCTATCCCAACGGCGAGGAACGCTGCATCGCCTGCAAGCTCTGCGAAGCGATCTGCCCGGCGCAGGCGATCACCATCGAGGCCGGCCCGCGCGGCGACGACGGCAGCCGCCGCACCACCCGCTACGATATCGATATGACGAAGTGCATCTACTGCGGTCTCTGCGAGGAAGCCTGCCCGGTCGACGCCATCGTTGAGGGACCGAATTTCGAGTTCGCCGCAGAGACCCGCGAGGAGCTGTTCTACAACAAGGACCGCTTGCTGGAGAACGGCGACCGCTGGGAATACGAGATCGCCTTGAACCTTGAGAAGGAAGCGCCCTACCGCTAGGGGGGCAGGCTTTGCATGGGGGAAGTTCACGTGCCGCATAACCGACGAGTCGCCGAGGAGGGAGGGAGCCGATGATTATCCAAGGGCTGGCCTTTTATCTCTTTGCCGCAATCGTGGTCGCGTCGGCCGTGATGGTGATCGCTTCGCGCAATCCCGTGCACTCGGTGCTGTTTCTGATTCTCGCCTTTGTCAATTCAGCCGGTCTTTTCGTGCTGCTCGGGGCCGAGTTCCTGGCGATGATCCTGGTCGTGGTCTATGTCGGCGCGGTGGCGGTGCTGTTCCTCTTCGTTGTCATGATGCTCGACATCAACTTCGTGAAAATGCGCGAGGGCTTCCTGCAGTACCTGCCGATCGGCGGCCTGATCGGGCTGATCCTGCTGATCGAATTGGTCATGGTCGCCGGGGCCTGGGTCATCGCGCCCGATGTCCAGAGCCCAGCCCAGATGCCGATTCCCGATCCGGCGCAGGTGACCAATACCGATGCCATCGGCCAGGTGCTCTACACCCACTACCTCTACCTCTTCCAAGGCGCGGGTTTCGTCCTGCTGATCGCCATGGTCGGGGCCATCGTCCTGACCCTGCGGCAGCGCGAGGGCGTCCGGCGCCAGAAGATTTCAGCGCAGGTTGGGCGCAGCCGCGCCGATAGCGTAGAGGTCAAGAACGTACCGAGCGGAACGGGGATCTGAGCATGCTCGAAATCGGCCTGTCCCATTATCTCACACTGGCGGCGATCCTCTTTACGCTGGGGATTTTCGGCGTCTTCCTGAACCGTAAGAACGTCATCATCATTTTGATGTCGGTGGAGCTGATCCTGCTCGCCGTCAATATCAACCTGGTCGCCTTCTCGGCGCATCTCGGCGATCTCGTCGGGCAAATCTTCACCCTGCTGATCCTTACCGTGGCCGCCGCCGAGGCGGCCATCGGCCTCGCCATCATCGTGGTCTACTACCGTAACCGCGGTTCGATCGAGGTCGAAGACATCAGCATGATGAAGGGCTAAGCGGGTAGGGAGCGTTAGAGCCAAGACATGATCGATTTCGCCATCGTCTTTCTGCCGTTGCTGGGCGCCATTCTGGCCGGCTTCCTGGGCCGCCAGCTCGGCGACCGCGGCTCCCAGATCGTAACCTGCACGCCGTTGTGGATCGCGGCCGCGCTTTCGGTCTACGTGTTCATCGACGTTGCCCTCGGCGGCAATAGCCGCACGATCGAGCTGTTCACCTGGTTCGACAGCGGCAGCTTCGAACTGAGCTGGGCCCTGCGGGTCGATACCCTGACCGCGGTGATGTTCTGCGTCGTCACCATCGTTTCCGCGATCGTTCATCAGTATTCCGTCGGTTACATGGCCGAGGACACCTCGATCCCGCGCTTCATGGCCTATCTGTCGCTGTTCACCTTCATGATGCTGATGCTGGTCAGCGCGGATAACTTCGTGCAGATGTTCTTCGGCTGGGAGGGGGTTGGCCTCGCGTCCTATCTGCTGATCGGCTTCTGGTATGAAAAGCCCAGCGCCTGCGCTGCCGCGATCAAGGCCTTCCTGGTCAACCGGGTCGGCGACATCGGCTTCGCGCTCGGCATCGCCGGGGCCTTCCTGCTGCTCGGCACGGTCGATTTCGACACCGCTTTCGGCGCCGTAGATGGGGTCAAGGACGCGCAGTTCACCGCCTTCGGCATTCAGGGGCATGCGCTGACCATCGTCTGTCTGCTGCTGTTCGTCGGGGCCATGGGCAAGTCCGCGCAGCTCGGTCTGCACACCTGGTTGCCCGATGCCATGGAAGGCCCGACGCCGGTCTCCGCGCTGATCCACGCCGCCACCATGGTGACGGCCGGGGTCTTCATGCTCTGCCGTCTCTCGCCGATCTTCGAGTTCGCGCCCGATGCCCTGACCGTGGTGACCTACGTCGGCGCGGCGACGGCACTCTTCGCCGCGACGGTGGGGCTGACCCAGACCGACATCAAGCGGGTGATCGCCTATTCGACCTGCTCGCAGCTCGGCTACATGTTCTTTGCCATCGGCGTCTCGGCTTACTCGGCCGCGATGTTCCATCTGATGACCCACGCCTTTTTCAAGGCCTTGCTGTTCCTTGGAGCCGGCTGCGTGATTCACGCCATGCATCACGAACAGGACATGCGCAAGATGGGCGGGCTGATGAAGAAGATCCCGATCACCTACGCGCTGATGCTGATCGGCTCCCTGGCACTGGCCGGGATTGGCATTCCCGGAACCTCGATCGGTTTCGCCGGGTTCCACTCCAAGGACATGATCCTGGAAGCGGCCTATGGCGCGCACAGCACGCAGGGCAGCCTTGCCTACATTCTCGGCACCATCGCCGCGTTCCTCACCGCCTTCTACTCCTGGCGGCTGCTGATCATGACCTTCCACGGCCCAACCCGCGCCGACGCCCACACCTTCGAGCACGCGCACGAGGCGCCGAAGGTGATGATCTATCCTCTGGGGATACTGGCGCTCGGCGCCGTGATCGCCGGCGTGGCGGGTTACGGCGTCTTCGTCGGACACGGCATGGAGGCCTTCTGGGGCGACTCCATCCTCGATCTCAACGATTCCATCGAGAAGGCGCATCACGTGCCCTTCTGGGTAAAGTCTCTGCCGGTGGCCATGGGCGTGCTTGGCATCCTGGCCGCGTACTACGTCTATCTCTGGCGTCCGGGCACCGCGGATCTGCTGGCCCGCAAGCTGCGCCCGCTTTATCTCTTCTCCTTCAACAAGTGGTACTTCGACGAGCTCTACGACCGAATCTTCGTGCGTCCGGCCTGGTATCTCGGGCGCGGACTGTGGAAGACCGGCGACGGCGCCTTGATCGATGGTCTGGGGCCCGATGGCCTCTCGGCGCTGACGCGCAACCTGGCGCGGCGCGCCAGCGTGCTGCAGAGCGGCTATCTCTACCACTATGCCTTCGCGATGCTGATCGGCGTGGTGATCTTCGTCAGCTTCTACCTTTTTCTAAGTCTGGGATGACCGCGCGATGATTTCCAATTGGCCGCTGCTGTCGCTCGTAACCTTCATTCCGCTGATCGGCGCGTGTTTCATCTTCGTCATTCGTGGCGAACAGGATGTCGTGGCGCGCAATGCCCGCTACGTGGCGCTCTGGACCTCGCTGGTGACCTTCGCACTGTCGCTGTTCATCTGGTTCGGCTTCGAGCGCGGAACCGCGGCCTTCCAGTTCGTCGAGCAGGGCGATTGGATACCGGCCTTCAATATCTCCTATCACCTCGGCGTGGACGGCATTTCGATGCCCTTCGTCTTGCTGTCGACGGTGCTGACGCCGCTCTGCATCCTGGCCTCCTGGGAAGCCATCAAGGTACGGGTGCGCGAGTACATGATCGCCTTCCTGGTGCTCGAAACCCTGATGATCGGGATGTTCTGCGCGCTCGACTTCTTCGTTTTCTACATCTTCTTCGAAGGCGTACTGATCCCGATGTTCCTGATCATCGGTATCTGGGGCGGGCCGCGGCGCGTCTACGCCGCGTTCAAGTTCTTCCTCTACACCCTGGCCGGTTCGGTGCTGATGCTGCTCGCCATCCTGGCGATCTATCTGGATGCGGGCACCACCGATATTCCGACCCTGATGACCCACGCCCTGCCGGCCGGCATGCAGTTCTGGCTGTGGATTGCGTTCTTCGCCTCCTTCGCGGTCAAGGTTCCCATGTGGCCGGTGCACACCTGGCTGCCCGATGCCCATGTCGAAGCGCCGACCGCTGGCTCGGTGATCCTGGCCGGCGTGCTGCTGAAGATGGGCGCCTACGGCTTCCTGCGCTTTTCCCTGCCGATCCTGCCCGATGCGACGGCGGTCTTCACGCCGCTCGTGTTCGGCTTGTCGATCATCGCTGTAATCTACACCTCGCTGGTCGCCCTGGCGCAGCAGGACATGAAGAAGCTGATCGCCTATTCCTCGGTCGCGCACATGGGTTTCGTGACCGCCGGCATCTTCACCTTGACGGTGCAGGGCGTCGAGGGCGCGATTTTCCAGATGATTTCCCACGGCGTGGTTTCCGCCGCGCTGTTCCTGATCGTCGGCGTGGTTTACGACCGCCTGCACACGCGCGAGATCGCCCGCTACGGAGGCCTGGCGAAGACCATGCCGACCTATGCCCTGGTCTTCATGGTCTTCATGCTGGCTTCGGCGGGACTGCCGGGCACCAGCGGCTTTATCGGCGAGTTCCTGGTGATCGTCGGCGCCTTCCAGGTTAGCAGCTGGCTGGGCCTGCTGATGGCCAGCGGCATGGTGCTCGGTGCCGCCTACATGCTGGTGCTGTACCGGCGGGTCATTTTCGGCAAGATCACCAAGGACGACCTGCTTGCAATGAAGGACATGAACCTGCGCGAGAAACTCATCTTCGCGCCGCTTCTGCTCCTCGTATTCTGGATGGGTATCTATCCTCTGCCGGTGCTTGACGTGATGTCGGCCTCGGTCGAGAGCCTGATCCATAACTATCAGGTAGCAACCGCCGGGCATGAGGGACTGTCCCTGGCCTGGCTGCTGCCCGGACGGTGAGGAGACGCAGATGTTCGTAGCTTCCGATCTCCTCGTGGCCTTGCCGGAACTGTTTCTGGCATGCAGCGCCATAGCACTCTTGATGCTGGGTGTGTTTGGGGCCAGCACGCGCCTGGTCTGCGTCTTGAGTATTCTTGCCGCCCTGGTGACGCTGGTTCTGATTTGGACGGGCGCGGGGCAGGGCGCCGCGTTCTCCGGGCTGTTCATGAAGGATCCCTTCGGCGACTTCATGAAGTCCCTGGTGATGGCCGGCACCGCCACCGCGATCCTGCTGTCGATCCGCTATATCGAGCATGAGGGCATGGCGCGGTTCGAGTTCCCTGTGCTGATGCTCTTCGCGACGGTCGGCATGCTGATGATGATCTCGGCCAACGACCTGATGTCGCTCTACCTCGGCCTGGAAATCCAATCGCTTTCGCTCTACGTGATCGCGGCCTTCCGCCGAGACGCGCTGCGCTCCTCGGAAGCCGGGCTCAAGTACTTCGTACTCGGCGCGCTGTCCTCGGGCATGCTGCTGTACGGGATTTCACTGGTCTACGGCTTCGCCGGATCGACCAGCTTCGCCAGTCTCGCCGATGTTTTCGCCGGCAGCGGCGATGTCTCGATCGGGGTCGTCGTCGGCCTGGTCTTCGTGATCGCCGGGCTGGCCTTCAAGATCTCCGCCGTGCCCTTCCACATGTGGACGCCGGACGTCTATGAGGGCTCTCCCACGCCGGTCACCGCCTTCTTCGCCTCGGCGCCGAAGATCGCCGCGATGGCGCTGATCGTCCGGGTCATGATGGGGCCCTTCGCGGAGCTTCTGGATCAGTGGCAGCAGATCATCGTTTTCGTGTCGATTGCCTCGATGGTTCTCGGTTCCCTGGCGGCGATCGCGCAGCAGAACATCAAGCGCCTGATGGCTTACAGCTCGATCGGCCATGTCGGCTACGCCCTGATCGGGCTCGCGGCCGGTAGTGCCGAAGGCATCCGCGGCGTCGGTATCTACATGGCGATCTACCTGGTGATGAACCTGGGGACCTTCGCCGTGATCCTCTGCATGAAGCAGAAGGACCGCATGGTCGAGCAGATCGGCGATCTATCGGGCCTGTCCAAGACCAACCCCATGCTGGCGCTTTCCATGGCGATCTTCATGTTCTCCATGGCGGGTATTCCGCCGCTCGCCGGGTTCTTCGGAAAGCTCTACGTCTTCATGGCGGCCATCGAGTCCGGGCTTTATGTGCTGGCGGTAATCGGCGTTCTGACCTCGGTGATCTCCGCCTTTTACTATCTGCGGATTATCAAGGTGATGTACTTCGATGAGGCCGAGGAAGGCTTCGATCGCCCGGGGCGCGAGCTCTCCCTGGTTTTTGGCGTCAGCGCCGTGCTGATCCTGCTGTTTTTCGCCTTGCCCAGCCCCCTCGTCGATAGCGCGGCCGCGGCAGCTTCCGCGTTCTTCCCGGGATGACCGAGCCGGGGCAGGGCGCTTCTGTTCCTGCGCCCAGCGTGAAACTGCCGCCTGCCTATCGGCTGGTCGAGCTCGATAGTGTCGTCAGCACCATGAACGAAGCGCGCGAGCGCGCAGAGGCCGGGGCCGAGGATGGAACCTTGATCTGGGCGAAGGAGCAGCGCGAGGGCAGGGGGCGGCAAGGGCGCAACTGGGCCAGCCCGCGCGGCAATCTCTACCTTTCCCTGATCCTGCGCCCGGAATGCAAGCCCGCCACCGCGGCCCAACTCTCCTTCCTGGCCGCGGTCGCCTTGGGTGAAGCCGTGGGATCGGTAGCGCCGCCGATGGTCGAAGTCACCTTCAAGTGGCCCAATGACGTGCTGTTCAACAGCCGCAAGGGCGCCGGTATCTTGCTGGAAAGCAAATCGACGCCGGACGGCATGATCGACTACGTCATTCTCGGCATCGGCGTGAATGTGCAGACTCACCCGGAAGAATCGGCGTATCCGGCAACCTCGCTGCGCTTCGAGGGCTGCCCCCCGACGCTCAGCGAAGTCGAACTGCTGCAGGCCTTTTCGCGAAGTTTTCTGGTGCGCGCCAATAGCTGGCTTGAGGACGGCTTCGCGCCAATCCGCAAGGCATGGCTGGCGCATGCCATTTCCCTTGGCAAGGAGATCGAGGTGCGCCTGCCGAAGGAAACCTTGAGGGGGGTGTTCGAGGCGCTCGATGAAAATGGCGTCCTCCAACTGCGTCTGCCCGATGGCGATTTGAAGGCCATTGCCGCCGGCGATGTCTATCCGGTGAACTGAACGCCATGCTGCTGGTCGTCGATTCCGGAAACACCAACGTCGTCTTTGCCGTCTATGAAGGCGAGGAGAAGCGCGGCCAGTGGCGCGCCTCCAGCGACCCGCGCCGCACGCCGGACGAATACGCCGTCTGGCTGACCCAGCTGTTGGATATCGACGGCTTCAAGCCGGCACAGATCGACGCGGCGATCATCTCCAACGTCGTGCCGGCGGCGCTGCGCAATCTGCGCGTGCTCTGCCAGCGCTACTTCAAGGTCGAGCCGCTGGTGGTCGAGGAAAAGTCCATCGCCTATGGCATCCCGGTGCGCCTCGACCGGCCGGAACAGGTCGGCGCCGACCGCATCGCCAATGCCGTTGGGGCTTTCGCGCGCTACGGCGGCCCCTTGATTGTGGTCGATTTCGGGACCGCGACGACCTTCGATATCATCGGCGCGGACGGCGGCTATGATGGAGGCGTCATCGCACCGGGCATCAATCTTTCCATGGATGCTCTCTATGGCGCGGCCGCGCGGCTCCCGCGGATTGCTGTGGAAAAGCCGCAGAAGGTGATCGGCAGCGACACCGTTTCCGCCATGCAGTCCGGCGTGTTCTGGGGCTACATCGGCCTCATCGAAGGCTTGATTAGCCGTATCCAAGGGGAGTATGGCGGTGATCTCAAGGTGGTCGCGACCGGTGGCCTGGCGCCGCTGTTCACCGAGACCACCGCCTTTATTCAGGAAAGCGATGCGGACATGACCCTGCGCGGACTGGTTCTGCTCTACAATCGCAATGCCGAACGCTAGGACGTGAACATCTCAAAAGACGAACTCTATTTCCTGCCCCTCGGCGGTGCCGGCGAGATTGGGATGAACCTCAATCTCTATGGCCACGCCGGCAAGTGGCTGATGATCGACCTGGGGGTGACCTTCGGCGAGGAGAACCTGCCGGGTATCGACGTGGTGATGCCCGATCCCAGCTTCATCGTCGAACGCAAGGACGATCTGGTCGGCTCTGGTGCTGACTCATGCCCACGAGGATCACCTCGGCGCCGTGCCCTACCTCTGGGACAAGCTGCGCTGCCCGATCTACGCGACTCCCTTCACGGCGGCGCTACTGCGCAGGAAGCTGGCCGACGATGGCATTCAGGAAGACGTCCCGATCCATGTGATCGAGATGTCGGGCCGTTTTACCTTGGGGCCCTTCGAGATCGAACTGGTCACGCTGACCCATTCGATTCCCGAGCCCAACGCGCTGATCATCCACACGCCTCTTGGCACGGTTCTGCACACCGGCGACTGGAAGCTGGACGACGATCCCCTGGTGGGGGAGAGCTATGACGAAGCCCGTTTGCGGCGTCTGGCGGACGAAGGCGTGCTGGCCATGGTGTGCGACTCCACCAACGCCATCGTACCGGGTCTCAGCGGCTCCGAACTGGACGTGCGCGAGGGCCTGGAGAAGGTGCTGCCGCAGTTCAAGAATCGCGTCGCCGTGGCGTGTTTCGCCAGCAACGTCGCGCGCCTGGAAACCGTGATCCGGGTCGCCGAGGCCTGTGGCCGGCGGGTGTGCCTCGTGGGCCGGTCGATGCACAGGATCTTCGCGGCGGCGCGGGAGTGCGGCTATCTGGAAGACCTGCCGCCGCTGGTCGATGTGCGCGACGTCGAGTACCTGCCCAAGAACGAGATCCTGCTGTTATGCACCGGCAGCCAGGGGGAACGCCGCGCGGCGCTCTGGCGTATCGCCCATGACGATCATCCGGAAGTGGTTCTCAAGACCGGCGACGCGGTGATCTTTTCTTCCCGGGTCATTCCGGGCAACGAGAAGGATATCGCCGCGCTCTACAATTCCCTGGCGAAGATGGGAATCGAAGTGGTCACCGATCAGACGGTGCGCGGGGAGGGCCACTCGATACACGTCTCAGGGCACCCCGCGCGCGATGAGCTGGCGCAGATGTATCAGTGGGTGCGCCCGCAGATCGCCATCCCGGTTCACGGCGAGGCCCGGCATCTGGAAGCCCATGCCAAGCTGGCCCTGGAATGCCAGGTGCCGATGACCGTCGTGCCGGAGAACGGCAGCCTGATACGCCTAGCGCCCGGCAAGCCGCAGATTGTCGATCACGTTACCGCTGGCCGCTTGGCGGTGGACGGCCGCAGGCTGCTGTCCATCGAATCGCCGATCCTGCGGGCGCGCCGCAAACAGATCTTCGCGGGCAGCGCCGTTTTGACCGCTGTGGTCGATGAGGAAGGAGTTCTGCTCGCGGATCCAAAGCTATCCGCGGTGGATCTGCTGGACCTTCAGCGCGACAGCGACGTTCTGGAGGAGATCCTCGATGACGTGGAGGCCGCCTTGGAGCGGATGAAGCCCAAGGCGCGCCTCGACGACGATGCGATAGCCGAAGCTCTGCGCATCGCGGTCCGGCGCGGTTTCAACCGTCTGCTCGGCAAGAAACCAATCGTCGAGGTTCAAGTGATCAGGGTGGACTGAGTCCATGATCGGCACGCTCAAGCACATCGCCATCGCCGTTCCCGATCTTGAAGCGGCCTGCGCCTTTTACAGGGACGTTTTCGGCGCCGCGCTGTCTCAGAGCGTGGAGCAGCCCGATCACGGCGTGCGTGTCGTGCGCGCCGATCTAGGCGACAGCCAGATCGAACTGATGGAACCCCTGGGCACGAATTCGCCGATCGCCGGATTTCTGAAACGCCACCCGCGCGGCGGCATCCATCACCTCTGCTATGGCGTGGCGGATATCCGCAAGGCGCGGGACGAACTGGTCGCCGCGGGTGTCTCGGTGCTGGGTGATGGCGAACCCAGAATCGGCGGCCACGGCAAGCCGGTAGTCTTTCTGAAACCGGCCGATACCTTCGGCGCCCTGATCGAACTGGAGGAGGACTAAGCCGTGAGCTGGTTTACAGGCTTCATCGTCTTCGCGCTGGTTTGGTGGGTTGTGTTTCTCGCCGTGCTGCCCTGGGGCGTGCGCCGCGAGGAAAACCCGGAGCAGGGGCACGATGCCGGGGCGCCCAGCAATCCCAACATGCCGAAGAAGCTGCTGGCCGCGACTCTGGTGTCGGCGCTGGTCTGGCTCGCGATCTTCCTGCTGATCGAGTTCGATGTTTTCTCGTTCCGCCAGTGGGTTCAGAACTGGTGGCGAAGTTAGACGCGCGCAGGCTGCCGCGAAGCGGGCTCGGAAAAAAATAAAGGCCGGCGTCTCCGCCGACCTTTCCAAATTCTTAGCTCGCTTAGGCGAGTCTATGAAACTGTCGTTTCCTCCTTAGACCTGAGCCGTGCCCCGCTGACGCGGGTCGCAGAGCCACGTAACGCGTGGTCTTTTCAACTGCCTCTTTCTAAGGCACAAACGCGCCCGCGTCACCTTTTTTTCGCGAGACCTGCACGATTTAGCGGCAAATCATTGGATTGCCTGCCGCCTTGTTAGTCAGCAGGCTCACAGCAGCGCGAAGCGGACGACGAAGAGCGCGGCCACGATATACACCGCGATCGGGCATTCCAGGGCACGGCCGCTGAGCACCTTGATGACCGCGTAGGTGATGAACCCCAATCCGATGCCATCGGCGATGGAGAAGGTCAGCGGCATCGCCAGGGCGGTCACCACGGCCGGTGCGTACTCCGTCGCGTCTTCCCAATCGATTTCGGAAAGACCGCGCGCCATCAGGCAGGCGACGAACAGCAGGGCCGGCGCCGTAGCGTAGCCTGGCACGGTCTGGGCCAGCGGCGAGAACAGCAGGCAGAGCAGGAACAGCGCGGCCACCACGACGGCGGTCAGGCCGGTGCGGCCGCCAGCCTTGATGCCCGAAGCGGACTCGATGTAGCTGGTCGTGGTCGAGGTGCCCAGCGCCGCGCCGGCAACACTGGCGGTGGAATCGGCGAGCAGCGCCTGCTTCAGGCGCGGCAAGCGGCCCTGCGCGTCGAGCAGCCCCGCGCGGTGGGCGACACCGACCAGTGTCCCGGCCGTGTCGAAGAGATCGACGAACAGGAAGGTGAAGACGATGGTCACCAGGGAAAGCTGCAGCGCGCCGCTGAGGTCCATGGCCAGGAAGGTGGGCGAGGGGTCCGGCGGCATGGAAACCACGCCCTTGAACTCGGACACGCCAAGCGCGATGCCCACTGCCGTCGTCAGCAGGATGCCGATGATCACGGCGCCGGGAATTTTCCGCACGTCGAGCGCGATCATCACCACGAAGCCGAAGGCGGCGAGCAATACGCTGGCCGAGCCGATGTCGCCGAGCGAGACCAGGGTCGCTGGATGATCGACCACGATGCCGGCGTTCTTCAGCGCGATGATACCGAGGAACAGCCCGATACCGGCGGAAATCGCCATTTTCAGGCCCTTGGGAATGGAGTTGATCACCCACTCGCGCACCGGCAGCAGGCTGAGAACGACGAACAGGATGCCGGAAATGAACACAGCGCCGAGGGCAACCTCCCAGGCGTAGCCCATGCCGAGCACCACGCCGTAGGTGAAGTAGGCGTTGAGGCCCATGCCCGGCGCCAGCGCGATCGGGTAGTTGGCGTAGAGCCCCATGATCAGGGTGCCGACCGCCGCCGCGATGCAGGTGGCGACGAAGACCGCGCCGAAGTCCATCCCCGCATCCGAGAGAATCATCGGATTGACGAAGGTGATGTAGGCCATGGTCAGGAAGGTCGTGACGCCGGCGATGACTTCCGTGCGGACGGTGGTGCCGTGCTCGGCGAGCTTGAAGTAGGAATTCAGCATGGTGGTCCCCCTCTCCCGTGCGAGGGCGGCACAGCCAAACCCTCCATGCGCCAGCCCCACATGCCCGGCCAGGGATGACGCTTCCATGACTCTCATAGCGCGCGCGCCGAGTCGCTGCTAGATGGAAGGCGTGAATCTGCCGTATTGCCGCCACATCCCCGGCATAGACAGAGCCGGGCGACTTTCCTACATTCCCGCTCGCCTCGCGGCCGGGCTGATACGGGCGCCCCGAAGTTGCAAAGGACTGACATGCGCCGTTCCGCGTTCTTTCTGCCGACCCTCAAGGAAACTCCCAAGGAGGCGGAGATCGTCTCCCACCGCCTGATGCTGCGCGCGGGCATGGTCCGCCAGGCTAGCGCCGGGATCTATTCCTGGCTGCCGCTGGGCTACAAGGTGCTGCGCAAGATCGAGCAGATCGTGCGCGAAGAGCAGGACCGCGCCGGCTGCCAGGAGATGCTGATGCCGACCATCCAGTCGGCCGATCTCTGGCAGAAGTCGGGACGCTACAATGACTACGGCCCGGAGATGCTGCGGATCGTCGACCGCCATGAGCGCGACATGCTCTACGGCCCGACCAACGAAGAGCTGATCACCGATATCTTCGCCAATTCGGTGCGCAGCTACCGCGACCTTCCGAAGCTGCTCTATCATATCCAGTGGAAGTTCCGCGACGAGGTGCGGCCGCGCTTCGGCGTGATGCGCGGGCGCGAATTCCTGATGAAGGACGCCTATTCCTTCGATTTGGATTTCGAAGCCGCGAGGCTGTCCTACAACAAGATGTTCGTCGCCTATCTGCGCACCTTCGCGCGCATGGGCCTGAAGGCCATTCCCATGGAAGCCGATACCGGGCCGATCGGCGGCGACCTGTCCCACGAATTCATCATTCTGGCCGATACCGGCGAGAGCGAGGTTTACTGCCACCAGGCGCTGCTCGATCATGACGTGCTGGCGGAAAACCCCGATTTCTCGAAGGATCTCCAGCCCCAGGTCGATTTCTGGACCAAGTACTACGCGCGGACCGACGAGAAGCACGACGCGGCGGCCTTCGAAGCCGAGGTGCCAGAAGAGGCGCGGGTGCAGCGCCGCGGCATCGAGGTCGGCCACATTTTCTATTTCGGCACCAAGTACTCCAAACCGCTCGGCGCCGTCGTCTCCACGCCGGAGGGCGAGGAGGTTCCCGTGCATATGGGCTCCTACGGTGTCGGCGTTTCGCGCCTGGCCGGCGGCATCATCGAGGCCTGCCACGATGACAACGGCATCGTCTGGCCCGACGCCGTGGCGCCTTTCAAGGTTGGGCTGATCAATCTGCGCGCCTCCGACGCCGCCTGCGCGCAGGCCTGCGATGACGCCTATGGCAAGCTGCAGGAGGCCGGGGTCGAGACTCTCTACGACGACACCGACGAGCGGGCCGGCGCCAAGTTCGCCGAGATGGACCTGATCGGGCTGCCCTGGCAGCTGATCGTCGGGCCGCGGGGGCTGGAAAACGGGGTCGTCGAGCTGAAGCGCCGGGCGACGGGGGAGAAGCAGGAGCTGTCTCTCGAGTCCGCGCTCTCCCGGCTGGCGGAATAGAACGGCCATGATCTTCGGAGCATTCGAACGTTTGATGGCGGGGCGCTATCTGCGCGCCCGCAGGGCCGAAGGCTTCGTTTCGGTGATCGCTGGATTCTCCTTGCTCGGGATCGCGTTGGGCGTCGCCACCTTGATCATCGTGATGTCGGTGATGAACGGCTTTCGCGCCGAGCTGATGGGCACCATCCTGGGCGTGAACGGCCATATGACGGTGATGGGCCAGCAGCGCAACATTCCGGATTACGACAGCGCCAGCGCGCAATTGCTGGAGCTCGACAATGTCGTAATGGCAACCCCGCAAGTGCAAGCGCAGGTCATGGTGACCAACCAGAGCAAGGCGATCGGCGCCTTGGTCAGGGGGATAAGCGGGGAAAACCTGGCGCAGCGGGATTTGGTTGTCAGCAAGCTTTCACCCGGCGCGCTTGAGAGTTTTTCGCGTTCCGAGGGCGTGCTGATCGGCCGGCGCATGTCCGAGAACCTCGGTATCGGCATCGGACAGGAAATCACATTGGTCAGCCCGCGCAGCACCACGACGGTGATCGGCAGCATGCCGCGCATGAAGAACTACACCGTGGCCGGGCTGTTCGATGTCGGGATGTACGAGTACGACAGTTCAATCATCTTCATGCCGCTGGATAAGGCGCAGGTCTTTTTTCAGATGGACGGCTTGGTGAACGCCATCGAGATTTTCGTCGCGAATCCGGATCAGGTCTGGCTGACCTCGGCCCGAGTCAGCGAAGCCCTCGGCCCCGGATACCGCACCGTTGACTGGCAGCAGGCCAACTCCAGTTTCTTCAATGCGCTGCAGGTCGAACGCAACGTCATGTTCCTGATCCTGACGCTGATCATCGTGGTCGCCGCCTTCAACATCATCTCCGGCCAGATCATGCTGGTGAAGGACAAGGGGCGGGACATCGCGATCCTGCGTACCATGGGCGCGACCCGTGGCATGATCATGCGCATCTTCCTGATGTCCGGCGCCGCCATCGGCGTGGCCGGTACCCTGGCAGGTTTGACCCTTGGCGTGCTCTTTACCACCAACATTGAAACCATTCAGGGCTGGGTCGAATCCGTCACCGGAACCCAGGTCTTCAGCCCGGAGGTCTATTTCCTGACCACCCTGCCTTCGGAAATGGATATCAACGAGGTACTGGTGGTGGTCGGCATGTCGCTCGCCTTGACCCTGCTGGCATCGCTCTACCCATCCTGGCGCGCGGCGCGGCTCGATCCCGTGGAGGCCTTGCGCTATGAATGAGCAGGGGCTGCATCTGCACGACATCTCCAAGGCCTTCGAACAAGGCGGTCGCAGGCTCGAGGTCCTGAAGGGCATCTCCTTCAATATCTCTCCGGGCGAGATGGTGGCCCTGGTCGGACCCTCGGGATCGGGGAAATCCACCCTGCTGCAAATCACCGGTCTGCTCGAAAAACCGGACTCCGGCAGGATCGTCATGGCGGGGCAGGACGCGGCGCGACTCGACGACGGCGCGCGCACCCGTTTGCGCCGCAAGAGCCTCGGATTCGTCTATCAGTATCACCATCTGCTGCCCGAGTTCTCGGCGCTGGAAAATCTGGTGGTTCCCCAGATGATCGCGGGGGTGAGCAAGAAAACCGCTATTTCTCAAGGACGTGAGCTGTTGGCGCGGGTGGGATTGTCGGATCGGGCGAGCCATCGGCCGGCCCGGCTTTCCGGCGGCGAACAGCAGCGCGTTGCAATTGCCCGCGCGCTTGTGAACAATCCTGCCGTTCTCCTGGCAGATGAACCGACCGGCAATCTCGACCCCGATACGGCAGAGGGGGTCTTTCAGATGCTGGTTGAACTTGTACGCGGCGTAGGGCTTGCGGCCCTGGTCGCCACGCACAACCTGGACCTTGCCGCGCGCATGGATCGGGTTCTGCGTTTGGAGGAGGGGCATGTTGTCTCGTCTTAGTCTCGTTTCGATCCTCGCGGCCATGGTTCTGGCGCTTGCAGTGCCAGCCCAGGCCGAGGACCGCGAAGTCGACGCGGAGTCCCTGGAGTGCCTTGCCCTCAATATCTATTGGGAAGCGCGCGGCGAGGACCGCCTCGGCCAGGAAGCCGTGGCCCATGTCACCCTGAACCGAGTTGCCTCCACGGACTTTCCCAACAGCATCTGCGACGTCGTGAAACAGGAATACGTTTCCTCGGACGAGGAAACCGTGTCCTGCCAGTTTTCCTGGTGGTGCGATGGCCGCCCGGACACGCCCGCCGAGAACGAGGTTTGGGCGCACGCGCGCTATGTCGCCTGGGCCGCCAGCACGGGGCAGATCGAGGACCCCACGAATGGGGCGCTGTTTTTCCACCATTCCCAGATCGCGCCGACCTGGGTTGCGCAGCTGCACCATACGGCGACCATTGGGGCACATCTTTTTTACCGATGATGCCGGTCCCATCCACAGGCTGTGGATGCAATGACGATGGCCCGACTCCACGCGGCATGAAATTCTAGGGCCATGTCCGGCGGCGGCTTCATTCATCTCAGAGTTCACTCGGCCTACTCCCTTTCGGAAGGCGCGATCCGCAGCAAGCAGCTGATCGCCTTTTGCCAGGATCAAGGCATGCCCGCCGTCGCCGTGGCCGATAGTGGCAATCTCTTCGGGGCGCTGGAGTTCGCCACGGAGGCGGCCAAGGGCGGCATTCAGCCAATCATTGGCTGCCAGATCGCGTTACAGCGCGACGCTGGAGAACCGCGCAACGGCGCCACCAAGCCGCCACCGGACCAGCTGGTCCTGCTGGTGCAATCGGAGGAGGGCTACCGCAACCTCCTCAAGCTGGTCAGCGCCGCGTTCCTGGAAACCGAACCCTCCGAGACTCCGCAGATAACGCAGGACAAGCTCGCGGCGCACTCCGCCGGACTGCTTGCCCTGACCGGAGGCCCGGCCGGGCCCTTGGGCCGGCATCTGCGCGAAGGCCGCCCGGCCGAGGCCAAGGCCTGTCTCGTCTGGCTGCGGGAGGTGTTTCCGGACCGGCTCTACGTCGAACTTTCGCGGCACGGCGTGGAAGGGGAAGAGGCCTGTGAAGCCGGTAGTATCGATCTGGCCTATGAGCTGGATCTTCCCCTGGTGGCGACCAACGAGGCCTTCTTTCCCAGCGAGGACCTCTACGAGGCCCATGACGCCTTGCTCTGCATCGCCGGCGGCACCTATGTCGCGGAGCGCGAGCGCCGCCGGCTGACGCCCAATCACCGCCTGAAGACCGCCGCCGAGATGCGCGCGCTCTTCGCGGACCTGCCGGAAGCGCTGGACAACACGCTGGTGGTGGCCCAGCGCTGCGCCTACTTCCCGGAGACGGTCAAGCCGATCCTGCCGGCCTTTCCGACCACCGAAGGCAGGACCGAGGCGCAGGAGCTTCGCATCCAGTCCGAGGACGGACTCGCGCAACGTCTGGAAACCCAGGTTTACACGCCGGACATGAGCGAGGCCGAACGCGCAAAGATTCATCAGCGCTATAACGACCGGCTGCGTTACGAGCTCGAAGTCATCGAACAGATGGGCTTTCCGGGCTATTTCCTGATCGTTGCCGATTTCATTATCTGGGCGAAGCAGCAAGGCATTCCCGTCGGCCCGGGGCGCGGTTCCGGCGCCGGTTCGGTGGTTGCCTGGGCGTTGACCATTACCGACCTCGACCCCCTGCGCTGGGGCCTGCTGTTCGAGCGCTTTCTCAATCCCGAGCGCGTGTCGATGCCGGATTTCGATATCGACTTCTGTCAGGACCGGCGCGACGAGGTGATCGAGTACGTGCAGCGCAAGTACGGCTATGGCCGCGTCGCGCAGATCATCACCTTTGGAAAACTGCAGGCCCGCGCGGTGATCCGCGATGTTGGACGGGTGCTGCAGATGCCCTACGGGCAGGTCGATCGCATCTGCAAGATGATGCCGAACAACCCGGCCGACCCCAAGACCATCGCCCAGGCCCTGGACGAGGTGCCGGAGCTGCGCGCCGAGCAGGAGGGGGACGAGGGCGTCGCCAGGCTGATCGAAATCGGTCAGAAGCTCGAGGGTCTCTATCGCCACGCCTCGACCCACGCCGCCGGCGTGGTGATCGGCGATCGCGATCTCGACGAGCTGGTGCCGCTCTATCGCGACCCCCGGTCGGATATGCCGGTCACCCAGTTCAATATGAAGTGGGTGGAGCAGGCCGGGCTGGTGAAGTTCGACTTCCTCGGCCTGAAAACTCTGACCGTCCTCGCCATGGCCTGCCGGCTGATCGCCGCGCGCACCGCGCCGGTCGAGCTCGAGGCCATCCCGCTCGATGACGCAAAGACATACGAAATGCTCAGCCGCGGCGACACGGTGGGCGTCTTCCAGTTGGAATCCTCGGGCATGCGCGATGCCCTGAAGCGGCTCAAGCCGGATCGTTTCGAGGATATTATCGCCGTGGTGGCGTTGTACCGCCCGGGCCCGATGGAGAACATTCCCTCCTACATCGCGCGTAAGCACGAGCGCGAAAAGGCCGACTATCTCTACCCGACCCTGGAGCCGATCCTGAAGGAAACCTACGGGATCATGATCTACCAGGAACAGGTGATGCAGATCGCCCAGGAACTGGCGGGCTTCAGCCTGGGCGCCGCCGACCTGCTGCGCCGCGCCATGGGCAAGAAGATCAAGGCGGAGATGGAAGCGCAGCGCGAATCCTTTGTCGAAGGGGCCGTGGCGCGCGGCGTCGATAAGCCCAAGGCCAGCGAGATCTTCGATCTGGTCGACAAGTTCGCCGGCTACGGTTTCAACAAGAGTCACGCCGCCGCCTATGCCCTGGTCGCCTATCAGACCGCCTATCTGAAGGCGAACTATCCGGTCGAGTTCCTGGCGGCCTCCATGACCTACGACATGGGCAACACCGACAAGCTGAACATCTTCCGGCAGGAGCTGGCGCGGCTCGCCATTCCGCTGCTGCCGCCGGACATCAACCGCTCGATTCCCGAGTTTTCCGTCGAAGCGGACGAGGATGGCAGCGCCCAAGGTATCCGCTATGCCTTGGCGGCCATTCGCAATGTCGGCGCGTCTGCCATGCAGGGAGTTGTCGCGCAGAGAACGGAGCAGGGGCCATTCAAATCCCTGGCCGACTTCGCGCGGCGCCTCGATGGCCGGCTCGTCAACAAGCGTCAGATCGAAAACCTGGCCTGCGCCGGCGCCTTCGATTCCCTGGTCGCCAACCGGCATCAGGTTTACGCGGCCGCCGATACCATCGTGCGCCACGCCGCCGCCGCCGCCGAGGAACGCTCCAGTGGTCAGGTCAGCCTGTTCGGCGGTGGTGACGAAAGCCAGAATACCGGCATCGCCTTGCCCAATGCCGAGGACTGGGGGCCGAGCGAACGCCTGCAGTATGAATTCGACGCCGTTGGGTTCTATCTCTCCGCTCACCCCCTAGACGCGCACAAGAAGACCCTGGAGCGCCTCGGGGTCCTGCCCTATAGCGAGCTGGCGCGCGCCGCCCAGCTGACACCGGGGCGCAAGACCGTTGGCGGAATCGTGGTGGCGAAGCAGATCCGCACTTCGCGCAAGGGCAACCGCTTCGCCTTCGTGACCCTGTCGGATTCCAGCGGCGTCTACGAGGTCGTGGTGTTTTCCGAGGTGCTCGCCTCGGCGCGTGAGCTCTTGGAGAGCAACCAGCCGCTGCTGCTGGAGGTGACCGTCGACCTGCAGGGCGACGAAATGAAGCTGATGGCCCAGAAGTTCTCGCCGCTCGACGTGGCGGCGGAGAATACCTCCCCGGGTTTGAAGATTTATCTGCGCGAAGCCGAGCCGCTCGACCATCTGAAGAACATCCTCGAGCAGCAGGGACGGGGCAGGGGGCGGGTCATGGTGATCGTCGAGACCGAGCAGGGCGAGGAAGTCTCGATTCAGCTGCCGGAGGCCTACAAGCTCTCCGGCGCGGTGCGCAAGGCGATCAAGTCCGTCGGCGGGCTCGAAGTGCAGGACCTCTAGTCCGGCGCCGCCGCGCGTAGCCCTTGCTTTTCCCGCGGACTCCGGGTATCACCCCGGCCATTCGTAAACCCACACGCGGGCTTTGCGGCCCTTGGGGAGAAATCCCAAGGCTCGCTCCGGTGTCCGGCTAGATCGGACGACGGCTCGCGGAGGCACAACCGGAGAAAGTAAACCATGGCGCTTCCCACGTACTCCATGCGTCAGCTGCTCGAAGCTGGCGTTCATTTCGGTCACACCACCCGTCGCTGGAACCCGAAGATGGCTCCCTTCATCTTTGGCGTGCGCAACGGCGTGCACATCATCAATCTGGAACACACCGTTCCGCTGCTGCATCAGGCGCTGGAATTCCTGCGCGGTGTCGCCGGTAACGGCGGTCGCGTGCTCTACGTCGGCACCAAGCGCCAGGCCAGCGAGATCGTCGCCGAAGCGGCGACGCGCTGCGGCCAGTACTACGTCAACCACCGCTGGCTCGGCGGCATGCTGACCAACTGGAAGACCATCTCCCATTCGATCAAGCGCCTGAAAGAACTCGAGGGCATGCTCGACGAAGAGAAGCTGGGTCTGACCAAGAAGGAGCTGCTGGTGATGAACCGCGAGCGCGACAAGCTCGAGCGGGCCCTCGGCGGCATCAAGGAGATGGGCGGCCTGCCCGATGCGATCTTCGTGATCGACACCAACAAGGAGCACATCGCGGTTGCCGAGGCGAAGACCCTGGGTATTCCGGTGATCGCCATCCTGGATTCCAACTCGGATCCCTCCAGCGTTACCTACCCGGTTCCGGGCAATGACGACGCGATCCGCGCGATTACGCTGTACTGCGAGCTGACCGCGGATGCGATCCTCGACGGTCTGCAGCAGTCCGTGGCGGCGTCCGGCGGCGACATTGGAGCGTCGACGGAAGCCCCGGTCGAGAAGCTGCCCGAGGAGGTTCCCGCCGAGACGCCGGAAGCCGCAGCGCCGGAAGCCGCAGCGCCGGAAACAGCTCCCGCGACCGAGACTGACTCGGCAGCGCAAGCGACCGCTCCGGTCGAGGACAAGGCCGAAGCCGCTGAAGCTAAGACGGATGACAGCGCGGCTCCCGCCGAAGACGCGGAGAAGGCTGCGAGCTGACTGCGGCTTATAATCGCGCAATAACAACGCGCTATACAGGATAGATTAGAAAGAGGGTTAGCTATGGCCGAGATTACGGCAAGCTTGGTGAAGGAACTGCGCGAGTCGACCGGCGCGGGCATGATGGACTGCAAGAAAGCGCTGAACGAAACCGACGGCGATGTCGATGCCGCGATCGATTGGCTGCGCAAGAAGGGGCTCTCCGCGGCCGCCAAGAAGTCCGGACGCGTTGCCGCCGAAGGTCTGATCGGCGTCGCCACGAAGGGCAACCGCGGCGCCATGGTCGAGGTCAATTCCGAGACCGATTTCGTCGCGCGCAACGACTCCTTTCAGGCTTTCGCGGGCAAGATCACGGAGATCGTCAATGAGGTCGGAAGCGATCTGGAAGCGCTGCTGAAGGCGGATTTCCCGGGCAGCGGCCGCAATGTCGCCGATGAGCTGACGCATCAGATCGCCACGATCGGCGAGAACATGAACATCCGCCGCGCCGCGGTGCTCGAGGTCGAGCCCGGCGTGGTCTCCGCCTACGTTCACAATCAGGTCTCTCCCGGAATGGGCAAGATCGGCGTGCTGGTCGCGCTGCAGTCCAACGGCGATACCGAGAAGCTGGCTGCGCTCGGCCGTCAGGTCGCCATGCACATCGCCGCGGCGCAGCCGCAGTCGATCAGCACCGACGATCTCGATCCCCAGTCGGTGCAGCGCGAGCGCGACGTTCTCGCCGATCAGGCGCGCGCCAGCGGCAAGCCCGAGGAGATCATCGAGAAGATGGTGCAGGGGCGCCTGCGCAAGTTCTATGAAGAAGTCGTGCTGCTCGAGCAGACTTGGGTCATCGACGGCGAGTCCACGGTTGGCGACGTCCTCGCCAAAGCCGGCAAGGAGCTCGGCGGCGAAGTCAAGATCACCGCTTTTGAGCGTTTCAATCTTGGCGAAGGCATCGAGAAGGAAGAGTCCGATCTCGCCTCCGAGGTTGCCGCGACCCTCGGCAACTAGGACAATGGGCTGGGCTGGCCGAGTCGCGGCTGGCCCAGTTTCGCTGTCCTGACAGCGCTAGTGTCTGATCGGCATCAACCGAATCATTGGTAGCCGTGATGTGGCCTCAAAGAACTTCGAAGGGCCTAGCGAGATGGCCGAGACCCCGCGATACAAAAGGGTGTTGCTGAAAATATCCGGTGAAGCCCTGATGGGCGACCTGGACTATGGACTGGATCCGGTCACGGTCGATCGCGTGGCGGCCGAGGTCAAAGCGGTCTACGACATGGGCGTGGAAGTCTGCCTGGTGATCGGCGGCGGCAACATCTTTCGCGGTCTCAAGGGGGCCGCGAACGGCATGGAACGGGCCAGCGCCGATTACATGGGCATGCTGGCGACGGTGATCAATTCGCTGGCCATGCAGAACGCCCTGGAAAAGCTGGATGTCGATACGCGCGTGCTTTCGGCGATCCCCATGGCGACGGTATCCGAGCCCTATATCCGCCGCCGCGCGGTCCGGCACATGGAGAAAAACCGGGTGGTGATCTTTGCCGCCGGCACGGGCAATCCCTTCTTCACGACGGATACGGCGGCGGCCCTGCGCGCCAGCGAAATGAACTGCGAGGCGCTGCTGAAGGGTACCAAGGTCGACGGCGTCTACGATGCCGATCCCAACAAGGTGCCCGGTGCCAAACGCTACGACAGCCTGACCTATCATGACGTGCTGACACACGATCTAGGCGTGATGGATCACGCTGCCATATCCTTGGCACGAGAAAACCACATTCCTATCCTGGTATTCTCCATACAAACGCCGGGTTCCTTCGCTGAAGTCATCATGGGTCGCGGCTGTTTCACGATCGTAGACTCGAAGTAGGCGAAGGTTCGGCAGAACAGACGGGGTTGAGCAGTGAGCGAAGCAAACATGACGAACCTCAAAAAGCGCATGGATGGCGCTTTGGAGGCGCTAAAGCGCGAATTTGGCGGGCTGCGCACGGGACGCGCGGCAACCAGTCTTTTGGACCCCATCAACGTCGATGCCTACGGGCAGTCGATGCCGATGAACCAGGTCGGCACGATTTCGGTTCCCGAATCCAGAATGCTCACCGTGCAGGTCTGGGACAGGGGCCTGGTTTCCGCCGTCGAAAAGGCGATCCGCGAATCCGGGCTTGGCCTGAACCCGTCGAACGATGGGCAGCTCGTGCGCGTGCCGATCCCGCCGCTATCCGAAGAGCGGCGCGAGGAACTCGCCAAGGTTGCCAGTAAGTACGCCGAACAGGCGCGCATCGCCGTGCGTAACGTGCGCCGCGACGGCATGGACACCCTGAAGCAGCAGGAAAAGGATGGTGAAATTTCCGAAGACGAGCACCGCAAGCTCTCGGAAGCCATCCAGCAGATCACCGATGAACATATCAAGCTGATCGACGAGGCGCTCTCGCACAAGGATGCGGAGATCAAGCAGGTCTGATGAGGATGGATAGCCTGGAGACGCAGCCCGTGGAGTGCCCACCGCGTCACGTCGCCATCATCATGGATGGCAACGGCCGCTGGGCCTCGGCGCGCGGTCTGCCGCGCACCCAGGGCCACCGCCGCGGCGCGGAGGCGGTGCGGCGTACCGTCGAGGCCGCGGCCGAGCTGGGTATCGGCTATCTGACCCTGTTCGGATTTTCCTCCGAAAACTGGAATCGCCCCGCGGCCGAGGTTTCCGATCTGATGGGCCTGTTGCGCCGCTATCTGCAAAGCGAAATCGCCGATCTCCATAAGGAGGGCGTGCGCCTGCGCGTCATCGGCGAGCGCGAGCGCCTGGCCGACGATATCGTCCGTCTGATCGAGGATGCGGAGGCGCGAACGGCAGGCAACACGCGCATCAACGTGACCGTCGCTCTCAGCTATGGCGGGCGCCAGGAAATCGCCGCCGCGGCCCGCCGCCTGGCGGCCGATGTCGCCGCGGGCCGCTTGTCCCTGGACGATCTCGGCGAGGCGGACTTCGGTGCCCGTTTGTCGACCGCGGAGCTGCCAGACCCCGACCTCTTGATCCGCACCTCCGGAGAGCAGCGGATCAGCAACTTCATGCTCTGGCAGTGCGCCTATTCCGAGTTGGTCTTCACCGAGACCCTTTGGCCCGATTTCGGTAAGGATGACCTTCTTGGCGCGCTGCGCGATTACCGCAATCGAGAGCGGCGATACGGCTCCGCTGTTTCCTCTGGCTGAGATGCCAGGGATCGCCATGACCGTTAGCTGATATGGCAAGTGGCCTACGCGCGCGCGTTCTCTCGGCAATCGTGCTCGCGCCACCCGTTCTCGCCGCCCTGGTCGCCGGACCTCCCTATAGCGACATCCTGATCGTTTTCGCGGCCGCCCTGCTGGCCTGGGAGTGGGGTGGCTTGACGCTGGAGCGGCGCGGCACGGCGGCCTGGCTGCTCGTGCTCTTCGTACCTCTGTTTGTCGCCGCAGGAATGTTCCTGCATCCCGTGCATCTCGCGGTCGCGGCGGCGGGCGGAACTCTGCTGTGTTACCTGCTGCAACGCCTGGACAGCGGACGGGACGCGCCGGCGCTGTGGCTGGCCGCCGGCGTGCTCTATCTGGTGCCGCCCTGCCTGGCATTGCTGCTGCTGCGCAGGGCCGAGCCCGAGGGGCTGCTCCTGGTGCTGTTCGCCGTGCTGACGGTTTGGGCCACGGATATCGGCGCCTACTTCGTTGGCCGTAGCGTGGGCGGATGGAAAATTCTGCCCGCGATCAGCCCCAACAAGACCTGGGCCGGGCTTGCCGGAGGCATGGCCGCCGCCGCGATCGTGGCCGCCGCGCTTTCCAGCCTGTTCAGTCATGCCAGCCTTGAGGGCGCAGCCCTGCTCGGCGCCTGCCTCGCCGTGCTGGCGCAGGCTGGTGACTTCCTGGAATCCGGCATCAAGCGGCATTTCGGCAAGAAGGATGCCAGCAACCTGATTCCCGGGCACGGCGGATTGCTGGACAGGGTCGATGGCCTTTTGCCGGTCGGCTTGGCCATGATGATCTTGGTCTGCGCCGATGCGGGCCCACTTTAGCGCTATGGCCATGAACGACGCGCCGACCCAACGCAGCATCACCGTACTCGGCTCGACCGGCTCGGTCGGCTGCAGCACCCTCGATCTGATCGCGCAGGCGCCGGAGCGTTTCCGTGTCGAGGTGCTGACCGCCAACCGCTCCGCCGCGGCGCTGGCCGCCCAGGCACGCCAGTTCAACGCCAAGTTGGCGGTGGTTGCCGAGGAGGCGGCCTATGCGGAACTCAAGGACGCGCTGGCGGGCAGCGGGATCGAAGCCGCCGCCGGTGCGGCCGCGATCCGCGATGCCGCGGCGCGGCCCAGCGACTTCGTAATGGCCGCGATCGTCGGCGCGGCCGGTCTGGAACCCACCCTGGCGGCGATCCGCCGGGGCGCCTCTGTAGGCTTGGCGAACAAGGAAACCCTGGTCACCGCTGGCGATATCATGATGCAGGAAACCGCCGCGCACGGCGCCCGCTTGCTGCCGGTGGATTCCGAGCATAACGCGATATTTCAGGTGCTAGATCGCAACTGCCCGGACCAGGTCGAGCGGATCATACTGACGGCTTCCGGCGGGCCGTTCCGGGAGTTCTCCCGCGCGGAAATGGCCGAAGTGACGCCGCAGCAGGCCGTCAAGCACCCCAACTGGAGCATGGGCGCCAAGATCTCGGTGGATTCCGCGACGATGATGAACAAGGGCTTGGAGGTCATCGAGGCCCATTATCTCTTCGCCATGGCGGAACAGCGGATATCGATCCTGGTTCACCCCCAATCCGTGGTGCATTCCATCGTGGCCTATCGCGACGGCTCGATGCTGGCGCAGATGGGCGCGCCCGACATGCGGATCCCGATAGCCCATTGCCTCGCCTGGCCGGGCCGCATGCCCGCGGCGGTCGAAAAACTGGATCTGGCGGCGCTGTCGCAGCTCACTTTCGAGCCGCCCGATGAGAGTCGCTTCCCGGCGCTTCGCCTGGCGCGGCAGGCGCTGCGCGAAGGGCAGGGGGCGCCGGTCCTGCTCAATGCCGCCAATGAGATCGCCGTGGCCGCTTTCCTGTCCGGCGCGATCGGCTTCCTGCGTATCGCCGAAATCGTGGAGGAAGTGCTTTCCAAAACGCCAAGATGCGCCATCGACAGTCTGGAAGCGGCCTTGTCGCTGGATAGCACGGGCCGCCGGGCGGCCCAGAAATTAATCGCCGATCAGCCCCGTTGACGTTGAAATAACTTGCCTTTTGAGCGCCCTGGCTCAAAGTGGTAGAAAGGCAGCTTCAGGGCCGTTTGCGGTGCTGCCGGGTGATCTTCTCATCCAATCCTGAAGCCTTGGCGTAACGTACCCGGAAAGCTATGCAGATTTTTTCCCTCCTACAGGACTATCTGGTGCCGTTCCTCATCGTGCTGACCATCCTGGTCTTCGTGCACGAGATGGGGCACTACCTGATTGCCAGGCGCTGCGGCGTGCGGATCGATGCGTTTTCGATCGGTTTTGGGCCAGAGCTTTTCGGGTGGACTGACCGCACGGGAACGCGCTGGAAATTCAGCGCCATTCCGCTCGGTGGCTACGTCAAGATGTTCGGCGACGCGGATGTCACCAGCAGGCCGCCGAAGAACATCGAGCAAGCGCCAGGGCAAGTCCTGGAGCCTGGCGAGCACACCGGCGATTGGGCCGATGGAACGACCAGACCCCTGACCGACGAAGAGAAGGCCGTGTCCTTCCATCATAAGTCGCTGAGTCAGCGCAGTTGGATCGTCGCGGGAGGGCCCTTGGCGAATTTCCTCCTGGCGATCGTTATCCTGACTGGAATGTTCGTCGTCTACGGCCAGCCGACTACGCCGGCGGTCATCACTGGTGTGCAGCAGAACAGCGCCGCCGCTGCCGCCGACCTGCGCGTCGGGGACCGGATCGTCGAAATCAACGGCGAAACGATCACGAGGTTCGAGCAGATACGGCGGCTCGTCCAGCTCGGCCTCGACGCCCCCTTGGACATTATCGTCGAGCGCGGCGGCAGCCAGATCGAGGTTTTCGCGCAGCCGCAGATCATTACCACCAAGGACAATCTCGGCAACGAGTATGAAACCGCGCGACTCGGCATTCAGGCCGAGGGCACCGAGTATATCCGCCACGGCCTCGTTGACTCCGTCTGGTTCGCGATCAAGGAAACCGGCTCGCTGTCGGTGGGAACGCTGCAGGCGGTTTGGCAGATCATCGTCGGCACGCGCAGCGCGGATGAACTCGGCGGGCCGCTCCGGATCGCGCAACTTTCCGGTCAAGTTGCTGAAATCAGTGTGGTTTCCGTGATTCTTTTCACGGCAATCCTGTCCGTGAATCTCGGCCTGATCAATCTTTTCCCGGTTCCGATGCTGGACGGAGGGCACCTATTGTTCTACAGCATCGAGGCCGTGCGCGGTCGCCCCTTGGGTGAGAAAGCGCAGGAATACGGTTTTCGCATCGGGCTGGCTCTGGTATTGAGCCTCTTCGTATTCGTGACCTGGAACGATCTCGTTCGCTTGCGGGTTATCGAATACTTGGTCGGCTTGGTGACCTAACTGCCGCTTTTTCAGGAAGCGGGTAGTGCAAAGTAGAACGACGCGAACAGGGGATTTTTGGGGGTGAGTTTGGTTTCGAGACTAGCCTTCTTGGCCTTCACGGCGTTTGTTCTCTCAGCCGCCATGGCCAGTGCACCGCAGCAGCAAGCCGCTGCTCAATCGCTGCTTTCCGGCGGCATCATCGAAGAGATCCGCGTCGAGGGCAGCCTGCGCGTCGATCCACAGACCATCCGCACCTACATGACCGTCGATCCGGGCGACCCCTTCGATCCGGTTATGCTGGACAGCTCGCTGAAAGAGATTTTCGCGACCGGCCTGTTCGCCGATGTGACCCTGGGCCGCGAACGCAACACCTTGATCGTTACGGTGGTCGAGAATCCGATCATCAATCGCATCGCCTTCGAGGGGAACGATTCCCTCGGCGACGACGAGCTGCGTGTCGAAGTCGAGCTGCAGCCGCGGCAGGTCTTCACCGTTACGCGAGCCCAGAACGACGTACAGCGCATCCTCGACCTCTACCGCCGCTCCGGCCGCTTCGGCGCCCAGGTCGAGCCGAAGATCATCGAGCTCGACCAGAACCGCGTCGATCTGGTTTTCGAAATCGCCGAGGGCGAGGTCACCGGCGTCATCGCGCTGAATTTCGTGGGAAATAGAGAGTTCTCAGACGGCGATCTGCGCAGCGAGATCAGCACCAAGGAGAGTGCCTGGTACCGTTTCCTCAGCGCCTCGGACACCTACGACCCGGACCGTATCTCCTTCGATCGGGAGCTGCTGCGCCGGTTCTATCTCTCGGAAGGCTTCGCCGACTTCGAGGTGACCTCAGCCGTCGCCGAGCTGGCCGACGATAAATCGGGTTTCATCATTACCTTCACGGTCCGCGAGGGCGAGCGTTATACCTTCGGCGCGATCAACGTCGAAACCACGCTGCGCGACCTCAATCCCGAGGATGTCGAGGATTCCATCACCACCATCGAGGGAGAGACCTACGACGCTTCGGAGGTGGAGGAGACTGTCCAGAAGCTGACGGAGGCCGTCGGCAACCTTGGATACGCCTTCGTCGACGTCAACGTGCAGGTCCAGCGCGACCGGGAAAACCTGACCATCGGTATCAACTACGCGATCGAGGAGGGGCCGCGGGTCTTCGTCGAGCGCATCGATATCGTGAACAACACCCGCACCCTCGACCGGGTCATCCGCCGCGAGTTCCGGCTTGTGGAAGGCGACGCCTTCAACAGCGAAAAGCTCCGTCGGTCGCGCCAGCGCATCGAAAACCTGGGCTTCTTCCGCTCCGTGAATGTCTCCAATGAACAGGGCAGTACCCAGGATCGCACGGTGATCACCGTCGACGTCGAGGAGCAATCCACGGGCGATCTGACCTTCGGCGCCGGCTTCTCCAGCGCCTCGGGTCCGCTCGGCTCGATCCAGCTGCGCGAGCGCAATCTGCTGGGCGCCGGCCAGGATCTGCGTTTGGCGACGGTCATCGCGGGCACCTCGACCCAGATCGATCTCAGTTTTACCGAGCCCTACTTCCTCGAGATGCCTCTCGCCGCCGGCTTCGACATCTTCCGCACGACGCGCGAAGACGAAGAAGCGGATTTCGACGAGAAGCGCATCGGCTTCAGTCTGCGCGCCGGCTACGAACTGACGGAGCGGCTGCGGCACGTCGTGCGCTACACCTTGGAATATCGCGACATCACCAATGTCGATGCCAACGCGCCGATTCAGGTTTCCATGGAGGAGGGCGCGACGATCCGCTCGAGCATCTCCAGCATCCTGACCTACGACGCGCGCAACAGCCGCTTCGATCCGACCGAAGGTTACCTGGTGTCCTTTGGCAATACCTATCTGGGCATCGGCGGAGACGTTTACGCGCTCGAAACCACGGCAAACGGCTCCTATTACATTCCGGTTTGGGACGAATCCTCCTTCGCCATCAAGGGCAGCGCCGGCCACATTTTCGGCATCGGTCAGGACACCCGGATCAGCGATCGCTTCTTTGTCGGCGGCGCCAGCTTCCGCGGCTTCGAGCGCGGTCTCGGGCCGCGCTCCAGCGGCGACGCCTTGGGCGCTAACAACTACGCCGTCGGTACATTGGAGTTCAGCTTCCCGCTCGGCCTTCCCGAGGAATACGACATTCGCGGTCGTATCTTCACGGACTTCGGCACGGCCTGGGGCGTCGACGGTTCCAGCACCGGCGTCAGCGACGATGCCTCCCTGCGTGTTGCCGTGGGCCCGGGCATATCCTGGAATTCACCCTTCGGGCCCTTGGTGATCGACCTTGGCTACGCGGTGATCTCGGAAAGCTACGATGAAACGCAGGTGCTGAACTTCAGCTTCGGCACCCAGTTCTAGGCCGAATGCGACAGTCCGCAGCCAAGACTGTTTCACGCTTCTGGGCCGCGGCGGTCATATCGCTGCTGTGCGCTACCATCGCGACGGTCGCCCAGGCGGAGCCGCCAGAGCCTAAGATCGTGATCATCGACATGCAGCGGATTCTCAGGGATTCGACTGCCGTAAACGCGCTGCAAGATAATATCGAGAGCCAGCGCATGGCCTACCAGGAAGAGCTGCGCAGCAGGGAAGAGCGCCTGCGCGAGAGCGAACAGCAGCTGGTGCGGGACCGCGCGTCGCTTGACCCGGAGAAATTCGCGCAGCGCCGCCTGGAGTTGGAGCAGACCATCGAGGAGGCTCAGCGGGAAATTCAGCAGAACCGTTTGCGCCTGGACCGCAGTTTCAGCGACGGTATGCGCGAAGTGCAGTTGCAGGTTATTCGTATCGCGGATCAAATCGCAGACGAGCGCGGGGCCAACCTGGTTCTCGAAAAGTCGACGGTGTTGCTGTCCCACCCAGACTTCGAGATCACCGAAGAGACGCTTCGGCGCCTCAACGAAACTCTGCCGCAGCTCGACCTGCAGGAACTGGCACCGCCGATGAAAGCTCCAGAGGATTGAAATAGCGGGCTTTATGAGTAAAACAGACGGCTTGAAGCGCCGCGACCGTCACGCGAGGACCAGAGGAATAACACATGACTGAAAATCAAGGCCTACCGCGGGCTGTTGACGGTGTCGCCGACCTGCAAACCATCATGGCGATGATTCCGCATCGCTACCCCTTCCTGCTGATCGACAAGGTCGTCGATATCGTGCCGCAGGAAACCGCGGTCGGCATCAAGAACGTCACCATCAACGAATCCTTCTTTCAGGGGCACTTTCCAGGGCAGCCGGTGATGCCGGGGGTCCTGATCGTCGAGGCCATGGCGCAGACCGCCGCGGTTTTCGTCGTCGAGGTGCTGGAAGGCGAGGCCGCCGGCCGCTTGGTCTATTTCCTCGGCATCGATAATTGCCGCTTCCGCAAGCCCGTGGTTCCCGGCGACCGACTGGAGCTGCATATCTCGAAGGACCGCCAGAAGCGGAACGTCTGGCGCTTCAAGGGCGAGGCCAAGGTCGACGGGAAGGTGGTCGCGGATGCCATTTTCAGCGCTATGATCATGGATAAGAAGGCTGGCGAATAAACGCCGCCGCCGTTCATACACAAGCTGGAGAGATAAAGATGAGCGAAGCCAAAAGCGGCGCGTATCGCCTACTGCACACCATGATCCGGGTGCGGGATCTCGATAAATCGCTCGATTTCTATACCCGGCATCTGGGCATGCGGGAGCTGCGCCGAACCGACTACCCTTCGGGCGAGTTCACCTTGGCCTTCGTCGGCTATGGCGATGAGAACAGCAATGCCGTGATCGAGCTCACCCACAACTGGGGCCAGGAAGAGGCTTACGACCTGGGCAACGCCTTCGGGCATCTGGCGATCGGCGTGCCGGACATCTACGCGACCTGCGCCGCGCTGGAAAAGGAGGGCGTTGCGATACCGCGCCCGCCGGGACCGATGAAGCACGGCGGCAGCGTGATCGCCTTCATCGAGGATCCCGACGGCTATAAGATCGAGTTGATAGAACGCGGTTAAACCGCCGTTTCGCGCTTGCGGAAGTATTCGCCGGGCGTATGGCCGGTAAACTCCTTGAAAGCCGCTATGAAGGCACTTGGTCCCGAATAGCCGACGTCCAAGGCCACGGTGGTCACGCTGTCGCCCGATGCCAGGCGGTGCAGGCCAGACATCAGACGCATGCGCGTCCGCCACTCCCGGAAGGACAGGCCGGTTTCCCGCCGGAACAGGCGCGCGAGGGTACGGCTGCTGGCGCCGCTGTCGCGCGCCCAGGCTTCCAGGTCCCGGTTATCGCCTGGCTGCCGCATCAAGCTGTCGGTTATGCGCTTCAGGCGGCCATCGGCGGGGAGGGGAACGAACAGGGGCGCTTCCGGCAGATTGAGGATCTCGTCGAGAATCACCGCGAGGATATGGTCTTCGCGTGGGGAGGCTGGCGAAAGGGAATCGAACTGGGCGGCGCGCAGAATCGCTTCGCGCAGGAGCGGGGAGACCTCGACCACCCGGCATTCGCGCGGCGCCCGGCCGCCGAGCGCGGTTTCCTTGCAGTAGACCCCGCGCATCGACAGCGGGGCTAGGGATTCCACCTCATGCAAGACCCCGGCCGGCACCCAGACCGCGTAGCCTGGCGGCACGACCCAGGCGCCGCCGCCGGCCATCACCGACATCACGCCGCGCTGGGCGTTGACGAGCTGCGCCCGGGGGTGATGGTGCGGCGCCACGTGATGATAGGCTGGATAATCCCGGCCGAAGCAGACGACGTCGCGCGGCGAGTCCATCTCGCGGCGCAGACTCTCGCTTTGCATCGGATCATGGCTGGTTATCGACATATAGAAGATATTAGCGGAAAACGGACAAAGCGCAAAGCGGCCTGGTAGGAGAGAGCCGTGCGGCGGACGAGCTAGCCGCCAGAAGCGCCGGCGCAGTCGACGCAGAGCGCCACCGAAGGATCCGAGGCAAGCCGCTTCCCCGCGATTTCCTCATCGCAGGACAAACAGTAGCCGTAGTCTCCAGAGTCCATGCGTAGCAGAGCCGCCTCGATCCGCTTCAACTCGCCCTGACGCCGGCGTTCCGTTTCCTGAGCCATGGCCTGCCCCTGCAGGGCGTCCATGCGCGAGAGCCGGCCCTGCCGGGTTTGGTCGAGTTCCACCACGCCGCGGCTTTCCTGGCTGCCCTCGACCAAGCCGTGGAGCTCGCCACGCCGCTGCAGCAGCTGCGCCTTCAGCTTGGCTAGATCGATGTCGCTACGCTCGCTCATAGCCAGAGTCTAGGCGCTGCGCCCCTGCGCCGCCAAGACCAAAGGCCGGCACCCTGGCTGTGGCTAGCGTTTATCGAGGGGGGTGTAGTCGCGCAGGGTGTGACCCGTATAGAGCTGGCGCGGGCGGCTGATGCGGTGTCCCGGATCCTCGATCATCTCGTTCCACTGGGCGACCCAGCCGACGGTGCGGGCCACGGCGAAGAGGACGGTGAACATCGAGGTCGGGAAGCCCATCGCCTTGAGGATGATGCCGGAGTAGAAATCGACATTGGGGAAGAGCTTCTTTTCGACGAAATATTCGTCCTCTAGTGCAATTTTCTCAAGTTCCATGGCAAGCGCCAGGAGCGGCTCGTCGCGGATACCGAGCTCATCAAGCACCTCGTGGCAGGACTTCTGCATCACCTTGGCGCGGGGATCGTAGTTCTTGTAGACGCGATGCCCAAAGCCCATCAGGCGGAAAGGATCGTCCTTATCCTTGGCGCGCTTGATGAACTCCGGAATGCGCTCCTTGCTGCCAATTTCCTGCAGCATGTTGAGCACGGCCTCGTTGGCGCCGCCATGGGCCGGCCCCCACAGCGAAGCGATGCCGGCGGCAATGCAGGCGAAGGGATTGGCGCCGGAGGACCCGGCGATGCGCACCGTCGAGGTCGAGGCGTTCTGCTCATGATCGGCGTGCAGGATGAACACCCGGTCCATGGCGCGCGCCAGCACGGGATTGCTGCGCCACTCCTCGCAGGGCACCGCGAAGGTCATCTGCAGGAAATTCTCGGCGTAGGAGAGATCGTTGCGCGGGTACACGAAGGGCTGGCCGATCGAGTACTTGTAGGCCATCGCCGCGATCGTCGGCATTTTCGCGATCAAGCGATGCGAGGCCACCATGCGCTGGTGCGGATCGGTGATGTCCGTGGAGTCATGGTAGAAGGCGGAGAGGGCGCCGACCACGCCGACCATGATCGCCATGGGATGGCCATCCCGGCGGAAACCGCGGAAGAAGTTGACCATCTGCTCGTGCAGCATGGTGTGATAGGTGATCGTTTTCTCGAAGGACTTCTTTTCTTCCGGCTTCGGCAGCTCGCCGTGCAGCAGAAGGTAGGAGACGTCCATGAAGTCGCTGTGCTCGGCCAGATCCTCGATCTTGTAGCCACGGTGCAGCAGAACACCTTTGTCGCCGTCGATAAAAGTGATCGCCGAATCGCAGGACCCCGTCGAAGTGAAGCCTGGGTCGTAGGTAAACATCTCGGTTTCGGCATAGAACCTGCGCACGTCGATGACCTGGGGCCCCGTGGACCCCTCGATGACCGGGAACTCCCACGTTCGGCCAGTGGCGTTGTCGGTTAGCGTAACGGTGTTACCGGCAGAAGCCTCGGTCGCCGTGGTGGTTTTGCTCATGCTCGTGTCCTCGATTTTTCTTGTGGCGCAGTATCGCGCTCATCTGTGTTTTCGCGCTGCAGCATAAAGAAACAGGCCGCCGCGATCAATTGACGCGCGGGGGGATAGTTTTGCCGGAAACGATTAAATCTGGTCCTTGATGCGCGCGAGCGACTCAGCGCGCCCCAGAACGCCCATTACCTCAAAGATTCCAGGGGATTGGTTCGAACCGCTCAAGGCCGCGCGCAGCGGCTGCGCGACCGCGCCAAGCTTGATTTCCTGGGCTTCGGAGTACTCCCGAACCAGACTTTCCAGGTTTTCTTCGCGCCATTCGGAAAGCTGTTCCAGCCGTGGATAGAGGCCCTGCAGGACGGGACGGCCTGTTTCCAGCAGCTTGGCCGCCTTCTCGTTGATGGGGATCGGCCGTTCCGCGAGGTAAAACTCCGCGTTTTCAGTTAGTTCCTTGACGGTCTTTGCTCGGGCTTTCAGCCCCGGCATGGCCTGGACCAGACGCGCGTGACCGGCGTCGTCGCAGCCGCCGAGACGCCGGGCGACCAGGTCTGAGAGGCGGGAATCCTCCGCCTCGCGCAGATAGTGGCCGTTGAGGTTATCCAGCTTGGCGAAGTCGAAGCGGGCCGGCGAGCGCCCGATCCCCTCAAAATCGAACCATTCGATCGCCTGCTCCGTCGAGAAAATCTCGTCGTCGCCATGGCCCCAGCCAAGACGCAGCAGGTAATTCCGCATCGCCTCGGGCAGATAACCCATTTCGCGGTACGCCTCGACGCCCAGGGCACCGTGCCGCTTGGAGAGCTTGGCGCCGTCCGGCCCATGAATCAGCGGAATATGCGCGAAGACCGGCGGCTCCCAGCCCAAGGCGCGATAAAGCTGAAACTGGCGGAAGGCATTGGTCAAATGGTCGTCGCCGCGGATCGCGTGGGTGATGCCCATGTCGTGATCGTCGACCACCACGGAAAGCATATAGGTCGGGCTGCCATCGGCGCGCAGCAGCACCATGTCGTCGAGCTGCTCATTGGCGACGGTGACTTTCCCCTGTACGGCATCCTCGATAGCGGTTTCGCCATCTTGCGGCATTTTCAGGCGGATAACCGGTTCCACGCCCGGCGGCGCTTCGGAGGCATCGCGGTCGCGCCAGCGTCCGTCATAGCGCATCGGCCGGCCCTCGGCGCGTGCCGTCGCGCGCATCTCCTCAAGCTCTTCCTGGCTGGAGTAGCAGCGATAGGCCTTGCCTTCGTCGAGCAGCCGCAGGGCGGCGGCGGTGTGAACCTCGGCCCGCCTGGATTGATAGACAACCTCGCCGTCGTGATGCAGGCCAAGCCAGTCGAGACCGTCGAGAATGGCGTCGATCGCTTCCTGGGTGGAGCGCTTGCGGTCCGTGTCCTCGATCCGCAGCAGATACTTGCCGCCGTGATGGCGCGCGAAGAGCCAGTTGAAAAGTGCCGTGCGGGCGCCTCCAATGTGAAGGAAGCCGGTGGGCGAAGGGGCGAAACGGCAAACGACGGTCATTGAGTCCTGCTGTCTTGAGAAAGGGGCGTGCGCTGTTTAGCACGAAGCGAGTTCAGGAATCACGCGGCGAGGTGCTCCGCTCAGGTGGAGCATGGCGGTGACCGATCGAACGCTGCAAGCGGCGCAGCGGCAGGCTGCGCGACTCTCCTTGCGATCTCTGGCGGCGCAGCTCCGCGATAATCTCGCCGGCGAACGCGAGCGCTGGCTGCTTTGGCTGCCGGTCTTCTTCGGTCTCGGTATCGCGCTCTATTTTTCCCTGGCGGCGGAACCGCCCGCGGAGCTGAGCGCCGGCGCCCTGTTCGCCGCGGCGCTGCTATCGCTCCTGGCGAGGGGCAGGGGCGGCGCGTTCGCGCTTTGCCTGCTGTTGCTGGCCGTCGCCGCCGGCTTCGCCAACGCTCAGCTGAGAACCTGGCAGGTGCGCGCCCCGATACTGGCCGAGGAAATCGGGCCGGCCGCGCTGCAGGGCAGGCTCATCTCCATCGAACCGCGCGACGAGGGCTGGCGGATTCTTATGGAACCCAAGCATATCGGCCCCCTGGCCGAGGCTGAGCTTCCGGCGCGCGTGCGCGTCAATCTCGCGGCCTCCATGGTCGATCCCGATGCGCTAAATCCCGGCAGCGCGGTCAGCCTGCTCGCCACGCTGCGCCCGCCGCCGACGCCCGCGGCCCCGGGAGCCTTCGATTTCGCGCGCATGGCCTATTTTGGGCGTCTCGGCGGTGTCGGCTATGGCCTGGGTCCGGTGGAAAGTGACGGCGGCGTTCACGCGGGCGACTCCCTGGTGCACAGCTGGCGGAACTACTGGAACGGCCTGCGGCGTGCCGTTGCCGCGCGGGTCACCGAAACCCTGCCCGGCAGAGAAGGGGCCGTCGCGGCCGCCTTGCTGACCGGGGAACGCGGCGCGATTCCCGAAGAGGTCATCTCCGACATGCGCGATTCGGGGCTGGCGCATCTGCTGGCGATCTCCGGTCTGCATGTCGGTTTGGTTGCGGGCACGCTGTTCTTCGCCCTGCGCGCGCTGCTCAGTCTCTTCCCCCGCATCGCGCTGTATTATCCGATCAAGAAGTGGGCGGCGGTCGCCGCGCTTGCGGTCGCCTTCATCTATCTCTTCCTGGTCGGCGCGACCGTGCCGACGCAGCGCGCCTTTCTGATGATCGCCGCCGCCTTTGCCGCGGTGCTGCTCGACCGCACGCCGTTTTCCCTGCGCCTGGTCGCCCTGGCCGCAGCGGTGGTGCTGCTGATCGCGCCGGAGACCCTGCTCGGCGCCTCTTTCCAGATGTCTTTCGCGGCGGTCACGCTGATGATCGCCGCCTTCGAAGTGCTGCAGCGGCGCAAGGAGAACAGGCAGACGGACGAAACCTCCTGGCTGCTGCCCCGGGGACCCTGGCGGCGGGCCGCGCTCTATCTCGGGCTGGTCACCGTTTCTTCTCTGCTGGCGATGCTCGCCACGGGCGGCTTCGCCGCTTTCCACTTCAATCGCTTCGCCTGCTACGGCTTGCTGGCCAATCTCCTGGCCGTCCCGGCCACGGCTTTCTGGGTGATGCCCTGGGGCTTGATCTCTCTTCTGGTGATGCCCTTGGGATTGGAGAGTCTCGGGCTGGTTCCCATGTCCTGGGGCATCGCCCTGATCTTGGAGACCGCGGCCTGGGTCGCGGAACTCCCGGGCGCGGTCGTTCTGCTTCCCGGCATGCCCCTGTGGGGCCTCGCGGCCATCGTCGGAGGGGGACTGTGGCTGTGCATCTGGTCGCGGCGCTGGCGGCTGCTCGGCTTGCCGGTGGTCCTGCTCGGCTTCGCTTCCGTTGCGCTGGCTCCGGAGCGTCCGGATATCCTGATCAACGAGGATGGCAGCCTGATTGCCCTGCGCAATGCCGAGAGCGGCCAGTTGATGCTGTCGCAGGAGCGCAGCGACCGCTTCTCCGCCGAGCTTTGGCTGCGCCGCAATGGCCAGCGGCAGGCGGCGCTATTCCCCGAAAGCGGACAGGCGGCACGGGGCGGGGTCGCCTGCGACGCGCTGGGCTGTGTCTATCGTGCGAACAGCGGCCTGCGGGCGGCGGTGCTCTGGGACAACCGCGCCCTTGAGGAAGACTGCGCGCGCGTCGAACTGCTGATCAGCCTGTCGCCGATACGCCGTGCCTGCCTGGCACCCGACGGCAGCCAGCGGGCACGCATCGACCGCTTCGATCTCTGGCGCGAGGGGGCGCACGCCGTCTGGCTTAATGGGAATGGCGGGATTCGCGTCGAATCAACCCAGGACCGCCGTGGCCGCCGGCCCTGGGTGCGCTTTCGCGATTAAGGCTAGTAGCGGCGCATGAGCCCGACGAGGCGCCCCTGAACCTTGACCCGGTCGGGCGGAAAGAGGCGCGGCTCGTAGTTCTTGTTGGCTGGCTCCAGAGCGATGGCGCCGCCACGGCGGCGAAAGCGCTTAAGGGTGACTTCCTCGTCATCGACCAGGGCGACGACGATAGCCCCATTCTCGGCATTGTCGGTGCGCTCGATAAGCACCGTGTCGCCGTCGAGAATGCCGGCCTCGATCATCGAATCGCCATCGACCTCCAAGGCATAGTGTTCGCCCTTGCCGAGGAAATCGGGCGGAACGTCGACGTAGCTGCTGTGATCGCGCAGCGCCTCGATCGGCGTGCCCGCGGCGATCCGGCCGAAGAGGGGCAGGGCAACGGTTTCAGCAGCGCCGTTGGGATGGTCGCTGGCAACCGCGCGCGGCGCTTCCCGAAAGGCGCCGCGGATGACATTGCTGCCGAGCGCAGAGCCCGCCTTGGTACCGCCGAGGTCGTCCGGCAGGCGGATCACCTCCACGGCCCTGGCCCGGTGGGGCAGGCGGCGGATGAAGCCGCGCTCCTCCAGGCCGGTAATCAGGCGGTGGATTCCAGATTTCGACTTCAGATCCAGCGCGATCTTCATCTCATCGAATGAGGGGGAAACACCGTGCTTGGTCAGATGATCGTGGATGAAGAGCAGTAGTTCATGCTGTTTACGCGTCAGCATCTTCGCAATCTCCTCGCGCCGCAGTGCGCACTAGAAACAACTTCCATTAGCCCTAGTAGCGCCAGGCTTTGTCTTGCACTACATCTGGAACAAATCGACAACCAGGCCACATGTTCTAGTATTGTTCCCAATGTACGTCAAGTGTTCTCTCCGAACGGGGAGAGCCGTTTTGACGAAACAGCCGGGATGACTACAGGAAAGCGGACTGGGCGGCCTGGGAAAATCTTATGATATCAACATTCTGCCCCGCCTCGCAGGGTTCCGCATGGGGCCGCCGCAGGATCAGGCAGTCGGCCCGCGCCAAGCGGCTCAGCATGGAGGAATCCTGCCTTGAAAAGGGCTGCGCGCGTTCGCGCCCCGACTCGTCGCGAACCAGCCGGGCGCGCAGGTAATCCTGCCGACGGTCGTTGGCCTCCAGCGCGCCGTCCAGGGGAACCGTCTCCAGAGAGTCATCGCCGGCCCGCATGCCATGCAGCCGGTCCAGCACCGGCTTGAGAAAAATCAAGGCGCAGACGAGGGTGGACACGGGATTTCCCGGCAAGCCCAGCAGCGGGGTCGCGCCAAGCCTGCCG
Organism: uncultured Alphaproteobacteria bacterium; assembly: GCA_942491105.1. GTDB lineage: Bacteria > Pseudomonadota > Alphaproteobacteria > Kiloniellales > DSM-21159 > JBBEAM01. The sequence continues at coordinate 386,573 of CALNZX010000001.1, read as the reverse complement.
AACATCAGCGGCTTGCCCGGACGCATGGCGATCTTCCAGAAATCCAGCTCCAGGCCCTGTTCGCCCAGAACGGAGCGGATCAGGTCGTGTTCGCCGACCGAGGCCCCGCCTGAGGTCACCAGCAGGTCCATGCCCTCGGCGCCCTTGGCCAGACGCTCCAGGGTTTCCCTGTCGTCCGTGGCAATCCCCAGATTGACGGCTTCGCCCCCGCAAGCCTCGACGAAAGCCGCCAGGGCGATCCCGTTGGAGGAGACGATCTGGTTCTCACCCAGGGGCTCGCCGGGCATCACGACCTCGTCTCCGGTCGCCAGGATGGCGATCCTGGCGCGGCGGTGCACGGGAACCCAGGGATGGTTCATCGAGGCCGCCAGAGCGATATCGCGCACACCGAGGCAGCGCCCGGCTTCAAGACCGATATCGCCGGCGGTGAAATCCAGACCGGCCTTGCGGATCCACTTGCCCGGCGGCGGCGCTTCCTTGACGGTGACCCGTCCCTCTGCGGCCTCGGTGTCTTCCTGTATGACGATGCAGTCCGCGCCGGCGGGCAGGGGCGCTCCGGTAAAAATGCGCGCCGCTTCTCCGGGGGCCAGGACTTTGCCATAGGATTGCCCGGCCGGAATCTCGGCGACCACGGCGAGGCTTGCCGGCAGCCGCTCGACATCGGCCGCGCGCACGGCATAGCCATCCATCGCGGAGACATCTTTCGGAGGCTGGGTGACCCGCGCGGCGAGATCGGCGGCCAGTACCCGGCCCAGGGCCGCGGTCACGGCGACGCTCTCCGGCGGCAGGGCGGTGAAAGCGCTCAGGATACGCTGCTGGGCTTCCTCGACCGGAATCATCACTCGGCCTCGTAGCTGCCGGACTTGCCGCCGGTCTTGCGCACCAGACGGACATTTTCGATGCGCATCGCCTTATCGACCGCCTTGCACATATCGTAGATGGTCAGGGCGGCCACGGACACGGCGGTCAGGGCCTCCATCTCGACTCCGGTCTTGCCGCTCAGCTTGCAGGTGGCGGTGATCTCCACGGCGGGGCGGTCCGCCGCAATCATCAGCTCCACCGCTACCGAGGTCAGCGCCAGGGGGTGGCATAGGGGTATCAGCTCCGCGGTTTTCTTCGCTCCCATGATCCCGGCGAGGCGGGCGACGGAAAAAACGTCGCCCTTGGCAAGGCCGCCCGCGCGGATCAATTCGGCGGTCCGCGCCGCCATGACGACCTCGCCCTTGGCGACGGCGACCCGTTCGGTCGCGGCCTTGTCGGTCACGTCGACCATCCGGGCCTTGCCCTCGGAATCGAGATGCGTGAAATCGCTCACGCGCTTGCCGGCTCCCTGCTGGCCGCCTGTCCCCGCAGGGCCGCTGTCGCGGCGGCGACGTCGGCTTGGCGCATCAGCGATTCTCCGATCAAAAAGGCCTGAGCCCCTGCGGCGCGCAGACGTGCGATGTCGGACGGCGTGTGGATGCCGCTTTCGGCGACGAAAAAGCGATCCTCTGGCAGCAGCGCGGCCATGCGCTCGCCATTGGCGAGATCGACGTCCAGGGTCTTGAGGTTGCGATTGTTGACCCCAAGCAGACGCGATTGGAGGCGCAGGGCGCGTTCCAGCTCCGCCTCGTCATGAACCTCGAGCAGGACATCCATACCGTGCTCCAGGGCCAGCGATTCCAGATCCGCGGCCTGGCTATCCTCCAGCGCCGCCAGGATCAGCAGCACGCAGTCCGCGCCCAGCGCCCGGCTTTCCACGATCTGGTAGGGATCGAGCATGAAGTCCTTGCGCAGCACCGGCAGGCCGCCCGCCAGCCGCGCGACCACCAGATCGCCGTCCTTGCCCTGGAAATAGGGCGAGTCGGTCAGAACCGAGAGGCAAGCCGCGCCGCCGGCGCGATAGGCCTGGGCCAGGGCCGGGGGATCGAAGTCCTCGCGGATCAGCCCCTTGCTCGGCGAAGCTTTCTTGACCTCGCAGATCAGCCCGTAGCCTTCCGCGGTGGCCTTGGCACGCAGCGCCGCGAGAAAGCCGCGCGGCGCTTCCTGGCGGGCCGCCGTGCTTTCCAGGCTGGCAAGCGAAGTGCTCGCCTTGCAAGCGGCGACATGGGCCAGCTTGTCCTGGCAAATCTTGGCGAGAACGTCGCTCATTCGGTCATTTCTCCGGGCCGCCGCGTTCGTTGCTGATGGCGATCAGCCGTTCCAGCACGGCCTGCGCCTTGCCGCTATCCAGACTCTCGACGGCCAGCGTCATACCAGCGTCAAGCTTCTCCGCCTTTCCGGCGACGATCATGCCGGCGGCGGCCGTCAGCAAAACGATATCGCGCAGCGGGCCTTTTTCCCCGCCCAGCATCGCGGCCAAGGCATGGGCGTTGGTCCGGGCATCGCCGCCGAGCAGATCGCTTAGCTTCGCGCGCGGCAGGCCAACCTCCTCGGGCGTAACCTCGAAGGTGGTGATCTTGCCGTCCTTGAGTTCGGCGACCAGGGAAGCGCCCGTGGTCGAGAGTTCGTCGAGGCCGTCGGCGCCGTGCACGACCCAGGCGCGTTCATGGCCCAGGCCCTTGAGCACCTCGGCCAGAGGCTCCACCCAGTCGCGCGAGAACACGCCAAGAAGCTGCCGCTTCACCTGGCAGGGATTGCACAGCGGTCCGAGCAGATTGAAGATCGTGCGGGTTCCCAGCTCGACCCGGGTCGGGCCGACGTGACGCATCGCGGCGTGGTGGCGCGGGGCCATCAGGAAACAGGTGCCGGTCTCGTGCAGCGCCTTTTCCACCAGGTCCATCTCGGCCTCGATGTTGACGCCCAGCGCGGTCAGCACATCGGCGGCGCCTGACTTGGAAGACAGCGCCCTGTTGCCATGCTTGGCGACGGGCACGCCCGCACCGGCGATCACAAAAGCCGCCGCCGTGGAGATGTTGTAGGTCCCCTTGGCATCGCCGCCGGTGCCGCAGGTATCGATGGCCCCGGCGGGCGCCTCCATGGCCAGCATCTTGCCGCGCATCGCCTCGGCGGCGCCGGTGATCTCCTCCACCGTCTCGCCGCGCACCCTGAGAGCCATCAGGAAGCCGCCGACCTGGGATGGCGTGGCATCGCCCGACATCATGATCGAGAAGGCTTCGCGGGCCTCTTCGCGGCTGAGTTCGGTGCCGTCGGCGACCTGGGCCAGCAGTCCCTTCAGTTCGTTCATATCTCCCGACATCGACCCCGGTTCTCCCCTCAAGCGGCCTTTTCGACCGGATGACCGCTCATCCGGAGGAAGTTGGCAAGCAAATCATGCCCATGCTCGGAGGCGATGGACTCTGGATGAAACTGTACGCCGTGCAGGGGCAGGTCGCGATGCGCCAGCCCCATGATCAAACCATCCTCGCTTTCCGCGGTGACTTCCAGAACCCCGGGCAGGCTGTCGCGCTCCACGAGCAGGGAGTGATAGCGCGTCGCCTGTAACGGCGAGGGCAGGCCCGCGAACAGGCCCTGTTCCCGATGCAGGATGCCGCTGACCTTGCCGTGCATAGGCTGTGGCGCGCGCACCACGCGTCCGCCGAAAGCCTGGCCGATCGCCTGCAGACCGAGACAGACCCCTAGCAGCGGCACTTCGTTCGCCGCCGCCGCCGCGATGAGATCGAGGCAAACCCCGGCCTTGTCCGGGTCGCAGGGCCCCGGCGACAGGATGATTCCCGCCGGGCCCAGCGCCAGGGCCTCGGCGGCGCTCAGGCTGTCGTTGCGCTTTACGACAACCTCCGCCCCCAACTCTCCCAGATAGTGGAAGAGGTTGTAGGTGAAGGAATCGTAGTTATCTATTAAAAGATACATTACAATGTCTTATTGATGTTTCTTGATGTGGCGTTTCGTCATCGTCAGCTTCTTATATCAGGTCGCGCTAGCGGGCAAAAGTAGAGCGACAGGCGCGGGGCTAAGAACTATCCTGGGACCAGGCAAGAGCAGAGGCGGGGGATAGGAAAGAATGGCGCTCGGCCGCCGGTGGGAAGCCTGCCGGACCTCTCTTGGAAAGGCATTTCTGCTCCTCCTCGGCGCAGCGCAGACCGCTGGACGCTGGCTTGCGGACCTCTACGGACGACGTCAGGCCCTGGGCTTCGTAATCGTCGTGGCTGCAACATTCGCCTTGGGCCTGACCCTGGGCAGTGCGATCAGCATGTGGACGGACGCGCCAAAGCCCGCGCCGGAGCGCATGGCCTTGCTGCCCATGGAGCCGCCCGAAGTCTTGGCGCTGCCGCCTGCCGTTAGCTCCAGCGGAGAAACATCAGAGGTCACCGCGCCACCCTCGGAGCCGCCGCGGATCGCCATCACGGCCGAACCCCTGCCAGATGCGATCGCGCGCGCGCCGGCACAGCACGCCCAGCCTCCATCGCCGGCCGTGGCATCGGCGGCACCAGCAGCCCGCACGCCGCACCACCCCCCGGTGTATTCCGGGGAGAGGCGCCATGCCGCCGCTCCGGAAGAGCCGCCCGCCGAACTGGCTGAAGCTCCTTCTCAGGCGAGCCCAGCGCCGGAACCCGCCGCCGCGCCGGCCAGCATCGACGGCCCAGCGCGCTTGGTGATCAATGCACCGGAGGCGGACGCAGTCCAGCCCGCCGAGATTCCAAGCGCCGTCCCCCAAAGCCATCAAGCCACGCCCAGTGCCCCTCCGGCGGAAACGGCAAGGCCGCAGGCCCCCGGCCTGGTGATCAACGGAGCTGCGCCGCTTACCGGCCCGACGAACTCCAGCCCGCAGGTCGCTTCTCAGACGCTGCCAGAGGCGGCGCCACAGCTTTCCTTACAGGAGAGCGCCACGCAGGAAGCCCCTGCGGAGGTTGCAGAGGCTGTGCAGCCTGCACCGCGCCAGGCACAACCGCACCCCCCGCCGCAGGGACAAAGCTGGCAACGCAATGCCGTGCAGCTGGCCAGCTTTCCCAGCGGCCCAGTGATCGCCCTGGTCATCGACGATGTCGGCCTCAACCGGCCGGGCGCGCGGCGCAGCATTGCCTTGCCGCCACCGGTAACCCTGGCATTGATGACCTACGCCGAGGGGCTGGAGAGCCTGGCCGGGAAGGCGCGGGCGGCGGGCCACGAGTTGATGGTGCATATGCCCATGCAACCGATCGACGATGAATACAACGCCGGTGAGAAAGTCCTGACCACAGGACTTTCCCGCGAGGAGTTGATTCAGCGCATCAATTGGGGCCTAGACCGCTTTCCAGGCTACGTCGGGATCAACAATCACATGGGCAGCCGCTTCACGGCCAACGCCGAGGGCATGGCGACGGTGATGGAAGTTCTCAAGCAACGCGGTCTGCTGTTCCTGGATTCCCGGACCGTAGGGCATTCCCTTGGGGTTTCCGCCGCGCGCAGCGCCGGAGTACCGGTCGTCGCCAGGGACATCTTTATCGACCATGAGCAAACCCCTGGGTTCATCGCCCAGCAGCTCCGCGCCCTTGAGGAGCTGGCCGTGCAGCGCGGCTACGCCATCGGCATCGGCCACCCCCATGTCGTGACCCTGGAAGCGCTGGAAAACTGGATTCCCCAAGCCAAGGCCCGGGGCATCGCCTTCGTCCCCGTCAGCGCGATTCTGTCCCTGCAGGAGCGGCATCTGGCGGCGCAGGCCGCGGGTAGCTCGGGCTAGTCTGGTTTAATTGCCCTTGCGGGCCGCGAAGCGCACGGCTTCCTGCGCCGCGCGCACCAGGGCCCTGGCCTTATTGACGCATTCCTGATGCTCGGACTCCGGGTCGCTATCGGCGACCAGTCCGGCCCCGGCCTGGACGTACATCGTCCCGTCCTTGACCACGGCGGTGCGCAGCGCGATGCAGGTGTCCATCGACCCGTTGGCGCCGAAGTAGCCGACGGCGCCGGCGTAGATACCCCGGCGGTCGGACTCCAGCTCCTCGATTATCTCCATCGCGCGGACCTTGGGCGCGCCGCTGACCGTCCCCGCGGGGAAGCCGGCGACCAGGGCCGACATCGCATCCTCCTTGGCATCGAGCGTACCCTCGACGTTGGAGACGATGTGCATGACATGGCTGTAACGCTCGACGGTATTGCGCGCCGTCACCTTGACGCTGCCGATCCGCGAAACCCGGCCGACATCGTTGCGGCCGAGGTCCAGCAGCATCAGGTGCTCGGCCAGCTCCTTGGGATCGCTGAGCAGTTCCTCGGCCAGAGCTTGGTCCTCTTCGGGCGAGGCGCCGCGGCGGCGGGTGCCGGCGATCGGGCGGATGGTGACCGTGTCATCGCGCAGGCGCACCAAGATCTCGGGGCTGGAACCGACCACGGCGAAGTCCCCGAAATCCAGATAGAAGAGAAACGGCGACGGGTTGAGCCGCCGCAGAGACCTGTAGAGCGCGAATGGCGGCAGGGTGAAGGGCAGGGAGAAGCGCTGCGACAGCACCACCTGGAAGATATCGCCAGCCAGGATGTACTCCTTGGCCGCGCGGACCATCGCCTGGTAGTCCTCCGGCGCCATGTTGGAATCGGCTTCGGGAAGCTCGAAGGCGCCGTCGATGCGGTCGCGCCCATAGGGCAAGGAGCGGTCGAAATCGCTGACGACGTCGGCTAGGCGCTCGCAGGCCTGGTTATAGGCCGCCCGCGCGTCCTGCCCCTCGGGCCAGGCCGGCGTAAAAACCGTAACCAGATCCTCGACCCGGTCGAACACGGCGGTCACGGTCGGGCGCATGAAAACCGAGTCCGGAACGTCGATGACCCTGGCATTGAGCTGCGGCAGCCGCTCCATCTCCCGCACCATGTCATAGCCCAGGTAACCGATGAGATTGGCCGCCATCGGCGGCAGGCCGTGGGGCAGATCGATCCGGCAGGCCTCGACCACCCGGCGCAGGGATTCGAGCGGCGGCAGCTCCTCGGCGACGAAGCTTTCCAGATCGTAGCGCGCCTGGCGGTTGATCTCGGCCTTGCCGTCGCGGCTGCGCCACAACAGGTCCGGCTTCATGGTGATGAAGGAGTAGCGCCCGATATGGGCGCCACCTTCCACGGATTCGAACAGACAGCAGTTGGGACGCCCGTCGGTGAGCTTCAGAAAAGCGGAAACCGGGGTTTCCAGGTCAGCGACCAGCGAGGTGAAAACGACCTGCGGCACGCCGGCCTCGAAGCCTTCGCGAAAGTCCTCGAAGGATGGGCTGACCTGCATCGCTCTGCCTAGTAGCCGGAGAGGACGTTCTGCAGGGCGTCTTCGTTGATCTCCACGCCATAGCGCTGTTGCAGATCGTTGCTGTAGAGCGTCAGGAGCTCATTGGACAGGCTCTGTAGAAGACGCTGCTCGAGCGCCTCGATGCCCGCCGCGTCGGCGGATGCCGCCTCGATGCGATCCAGCACGGCCACGAACTGGACCGCATCGCCGCCGGCGATCACAGCCTCGCCGACCTCAACCGAGAACAGCTGGCTGACCAGCTCGACCGAGGGTCCCTGGTCGTTGCGGATTAGCGGCTGGGTGGTCTGGATTTCCAATCCTGCCCGCTCCGCGATCTCCGTCAGGCTGGCGCCGTTCCTGATCTCCTCGACGTAGCCTTCGGCGATCTCGCGCGTTTTCTCTCTGCGCTGGCTCTGCAGCCATTGCCGCTCGACATCGGCGCGCACCTCGTCCAGGGGACGAACCTGCGGCGGCGTCACGCCGTTGACCCGCAGAATGAAGTAGCCGCCGCCATCGCTCTCGGTCAGCAGGCTTTGCTCGCCAACCTCGGTCGAAAATGCCAGCTCGAGGAATCGCTCGGCCGAGGGCAGGCCCTCGACGGGATTGCCGTCGCGGTCCAGCCCTTCGCGGCTGATACCCTCGATGGTATCGAGCGACAGGCCAAGGGAGCCCGCGACCTCCTCAAGCGAAGCGCCGCCCGCGATCTTGTCGTCGACGTCGTTCGCCAAGTCGATCATGTCGTCGATTGCGCGCGCCATGGTCACGTCCTGGCGCAGCTGCTCCTTCACCTCTTCGAAGGGTGGCGTGCTGCCCGGCGTGATCTCCGTGACATGCAGCACATGCCAGCCAAGAGCACTGGGGAAGGGCTCGGAAACCTCCCCGGCCGCGAGGGTGAAAGCCTTATCGGTGCCCTCGGGCAGCAGGACCGACAGTTCCGTGCGGCTGATCTCGCCGAAGTCGATGGGAGACTCGCCGTTGAAGTCCTGCAAAGCCACGTCGAAGCGGCTGCCCCCCGCGAGCTTTTCATAGAAGGCCTGGGCTTGTGCTTCCTCGTCGAACAGAGCCTGCTCGACCTGGCGCCGCTCGGGAACGCTGAGGTCTTCCAGACTGGCGTCATATTCCTGGCGCAGATCCTCGTCGCTGATATCGATCTGGCCCAGCATCTGCTCCGGCGTCAGGGTCATCGCGGTAACGTCGCGATAGGCCGGCGCCATGAAGGTTTCCGCGTAGTCCTCGTGATAGCTGCGCAGGTCTTCCTCGGTCGCGGCCGCATCCAGCTCCACGGAGGATTCGGCAATACGAATGTACTCCGCAACCCGGCTTTCATTCTCGAAGGCATAGATCGCCTCGAGCATCGCCCGCGGCGGGGTAATGCCGTCCGTCACGGCCCGCGCCAGATGCGCGCGCTTCATATCCCTGCGCATCGAGGCGACGAACTGTTCCTCGCTTTGCTGAAGGTTCCTCAGCGCCTGATCGTAGCGCGCCCGGCTGAACTGGCCGAGCTGATCCTGAAAGGGCTGCATGGATAGGATTTCCTGGCGCACCAGATCGTCGCTGAGCGCCAGCCCCAAATCCCCGGCCTGGGCCTGAAACAGACGCTCGGCGATCAATCTGTCTAGAACGCTGCGCGGCAGGCCGATGGCTTCGGCGTCCTGCACCGTGAAGCGGCTGCCGAACTGGCGCTGCAAGCGGTTCAGGTCGCGGGAGAAATTATAGGCGTATTCCTGCTGCGTAATCTGGACCTCGCCTACGCTTGCAACCGTAGGAAGCTGACTGCCGCCGCGCAGAATGTCCCCGAGACCGAACAAGGAGAAGGAGATGATGATCAAACCGAAGACCACCACCAACAGTGCTTTCGCGATAATACCGCGGAATTTCTTCATCTAGCCCGCCGATGCTTCATGAGATTGAGCCGACTCTATTCACGCCCCTCTAGTGGGACGATAGCGGCGCGGCATCTTAAGGATGGGCCCGGCCAGCGGCAACATTGGATTTCTGCCCTTGATGGTGGTCTTTCGCCGCGCCGTCATGCTATCTCCAGCCGTTGGTCGACAGAAACGAGGATAGCCGCGGGCATGACCCAGACACTGATTGCCGGAAACTGGAAGATGAATGGCGATAAAGCCATGGCGCAAGACTTTGTCGCCGACCTGGCCCGCCTGCAGCAAGGCGCGGCCACGAACTGCCGATTGCTGGTTTGCCCGCCATTTCCGCTGCTCGCGCCGCTGGCCGAGGCGCTCGAAGGACGGGGCGTGAGCCTGGGCGCGCAGGATTGCCACTTTTCCGCGCAGGGCGCGCACACCGGGGATGTCTCGGCGCGGCTGCTGGCGGAGATCGGCTGCAGCCACGTCATCCTGGGGCATTCCGAGCGCCGCAGCGACCACGGGGAAACCGACAGCCTGGTAAGATCCAAGGCGGTGGCGGCGCAGGCCGCCGGCCTGATCCCCATCGTCTGCGTCGGTGAAAGCGAAACCGAGCGCGATGCCGGGCGGGCGCTCGATGTGGTGCTGAACCAACTGCGGGCCTCGCGGCCGCCGGGGGAGGGGCCCTTGGTGGTCGCCTACGAGCCGGTATGGGCGATCGGCACTGGCCGCACACCGAGTATCGAGGAAATCGCCGAGGTTCACGACGCGCTGCGCGCCGAAGCGGGCGCCGGCGTGCCGCTGCTCTATGGCGGTTCCATGAAGCCCGGAAATGCCGCGGAAATCCTTGCAATCGCAGAGGTTAACGGCGGTTTGATCGGCGGCGCCAGCCTCAAGGCCGAAGACTTTTGGGCGATTGCGCAGGCCGCTTCCTAGCCGCGCGGTTGGATTTCCCGCGTCAAAAGGCAGGGAAATCCTAGCCAAGACCGGCAAAAAGCCCTATGTAGCGGACCAACGGCGGGGCTAGGCCCCGGCCATGATTTTTTATAGAAGAAGAGCGGTTACGATGACGACGGTAATCCTGGTCATACACCTTTTGATCGCGCTGACCATGATCGGCGTGGTGATGCTGCAGCAAAGCGAAGGCGGCGCGCTGGGTATCGGCGGCGGCGGTGGCGGCGGCGGCGGCATGGGTGGTTTCATGACCGGGCGCGGTACCGCCAACCTGTTGTCGCGCACCACCGCGATCCTGGCCTTCAGCTTTATGTGCACCTCGATCATTCTGACGATCCTGGCCAAGCAGGAGCTGACGCCCGGCGCCTCGTTCATCGATTCGGCACCCAGCGCGCTGGAGCAGCCCTTGAACGAGCCGCCGGCGGGTGAAGCGCCGGCCGGCGAGGGTTCGACGGCTCCGGCACAGCCCGCGGTTCCCGTCGAATAATCCGGCGCGCGGCAGGGCCTGGCCCGAGTCGCGCACCCCAAGTTCCCGAAGATCGCCTTCGAGGCATCGCTTTCCCTGGCCTCTGCCAGAGAAATTTTTCAAGCATTCCAGCGACCGTCGGGCGATTTTCGGCCCGGCGGCCAACAGCAAGGTTGATGTCTTCATGAAGCGTGAAGATAGTGGGGGCCCATGACGCGGTTTATCTTCATCACCGGCGGCGTGGTCTCCTCTCTTGGAAAAGGCATCGCCTCCGCCTCGCTAGGGGCGCTGCTGCAGGCGCGCGGCTTCAAGGTCCGCCTGCGCAAGCTCGATCCCTACCTCAATGTCGACCCGGGCACCATGAGCCCCTACCAGCACGGTGAGGTCTACGTCACCGACGACGGTGCCGAGACCGATCTCGATCTGGGGCACTACGAGCGTTTCACCGGCGTGGCCTCGCGCAGCAGCGACAATGTGACCACCGGGCAGCTCTATTCCAAGATCATCGCCCGGGAACGGCGTGGCGACTATCTCGGCGCCACGGTGCAGGTGATTCCCCACGTCACCGACGCGATCAAGGAATTCATCCAGGACGACTTGAGCGACGAGGATTTCGTCATCTGCGAGATCGGCGGCACGGTCGGCGACATCGAAAGCCTGCCTTTCCTCGAGGCGATCCGCCAGCTCGGCAACGAGCGCGGCCGCGACCACACGCTGTTCATGCACTTGACGCTGGTGCCCTACATTCGCTCCGCCGGAGAGTTGAAGACCAAGCCAACGCAGCATTCCGTCAAGGAACTGCAGTCGGTCGGTATCCAGCCCGACATCGTGCTCTGCCGTTCCGAGATGGAACTGGGCGTCGAGGAACGCCGCAAGCTCGCACTGTTCTGCAACATTCGCGCCGAAGCGGTCATTCAGGCGCTCGACGTCGATACCATCTACGCCGTGCCCCAGGCCTATCATCGCGAGGGCTTGGATCAGGAGGTCTGCCGGCATTTCGGGTTGGAAACCAGCGCCCTCGATCTGTCGCGCTGGGACGACGTCACCGATCCGATCCGCCATCCCGACGGCGAGGTCACCATTGGCGTGGTCGGCAAGTACACCAGTCTGATCGATGCCTACAAATCCCTGGCCGAGGCCCTGACCCACGGCGGCGTTTCCAATACCGTCAAGGTCAACGTGCGCTGGCTGGACTCCGAGATTTTCGAGGGCGAGGGCGCGATCCACGAGCTGGAAAGCGTCCATGGCATCCTGGTGCCGGGCGGCTTCGGCGAGCGCGGCACCGAAGGCATGATCAAGGCGGCGCAGTTCGCCCGCGAGCGCAGCGTTCCCTATTTCGGTATCTGCCTCGGCCTGCAAATGGCGGTGATCGAAAGCGCCCGGAACCTGGCCGGCCTGACGGAGGCCGGATCCACCGAGTTCGGGAGCCCCGCGGACCCCGTCATCGGCTTGATGACCGAGTGGGTCAAAGGCAATGAAGTGCTGCGCCGCGGCGGCGGGGACGACCTTGGCGGCACCATGCGCCTCGGTGCTTATCCGGCGATGCTGCGCGAAGGCAGCAAGGTGGCGGAGATCTACGGCGCGCTTGAGATCAGCGAACGCCATCGTCATCGCTACGAGGTCAACATCAATTACAAGGATACGCTGGAGGCGACCGGCATGCGTTTCTCCGGCCTGTCGCCCGACGGCGTGCTTCCCGAGATCGTTGAGCTGCCCGAGCATCCGTGGTTTATCGGCGTACAGTTCCATCCGGAGCTGAAATCCCGGCCCTTCGAGCCGCACCCGCTGTTCACCTCCTTCGTGCGGGCGGCGGTCGAGCAGGCCCGGCTGGTATAGCGGAAAACGGAAATGGCCCGGAAAGTCACCCTTGGCGATCTGACCCTCGGCAACGATCAGCCGCTCGCGATCATCGCCGGCCCCTGCGCCCTGGAAAGCAGGCAGCATGCCCTGGAGATGGCGCATGCGCTAAGCGAGATGGCCGCCGAACTGGGCTTCGGGCTGATCTATAAAACCTCCTTCGACAAGGCCAACCGCACCTCCCTGAAGGGCCGGCGGGGCATCGGCCTGACCGAGGGCCTGCCGATCCTGGCGGAGCTGCGCGAGACCTACGGCTGCCCCGTTCTGACCGACGTGCACGAGCGTGAGCACTGCGCCCCGGCGGCCGAGGTCGTGGACGTGCTGCAGATTCCGGCCTTCCTCTGCCGCCAGACCGATCTGCTGGTCGCCGCCGCGCAGACCGGCGCCGTGGTCAACGTCAAGAAGGGCCAGTTTCTCGCGCCCTGGGATATGAAGAACGTCGTCGCCAAGCTGCAGGACAGCGGCAACGACAGGATTCTGGTGACCGAGCGCGGGGTCTCCTTCGGCTACAACACGTTGGTCTCCGATATGCGCAGCATCCCGATCCTGGCGGCGCAGACCGGCTGTCCCGTGGTCTTCGACGCCACCCACTCGGTGCAGCAGCCGGGCGGGCAGGGCAGCGCCTCGGGCGGGCAGCGGGAGTTCGTCCCGGTCCTGGCCCGCGCGGCCGTCTCGCTCGGCATCGCCGCCGTCTTCATGGAAACCCACCAAGACCCCGACAACGCGCCGAGCGATGGCCCCAACATGGTGCCTCTGAAGGATTTCGCGGCCCTGGTCGCCGATCTGATGGCCTTCGATCAGCTCGCCAAGGCGCGCCCTCTGCGGCTTCCCAACGCAGAGACATGAACGCGGGCGGCCCGGCCCTGAAGCTGCTCCGCTCCCTGGCCCGTAATAACGCCTGGGCCAATCACGTTCTCCATCGCGCCTGCGCCAAGCTCAGCGAAGCGGAATATCTCGCCGAGCGGTCCAGCTTCTTTCCTTCCATCGCGCTCACCCTGGAACATATTCAGGAAGTCGACGACTATTACCTCTCGGCCCTCGAAGGCATTGAGATTCATTACGAAAACCGTGATCCCGGCCTGCGATTCGCGACACTGGCCGAATTGAGCGCGGCCCAGCGCCAGCAAGACAAGCGCTTCGTCGCGCACTGCGATGGCCTGGCCGAGGCGGACCTCGAGCGCGAGATTCGCTTCATCCGGCCCGGCGGCGTGGTGTTTCACGAGCCGCTGCCCGATGTCATCGCGCATCTGGCGCAGCATCAGGTGCATCACCGCGGCCAGGTGCATGCCATGCTGTCCGATACCTCCGTCGCGCCGCCCCAGCTCGACGATTTCTTTCTCGGCTACGGCGTCGATCCGCTCGCCCTGCGCTACAAGGAGGGGGCCTGGCCGGAGGACTAGCGTCTTCCCGTTGTCGTCCTTCTTCCGGCATGCTAGTTCCTGCGCCGACTTTCACAGCAGCTTTGGGGAACCTACATGACCGCGATCATCGACATTCGCGCCCGGGAAATACTGGACAGCCGCGGCAATCCCACCGTCGAGGTCGATGTCTCCTTGGAGAGCGGCGCCTTTGGCCGCGCCGCCGTGCCCTCGGGGGCTTCCACCGGCGCCCATGAGGCCGTGGAGCTGCGCGATGGCGACGCCAAGCGCTACGGCGGCAAGGGCGTGCTCAAGGCCGTCGAAGCGGTCAACCACGAGATCTTCGACGTGCTGTCCGGCATGGACGCCGAGGAGCAGATCGAAATCGACCGCTTGATGATCGAGCTCGATGGGACCGAGAACAAGGCCCGTCTCGGCGCCAACGCGATCCTGGGGGTTTCCCTCGCCACCGCGAAGGCCGCGGCCGAGGACTCCGGCCTGCCGCTCTACCGTTATGTCGGCGGCGCCTTCGCCCGCACCCTGCCAGTGCCGATGATGAACATCGTCAATGGCGGCGCCCATGCCGACAACCCCATCGATGTGCAGGAATTCATGATCATGCCGCTGGGCGCCGAAAGCCTGGCCGAAGGCCTGCGCATGGGGGCCGAGGTCTTCCACGCCCTCAAGGCCAAGCTGCAGGCCGCGGGCCACGGCACCAACGTCGGTGACGAGGGCGGCTTCGCGCCGAACCTTTCCTCGACCCGCGAGGCGCTCGACTTCATCATGTCGTCGATCGAAGCCGCCGGCTACAAGCCGGGCGACGACATCGCCCTGGCGCTGGACTGCGCCTCCACCGAGTTCTTCAAGGACGGCAGCTATCTCCTGGCCGGGGAGAACGCCACGCTCGACAGCGCCGGCATGACCGACTACCTGGCCGCGCTCTGCGACAGCTATCCGATCATCTCCATCGAGGACGGCATGGCCGAGGACGACTGGGACGGCTGGCGTCTTCTGACCGAGAAAATCGGCGCGTCCGTCCAATTGGTCGGAGACGACCTCTTCGTCACCAATCCCAAGCGCCTGGGCCAGGGCATCGCCAGCGCCACCGCCAACGCGATCCTGGTCAAGGTCAACCAGATCGGCACCCTGAGCGAAACGCTGGAGGCCGTGGAGATGGCGCTGCATGCCAACTACGGCGCCGTGATGTCCCACCGTTCCGGCGAAACCGAGGACACCACCATCGCCGATCTGGCGGTGGCCACCAACTGCGGCCAGATCAAGACCGGCTCGCTCAGCCGCTCCGACCGTATCGCCAAATACAATCAGCTGCTCCGCATCGAGGAAGAGCTCGGGTCCGCGGCGCGCTACGGCGGCGCGCTGCTGCGCTAACAGCATGCCGGCGGCCTTGCGCGCAGCGCGCGACGCGGATTCGCCGCGCATCGTCGAGATCATCGGCGCCTGCTTCGCGCGCTATCCGGGCTGTGTCTTCGATGTCGAAGGCGAGATGCCGGAGTTGAACCGGATCGCCACGCATTACACCGCGCAGCACGGGGAAATCTGGGTCGCGCAGGAAGACGGCGTCTGTCTCGGCTGCGTGGCCTGGAAGCCGCTGCCAGCCGGTGCCTGGGAACTGCAGCGCCTCTATGTCGATCCGGACCGTCAGGGCAGGGGGCTGGGCAGGCAGCTCGCCGAGCACGCAATCGCCTCCGCGCGCCTCAAGGGCGTTTCGGCCATCGAGCTTTGGACCGACACCCGCTTCGCCGCCGCGCACAAACTTTACGAGCGTCTCGGCTTCACGCGCGCGGCAATGCCCCGAACGCTGAACGACAAGAGCCATTCCGTTGAATTTTCCTATCGCCTGGCTCTTGCCGGGGAGGGGAACAAGGCGAGTCCAAAACGGGAATTCTGAGTCCTTTGCGCCACGCCTCCAAGCTCCTGACATCACTGATTCTTTTTTAACTTGACCGGAGTCGCTTAGCCTGACTCCATGGGGTCATGAGCGTGCTTCGGGAAACCCGCAAACGTATTCGCCAAGTGGCGCCGCAAGTCGCCGCGGCCCTGGCCGTGGCCTACTTCGCCTACCACGCTATCGAAGGCGAGCGGGGTGTCCTCGCTTTCATCAAGCTCAACAGCGAGCTGGAAAGCGCCGAGCAGATCGCGCAGCAGGTGGGCGAAGATCGCGCCGTCCTGGAACATCGCGTCAGCCTGCTTTCCTCCGAGTCCCTCGATCCCGATATGCTGGAAGAACAGGCGCGCACCCTGCTCAACTACGGTCGCCCCAATGAGCGGGTTATCTATCTGAACAGGCCGAATCAAGTTGATTAATCAATACTAAGTTAATTTCCTGTTTCTTCTTTATTTACAGCAGCTTCTACCTCCTTGTCGCAAGCCTTCAAAGGCACTATTCTCCCTGTCATGACAGCGTTCCAGTGCTGCAAGCCGCACGAAAAGCGGGAGCCTGGGACATGAAACGGCCGTAAAGGCCCATTGGTCTCATAGGGAGGACCCCATGGCCGAGAAGAAAGCCACCGGCGCCGCCACGCCCGCGCGCAAAAATTCCGCGACGAAGAAATCGCCGGCGAAAAAAACCGCCAAGTCGGCCGTGCACCGCCAGGCGGACCAGGCCAAGAAACACGACAAGAAGGACCTGCTGCAGCTTTACCGCGACATGCTGTTGATTCGCCGCTTCGAGGAGAAGGCCGGGCAGATGTACGGCATGGGTCTGATCGGCGGCTTCTGCCATCTCTACATCGGACAGGAAGCCGTGGTGGTCGGTATGCAGGCCGCCATCGCCGATGGCGAGGACGGCGTCGTGACCTCCTACCGGGATCACGGACACATGCTGGCGACCGGCATGGACCCGAAGGGCGTGATGGCCGAGCTGACCGGCCGGCGCACCGGCTATTCCAAGGGCAAGGGCGGCTCGATGCACATGTTCAGCCGCGAGAAGAAGTTCTTCGGCGGCCACGGCATCGTCGGCGCCCAGGTACCCATCGGCACCGGCGTCGCCTTCGCCATGAACTACCTGGAGGAAGGCACCGTCTGCCTGACCTATCTCGGCGACGGCGCCTTGAACCAGGGACAGGTTTACGAATCCTTCAACATGGCCGCGCTGTGGAAGATTCCGGTGGTCTATATCATCGAGAACAACAAGTACGGCATGGGCACCTCAATCGAGCGCTCCTCGGCCAAGAGCCAGGAGCTGTATCACCGCGGTCAGGCCTACGGCATTCCCGGCGTCCAGGTCGACGGCATGGACGTGCTGGCGGTCAAGGCGGCGGGAGAGAAGGCCGTGGCCCACGCCAAGAGCGGCAAGGGTCCCTACATCATGGAGATGTCGACCTACCGCTATCGCGGCCACTCGATGTCCGATCCGGCCAAGTACCGCAGCAAGGAAGAGGTGCAGAAGATGCGCACCGAGCACGATCCGATCGAACGCCTGAGCCACGTCCTGGTCGAAAACGGTCTTGCCAGCGAGGCCGAGCTCAAGGAACTCGACAAGGAGGTCAAGGGCATCGTCTCGGAAGCCGCCGATTTCGCGCAGACCAGCGCCGAGCCGGATCCCGAGGCGCTCTGGACCGACGTCTACACCGAAGAAGACGCGGCCTAGGCCGGCGTAAGGGAGTACGAAAAGCATGCCAGTCGAAATCCTGATGCCGGCGCTCTCGCCGACCATGACCGAGGGCACCCTGGCCAAGTGGCTGAAGTCCGAGGGCGACGCGATCAAGTCCGGCGACGCCATCGCCGAAATCGAGACCGACAAGGCGACCATGGAAGTGGAAGCCGTCGAGGAAGGCACCCTGGGCAAGATCCTGGTTGCCGAGGGCACCGAAGGCGTCGCCGTCAACGCGGTGATCGCTCTGCTGCTCGAAGACGGCGAAGATGCCAGCGCCCTCGAAGGCGCCAGCCGAGAAGGCGGAAAGCGCGTCTCCTCCGGCGCAAGACAAAGAGGAAAAAGGCGAGAGCGGCGGCGACAAGAAGTCCGCGAAGCCGGACGCTTCAGAACCCGCCAAGCCGAAGAAGCAGGCGCCGCCCGAGCCCGAATGGGACGGCGAGACGACGACTCTGACCGTGCGTGAAGCGCTGCGCGACGCCATGGCCGAGGAAATGCGCCGCGACGAAAAGGTCTTCGTCATGGGCGAGGAGGTCGCCGAGTATCAGGGCGCCTACAAAGTCACCCAGAACCTGCTGCAGGAGTTCGGCGCCAAGCGGGTGATCGATACCCCGATCACCGAGCACGGCTTCACCGGCCTGGCCGCCGGCGCCGCGATGTACGGCCTGCGGCCCATCGTCGAGTTCATGACCTTCAACTTCGCCATGCAGGCGATGGACCAGATCATCAACTCCTCGGCCAAGACGCTCTATATGTCCGGCGGGCAGATTCAGAATCCCATCGTGTTTCGCGGCCCCAACGGCGCGGCCTCGCGGGTCGCGGCCCAGCATTCCCAGTGCTACGCGAGCTGGTACGCCCACGTTCCCGGCCTCAAGGTGGTTTCGCCCTGGTCGGCGGCCGACGCCAAGGGCCTGCTCAAGGCGGCGATCCGCGATCCCAACCCGGTGATCTTCCTGGAGAACGAAATCCTCTACGGCCAGTCCTTCGAGGTGCCGGTTTCCGAGGACTGGATCGTTCCCATCGGCAAGGCCAAGGTGGTGCGCCAGGGTTCCGACGTCACCATCGTGGCTTTTTCGATCATGGTCGGGCGCGCTCTGGAGGCCGCCGAAAAGCTGGCCGAGGAGGGCATCGACGCCGAGGTCATCGACCTGCGCTCGCTGCGTCCCCTGGACACCGCGACCATCGTCGAGTCCGTGAAGAAGACCAACCGCATCGTTTCCTGCGAGGAGGGCTGGCCCTCCGCCGGCATCGGCGCGGAGATCGCGGCCCGGATGATGGAGGAGGCCTTCGATTACCTCGACGCGCCGGTCAAACGGGTGTGCGGCGCCGATGTGCCCTTGCCCTACGCCGCCAATCTGGAACAGCTTGCCTTGCCGCAGTCGCCGTTGATCGTCGAGGCGGCCAAGCAAGTCTGCTACGCCGATTAAGAGGCCGGAGGAAAGACCATGACCGTGAACATTCTGATGCCGGCCCTGTCGCCTACGATGACGGAGGGGACGCTTGCCACGTGGCAGGTCAAGGAGGGCGATGCCATCAAGTCCGGTGACGTAATCGCCGAGATCGAGACCGACAAAGCCACCATGGAAGTGGAAGCCGTCGAGGAAGGGACCATCGGCAAGATACTGGTCGCCGAAGGTACCGAGGGGGTCGCCGTCAACTCGGTGATCGCCATCCTGCTGGAAGAAGGCGAGAGCGCCGGCGATATCGATGTCGCCGCGGCCAAGGCCGACGCGCCTTCCGCGCCGAAGTCCGAGGACACGGACGACACCGCGGAAAAGAAGGAAGAGTCGGCGCCGAAACAGGAAGAAAAAGCGCCCGCGCCCAAGCAGGAGAAGCAGACGCAGGAACAGGTGCAGGAGCCCGCTGGCGACGGCGAGCGGATTTTCGCCTCGCCGCTGGCCAGACGCATGGCCAAGCAGGCCGGCCTCGATCTCGCCAAGCTGCAGGGCAGTGGCCCGCACGGCCGGATCGTCAAGGCCGATATCGAGGCTGCGCGAGATGGCAAGGCAACCGAGGCCGCGCCGACGGCTGCGCCGCAAGCCACCGCGCCCTCGGCACCGGCCCAAGCGGCTGCCGCGGGCCCTTCGGCCAAGGCCTTGGCCGATGCCCTGGGCATGGAATACGAGCTCGAGCCGCTGTCGAAGATGCGCAAAACCATCGCCGCGCGGCTTTCGGAATCCAAGCAGACCGTGCCGCACTTCTACCTCACCATCGACTGCGAGGTGGACGAGCTGCTGAAGGTGCGCAAGGACCTGAACAGCCGCTCCGACGACGCCTACAAGCTCTCGGTCAACGACTTCGTCATCCGGGCTGCCGCGCTGGCGCTGAAGAAGGTGCCGGCGGCCAATGCCTCCTACGACCCCGAGGGCATGCTGTTCTACAAGCATGCCGACATCTCGGTCGCGGTGGCGACGCCGAGCGGCCTGATCACGCCGATCGTCAAGGCCGCCGAGGGCAAGGGCCTGGCCGCGATCTCCAACGAGATGAAGGACCTCGCGCTGCGCGCCCGCGACGGCAAGCTGAAGCCCGAGGAGTATCAGGGCGGAACCTTCTCGGTCTCCAACCTGGGCATGTTCGGGATCAAGCACTTCGAGGCGATCATCAACCCGCCCCAGGGCTGCATCCTGGCGGTCGGGGCGGGCGAACAGCGCCCGGTGGTCAAGGACGGCGCTCTTGCGGTCGCGACGGTGATGTCCTGCACGCTTTCGGTCGATCACCGGGTGGTCGACGGCGCCGTCGGCGCCGCGTACATGGCCGCCTTCAAGAAGCTGATCGAAGACCCGCTGACCATGTTGCTCTAGGGAGAAAGCGATGGCCGAGGACAGCAACTTCGAGGTGATCATCGTCGGCGGCGGACCGGGCGGTTACGTCGCCGCGATCCGGGCCGCCCAGCTCGGTCTGAAGACCGCCGTGGTCGAGAAACAGCATCTCGGCGGCATCTGCCTGAACTGGGGCTGCATCCCGACCAAGGCGCTGCTGCGCTCCGCCGAGGTCTATCACCTGATGAGCCACGCCAAGGACTATGGCCTGTCCTGCGAAAAGCCGGGCTTCGATATCGCCGAGGTGGTGAAGCGCTCGCGCAAGGTTTCCGGGCGGCTCAACGGCGGCGTCGGGCACCTGTTGAAGAAGAACAAGGTCACCGTGATCGACGGCGAGGGCAAGCTGAATGGCCCTGGCAAGTTAAGTGTCAGCAAGGACGGCAAGAAAATTGGCGACTACAGTGCCAAGCATATCATCCTGGCGACCGGCGCGCGCCCGCGCGTGCTCAAGGGCATCGAACCGGACAAGAAGCTGATCTGGACCTACTTCGAGGCCATGGTCCCCGAGACCATGCCGAAGTCGGTTCTGGTGATGGGCTCCGGCGCCATCGGCATCGAGTTCGCCTCCTTCTACCGCACCCTCGGCGCCGAGGTGACCGTGGTCGAGGTGGTGCCGCAGATCCTTCCGGCCGAGGACGCGGAAATCGCCGCCTTCGCCCGCAAGCAATTCGAAAAGCAGGGCATCAAAATCCTGACCTCGACCAAGGTCACGGGGGTCAAGAAGGGCAAGAACGAGATCACCGCGACCCTGGAGAGCGAGAAGGGCGAGAAGCAGGAGATCACCGCCGAGCGCCTGATCTCCGCCGTCGGCGTCCAGGGCAATATCGAGGACATCGGCCTCGAGACCACCAAGGTGAAAACCGACCGCGGCTGCATCGTCGCTGACGGCTACGGGCGCACCGACGAGAAGGGCGTCTATGCGATCGGCGATGTCGCCGGGCCGCCGATGCTGGCTCACAAGGCCGAGCACGAGGGGGTGATCTGCGTCGAGAAGATCGCCGGCAAGGATGCGCACCCGATGAAGAAGGAGCTGATCCCCGGCTGCACCTACTGCCATCCGCAGATCGCTTCCGTCGGCCTGAGCGAAGCCAAGGCCAAGGAAGCCGGCTACAAGGTCAAGGTCGGGCGCTTTCCCTTCGTCGGCAACGGCAAGGCCATCGCGCTCGGCGAGGACCAGGGCATGGTCAAGACGATCTTCGACGAAAAGACCGGCCAGCTGCTTGGCGCCCACATGGTCGGCGCCGAGGTTACCGAGCTGATCCAGGGCTTCGTCGTGGCGATGAACCTGGAGACCACCGAGGAGGAGCTGTTCCACACGGTCTTCCCGCATCCCACGCTCTCCGAGATGATGCACGAGAGCGTGCTGGACGCCTACGGCCGTGTGATCCATATGTAAGCCATGGCCGATATCGAAAGCGAAAAGCGCGTCCGTCACCCGGAGAAGGCGCACAAGCCCGACAACCCCATCCAGCGCAAGCCGGCATGGATTCGCGTCAAGGCACCGACCTCCCAGGGGTACAAGGACACCCGCGACATCATCCGCGAGAACAAGCTGGTGACCGTCTGCGAGGAGGCGGCCTGTCCGAACATCGGCGAGTGCTGGTCGAAGAAGCACGCCACCATGATGATCATGGGCGAGACCTGTACCCGGGCCTGTACTTTCTGCAACGTGGCCACCGGCAAGCCGGGCCCGCTCAACCCCTTCGAGCCCTTCAACGTGGGGCAGGCGGCGGCGAAGCTCGGCCTGAAGCACATCGTGGTGACCTCGGTCGACCGGGACGACCTGGACGATGGCGGCGCGGCGCATTTCGCCGAGACCATCCGGGCGATCCGCAAGGCCGCGCCGGACACCACCATTGAGGTGCTGACCCCCGACTTCCTGCGCAAGGACGGCGCGCTGGAGTTGGTCGTCGAGGCGCGGCCCGATGTCTTCAACCACAACCTGGAAACCGTTCCGGGCCTTTATCACGAGGTCCGGCCCGGCGCGCGTTACTTCCATTCGCTGCGCCTGCTCGACCAGGTCAAGCGCCTGGACCCGACGATTTTTACCAAGTCGGGTATCATGGTCGGCCTCGGCGAGAAGAAGGAAGAGGTCTATCAGGTGATGGACGACCTGCGTTCGGCGGACGTCGACTTCATGACCATCGGGCAGTACCTGCAGCCGACGCCGAAGCACCACGTCATCGACCGCTTTATCACGCCTGAGGAGTTCAAGGCTTACGAGGAGCGCGCCTATCTGAAGGGCTTCCTGATGGTTTCCTCCTCGCCCTTGACTCGTTCCTCCTATCACGCCGATTCGGACTTCGAGACCCTGCGCGCCAACCGAGAGGCAAAGCTTGCCGCGGCAGGCTGACCCCGTGCCCGGCCAATGACCGTCGTGGCCGCTGCTCGCCCCGCTACGGCGCTGGCATGGCTATGCTGCTTCTACGCCGCCGTAGGCATGCTGCTCTGGACCAGCGTCAACACCGGCCTGTTCGACGCAGTCTGCGGCAACGGCCGGGCGGTCCTGACCTGGCTCTGGCCGGCGGTGCTGCTGTCGGCCTCGGGCTTCGTAACCTGGCGGGTGCTCGCCCTGGCGGACAGCAGCCTGGACCGGCGCAAGGCCCTGATCGGCGCCATTCAAATCAAAGGCATGGCTCTGGTCGTGGTCGCCGTGGCGGTTGTCACGGGTCAGCTGCAGGCTTGGCCGATGCTGTTCGCCGTCGGCTTCATCGCCTGCGTGCTGCAGATCCTCTTTTTCGGCATCTGCGATCACATCAACAAGGCCGTTCTGATCCTGGTTCTCTGGTTTGAGAACACGGCCTTCGCGGCGGCCCTGACCCTGCCGGTCTGGCTGCTATCGCTCTGTTCGGAATAACCTGAATGCCGACTCACGCCGAAGAACGCACCGTTCCCTTCACGCCTCAGCAGATGTACGACCTGGTGGCCGACGTCGGCCACTATCCTGAATTCTTACCCTGGTGCGTCGGCGCGCGGATACGCGAGAGCAGCGAGGCCCTGATCGTCGCCGACCTGATGATCGGCTACAAGATGATCCGGGAACGCTTCACCAGCCGGGTTCGCCTGGATCCCGCGGGCAAGCGGATCGACGTCCGCTATATCGAGGGCCCGTTCAAGTACCTGGAAAACCATTGGATTTTCAGGGAACATCCGGAGGGCTGTCTGGTCGATTTCTTTGTCGACTTCGAGTTCAAGTCACGCTTCCTGCAGCGCGTGATCCAGCCGTTCTTCAACGAGGCGGTCAAGCGCATGGTCCGCGCCTTCGAGAGTCGCGCCGAGCAGCTTTACAGCTAGCCTAGGAGGCGGCGCCGGCGGCCATGCCGCCATAGAGCCCGAGCAGCATCAGCCCGTTGAAAACTCCATGCATCACCATGCAGGGCCAGATCGAGCCGCTTTTCTCGTAGAGCCAGGCTAACAGGCAGCCGACCACGAAAAGCGGCGGAATCAGTAGCGCGATACCGTGCAGGCAGGAGAATATCAGGGAAGAGACGATGAGCGCGGGCCAGATCCCAAAGCGCTCGCCGATCCAACGGTAGAGCAAGCCGCGAAACAGCAGTTCCTCGACCATCGGCGCCAATCCGGCGACCAGCACCAGCATCATGACCGCCGCCGGCAAGGAACTGCCGCCTGGCGCGAGCATCTCGACCTGCGGGTTCTCCAAAGGCTGGCCGAGCAGGCTCTCCATCGAGACGGTGACCAGCGCGACCAACAGCAGCGCGACGAGGGCGAGCAGGATGGCCCGGAAGTACCAGATGGATTCCGCGGGCCGTGCGCCAAGCTGCCACCAGGTGACTCCCCAGATACGCAGGGCGAGCACGTAGAGAACGCCGAACATCACGGCGCTCTGCGCCAGCATGGCGGCGGCGATTGCGGCAAGAGGCGCGGATTCGCTGGCACCCAGCATCCGCGAGGCTAGTACGAAGACAGAGGGAACGATCAGCAGCGACAGCCCGATGATCAGCGCCAAGAGGAGGAGAAGCTTCCAGAAGCCGAAGGGCAGCCAGCGCGATAGCGGCACCTCGGGAACGCTCAAGAGTCGACAGCCTTCGCCAGCAAGGCCAAGCCTTCCGCGACCGCCGCCGCGCGAACGGCGCTGCGATCTCCGCTGAACACCTGCCGCAGCGTCTCGCAGCGGCCGCCGCTGCGGGCCAGCCCGAAGTAGACCAACCCGACCGGCTTACCCGGCGTTGCACCGCCGGGACCGGCAATCCCGGTGACCGAGACCGCGACATCGGCACGGGAGTTCCGCAGGGCGCCTTCGGCCATGGCCTCGGCGGTCTCCCCCGAGACGGCGCCGTGAGCTTCGAGCGTTGCCGCGGGCACGCCCAGAAGCTCCTGCTTGGCTTCGTTGCTATAGGTGACGAAGCCGCGTTCGACCACGTCGGAGGAGCCGGCAATCTCGGTCAGCAGCGCCGCGATCAAGCCGCCGGTGCAGCTTTCCGCCGTTACGATCTTCTTGCCAGCTCGACGGTATGATTCGAGCAGTTTCTCGGAAACATCGACCAAATCATTGGAAAACATCAAAAAACAACCCACTCCGCTACCGCCCAGACGACCAGTGTCGCGTAGATTCCGGCCAGGACATCGTCGGCCATAATGCCTAAGCCGCCTTTAAGTTCCCGGTCGAGCAAGTTGATCGGCCAGGGCTTGAGGATATCGAAGAGGCGGAAGGCGAGAAACGCCAGTGCGGCTAGCAGCGGATCGAGCAGCGCGGGCAGCAAGGCGATCCAGAGTCCGGCAACCTCGTCGATCACCACCACGCCTGGGTCCTCGAGGCCGCGATCCTTCGCATAACGTCCGCCGGCCCAGATCCCTAAGAAAAATACCGCCACGGCGCCGCCGAGCAGCAGCCAGGGCCCTCCCAGCCAGGTCAGCGCCAGGCCGCAGGGCAGGGCGGCCAGGGAGCCCCAGGTGCCGGGCGCCTTGGGCAGCAGGCCGGCGCCAAACCAGGTTGCGAGTATTGCCGCCAGTTTCGATTGCACTCTCATGGCTTAGACTTCGGGAGGGAAAGCGTGGCCACGGCCTGGGCGGCGATACCTTCGCCGCGCCCCGTGAAGCCGAGGCCCTCCGAGGTGGTCGCCTTGACCGCGACCCGGTCGAGATCGAGGTCCAGTATCGCCGCGACAGAAGCGCGCATTTTTTCTCTCCGCGGTCCGATCTTCGGAGCTTCGCAAATGACGGTCAGATCGAGATGCCGAATCTGCCCGCCACGCGCCGCGACGAGCTCCCCGGCATAGGCGAGAAAGAGTCGCGAGGCGGCGCCCCGCCACTGCGGATCGGAGGGCGGAAAGTGACTGCCGATATCCCCGGCGGCCAGCGCCCCCAGTATCGCGTCGGTCAGCGCGTGCAAGGCCACATCGGCATCGGAATGCCCGAGCAGGCCCCGGTCATGGGGAATCTCCACGCCGCAGAGCGTGACGCTGTTTCCCTTCCCGAAGCGATGTACGTCGAAACCCTGGCCGACGCGTGTTTCCCGGGCCGCGGAAAAGCGCAGCTCGGCGGCCGCCAGGTCTTCCCGTGACGTGATCTTCTCGTTTTCTGGCGTACCCTCGACCAGAGCGACTGGGAGCCCCGCGGCTTCGGCCACCGCGGCGTCGTCGGTCAGGCTTTGCCCGGCGGCGGCCCGGTGCGCCGCCAGAATATCGGCAAACCAAAAGCCTTGCGGCGTCTGCGCCCGCACCAGGCCATCCCGGTCCTGGCTGCCCAGAACCAGCCTGCCGTCGCTGCGTTTCAGACTGTCGGTCACGGCCAAGGCGGGCAGGGCGGCGGCGTGGGTGTCGAGGGCCGCGAGAACCCGCGAAATCAAATCCTTGGACGCGAAGGGGCGCGCCGCGTCATGAATCAGCACCCGCGCCGGCGCCAAGGCTTCCAGACTTTCCAGTCCTTGCCGGACGGAGTCCTGACGTTCGCTGCCGCCGGCAACCGGCGCAAGCAGGTCCAAGCCGTCGACAGCCGCGTCATAGAGCGCCCGATCGTCGGGATGGATGACGACGCGCACGGCCTGCACGGCAGGATGCCGCTGGAAAGCCTCGATACTGCGGCGCAGCACCGGCTGCCCCCCCAACGGCAGGTACTGTTTCGGCAGTTCCCCGCTCAGGCGGCTGCCACGCCCGGCGGCGACAATCAAAGCTATGGTGGGGGCCTGCTGAACCATGGCGCGAAGCTAAAGCGCCTGTCCGCCGAGTCCAAGCGGCATTGTCGCGCTTCTTGCTTTCCTTCCGGGACACACGGCGCTAGAACAGGCTAGTTTTTAGGCAAGATACGAAAGTGCCTATTTGATGAGCATTTCAATCGGCCCCTTGTTACTGCGCGATCCCGTGATTCTGGCTCCCATGTCGGGAGTCACGGATCTGCCGTTTCGCCGCCTGGTCAAAGGGCTGGGCGCGGGTCTCGTCGTCTCCGAGATGATCGCCAGCCAGGCGATGGTGCGCCAGACGCGGGATTCCTTGAAGATGTCGACCAACTGCGCCGAGGAATTTCCCATGGCGGTGCAGCTCGCGGGCTGCGACCCGGAGGTGATGGCCGAGGCGGCGCGCCTCAACGCCGACCGGGGCGCGGCGATCATCGACATCAACTTCGGCTGTCCCGTGAAGAAGATCGTTACCAAGCATGCCGGCTCCGCCCTGATGCGCGAGGAGGGGCTGGCCGGGCGAATCATGGAGGCCGTGGTCAAGGCGGTCGACCTGCCGGTGACCATGAAGATGCGCCTGGGCTGGGACGACAGCAGCCTGAACGCGCCGCGCCTTGCCAAGATCGCCGAGGATGCGGGTATTCAGTTACTGACCGTGCATGGCCGCACCCGCTGCCAGTTCTATAAGGGGCAGGCGGACTGGCGAGCTGTCCGGGCCACCAAGCTGGCAACGCGCCTGCCGGTGATCGTCAATGGCGATATCGAAGGCCCGCAGGATATCGACGCGGCCCTGGAGCAGAGCGGCGCGGATGGCGTGATGATCGGGCGCGGCGCCTGCGGTCGCCCCTGGTTCCTCTCCCAAGCGGCGACCTATCTGCGCGAACGTCGCTGGCCCGCGCCGCCAGCCTTGGCGCAACAGCTCGCCCTGCTGCTCGAGCATTACGAATCCCTGCTGGAACACTATGGCCGGGACCAGGGCGTGCGCATCGCCCGCAAGCATCTTGGCTGGTACACCAAGGGCCTGCGCGACAGCGCCCGCCTGCGTGAAACCCTAAACCGGGAACGCGAACCCCAGCAGGTCGTAGGGCTGCTGCGCGAAGCCTTTGCGCGCGAAGAGGGTGCAACCGCGGCCTGCGAGGCGGCGGCATGAGCGATATCGCCACCCTTCGCCAGCCGCCCGGCGTGCGTGCCAACGATCCCGCTTGCGTGCTGAACGCGCTCGGCGAGCCGGTCCTGGCGCTCGACGCGGACAATCGGGTCACCTACGTCAACTCGGCCGCCGAACAGTTCCTCGGCGCCAGCGCCTCGGTTCTGCTGGGACAGGCCTTGGACGAAATCCTGCCCAAGGACTCCACGGTGTTTTCGCTGCTCGAGCACATCCGATCCGGCGCCAACAGTGTCACCGAGTACAACGTTTCACTGGAAACCCCGAAGATCGGGTCGCGCCTGGTGACCGTCGACGCCGCCGCGATTTCCGAGGAACCCGGCAGCATCGTGGTCTCCCTGCGCGAGATGTCGATCGCGCGCAAGATGAACCACCACTTGACCCATCGTGGGGCCGCGCGTTCGGTCATTGCCATGGGTGCCATGCTAGCCCACGAGGTGAAAAACCCGCTGGCCGGTATCCGCGGCGCCGCCCAGCTTCTGGAAAGCGCCCAGGACGAATCCGGGGCCGAACTGACGCACCTGATCTGCGAAGAGGCGGATCGCATCGTCGCCTTGGTCGACCGCATGGAGATGTTCGCCGACGATCGGCCGATCGCGCGCAGCGCGGTCAATATTCACGAGGTGCTGGAGCACGTCCGCAAGATGACGCAACCGGCGTTCGGGCCGAGTGTGCGCTTCATCGAGTCCTACGATCCCTCCCTGCCGCCGGTCTACGGCAACCGCGATCTCTTGATCCAGGCACTGTTGAATCTGATCAAGAACGCCGCCGAAGCCCTCGGAGGCAAGGAAGGCGAGATCGAGATTTCCACTCGCTTCCAGCAAGGCGTGCGCATGGCGCTGCCGGCCAGCAATAGCCGTGTCGACCTGCCTCTGCTGGTCACGATTCGCGATAGCGGTCCAGGGATTCCCGAGGACCTGAAGCCGCATCTCTTCGATCCCTTCGTCACCTCCAAGCCCTCGGGCAAGGGGCTCGGCTTGGCGCTGGTGGCGAAGATCATCGGCGACCACGGCGGGATCGTCGAATTCGACAGCGAGCCCAAGCGCACGGTCTTTCGTCTCATGCTGCCGACCGTTCCCAAGGATCTCGACGTCGCCAGTCAGAATCGAACGGCATGAGTGGCGAGACCATCCTCGTCGCGGACGATGACCGTGCCATACGCACGGTGCTGGCGCAGGCGCTCGGCCGCGAGGGTTACGACGTGCGCACGACCGGCAATGCCGCGAGCCTGTGGCGCTGGATCGAGGACGGGGGCGGCGACCTGGTGATCACCGATGTGGTGATGCCGGATGAAAGCGGCCTCGATTTGATACCCCGGATCAAGAAGCTCCGCCCGCAGCTGCGCATCATCGTCATGTCGGCCCAGAACACCTTGCTGACCGCCGTCAAGGCGACCGAGCGGGGCGCCTTCGAGTACCTGCCGAAACCCTTCGATCTGCGTGAGCTGATTCAGGTAGTGGCGCGGGCGCTCAATCCCGAACAAGGCAGCCTGCCAGAACGGGCCGAGGAGCAGCCGGGAGAGCAACTGCCGCTGATCGGCCGCTCGCCGGCCATGCAGGAAATTTACCGGGTGCTGGCCCGCCTGATGGCTACGGATCTGACCGTCACCATCTTCGGCGAGTCCGGCACGGGAAAGGAGCTGGTGGCCAAGGCCCTGCACGACTATGGCAAGCGCCGCGCCGCGCCCTTCATCGCCCTCAACATGGCGGCGATTCCCAAGGAGCTGATCGAAAGCGAACTCTTTGGCCATGAGAAGGGGGCCTTCACCGGTGCGGCGGAGCGCTACGCAGGGCGCTTCGAGCAGGCTTCCGGAGGCACGCTCTTCCTCGACGAGATCGGCGACATGCC
Organism: uncultured Alphaproteobacteria bacterium; assembly: GCA_942491105.1. Lineage (GTDB taxonomy): Bacteria > Pseudomonadota > Alphaproteobacteria > Kiloniellales > DSM-21159 > JBBEAM01. Next base: position 357,390 of record CALNZX010000001.1, on the reverse strand, counting down.
GCTGGAAGCGCAGACCCGCTTGCTGCGGGTCCTGCAGGAAGGGGAGTACACCAGGGTCGGCGGCCGCACGCCGATCCGCGCCGATGTGCGCACCATTGCCGCGACTCACCGCGACCTCCGGCAAATGGTGCGCCAGGGTCTGTTCCGGGAAGATCTCTTCTATCGTCTGAACGTCGTGCCCCTGCGCCTGCCGCCGCTGCGCGAGCGTGCCGAGGATATCCCCGAGCTGGTCCGCCACTTCCTCTCCCAAGCCGAGACGCAGGGCCTGCCGACGAAGGCGGTTTCACCCGAGGCCATGGCCTTGCTGCGCGGCTATCGCTGGCCGGGCAATGTGCGCGAGCTGGAGAACCTGGTGCGCCGCCTCACGGCGCTCTATAGCCAGGAAGTGATCGGCGCCGATGTCATCCGGGCCGAACTGTCTGACGCGACTCCCGCGCCAGAGTCGCCCGCGGCGGACTCGGATTCTCTCGCGGAAGCCGTCGAGCGGCAGCTGCGCAGCTATTTCGCCGCCCACGACGACGGCCTGCCCGCGCCGGGTCTTTACGACCGGGTGCTGCACGAAATCGAGCGGCCCCTGATCGAACTGTCGCTCAACGCGACCCGCGGCAATCAGCTAAAAGCGGCCAAACTCCTCGGCCTCAACCGGAATACCCTCAGAAAGAAAATTCGCGAGCTAGACATCGACCTCTTACGCGGCAATAAATAGCTGTGGCCGAATCGCAACACTGCGATAAATTAATCAAACCGAGAGTGTCACCCGTTGTCAGCGCAAGCCGAACCCACGACCGGCCACGAGGTCCTTCCCGGCGCTCGCGACGCTGCTGATGGCACGCCGCAAGGAAACGGCGAAGAGAGCGCCTATCGGCGTTTTTACCGCTGGGCACAACGGGTTCATCTAGAACGGCGCTTGGCGCTGACCCTGCTGGCCGCGGCGATTCTTTCCGGTAGCGCCACCTTCGCGGCGATGACGGGCTATTTGCCGCGCGCCGGCACACCCAAGTACATCCTGCTGCTCCTGAATCTCGACTTGGTGCTGTTGCTCGGTCTCGGCGCCCTGGTCGCGCGCCGTCTGGTGGTGTTCTGGGTGGCGCGCAAGCGCGGCGTCGCCGGTGCCCGCCTGCACGCACGCATCACCGGCCTCTTCGCAATCGTCGCGGTGATACCCACCATCGTCGTCGCGGCCTTCTCGGTGATCCTCTTCGACTTCGGCCTTCAGGGCTGGTTCAACGAACGAGTCAGCACCGCGGTCAAGGAATCCCTCGTCGTCGCCCAGGCCTATCTCGAGGAACACCGCAACACCATCAACGCCGACATCGTCGCCATGGCGCAGGACGTGAACCGCGAGGCCGGGCAGCTACAGTTCAATCCGCAACGCTTCAACCAATTCGTCTCGACGCAAGCGGCGCTGCGCGCCCTGACCGAGGCGATCATCTTCGACGATAGCGGGCGCATTCTGGCCAGGGCCGACTTCTCGCTGCTGATGAACTTCGACCCACGGGTTCCCGAGTGGGCCCTGGAGCGCGCCAAGCTGGGCGAGGTCGTGATCCTGACCGCGCCGACCGAAGACCGGGTGCGCGCCCTGGTCAAGCTCGACTCCTTGCCGAATGCCTTCCTCTATGTCGGCCGCCTGATCGATCCGCGCGTGCTCGCGCATATGGATCGCACCGCGGACGCCGTTCAGCTTTACGAGGCGATCGAGGAGCAGCGCTCGGGCATGATCACCTCATTCGCCTTGGTCTTTATCGTGGTGGCGCTGCTGCTGCTCTTCGCGGCGGTCTGGGTCGGCCTGGCTTTCGCGACCCAGCTCACGCGCCCGATCGGCAGCCTGATCACGGCGGCCGAGCAGGTCGGCAAGGGCAACCTCGAAGCGCGGGTGGACGTCCAGGACGATTCCGACGAGCTCGGCGCGCTGTCGCGCAGTTTCAACCGGATGACCGAGGAGCTGCAGCATCAGCAGTCGGCCTTGCTGGCCGCCAATCAGCAGATCGAGGAACGCCATCGCTTCATCCAGGCCGTGCTCGGCGGGGTTTCGGCGGGTGTTATCGGCCTCGATCAGGCCGGAAAGATCACCTTGCCGAACCGTTCCGCCTGCGGCCTGCTGTCGATCAGCGAGCAGAAGCTGCGCGGCCAGCACATTGGGCAGGTCGCGCCGGAGATGGCCGATCTTGTCGATGCGGCGCGGGCGCGGCCTTTCCGTGTACATCAACAGCAAGTCGGCTTGGCCCGGCAGGATGGCACCCAGGCCATGTTGTTGGTCCGAGTGACCGCGGAAAAGAGCGGGGCGGCGATCATCGGCTACGTCGTGACCTTCGACGACGTCACCGAGCTGATTTCGGCCCAGCGGAAAGCCGCCTGGGCGGACGTCGCGCGGCGCATCGCCCACGAAATCAAAAATCCGCTCACCCCGATTCAGCTTTCCGCCGAACGGCTGCGCCGCAAATACCTGCCGCGCATTACCGAGGATCGCGAAGCTTTCGAGGTCTGCACCGATACCATCATTCGCCAGGTCGGCGACATCCGCGCCATGGTCGATGAATTCTCGAACTTCGCGCGGATGCCGACCCCCAAGATGGAGGAGCGGGATCTGCGGCAGCTCGCGACGCACGCGATCCAGCTGCAGCAGCAGGCGCGCGGCGAAATCAGCTACGCTCTGGAACTTCCCCAGACGCCGATGATTTTGTCCTGCGACGAGGCTCAGGTTGGGCGGGCCTTGACCAATCTGCTGCAGAACGCGGCCGATTCCATCGAGGGCCGCCACGAAATCGAAGGCGCTGCGGCGCCGGCGGGAAAGGTAACCTTGCGCATCTATAGCGAGCAGGGCGACATTCTGGCCGAGGTATCGGACAACGGCAAAGGCTTACCCAAGGCGGAACGTCACCGCCTGACCGAGCCCTATGTCACGACGCGCGAGCGGGGGACCGGGCTCGGGCTCGCGATCGTGAAGAAAATCATGGAAGATCACGGCGGCGATCTGGCGCTCGGAGACCGCGAAGGCGGCGGCGCCATCGTCCGTCTGATCTTCCCGGCCCCGGGCGAGATGGCAGGAGCATAGGACGCATGGCGCGGGAAATACTCATCGTCGATGACGAAGCGGATATCCGCACGCTGATCGGCGGGATCCTCGAAGACGAAGGCTACGCGACCCGCGGCGTCGGCAACAGCGACGCGGCTTTCGAGGCGCTGAAATCCCGCCGTCCTTCCCTGGTCGTGCTGGATATCTGGCTGCAGAATTCGACCCTCGACGGGATGGAGATTCTGCAGCAGCTCAAGACGGAGTATCCGGCGATACCGGTGGTCATGATTTCCGGCCACGGCAATATCGAGACCGCGGTCAATGCGATCAAGCTCGGCGCCTACGACTTCATCGAGAAGCCCTTTAAGTCGGATCACCTGCTGCTGACCGTGGCCCGCGCCGTCGAAGCCGCAGAACTGCGGCGCGAAAACGAGGAGCTGCGTCTGCGCAGTATCAAGGAGAGCGCGTTTATCGGCACCTCGGCCTGTGCCAACGGCGTGCGCCATTCGATCACCAAGGTGGCGCCGACCGGCAGCCGCGTGTTGATCACCGGACCGGCCGGCTCCGGCAAGGAAATCGCCGCGCGCCAGCTCCACGCCCAATCCCGGCGCGCCAGCGGCCCCCTGGTCGTCCTCAACTGCGCGACCATGCACCCGGACCGCTTCGAGATCGAACTCTTCGGAACGGAAGAGGGCGGGGACGGCGAAGAGGCTGCCGTGATCGGGACCTTCGAACGCGCCGACAATGGCACCTTGCTGCTCGACGAGGTCGCGGACATGCCCCTTGAAACCCAGGGCAAGATCGTGCGGGTGCTGCAGGAGCAGACCTTCACCCGGGTCGGCGGTCACCACAGCGTGCAGGTCGACGTCCGCGTCATCGCCTCCACCAATCGCGATCTCGCCCGCTTGATCGAGCAGGGTATTTTCCGCGAGGATCTCTTCTATCGCCTCAGCGTCGTTCCCATCGAGGTTCCGGCCTTGCGGGAACGGCGCGACGATATTCCCGAACTGGTCGAGCACTTCATGGCCCTGTCGTCGGAAGCCGCCGGCATCCCGCCGCGCAGCGTCAGCGAAGACGCCATCGCCGCGCTGCAGGCCTATGAGTGGCCGGGCAATGTCCGCCAGCTGCGCAACATCGTCGATTGGCTGCTGATCATGGGGCAGGGGGAACAAGGCGAGCCGATCCGCGCCGAGCATCTGCCTTCGGAAATCAGCTCGGTCTCGGTGCGCACCCTGGGCAACGGCGACGAGGAAATCATGGCCTTGCGCCTGCGCGAAGCCCGCCTGGTGTTCGAGCGCCGCTACCTGGAGGCGCAGATCTCGCGCTTCGGCGGCAATGTCTCCAAGACCGCGGACTTCGTCGGCATGGAGCGCTCGGCCCTCCACCGCAAGCTAAAATCGCTAGGAGTGAGTTATGGCGACCGCTAGGGTCTGCTGCGTTTCGGCTTGGCTGAATAAGGTGCTTTCGGCGTGAAAGTTATTGTCTGCGGTGCCGGGCAGGTCGGCTTCAACATCTCGCGCTATCTCGCCAGCGAAGAAGCCGACGTGACAGTCATCGATCAGAATCCGCTGCTGATTCAAAAGATCACGGATTCCCTCGATGTCGGCGGCGTCATCGGTTTTGCCTCGCACCCGAGCATCCTCGAACAGGCGGGCGCGCGCGATGCCGACATGGTCATCGCCGTGACCTACGCCGACGAGGTCAACATGGTGGCCTGCCAAGTCTGCCATTCGCTGTTCGAGGTGCCGACCAAGATCGCGCGGATCCGCAACCAGAGCTACCTCGACCCGCTGTGGTCGGATCTCTTCAGCCGCGATCATCTGCCGATCGACGTCATCATCTCCCCGGAGCTGGAGGTTGCCAAGGCGATCAGCCGGCGGCTGGAGATTCCTGGCGCTTTCGACGCCATTACCCTGGCCGACGGGAAGATCAGCCTGATCGGTGTGCATATCACCGAGGAAACGCCGCTGATCAACACGCCGCTCAGGCAGCTCACGGAGCTCTTCCCGGATCTGCACTTGCTGATCTGCGGTATCAAGCGGAACGGCGAAGGCATGGCGCCGAACGGCAACGAAGAGCTGCGTCCGGGCGACGACGTTTACTTCGTCTGCGAGACCTCGCATCTCGAGCGCGCGATGGCCTCCTTCGGCTACGAGGAGAAGGAGGCGCGGCGCGTCATCCTGATCGGCGGCGGCAATATCGGACTGAGTCTCGCCCAGACGCTGGAAGCGCGCCGCCATCACGTGAACCTCAAGGTCATCGAAGTCGGCAAGGCCCGCGCCGAGTTCGTCGCGCAAACGCTCGAGCGTTCCGTCGTCATCCACGGCGATGCCTTGGATGTCGATATTCTGACCGAGGCGAACGTCGGTGTAACCGACACCGTGGTGGCGGTATCCAACGACGACGAGGTCAACATCATGGCCTCGCTGCTGGCGAAGCGCTACGGGTGCAAGCGCGCCGTAACCCTGGTCAACAGCAACTCGTACAACGCGCTGATGAACGAACTGGGCATCGACACCGTGGTCAGCCCGCGGGCCATCACCGTCTCCACCATCCTGCAGCATGTCCGCAGGGGCCGGATCCGTTCGGTGCACTCCCTGGCCGAGGACATCGGCGAGGTGATCGAGGCCGAGGCGCTGGAGACCTCGGGGCTGGTCGGGGTGCCGCTGCGCGACGCGCCGGTACCCGAGGGGGTAATGATCGGGGCGCTGGTCCGCGATCAGCAGGTCATCATTCCGCGCGGAGACACCATCATCCGTGCCGGCGATCTGGTAATTCTCTTCGCCGCGACCGGATCGAGCAAAAAAGTCGAGAAGCTCTTCTCGGTTAAACTGGAGTTCTTTTAGGAGCCGCCATGCCGCGCATCGCCTATGTCAACGGACGCTATCTCCCGCACGGCCAGGCCGCAGTGCATATCGAGGATCGCGGCTATCAGTTTTCCGACGGTGTCTACGAAGTGACCCCGGTCAGCGCAGGCCGGCTGATCGACGAAGACCTGCATCTCGATCGCCTGGAGCGCTCGCTGCGCGAGCTGCGCATCGCCATGCCGGTCAGCCGCGCGGCGATCAAGCTGATCACCCAGCAGATCATCCGGCGCAATCATCTGACCAACGGCTTCGTCTACATCCAGGCGACGCGGGGCGTGGCGCCGCGCGATCACAAGTTCCCCAAGGCCGTGGAACCCTCCCTGGTGATGACGGCGCGGCAGATGAAGCCGACCGCCGAGGCGGCCCTGGACAAGGGCATCTCCGTGATCACGATTCCGGACATCCGCTGGAAGCGCCGCGATATCAAATCCATCTCGCTGCTGCCCAACTGCCTGGGCAAGCAGCAGGCCTACGAGCAAGGCGCGGCGGAGGCCTGGATGGTCGATGAGAACGGGCAGGTGACCGAGGGCACCTCGACCAACGCCTGGATCATCACCAAGGACAACAAGATCGTCACCCGCCCGGCGACCGACGACATCCTCAACGGCATCACCCGCATGTCCCTGCTGCGCACCGCGCGCGCGCATGGCCTGGAGTACGAGGAACGCGCTTTCACCGTGGCCGAAGCCCTGCAGGCGAAGGAAGCCTTCATCACCTCCAGCTCGAACTTCGTCATGCCGGTTACCAAGATCGACGACACCGTCATCGGCAATGGCCAGGCCGGGGAGTTTTCCCTCGATCTGCGCGGCAAGTATAAGGAGCTGATCGTCGACGGCGCTGGCGTGCCCGCGCATGTCTGAACCCGAGCTTCCCCGACCGCGCGCAATCCTCTTCGATTGGGACAACACCCTGGTCGATACCTGGCGCACGATTCACCATGCGCTCGGCGTCACCTTTGAGCACATGGGAAAGACCCCCTGGACGCTCGAGGAAGTGCGCCAGAAAGTCCGCGCGTCCGCGCGCGATGCCTTTCCCGCGATCTTCGGCGCGGGCGCCGAGGAGGCGACGAAAGTCTTCTTCGCGACCTATGAAAGGGATCACCTCGCCAAGCTCTGTCCGCTGCCCGGCGCGGCCGAATTGCTGAGCGGCCTCGCGGAGCAGGATCTGATGCTCGGGGTGGTCAGCAACAAGGTTGGCCGGCTGCTGCGCAAGGAAGCGGCGCATCTCGGATGGGACCGGCATTTCCAGGGCCTGGTCGGTGCCAACGACGCCATCGCCGACAAGCCCTCCGCCGAACCCGTCAAGCTGGCTCTGGCCGGACAGGGTTTGCAACCAGGCAGGGATATCTGGTTCGTCGGCGACACCGACATCGATATGCGCTGTGCCGAGCAAGCCGGTTGCAGCCGCATTCTGCTGCGGCCGAACCCGCCGCAGCAGGGCGAGTTCGCGGGGCACGAACCGCAGGTCTTTCTCGCCGCCTGCGAGGAGCTTGGCGCTCTCGTCACAGAAAAATTGCAGCGCTGACCAGCATCTCTCTCAGCTACGCCTTGAGGTCGGCCTATGGCATGCCTATCTCTCATGCTATACCTACGCCTTAAGCCCACCCGGACGATCGAGCACGCTCGAGATGACGTCCGGAGACAATAAGGAAGGAAAAATGGGGGACCAACGTATGGCCGGCGAAAAATCACAAAACGTTCAGGACGTCTTTCTCAACAACATCCGCAAGAACAAAGTCCCCGTCACGGTGTTCCTCGTGAACGGCGTAAAGCTGCAGGGCATTGTCACGTGGTTCGATAACTTCTGCGTGCTGCTGCGGCGAGACGCGCATTCGCAGCTTGTCTACAAGCACGCGATTTCGACCGTGATGCCGGCGCATCCGCTCCAGCTCTTCGAGCCGTCTGGCGGCGACAAGGAAGCCGAAGGCGAGAGCGAAGCCGAAACGGTTGCGGCGAACTAAGATCAGGCACGTTTGAGCAACTTCTCCAAAGATCCAGAAACGCCCGCCGGTAAAGCCCGCAAGGGCAGCGGCGGCTACGAATACACCGGACCCGAGGTTTGGCGGGCCGTGGTGATTCATCCCGATCTGCTGCGCGAAGCCTCGGCAAGAGCCGTGGAATCGCGCCTGGAGGAAGCCGTGGGTTTGGCCAGGGCTATCGACCTGGAGGTGCGCTGGCAGGAAGCCGTGCGCCTGACCAAACCGAAGGCGGCGACACTGTTCGGCGGCGGCGTGGTCGAGCGCATCGCCGAAGTCGTCAAGGCCGAGGAGATCGACATCGCCGTTGTCGATAGCGATCTCAGCCCGGTGCAGCAGCGCAACCTGGAAAAAGCCTGGGACTGCAAGGTCATCGACCGGACCGGCCTGATCCTGGAGATCTTCGGCGCGCGCGCGCAAACCCACGAGGGGCGGCTACAGGTCGAACTGGCCGCGCTCAACTATCAGCGATCCCGGCTGGTGCGCTCCTGGACGCATCTGGAGCGCCAGCGCGGCGGCGCCGGTTTCATGGGCGGACCGGGCGAGCGCCAGATCGAACTGGATCGCCGCCTGATCGACGAGCGCATCGTGCGCATCAAGGGCGACCTCAAGCAGGTCGCGCGCACCCGCGGCCTGCATCGCGATGCCCGGCAGCGCGTGCCTTTTCCCGTGGTTGCCCTGGTTGGTTACACCAACGCCGGCAAATCGACGCTGTTCAACCGTCTGACGCATTCCGCGGTCTTCGCCAAGGACCTGCTTTTTGCGACCTTGGACCCGACCATGCGGCGGCTCACCCTGCCCAGCGGCCAGGACATCATCCTCTCCGATACCGTCGGATTCATCTCCAACCTGCCGACACATCTCGTCGCCGCCTTCCGGGCCACCTTGGAAGAAGTCCTGGAAGCCGATCTCATTTTGCATGTGCGCGATATTGCCCATGAGGAAACCCAGGCCCAGAAGCAGGATGTCGAGACCGTGCTCCTGGATCTGGGAATCGACCCGCAGAGCGGGAAAACCAATCTGATCGAGGTTTGGAACAAGATCGACCTGCTTTCGCCGGAAGAGCGGGAGCGGGTGCTGCGGCAAGCCACGGGTCAAACGGGCCAGATCGCCGTTTCGGCGGTCGAGGGGACCGGGCTGAAGGATTTGACCGACGCGATCGAGGGCAATCTTTCCCGCCGCAATCGCGAAGTTGAGCTCGATATCGATCTGAGCGACGGCGCCACCATCGCCTGGCTCTATGAGCACGGCCAGGTCAAGCAGCGCAGCGATGACGAGCGTCACGCGCATCTTCGCGTCAGCCTCGATCCGCGCAACCTGGAGCGTTTGGCCAGGCGCCCAGGGGTGCAGCTTTCCGTAAACTAAACGGGCAGGGCGGTTGACAGGGCCTGGAGCGGTCCTTACTTAACCCCTTAGCACTCTACAGATGACAGTGCTAACAGCCGGCGCTCCGCGAGCTGCCGGTTTATTCTTACCCAACAAACCCTTTTCTAGAGAGGGAGAGGACTACATGAATTTCAGGCCGCTTCACGACCGCGTGGTTGTTCAGCCCCTGGAGGCTGAAGAAAAGACCTCCGGCGGCATTATCATCCCTGACGCGGCGAAGGAAAAGCCGATGCAGGGCAAAGTCATCGCTGCCGGGCCGGGCGCCCGTGGCGAGGACGGCAAAGTCACCCCGCTTGACGTCAAAAAGGGCAACACCGTGCTCTACGGCAAGTGGTCGGGCACCGAGGTATCGGTCGGAGGCAAAGACCTTCTGATCATGCGCGAGTCCGACATCATGGGCATTTTGGAATAAACGGAGGTACGACCGAATGTCAGCTAAAGACATTAAGTTCTCAGGAGATGCGCGCGCTCGCATGCTTCGCGGCGTCGACATCCTGGCCGACGCGGTCAAGGTGACGCTGGGCCCGAAGGGCCGCAACGTAGTGCTCGACAAGTCCTTTGGCTCACCGCGCAGCACCAAGGATGGCGTGACCGTCGCCAAGGAAATCGAACTGTCCGATAAGTTCGAGAACATGGGCGCGCAGATGGTGCGCGAAGTCGCCAGCAGGACCAACGATCTTGCCGGTGACGGCACCACCACTGCCACGGTTCTGGCTCAGGCCATCGTGCGCGAGGGCTGCAAGGCCGTCGCCGCCGGCATGAACCCGATGGACCTCAAGCGCGGCATCGATTTGGCCGTCGAGAAGGCCGTCGAAGCCATTCAGAAGCGGTCCAAGAAGATCTCTTCGCCCGACGAGATTTCCCAGGTCGGGACGATCTCGGCGAACGGCGACCGCGAGGTCGGCGAGATGATCGCCAAGGCCATGCAAAAGGTCGGCAACGAGGGCGTGATCACGGTGGAAGAGGCCAAGTCGCTTCACACCGAACTCGACGTCGTCGAGGGCATGCAGTTCGACCGCGGCTATCTGTCTCCGTACTTCATCACCAACGGCGACAAGATGACCTGCGAGCTGGATAACCCCTACATCCTGCTTCACGAGAAAAAGCTGTCCGGCCTGCAGCCGATCCTGCCGCTGCTCGAAAGCGTCGTGCAGTCCGGGCGTCCGCTGCTGATCATCGCCGAGGATGTCGAGGGCGAGGCCCTGGCGACCCTGGTGGTCAACAAGCTGCGCGGCGGTCTTAAGATTGCCGCCGTCAAGGCGCCTGGCTTCGGCGATCGCCGCAAGGCCATGCTCGAGGACATCGCGATCCTCACCGGCGGTCAGGTGATCTCCGAGGACCTCGGCATCAAGCTGGAGTCCGTGACCGTCGACATGCTGGGCACCGCCAAGCGGGTCGGCATCACCAAGGACGAGACCACCATCGTCGATGGCGCCGGCAAGAAGAAGGACATCGAGAGCCGCTGCACGCAGATCCGCCGTCAGGCCGAGGAAACCACCTCGGACTACGACCGGGAGAAGCTGCAGGAGCGTTTGGCCAAGCTGGCTGGCGGCGTCGCGGTGATCCGCGTCGGCGGCGCCACCGAGATCGAGGTGAAGGAACGCAAGGATCGTGTCGACGACGCGATGCACGCGACCCGCGCCGCGGTCGAGGAAGGCATCGTTCCCGGTGGTGGCACCGCTCTGCTTGGTGCCATCAAGGCCCTGGATAAGCTCGAGGGCGCAAACGAAGATCAGAACGTTGGCATCTCCATCGTCCGCAAGGCGATTCAGTGGCCGGCCCGTCTGATTGTCGAGAACGCCGGTGCCGATGGCGCCGTGATCGTCGGCAAGCTGCTGGAGTCCAAGGAAAAGGACTACGGCTACGATGCCCAGAACGGCAAGTTCACCAATCTGGTGAAGGCCGGCATCATCGATCCGACCAAGGTTGTGCGTGCGGCTCTGCAGGACGCGGCTTCGATCGCCGGCCTGCTGATCACCACGGAAGCCATGATCGCCGATAAGCCAGAGCCGAAAGACTCTGCGCCGGCCGCGCCCGACATGGGTGGAATGGGCGGCATGGGCGGTATGGGCGGCATGGGTTTCTAACCCCGGTCACCAGCCTTTTTCCGGCAAAGGGCCGCGGGGAGACTCGCGGCCCTTTCCTTTTGCCCCTATAACCGGCTTACAGCACTAGTCCAGGATGACCATGATCCCCGATATCGACAGGGTTACCGAGATCATCGCCGAAGTCGGGCAGGAAGTCGTGCTGCCGCGCTTTCAGGCGCTGGCGGCCCACGAAATCCAGGAGAAAGCGGCCGGAGATCTGGTGACCATCGCCGATCTCGAGGCCGAGACCTTGCTTGCCAAACGCCTCGGCGACTTGAGTCCCGGGGCTCTGGTGGTCGGCGAGGAAGCGGTGGAAGCCGATCCCGATGTCATTGAGAACCTGGCGCAAGATAGCGCGCTGGTCTGGATCATCGATCCCGTCGATGGCACCGGCAATTTTTCCCGCGGCGTCGACGACTTCGCGATGATGGTTGGCTTGACGCGCGGCAGCGAGATCCTCGCCGGCTGGATTCACCGGCCGGTTGGCGGCCAGACCGCGGTTGCCGAGCGCGGCGGCGGCGCGCGGCTTGCCGGAAACCGCCTGCGGGTGGCCACGGCGGGTAAGCCCTTGGCGATGCGCGGCACGCTCAACGCCGGCGTCTTCGGGGACAAGTCCCTGGGGCAGCGTATCCAAAGCCGCCGGGAACGGGTAGGGGCCGTGCGCTCCCTGCGCTGCGCGGGGCTGGAATACATTCGCCTGGCCAGCGGCGAGATTCATTTTTCGCTGTTCACCAAGACCAAGCCCTGGGATCACGTGCCCGGCTCGCTGATCCACGCCGAAGCCGGCGGCTATGGAAGGCTGCTCGATGGACGCCCCTATGGCCCGCGCAGCGGCGATGCCAAGGGGCTATTGCTGGCGCCCAGCAAAGCGGGCTGGGAGGCCCTGCATCGGGAACTGCTGGAAGATGAGGACCTGCGCCCGGATTAGGCGCTCGCCCGGAGCCTTTGGTCGGGCGCGGACAGCAGCAGTTCCAGCAGCGGCGCGAGGCTTTGCGCCTGCTCCAGTTCCGCGACGGCCTCGGCAATGGCTTGAGTACGCGCCTCACCCAGGACCGGAGCCGTCAGTTCCAGGTACTTTTCCAACAGCTCTTCCTCGCTGAAGGGGGTGGCCGGGTCGCCCCGGGTGGTACAGGGCGGAGAGGCGATCTTGCGGCCGTCCTTGAGATGGAATACCGCCTCGGCCCAACGTTCCGCCGGGAAACGGGCGTTATGCTCCTCCGATTCCTTCAGGAGCATGCCTTCGCTAAGCCGCAGAATCTCAGGATCGCCGAGGGCTTCGGCGCCAAGCTCCGCGCCGCCGAGTTTCCCGCGCACCACGGCGGCGGCAACGGGATAGGGCAAGCTGTACTGCGCCTCGTCCGAGGAGCCGGGACGGCGGGTCGCCAGGCGCACCGCCTCATGAAAGCTGACGATCTCGATGCGGTCGATCGCGTCCGCGGCCAGTTGTTCTTCGCCGCGCATCAGGGTCAAGGCCGCCTCCACCGCCGGCTGCGCCCAGCGGCAGACCGGGTAGGGCTTGAAGTACTGCTCCAGGATCCGCCAGCGCTGGCCCAGATCGGACCAGATCTCGGACACCTCCGCCTGCAGCAAGGTCAGGGCAGGAGCGCCGGTAAAGCCGGCCTGCGCTAGATAAGCCGCAGAAACCCCGGCATGGGCGCCCCAGCCGGAACCGTCCTTGACCATGGTCGGGTGGTCGATACAGCGCATCATCTGGCTGCGCGGGCCGTGATACTCGGCGATACCCAGGGCATGCCAGGCTTGCGCGTCGCCCAAATCGAGCGCGCGCGCGCCCAGGGCCGCGCAGGCCAGGGCGTTCCAGGCCCCGGAGGTATGATAGTCGGGCGCCGTCGCGTGCAGGGCGATCCCGGCGCGGGTGGCGATTTCGTAGCCGATGACCAGGGAGGTCAGCAGTTCGCGGCCCGCCGTGCGGCCTGCGCCGCTGTCCGCGTAGGCCAGCACCGCGGGCAGCACGGCGACGCCGGCATGCCCCTTGGTCAGGGCGTGGCCATCGTGGGCATCGAAGGAGTCGATCGCCGCGGCTCCCGCATAGGCCGCGCCCGCGGGTGCGACCCGAGCCCCATCGAACAGAATCCTGGCGCTCGGCGCGCCCTGACCGGCGGTCATCTGCGCCCGGGCCAGCTGCGCGGTGATCGCGGCCACCGGACCGCCGCTGCCCGCCGCGGCGACCGCGATGAGATCCAGCAGGCAACGTTTGGCTTGTGCGACAACCGCTCCCGGCAGTTGTTCGAAGGTGAGGCCGCGATTCCAGGCCAGGACGGCGGCGGGGGCGGATTCGATTTTCATGCGTCTAGCTGACGCGGTTCAGGCGCCCCGCACTTGCCAGAATTCGAAGCTCAGCCTCCGCTATGCGACGTTTTTAAGCGTCGCGATGGAAGTTAAAGGGATTGAAGGCCTGCATCACCGGCATCATTTCGATCCGGTTGACGTTGACATGACGGGGCAGGGTAGCGATCCAAAAGATCGTCTCTGCGATGTCGTCGGGGGTCATCGCCTGGATATTCGCATAGACACCCGCGGCCTTGCCGCTGTCGCCCTTGAAGCGGACCTCGGAGAACTCGGTTTCCGCCATGCCCGGCTCCAGGGAGGTCACCCGCACGTTATGGCCGATCAGATCGGCGCGCAGATTCAGGGAAAACTGCGTCACGAAAGCCTTGGTCGCGCCGTAGACATTGCCGCCGGGGTAGGGATAGCTGCCGGCGACGGAGCCCAGGTTGATGACGTGGCCCTCGTCGCGTTCGCACATCAGCGGCAGCAGCGCGCGGGTACAGTAGAGCAGACCGGTGATATTGGTCTGCACCATGGTTTCCCAATCCTCGATCTTGGCCTCCTGGGCGGACTCCAGGCCGAGCGCCAAGCCGGCATTGTTGACCAGCACGTTGATGCCACGGAAACCCTCGGGCAGGCCATCGATCGCGGCCTGCACGGAATCCTTGTCCTGCACGTCGAGCGCCGCAGCATGGGCCTGCGCGCCGAGTTCGCGCTGCAGGGCGTCCAGGCGGTCCTGGCGGCGGCCGGTGATGACCACCTTGGCGCCGGCCTCGACAAAGCGCTTGGCGGCCGCGGCGCCGAACCCGGAGGTTGCGCCGGTAATGAAGACGGTGAGGGATTTGGGGTCCGTCGCGGTGATGCTCATGCTTTCTCCTCCTGCTTGGCTGCCTGCCAGCCGGCTTCCATCTCCTCGAGGCTGGATTCCGTCAGGCTTTGTCCGGTATCGGTCAATCCGCGTTCCAGCGAACGGAAGCGGCGTTCGAACTTACGATTGCAACGGCGTAGCGCGGTTTCGGGGTCGACCTCCAGATGCCTGGCCAGATTGACCAGAACGAAAAACAGGTCGCCGAGCTCATCTTCAAGTCTGTCGTGAGCCGCGCCGCCATCAATTTCTTCTTTTAGCTCAGAGATTTCTTCCTCGATCTTGAGAAAGACCTGCGCCGTTTCCGGCCAGTCGAAACCGACCCGCGCGGCGCGTTTCTGCAGTTTCATGGCGCGCAGCAGCGCCGGTAGCCCGGTACTGACGCCATCGAGCGCGGAGCTCACGGCCTTATCCGATTTATCCGCGCGTTCCTCGGCCTTGATATCTTCCCAGGTGACCTTGACCGCCTCGGCGGTGCTGGCGTCGCCGGTGCCAAAGACATGCGGGTGGCGGCGGATCATCTTGTCCGAGATCGCATCGGCCACGTCATCGAAGCCGAAAACCCCGGATTCCTCGGCCATGCGCGCGTGAAAGACGACCTGCAGCAAAAGATCGCCCAGTTCGTCCTTCAGTTCGTCCATGTCGCCATCCTCGATGGCGGCGGCCACTTCGTAGGCTTCCTCGATGGTGTAGGGCGCGATGCTCGCGAAAGTCTGCCGAACATCCCAGGGACAGCCGCTGTCCGGGTCGCGCAAGCGCGCCATGATCGCTCGCAGGCGGTCGATGCTGCAGTTGCGCTGCGATAGGGGTGGCTTCACTTCGGTCATGACGGCGCGGAGCATAACGCTTGAGAGAGCCGGCGGAAACCACGGCATCGCGCCACACACTCTATCCCCTGGGTCAATCCGATATGCGCATAATGTATATTATGGTAAATATTGTTTATCTACTTCAAGCCGACGGGCAGAGGCAGCCACGAGTATTCCTTCTAGCCGAAGCAAGTGCCGCCCTGTACCTTGCCTCCAGCGCAGAGTAGCAGAGAAACACCGCATCCCAATGCCCGCCGATACCAGCCTGCACAGTCTCGTAACCGTGGCGCCGCCTGCTGCTGGCGAGGATCCCGCGCGCGGCAAGGACGCGGCCGAGAACGCGCGGCCGCTGCCGCCGCGCGAGGACCGCTGCTACATGACCAGCCCGAAGCAGCTGGCGCGTCTGCAAGACGCCATTGTGTGGTCCTTGACGCCGACACTGTCCGAAATCCTGCGCCGGGACGCCGAGGGCGAACTTCGCGTCAGCGTCGCCGAGTTCTTCGAGCTTTACGCGAAGAAACCGATTCTAAACAATAAAGGCGGAAGCCTTTTCAACGATTCGCTGTCTCTCTTCGTGACCATGAAAGCGCTCGCGCCGGACTTCATCCTGGAAAGCGGTACCTACCGGGGCAACTCCTCCTGGCTGTTCCGCCAGGCCTGCCCAGATACCAGAATCCAAACCCATGACGTGGACCACGGACAGCTCGCCCACCGCGCCGGGGATATCGTCTACGTCGAGGGCGACTGGATGGACTCCCCCCTGCCCGATTTCGACCCGGCGCGCGCCGTGATCTTCTTCGACGATCACATCAACCACGCCCTGCGCCTGCGCCAGGCCTACGACCGGGGTTTTCGCCGCGCCCTTTTCGATGACAACTTCCCCGCTCACAACCTCTATGCGACCGGCGGCCAGCCGCTGCCGAGCCTGGCCATGCTGATGGATCCGGACCTGGAGCCTGGCGAGACCTTTACCTGGGTGCGCCATGGCAAGCGCTATTCTTACAAATACGACCCGGCCCACGCGCAGGGCGCGCGCGACTTGATTTCCCGCTACCTGCCGGTGCCGGATCTGACCGCCGTTACACGATATTCACCGCAATCGGGACTGACATATGTCGAGTTCATTGAATAGGTTCAGCGCCCTGCGCGCCGTTGGTTTCGCCGGCCTCACCATCCTAGCGCTCAGCGCCGCTCCCGCCTGGGCTCAGGAGGTCGAGGTCTATGGGGCCGATGCCCTCTCCGCGCCCGAAAGCCCCCAGGAAAGCGCTTTCCTGGAGGATCGCGTGGCGCGCGGCGAGATCGATCCGGTCGAGCAGCGGCTGCCCGCCGCGCCCCGTGTCATTGATCTGGCCGCCGAGGGCAAGCTGCCCGGCAAGCCTGGCGGCGATCTGGTGACCCTGATCGGCCGGGCCAAGGATACCCGGCTGCTCGCCGTCTATGGCTATGCCCGGCTGGTCGGATACAACGAAGACTTCGAGTTCGTCGCCGACATTGTCGAGCGGCTGGAGGTCGAGGAGGGACGGATCTTCACGTTCCACCTGCGCCCGGGCCATCGCTGGTCCGACGGCGCGCCCTTCACCTCGGAGGATTTCCGCTATTGGTGGGAAGACGAGGCCAACGACGGGGAGCTCTCGCCCGGCGGGCTTCCCCCGGAGCTGCTGGTCGACGGACAGCCGCCAGAAGTCAGCTTCCCCGACGAAACCACGGTGCGCTACGCCTGGGAGAAGCCCAATCCCTTCTTCCTCCCTGCCCTGGCCAGCGCCAGTCCGCTCTATATCTACCTGCCGGCCCACTACATGAAGCAGTTCCACGCCAAGTACGGCGATGTGGAAAAGCTTCAGGAGATGGCCGAGGAGGAAGGCGTGCGCGACTGGACGGTTATCCATACGCGCAAGGGGCGCCTTTATCGCTTCGACAACATCGATCTGCCGGTACTGCAGCCTTGGCACCTGATCACCGAAGGCCCGGCCAAGCGTTTCATCGCCGAACGCAATCCCTACTACCACCGGGTCGACGCCGCGGGGCAGCAGCTGCCCTATATCGACCGCTTCATCCTGCAGGTCTCCTCGGGCGCGCTGATCGCGGCTAAGACCGGCTCGGGAGAGAGCGATCTGCAAGGCCGGGGTATCAACTTCGCCGACTACACCTTTTTGAAGCAGAACGACGACCTCTATAACTACGACGTCCGCCTGTGGCGCACGGTGCGCGGCTCCCAGCTGGCGCTTTACCCGAACCTCAATGCCTCAGATCCGATGTGGCGCGAACTGCTGCGCGACGTGCGCTTCCGCCGCGCGCTCTCCCTGGCCATCGACCGCCATGAGATCAATCAGGTGATCTACTTCGGGCTCGGCCTCGAGGGCAATCAGGTGGTGCTGCCGGACAGTCCGCTCTTCGAAGAGCAGGATTTCTCGGCCTACGCCGACTTCGACCTGGCGCAGGCCAATGCCCTGCTCGATGAAATCGGCCTGAGCGAGCGCGACAGCCAGGGCATCCGCATCCTGCCCAACGGCGAGCCGTTAAAAATGATCGTCGAGACGGCCGGCGAGAATACCGAGGAATCCGACGTCCTCGAGTTGATCGCCGATTCCTGGCTGCAGGCCGGCATCAAGCTCTACACCAAGCCGTCGCAGCGCGAAGTTCTGCGCAACAGGATCTTCTCCGGGGATACCCTGATGGCGATGTGGTACGGCTACGAGAACGGTATCCCTACGCCGGACATGAGCCCGGCCGAATACACGCCGGTGCGGCAGCACAGCTACCAGTGGCCAATGTGGGGGCAGTACTACGAAACCCAGGGCGCCGCCGGCCAGCCGGTGGATATCCCGGCGGCGGAAGAGCTGATGGCGCTGTACAACGACTGGTCCCATGCCAAGAACCGGCAGGAACGCACGGAAATCTGGCAGCGCATCCTCGATATCCACGCCGAACAGGTCTTCACCATCGGGCTGGTGGCGCAGGTGCCGCAGCCGGTGGTGGTGCGCAGCACGCTGCGCAACGTGCCCGAGGAAACGGTCTTCAACTGGGAGCCCGGCGCCCAGTTCGGCGTGTACCGCCCCGATACCTTCTGGTTCGACGAGGGCCTGCAGCAGGCTCAAGGGGATTAGGCCGGAGTAGCCCCCTTTAGGGCAGTTCGATCGTCAGGCCGTCGTATCCCGGCTCCACGCCCGGCGGGCACTTGCCCGCGAGATCGTCGTAGTCGACCGAGTGGTTGAGGTGGGTCAGAACCGCCCGCTCCGGCCCCAGGCGCTCGATCCACTCCAGGGTTTGGGAAAAGTGCGAGTGCGTCGGATGCGGCTCCTCGCGCAGGCAGTCGACGATCCACAGCTTCACCCCCGCGAGCTTTTCGAAGGCGTTTTCGTCGAGGCTCACCGCGTCGGTGGAATAGCCGAAGTCGCCAATCCTAAAGCCCCAGCTTATGGCGTTTCCATGGTTCTGGGGAAAGGCGGTCACCGGCACGCCGGCCGCTGAAAAGCGATCCTCGAAGGCGTGATCCTCCATGATCGCTGGATAGAGCCGCTCATTGGTATGGCTCGAGGAGAAGGCGTAGTCGAAACGCTGGGTCAGGGCGACGCGCGTTTCCGCCGACATATAGGCGGGGATCGGCCCCTTCTGGCTATAGGACAAGGCGCGAAGATCGTCCAGGCCATGGGTGTGATCGGCGTGCGCATGGGTAAACAGCACCGCATCCAATCGCCCGATACCGAAGCGCAGCGCCTGGGCGCGGAAATCCGGAGCGGTGTCGATCAGCAGCGCCTTGCCGGCCGTTTCGACCAGGACGGAGACCCGCATCCGCCGGTTCTTCGGGTTCTCCGGATTGGCGTTGCCCCAATAACCGCCGGGCTGCGCCCCTGGCAGCGGCACGCCGCCCGAGCCGCCGGAACCGAGGACGGTCACCTTCACGCCGCTTCCTCCACCGCCGCCTTCCAGAACAGCCTGCGGAAATTCGCCGTCGTCGCCGCCGCCAGTTCCTCAGCCGGCACCCCGAAGAGCTCGGCCAGATGGGCGGCGGTATGCACCACGAAAGCCGGTTCGTTCGGCTTTCCACGCTGCGGTACCGGGGCCAGATAGGGTGAATCCGTCTCCACCAGCAGCCGCTCCAGGGGGATCCGGCGGACGGTATCGCGCAGGGAGTCTGCGTTCTTGAAGGTCACGATGCCGGCCAGAGAAATGTAGAAGTCAAGCTCCAGAGCGGCCTCGGCCAGGGCCGGCCCCGCGGTAAAACAATGAATCACGCCGGGAAAGGCGCCCTGGGCGTACTCCTGCTTCAGGATCGACACCGTATCCGCGTCGGCGTCGCGGGCGTGGACGATCAAGGGCAAGCGGCTTTCCCGCGCCGCCGCGATATGGGCGCGAAAGGAACGCTGCTGCGCTTCGCGCGGGCTGTGCTCGTAGTAATAATCGAGGCCGGTCTCGCCGATGCCCACGACCTCGGGCAACGCGGCAAGCGCGAGCAGTCGCTCGGGGGAGTCCTGCCCCTCCTCCCCCGCCTCGTGCGGATGCACGCCGGCCGAACAGTCCACGTCTGGGAAGCGCCTGGCGATGTCCTGCACGATCGCGAATTCGGAAAGCTTAGTGCAGATCGTGACCATGTGGCCGACACCGGCGCGCCGCGCCCGCGCGACGACCTCCTCAAGGTCGTTGTCGCGCGCCAGATAGTCGAGATGGCAATGGCTATCGATCAGCATGTTCAGGCCGTTTTCTGCTCGTCCTCGAGGTAGCGCGGAAACACGCCCTCGGGCTTCGGCAGCGCCATGCCTGCTTTAAGAGGCGTCTCCAAATCCTTGAAGTTACGCTGTGTTTCCGGCACGGCGAGCTGATCGAGCAGTTTCGCCATGCTATCCGGCATGACCGGCTGGGTGAGGATCGCCAGGTGACGGATCACCTCCGCCAGGACATAGAGCACCGTCGCCATGCGCGGTGGATCTTCCTTGCGCAGGGTCCAGGGCGCCTGCTCGTCGACATAGCGGTTGGCATCGCCGATCACCGCCCAGGTCCGCTCCAAGCCTTTGTGGAAGGCCTGTGTCCGGACAAAGTCGCGCAGGTCCGCACGTAGCTCGCGCGCGCGTTTCAGCAGAGCCTCGTCCGCGGCGGTGAAGGCGCCGGGCTGCGGCACCTGCTGGGCGCAGTTCTTGTGGATCATCGAAAGCACACGCTGCGCCAGATTGCCGAAGTCGTTGGCCAGATCGCTGTTGATCCGCCCAACCATGGTTTCATGGCTGATGTAGCCATCCTGGCCGAACGGGACCTCGCGCAGCAGGTAGTAACGCACGGGATCGAGCCCGTAGCGCGCCGTCAGGTCCTCGCCGCGCAGCACGTTGCCGAGCGACTTCGACATCTTTTCGCCCTTGTTGAGCAGCCAGCCGTGGGCGTAGATCCGCTTCGGCACGGGCACGCCGGCGGACATCAGGAAGGCCGGCCAATAGACCGCGTGAAACCGCAGAATATCCTTGCCCACCATGTGAACGTCTGCAGGCCAGAACTTTGAAAAATCGGAGCTTTCCTCGTCCGGATAACCGACCCCCGTGATGTAGTTGGTCAGGGCGTCGATCCAGACGTACATGATGTGCTTGTCGTCGCCGGGAACTGGCACGCCCCAGTCGAAGGTGGTGCGGCTGACCGAGAGATCGCGCAGGCCGCCCTTGACGAAGGAGATCACCTCGTTGCGACGGGTGTCCGGGCCGATGAAATCCGGATTCTTCTCGTAGAGTTCGAGCAGACGGTCCTGCCAGGCCGAAAGCCTGAAGAAGTAGGATTCCTCCTCGACCCATTCGCACTCGGCGCCGGAAGGCGCGACCATCTTGCCCTCGGCGTTCTTGGTCAGCTCCTTTTCGTCGTAGAAGGCCTCGTCGCGCACCGCGTACCAGCCGGAATAGGTATCCAGATAGATGTCGCCGGCAGCCTGCATCTTCTTCCACAGGGCCTGACAGGACGCGATGTGGCGCGGCTCCGTGGTGCGGATGAACTGGTCGTTGGAGTAGTTCATATGCGCCGCCAGGTCGCGGAAGTTCTGGCTGACCTTGTCGGTGAAGGCCTGGGGCGCGATGCCCGCCTTCTCGGCCGCCTTGGCGACCTTCTGGCCATGCTCGTCGGTTCCGGTCAGGAACATCACGTCGAGCCCGTCGAGCCGCATGAAGCGCGCCGCCACGTCGCAGGCCAGCGTCGAGTAGGCATGGCCGATGTGGGGGACGTCGTTCACGTAGTAGATCGGCGTCGTGATGTAGTAGCGCGCGTTTTCGCCCGGCATCCTGATCCGCTCCTCGCCAGAGATTTTTGTTTAGCCCGCATGCCGGCCTTACAGGGCCGCAGGCTAGGCCATCAACGCCTCGATCTCGAGAAAGGCACTGACGACAACCTGCCGCCGGTCGAGATTGGCGCGCTCCGCCCGGCCGAACAGGCGGGAGAGGTTTTCCCACAGCGTCAGCCACTGCGCAAGGGCGCCGCCCGCCAGCAAACGCTGGCGAAGCGCGGTTTCTCCTGGAACCACCTCCGGCTGCGTGGCGCCCGTCCCGCCGGCGCGCACCAGCTCGGCCAACCAGCCGCAGAGCAAGTCCCCGCCGGTGCGGAAGCTTTCGCCTGTCGCGTCCCGCGCCAGCTTATCGCTGAAGCCGTAAACCTTGGGGATATCGAGCTTGGGCAAGCTGTCCAACAGCGCGATCATCTCCTGGTACAGCTCCAGTCCGCCGCTGCGCGACAGGGTCAGGGCGCGCCCTATGGAACCGCCGGACATGCGCGCCAGGGCCAGGCGGTCTCCCGCCTCGATACCTGGGGCATAGTCGGCGAGCAGTTCGACCACGGTTTCCTCCGGCAAGGCGGCAAGACGCAGCTTGCGGCAGCGCGAGGGTATGGTCGGCAGCAAGCCGCCCGGCGCGTGGGAAATCAGAATCAGGATCGCTTTCTCGGCCGGCTCTTCGAGTACCTTTAGCAAGGCGTTAGCGGCCGAGGCTCCCATCTCGTCGACGGCGTCGACGATGAGCAGCCGGTAACCGCCGGCACCCGAAGTCATGCGCAGGAAGTCGATGGCGTTGCGGGTATCCTCGACCAGGATCTCGCTGCGCGGCTTGCCGGTCTTTTCATTGTAGCCGCGCGCCAGGGTCAGCAGGTCGCCCTCGCCGCCCGCCGCGACACGGCGGAATACGGCCGCCTCTTCGGAAATCGCCAGGCTGCTCTCGGGCAGAGGATCGCCGAACAAGCCGCCGCCCTGCCCCGGGTCGTCGCTTTCGCCAGCCAATAGGTAGCGGGCGAAGCGAAAGGCCAAGGTTGCCTTGCCGACGCCGCGCGGCCCGGTCAGCAGCCAGGCATGCGGCAGACGGCCCGACTCCAGCGCGCCAAGCAGCGCGGCTTCCGCCGCCTCCTGGCCCTGCAGGCGCGGATTGGCCCGCGGCTCGGGCCAGCTGGGACCCTCGCCCGCCATCAGGCCGCCGCCAGGCGGTCGCGCAGGATGTCGAGCAGCCGCGCGGTCACATTTTCCGCGGGCGCCGCGGCGTCGATGACGACGCAGCGTTCCGGCTCGCCGGCGGCAATCTCGAGAAACCCCTCGCGCAGCCGCTGGTGAAACGCCAGCCCCATGGCTTCGTAGCGTTCGCCGCCTGCCTTGCGGGCCGCCGCGCGCGCCAGGCCAAGCTCCGCCGGAATATCCAGGATAAAGGTGAGATCGGGCCGGAAATCTCCGACACTCAAGGCATAGAGCGCGTGGATCGTCTCCGGGCTCATGCCCTGGCCATAACCCTGGTAGGCCAGTGTGGAATCCGCGAAGCGGTCGGATATAACCCAGGTTCCGGCCTCCAGGGCCGGCCAGACGGTCCGCCGCAGGTGGTCGCGCCGGGCCGCGAAGTGCAACAGGGTCTCGGTCATGACATCCCAGCGGTCGCTCTCGCCGTGTATCAGCAGCTCGCGGATCGCCTCGGCGCCTGGGCTGCCGCCGGGCTCGCGGGTCTCCAGGACCGCGCGCCCGGATTCGCGCAGCGCAGCCGCCAGAGCGGCGATCTGAGTCGACTTGCCGCTGCCCTCGCCGCCTTCCAGCGTGATGAATTTCCCCTTTGTCATGGCAAAAGCCTGAGCGCCAGCCCCATGCGAGTCAATCCGGCCGGGAGGGTGAACTAAAGCTGCCCGAGAATGAGATGCTTGAGGCTGGCGATCAGCCGTCCAAAGGGACCCAGCTTTTCGACCTCCGTCCCGGCGACCAGGGGAATCACCATGGGCTCCATGCCCGGCGCGGTGATCTCCAGGCGGGCGACTTCCTGACCTTCCGCGATCGGCGCCGGAATCGGGCCCTCGTAGATCACCTTGGCGGTCATGTCCCGCCGGGCGTCGCGGGTCAGGGTCACCAGATAATCGCGCGGCGCGACCAGGGGCACACGATCGAGCTTGCCAAGCCAAACCTCTGCCTGGTCGACCTCCTCGCCGCTGGACAGCAGCTCGTAGTTCTCGAACTCGCGGAAACCCCAGGACAGCAGACGCGCGGATTCATCGGCACGCTCCTGCGCGCTGGACAGGCCATTGACCACCAGTATGAGACGCCTGTCCCCTTGCACGGCCGAGGCGGTCAGGCCGTAGCCCGCTTCCTCGGTATGCCCCGTCTTCAGACCGTCGGCGCCGATATTGCGATAGAGCAAGGGATTGCGATTGCCCTGCCTGATGTCGTTGTAGGTGAACTCCAGCTCGGAAAAATAGCTGTAGTATTGGGGAAAATCGGTAATCAGGCGCTTGGCGAGGGTCGCGAGGTCGCGCGCCGTCATCCACTGGTTCGGGTCCGGCCAGCCGGTCGCGTTGGCGAAGTGGCTGTCCGTCATCCCCAGTTCCCGCGCGGTTTCGGTCATCTCCTCGGCAAAGGCCTCTTCGCTGCCCCCCAGGGCCTCGGCGAAGACCACGCAGGCATCGTTCCCGGACTGCACGATGACGCCACGGACCAGGTCCTCGACCTTCACCTCCTTGCCGACTTCGATGAACATCTTGGAACCGCCCATCCGCCAGGCCCGTTCGCTAACCGGCAGGGAGTCTTCAAGAGACAGGCGCCCTTCATCCAAATGCTGAAAAACCAGATACATGGTCATGATTTTGCTCATGGATGCCGGCGGCATCGGTGTATCTGGATCCTTCGACATCATCACCGCGCCGGTTTCGGCGTCGATCAGGATGGCTTCTCGGGCCGCGGTCTCGATCGCCGAGGCGACCTGCGGCACGGCAAGCAAGGCCAAGGAGAAGAGTGCGGCGAACAGGACGTGACGCGGATGCTTCATCTTAGATCTACCGATAAATGCTGAGCGGTTCGAATAGAGACTAGACCTGTAATCGGCCCGAAATGTGACAAAGCTGCGCGGTGCGCGCTAATCGACGACAATGCGCGCTTCGGTGTAGCCGTTAGAGATCAAGGTCGCGAGCTTGGTATCGGCTTCCTCGACGGTTCGAACCGGCATGCGCACTCGATAGAACTTGCGGCCATCGACCCAAGCTTCCTCGATCTGGGTGGTACCGAAATTATTGAGGCGGCTGGCCAAGACCGAGGCGTTGCCAGCCTCCGAAAAAGCTCCGGCCTGAATGAACATCGCGGTTCGCGCGACCGGCCGCTGCTCGACGACTCCGCTAGGCTGCGGCTCCGCCGGCAGGCTCGCGGCACTCGGACGCGGCGCGTTCTGCGGCACGCTGCTGACAGGCTGTGGTGTGCTGCTGCCCGGCAGCGCCTCGGCTTCGACGGAAACGGTCGGCGCCGGTGTCGGCGGAGTCGCGCTGACCGCGGTTCCCTGGGCCAAGGCGGCCAGCTGCAGGCTTTCTTCTTCCAGGATCTGGACGCGCACCTTGGCGGTGCCATTTCCCTCGAATCCCAGCAACTGCGCGCCGCGGCGCGAAATGTCGATGATCCGGCTGTTCGAGAAGGGTCCCCGGTCGTTGATCCGCAGTTGGATCGAGCGGCCGTTATCCAGGTTGGTGACCTGCACCATGGAGGGCATCGGCAAGGTCGGATGCGCCGCGGTTAGCGCCCATTGATCGTAGGTCTCGCCGTTCGCCGTGCGCTTGCCATCGAAACCCGGTCCGTACCAGGACGCAATTCCGGTTTCATCATAGGAAAGATCGGCCTTGGGATAGTACCAGACGCCGCCGACCTGATAGGGGTCGCCGACCTTGTAGCTGCCGACATCGCCGTGCCCGCTTTGGCTGGTGGAGGGCGCCGAGCGCTTATCCGCGCAGGCCCCGAGCAGCAGCAGCGCCATGGCGGCTGCGAAACAGAGAATTCGCGCGGGTGACATCAACATCTTGTAGCTATCCCAGACTCCAAGCCACGAAGGAAGGTTACTGGCCTGGAACACAGGGGGCAAGCGTCTGCCGCGCGGGCGCGGCTCATTGTCCCGCCGCCTGGCGCAGGGACTGCAGCAGCCCGGCACTGGGAAAGGCATCGGCCGGCAGGTTGCGGCTGCGCTGGAAGTCGCGGATCGCGTTGCGCGTCAGGGGGCCAACCTTGCCGTCCGGCGTTCCCGCGTCAAATCCGAGGCGGTTCAGCAGGCCCTGCATGACCTTCACGTCTTCCGTCGAGACGCGTTCCTCCTCGGCCGGCGCCTGAGCCACCAGGGGGGGATGACCGGTCAAGCGGTCGGCGAGATGCCCAACCGCGATGGCATAGAGGATCGAGCGGTTCCAATTGAGCGTATGGCGGTAATTCTCGTAGACCAGAAACGCGGGCCCCTCGTAGCCGCCCGGCAGCAGCAAAGCCGCCTCCTGATCGCCATAGGGCAAGGCCGCGCCATCGGCGGCGCGCACGCCCAGCCCGGCCCATTCGCTGAGGGGCTTACGCGTCTCCGGGAAAGTCTCGATTGAAACCAGGTTGTAATCGAAGCTGGCGGGAAGCTGAACCTCCCTGCCCCAGGTCTGCGTGCCGTTCCAACCAAGATTACTGAGGAAGTTCGCCGCCGAGGCGAAGACGTCCGGCAGGCTGCCCCAGATATCGCGCCGGCCGTCGCCGTCGCCATCGACAGCGTAGGCATTGAAGGTCGAGGGCATGAACTGCAGGTGGCCCATGGCACCGGCCCAGGAGCCTTGCATATGCCCGGCGTCGATGTGTCCCTTGTCGATGATCTCCAGCGCGTGAAACAGCTCGGTCCGGAAGAAGCCGCTGCGCCGCGGATCGTAGGCCAGGGTGGCCAGGGCATGAACCACAGGGTAGCTGCCGAAATTGCTGCCGTAATTCGTTTCCAGCCCCCAAAAGGCAACCAGAAACCGCTTCTGCACGCCGTACTGCGCTTCCACCCGGTCGAGCAGCTCGCGGTGCGCGGCGAGGAAGGCGCGGCCAAGCTCGACCCGCTCCTCGGTCACGGCGTTGCCCATGTAGCGCCAGAAGCCCAGTCGAAACTCCGGCTGGCGCTTATCGAGTTCGAGCACCCTGTCGATCGGCGCGTCGAATCCGGCGAAAGCCGCGTCCAGGGTCGCTTGGGAAATGCCCTTGCCCCGCGCCTCGGCCTTGAGCTCCGCCAGCCAGGCAGGAAAACCGCTGTCTTGCGCCTGGCTTTGCGCGGGCGCGCAGGCGCCGAGAACCAAGACCAGGGAGAGAACGGCAAACAGAAAACGAGGCATCGGGACTCCATGCAAGCTGGCAAACCACCTTAGCCTTGTGCCATGACTTGGCGAAGGGCGCAATTCGCTGAAGATTCAAGAATCTCCGAGCCGGACAGGTCCCGGATACAGACTGTCGCTCCAACCGCGCGCGCGGTAGTAGAGCAGACCGATCCACTCCTTGGCGGCCAGCTGCAGGCGCGCCAGATTGCCGAGGAAATCGAATTTAATCAGGCTGCCGCCAGGGCCGGACTGATAATCCACCGGATAGGCCACGACGGGCCAGTCCAGTGCCTGGAAGACGCCCATGGCGCGCGGCATGTGAAAGGCCGAGGTCACCAGCAGCCAGCGTTCGGCCGGGCCCGGCGCGATCAAGTCGCGGCTGTACAGGGCGTTTTCGCGGGTGTTGCGCGAGCCGCGCTCGAAGACCATCCGCGGATCGAGCGCGCCGAGACCACCCAGCAGTTTCTTCACCTCGTCGGCCTCCCGCAGATCCGGCGCGATCAAGGAGGCGGTGCCGCCGGAAAAAACGATCTCGGCCTTTGGATAGCGCCGGGCCAGCTCGATCATCGCGAAGATCCGCTCGCTGGCGCTGCCGATCTGCGGCGCCCCGCGATGGTAGCTGCCAAGCGGTGAAACCGCCCCGCCCAGCACGATCACCCCATCGATGCCCTCCGGCAGCAGCGTCACCTGCGGAAAGCGCTCCTCCAGCGGGCGCAGCAGCCAGTCGTCGATCGGCAGCAGCGACACCATGACCACGATCGCGGCGGCAAGGAGCACCAGGCGCCGCCCCCAACGCCGCGGCCAGGGCCAGGCGAACAAACGGCCGGCGAGAACCGCTAGCAAGCCGCTCATGAAAAGCAGCGTCAGCAAGGAAACCGGGCTGAGCAGGAACCACAAGACTTTGGACAGGGTAAAGAGCATGGCGCAGTCTAAGCAGCGCCGGCGAAGCCGTGAAGCGGGGATCGCAGCTTTCGGCGCGCTTGACAGCCGCCCCGGCGCTGGATACCCCCAGCGCTGCGGAGGATGGGTGGCCGAGCGGTTGAAGGCACCGGTCTTGAAAACCGGCAGGCGTGCAAGCGTCTCGTGGGTTCGAATCCCACCCCATCCGCCAGCAACATTTATCACGACATCATTCAAGGTAGAAATCACCCGGTGGCCGCAGGAAGGGGCGGCCCGTTAATAGGCCCGCCCAATGTCTTGCCGATCCTCTAGTTCTTACGGACAGGCTCCGAAAAAGTGCCAGATAATTGAATTTATGCGCGGGATAATCCCGTTCTGGACGCCATGACTAAGATTACACTCCTGGTAGTATGCTTGCCTTGCGTTCTTGATTGGGCTGGGATCGCCTGAAATTTAGAATGATCGGCTTCGGCCGCCGCCTCCTGCGCTCTGCCGGGGTTGCTGCGAAAGGCTGAGTATCGTCCGGAGTGAAGTATGGCCGTTTTCCACGATGACTTAGGCTTTGGCGGCGACGATCTTCTCGCCTTGCCCGCGCAGCGCCAGGAGAACGCGCGCCTGCCGGGCGCGTTGCGGGCCTTTATCCTGCTCATCGCCGGCGTGGTCGCCCTGCTCGCGCTGGTCGGTCTTTACGGCTGGCTGTTTGGCAACAGCGCCGCCGTCTCCGGCGGACTCGGCACCGCGACGATGAAGGTCAACACCGCGCTGTGCTTCCTGGCCAGCGCGGGAGCGCTGATGCTCGCGACGCCACAGCGCCCCTCGGCCGCGTTTCGCTTTACCGGTTATCTCTGCGCCGCCTTTCTGATGACCGTGGCGGGCTTGACGCTGCTCGAGTATCTGACCGCCGCCGACCTGGGAATCGATCAGTTTCTCTATACCGATTCACAGACACCGGCCGATAAGGCGCCGGGCCGTATGTCAGCGATCACGGCCCTCGAGTTCCTCCTGTTCGGCGCCGCCTACTGCGTCACCAGCCTGAAGTCGAGCCGCGCCGGCAATATCTGCTTCGTGGTGCTCACGGCCCTGGGCCTGGTGATCGCGCTGACGGCGCTGATCGGCTATCTCTACGAAACGCCGACTCTCTATAATCCCGTCCCCGCGGCTTCCATCGCCTTCACGACGGCCATCACATTCTTTCTGCTGTTCCTTGGCATTCTGGCCCTGCGCCCTGAGCTGGGCATACTGGGCATCTTCCTTTCCTCGGGCATCGGCGGCACCTACGCGCGCCGCGTTCTGCCCGCATTGATCGTGATTCCGCCGCTGCTCGGCTGGCTTTTGCTGAAGGGGCATGAGGCCGGCTTCTATGACAACGCCTTGGCGCTCTCCCTGTTCGCCATCGTCAGCGTGCTGGCCCTGAGCACCTGTTTGTGGATCGCGGGCTCGCGCAGCAACAGGCTCGATACGGCGCGCCTGAGCGCCTACGACGCGCTGGAGGAGAGCGAACGGCGCCTGGGCGAAAGCGAGCAGCGCTACCGCAACATGGTCGAACTGATCGATATCGGCATCTGGATCGAGGTCGAAGGCATCGTCTCCTACGCCAATGCCTGCATGGCCCGTCTGGTGGGTGCCCCGGACGGGGCGAACCTGGTCGATAGTGCGGCCCTGCCCTTCATTCACGAAGAAGACCGCGCCCAGGCCGAGGCTTTCCTGCGCGCGGCGCGGGACGGCGCCGAGCCCGGCCGGCTCGAGCAATTCCGCCTGCTCGGCCCGCAGGGCAACGCGGTCTGGGTGGAATTTCAAGCCATCGGCTACCAACGGCAGGGCCAGACCCACCTGATCTGCATCTGCCGCGACGTCACCGCCCACCGCGAAGCCGAGAAGCAGCTGCGCCACGCGCAGAAGATGCAGGCCATCGGCGAGCTGACCGGCGGCGTCGCCCACGATTTCAACAACCTGCTGACGGTGATTATCGGTAATCTGGATATCGTCGCGGAGCGCAGCGAGGGCGCGGTGCTGCAGGCCGTCGAGAGCGCGCAGATGGGCGCGGAACGCGGCGCCATCCTGACGCAACGCCTGCTCGCCTTCTCCCGCCAGCAGCCGCTGTCGCCCGAACGCCTCGATCTGAACGAGCTGATCGAGAGCATCGGCGATCTGATCCGCCGCACCCTGGGCGAGACCGTCGAAACCGACATGAAAACCAGCAGCCAGGGCATGATCGCCTACGCCGACCGGCATCAGGTCGAGAATGCCCTGCTCAACCTCGTGATCAACGCCCGCGACGCCATGCCCGAGGGCGGCAAGCTGACCATCGAAACCGGCCGCGCCTATCTGGACGAGGACTACGCCGCCCGCAATACCGAGGTAACCCCGGGGGACTACGTGGTGATCGCGGTTACCGACACCGGCGTCGGCATGCCGGCCTCGGTGATCGAGCGCGCCTTCGAGCCCTTCTTCACCACCAAGGAGCTCGGCAAGGGCACCGGTCTGGGACTCAGCATGGTCTACGGCTTCATCAAGCAGTCCAACGGCCACCTCAAGATCTACAGCGAGATCGGCAGCGGCACGACCCTGCGCATGTACCTGCCGAGCGTCGATCCCGAGCCCGAAACCGCCGCATCCCAGAATAGCGAAGCCGACGCGGAGCGGCCCGCCGGCGGCGAGACCATCCTGGTCGTGGAGGACGATCACGACGTCCGCAGCCTGGTGGTCCGCCAGCTCGAAAGTCTCGGCTATCGGGTCATTCAGGCCGAGAGCGGACCCCAGGCGCAGCGGCTTCTCGCCGAAAGCCCGGAGATCGACCTGCTGTTCACCGACGTGGTGATGCCGGGCGGCATGACCGGGCGCCAGCTCTCCGAAGCGGCGAAGCAACTCCGGCCACGGCTGAAGACCCTGTTTACCTCCGGCTACACCCAGAACTCCATCGTCCATCAGGGGCGCCTCGACGAGGGCATCTCCTTCCTGGCGAAGCCCTACCGCCTCAAGGACCTCAGCGCGAAAATCCGCGAAGTGCTCGACTGAGGCGCCACGCCGGGTTCCAGACCGCGAATTCCTCCGCGCAAGCACTCCCGCTCGACGGCCTGACTGCGCTATGCTCTTGTCCCCGTGAACCACTTGCCACGCGGAGCGAAGGTGAATGACTGACAATTCCAGCGGATCGGTCCTCGGCCCCTGCGGCCCCGAAGACGTCCGTGCCGAGCCCTACCCCTACAGCGTGGTCGATGCGCCGATCGCGCCGGAGCTCTATGCCCGCCTCTCCGAGAGCTTTCCGCCGCTGGAGGCCTTCCTCGGCGAGCTGGAGACGGTCGAGAGCAACCAGGCAGTGCGCATTCCCGCCTCCCAGGTGATCGGCAACGCGGCCTTCTCCCCGGAGTGGCGGGAATTCTTCCGCTATCACACCTCCGACGCCTTCTGGGCCGACATCGTGCGGGTCTTCGGCGACTCCCTGCGGGCCACCTATCCGGACCTGGAGGCGCGGGTCGGCAAGCCGCTGGAGGCCTGGACCACCAAGCTGCGCGACCGGGACGGCACGGCCGAGGTCGATTTCGACCTGCTGTTCGTCATCAACACCGCGGTCGACAAGCCGAGCTCCGTGCGCCCGCCGCATGTCGACAACGAGCGCAAGCTGTTCAGCGGCCTATTCTACATGCGGCCCGAGGACTACGCGGCCAGCGGCGGCGACCTGGCGGTCTACCGCGCCAAGCCCAAGGACCTGCGCTTCGGCGGCCACTACGTCGAGGACCGGGATATCGAGCAGACCGAGCTGATCGAATACAGGGCCAACCGCTTCGTCGGCTTCGTCAATTCCGGCCGCAGCGTCCACGGCGTCACCCCGCGCGGCCAGACCCAGGCCATCCGCCGCTACATCAACTACGTGGTCGAGCTCCCCTTCCCCCTCTTCAAGCTGCAAAAGCTCCCCTGGCACCGCAAACAGCTCTTCCGCCTGACCCGCAAGGACAAGGCGGCCGGGGTGACCTCTGGGGTATGGGGCTGGGGCGGATTAGAAGCTTAGGTTAGCTACCCCCCATCCCCTGAAGACATTTAAAAACTTCCGAGTCAACAACGCCATCTTCTGTATTGCACCTCAAAGCTCGGTAAGGCTGATGGAAATATGGGGCTGGGTGAGGGGGCTGAGGGCTGCGTCCTCCATGATCCCGATGAATTTCTAGCGCAAAACGTCCATTCCCCCTACCACTCCTCCCTCGTCGCAAATAAAGCCGCCGCCTTCGAATTTTCCGCCTTCCTGCCCGCTTTCGGGAGGATGCTTCCATGATTCTGGCCGAATTCTCCGTCGCGACTTCTCTGGGATTTTCTCTGCGCTTAGTACTCAGTCCCTTACGGGGTGCGCTATACTAAGTCCCGCCGCGGATTAAGCATTAACCCCTTCCTTCCTCTTTATCTCCTGTGGAGGGAAAGTTTAATATTACTGACATTAGGCGCTTAGTGTTTGATCGACTCAATACTGGAGGCCGTCAATTAAACCCGCGTAGAAATGCGGCAAGAAGGCGAGGTGCCTTAATCAATTTAATTGAGCTTAGTAGATTTGATAAATTTACTGAAGTTTTCGGTATTCCCGCATACACTGAAGATGAGTCCTACCAAAACGCCATGCGACAGCTGAGACGCACTATGCGCTGCAACCTTTGAGATTTACGGCATCGATCTACGACCGCACAATATCGCCCTTGAATCAGCCGTGCTCAGGAATTAATTACAAATACAAGAATAGTTCGAACTGTCTGCATCCCCCCCACCCCCGCATTACATCGAAGCCTCCATGGTTGCCTTGGACAGCTCTGGGAGCGACGAAATGAAATACTTACTGAGCCTGAAAGACAGGAAGGAGCAGACTATGAGTTAATTGTGGGACGCGATCCGAGGGGAGCGGTACCTATTACGAACTACTTCCGGAGCAAGATTTGAGCCAGTTTATTCGTAATTGTAGAGATTTGAGACACTGAATCTCTCCCCTCGTTCTCGTGGACCATCTCGCCTCTTCAGGAAAGCGGGAATTGCCTGCTATACAGGTTTGCCGCCGCTGCTGCTAGTGCAGCTCCTGAACCCGAATTTGTACGTGAGATGGCATGGGAATTCCCTATTCAATCGTCAAAAATAACTCGAAGGCCGTCTTCTTGAGACAGCATGGAGACCTTAGATCATTGCGCGAAGCAAAGTTCAAGGCAAATCAAAGAGATATATAGAAATAACTCGGCATCTAACCAACTAGATGCCTTTTTTTATTCCTCGAAGGTGATATAAGTCAAGATATATTTGCACATTTGATTTACATGATATTAATTGAGAGCAGTGAGATAACCGACTTTTTAAGGTTGGTGGTTTAGAAAAGGCTTATGAAGAAATTTGTAACTGGCGGTCCCTGAAGGTTTTTTTTCTCTACCGACAGTGCTTCTAAACTCACGGTGCTTTCCTATCCACAATCGGATTTTTTTACTAGGAGATAACATTGCGCTTCTTTAAGCTCTGCGGCTCTTCTGCGCCTAGTGAAGTACTTTACGATATAGCATTTTTTGAGCATTCTTAAAGATCTAGGGCCTTGGACGTTGGGTTTTGGCTGTTGCTTGCCCTTTCAGCAGACTAGGTACCGCATAGTTACTTTTGCCTAACCCTCAATCCAACTCGAAGCCGTTTCGTAGTTCTGCTTGAGGGTCGGGTCCTGGTCTTCCTTGCGCAGGAGGCAGTTGCCGACGACCAGCACCTCGATCTCCGTGCCCATGAAGCAGCGGAAGGCGTCCTCGGGGGTGCAGACCAGGGGCTCGCCGCGCACGTTGAAGCTGGTGTTGACCAGCACCGGGCAGCCGGTGCGCGCCTTGAAGGCGGAGATCAGCGCGTGATAGCGCGGGTTGGTCTCGGCATGGACGGACTGCACCCGCGCCGAGTAGTCGACATGGGTCACCGCCGGGATTTCCGAGCGCGGCACGTTGAGCTTGTCGATGCCGAACAGCGCCTGCTGCTCGGCGGTCATCTCCAGGCGCTTGTCCTTGGCGACGTCGGCGACCAGCAGCATGTAGGGGCTGTCGCCTTCGATCTCGAACCACTCGGCGACATCCTCGCGCAGCACCGAGGGCGCGAAGGGCCGGAAGGACTCGCGGTATTTGACCTTGAGGTTGAGCAGCGACTGCATCTGGGGTGAGCGCGGATCGCCGAGGATCGAGCGGTTGCCGAGCGCCCGCGGCCCGAACTCCATGCGCCCCTGGAACCAGCCGACCGCCTTGCCGGCCTCCAGCGCCTCGGCGGTCTGTTCGATCAGGGCGTCGTCGTCGAGGCTGCTGAACACCGCCTGGGACTCGCTCAGGCGGCGCTCGATGTCGTCCTGGCCGTAGCCGGGCCCGAGGTAGGAGCCGGACATGGCGTCCATGCGGTTGGCCGAGACTTCGCGCGGATTGCCGAGATAGCCGTAGTGCGCCGCCAGGGCCGCGCCGACCGCGCCGCCGGCATCGCCGGCCGCCGGCTGAATCCAGATCTTCTCGAAGGCGCCGTCGCGCTGGATCTCGCCGTTGGCGACGCAGTTCAGCGCCACGCCACCGGCCAGGCAGAGCTTCGTCTTGCCGTACTCCTTGGCCAGCGCGCGGGTCATGGTCAGGAGGGTTTCCTCCAGCACCTTCTGCACCGAGGCCGCGAGGTCCATCTCGCGCTGGGTCAGCTTCTGCTCGGGCTGGCGCGGCGGGCCGTCGAACAGCGCATCGAACTTCTTGTTCGTCATCCGCAGGCCGGTGCAGTAGTCGAAGAAATCCATGTCCAGGCGGTAGGAGCCATCCGGCTTCACGTCGATCAGATGCTCGCGGATGGTCTCGGCGTAGCGCGGTTCGCCGTAGGGCGCCAGGCCCATGATCTTGTACTCGCCGGAGTTGACCCGAAAGCCGGTGTAGTAGGTGAAGGCCGAGTAGAGCAGCCCCAGGGAATGGGGGAAGTGGATCTCCTTGACGATCTTCAGCTCGTTGCCCTGGGCCAGCGCGACCGAGGTGGTGGCCCACTCCCCGACCCCGTCGGCGGTCAGCACCAGGGCGTCGTCGAAGGGCGAGGGATAGTAGGCGCTGGCGGCGTGGCTGATGTGATGCTCGGCGAACAGCAGCTTGGCCTCGTCGACCTCCTGGCCCTCGGCGCGCAGCTTGCGCAGCAGCAGGCGCTTCAGGAACAGTTTCTCGCCGAGCCAGACCGGCATCGCCTTGCAGAAGGATTTGAAGCCGCGCGGCGCGAAGCTCAGATAGGTCTCGAGCAGGCGCTCGAACTTCAGGAAGGGCTTGTCGTAGAAGGCGACGTAGTCGACCTCCGACAGGCTTATCCCCCCCTCCTCCAGGCAGTAACGAATCGCGTTGGCCGGATAGCCGGCGTCATGCTTCTTGCGGGTGAAGCGCTCTTCCTGCGCGGCCGCGACGATCTCGCCATCGACCACAAGGGCGGCGGCGCTGTCGTGATAGAACGCGGAGATTCCGAGAATACGCAAAACGCGGCGGCGATCAGAAAAGGGTGTAGACGAAGGGCGCGACGGCGCTGCCCTTGGCCAGGACCAGCAGCCCGCCGAAGGCGACCAGCACGATGAGGATCGGCAGCAGCCAGAGCTTCTTGCGCTGGCGGGCGAAGTCGAAAATTTCTCGCAGGAAGGACATCCGGCGCTCCCTAGAACTGGTTTTTCATGGCGGCGGGCTCGGGTCCGGCGGGTTCACGCGGCACCCAGTAACTCTCCGCGTCCGGGTCGAAGTGACAGGGTATCGGGCGCTTGCCGAAGATCCGCATGCCCAGCGCCGTGGGGGTGATGACAACCAGGAACAGCAAGCCCAGAACCAAGGGATTGACGATGCGGTGCAGCAGCATGCCGAACTTGAACCACAGCCGGTTCAGGGGCTTGAGAAGCTGCGGCGCGAAAAAGCCGGCGCCGAGGAAGAACGCGGCCAAAGCCAGCGCCCACCACCGCGCGCCGCCCGACCCCACGGCCAGCGGAAACAATCCGATGATGGCCAGCACCACGGCGAAGGTAATGCCGAAGCCCTTGATGCTCGGCGGATCCCGCTCGTCGTTGCTGGCAAGATTTTCGTGAAACTCAGACAAGGCACCCAGTCCCCAAGGTCTTGGAATGAGCCTTATACAAGCCCCGCGCGGAGCAAGGAACGGCTTTTCCCGCCACGCTCACGCGAGGCCGCCCGAAAGCGCTCACAGCGCGGCCAGACGTTCCGCCAGACGCCGCGTCCCCTCGGGCGAAAGGTGGTTGTGATCGGTATAGAGATGGAAGAAACCGAACTGGCTCTGCGTCCGCCGGATTTCCTCGCGCGCGATCTCGCCGAAGTCGATCCAGTTGAACCCGGCCTTTTCGACCTCGCTTTTGAGCGCCAGACGGCCCTCCACCCGGTTGGGATAGGTGCCGCCGTCATAGCCGCGAAAGCGCGTCACTTCCGGTGCGACGAGGTAGATATAGGGCGAGAAGACGATGGTGACCTTCTCGATGCCCTGCGCTGCGGCGAAGTCCTTGATCCAGGCGACGGCATCCTCCGGCTTGCCGTAGGGCCGCTTATACTTCAGGTCGTTCTCGCAGTAGACGTAGATCAGCTCGTCGATCTGGCCGTCATAGCGCTGCTCCGTCGCCGCCTGCAGCCGGCAGATCACTTCCTGGGCGTCCGATCCGGCGACGCCGAGATTGACGTACTGCCGCGCGCGGTCGCGGGCCTGGAGCTGCGAGGACAGGGTCTCGGCATCGTCGATCAGGGCGCCGAAGGCCACGGAATCGCCGGCGATCAGGACCTTCTTCGGCCGCTCCAGAATGGGCAGGGTCACGCGCTCGCCATCGGCGTTGGTGGTCATGCTGACCCGGCGCCCGCCGTAGCGCTCGAAGAACGCGGCCAGTTCGGGGGCGAAGTCCTGATCCTGATCGTGAAAGATGCTCGGCGGATCGAAGGGGTTGTAGGCGTTGGTGCGCAGATAGAAGGCGGTCTTGTTCAGGTTCGGCTTCAGCGTCGGGCAGCCGTCGACCTCGATGTTCACCGCCGCGGCTTCGGATTTCGCCTCGGGATAGGGCGCGTTGCCGATGCCGATGCCGGACTCGCGAATCTGCGGCACCAGATCGCCCAGCTCCGAGGCATCGGAGAACATCGGCTCATAGGCGCCGACCATTTTCTTCTCATAGCCCAGGGCGCGCTTGCCCATCGCGATCGCCTGGTAGGTAACGCTGGTGTGCAGGTCGTCGTCTTTGACGACCGAGTAGATCCCCTCGAGGGTGAAAAGGGTAATGATGGTGACGCAGAGCACCGCCAGCACGGCGGCAATAAACTTTTTCATGTTTCCTCCAGAGGACAGGAAGGCGCCCCGGACTAAAGAGGAGCAGCGGCTGTTGTGCTTAATTTTCGAGAAAATCTCAAGCGGCGCTTTCCGCTTGCTCCACCACCTGCAGGACGATGCGGCGGACCTGATCGGGCAGGAATGGCTTCTCCAGAACGGGCCGCGCCGCCTCGGCGAGGAACTGCCGGGACCCCTCGCTTAGCAGATCGCCGGTCGCGAACACGAAGCGGCCGCGGAGCGCCGGATCGATCCGGCCGGCCTCGGCATAGAACGCCGGGCCATCCATGCCCGGAAGCCGCAGATCGCAGACCACGGCATCGAAGCGCTTCTCGCGCAGCAGCGCCAAGCCATCCCGGGCATTGGATACCGCCCGGACTTCAAGACCGGTGGAACTCAAGAACTCGCTCAGCAGAGCGCGGATCTCCCGTTCATCGTCGACCACCAGGACGCGCGCCGGGCGACCAGTCTTGGCCACCAGGGTTTCCTCCCCCGCTCCGCTCAAGACCGCTCCGCAGGGCAAGCGGACACGAAAGCAGGCGCCGCCTTCCGCGGCTGTCTCGACGGTGATCGAGCCGCCGTGCGCGCTCACCATGCCATGGCAGACCGAAAGGCCGACGCCGGTTCCCACCCCGGTCGCCTTGGTGGTGAAGAAGGGATCGAAGATGCGGCCGCGCAGGGAGTCCGGTACGCCCGGGCCGCTATCCTGCACCACGACCTCGACCTCCGCGTTGGCGGTAAGCGCCAGGGTACGCAGGATGATGCGCCGTGGCTCCGGCGCTTCCTCCATCGCCTGCATCGCGTTGATCAGCAGGTTGACGAAAACCTGATTGAGCTGGTCGGGATCGCCCAGTATCTCCGGCAAGCCCGCGGCCAGCTGGCTATCGACCTCGATCCCGGCGCGGTCAAGCTGATAGGAGATCAGGTCGAGCGCGCGTTCGACGCAGTCATTGAGGTCTATCGGCAGGCGCGAGGCCGGCTCGTCGCGCGCCATGGCCAGGAAGACCTTGACGATCTTGGCGCAGCGCTCCGCGGCACGAAGGATGCGGCGCGCCCGCTCCCTATGCCGCTCCTCCGCCAGCGCCGATTCCAGCATCGCGGCCTGCCCCAGAACCACCTGCAGTGGGTTGTTCAACTCGTGGGCCACGCCCGCGAGCAGCATGCCCAGCGCGGAGAGCTTCTCGCTTTGGTGCAGGGCTTCGCGCTGCCGCTGAAGCTCCTCCTCCGCCCGGACCTTGTCGGTCACGTCGCTAAAGGTGCAGATGATCGAGCCGTCGCGCAGCTTTTCCCGGTGAATCTCCACCGTCCGGCCATTCGGGAAGGGATGCTGATACACCTCGCGCGTCAGCGTGCGATAAGCTTGCAGGCGCCGCTGCATCAGGGTTTCGGCGTCCAGAGCCGGATCCTCGCCCGGCAGGAAGAGATCGCTTTCGAGGCGGTCGCGGATCAAAGCCGATACATGGGTGCCCGGCTTACCCAGCGCGCGGGGATAACCGACGATCTCGTGCAGACCGTCGTTGGTCAGCACGACCCTCAGATCCGGATCGAGCACCACCACGCCCTGCGCGATGTTGGAAAGCACGGCCTCCAGATGCTTGGTGCGTTCGGCCAGGGCGTGTTCCAGCTTCTCCTCATGATCGCGCAAGGCCTCTTCCGCGCGCTTGCGGTCGGTGATGTCGGTTCGCACCGAGATGAAGGCGCCCGACTCGAGCCGCTGCTCGCGCAGCAAATCCCAGCGGCCATCCGGCCAGGTATCCTCCGAGAGCTGCAGCTTAAGGGCCCGGCGGTTCTCGATGAAGGCGCGGATCCAGCTCTCTACGTTATCGCCGCGCAGGCTTGGATCGGTGACGTCGCCATTCGCGACATTGGCCCGCACCAGGTCGGCCATCGAAGTGCCTGTAATCGCCTCCTGCGATGGCAGCTTTGGAAAGACCTCGTGGAACCGGCGGTTGGTCAGGACCACGCGGTCCTCGCTGTCGTAGAGGATGAAGCTATCGGAGAGATGATCCACGGCTTCGCGCAGCAAGGCCTCGCTTTGCCGCGCCTCGGCAAGATTTCCGGCATCGATCAGAGTCAGGCAGGCGATCGGCGTACCCTGCCAGTTCATCAGGGAATCGGCGGCTTCGAGCCAGGTCCGCGCCCCGGCCGCGGTGACACAGCGCAGCAAGCGCGGATCGCCGGCGCGCCCGTCCTGCAGCAGGCGGCGCTGCCGCGCGAGCAGCACCCCATAGCTATCGAGCGGCACGAAGCGCAGCAGGCTGGCTTCCTGCAGCACTTCCGCCGGGTCGTCGAAACCGAGCAAACGTGCCGCCTTGCTGTTGGCATAGAGCGGGCGGAAATGGCGATGGGCGACGATGCCCGCGCCGGCATGCTCGAGCAGCTCGGCGTAGTTGCTGCCACCCTGCCGTGGCGCGCCGCCGGGCGCCTGCGGAGAGGCAGCTTCGGGCAGGCAAGATAGCAAGCGGAAACTGACCGAGCCGTCCCTGGTGTAGAGCGGCGCGCAACGGAATGGAATGGGACCGGCGGGCATCTGCAGGGTGCCGCGATACCCGCCATCGCCGGCAGGCTGGTAATCGCCCATGGCAGCGGACAGCTCTCCCAGGGATCTGGAAAAGGCCGTAAGAAAGGGGGGATTAGCATAGAGCGGCCGCGCTTGAGGCAGTTCCTCCTGGCCGCTCAGCACAAGCAATCCGCCGGGGTGCGGCCCGAAGGCCTCCTCGAAGAGCGGCAGCATGGCACCTAGTTCGAGGGATTCGTCTGGCATCTCGACCATGCCCATGGCCTTGGGTGGAAGAGGCACCCGGCCTCCATGGCGCGAGTATAGCATGCGCTGCCCCGCCCTGTGACCCGCGCCTTGGCGGGCAGCGCCGGCGGCGCGGCCAGTTCAGCGCAAAAGATGGTTGCCGTACGAAAAAAGGCCGGCGGTCCGCTTCCTTCAAGAGGAGCGAACCGCCGGCTAGGCTTACGGGAATACACCGTTAGAAGAGTCTACTTGTCCTTGTTGGAGAAGCTTTCATCCCAGGCTTTCTCGAATTCCTGCCAAGCCTCGTCCATCTCGGCCTTGGCTTCTTCCCAGTTTTCCTCGGTGGCGGCGCTCAGCTCCTGCCACTCCTTCTCCACCTCGTTCCAATAGGAGCGCAGGTCGTCGTTCACATCGCTTTCGGACTGATCGTTGAAGTCCTTATGGGCGCGCGAGATGCGCTCCTCCATGTGGCTCATGTAGTCCTTGTGGCTTTCCTGGCCGTAGCCCTCGGCCGTCGAACCCGCCGTCGAACCCGCCGTCGCGGGCAAGGCCAGCAGGCCGCCGCCCAGCGCGATGGTCAGGGCGAGGAAACCGTTCTTCAAACTGAAGCTATTGCTAGATCGCATGGATCGTTCTCCTTTGGAGTTTCTGTGTAGGCCCAGCCTGCGCGCAGAACGCGCGCGCTGCCGGGGTTGAAAGCGTTCGAAGTGCCGGGTTGAGCGGCAGCCGCTTCAAAGCGGCCGCCACCCTTACCCAGAAGGCGATCAGTCGAGATCGATGTCGTCTTCATCGGTCAGGACGCCGGTCGCGGCACCGGCCGCGCCGCCAAGTACCGCGCCACCGACAACGCTACCGCCCGTCAGCGCGCCTGCCGCCGCACCGATACCGGCACCGATACCGCCGCCGCTCAGGGCGCGCTCGCCTTGCGAATTGCCACAGGCGGCCAAGGGCAATGCGATAATCGAGATCGCGAGAATCTGTTTGATGGCAGTCATACTTCCCTCCACTCTTTGCCGCGGCCTCGTCCCATGATCGAGGCGGGCCGCCGATGGAGGGGCACCTAGGGGCGGTCTGAGAAAGCGCAACGCCCCGGCGGGCTATCGCAGCGTTTTCAGCCTGGCTCGGTCCAAAAGTTTTCCATTCTGGTCAATAGCTTAAGGGGCTATTTTCTCAGGTATGGCAATAATGTGGAATCTTTCTGGGCCGCGAAATTCCTGCTCCAGGTCACAGAAATGCCTCACGGAAAGGCCTTATCGGCTTAGCTATCGCGCCCAATCAGCTCGTGATCGAGCATCGGCGCCGCGTCGATCCGGTCGGCATCCATCATCGCCGCGACCCGTTCGAGCACGGCCGCCATCTGCATCTGCTCCCAAGGCTCCAAAGCCAGGAACCGCTCCGAAAAACGGTCGTGCAAAGCGGTGGGCGCCCGATTGAGTACGTCAATCCCCTGTTCGGTCAGGTGCGCATAGACCTTGCGTTTGTCGCTATCTCCACGCTGACGGGTCAAGAGCCCGAACTCTTGCAACCGGTCGATGATTGCCGTGACCGAAGCCTGAGCCAGGTTCACTTTCTCCGCAATCTCGCCAACGGTCATTTCGCCGGAATCGTAGACGGTCTGCAGAACCAGGAGCTGGGAAGTCTTGAGATTGGTTTCCTTGGATAGGCGCTTGGCGTGAATATCCGCCGCCCGCAGTATGCGGCGCATGGCCACCAAGGCCGCGTTCAATCGCTCCATTCCGTCCCTCTCCAACCGCTCCCCGCAAGGATCCTACACCATGTTCGCTATATCGGGTGCGCCTCCTTCAGACAAGGCGGTGCCAAGCGGGTCAGAACTCCTGCCCTTCCCCAAAACGGCTATTCCATCATTCCTCTAGATAATAATTCTTTCCCGTTTCGATCCATTTCACACCGTTAGAAATTCAAATTTCTCTCATAAATCTCTGTTTTTACTTTTTATTACGCATCTGTCACAGATCGAACCTTGACCTTTGTCCATCGGATTTCTATACAAAGGCTCAGGCGATTCAATCGCTCTTCGATGTAACAAAATTACGGAACCATGCCCGATACCGCAAAAATTCTGAAGCTCAAGACCCCCGGAAACATTCGAATTCGCCGGCCTCGCGCCGACGACGGCAGCGCCGTCAACGAGCTCATCGGACGCTGCAAGCCCCTGGATGAAAATTCCATCTACTGCAATTTGCTGCAGTGCTCGCATTTCGCCGATACCTCAGCGATCGCCGAGGTCGGCGGTGTCGTGCAGGGCTTTACCTCGGGTTACATCGTTCCCGCGCGTCAGGACCGGCTGTTCATCTGGCAGGTCGCGGTGGATAGCTCGGCGCGGGGCAAGAAGCTCGGAAAGGCCATGATCCTCGATATTCTCCGCCGGCCGGTCTGTCGCGGAGTGCGCGAGTTGCACACCACGATCACCGGAGACAACAAGGCCTCCCAGGCGGTTTTCGGATCCATCGCTAAGTCGCTGGATACCGAAGCCGCGACCACGGTCTTCTTCCACGAGGAAGACCACTTCGACGGACAGCAGTCGAGCGAGCTGCTATGGCGGATCGGTCCCTTCGACCGCCGCGCGCTCATGGCGAGCCCGCTCGCAGCCGCATAGCGGCAGGAACGTCCCGAGGAAATCTGTCCTGCGCGCGTGCAGAGCGCGCCACCTTTCCTCGACTCCAGGCCATCTCAGGAACCAAAGAGAGAAACCCATGTCGATCTTCGATCGCCGCGAATCCAACGTACAGAGCTACGCCCGCTCCTTCCCGGTCACCTTCAACCGGGCGGCCGGCTGCTGGCTGACCGACAGCGAGGGGCATTCCTACCTCGACTTCCTTGCCGGCGCGGGAAGCCTGAATTATGGACATAACCACCCCATCCTGCGCGATGCCCTGGTCGAATACATTCAGGACGATGGAATCACCCACGGCCTCGACATGCACACCAACGCCAAGGCCGCCTTCCTGGAATCCTTTGAAAAGCGCATCCTCGAGCCGCGCGGCCTGGACTACGCCGTGCAGTTCACCGGACCGACCGGCACCAACGCCGTCGAGGCCGCGCTCAAGTTGGCGCGCCGCATCAAGGGCCGGGAGAACGTGATCTGTTTCACCAACGGATTCCACGGCGTCACTCTGGGTGCCCTGGCGATGACCGGGAACGTGCATCACCGCGACGCCGCCGGCGTCAGTTTGCCAGGCGCGACCCCCATGCCCTTCGACGGCTATCTCGGCGAAGGCGTGGATACCACCGAGTATCTCGACCGCGCGCTCGGCGACGGTTCCAGCGGTGTCGACCTTCCCGCCGCCGTGATCGTCGAATGCGTCCAGGGCGAAGGCGGCATCAACGCCGCCAGCATGGAGTGGTTGCGCAATCTGGAAAAGGTCTGCCGCAAGCACGATGTCCTGCTGATCGTCGATGACATCCAGGCGGGCTGCGGGCGTACTGGCAGCTTCTTCAGCTTCGAGCCCGCGGGCATCAAGCCCGACATGGTGACCCTGTCGAAGTCGCTCTCCGGCATGGGGCTGCCCTTCGCGGTCACGCTGTTCAAGCGCGAACTCGATGCGTGGAAACCGGGCGAGCACAACGGAACCTTCCGGGGCAACAACCACGCCTTCGTCACCGCCACGGCGGCGCTGGAGACCTTCTGGCAGGACGACTCCTTCGCCCAGGAGGTTCAGGCCAAGGGAGAGCTCCTGCTTCGCCGGCTCGAGGACATGGCCGAGAAGTACGGCGATGGCAAGCTGAGCCTGCGCGGACGCGGATTGATGCAGGGCATCGCTTTCCCCGACGGCAAGATCGCAGGCCGGATCACCGCCGCCGCTTTTGAACGGGGTCTGATCATCGAAACCAGCGGCTCCGACGACGAGGTCGTCAAATGCCTCTGCCCGCTGACGATTTCCGAATCCGAATTGGTGCGCGGGCTCGATATTCTCGAGACCTGTATCGCCGAGGCGGAGGGAGAGGACTACGTCCCTCGCGTTGCCGCGGAATAAACCAAACAGAACAACCATAAGGATCGCATCATGATCGTCCGCAATTTGGCGGAAGCCGAACAGAACGAGCGCCGTGTCGTCTCCGATAACTGGGAAAGCACGCGCCTTTCCCTGGCTGAAGACAACATGGGCTTCTCCTTCCACATCACCACCATCTACGCCGGTACCGAAACCGAGATCTGGTACAAAAATCACCTGGAAACGGTCTACTGCATCTCCGGTGAAGGCGAAGTGGAAACCGTTGACGACGGCAAGGTTCACAAGATCGAACCGGGCGTCGTCTACATTCTCGACAAGAACGACCGGCATCTGCTGCGCGCCAAAAGCGAGCTGAAGCTGGCCTGCGTGTTCAATCCGCCCCTGAACGGGCGCGAGGTTCACGACGAATCGGGCGCCTACCCGCTCGATGGCGAAGCGCTGGCTGGATAATCGAGCATGCCGCTGTCCAAGGTGACCGACATACGCGAAGGAAAGAACATGAGTCCGGCCGAGGCCGAGTCACGGGGCCATAGCGTCCACAAGATCGGAGGCACCTCGATGCTGCGCGCGCGCGAGGTCCTCGACAATCTGCTGATCGGTGGACGCAAGGGCGACGCTCTCTACAATCGAATTTTCGTCGTCTCCGCCTACGCGGGCATGACCGACCTGTTGCTGGAGAACAAGAAGACCGGCGAGCCAGGCGTGTTCCAGCTCTATTCGGGCGCGGAATCCGGCTGGGCCTGGGGCGATGCCCTGAGTACCGTTGGACGCCGGATGTCCGCCCTGAACGCGGAGATCTTCGAGCACCCCAGCGACCTCAAGCTTGCCAATGTCTTCATTCACGAGCGCATCGAAGGGGTTCGCAGTTGTCTGATGGATCTGCATCGCCTGTGCACCTACGGCCATTTCCAGCTCGAGGAACATCTCTCGACCGTGCGCGAGATGCTCAGCGCCCTGGGCGAGGCGCATAGCGCCTTCAACACCGTGCTGCTGCTCAAGCGCCATGGGGTCAACGCCGTCTTCACCGATCTATCAGGCTGGCGCGAGCAGGAGACCATGACCCTCGAGCAGCGCATCGAGAGCGCTTTCGAGGGCATCGAGCTCTCCCGTCAGCTGCCCATCGTCACCGGCTACGCCCAGTGCAGCGAGGGGCTGACCGGTCTCTACGGCCGCGGCTACAGCGAGGTCACCTTTTCGCGGATCGCCTGCATAACCGGGGCGCGCGAAGCGGTGATCCACAAGGAATTC
The DNA here is from genome assembly GCA_942491105.1 of uncultured Alphaproteobacteria bacterium. GTDB lineage: Bacteria > Pseudomonadota > Alphaproteobacteria > Kiloniellales > DSM-21159 > JBBEAM01. Next base: position 312,420 of record CALNZX010000001.1, on the reverse strand, counting down.
CACCTCAGCAGCGCCGATCCCAAGATCGTCGGCGAGGCGGCCGTGCGGGCGATCGGACAGACCAGCTACGACGTCGCCGATCAGCTTTCCAACATGGGTATGGAAGCCATCCACCCCCGCGCCGCCAAGGGCCTGCGCCAGAAAGGCATCCCGCTGCGCGTCACCAACACCTTCGAGCCCGATCACCCCGGCACGGTGATCGCCGACGACTGGCAATCCCAGGATAGCCGCGTGGAGATGGTCACCGGCCTAGCCAATGCCTTCGAGATCGAGGTTTTCGATCAGGATGCCGTCGGCGTGCCCGGCGCCGAAGAGCAGATCATCGCCGCCCTGAAGCGCTTCAAGGTGGCGACCGTGACCCGTTCCATGAACGCCAATACCATCACCCAGTACGTGGCCGCCCCGCTGAAGCAGGTGCGCCGCTGCGTCGAGGCGATCCAAAAGGCGCATCCAGACGCCCAGGTTTCGACCCAGAAGGTCGCCATCGTCTCGGTGATCGGCTCGAATCTGGAGGCCCCGGGCCTTGTCGCCCAGGCCACCGGCGCCCTCGCCGAAGCCGGGGTCAAGCTGCTGGCCAGCCACAGTCCGAGCCGTGGTGTCGACATTCAGTTGATCGTGCCCGAGGACAGCTACCAGACCGCGATCAAGGCGCTGCACCGTACCTTCGTAGAAAGCGCCGGGATCCCGGAAGGTGAAACCCTGGCGTCCGCCGCCTCGGCTGCCTAGCGCGCATCCTGAAAGCGTTCCGCCACCCAGGCGTGGAAGCAGTGGGTCGGCAAGTCCATCACCGGCGAGAACTTTCCGCCGTCGAAGGCCGGTGCGGACCTGCCCTGCTGCATGCCTTCGACCACGCCGACATCCTCGGCGAAGACCTGTTTCCACATCGAGGTATTGGCGGCGCGTAGTTCCGCCATCTCCGGCCTGGCCATCTCCGGCGCGGCGTAGAAGATTTCGACATGCTCGCGCAGCCTGTCCGGTCCCAGGGGTTCCAGCCGAATGGCGAAGACATGATCCCGATGCACGCCAAGCAGGGTGTTGGGATACAGCGAGACGTATTCGCCGCCGGTTTCCCACATGTCGGACAATCCGGGGAAATTGCTGAAGCGGCATCCGCCGGCGCCGATCTGAGGGCTGTAGACCCGCGTGCCCTGCCCGGAAAACGCGCCAGGTTCCAGGATGTGATAATGGTCCTCCAGTTTCGAGTAGCTGTTCAAGCCCGGATGGACCCAGGGCAGATGATAGGACTCGCAGTAGTTCTCCACCGCCAGCTTCCAGTTGGTGGCGAGGTCCAGACTGAACGAGGAGTCCGCGCCGCTATGGGTCAGTGGCCGGTCCGAGAACTCGGCCCAGCGCGCCAGCAGCTGTGTATTGGCCTCCTCGAAAGGCGGCGCGCTGCCGTCGAGGTTGACGAACACCACGCCCATCCAGACCGCGGCGGGCACTTCGAAAAGGCTCAGCGCCTGCTTGTCGATCCCCGCATGCGCATGGCAATTCTGGCCGCCGACATGGGGCGTCGACCGCAGCTTCCCATCCAGGCCGTAGCACCAGGCATGATAGGGACAGGGGATCGCGGACTTGTAGCGCGTCGGCCCCTGTACCAGGCGCATGCCGCGGTGGCGGCAGACATTCTGATAGACCCGTACGCCGCCGTCCTTGCCGCGCAGCATGAACAGAGGGACTCCGAGATAATCGACGGGCAGCGCATCCCCGGCCAAGGGCACATCCTTGGCGAAACCGAGCGAGGCCCAGGACGAAAAGAAAATCCTCTGCTTCTCGGCCTCGAAGACCGCCGCATCGGTATAGCAGGCATTGGGCAGGCCTCGCGCGCTTTCCACCGGCGCGCGCACCTGTGACAGAAGTTCAGAGTCGATCAACTGCATCGCCGGCCTCGCTTTGAAAGCCTATCATCGCAAGATCAGGGAACGCCCGAACGCGGCCCTCCGCAATTCGCCAAAGCCGCATCCCTGAGTTGATTTGAAATCACCTCTCCTGACGGCATCCCGCTGCCTCGGCAATCAGCCAGGCGCGCAGCGCCTCAGCTTCGGGCGTCAGCTCCCGCCCCGCGTTCCAGGTGACATAGAAGGCGCCCGGCGCGGCGATCTCCTGGGGGATAGGGCGAACCAGGCGGCCCTCCGCCAGCAAGGGCGCAACCAGGCTGTGCCACCCCAAGGCCAGGCCCTGGTCGTCCTGGGCCGCCTGCAGCGCGATCACGTAGTTGGTGAAACTGCGGATCGTCCCCGGCTTCTCCGTGACGCCGAGACGGCGGAACCAGCCCTGCCAATCGGTCCATCCCGGATCGACGCCGGAGAGCTGCAACAGCGGCAGTTCGAGCAGGTCCGCCGGCGTCTTGGCCTTGTGGGACCGGGCAAAGCCCGGGCCGCAGACGGGATAGATGCGATCCCCGAACAGCGTCTGCGAGACTTCGTCCGGCCAAGCCCCCTCTCCATAGCGTATGCGCAGGTCGACGGCGGCGCCGCGCAGCTCGCGCGTATCGTCGGAGATGACGTGGTTGATGGTGATATCCTGATGCGCGCGCCAGAAGCCCCCGAGGCGCGGCATCAGCCACATCGAGGCAAAGGCCGTGGTCGCCCCGATGGTCACGCTGACCGCGCGGCCCTTGCCTTGGATGCGATGATAGGTCTCGGCAATCTGGGAGAAACTGCGGCTCAGCACCGCATAGAGCGTTTCCCCCTCGCCCGTGAGTTCGACACCGCGCGGCCGGCGCAGGAACAGGGCACAGCCGACATCGCCTTCCAGGGCCTTGATCTGACGGCTGACGGCGCCCGGCGTGACGTTCAGCTCCTCCGCCGCCCGCTTCATGCTCAGATGCCGCGCCGCCGCCTCGAAGGCCGCCATGGCGGTGAGGGACGGCAGATCGTAGCTGCGCTTGACCATGTGCTTTCCCCGGCTGCGCTGTGCCGGGAAATGCTCGGCGCTTTTCCCTGAAAAATGAAGCGAAAGTTGAGTTCAGCTCACGCGAAGAGCGCGCGCACCTTGGCCAGGTCCTCGGGGAAATCGACCTCCCCCCACTTCAGGCCCTCGATGGAAACCGTATCGACGTGACCCTGCTCGCCGAGCACGCCGACGGACTTCAGATACCAGTTGCTGACGCCGCTTCCGGCCCGCATGAACTGATCCAGGACCTCGACGAAAAGGCGCGGCCCCTCGCCCTTGAAGACGATCATGCCGATGGACTCGCCATCGACCTCCTCGAGCGGCAGATCCTTGCCGACCGCGGTCAGCTTGTTACCGGCGAGGCAGACCTTCATATCGTCGGAATCGTAATTGCCCTTGCGGTCGATCGCCATGGTGACCTCCGGGCCGGCATTGTCGCGCAGCTTCTCATAGACCGCCTGCTCGAAGATGGTATCGCCGTTGACGATGACAAAATCCCGATCCATCTCGCCGCGCGCCATCCAGCAGCTCGCCAGGTTGTCCGCGACGTGGAAAAAGGGATTGAACACGGTCTTGATGCTCAGCCCAGGGATATGCAGCTTGCTAACCTCGGCTTCGACGGCGGCGACACGGAAGCCCGCGACCACCGCGATTTCATCGACTCCGCTGGCGGCGAGTTGCTGAACCTGATGGCCCAGCATCGTGGTTTCGCCAAGCGCCAGCAGACACTTCGGACAATCCTCGGTCAGCGGATGCAGGCGCGAGCCCTGCCCCGCGCTCAAGATGACAGCCTTCATGAAATCCTTATCCCTCTTTGCCCGGTCTATCCCAGTCCGCGATTCTCAGACCCTGCGCCTGCGCGGCCTCGGCAAGACGGCGGGAGGGGTTCACGGCGACCCCCTCGTCGGCCCAGGTCAGTAGCGGCAGATCGCTGTGATGGTCCGAATAGGCGATCACGTAGCAGGTCTCGCGCGGCCAGGGCAAAGCCTTTTGCACCCGGCGCAGTTTCTCCGCGCCATAGCAGTTCTCTCCGTCGAGCCGCGGCAACAGTCTGGCATCCGGCGACCAGCAGGAGCGCGTGGCCACGATGCTATCGAAGCCCAGGCCCTCGGCGAAAAATCGCGCGTAGAAATCGAAGCTGGCGGTCGCCAGCATCAAGTGATCGCCAGCCGCCGCATGCCTTTCGCAGACCCCGCGCGCCGCTGGCCGCAAGCCTCGTTCCAGCCAATCCCCCGAAAAGCGGCCAGCGTGGTTCTCGACTTCGCCGCGCGTCAGACCGGCCAGCGACAGACTCAGCATGCGCTCCTTCACCGCGGCGCGGCTTACCGTTTTGGCAAGATACCCCAGCAGCCACGGCAGCGTGGCGGCGCAGGCAGCGGCTTTGCGCAGGGGCTGCCCGCGCAGGCTCGAGAGCAGAAAGGGTGTGTAGGTCGGCAGACGGGTGACCGTGCGGTCGAGATCGAAAATGGCGATGCGCTGCTTCGGCTGCCCGCTATCGCGCTCCGCGCTCATGCTTCATCCAGCATCCAGGAACGAACCTCGCCGCCGCGGGCACGGATCCACGCCGCCTGAAACAGGCGCACGGCGTGGAACATCACCGACAGCACCGTCCAAACGGCGACGGCGTAGAAGCCGATATCGGGATGGCCCAGCACAGAAGCCACGGTCAGCAGGAACAGGTTCGGATTGCGCCGCGCCGTGATCTCGCGAAAGCGGGAATCGATCTTGCGCCAGATGTGGGTCTGCAGACCGAAGCCGCGATGGAAGATCCCCTCCATGATGCGGCCGATAATGTAGCCGACGACGATAACCCAGAGCGCCATTTCCAGCGACGTGTACTGACTTTCTGGCGCGCTCAGAAGCAAACCGACCCACCAGGCCCAATACCAGAAGGGCGGATGAATCAGATCGATCCCGTGATCGTAGACATTGCCCCACGGCGAGGAGGTCAAGGTCACGCGCGCCAGCTTGCCGTCCACGGTATCGAGAAGGCACATCAGCCAGCCGGTGAGACAGCCGAGTACGAAGTAGCCTTCCCAGAACAGCCAGAATGTCAGCAGGACCATCACCAGACTGACGGTGGTGACACTGTTGGGGGAAATGCCGAGGTTCGCCGCCCAGCGGGTCATGTGGCGGGCGGGCCAAGGCCAGACGTACTTGGTGACGAAGTCCGTCGCGCCCTTGTAGGAGGCGGCGAAGGTCTGCTTCTCGATGGCGGTCAGGCTCTCCTTGCTCAACCGCAAGGCATAGGGATTGGCGCGCTTACGCAGCGACTTGTTGAAAGCCGAGCCAAGCTCCGTCGGCCCCAGCAGGACCACCCCTTCTGGCAGTTCATCGGCCTGCCCGATGGTTCCGCCACGCAGCAGTTCCGCAGCCCGCACGCCATGGCGGTTTTCGACATGCGCGGCGAAAAGCCTGCGGTTCTCCCCCGCGTTCGGGCCTTCGCCCAGCAGCACGCCGCGGCGTGCCACAAGGTCGTTGATGAGGTTTTGCTCAATCACTGCGTCCGCGCGCACCAGGATCAGATCGCAGTCTTCGGGCAAGCTCTCAGGATCGTGCAGCAGATCGGCCACGCCGGCGCGCTTGAAGGCGCGGCGCAGGCGCTCGGCGTTGTCCAGCCCCCAGATACGAACGGGGGCGGCGCCCAGAATCACAAGTTTCGGAGCCTGTTTGTTCATTGCAACTTCAATGTGGGACTCTCCGGGAAGACTCCCCGGCCGGGGAGTCGCGTCCGTTCTAGCCATTTGCGCCGAGAAATCCATAGGAAAGGCAATCACAGAATGTTACAGAGCCTCGACCTTCCCGCCAGACCACAGCGATACTGACCTATGACCGGACCGCCAAAAGTTTGGCTGCTGCTTGGAGATCGTATCGGCGACCGCGGTCAGGTGCTGAGCCTCGCCGATGCCCTCGGCTGGCCCTATGAGATCAAGAACCTCCAATATCTGTGGCCGCAGTACCGCCGGCCGACCCCCTACCTCGGCGCCCGGCTGATCAGTCTCGACATCGAAAACTCGGACAAGCTGGAGCCCCCCTGGCCCGATCTGATCATCTCGATCGGCCGGCGCAGCGTGCCTGTCATGCGCTGGATCCGCAAGCAATCCGGGGGCCGTACCAAGCTGGTCACTCTCGGCCGCCCCCGCGCGCGCCTTGGCCTGTTCGATCTGGTCGTCTCGACGCCGCAGTACCGTCTGCCCGCGCGCCGCAATGTGCTGCAAATCCCAATCCCGCTGCACAGTGTGACCGAGACGCGCCTGGAAGAAGCGCGCCGGGACTGGGCACCGCGGCTGGAGCATCTTCCCCGCCCCCATATCGTCGTGCTGGTCGGCGGGCAGACCGCACCCTATCAGTTCAGCGAAGCCACCGCCCGCGAGTTGGGCCAGCGCGCCAGTGCTATCGCCAAGCAAGCCGGAGGCTCCCTGCTGGTATCGACCAGCAGACGCACCGGCGAGGGACCGCGCGCCGCCCTATTCCAGGCCATCGACGCGCCGAGCTACCTCTATAGCTGGAAGCAGGACGATCCCGAGAACCCCTATTTCGGGCTGCTCGCGGACGGCGATGCTTTCATCGTTACAGACGACAGCGTGTCGATGCTGACCGAAGCCCTGACCAGCGGCCGGCCGGTGCAAATCTTCAGCCTGCCGACGCGGCGGCGGCGCAAGGCCAGAATCAAGCTCTGGTGCTATCGGCAACCGGTCATACAGTGGCTGTTCAAACTGACCGTGTATTTCGGACTAACGAGCCTGCCGCGCGATCAGAGCGAATTCAAAAGAGCCTTGCTCGAAGCCGGCGTTATCAGCGAATTCGGCGCGCCCCTACAGACGGGGGCCGCGCCCCTGTCCGACAACCTGGACAAGGTCGTCGCGCGGGTCCGCGCCCTGTTCCCCACCGCCCCGTAAGTCTTGCCACGATGGAGTCAGCATGAACGAGACGATAGAAAAATTCGGCTACCCCGCCACGCTGATCGCGGATTACGACCACTGGGTCGTGCTGCTGCGCCCCAAGCAGGCGACGCTGGGCGCGCTGGTTCTGGCCTGCAAGGAGGACGCGCTGGCGTTCGGCGACATCAGCCAGGCCGCCGCGAGCGAACTGAAACGCGCCTCGGCGGATATCGAAGCCGCGCTGACTCAGGCCTTCGGCTATCAGAAGATCAACTATCTGATGCTGATGATGGTCGACCCACAGGTGCATTTCCACGTTCTGCCCCGCTACAGCACGGACCAGGACTTCCAAGGCACGCGCTTTACCGATCCGGGCTGGCCGGCGGTTCCCAACCTGGGCGCGGCCACCGAGACCGACGCGGCGATGAACGCGGCGATCATCGCAGAAATCAAGCGGGCTTGGCCGAGCTAAGCGGAGGTCTCGCGCTGATCGAGGATGAACTCGACCAGCTTTAAGTCCCATTCCGTGTCGATCGAGACATGCGGACCCTCAAGCAAGAGTCCCGCGCTGCGCGCGCCCTTGATGGTCTGTTGCTCCAGCAGGCAGGCACGGGTGATGGCATAGGCCACGCCATTACGGTGATAGAGCGGCTGCAGCTGCTGGCGCGCGATGATCGCGCCGCCGTTGTCGTCATAGTAGTCGAGCCGCCCCTCCTCCCCGTTCAAGGTGAGCTGTTTGAGGGGGTGCGCCTTGGAATCGGTCTCCGAAACCGTCCAGACCGCGTCCCAGTCTTCCCGCACGAGCTTTTCGATGCAGGCCGATACCTCCTCCGCGCGGCGCAGCGGCGAGGTTGGCTGGAGCATGACCACGATGTCGTAGCGGACGCCATCGAGCGCCTCGCAGCTCTCCAGCGCATGCCGCAGCACTTCCAGATCGCCGATGCGATCGCCGGAGAGCTCCGGGGGACGGCGGAAAGGCGCCGCCAGTCCCGCGCTTTCCGCGGCTGCCGCGATGGCTTCGTCATCGGTCGAAACCACGGCCCGGTCGATGAGCGCAACCTGCGCCGCCACCTCGCCGGCAAGGGCGACCAGGGGCCGGCCCTTCAAAGGCTTCAGGTTCTTGCCGGGCAAGCCCTTGCTGCCGCCACGCGCCGGCACCACCGCGAGGATCCGCTTGCCATCAAGCATGCGCCCGCCCTCCAAGCTCCAGTATCGCATCAGATAAGTCTGTCAAATTCTTGATCTCATATTCATTTTTCCCGCAGCCGGCGCCGATGTAGTGGCATCCCACGGCGGCGGCGGAGGCCCGGTCGTCAACCCCATCGCCGACGACGACGACCTGCTCGGGCGCCAGGCCCGTCTCGACAAGGATACGGCGCAGGTTCGCCTCCTTGCTCGGCGGTATGCCATAGGCGGCGCGAAACTCCTGCAGCAACCCCCGCCGCTTCAGAATCGGCAGCAGCGCCTCCGCCGGTGTCGCGGAATTGAGGTAAAGCAGATAACCCTGCGCGCGCAGCTGGGACAGCGCCTCGCCCGCGCCTGGACACTCGGGACAGCAGGAGATGCGCGCTTCGCAGAGTTCCGTGTAGCGGGCCGCCAGCTGCCGCCCCCATGCTTCCGGATCGGCTATGCCGTTGGCCGCGGCAAGCAGGGCCGCGAAGCGCCCGAAGACGGCATGGCGATCCTGCGCCCCGCCATCCGCGCGCACGCGCCCCAGGGCCGCTTCACCCCCCGTGATAGCCTCCGCGATTTCAGCGAAAGCGGCTTCCTTGATCGCCGGCGAATCGACCAGCGTGCCGTCGAAATCGAAGACGACGGCGCGGATCATTCCGGGGCGGCTTGGCCGTCCTCGCGCGCGGCCTTGTTGGCGGCGGGGTCCTCAAGCTGGAAACGGCCCCAGTGGTCGACCACGGTTTTGCGGTCGCTCCGCTTCATCTGGTTGATTTCCTTGTCCGCATAGATGGAATCGTCATTGAAGTGCGTGGTCGAAACCTCCTCGAACACGCAGCCCTCGTCGCTCCAGAAACTATGCCAGACACCAGGCATGACCAAACAGGTATCGCCGGGGCGCAGATGGCGGATATGGCCGTCGACATTCACGCTCATGCTGCCATAGAGCACCTGGAAGGTTTCTTCCTTGCGCTTGTGGAAATGCGAGGGATGGCGCTGCTCGGGGAGTTGCACGATGATCTTCTTGCAGTATTCCCGATTGATGCAGTTGATGATCACCGCGCCGAATTTGCGGAAGTTCGACACCCCATAGTGATGGGAGTATTCGGTTTCGAACTCCGGCCCAAGGGCGATCTTGGCCTGATTGAGCAGCGCCTTCACTTCGTGTACCGCCGCTTTCAGGACTTTGATCTCGGAGTTCTCCGGCACCTCGACGCCATCTTGCAGGACCGGCGCGTCGGGCTTGACCTCGGCTTGCGCGGCAATGCCTTCCTTCCAGCTGCCGCTCGGCAGCTGGCCCTCGACATAGGGCATCGCGAAGTAGACCTGTTCGCGCGCGATGACACTGCCGGCCTTGATCGGCTTCTTGGCATAGACACCGCGGCGCAGGCCATCCATGGCCTCGCGCTCCTGGGGCACCACCGGCCGCCAAGTATCGCCGCCGCACAGCGCCCTGGCGTGGTTCAGGGCCGCCAGCCAGCGATCCATCTGGTCGGGATTGGAGGAATAAGCATTGAGCGTCACTTCCTCGTTCTCGACGCCGACATGACGCTCGAACATCCGCGCGCCCTTGCCATAGGCGATCGCCACCGGAAGGGTCTCATCCTGATCCTCATGGGTCGACCAGCCGATGGTCACATCGGGATAGCGGGCGCGCATGATGTCGATCATGTTGAGATTCATCAGCTCGGTCGGGGTCGGGTAAATCGAAACGCAGTACATCAGCGCGAAGTCGACGCCGCGGTGCTTAAAGAAGCTGACCAGATCGTCGACCTGATGCCGCTCCAAGCCGCCGATCGAGCAGACGATCGGCAAGTCGCTGTTGGCGGCCTTTTCCAGCAGCGGCCAATCCGACGAGGAGCAGCTCGCGATTTTCAGGATATCGAAGCCCATCTTGACGATCAGGTCGACGGACTCCTCGTCGAAGGGCGTGCACATGGACAGCAGCCCCTGGCGCTTTACCTCGTCGAAGAGAACCTGGTAGTCGGCAGGCTCGAGCCTTGTAGAAAGAAAGCGCGTTATATGTTTGACATCGCTGTCTTTCTTATGTGTCGGATGAACGAAGCTATCGAGCTGGCGGAACTGAAATTTCAGCGCTCCCCGGACCGCGTGCCGCCGCACCGTCTCGCCGACGCCACGAATCACGTTAAGGCCGTGTTCGATGCTGCCCTGGTGATTGTTCGCCAAGTCGAAGACGACGAGGTCGTTGAAATCGAAGCGTGAGTCCATGTCCAAGAGCTTATCTTCCGATGTTAAGTTCGTCAGCGTTATTGCGATGCCGCCGCGTCAAGCATGATACGCCGGCCCTCGGCCTCCGCGCGATGCGCCGCCTCGACCACGCGCATGGTGTCGATGCCCCGCGCCAGGGAAATCGGCGAGGCGCCGGGATCCGAGCTCAACGCGGCCTCAATATGACGCAGCTCGCGGATAAAGTCGTCAGGCCGCGTCTTGGTGATCGTGTGTTGCTGTGGTTCCTCATCGCCAAACTGCCAGAAAACGGCGTCCTGGCCCGGCTGGTAACCGATCGACCATTCGATGTGACCATCGCTGCCCTGCACCCGGCCCCATTTGCGCGGCGGCTTGGTGACCACGTCCTGCACGCAGCGGCCGAGCAAACCGCTTTGCGTGCGCAGGGTAAAGCTGCAGAGACTGTCGTAGTCCACCGTCCCGTCGTTCACATAGGTCAGCATGGCATCGACCTCGCGCACCGGCCCGGCGCCCGCGGCATGCGCGATATGCTGCCACAGATTGACGGCGTGGGAATGCTCGCCGCTAGCCCCGCCGCCGCGCTTCCAAAAGCCGAGGTAGCTATCTTGCGGCCCGGCCAGCCAGGGATGCGCGGCGAAAATTCCGCCCCAGTATTCGCGAAACTCCACGTCGATGGTCTCGACCCGGCCGATGGCCTGCTTGGCCAAGAGGTTCTCGACGGTCTCGACGGCTTCGCCGACGACGTGATCGTAGCCGACAAAGACCGCGACACGCTGTTTCGCGGCTTCCTTCGCAAGCGCGTCCAAGCCTGCCATATCCGGCGGACTTAGCGGCTTTTCCACCAGAACCGCGCGGGGTTTCTCCGCGACCGCCTGCATGGCGAGCGGGATGTGGCTGTCCGGCGGCGTACCGATGAAAATCATGTCGTAACCGCCCTGAGGCGCGCTATCCGCCTCAAACAGCCGGATTTGCGTATCCCAGGCGCCATAGCGGCCTGGATAGATCGACTCGCGCGTCCGCGTCAGAGCCGCCGGATCCAAATCGCAGAGATCGACATCCCAGCCGAGACTCCGGCTGGCGTGGGATAGATGATTGCCGATCGAGCCGGCGCCTAGAATCTTGATCTTCATTCGGCTTGAATTTCCGTTACTTGCTCTGCTGACTTTACAGGTGAAGCCAGAGAAAAAAACCGTCGCGGCCGCCGCGCTTTTGGCCGCAAAATCCGCGGCATTGATCGCGATGCATCCGCAATCTGTCAAGAAAAAGCACGTTGTGGCAGCCGCGCCGCAGGGCCTTGCCGGGTGCGGCGGTTGACTTCACTGGGGCCTTGGTTCAATCAAAGACACAAAGCAGCTCAGCGATAGAGAGCATGTCCGCCTTCATTCCGCGCCACCTCCTCCTTCCCGTCGAAACGCAGAATCGCGAGTTCGACTCCAAGCTGCTGGTCGCCTTGATGGCCTGCAAGCATGGCTGGCTTCCGATTATCGGCAGCCGCGCCTACCTGCACGAACGGCTGCACCGCCTGCCCCCCTCGATCTACTTTTCCAAGGGCGTCCGCAGCGGCAGCAAGCCCGTATTCCGGCTGCTGCGGAAGTTCGGACATGTCGCGGTGGCGCTCGATGAAGAAGGCCTGTTGCGCTGGCCGGAAGATGTCCTGCTGACCATGATGCTGGACCGGGAGGTCTTTAACTTCCCCCGCCTGCTTTTTGCCTGGGGCGAGAGCAATGCCGAGACCTGGCGCAAGTTCCCGGATTACCAGGGCGCGCCGATCATCGAGACCGGCAATCCGCGGATCGACCTGCTGCGCCCGGAACTGCGCGGCTACCACGCAGCGGAGGCGGCCCGCATTCGCGAGACCTATGGCGATTTCGTGCTGTTCAGCAGCAACTTCTCCGTGGTCAACCACTTCATCCCCAACCAGGTGCGCTTTCGCGTCGCCAAGCATGCCGACAAAAGCGTCGCCGGCGACACGCGCGACGAGCTGGTCGCCCACAAGCGCTGCCTCTACCAGGCCTTCCAGGACATGCTGCCGCAGCTGGCGCGGGCTCTGGCACCGGTCAATCTTGTGGTCCGCCCGCATCCTTCCGAAAACCGCGATAGCTGGCGCGCGGCCATGGCAGGCATCGCTAACGTCCATGTGCTGCACGAGGGACCGATCGCGCCCTGGCTGATGGCCGCGCGGGCCCTGGTGCACAGCAGCTGCACCACCGCCGTCGAGGCCGCGGTGGTGGGGACGCCGGCGTTTTCCTTCCGCCCCGTCGTCTCTCAGCGCTTCGACCAGCCGCTATCCAATGGGCTGAGCGCGTGCCACGACACGGCCGAGAGCATCATCCCCGCCATCGTGCGGACCGTGCAAAGCAGCGAGCGCTCCGAGCTGTCCAGCGAACAGAAGCAGCTGATCAATCACCACATCGCCTCCTTGAACGGCCCGCTCAGCGCCGAGCGCATCCTCTCCGCAATGGATGAAAATCGCGCGCGCCTGGCGACGCGGCGGCGCCCCTTGCTCTGGCTCTCGGGACTGCTGGCCCATCACAAGTGGCGCAAGTCCAAGCTCGAGCGGGCGGCTTCGCGCAGCAACAAAAGCAGCCGCCACTATACCGAGCACAAGTTTTCCGGCATCTCGCTGGAGGATATTCAGACCAAAGCCGCCGCCTTCCGCGCCCTGCTGCCGGATTTGCCCGAGGTCGAGTTCACGGAGATTTCCGAGAACATCTTCGAGCTCAAGCTGCGGGACGCGGGCACGCAGGGCCGCGGATGAACGCGAAACACAGACCGACACCCGGATTCTAACGGCACATGGCACTGATCAGCGTCGTCCTTCCGACTTTCAACCGCGCGCATATCCTGCCCCGCGCCATCGACAGCGTCCTGGCGCAGACTCATGGCGAGGTCGAGCTGATCGTCGTCGACGATGGGTCGAGCGATGCCACGGACGCGGTCATGCGAGACTACGATGGCAGGCTGGTCTATCTGCCTCTGGAGGGTAACCGGGGCGGAAACTACGCGCGCAACCGCGGCATCGAGCGCGCCAAGGGCGAAATTGTCAGCTTCATCGACAGCGACGATGAGTACCTGCCCCACAAGCTGGCGGCGGTGGACGCTTTTTTCGGCGAACACCCGCAGGTCGACCTGCTCGTCGACTCCTTCGAAATTCATTATCCGGCCGCGCAGAACCGCAAGCCTTCGCCGCGCAGCAACCCCGTGCTCGACGACCGCGAGGCAATCCGCGAGGCGGTGTTCGGGCGGCGCATGTACAAGTCGACGCCGGCGCTCAGCGTCCGGCGCCAGGCTTTGCTCGACATTGGCATGTTCGACGAAACCCTGAAGCGCCGCCAGGACATGGATCTGATCCTGAGGCTGACCCGGGCGCACAGCTGCGCCTCCATCGACCAGGTTCTCTGGACCAAGCATTGGACGCCCGGCGCCATCTCCAGCAAGCAGAACACCTTCATGCAGGCCTTGGCGGAAATCTGCGCGCGCCACCCCGAATACCTGAGCGTGCCGGCCTATCGCAAAGGCATGGACCGGGATGTCGGCCGCCATTTCGTGCGGCTGCTGCGGGCGGGCCAGCTTTCGAGCGTACTTAGGGATGCCCAGCTGTACCGGACGCTCGACCGCTCCCCGCTCGCGCCCTGGCCGTTAGTGCTGCGCTACCTCGCGCAGCGCGGAAAGCTGAGAGGGAAGCGGCGTGTAGCTGCGGGTTAGCGCCGCAAAAAGCTGCGCCACCAGCAGAATCGTGAAGTAACCCCAGGCAACCAGCAGTGCCGGCGGCCGCTGCCAGAGCGGCAGGCCGACCTCCCCGCCCTTGTTGACGATGCGGCGGGTCGCCCGGCGGCACTTATGCAGCCAGAACTGAAACGCAAAACCGACGCGGCGCAGGTGCGACTGGCTGATCGTCTGGGCCCCTTGATAATCGCGGTCCAAACCAGCCGTCCAGGCGCGCCAGAACAGGAATCCGAAGCTCGGCCAGGGGGCATGAATGGTCATGGCGTCGGCCGTGCGGACCCACTTGATCTTGCGTTTCTCGATATCGCGGATCCAGAAACCGCATTGCTTTTTGAAGGCCGGCAGGTCCGGCCAGGGGTTGTTCTTGAAGAACTCCGTGCGGAACGCGCAGTTGTTGGCGTGAATCTTGGTCCGCTTCATGGTTTTTTCGCGTTCGCTGCGCAGATTGAAGATCCACGCCAGAGCCATCACCCTGGATACGAAATCGTTATAGCCGAGCATGGTGAAGCCGCCGACCGCCTGGACCTCGGGATCGTCGAAGGGCTTGAGCATGGCCTCTAGCCAGCCAGGCTCGGGCGCGGCGTCGCTATCGACCATCACGACCAGATCCGTCGTCGTCTTCTGAACGCCGTGATTTTTCAGCTTGTAGTAGCTCAGGCCGGGCGTGGCCTCGAAGTGCAGATCGCAGTAGCGCTCTAGCTTCGGCGCGGCGATGGCGATCTCGGAACGAATGTGATCGGGGTCCACGACAGCTTCGTTGTAGAGGTACATAACCTTGGGCGGCACGGAGAAGCGGTTATGCTCACGCTCCAGCTCGTTCTGCAGCGCGGTCAGGGCCTTGCGGACCCAGAGGTCCGCGACGTCCTGCGCATTCTCCCATTCGATCAGAATGGTGATCGGGGCAAAACTGTTCTCAGTCATCGTTCGTTACCTGATGTCGCTTGTGGAAGGGACCCGCTTCCTAAACCGCGTGGCCGCGAGTTTATGCGCCATCCCAAGGGTGCGTCAAAGAATGCCTGGGACAGCGCGCTCGCCATTTTCAATATTCCGCGTGTCTATCATTCCCGCTGCCTGAAATCCACGTCCGGCTCCGGCTGCGACATCGCGCTCTCTTTGCCTAGCCTCGCTCATATGGCATAAACTACCCCCCTACGGAGCAGGCCATGCCGAAGAACACGGTTTTCATTCACACCAACGCCAAGCAGCTCCTCGGAGCCTATGTGGGGGCCTATGCGCTGCGCCGCAATTCGGCAAGCCCCGAGGCCTTCGAAGTGCGCGTCCTGGAACGGGAATCCTACGCCTTCTTCGACAAGAAGGAAGGACAGAGCTTCCTGCGCGCGGGCGTCACACGGGTCTGGCGCAACGACGATCTGCAGTCCTTTACACCGCTGCGGTACATGCCGCCCGCGCTGATGGAGTTTCAGGGCCGCGCCGTGGTCACCGATCCGGACGTTTTCGCGGTCGGCGACATCAACGAGCTCCTGACCCGCGACATGCAGGGCAAGGCGATCATGGCGGTGCCCCGCGACGGCCACAACGACCAGAAGGGGTATATCGCGACCTCGGTCATGCTGCTCGACTGCGCCCGCCTCACCCACTGGGATTGCGAAACACAGTTTAACGAGCTGTTCGACATGAAGCGCGACTACGTGCCCTGGATCACCTTGCAACTGGAACCGCGGGAGACCGTGGGCTTTCTCGAGCCCGAATGGAATCACTTCGACACGCTGAACGACAAGACCAAGCTGCTCCACAATACCAAGCGCAACACCCAGCCCTGGAAAACCGGACTTCCGGTCGACTACACGGTGCGCGAGGGGCGGCGCTTTGGGATCCTGCCCAATAGCTGGTTCGCGGCGAGCCGCTATAAACCGCATCCCGACCCCAGGCAGGAAGCCTTCTTTTTCGGCCTGCTGCGCGAATGCCTGGAGTGCGGGGAGATCGGTGAGGATGTCGTGCGCGCCGAGATGCGCAACGGCAATATCCGGCAAGACACCATGGATTTGCTGGATCGCACTCCGCCGCTGGCCGCCAGGGCCGCCGCCGAGTAAGGCGCTTTTACTTCGCCGCGGCCGCCGGCGGAACCTCGGTCAAGCCGTCCAGCCCCAGATTATAGACTTTGTCCGCGCCTTCGACCCAGGCAGGACGATGGGTGATCGACACGATCGTTAAGTCCCCCGCCAGGGCGCGGATATTGGCGCAGATCTCGCGCTCGGATTGCGGATCCAGGGCGCTGGTCACCTCATCGAGGATCAGCAGGCGCGGCTTGTGCACCAGGGCGCGCGCAATGGCGATGCGTTGCCGCTGTCCCCCGGACAGCCGCGAGCCGCGCTCACCGACCACCGAATGCATGCCCTCGGCCAGCTCCGAAACAAAGTCCCAGGCATCGGCGGCTTTCAAGGCCTCCTCCACCAGCTCTTCCGAGATCTGCTCATAGCCCAGCGCGATATTTGCGTAGATGCTGTCGTGGAACAGAAACAGCTCCTGGGGCACGTAGCCGATCATGCCGCGCCACTTCTCCAGGTCGATCTCGCGGATATCCATGCCGTCGATCAGCACCTTCCCCGAATCCGGCTCGTAGAGGCCCAGCAGCAGGTCGGTGATGGTCGTCTTGCCGATGCCCGAGGGGCCCATGATCACGGTCAACTGGCGCGGCTCGATTGTCAGGGAGACGTCGCGCAGCACCCGCTTCTTCCCGAAGGAGAAGGAAACGTTCCGCAGCGCGCAGCCGCCCTCCAGGCTCGGCACCTTGGTGCCGGGGTTCGGCTCGCGCTCCTTCTTGGCCTCGGCGATCGCGTTCTGCACCGCGAAGTAGGCGCTTTCGGAAACCATCACTTTCTGCAGCTGCTGCTGCAGCTTGCCGATGGTCGAAACGGTGCGCTGAAACAGCAGCCCCATCACCAGCAGGCTGGTCAAGGGAATGCCGTAATGCTTCAGGGCGACGTAGAACCCGACACCGAGAAAGATCACCAGGATCGGCTCCTGCAGGTTCTTCAACGCCTCCTGGCTGATCACCTTGCGACGCAGGGCAAGGCGCAGGTCTTGAATCTTCTGATCGAAAAAGACCTGAAGGTGCTTGTGCCGCGCCATGGCCTTGAGCGGCTTGATACCGCTCAGGGCGTCGCTAAGCTGGGACACCAGCTCCATGTTGCGCTTGGTCTGGCGGCGCCCCGCGTTCTTGGCGACCCTGACCAGGGCATGCAAAAGCGTCGCTATGCCGGCGCCGACCAGCAGCGCCACGAAGCCGAGCTGCCAGGAAACCAGTACCGCGACGACGATGTAGATCGCGGTCTGGATCATCAGCGAAACAAAGGTCGCGGATTGCAGATAAGCAGTGCTGCCGCGCGTCGTTTCCAGGGAAATCGCATTGGCGAAGCGGCCGATCGGCTGCCCCGAGAAGTAGCCCCAACGCGCGCGCAGAATGTTCTTGGTCAGGCGGGTCTGCAGCGAGGTCGCGACATCGGCCACGGCGTAGCCGACATAGCGCATCGCCGCCAAGGTCAGCATCGACTTGAGGATGATCGAAACCACCAGCAGCACGAGCAGCACTTCGAAGGTCTCGGGCAGCCCGATCGCCGACAGCAGGTCCGTGAAAACCGAGTTGACCGGGGAATCGATGCCCGCCTGGCCATCCTGCGCCAGGGTCAGAAGCGGCAGCAAAGCCGTCAAGCCAATGCCTTCGGCAACCGCCGCCGCCAAGAGACACAGCAGTACCAACCATTCGTTGACGCCCTTGGTCCCGAAGAAAATGCGGAACACCGTGGACATGGAGGTCGTCTGCTCCCTAGGTTGATGAGGTTGGGCTTCCTAGCAGCTTTGCGCGGCGGACTCCATATCGCTGCGGCCGGTTCCCCGGTTTAACGGCGACAAGATCCTGTCCCCTTGCAGGACTGGGCCGCAACGTTCTTCAGTCACGTTTTGCAACACTCCCTGGTGAGAATCCATGCGATTCTGCGGGAATCTGTAACAAGCAAAGCTTTCCCCGCCTCCGCGACATCCTTGTCGCTTCACGCGGCCCTATGGCAATGACGCGGCAAGTATGCCGAGCGTGGCGGAGTCGACGGCAACTTACTATGTCGCTAGGGGACTCGCGTAGACTGGAGCGCTTCTCGTTCTTCACGTCACGCGCGCGAGTAACGCGCCGCTTTGAGAGCGGCACCAGCGTGTACGATTTCATGAGGAAGGCCCTGGGCTGAATGCGTAGTTCCAACCCGCCGCAATCCCTGTCCCCGGGCAGCGATATGCCCACCGCGAGCAATCCAATTCCGACCAGCCCGCCCCCGCCCCGCGCGCCTTTGCCGACCGCGCGCGGAAGCGTCGGACTCAACCCGGGCAACTTCGAGACTCTCTGCGAGGCCCTGGACTACGCCGCCAAGGCCGATACCGGCCTGAACTTCTTCAATCTCAAAGGCGAGCTTATCGAGCCGCTGTCCTATCGGGATTTGCGCGAACGCGCGCAGCAGGCCGCTTTGCAACTATCGCGCCTCGGTTTCTCCCGTGGCGACCGGGTCGCGATCCTGGCGGAAACCAAGCCTTACTTTCATACTCTCTTCTTCGCCTGTCAGTACGCTGGCCTGATTCCCGTTCCCCTGCCCCTGCCGATCGGGCTCGGCGGCAAGGAAAGCTTTCAAACTCAGATCCGTCAGATGGTTGCCTCCGCGGGCGCGCGCGCGCTGCTCGGCTCGGAGGATTTGATCGGCTTCGCCAAGGAAGCTGTGGCCGGCTTGTCCTTGACTTTCATCGGCACGCCCGAGGAACTCGCGGCCCTGCCGGAGAGCGGAGGCGAGATCGCGCCGCTGCTGGCCGGCGAGCTAGGCTACATCCAGTATTCATCGGGCAGCACCTCGGCGCCGAAGGGAGTCGCCGTGACCCAACGGGCGGCGACCAGCAACTGCCGGGTCATCATGACCCATGGCCTGAAAGTCCAGGACGGTGATCGCTGCGTATCCTGGCTGCCGCTGTATCACGACATGGGCTTGATCGGCTTCTTCATCACGCCGCTGGTCGCCCAGCTGACCATCGACTATCTCGCCACATCGGACTTCGCCCGGCGATCGCTGATGTGGCTGCGCCTGATTTCGGAACATCGCGGCACCCTCGCCTTCAGCCCGACCTTCGGCTATGAGCTTTGCGCCCAGCGCGCCGCCTCGGGCGCGGCCGCCGATCTCGACCTTTCCTCCTGGAGGGTCGCTGGAATCGGCGGCGATATGGTGCGCGGCGAGGTTCTCAACCGCTTCAGCGAAGTTTTCGCCGCCAACGGGTTCAGGAAATCCGCCTTTGTGCCCAGCTATGGGCTCGCCGAATCGACCCTGGCCGTCAGCTTTCCGCCTGTGGGGCAGGAATTCAAAGAAGACTTGGTCGATAAGAAGGCGCTCTCCTTGGAGGAGCGCGCCGTGCCCGCCGCTGCGGACGCCGATCCGCAGACCACCCGGCGCTTCGTGCGTTGCGGCTGGTCCATGCCCGGTCATGATCTCGCGATTTGGGATGCCAAGGACCAGCCGTTAGGCGAGCGCCAGGTTGGCCGGGTGATGATCAAGGGCCCGAGCGTCATGGAGACCTACTTCAACGATCCCGAGGCCACCGCGCAGGTCCGCCGCGCCGACGGCTGGTTCGACACCGGCGACCTGGGCTACGTCGTCGAAGGCGAAATCGTGATCACCGGCCGCAGCAAGGATTTGATCATTTGCAATGGCCGGAATATCTGGCCCCAGGACATCGAGTGGTCCGTGGAGACTCTCGACGGCCTGCGCAGCGGCGATGCCGCGGCTTTTTCCATCGATGACGGCAATGGCGAGGCGGTTTACATCGTGGTCCACTGCCGCACGAAGGATCCCGACGCACGCGGCGCGCTGACCAAGGATATCGCGGCCAAGGTCAAGCACACCGCCGGGGTGGACTGCACCGTGGTGCTGTCTCCGCCGCGCGGCATTCCCGTCACTTCCTCGGGCAAGATCAGCCGGTCCGGCGCGAAGCGGCGCTACCTCGAAGGCTACTACGCACCTTCGGGCGTGGAATGATCGGGAGGCACGAACAACGTGCCGGGACTCGCCGCACTCACGGGCGCCACGGGCTTCATCGGCCGCCACATCGCCACACGGCTGCTCCAGGACGGCTGGCGGCTGCGCATTTTTTCGCGCAACCCCGAGGCGCAACAGCAGCTGCCATGCGAGGCCGCGGTGATCGGGGATTTCACCCAACCTGGCAAGCTGGCCGAATTGACGGCCGGCGCCGATCTGGTGATCCACTGCGCTGGCGCGATCAAGGCCCGCAGCCACGCCGAATTTCAGGCCGCCAACGCGGAGGCGGTCGCCGCCCTGATCGACGCCAGCCGTTCGCAGGGGGACAAACCTCGCTTTATTCTTTTGTCGACGCTGGCCGCGCGCGAGCCGGAAATTTCAGCCTATGCGGCAAGCAAATACGCGGGCGAACTCCGCGCCGAGGAGCGCCGCGACGGCCTGGCGGCCCTCACCATACTCAGGCCGCCCGCGGTCTATGGGCCCGGCGACAGGGAAACCCTCGCGTTCTTCCGCATGCTGCGCCGTGGCTACGTCGCGGTTCCCAAGGTCGCGGCCGCGCGGCTTTCCCTGATTCATGTCGCCGACCTGGTCGAGGTGGTGGCCGCCTTGGCCAGCGCGGCGGAACCCCCACAGGGCTGCTTCGAAGTCGCCGACCCCGCGCTTATTGGCTATTCCTGGCAGGAGATGATCGCAGCCGGCGAGTCCGCCATCGGCCGCCGGGCACGCCGCGTTGTCCTGCCGCGGCCGGCGGCGGCTCTGCTGGCCACCACGCTCTCCGCCGCGGCCAAGGCGAGCGGCGGCTTGCCCATGCTCAACCGCGACAAGGTCGCCGAGCTGTTTCACCCCGACTGGGTGGTCCGCGACAGGCGTTTGCAGGACGCCTTGCGCACCCCGCCGGGGATCGGACTGGCCGAGGGCTTTCGCGAAACCGCCGCCTGGTATCGCGCCCACTCTTGGCTGAAGAAGTGATTCTTCCAGGGATTCAAATGGCTTCCGTTCGGAAAGGCTTCGTCACATGACTGAAATGAAAAACAGCGAGCAGGACATCTTCGAGAAGGTCTGCAGCCTGCTAGAACCCTTTAATAAGAAGGAATTAACCCTAACTCGGGAGACCGATATCTCGAGCGATCTCGAGATAGATTCTGTTGCAGTTCTTGATTTCATCATGGAGGTCGAGGACGAGTACGATATCTCCTTCCCGATGAATCGGATTTCAGAAATCCGCACCATCGGAGAGCTGGTGAAGGCCATCGAAGAGCTTGGGGGAAAGCACTAGGCCATGGATTTGTTCGATAAATTTTCTTCCCTTCCGGGGCAGTACGAAAAGATAAAAGCGGTCGGGGAGAACCCTTTCGGCGTGTGCATCGAGAAGATCGAGCGGCCGACGCTGGGGATCGTCAACGGACGCTCGACCGTGCTGGCCGGCACCAACAACTACCTTGGCCTGACTTTCGACGAGAGCTGCATCGAGGCGGCGCGCAGCGCGCTGATCGAGCATGGCACCGGCACGACCGGATCGCGCATCGCCAACGGCACCTATGCCGGACACCGTGATCTGGAAGACAGCATCGCGCGCTTCCTCAACAAGCGCAGCGCCATCGTCTATCCCACCGGCTATCAAGCCAATCTCGGAACGATCGCCGGGCTCTGCGGTCCCGAAGACACCGTGCTGATCGATGCCGACTGCCATGCCTGCATCTACGACGGCGTCAAGCTCTCGGGCGCCAACGTCATCCGGTTCCGTCACAACTCTGCCGAGGATCTCGACAAGCGACTGTCGCGTATCGCCGACGGCAACACCAATATCCTGGTGATCGTCGAAGGTCTCTACTCGATGTTCGGCGATGTCGCGCCGCTCAAGGATTTCGTCGAGGTCAAGAACAGGCACGGCGCCTATCTCTATGTCGACGAAGCGCATTCCGTCGGCGTTTTCGGCGCCACCGGCCAGGGTGTCGCGGAGGCGCAGGGCGTGCTCGACGATGTCGATTTCATCGCCGGCACCTTCTCCAAGAGCCTTGGCACGATCGGCGGCTTCGCCGCGTCCAATCATCCGGAATTCGAGCTGCTGCGCGTCGCCAGCCGCCCCTACATGTTCACGGCCTCGATCTCGCCGGCCACGGTCGCCTCGGTGACCGAGTGCCTGGAGCAGATTCGCCAGCGCGGTCCCGCGTTGATGCAGCGTCTCTGGGCCAATGCCGAGAAGCTCTATAGAGGCGTTACCGCGCTCGGGCTGACGGTCAGCGCCCCGCTCGGGCCAATCGTCGCCGTGCGTATGCCCGATAAGGAAACCGCGGTTTTCTTCTGGAACCGGCTGCTGGAGAACGGCGTCTACGTCAATCTGGCGATCCCGCCGGGCACGCCGAACTCGACCTCCCTGCTGCGCTGCTCGGTATCCGCGGCCCATACGCCAGAAGATATCGATGCCATTCTGCGGGCCTTCGAGGAAGTCGCCTTGGGATTAAGCGCGTCCCAGGCCGCCGAATAATCCGCACGGCAAGATTTTTACCGGAAGGCGCCCTTACGATAGAGACGTAAGGCCAAGCCCGGCGCCGCCAAGAGCGGATGCCGTCGCTGCCAGTCCGTGACCTCCATGGTCACGCCGCTGTGCCGCTCGATCTTCCAGAGCAGATAATCCAAACCGTCGTCGAAGGTGAAAGCCGATTTCACCAAGCGCAGGACATGCATCGTCTTGCCCGCAATGCGCCTGAGCCGCCATCCCGCCGCGGCGCCGACAGCCCCGCGCCAACTGGGCTGATGCTCGAAACCGCCGTCGCCGCGCCGCCGCGCGCCGGGCAGAGCCCGTCCCTCGACAACCGCGCGGGTAAGCTTTTCATAGCGCTCGGCCTGCGCCGCGATCAGCGCCTCGGCCCGCCCGCCCCGCTCGGCGCGCAGTTCGCTGCGGTAGCTTTCAGCCAGGGCGCGGCGCCAGATTTCCTCGGCCGTAAAGCGCGGCGGCATGAGCGGCAGCCCCCGCCGCAGCAGGGTAACGATCGCCGAGGCGAGCGCCGTCGACACCTGTTTTTCGACGGTTCCGTCCGCCGCCCGCAGCAGCCGCGCGGGCTGGGCGAAGCGCCCCCAGAGATGGGAGAGGAAAGTCCGCGTGGCCGTGCCCGCCGCCAGGTCCTCGACCGTCAGGACAGCGACCTTCGCCCGCAGCGTCTTATCGCCGGACTGGGTTTCGAAATAAAACACGCTCGGCGGCAAGGCCGCGTTCGCCGCCGCCGCCAGCCAGTGGCCGTGGTAAGCGCGGTAGCCGCGCACCAGCAGATAAAAATCCGCGATCCGGTCTTCGACGGTCCCATCGCGCAGGCAGGAGCCATAGAACAGCAATCCCTCGAAGGACGTGCCGCATGCGCGTTCGATCGCTTCGGCCAGCACGCCGACCTCGGCCGGAACCGGTTCGGCGAGTTCGTCGGCGATCAATCGCGTTAGAGCTATCGGTGCCGAGCGCATGGTCTAGATCCGTACAAACTTGACCCGCTTATCGCCGCGCAGCACCACGGGCGTATCGGGTTCGGGGGTGAAGAGCTCGCCGTCGAGGGTGAAGGGCTCGGTCAAGGACACGCTCAGGCTATCGGCCTTGCGGCTGAAGTAGGTTTCCGCCGGCGCGACCTTTCTCTGGTCGCTTCCATAAAGCAGTCGATAGCCATTGCGCAACAGCCGCGGTGCCGGATGAGCAATACGGGTGTAATGCAGGGCGCCAGGCCCCCCGCCCCAGAACGGGCGGCTGCCGAGCACCAAGCGCTCCATGCCCGTGACCAGGGACAGCAGATGCGACCCGGAATCTTCCGTCCCGTCGTCGAAACGCACAGAAATCGCCTCCCCCTTGAGAATCTGCTCGGTGGAGTCGCGCGGCAAAACGCGGCCCAGCAGCAAGCGGCCCAGGGTCAGCCCAGCCGCAAGATTGGACTCCACCTTCATGGGGTGCACGTGGGTGCGGGCGTAGATGATGGCCCGGTAAATCGAGGAGGTGCCGAAAAAGGTTCCATAAACCGGAGTTCCCCCCGCGCCCAACTGCATGCCCACCATGGCGCGCTCGACCACGTCCTCGCGCCAGTCCTCGCGCGACAGCTTCGCGATCAGCTTTCGGGCGCTGGCCGATGGCTGCCCTCTGCTGCCGACATCCTCGGCGATCATGTTGGTCATGCCGCCGGACAGCACTGCCAAGGGCGGCGGCGGCGCGGCGAAGGGATTGGCGTTGATCAGCGCGCTGACAACCGCCTGGACGGTACCGTCGCCGCCGTTGATCGCGATGACCTCGACGCCGGCGGCGGAGAATTCGGCAAGCACCTCCGGCAATCCCTCGATGCCCTGCAGCTTGCGGTGCAGGACACCACCATGGCGCGCCAATTCCTGCTCCAGCGCCGCGATGCCGCGCCGGTTGCGCTGACTGCGCAGATTGCTGACCAAGCCAAGACGCATCGCTTAGCGGTGATATTCGTAATAGAAGGCGATCGAACCCATCACGCTCAACAGAATCAGCGTCGGCACCCAGGCGGCGAGCTGCGCCGGCAGAAGCCCTGCCTCGCCGATCGAAAGAACGACGCCGTCGAAGGAGAGGTAAACGAAGCCGATAGCGATCCCGGCGAGTATCATCGTCGCGGCCCGCGCGGTGCGTTCGAAACGCTGCACCAGGGGCACGCAGAGCAGCACCAGCAGCACGGTGGTCACCGGCACCGCCAGGCGCTTGTGAAACCAAGTCTCGTAAAGATACTGCGGCCGGTTGCCGAAGGCCGGGTTGCCCAGGAAACGCACCAGCTTGGAAAAGCTCATTTCGCTGGGATGCTCCGAGAAGGCTTCGAAGACCTCGGGGTTGACGCCGGTCTCCCACAGCATGCTTTCCAGGTGGCGCGGCTTGCTTTCAATCGGGTCGGTGATCAACACGTCGCTGAGCAACCAGCCATTCGCGTCGAAACGCGCCGACTCCGCCACGATACGCTCCTCGAAATCGCCGCTGTCGTTACGGCGGATGATGGTGACGCCGCGCAGCATGGCCGTGCCTTCGTCGATATAGCGGATACGCACCATGTTATCGCCATCGCGCAGCCAAGTTATATCGCCCGTCCCGCCCGCTCCATCGCCGTAGTCCCCGACACCCCAGGCGCGCAGTTCGCTCACCGCCTTGGGCGCGATCCAGCCGTCCAGGGCAAACTGCGGCACGGCAATCAAGAAGGCCGCGGGAAGCAAGGCCAGCATCAGTTGGAGCTGAGAGAAACCAGCGGCGCGTATCGCCGTCAGCTCGCTATGGCGCACCAGGCGGGTGAGCACCACCAGGGCGGTGATCAAGGCGGCGAAGGGAACCAGCTTGTTGGCGATCATCGGCGCGCGCAGCAGGCTGTAGCGCAGCAGCGCCTGGCTGTTGTTGCCGCCGCTGGCGACGATCTCGTCGGCGAAGGCCAGCAGGTCGAGCATCAACGCGCCAGCAGTCATGGCGATGAACAGCATCAGAAAACGGCTGAGCATCAGTTTGAAGAAATAGCGATTGAGCGTTCTTGCCACGGCCTAGCGCTCCGCCTGGCTCAGCTTGCGACGCCGCTGGAAGACAGACTCCAGCCAGGTCCCGAGACCGCCAAGCGGATCTTCCGTAACCCGGAAAGCGGCTCTGTAGAACAGCAGCACGCAAAGCATTACGAAGCAGAAAAAGGGCAGCCAGAGGCCGAGCAAGGGGGATGTCGACCCAAGCTGAACCAGGGAATCACCGAACTGCAGCACTTCCTCGTAGAGGACTAGAACCACCATCCCGAATACGATCCCATAGGTCTGGCCGACCCGGCCGCCCCCCAATGCCAGCGGCACCGCGAGCAGCGGCAGGAAAAATAATGAGAGCGTGCGCACCACGCGGGAATGCATCTCCGCGGCGTACTCCGCCTTGGCTTCGGCGTCCGGTGGCGCCCGCCAGGCCACGTAGAGTTCTGGCAGGGTCAGTTCGCGTTCATCGCGCCCTCTGTCGCGGAAGGTAATCGCGGAGGTATTGCGCAGCGGCCAGGAAAGGTCCTTGAAACTGAGCACCCCCTGGCTCTTGCCGTCGGCCGATACTTCCGCGCGGCTGCCGCTATCGAGGTAGAGATAGGTGCGTTGTCCATCCTCGGATTCGCGCAGACTGCCGGTGTTCGCCGTGGTGATGTAGACGCTTCCGTCATCCCTTTCCTCGTAGACGAAGACCTTGCTCAGCCGCGCGCCGTCTGGAGTCGCGCCTTCGACCAGAAAGGTCCGTCCCTCGTGTTGAATAAAGGTTCCCTCGCGCACCGCCGCGCTCAGGGAAGCATTGGCGATGGTGTGCACCAGGGAACGGTAGGTGTATCGCCCATAGGGCTGAAAATAGCTGAAGGTCGCGGCCGTGATCAGCAGCAGGATCGTGCCGAGGAACAGGATCGGCGCGATCATCCGGGACAGGCCGATGCCCGCCGCCTGCAGCGCCGCCAGTTCGTTGTCCCGGCTAAGCCGGCTGAAGGTCAGGAATACGGCGAGAAAGAAGGCCGCGGGCAGCGCGATTCCCAGGTAATGCGGGATCAGGTTGACCAGCATCTGCGACAGATAGCCGATCACGCGGTCCGAATTCTGCGTGATTTCAAGCAGCCTCAGCATACGCTCGAGCAGCAAGGCCAGCAGTGCCACCACCGTCATGGCAACAAGATACCCGGCGATCTGGCGCAGCAGGTAGAAATCGATCGTTCGGCGCAGAGCCACGAACAGCCTCCATCACGTGCCCGGCGAGGGTGGATTTGCCGGCCACCGGCCCGATATACTCTATAGGTGCTAGGCCGCCCAACCAATTCCTCTTGCTGAAGAATATGAGCGAAGCGAGCATGTCCGATACCCTGAATAGCGCCGGCCGCGTCTGCCTTCTGACCACCGCCGGACTCTGCGCGATGGCTTTCCTGCTGCTGGCGCGGGGCGCCGGCGCCGCCGACCCGGAACAGGTCGCGCGCATCCTGGCCAAGGCCAATCCGCCGGAGCAGGTCGAGGCCTGCCGCGACAAGCCCCGCCATATTCGCATTCAGGTCGAAGGGGTACGCCGGGAGGTTGGCGTGATCACCGCCGATCTGCATGGGGACGACCCCGATAAGTGGATGATCGGTAAGCAGAAAATCGACCGCGAACGCTGGTCCGCCACGCCCGGCACGACGGAGATATGCTTCACCGTGGCACAACCGGGCACCTATGCGGTCGCGCTGTATCACGACTTGGATGCCAGCGGCCGCCTGGAAACCAATCTGCTGGGCATTCCCAAGGAACCGTTCGGGATTTCCAACAATCCGACGATCGTGCTGGCTCCCCCCAGTCACGCGGAAGCCGCCTTTGAGGTCCCCGAAGCCGGCGTCGAACTGACGATCCAGCTAAAGCATGGATTCGCGGAGTAAAAATACCGCGGACCTGGAGAATCAAGTTTTGTTAATCCCTGTAACAAACCTGCCATTCGAGGCTGTTGCAGCGCCGGTTATCGGTTATCACAGGGGTCATCGGATACACTTCAAGGTGTCTGCCTCGCAGACTCCGCCAAAAGCCTGACGGAAGGGGCCGCGGTTCGTGAGCGCGATTTTGATCGGATACAAGCGCTGGGGCGAGCAGGATTACCTGCTCAACCGGATGACACTGCGCGACTTGGTGCGCGCCTATGCCACCTACCCTGCGATCCAGGCTTACTTTCTGCTCGCGCTGATCTGCATCGGCGCGCTCGCCTTCGTTCCCGTTCCGGCCTTGCCGACGGCGCTTTCGGCGCTAATCGCCGTCGCGGTTTATCCGCTCGCCTGGTACCTGCTGCACCGCTTCGTACTGCATGGCAGATATCTATACAAATCGCGGCACACGGCCAGCGTTTGGAAGCGCATTCACTTCGATCACCATCAGCACCCGAATGACCTGGGCGTGCTGTTCGGCGCGCTCTACACGACGCTGCCGACGATCCTGCTAGTCACCGCGCCGATCGGCTATGTTGTGGCTGGACCAGCCGGTACCCTCGCCGCCGTCGCGGCCGGTCTACTGACCACCTGCTTCTACGAGTTCTGCCACTGCATCCAGCATCTGGCCTATCAACCCAAGAACAAGACCCTGCAACGCATGAAGCGTCTGCACATGGCGCACCACTTCCACAATGAGCAGGGCAACTACGGGATCACCAATTTCTTCTGGGACCGCCTGCTCGGCACGATCTACGAATCGCCTGGGCAGGTCGCGCGCAGCGCCACGGTCCGCAACCTCGGCTATGACGGCGAGGAAGCCCGGCGTTATCCCTGGGTCGCCCGGATGAGCGGCGGCACCTCCCCGGACGGCCGCGGCAGAGACCGCAAGACAGCGGCAGCCAATACCTAGCTCTCCCCAGCGGTGTCCGCAGACCCGGAAAGGCCGCCCGTGGTGACATCGCCGCCCCTCAGCATACGCCCGGTAGTCAGCAAACAGGACCGGCAGCGGTTCCTGGAGCTGCCCTGGCGGATTTTCGCCGGCGATCCCGCCTGGGTGCCGCCGCTGCTGCTTGAGCGCGGCATGCACTTGAACCCCAAGCAGAACCCCTTCTTCGAACACGCCGAACTACAGCTGTGGCTCGCCTATCGCGGCGAGGAGCCTGTCGGGCGGATCAGCGCCCAGGTCAATCGCGCCAGCCTCGCGCATCGCAAGGACGCCACGGGTAACTTCGGGTTTCTTGATGCCGTGGACGATTCGGAGGTCTTCGCGGCCCTGCTCGGGACCGCCGAGACCTGGCTCGCGGCCAAGGGGTTGAGCCGTGCCACCGGCCCCTTCACCCTGTCCATCAACGATGAATCCGGATTGCTGATTAAAGGCTTCGAAACCCCGCCCTACTTCATGATGGGTCACGCCCGGCCCTACTATCAGCAGCACGTCGAAGCCGCCGGATACCGCAAGGCGGTGGACCTGCTGGCCTATCTGTACTCCGCGGAAAAGAACCCGGTTACCGACAGCGCGCGCAGTGTGCTGCGGCGCCTGGAGCGGGACCCCAGCGTCACCTTCCGCACGCTGCGCAAGAAGCAGATTCTCAACGACGTCGGCGCCGTGCTCGAAATCTTCAACGATGCCTGGTCCAACAACTGGGGCTTCGTTCCCTTCAGCGAAGCGGAGGTGCTGCAGCTTTCCAAGGACCTCAAGCTGCTGATCCATCCCGAGTATCTCTCGATCATTGAGATCGACGGCGTGCCGGTCGCTTTCGGTCTGATGCTGCCGAACCTCAACGAAGCCCTGGCCGATCTCGATGGGCGGCTGCTGCCCCTAGGCTGGGCAAAGCTGCTCTATCGGCTGAAAATCAGCGGATTGAAGACAGCCCGCGTCCCCTTAATGGGCGTGAAGAAGCTCTATCACGGCACGCCGATGGGCGGCGCCCTGGCCTTCGCGGTGATTGAAAAGCTTCACGTCGTCGCCCGGAAGCATGGCTTCGAGCAGCTCGAGCTGTCCTGGGTGCTGGAGGAAAACATCGCGATCCGGCGCATCATCGAGGCCAGCCAGTCCCAGATCCACAAGACATACAGGATCTTCGAAAAGGACCTCGCCTGATGCCGGCGCCTGGCGGCTTTACCGCGCTGGTGCTGGCCGGCAGCCGCGGCGGCGGAGATCCCGTCGCCCAGGCCGCCGGCGTCGAGGAGAAGTGCCTCGCGCCCCTGCTCGGCAAGCCCATGCTTTCCTGGGTGCTCGAGACCCTCTCCGTGAGCGGCCGCGTTGCGCGGATCGCCGTTTCGGCAACCCGCCCCGACTTGCTGGAGCCTCTCTGCAAACCCCACGGCGCCGAACTGCTCCAGGCCGCCGGCTCGCCCGCGCGATCAGTGTTGGCTGCCGCCACGGCCTTGCCCGCGCCCTACCCGCTGCTGATTGTCACGGCCGACAACCCATTGCTGACGGTCGCGCGGGTCGAATACTTCTGCGCCGAAGCCCTGAACAAAGATGCCGAGATCTGCGCGGCCCTGGTCCCCTCCGCCAGGATCAAGGCGGCCTTTCCCGAGAGCAAAAGAACCTATCTCAGGTTCCGGGACGAGCGTTATTCCGGCGCCAATCTCTTTGCCCTGAAAAGTGCCGCGGCCTTGGCGGCGGTCGATTTCTGGCGGCAGGTCGAACAGGACCGCAAGCGGCCCTGGAAAATCGTCCGGGCCTTTGGCGCCGGCAGCCTGCTCGCCTTTCTGCTGAACCGCCTGACCCTCGATCAGGCCATGGCGCGGGCCTCCCTGACGCTGGGCGTTCAAGCCGCCGCGATCCGCATCGAGGAAGCCGAGGCCGCGGTCGACGTCGACCGCGCGGCGGACCTGGCCTTGGCCGAGACGCTGCTGCGGCGGAACGCGCGGTGAGCAGACGCCGTGCCGCTTGTGTTTTCTTCCATCGCGGCTAGGCTCCAACGGCTATGACAGGCACCCTGCTCTATCCCGTCATTCTCTCGGGCGGTTCCGGCACGCGGCTCTGGCCCCTGTCGCGCAGCCAGCACCCCAAGCAACTGCTGCCCCTGGCCGGCGGCGAGGAAAGCCTGCTGCAGAGCACCCTGCGCCGGGCGGCGGCCCTGCAGGACGCCGCCGCGCCACTGGTCATCGCCAACCAGGCCCATCGCTTCGTCATCGCCGAGCAGCTGCGCGAGATCGGCATTGCGCCGCGCAGCTTGATGCTCGAACCGGTCGGGCGCAATACCGCGCCCGCCGTGGCCTTGGCCGCCCTCCAGCTCAGCCAAGCCGATCCCCGGGCGATCCTCGCCCTGCTTCCAGCCGATCACTTGATTCGCGACGAAATCGCCTTCGCGGCGGCCATGAATACCGCCAGGGCCGCGGCCGAGGCCGGATGGCTGACGACCTTCGGGATCACGCCCGACCGGCCGCAGACCGGCTACGGCTATATCAAGCTTGGCTTGGCCCTGGACACCCCGCCGGACGCGGCACAGGTCGCCGCTTTCGTCGAGAAGCCGGACCGCGCGACCGCCGAGGGTTACCTGGCGAGCGGCGACTACCTGTGGAACAGCGGCATGTTCGTCGCCCGCGCCGACTGTCTTTTGGAGGAGATCGAGCGCCTGCAGCCCGATCTGCTCGCGTCCTGCCGCGCGGCTTTGGCGGAGAGCCACACCGATCTCGATTTCCTGCGCCTGGACGAAGCCGCGTTTCAGGATATGCCCGCGCTGTCCTTCGACCGCGCGGTGATGGAGAAAACCAGCCGCGCCGCTGTGGTTCCCTGCGAACTCGGCTGGAGCGATCTCGGCGCCTGGCCCGCGCTATGGGAGGTCGGCGCCAAAGACGTCAACGACAATGTCCTGCAGGGGCCGGCGATCACCCTGGATTCGCATGGCAACTACCTGCGCAGCGAGGGTGGAATTATCGCTACGCTTGGCGTTGATAATCTTATTATTATCAATATGAAAGACGCTGTTCTTGTGGTGCCAAGAGAACGCGCGGACGAAGCCGGGAAACTGACCGAGGCGCTGATGTCCGGCGACTGTCCCCAGGCCAGCGAACCGCTGGTCGTGCACCGCCCCTGGGGCAGCTACGAGGATATCGACGCCGGTTCCGGATTTCGCGTCAAACGGATTGTCGTCAAACCGGGGGGGCGCCTCTCCCTGCAACGCCATAAGCATCGCTCTGAACATTGGGTGGTGGTGCGCGGCACGGCCAAGGTGACCTGCGGAGCGGAGACCACGCTGCTGCGCGAAAACCAGTCGACCTATATTCCGGTCGGAGAAACCCATCGGCTGGAAAACGCCGAGGCCGAACCACTGCATCTGATCGAAGTGCAATGCGGCGACTATGTCGGAGAGGACGACATCGAGCGTCTCGACGACGTCTACAAACGCGATAGCTAGTCCTGTCCCAGGGCTTTGGGATTGACCTCCCGTAGCTTCGCCTCGGCGATCTCCATCAAGACCGCATGGGTCTTGGCATCTCCAGCTAGCGCCAAAGCTCGTAGCTCCGCCGCCAAGTCGGCGTTCAACGCCGCCAGGTCTCCCTGCTTGCCGAGCAGGCCCTCGAGCAGGGCGCATTCCCGGCGCAGGGGCGCTTCTCCGGCCTCCAGCTCCCGCTCGGCCATGCCCAGCGCGCTGGCAATCATCAGCGCCTTGTAGCGATCGCCGCCGGAAAGCGCAGGCGCCAGCTCTTCACGCAGCAAACGGCGGGCTTCGCGCAGAAGATCGGCGGAACTCGGCCGGTCACGCATCAGACGCTTTCCAGCTTTCCGGTGGGGTCATATGCAGAACCTCGTACTCCAGCTCCGGCGCGATCCGGCCGGTCAGGGCCAGCTCGAGCGAAGACTGCTCGCCGGAGGTATGCCGCGCGCCCTGCTGCAAGGCGATAACCGCCCAGCGGATATGCGCCATCACCTCCCAATAGGCGACCGCGTCGGGATCGATTCTCCGGCCGGACTCGGCTTCGTAGCCGCGATAGAAATCCTTCCGCGCGCCGAGCCCGCCGGCTTCCAGGTCTGGGCGGCCAAAGCGCCAGCACTTGGCGCAGAACCAGCCAAGGTCCGACATGGGGTCGCCCCAGGCCGCGAACTCCCAATCGAGCACGCCGGTGAGACCCTGCGCGTCGAGCATCAGGTTTCCGGTGCGAAAGTCCTGATGTACCAGGGTGATCTCACCCTGCGCGGGAGGATGGGCGGCACACCAGGAGAGGCCCCACTCCAAGGCGGGATGCGGATGCGCTGCGTCCAGGGCATCGAGGTGCCCTCTATACCCCGCCACCGCCGCCTCTGCCGGGTTCTGCGGATGGTCGAGGAACGCCAGGTCGTCGCGTGGCGGCAGGATGCTGTGTATACGCGCAAGCTCGCGCCCCAGCCGCTCGACCAGGGCGGCGCGGTCACCGCCGAGACTGCCGTCCTTGACCACCTTGGGCCCCAGCGCGACACCGTCCAGACGCTCCATGACCAGGAAATCCTTGCCCAGGATCGCGGCGTCGCGGCAGAGGACGTGGGGTTTCGGCACGGTGACACCCGCCGCCTCGGCGGCGCGCAGCAGGGCAAACTCCTCGGCGCGGCCAAGGCTGACGGCGACACCCGAAGGCGCGTCGGTGCGCAGCACCAGCGCCTGCTCGCCATCGAGGCTGCCGCCTTCGAAGGTCATGTCGAGCGCCCAGTTCTCCTGAATCGCGCCGCCGCTGAGCGGCTTGATCGCGCGTATCTCGGCGCGCGCCGCGCCGCTTTGCTCCGCCAGCCAGGAGGCGACGGCCTGCTTGCGGGCGGCCTCCATCAATCCCAGCTCCAGAAATCCTGCCCTTCCTGCATGAGAAAGCGGCTGAGGACCATCTTGTGAACTTCCGAGGCGCCGTCGACCAGGCGCGCCTGGCGGGCATAGCGGTACATCCACTCCAGGGGCGTATCCTTGGAATAACCCCGCGCGCCGCAGAGCTGGATCGCGGTATCCACGGCCTTGTGCAGGGCGTCGGCGACCTGGATCTTGGCCATGGAGACTTCCTTGCGCGCGAAATCGCCGCTGTCGAGCTTCACCGCGGCCTTCATGGTCAGCAGCCGCCCAACCTCGATGGCCATGGCCGCTTCTCCCAGCAGACCCTGCACCGACTCCCGCTCGGCCAGCTTGATGCCGAAGGATTGGCGATCCTTGACGTAGGCGGAAGCGATCTCCAAGGCGCGCTTGGCCATGCCGAGCCAGCGCATGCAGTGGGTCAGGCGCGCGGTGCCGAGGCGGATCTGGGTGACCTTGAGGCCGTCGCCCGCGTTCAGCAGGAGATTCTCTTCGGGAATCTCCAGGCCGTCGAAGCGCAGCTCGCAGTGACCGCCGTGCTCCTCGGGCCCCATGATCGGGATGCGCCGCAGGATCTCCCAGCCTGGCTGGTCCTTGTAAAAGAGGAACGCGGAGAGTCCCTTACGCGGATCCTCCGAAGTCCGGGCCACCAGAATGAAGTGCGCCGCCTCTCCGGCGCCGGTGATGAACCACTTATGCCCGTCGATCACATAGCGGTCGCCCCGCTTGGTCGCCGTGGTGCGCATCAGATTGGGGTCGGAGCCGGCCCCCGGCGCCGGCTCGGTCATGGCGAAGGCCGAGCGGACCTCACCGTCGACCAGGGGCTGCAGCCAGTCGCGCTTCTGCGCCTCGCTGCCGATCTTCTCCAGCACGATCATATTGCCGTCGTCGGGCGCGGCGCAGTTGAAGCAGACCGGTCCGAAGATCGAACGCGCCATCTCCTCGTAGCAGACCGCCATGCCCGCGACGTTCAGCCCCAAGCCGCCGCGCGCCCGCGGCATCTGCGGTGCCCAGAGCTCCGCCACCTTGACCTTTTCCCGAGTCGCATCAAGCACATCCAGGCGAATGTTCTCGTGTTCGTCGAAGTTGTGGGGGTCGTCCTCCAGGGGCAGGATTTCCGCCGCGACGAAATCCCGAATACGCCCGCGCAGCGCCTCGATGTCCGGGGAGAGGGTCAGGTCCATGGAGCGCGCTCAGGTAACCGCGGACATGCCGCCGTCCACGGTGATGACCGAGCCGGTCATATAGGCCGAGGCGTCGGAGGCCAGCAGCAGCAAGGGGCCGTCCAGGTCCCGGGCCTGGCCGAAGCGGCGCTGCGGAACCCGTTTCTTCATCGACTCCCCCGCCTTGGAAGCGAGAAAGTTCCTGTTGATGTCGGTTTCTATGTAGCCCGGCGCGATGGCATTGACCCGGATATCATGGCCCGCGAGATCGGCGGCGAGCGCGCGGGTCATGTTGATCAAGCCACCCTTCGAAGCGCAGTAGGCGGTCACCTGCCCAGTACCCCGCATCCCCAGGATCGAGGCGATGTTGACGATGCTGCCGCCCTGCTCGCGCTCCGCCATATGACGCGCGGCTTCCCGGCTCATCAGCCAGGCGCCCTTGAGATTGGTGTCGATCACCCTGTCCCAGTCGGCTTCCTGCTGATCGAACAGGGTCTTGGTGACGGCAATTCCGGCGTTGTTGACCAGGATCGACAGGCCGCCGAGCTCGGTTTCCGTGCAAGCCACGGCGTCCTCGACACTCTGCGCATCGGCCACGTCCAGGCGCACCGGCATGGCGCGTCCGCCAGCCTCGGCGATCTCCTCGGCGAGTTCCGCCAGAGCCTCGGTGCGCCGGGCGGCGATGGCGACCCTGGCGCCGGCCTTGGCCAGGACCTTGGCGAGATGGCGGCCGATGCCGCTGGAAGCGCCGGTCACCAGCGCCGTCTTACCGGAAAGATCGTAGGGGGATGAAAGCATGCGTCTTCCTAAAGCTTCCCGGCTTCCGCGCGAAGCACGAATTTCTGAATCTTGCCGGTCGAGGTTTTCGGCAGCGGCCCGAAGACGACGCTGCGCGGCGCCTTGAAATGCGCCATGTGCTCCCGGCAATAGGCGATGATCTCCTCGGCCGTGGCTTGCTGCCCGGTCTTGAGGGTGACGAAGGCGCAGGGCGTCTCGCCCCACTTGGGGTCCGGGCGTGCCACCACGGCGGCCTCGAGCACCTTTGGATGGCGGTAGAGCGTCTCTTCCACTTCCAGGCTGGAGACGTTCTCGCCGCCGGAGATGATCACGTCCTTGGAGCGGTCCTTGACCTCGATGTAGCCGTCGGGATGCAGCACCGCGAGGTCGCCGCTATGGAACCAGCCGCCGGCGAAGGCCTCGGCGTGGTCGCCTTGGGGTTCTTCAGATAGCCTTTCATCACCGTGTTGCCGCGCAGCATGATCTCGCCCATGGTCTCGCCGTCGGCGGGCACCTCGGTCATGGTCTCGGGGTCGATCACCCGCGCCTCGTCCAGCGTCAGGTAGTTGACCCCCTGCCGCGCCATCTTGGCGGCGCGCTGGGGCGTCTCCAAGTCGTCCCAGGCCTGCTGGTAGGCGCAGTAGGTCGCCGGGCCATAGGATTCCGTCAGCCCATAGGCATGCAGAACGCGAAAGCCCATGGCCTCCATGTTCTCGATCACCGCCGAGGGCGGCGCCGCGCCGCCGGTCATGATGTCGACGGTCTGATCGAAGACCGCTTTCTGCTCCTCCGGCGCGTGGACCAGAAGATTGAGGACGATGGGCGCGCCGCACATATGGGTAACCCGGTGCTCGCCGATCAGCGGAAAGACCAGCGCCGGGTCGACGC
The DNA here is from genome assembly GCA_942491105.1 of uncultured Alphaproteobacteria bacterium. GTDB lineage: Bacteria > Pseudomonadota > Alphaproteobacteria > Kiloniellales > DSM-21159 > JBBEAM01. Next base: position 276,533 of record CALNZX010000001.1, on the reverse strand, counting down.
GGCGCAGGCAGATGTGCGTTCCCGCCGCGGCGGTGACCGCCCAGGTGTAGGTCCAGCCGTCGCAGTGGAACATCGGCAGGGTCCAAAGATAGACGCTGTCCGGGGACAGTCCGAAGGTGACGATGTTGCCGAGCGCGTTCAAATAGGCGCCGCGGTGGTGATAGACCACGCCCTTGGGGTTGCCCGTGGTGCCGCTGGTATAGAGCAGGCAGATCGCCTGCCATTCGTCGGCGGGCAGCGCGGGCGCGAAGTCCGGATCGCCCTCGGCCAGCAGCTCTTCATAGGTCAGCGCGCCAAGGCGCTTGCCGCGCGCGCCGCCCTGCGCCTCGGTCAGAGGGTCGTCGATATCGATGACCAGGATGTCGCGGCCCAGCAGTTTCAGCGCCTCCTCGATCACCGGCGCGAACTCGCGGTCGGTGATCAGGGCCTTGGATTCGCCGTGTTCCAGGATGAAGGCGAGGGTCGCGGCATCGAGCCGGATGTTCAGCGCATTGAGAACCCCGCCCATCATCGGAATGCCGTAGTGCGCCTCCAGCATCGCCGGGATGTTCGGCGCCATCACCGAGATGGTATCGCCCAGGCCGAGGCCGCGCCGCAGCAGTGCCGAGGCCAGGCGCCGGCAGCGCGCGCCCAGCTCCCGGTAGCTATAGACCCGGTCGTGAATGACCGCCGGCTTATCGGGATAAACGGCCGCGGAGCGCAGCAGGTGCGAAATCGGCGATAGGGGCGTGAAATTGGCGGCATTGCGCCCCAAGTCTGTATCGTATGGATCGCTTATGGCTTGTCTCCCCGGTCCCCAGCTTTTGCTGGAACATCTAGACTGCGCCTAGGGTGTTAAGCTGGCAGGCAAAGGTCAAGCCATAGCGCGTCCGCAATAGCGCCGAGGAACGAAACATGCAGATCGCCATCTACTCCGACACCATCTGTCCCTGGTGCTACATCGGCAAGCGCCGTCTGGAGCGGGCCCTGGCGGAGCGGCCGCAGCCGGATATCACCTTCCACTGGCGCGCCTTCCAGTTGAACCCGACCATGCCGCCGCAGGGCATGGAGCGCGCGCAGTATCTGGAGCTGAAATTCGGCGGACCCGCCGGCGCGGCCAAGGTCTACGATGCGATCAAGGAGGCCGGACGCGAGGAGGACATCGACTTCGCGTTCGACCGTATGCAGCGCACCCCGAACACCCTGGAGTCGCACCGTCTGATCCGCTTCGCCGAGGGCAAGGGGCGCCAGGACGACATGGTTGAGACGCTGTTCCAGCGCTACTTCCTGCGCGCCGAGGATATCGGCGATCCGGACATACTGCTCGCGGCCGCCGTGGAAGCGGGACTGGACAAGAGCGAAACCGAGCTTTTCCTGGCTGGGAAGGAACTGCGCGCCGAGATGGCCGCCGAAGACGAGGCGGCGCGGCGCGCCGGCGTCAATGGCGTGCCCTGCTTCATCTACGCCGGCCGCTACGCGCTTTCCGGCGCGCAGCCGCCGGAGGTCCTCTGGCAGATGTTCGACGTCGCCCTGGCTGAGGAACAAAAGCAGCGGGCCTAGGCCGCCTTCTTCACCACCAGCTTGGCCAAGCTTTCCAACAGCCGGCGCGCGCCCGAGAAGCGCTCCTGTGCGGTCAGCCAATTCCGGCGGTAGACCAGCCGGTGGTCGGGCCGCAGGGTCACCTTGCCCGCCGCGCTCTGTATGAAGCCGACCAGGCCCTCCGGATTCTCGAAGGAGTCGCCGCGGAAGGCGATCACCGCGCCCTTGGGCCCAGCATCGACTTTCTCCACCCCGGCATCGCGGCAGAGCTTCTTGATGGCGATGATCTCGAGCAAATTCCCGACCTCCTCGGGCAGAGGACCGAAGCGGTCGATCAACTCGGCCGCGAAAGCCTCGATCTCCTGGCGGTCGACCAGGGTCGAGAGACGGCGATAGAGGCTGAGTCGGACCGAGAGATCGGGGACATAGTCCGCGGGGATGAGGACCGAGGTCCCCAGATTGATGATCGGGGTCCAGGTCTCCTGGGCTTCGGCCGCCTCGGCGTTGCGGCCGCGCGCCGCCGCCACCGCCTCCTCCAGCATCTGCTGGTAAAGCTCGATGCCGACCTCCCGGATATGGCCGGACTGCTCCTCGCCCAGCAGGTTGCCGGCACCGCGAATATCCATGTCGTGACTGGCCAGGGTGAAGCCCGCGCCAAGGGTATCCAGGGTCTGCATGACGTGCAGGCGCTTTTCCGCCGCCGCCGAGAGCAGCCGTCCGGGCGGCAGGGTCAGATAGGCATAGCCGCGCTGCTTGGAACGGCCGATCCGCCCGCGTAGCTGATAGAGCTGTGCCAGGCCGAACATATCGGCGCGGTGCAGGATGATCGTATTGGCGGTCGGGATATCCAGGCCCGATTCGACAATATTGGTCGACAGCAGCACATCGAAGCGTCGGTCGACGAAGCCGGTCATCACATCCTCGAGCTGAGTCGGCGCCAGGCGGCCGTGGGCGACGGCGAATTTGACCTCGGGCACCAGGGTCTTCAGGCGCTCCTCGAGTTCGCCGAGGTCCTCGACGCGCGGGCAGACATAGAAAGTCTGACCGCCGCGATAGTGCTCGCGCAGGATCGCCTCGCGCACGACCACCGGGTCGTAGGGCATCACAAAGGTGCGCACCGCCAGACGGTCCACCGGCGGGGTCGCGATCAGACTCAACTCCTTCACCCCGGACATCGCCAATTGCAAGGTCCGGGGGATCGGCGTCGCGGTCAGGGTCAGGACATGAACTTCCGCGCGCAGCTCCTTGAGCCGTTCCTTCTGCTTCACGCCGAAATGCTGTTCCTCGTCGACGATCAGCAGGCCGAGATCCTTAAATTTCAGGGATTTGCTGAGCAGTGCATGGGTGCCGACAACGATTTCCACGCTGCCCTTGGCGAGATCTTCCTTGGTTTCGTTGGCCTCCTTCGCCGTGACCAGGCGCGAGAGCTGCCGGATGCGGACCGGCAAGCCCGCGAAGCGCGACGTGAAGGTCTGATGGTGCTGCCGCGCCAGCAAGGTCGTTGGAACCACCACGGCCACCTGCTGACCCTCCATCACCGCCACGAAGGCGGCGCGCAGCGCGACCTCGGTCTTACCGAAACCGACGTCGCCGCAGATCAGCCGGTCCATGGGGCGGCCCGAGGCCAGATCGCCGAGCACGTCATCGATCGCGCGCAGCTGATCGTCGGTTTCCGGATAGGGGAAGCGCGCGCAGAACTCCTCGAACAGCCCTTCGGGCGTGGACATCGGGGTAACCTGGCGCAGTTCGCGTTCCGCCGCGATCCGGATCAGTTCCTCGGCCGCTTCCTTCAGGCGTTCCTTGACCCGCGCCTTGCGCGACTGCCAGCCGCTCTGGCCCAGGCGGTCGAGTTCGACCTCGCTATCGCCGCCACCGAAACGCGACAGCACCTCGATGTTCTCGACCGGTACATAAAGCTTGTCGCCGCCATGGTAGACGACGTTGAGGCAGTCATGCGCGGCGTTGTCGAGGGTCAAGGTGATCAGCCCCGTATAGCGCCCGATGCCGTGATCGACATGAACGACATAATCCCCCTCCTCCAGGCTGGATACCTCGCGCAGGAAGTTTTCCGGCCGCCGGCGCTTGCCCTGGGCGCGCGCGATGCGCTCGCCGAGTATGTCCTGCTCGGACAGCAGCGCGATGCCATCGCTGCTGAAGCCGCGCTCGAGATTCAGAGTGGTCAGCGCAACGCTCTTCGGCGGCAGGCGCTTGGCTTCCTTCCAGGCCGGTATCGGCTGGAAAGTCGCCACCCCCGCTTCCTGCAACATATGCCCGAGGCGGTCCCGCGCGCCGTCGCTAAAAGCCGCCAAGGCGACCCGCCGCCCCGCGGCCTGCTCCTCGGCGATGTGTTTTTCCAGGGCGCGGTAGAGGGCGCCCTCGTCCTTCTCTGCCCTGGCTTGCGAGAAATCCTTGGGCGCGCGCGCGCCCAGGGACACCGCGTTCGGCGTATCCTCGGGCATGTCATAGGGGTGAAAATCGACCACCGCGCGGCCATCGAGCATGGCGTGCCAGGCCGCCGTATCGAGATAAAGGCTGCGCGGCGGCAGCGGCTTATAGGTCCAGCCGCCCGCCTCCTCCTGTCCCAGCAACTGCTGCCGAGCCTGGTAGAAATCCTCGATGGTTTCCCAACGGGCGGCGCGCACCTCCTCGGCCTGCGAATCGAGAGACACGGACACGCCAGGCAGGTACTCCAGCAGCGTCACCGTCTCGGGGTAGAACAGCGGCAGCCAGTGCTCCATGCCTGGATGCGGCCGGGCCGCGCTGACGGATTCATAGAGCGGGTCGTCGCCGCGCACCGTGCCGAAGGTGGCGCGATAGCCGCTGCGAAAGCTTTCGATCCCGGATTCGTCCAGGAATACCTCGTTGACCGGCAGCAGCCGCAGCCGCTCCGCGTCCCCGGTGCTGCGCTGGGTCAGAGGATCGAAGTGGCGCAGGCTCTCAAGCTCGTCGCCGAAGAAATCGAGCCGCAGAGGCTCCTCCTCGGCCGGCGGGTAGACATCGAGAATGCCGCCGCGCCAAGCGTATTCGCCGGGCTCGCCCACCGTGTCCACGCGCTGATAGCCATTGGCGGCGAAAAAAGCGTTGATCCGCTCGGCCGGCGCCTCGTCCCCAGGCACCAGCAGCAGCGCGCGCTCGGCGAAGGCCGAGGCAGGCGGCACCCGCTGCAGCAGGCCGTTGACCGTGGTCAGGACGATGACCGACGGCCCCACGCCTTTTCCAAGGGTGATCAGGGTTTCGATACGCCGGGCGATGATGTCCCGGTGCGGGCTCACCCGGTCGTAGGGCAGGCAATCCCAGGCGGGAAAGCTCAGCACCTCGATATCGGGCGCGAAAAAGCGCAGCGCGTCCGTCAGGCGCGCCATGCGCGCGTCGTCGCGGCAGACATGCACCAGCGGCTGCGACTTTGCGGCTTCAAGCAGAACCAAGGCTTCGCTGCCTTCCGGCGCCGAAGCGACCGTCCAACGTCCTGGATTTGAGAATAGTTTCGTAATTTTTTTCAAAATCTTATGCGCTATACTTAAAGTTCAAGAATAAATCCGTTACGGGATTGGCTAGTTCTTCTGGCGGCTGAGCGCGCCGGGCGACCCAGGCGTAGAGATCCAGGTCGTTCTGGCGCAGCAGGAGTTCGAATTGGTCGAGCTGCACGCTGTCGAAGCCGCCGAGATGGGCATCCGCGAAGCCGCCTACCAGCAGGTCCATTTCCCGGGTTCCACGGTGCCAGCTGCGGAACGCAAGCTTCTTGCGTCTCCGCTCCTCTGCGTCAATCTGCTCGTTGTTAAGATCGGCCATTTCATCCTCGTGCGCCCAGAGCGTAGGATATAGAGCCTCCTCGCCGCGCTGTCAGGTCTTGAAAGCCTTCATCCATGCGCCCCGAACTACTCAATCCTCTTTTTGCCCAGATCACCGCGCTCAGCGGTGTCGGCCCGCGCTTTGCGAAGCTGTTCCAGACCCTGCTGGGCGGCGACAAGGTCGTCGATCTTTGCTGGCACCTGCCCTACGGCCTGATCGACCGGCGCTATGCCCCGACGCTGGATCGCGCGGAACCGGGCCGGATCGCCACGATCACGCTGCGCGTCGTCAAGCACCAGCCTGGGCATTCGCCGCGTCAGCCCTACCGGGTGCTCTGCGCCGACGAGCACGGCGAGCTGGAGCTGATCTTCTTCCACGCCCGCGAGAGCTATCTCAAGAAACAGCTCCCGGAGGGGGAAAGCCGGGTCGTCAGCGGCCGGGTGGAAACCTTCGGCGGGCGCCTGCAGATGACCCATCCGGACCACATCGCGCCGCTGACCCAGGCCGAGAGCGTCATGACCGTCGAGCCGGTCTACCGCTTGACCGCGGGACTCACCCTGAAAACCGTCAGCAAGGCGATCGGCCTTGCCCTCAAACGCGCGCCGGAGTTGCCGGAATGGCTGGATCCGGCGCATCTGGCGCGCAATGGCTGGCCCGCCTGGCGGCAAGCCCTGCTGCGCGTCCACGCCCCGGAATCCGAGGCGGACCTGCAGCCCGGCACGGGACCGCGCCAGCGCCTCGCCTATGACGAACTGCTTGCCAATCAATTGGCGCTGAGCCTGGTGCGCCTCAACCAGCGCAGGATCAAGGGGCGCGCCATAAACGGAAACGGCGGCCTGATCGACAAGGCCATCGCCGCCCTGCCCTTCACCCTGACGAAATCCCAGGACGAAGCCTGGCGCGATATCGCCGCCGACATGGCCTGCGAGAGCCGGATGATGCGGCTGCTGCAAGGCGATGTCGGCAGCGGCAAGACCGTGGTTGCCGTTCTCGCCATGCTGCGGGCCGTCGAAAGCGGCGCCCAGGCGGCCCTGATGGCGCCGACGGAGATACTTGCCCGGCAGCACTATGCGACGGTCCAGCCCCTGGCCGCGGCGGCCGGCTTGGACTGCCTGCTGTTGACCGGTCGGGACAAGGGCAAGGCCCGTGCCGCTCTGCTGGAGAGACTGGTGAGCGGAGACGCGCCCTTGGTCATCGGCACCCACGCCCTGTTCCAGGACGACGTGGTCTTCAATGGACCTGGCGTTGGCCGTGGTCGACGAGCAGCACCGCTTCGGCGTGCACCAACGCATGACGCTGGCCGGCAAGGGCCGTGGCGTGGACTTCCTGGTGATGACGGCGACCCCGATCCCGCGCACCCTGCTGCTCACCTCCTACGGCGATATGGATGTCTCGCGCCTGACCGAGAAGCCGGCGGGGCGCCAGCCGATCGATACCAGGGTCCTTCCACTGGACCGGCAGCCGGATGTGATCGAGGCGGTCGGCCGGGCGATCCAGGACGGCGCCAAGGTCTATTGGGTCTGCCCCCTGGTCGCCGAGTCCGAGGTCAGCGATCTGGCCGCCGTCGAGGACCGTCACCGGGAGCTTGCCGCGCGCTTCGGCGCGGAGCAGGTCGGCTTGGTCCATGGCCGCCTGAAAGGCCCGGCCAAGGACGCGGTGATGGAAGCCTTCCGGCTGGGCCCGGTGAAAGTGCTGGTGGCGACCACGGTCATCGAGGTCGGGGTCGATGTGCCCGAAGCCAGCATCATGGTCATCGAGCACGCCGAGCGCTTCGGCCTGTCTCAGTTGCACCAGCTGCGCGGGCGGATCGGCCGCGGCGCCGCCAAGTCGAGCTGCCTGCTGCTCTATCAGTCGCCGCTGGGCGAGACCGCGCGGGCACGGCTCAAGGCGATCCGCGAAAGCGAGGACGGCTTCAAGATCGCCGAAGAGGATCTGCGCCTGCGCGGCGCCGGTGAGCTGCTCGGCACCCGGCAAAGCGGACTGCCCGAGTTCCGCCTCGCCGACCTCGCGTTTCACGGCGAGCTGCTGGCGGCGGCGCGCGACGACGCCCGGCTGATCCTGGAACGCGATCCGGAGCTGACGGGCGAGCGCGGCCAGGCGCTGCGGGTGCTGCTTTACCTCTTCGAGCGCGACGAAGGCGTACGATACTTGAGATCGGGATAAGCTAAGAGGCTCAGCCCGCCGCGCGCTGATCCTGGCCGCGCTCCGCCGCGTCCTGGCGTTCCCCCGTGAGCGGATCGGGCGGTTCGACGATACCGCCGGAGATCACCATCTTCAGCCCATCCTCGGCCGGCATCTTCAACCGGATGACCTCGTCTCTGGGCACAAACAGCAAGAATCCGGAGGTCGGATTGGGTGCCGTCGGCAGGAAAACATTCACCACCTCGGATTCGGTGACATCCTGCACTTCGCCCTCGGTGACGCCGGTGATGAAGCCAATCGCCCAGACATCCTTGCGCGGATAGTTGAACAAGACGCATTCGCGCAGGGCATTGGACTTGCGGGCCAGCACGGTCTCCAGGATCTGCTTCACGGCGCCGTAGAGGCTGCGCGCCACCGGCACGCGGTTCATCATCCAGTCGCTGATCCGCATGAAGGAACGGCCCAGCATGCCCGCGGCCAGCATGCCGATTGCGGTCAAACCGAGGAAGGCCACGACCAAGCCCAAACCGGGCAGGCCAAACGGAAGATAGCTCTCCGGGTTCCAGGCCGGCGGGATCAAGGGCGTCACCCGGCTGTCCACGAAGGTGACGAACTGCCAGGCCAGCCAGAAGGTAATCGCCGCCGGCGCCGTCACCAGAATGCCGGCGATCATGTAGTTGCGCAGGCGCAGCAAGGGGCCGCTGCGGCGGCGCTTGGCCGGCGCGTCCTGCTTGGCCGCCTGCGCCTCCAGGATTTCCTTGGCCTCCTCGGCGCTGGCGCCGCGCGGCGGCACGACGATGCCGCCGGAGATCACCAGCTTCAGGCCCTGCTCGACCGTCATATTCAAGGGGTTTACGTCGACGTTGGGCACGAACAACAGAAACCCCGTGGTGGGGTTGGGCGTGGCCGGAATGAAGATCGAAGCCACGTCGCCGCCGAGCAGCCGCTGAACCTCCCCCTTGGCCCGGGCGGTCACGAAACCCACCGCCCAGATACCGCGCGAGGGATACTCGATCAGTGCGACCTGGCGGAACGCCGTCGAACGCTGGGCCAGGACGGTTTCGAAGATTTGCTTCAGGGCGCTGTAAATGCTGCGAATGACAGGCAGCTGGGCAAGCAGTTTCTCACCCTGCGCCATCAGCATCCGGCCGACCACGCCGGCCGTCAGCATACCGACGATCAGCAACACCAGGACGACCACCAGGAGCCCCAGTCCCGGCACGGAAAACGGCAGGTAGAACTCTGGATTCCAGTGCGGCGGGATGAAGGGAATGACCCTGGAGTCGACAAACTCGATGAAGGCCCAAGCCACCCAGGCCGTGACCGCGATCGGCGCGGTGACGAGGACACCGGCAAAGAAGTAGTTCCGCAGCCGTGCCAGGAAGCCCGCGTGCGGCGTACCGTGAGCTTCGCCCCCGAACGCGGACGCTCCGCCCGCTTCTTCCCGTGCCGCTGCCCGGCGCTGCTGCTTCGCGTGCTTGCGCCGCCGTGTCATCTGCGTCGTTTCCTCCGAACCTAGCTAGATCAACCTATGACATGTGACTGCGGTGAAAAGAAGTCGAGGAAGCATTGCAGAGTTTCCTCCGGCGCCTCCTCGGCGAGGAAATGCCCGCTGGGGAGCGCCCGGCCGCTGACCCGATCGGCTTTCTCCCGCCACACCGCGAGGACATCGTAGGTCCGGCCGACAAAGCCCCTATCGCCCCAGAGCGCCAGAACCGGACAGGCAACCCGCCGTGCCAGATCTTCCTCGTCGTGCCGCAGGTCGATTCCCGCCGCCGCCCGGTAATCCTCGCAGGAAGCGTGAATCGCCGCCGGCTCGGCGAAGCAACGCTTGTATTCAGCCAGGGCCTGGGGATCGAAAGCATCCAGGCCCGTCCCCCAGGCCCCCAGCTTCCATTCCAGGTAAAAATCCGGATCCGCGGCGATCAGCCGCTCGGGCAGATCGTAGGGCTGGGCGAGGAAAAACCAGTGATAGTAGGTCAGGCCAAAATTCATATCGGCCCCGGTAAACATGGTGTGGGTCGGCGCGATATCCAGCACCGCCAGCCGCTGCACGCTGTCCGGAAAATCCAGCGCCATGCGATGCCCCACCCGGCCGCCACGATCATGCCCGGCCACGCAAAAACGCGCGAAGCCCAGCTGCTCCATCGCCTCGACCTGGTCGCGCGCCATGACCCGCTTGGAATAGCCGGCGTGATCTTCGCCGCCTGGGGGCTTGCCGCTGTCGCCGTAGCCGCGCAGATCGGCGCAGACCACGGTAAAGCGTTCCGCCAGAAGCGGCGCGACGCGATGCCACATGACATGGGTCTGCGGATAGCCGTGCAGCAGCAGCAAGGGCGGCCCCTCCCCCGCGATTCGCAGCGAAATCTCAGCGCCCGAGGTCTCAAGGCGCTTCCGGGTAAAACCGTCAAACACGAATCACTGTCCTCGCTTTAGCCTCGATAAACCCACATAGAGTGTAGCGCATCATCGAGAACAACGAAGAAGGAAGCGATCCTGTGACATGAATCCGGCGCCGCATCTCAGCGCCCTGGCGACGGCGCTCCCCCCGCATCGTATCGAACAGCGCGATGTGATCGCGCGGGCCTACGACATCTTCCCGGGCAACCGCACGCAGGTGGAGCGCCTGTTGCCGGTGTTCGAGAACGCCGGGGTCGCCACCCGTTATTCCTGCGTCCCGCTGGAATGGTATCAGCGCGCCACCTCCTGGTCCGAGCGCAACGCGCTCTACATCGAAAACGCGCTGACATTGCTCGAGGATGCCGCCCGCCAGGTGCTGGACAAGGCCGGCTGGGAGGCCAAGGACGTCGATGCCCTGGTCACGCTCTCGACCACGGGCATCGCCGTTCCAACCCTCGATGCCCGCCTGATCGAGCGTCTCGCCCTGCGGCGCGACGTCCTGCGCCTGCCGATCTTCGGCTTCGGTTGCGCCGGAGGCGTCCTCGGCCTGGCGCGTGCCGCGCAGATCGCGCAGGGCAAGGCGACGCAGAAGGTGCTGTTTCTGATCGTCGAGCTCAACGCTCTCACCTTCCGGGCCACGGATCTCAGCGCACGCAACGTCGTGGCCTCGGCGATATTCGGAGACGGCGCGGCGGCCCTAGCCATCGATGGCGCTCCAAGCGCTCCCGGGCCCTGCCTGACCGCGTGGGGCGAACATACCTGGCCGGACAGCGCGGAGCTGATGGGCTGGTCGCTACAGGATGACGGATTCGGCCTGATTCTCTCGACCGACCTGCCCTTTTTCCTGCGCCGGGAGCTGCCCGCCGTGACCGATCGCTTCCTCCGGTCCCAGGGCCTTCAGCGGTCGGCGCTGCGCGACCTGATTTGCCATCCGGGCAGCAGCAAGGTGATCTCGGCCATCGAAGCCTGTTTCGGAGTTTCGGAAGGCGGAATGCAGCTCGCGCGGCAGGTCCTGCGCGATCACGGCAACATGTCTGGAGCGACCATTCTTTTCATTCTCCGGGAGCACTTCGCGCGCGGCCTACGGGCTCCAGCCTTGATGAGCGCCGTCGGCCCTGGATTTTCCGCCGCATTTCTGGTGCTTGGCGCAGGCAACGGCGATCCAAGAATATGATGGAGGACTGGGGTTTCGGCTGGCCGCAGGCGATCGTGCTATTGGTCGCGGCGCAGCGCCTGGCCGAGCTCGTTCTGGCCAAACGCAATACCCGTGCGCTTCTTGCGGCCGGAGCCGTCGAATGGGGCGCCGGTCACTACCCGGTCCTGGTCGCGTTGCATGTGGCCTGGCTGGCCGCCCTGCTGCTTGCGACCCCAGCGGAGGCCGCGCTTCAGCCCTGGTGGCTTGCTCTGTTTTTGCTGCTGCAAGCCGGCAGGCTCTGGGTCGTGGCGACTCTGGGGCGTTTCTGGACGACTCGGATTATCGCTCTGCCCGGCGCGCCCTTGGTGGCGCGCGGTCCTTACCGCTTCTGCAAGCATCCCAACTACGTGATTGTCGCCGCTGAGATCGCCGTATTGCCGCTGGCCTTTGGTGCCTGGCAGATCGCGCTGGTCTTCACGCTGCTCAACGCCGCGATCCTCGCCTGGCGTATCAGGGTCGAGAACGCGGCGCTCGCGCAGCGCCCGAGAGAGCCAAGGGATCGCGATGTTCGGGAAAATGGTGCGGCTGAGAGGACTTGAACCTCCACGGGGTCTCCCCCACAGCGCCCTCAACGCTGCGCGTCTACCGATTCCGCCACAGCCGCACTGACCAAAACTGGCCGCCTGCCGACGGCTTGCGAAGATCCTTCCAAAAGGATGGTGCGGCTGAGTGGACTCGAACCACCACGGCATTTCTGCCACAGGCACCTGAAGCCTGCGCGTCTACCAATTCCGCCACAGCCGCTCGCACTGTCTGGCAGGGGCGGATACTTAGCGATTTGCGCCGCGCAGCACAAGCCCTAGTAAGGGGTCAGCGGCAAGTATTTCGCGGCCAATTGCCACGCCCTGTTTCCTAAGGCCCGCGCAGCCAGTTATGCTCTTCTCATGAGAAAAATCATCATCGCGGCGGCTTTGGCCGGATTGGGTCTGTTAGCGATCTACGCCGGCATCTCAGCCTGGGTTGACCTCGGAGACGTGGAAATATCCGGCCCGGGCTGGGCGGCAATCGCCGGCGGCGCCCTGCTTTCCCTGGTGGTGGGCGGCGGCTTGATGGCCCTGGTCTTTCATAGCAGCCGCAGCGGACAGGACGAGCGCAGCCAGGAAAAGCAGCGCAGCGACGATCCCGCGCCATAAGAACCGGTTCCGAAAGGCCCCGCGAAGCTGCTAGAAGCAGGTGCTGAGCGCAAGAACCGGCGAAAAGCGATGTCCGATCCAGTCCTGCACAACCTGTTTCCAACGCCGCTTCTGGAATGGGAGACGGGCGAGGAAGCCCTCTGCACATCCCTGCTGGAAGAGGTGCTCGCCCGGCGCGATGGCGGGCGGGCACTTGGCGCCGAGCGCGTGGACATCGATTGCTTCGGGCGCGACGCGCCGGCCTGCGCGGCGCTGACCGCGGTCATCCACGCCGGCCTAGAACGCTTTCTCGCACTGCTCGCGGGCAAGCCGGGGCTGGAGATACCCAGCTATTCGCTGACCGGAGAAGCCCGGCTGCTTGCGAAGGACGACTACCTGGAAATTCGCGACTCGGGTCCGGCCGATATCTCCGGCGTGTTCTATCTCGAGACCGGAGACGAGAACGCCGAGGATACCGGCGGCGTACAGGAACTCCTCGACCCGCGCACCGGGATCAAGCTGTTGCCGGGCCGCCATCTGTCCACCAGCGCGCGCTTCTCACCGCGCAACGGCCTACTCTTGATGTATCCGGGCTGGGTGAAGCGCTTGATCTATCCCTACCAGGGCGTGGCGCCGCGGGTGCTGCTGGATTTCGATCTGCGCTTCGGCGCCAAGGACGGCGACGCGGACTGGACGGGAGCAGGCCGATGAGCGCCAGCGACATTCAGGCGGCCTTCGCGACCCCGCTGGTGATCCGGCGGCACCCGGGCAAGGAGGCGTTCAACCGCAGGCTGGCCGAGCATATTCTGGCCTGGGAGGCGCAAAACGCGCGCAGCATCGGACGCAGCAACTTCGGCGGCTGGCATTCGCCCGATACGCTGCTGCAGCACGATACAGCTGAAATCGTCGAGCTCCGGCAGATGATCGCGCAGGCGATCCGCGACGTCACCCTGCGTTTCGCAACCCGCGAGCCGGAATCGAGCGGCATTTGGATGAACGGCTGGGCGAACGTACTGCGCGAGAACAACTACAATCGCCTGCACGATCACCATCCGGCGGGCTGGTCAGGCGTCTACTACGTGCAGGTCGGAGACTCCGCGCGCGACGGAAGCTTGAACGGAGTCATCGAATTCATCGATCCGCGCAGCGGCATCACCGCCGCGAAAGTACCAGGAGAACCCTTCCATCAGCAGATCCGCGTCGCGCCGGAGAACGGCTTGCTGCTGCTGTTCCCGGCTTGGCTGAAGCACTACGTCTACCCCTATCGGGGAAGCGCCACGCGCATCGCCATTGCCTACAACGTCAACTTCGAGGATCGCTCCGGCGCCAAGCTGGAAAGCTAGGGCGAGAGCCGTAAACTCTAAACAGCGTCAAAGGTTTCAGTGGATTCATTCCACTGATAAGTGAAGACATTGAAGTCCCCGCCGCGCGGCGGCGTACCGCCATGGACGTCCACGTGATCCCAGAGATTCAAGGTCTCGATGGTCCCCGCGATAAAGCGCACTTCGGCGTCCTGATAGGCGCTGGACTCCACCGGTTCCCCGTTGTTGAAGGTCATGGTCACGACGCGTTCCTGCACCAGGCCCGAGCCGCTATCGACCATCACGTCCTCGACGACGTAGCTCCAGTTATCCGGGTTTACGCCGTAGTAGTCGTCCCATTCAGGGTCGTTGTAGCCATGGAACAGGATCAGGCCGTTGTTCTCGCTGCCGTCGGTGCTGTCGATCAGCCAGTTCGTGTCATCGCCAAGACCGACATGGTAGACATCGTTCCCGGCCCCGCCGTAGAGCGTATCCTCGCCTGCCCCGGAATAGAGAAAGTCCTGGGCGTCGCCACCGAAGATCACGTCGTTGCCCGGGCCGCCGTAGACCGTATCCGTGCCGCCCCGCGCATCGACGATGTCGTCGCCGATCTCCCAGAGCGAAATCACATCGCGGTCCGCGCCACCTTCTACGTAGAGTCCCTTGCCTTCGGTATCCAGCGAACCGGCGCCACCACCTATCAGCAGATTGTTGCCGTCGCCTAGAAACACTTCCTCGAAACCGGCCTGCTTTTCTTCCTGATCGAAATTGGCGTTATCGAGCCGGATGTCGTCGTCGCCGTCGCCGCCGCGCAAGCGGTCCCAGCCCGAGCCGCCGCGGTGGAAAAAGTCGAAGAAATCGAATGTGATAATGTCGTCGCCGGCCCCGCCAAACTGCCAGTCGCGCCCGGCGCCGCCGTCGAGAAAGTCATTCCCGTCGTCGCCAGAGAGCGAGTCGTCGTCATCGCCGCCATAAAGCGAGTCATTCAGAGCGCCGCCAAACAGGGTGTCGTCGCCGGCATCCCCTTCGATGGTGTCGTCGCCTGGAGGGTCGCTCTCGACGAGTATCCAGCGGCCGCTGCTTTCGTCTTCGACCAGCGGCAGGCCGGTATCCTCCAGCGAAGTATAGAGATAGTCGCCGATGTCGCCCGGCAGGCTCGAGGTAACTTCCATGCCCGCCTGACCGCCGTTCTGGTACCAGACGAGGTCGACCTCGTAGACGCCTTCCTGGAAATACTGCCCGCCAGTCTCCGTCTTGTAACCGTTCCTGGAGTACGAGACGATGGTGTCGTCTCCGATCCTCAAGCGGAACCCGTCGTCGGAAACGACCGTGAAGGTATGGTTTCCCTCCGGGAGATAGATATAGCCGGTGTAGTGGATCACCATGGTGTCCACGATCAGATCGCTCTTGCGCCCGAACACATCGAGGCTCGCAGCGTCGCTGCCGAGGAAGTCGGAGAGCTTGGAATTGTTGCCGATGCGATCCGTGGAGCCGTTGGGATAATCCAGCTTGGTCGCCAGGAAAGTCGCCGAGGCCGGCAGGTTGGCGATCTTCCAGTCGGCGTCGCTGATGTGGTTGATGCTGTGATTGGTATCGTAAACGGTTGCGTTGAGCCCGACGCCCTCCGCAAGCATCTCCTGCATTTCTCCGACGTCGTCGCCGTAAATCACGTCGTCGCCGGAATTACCTTTCAGGTAATCGTTGCGCCCCAGGCCCTGAATGATATCGCGCGAGGAATTTCCGAAGATTCGGTCAGCGAAATTCGTACCGAAGCGTATTGCCATTACCCATCTCCCCGGCCCACCGTCCGGATGCTGTCAGCAGCATGCTTTCATTAAGAACCGGCGGAGAGAGCTTCCCAGCCTCGTGGCATTCGGAAGCTCTCTGCCGTACCGAGGGGGTGGAAGCGGTTTAGCCCATCATCCAACCCACGGGTTGCGGATCCTCCCCAAAGAACCCTTGCAACCCACTATTTGCACCTGCTTGATATAAGCCTAAACTTATCTAAAATTTGAAGGAAATGGCTGCGAAGTCAATTGACCAAGACAGGCAATAAGCGCGTATTAGTTTCTACTCATGGGCAATTTCTTAATTAACGAAATCTCCGATTTCGGATGGGTCATGTAGGTAAGTACCCATTTCAGATCATCATTGCGTACGGAGCTGCCATAGAGAGAGCCAGCCTGACCTGGCACGACACATCCCTTGCACCAGAGTTGCTTTCGCTCCCAACTGCAGGAAGGTTTCGTCGGCCGTCATAATTACCGCCACCGATCAAAGCCTCTTGGCGCGAGCGTTCCGCATGCTAAATATAAAGAGATGATGATCTTGAAAATTTTGCCCGCCGCGGCGCTCCTCGCCCTTTTGGTGCCTGTGGATGCCATGGCAGCCTGCAGCGATTCGGCCAAGGCCGGTGTCGACTGGTCGAACTGCGAAAAGCGCCGACTGAAGCTTGCCGGGAGCGACCTGTCCGGCGCCAAGTTCATCAAGGCCAACCTCAGCAGCTCCGATTTCAAGAATGCCAATCTCGCGGGCGCCGACCTGACCAGCGCCAATGTGACCCGGGCGCGTTTTCAGGGCGCCGATCTTAGCAATGCGCGCCTGGCAGCAACCGCTGGAGACAGAGCCAATTTTATCGAGGCCAATCTCGCCGGAGCCAATCTGAATAAGGCCGAGTTGCCCCGCGCCGACCTGACCGATGCGATCCTGGACGGCGCCGACCTGGGCAAAGCGGACCTTCAACGCACCGTGTTCGAAAACGCGAGCCTGAAGAACGTCAATCTGGAGTATGCCCTGCTTGCGCGGACCCGTTTGGATGGCGCCGATCTAAGCGGTGCAAAGCTGCACGGTGCCTATACCTTCCTGGCGCGGTTTCATGGCGCCGATCTGTCCGCGAGCGAGGGGCTAACCCAGGACCAGCTATCGATTGCCTGCGGCGACGACGACACCAAGCTGCCGGACGGCCTGACCGCCCCCGAGGAGTGGCCCTGCCAGTAGGCAACGCGGCCCGCCGCTCCTTTCGGCAAACCTCAAGCTAACTACCAGGTCAGCTTGACGCCACCCGAGACGGCGTGCTGCTCGTAGTCCTCGTTAAGCTTGCCGTCGTAATCGAGGAAAAGCTGCCAGGTCTGCCCCATCTCCACGGCAAATCCGGCGCCGATCAGAGCGCTATCGTCGGCGACCTGCGAGCTCAGCACGGTAAAGCCGCTGGCGGGCGCGCCGGCGAAACTGGCACCGATCGACTGCTGATCGTCCTCGAACTCATGCTCCCAGCCCAGACGCAGCTTGGGAACGATGAAGACTTCCCAACTGAGCTGCATGCGGGCTTCGAGCTCGACACCCAGCGTCGTGGTCAGGGAGTCGGCGTCGCCGCTGCCGACGCTGAGGTTGAAGGGCGCGGCCCCGCTCTCGGTAAAGGAATCCGTCTCCGCATGGGCATAACCCAGGCCGAAGAACGGCGTGATCGTGACCGGCATTAGATCGAAGGCATACCCCGTCTCCGCATAGGCGGTGAAGACTTCACTGTCGTAATCGCCCTTGGCGGTGTCGCGGGTGACCGCGCGCCGGCTGTCGTTATCGTACCAGGCGTAGGAAACCATGCCGTCGAGGTACCAGGGACCCGGCGAATAGCTGCCATAGGCGGCGACCTGGAAACCTTCGTAGTCGAGCTCGTTGTCGTTATCGAAATCGAGCCGGTTGTCGGAGTAACCGCCGGCCAGGCCGATAACCGCGTTATCTGAAACGGCAACATCGGCGCCGGCCACGAACCCGTACTGCGTCTGCTCGTAGCCGACAGCCGAGGCATCGCCATCGTTGTCGCCGAAATTGCCATAGCCGCGCGCCCAGATGCTGACGCTGCCTGACTCCCTGCCCCGCGCTTCGGCCGCGGCGACCTGCTGGTGCCCTGGCGCTGCGCCGGCTTCATCCACCGCCGCCGCCGCCATCTGGCTGCTGAGGAATTCAAACTGCCCCAGCCTGGCCGACTGGCTGCCGCCGCCACCGGTATTGCCATGTCCAAGATGGCCGAGTACCGAGCCCTGAAACATGCGCTGGGAATCGAGCAGCGACTGCAGACCCTGGGCATATTCGGCGCCGCCCAAGGAGACCAGAAGGTCACGATAGGCGTCGGGATCCAGCGCAAAGAATTCCTCGATCGCTTCGCCGAAGGGCGTGCCCTCGCTGCTCTCGTAAATTTCCTCGATACCGCTGGCGATGCTCTGCTGATTCTCGTTGAGCCCCTCGGCCTCGTCGAAGGGAATTCGGGTGATGCTGAGGTCGACGGTGTTGTCGCCTTGATAGATCGCTTCGACGTCCAGCAAGGCCGTGTCGACCACCGTCGCCCACTGCCCCGTCGGCCCGGAAGAGACCACGACCTCCTCATAGGTCACCATATTGGGGTAGAAGCCCGGCAAGGGCGCTACGGTGACGGCGCCATCCAGGGATACGCTGGAAGCGTTGATCTGCGCCGCCGAAGTCGGATCAGGGGTGACTTCATAAACGAGAAGTCCGCCGGAGACCTGGGTATAGCTGTCCACGTCGACCTGGGTCGGCCCATTGCTCGACAGCGTGAGCGCGCCGCCGCTGAAAACATTAAAGGCAGCCGTACTGGTCACGCTGCCGTCGAGATAGCCCATCCCTGGATAGACGTTGATCGAGGACAAGCCATCCAGGTTGCCGATATAGCTGGCCTGAGGATTTCCCGAGCCAGCACGGAAGTTGAAGACATCGTCGTCGCCGATGCCGCTGGTGTCGCCCTCGATAGTCCCGGCGAAAAAGTCGACCGTGTCGCCAAAACTATCGGACAGCAAGATATCGCCGAGAATGGTCCCGCCGAGCTGGTTGATCTGATTGGGGCCAGGCGCATTGCGCGTGGAAATCGCCACGTCGGCCGAAATCAGACCGTTGTTCTCCACCGTGGCCGTGCTGCCGCTCGAAGATTCAGCGGTATTGATCACGATGCCATAGGAGGTGGCGGGGACGGCTTGCTCCGTCGTGGCGACAATACTGCCGTAATTCCCCACGGTGCCGGTGAAACTGTCTGTTTCGATCAAGATGCCATAGGAATCGGCGAAGCCATCCGGCGCCGAGGCATGGACCATCATCGTCCCATGGTTGGCGACCGTGCCCGTCATGTTGGGCGCAACGACATGAATTCCGCTGGCTATGGCGCTTTCAAAGAATCCATCAGCGGACGCGTTGACCGCCATAGTGGCGCTACTGCTGATGTCGACGGTCAGCAAAGTCTCCGAGAAGCTCTCGATATACGCGCCGGTCGCGTAAGCGGTGCCACGAGAGGATGAGCCGTCCCCCATGGCCGCGGCGGAGATACTTACGTTACCGCTGTTCGCGTAGTTGACGACGCTGGATCCGGAAGAGCTCACCGTTTGCCGGGATCCGAAAGCTTCGGCGAAGGCGTTGGCACCGGAACTCGCCTCTGCGCCGGCCACCGCGCTCACGTCCAGCGACGAGGAAGAGGTGACGCTGCTGAAAACCGTCGAGGCGTCGGAGCTGAGGGACTGTTCTAGACCGACGCTCCTTGAGGAGGCTTGCGCGCTGCTGCTGGCCCCCGAGGCGCTGGCCTTGGCTTCCGTGGTCACCGTCATCACGCCGCTGGTGATGTTGCCGCTCACGGTTCCGCTGCTGCTGAAAACCGATTGAGCTATGCCCTGCCCGGAAGCGTAGGCATAGGCGGGGGTGAAATCATCGCTGTTCTCGGCCGTTGCGACGACCGCAACCTTGATTCCACCGCTGTTGTCGGCGTTGGCGGGGGCGTCGGTGGCCCGGGCGATATTCTGCCGGATGCCGACGCCACGCCCGCTCGCCGCTGCGAAGCCATCGCCCAAGGCTTCGGCCAGCACGCTTACGTCGATGGTGCTGAAGCTGGTGTTGGACACGCTGAGCGGGCCAACCTGTCCAATAAACTCGCTCAAGCCATCGCTGCGATCTTGCAGAATTCCGGCTCCGAAAGCGTTGGCGTAGCTGTCTCCGTCTCCGCCCTCTGCCTTCGCTTGCGAGGAGATCGTCATGGTGCCGTTATTCGATGCCGCCGCGCCCGCAAAGTTGCTGCCTTCGGCCGATTGCCAGATGCCGGTTGCGCTTGCGCTAGCATCCGCCCCGCTAGAGCCCTCGGCCGAGGCGATGGCCGCGACATTGGTATTGCCATCGGTGGTCGCTATCAGCTGGGCGGCGTCATCGTAGGATTGGCCCTGCTGATTGACGCCGGTGGCTAGCGCGTAAGAGGTCGCGCTCTCGCTCGAAATGGCGCGGGCCGCCGCCATAACGTCGATATCGCCCATGACATCGGAGGTGACGTTTATTTCACCGTAGCCGCTCGCCATCTGATTGGTGCCAAAGGCTATGGCAGCGGCGTTGTCGGTCTGCACGGCATCGTCGAGTCCGGCGCTCGCCGTGACCATGATGCTGCCCGACGACGAGATCGTCTGATCGCTGCCCAGGAATGCGAAGCTTTCCTGATCGATGCCGGCGGCATACGCGGTAATCGCCTGGTGGAAGGAGAAGATGGAGTTGAACTCGCCATCGGCCGAGGCGGCGACGGCAATGTTGCCAGCGTTCATGACGGAAAGCGTCGCGGTATCGACGCCTTCGCTCTGCTGCAAGATGCCCTGCGCCGTTGCCCGCACCGTGCCGTTGGCCCGGCCATCGCTATGGACGAGCGCGGAAACGTCGATATTCCCGGTCTGATTTACCGACAGGTTGGAGTTCAGGCCGCTCGATTCTCCGCCATTGGCGGTCTGCCGGATGCCCTGCGCCAAGACCCGTGCATCGGTCTCGGCATCTGGCGCATCGACCGAGGCTTCGGCCATCACCGAGATGTTGCCGGAGTTGGTGACATTGGACGTCATCGTCGCCGCATAGTCAGAATCCTGGGCGATGCCAGCCACCATCGCTTCACCCGTAGTGTCGCTGGCGAAGGAGGTCGCGGTAGCCGCGGCGATGGAGGAAACCTGGATCAGACCGGAATTCATCGCGGTCAGAAGCGCGCCGCCGCTGCCCGTGCCTTCGGCGCTTTGAAGGATGCCGAAGGCGTTGGAATACGCAAAGGCGTCCGCGGAATTGGCAATGGCCGTGGCCATCGATTCCACCAGCAGAGAACCGGAATTCGAAGCTGAGAAGGTGGTATCGGGGGTGCTCTCTGACTGCTGCGCGATGCCCACGGCATCGGCGACCGCCGTGGCAGACGAGAAGGAAGTACTCGCCTCGGCGATTGCCGAGACATCGATGGTCGAGGATGAGGAATTGGTGACGCTGCTGATCGCGCTAAGCGGAGCCGGAGCCTCGCTGGGAGCAAGATCGACCCAGATTCCAAGGGCTTCCGCGTCGCTCCGCGCACCGCCTGTAGCCGTAGCCGACACGCTCAACGTACCGTCGTTGTCCACCGTCGCATTCAGGTCGGTGAACGCGCGCGCCACAATGCCCTGAGCATAGGCTTCGGCGTCATCGGATGGACCCGTCGCAACGTCGGAGGCGACAACGCTGACCAGACCGCTGTTGGAAATTGCAATATCGACATTCGTGGAGGCGATTGAGATGCCGCCCGCCTCTTCGACGTCACCGCCAGCGACATCGCTTCCGACACGGATGTTACCGCTATTCACTATGCCGCCGGTAACCTCGGAAAAAAGGATATCGATCCCCATTTCTTCCGCATCCAGATTGCCGCTGTTGGCAATCCCACCTGTGATCGCGCTCTCGATCACCATAATGCCAGTGGCGTTCGGCGATACGGTTCCAATGGACCCTTGATTCACGATGCCATCGGCCGTGACCGTCGAGTTGGAAATCAGGATGTAGTCGCTGCTCTGCGCCGCGCCGACCGCCACGCCCGTGACCGTGGTATTATTGACCTCGGTGCCCGCCGCCAGACTTGGTTCAGCGCGTAGCGTCCAGGTCGCCGCAAGCGCAATAACTGAGGTGCTTACGAGTAAGGCGCGAATCGCGCCCTGTCTATTCTGCTTATCCATGTTCCCCCGCATCGAACCGGGCATCTCGGTTCACAAAAATAATTACTCTAATTTGCCTGCAGTGTAGTCAAATCGGGGTAGGGAAACATAGCTAATAAGATCATAATAAAGGAAAAATCCATTTTCCCGGCTCGCAAAGCCTCCGCGCAAACGACTTTGCTCGCGATAATAACCAGGGTGGTTATTTCACCTGCTGGAAATTCCCCGATGGGTTGATCCCCCTCCCTCCTTTTGGCGCCAGTTCGCTTGCGCTTCGTTCGCAAGCGTTATATCCCTGTGAACATAACGCTATCAGCAGTGAGCACCCGAATGGGTAGACTTCAAAATCTGGCTGGCGTGCTGGCCTGTATCCTCGCGCTCACCACATCGACTCAGCCGGCGCAGGCGGAAGCGGCCATTACCGTCTTCGCGGCCGCAAGCTTGAGCGAAGCGATGACCGCCGCCGGCGATGCCTACCGCAACGAGACTCACAGGGTAGTTCGCTTCTCCTTTGCAGCCTCCTCGACACTGTCGCGGCAGATCGAGGCCGGCGCCCCCGCGCAGGTCTTCGCCTCGGCCAACGAGAGCTGGATGGACTACCTGGAAAATCTCGGTTTGATCGTTCCCGAAAGCCGCGTCAGCGCGATCTCCAACCGGCTCGTGCTGATTGCGCCCAGGAGCGCAGGGTTTGGCCCCCTCGCCCTCGACCGGACCCTTGACCTCGCTGCCCTGCTCGGCCGCGACGGACGCCTGGCGGTCGGCGACCCGGCGCATGTCCCGGCTGGCATCTACGCCCAGCAATCCCTGGAAAGCCTGGGCCTGTGGAGCGCCGTCGAGCATCGCCTGGCCCGCGCCGACAACGTGCGCGCCGCCCTTGCCCTGGTCGCAAGCGGCGAGGCCAGCCTGGGGATAACCTACGCAACCGACGCGCGGATCGCCTCCGGCGTCCGGATTCTCGGGAGCTTTCCCGCCGCTTCACACGCGCCCATCACCTATCCCTTTGCGATACTCGCCGAGCAGGACAGCGCGGACGCCCGCGATTTCCTGGCTTTTCTGACAAGCGAGAAGGGTCTTTCGCTCTTCCAAAGCTTCGGCTTCGCGCGCGCCGAGTAAGACAAGGACATGCTCAGCCCCGCCGAACTTGAAGCCTTGCTGCTCAGCCTCAAGATTTCCTTGGCGGCTGTCGCCTGCGCCCTGCCCCTGGCGATCGCGATGGCGCTGCTGCTTGCGCGGCGCGATTTCCCCGGTAAGCCGCTGATCGACGGGATCGTCCACCTGCCGCTGATCCTGCCCCCCGTGGTCATGGGCTATCTGCTGCTGATCACCCTGGGAACCAAGGCTCCGCTTGGCGCCTGGTTCTACGAGACTTTCGGTATCCGCTTCATTTTCGACTGGAAGGGCGCCGTTCTTGCCGCCGCCATCGTCACCTTCCCGTTCCAGGTCAGATCCATCCGCCTGGCCATGGAGGCGATCGACAAGGGCCTGTCCGACGCCGCGGAAACCCTGGGCGCCGGTCCTCTCGACCGCTTTTTGAACATCACCCTGCCCTTGGCGCTGCCCGGCGTGCTCGCCGGTGCGATCACCGCCTTTGCCGCCAGCCTGGGAGAGTTCGGCGCCATCATCACCTTCGTCTCCAACATCCCCGGCGAAACCCGCACCCTGCCCCTGGCGATCTACACCGCGATCCAGACGCCCGGCGGTGAAACCATGGCGGCCCGGCTCGCCGGACTTTCCATTGCCCTGGCGCTCGCCGGTTTGGTGCTTTCCGAAATCGCGGCCCGGCGCTTGCGCGCCCTGACCGGCCAATGACCCTCGAAGTCGCGTTCCAGCATCGTTTATCAAGCTTCATGCTCGATATTAATTTCGTTGCTGAATCTGCTGGTATTACAGCTATTTTTGGACCTTCTGGTTCCGGAAAGACCTCCACGATCAATGCCATTGCCGGGCTGCTCCAGCCCAGCCGCGGCTATATCCGCCTTGGCCAGCGAGACCTGCTCGATAGCGAAGCGGGTATTCAGATTCCCGCGCGTGAGCGGCAGATCGGTTACGTCTTTCAGGACTCCCGGCTATTCCCCCATATGTCGGTGCGCGCCAATCTCCTCTTCGGCGCGCGGCGGCGAGGTAAGCTTCCCGAGCCAGCCGCCTTCGCGCATATCGTCGACCTACTCGGCCTTGGGCAGTTGCTGGCGCGCCGGCCCCAAGGCCTGTCCGGAGGCGAGAAGCAGCGCGTAGCCCTGGGCCGCGCCATGCTTTCACGGCCGCGTCTGCTGTTACTCGACGAGCCCCTCGCCGGGGTCGACCAAGCCCGCAAGGGCGAGATCCTGCCCTACTTTGAGCGGCTGCGCGACGAAGCTTCGGTACCCATCGTCTATGTCAGCCACTCGGTCGACGAGGTCGGCCGCCTCGCCGATCATCTCGTCGTGCTGAACCAGGGACAGGTGGCCGCGCAGGGCCCGGTCTACGACATCATGTCGCGCCTCGACCTCTTCCCCCTGACCGGGCGGTTCGAGGCCGGCGCGGTGGTCGAGGCGGAGATTCTCCGCCACGACCCCAGCGACCGGCTGAGCGAAGTTGGCTTCGACGAAGGCTTGCTTTGGATACCCCAGATCGACGCCCCGCCCGGCAGCCGGGTTCGCCTGAGAATTCGCGCGCGCGATGTCATGCTGGCCACGCGGGAACCCGAAGGACTGAGCGCCAACAACGTCCTGCACGGCAGGATCACGGAGATCCGCCACGACGAAGGCCCCTACCTCGACATCCAGATACTCTGCGGACAGACGCCGCTGATCGCGCGGATTACCCATCGCTCCCTACGCCGCCTCGACCTGCGGCCCGGGCTTGAGGTCTTCGCCGTGATCAAGTCGGCGACGGTCGACCGCCATGCCGCGCGGCGGCTATAGCCCCGCGCAGAGCTCCTGCTATTCGTCTTTGCGGCGGGTGTAGACTTCGTGATTGGCGAAGCTTCCGGCCAGCGCGTAGCCGTCCCAAAGGGCGCGGAATCGCGGATCCTGGCTTAGGTAGACGAGGAAATCGAAGTAACGCCCAAAGGGCGGCCGCTCGGCGCTGACATAGACCAGGACGACATCCGGTTTTTCCCGCTCGAAAATCGAAAGGATCGTCTCGAAGGACTCCCGTTCGAACACGCTCTGCTCCGCGGGCGGGCGATAGGGAATTGGCACATCGCGCGGGCGATAGAGATCGTAATAGGCCGGGAACTCCCAGAGCGAGGGCTGCCGGCCAACCCAGGTCGCCTGGGTCAAGGTTACCGCGGGAAAGCTCGGCGAAATCGCGGTCGAGAGAGCAAACACGCGCGGCGCGTCGGGACCGGCCTTTTCGAGCAGCGCGCGCAGGGCTTGCACGGATGCTGGATAGGCGCGCTGGTGCAGGAGCTGATCGGCGGCCTTGTAGAGCGCCGCCGCCGGCAGCGCGGCCATGACGCAGGCGATCAGCAGCAGCCCCCCTCCACCGCTGGAAAACAGCGCCGAGAGGTCTCTGGTCCAAAGGGCGCAAAGTAGCCGCCAAAGCGCCGCGCAGCACAGCACGATAGCGGCAAGCAGCGCGAAGCCGTACGCGGGAAGGAACTGATAGGGCCAGCCCTTCTGCTGCAGGATAAACAGCAGCGCGAAGGCCGCCGCGGCAAGCAGCAGAAAGAACGCCAGGCTGCGCAGCCTTTCCTGTCTGAGCAGAGCTGTCGCGGTGACGGCCAGCCCCAGGCAGATCGCGAGCGAGACCAGCAGGATCACCTTGTTCCCATAGCCGGCGAACCAGCCGAAGGAGAAGGCGCCGTAGAGCTGCAGCGCGCGCGGCAGAATGTCGCTGAAGTAGGCCGGATGAAGCAGATAAAAGACACAGTAGCAAAGCGCCACGAGCCCGCCGGCCATCAGGTTCTCAGACCTGAACAGCGAGAGAAAGCGGCGGCGTTTCCAGGCCAGACCGGCTTCCAGCAACAGGTAGGCCAGCAGGAAATGCGGCTTCAGCGTCAAGGTCAGCGCGGCGAGGCAGGCCGCCGCGTGGCGCGAGAGCGGATTGGCCGGCCGCCCCACGGCAATCAAATGCAGGCAGAGAACCTGGGGCAGGAAGAACACGAATGCCCAGTGCTCGCGCTGACCGAAATCCAGTAAAGCGATAAGATAGACCAACACCGCGAAACCGAGCACGAAGGCCAGCCGCACAGGCGGCGCCAGGGTCTCGTCCCGGCGCAGCAGGCTCTCCGACCACAAGGCAAAGATAAGCGTGCTGGCGGAGAACAGGGCAATCAGCCCGATGTGGTCGCCGACATCGAACAGCTGTGAAAGCTGCAAAGCCAGGAGATGCAGGTAATAGATACCCGGCGTATTGATATCGCCGATCTCGCGATAGAGCTGCTGCCCCTCTGCCCATTGGCTCACCGCCGCGATGTACCAGGAAACATCGTCTGTCAGCGGCATGGCCATGGCCAGCATCGAGCCGAGGGCGCAGATCGCGATGAGCGTCAGCGTCAGCCATCCGCCCAGCCAAGAAACCAGGGAAAGAGCTTGCCGCGGAGGCTCCCCGCCCCCGGCTATATTCCTCTGCGGCCTCATCGGCTCCTTGTCCATCGGCCCCCGCGCTCTTTTGCTTGTTCTCATTCCTTGTCGCCTCTCAGGAGGAAGGCGTCCAGGTCAAGTTAGGGCGCAAGGGGTTTCTGCTGCCCCGCCTCGCCGCGCGTTGCCAGCCAAAGACCGCCGATGACTGCAGCCAGACCGAGCAGAGTCCCGGGGGTCAAAGCTTCGCCCAGCAGCAGAACGCTCAACAGCGCAGCCGTGATCGGGCTGAGTGCCAGGAACACCGTGACCCGCGTTGGCGTCGTATGCTTAAGCGCCCAAAGCCACAGCAGAAAGCCCGCCCCGCTCGACAACCCAATAAAGACGACCGCCGCCCAACCGGTGGCGGAAAGCCGTGGCGGCGCCAGATAGAAGCCCTCCGGAATTGAAAGCACAGCAAGAAACACGACCGCCGCGAACATCGCCAGGGTGCCAACCGTGAGCGTTGGATTGCGCGACAGATAGGGCCGGAATAGAACCGAGCAGACGGCGCCGCAGCAGGCGGACCCCAAGACACAGGCGGCGCCCAGCCACTCGGTCTCGACCGTCTCCACCAGCAGTCCCTCGCCCAGGGCCGCGGCGACGCCGAGAATGCTAAGGATGACACCTGCCGTCTTTGCGGCGGTCAGCTTTTCATGACCCAAGACCGCCGCGAACACCATGGTCAGCAAGGGAAAGGTGGTGAACAGCAAAGCGGCGCGGGTTGCCGGCATGTAACGCAGCCCGAGATTGAGCAGCGCGATCAGCAGACCGAACTGCACCACGCCAAGCCCCATGACGATCATGATATCGCGCCGCGCTATGGCAATGCGGCCAGTCGCGATCACAAAGGGCAGCAAGCAGAGTACGGCGATGACATAGCGCAACAGCGCCAGGGACGCCGGGCCAATATCATGGACGATGTAGCGCGTAGCCACCATGGCGGCACCGACCAGGATGCTGGCGAGCATCGCCGCCAGAAGCACCAAGCGGCTTCGGGTGCCGTTCACAAATGCAGGTCCCAGTTCTGGCCGAGCAGATCCTTGCCAAAGGAATGGTGCGCTTCCTCGGCAACAAGCTCGAATCCCGCCTCCAGGTAAATCCGCCGCGCCGCCAGCAGAATATCGTTGGTCCAGAGAGTCAGCTTGCGGTAGCCCTTGGCCCGGGCGAAGGCGATGCACTCCTCGACCAGCCGGCGCCCAATGCCCAGGCCTCGCGCGGAGGCATCGACATAGAGCATGCGCAGCTTGGCAACTTCCCTGGATTGCCGCACGACGAAAACGCTGCCGACCACCTCGCCACCGCGCTCGGCAATCCAGCAGTTCTCCCATTCCGGATCGAAGCCCCTGATGAACTCGGCGCCGATCTCGGCGACCAGTGCTTCGAAGGTTCCATCCCAGCCGTACTCCTGGTGATAGAGTGCCGCCTGGCGGGAGATCACCACGCCGATGTCGCCCGGACGGTGCGGCCGCAGCGTAAAAGCGGATTCCACCCTCAACTTTCCTTCGAGCAGCGTGCGGATCGTGGTCATGGCGCCGACCAGGCGCTCCCGCTCCTGCGGCGTCAATTTTTCGAGCATGGCGGCGAATTCGCGGTGCGATGCGCGGTTCAAGGGCGCAAAGGCGGCGTGGCCGGCTGCGGTCAGAGCGAGCACGCTCTGTCGCGCGTCGCGGCCGGAGGGCGCGCGATCGAGCAAGCCGAGCTTTTCAAACTTTTTCAGAATGCGGCTCAGGTAGCCCGCATCGAGCCCGAGCTCGCGGGCGATGTCCTTCGCCGTTAGCCCCTCTCGATTGGCCAGCTCATAGAGCACCCGCGCTTCGGTCAGGGAAAAGGAGCTCTGCAGCAAGCCTTCCTCGAGCAGACCGGCCTGCCGGGTGTAGAAGCGATTGAAGTCGCGCACCGCGGCAACCTGCGCATCTAGCGTCGCGGAGTCCTGAGCCATGGCAGCCTCCATCCATACGGCACCGCCACGAGCCTCGATCAAGTTGTTGACTAAGTCAACTTTATCTCCACGGCATTGGCATGACTCATTTCTACTTGCCCTGCCCCCGAGCCCAGACGCGTGAGACAGCCTGTATCACCAGTCAGGATTTAAGCTCACAGGAACTTGTGCGCTCAAAGCTTGCAGCCGTGCAACATACTGCAAACATCTATTCGATACTCTGCGCATAACGAAGCATGGGAGGCTCACCAATGCAGATCCATCGGCTTTTCGGCGCCGCGATCGCCTGCGGCGTACTCACCCTTTCCGCCGCCACGGCCCAGGCGCAGACCGTCAAGGTCACGCCGCTCGGCAGCCATGAGGGAGAATTCTGTCAGCTCGACCGGGCGATGATCTTCGAGGATCCCGACGGTACCCGCATTCTTTACGATGCCGGTCGCACCGTCGCCGGCCCCGAGGATCCGCGGCTCGGCGAGATCGACGTCCTGCTGGTCTCGCACATGCACGGCGACCACGTCGGCGACCGCCATATCGAGGGGGTCAAAACCGGCGCCTGCGAAGGGCTCGACTTCCCGGTCGCCGTGGTGCCCAACACCAACAGCGTCAACATCGCCGCCGCCAAGGGCGCCAAGATCGTCACCGGCAGCGAGATGCCGAAGTTCTTCGGCGCCAAACTGGAAGCCGCCGGCGGCGACCCCAAGAACTCGGTTCTGGTTCGCTTCGGCGCATCGACCAAGATCGGCGGCGTCACGATAACCACCGTGCCGGCGGTCCACTCCAACGGCATCGCCGGGGCGATGATCGGCGGCGAGCTGGGGGATATGCTGGATAGCGCGGGTCTGACCGCCTACGCCGGGCCGCCGACCGGCTATGTTCTGACCTTCAGCAACGGCCTGGTCGCCTACCTCTCCGGCGATACCGGCGTGACCGCCGAGCAGAAGACCGTGGTCGCCGACCAGTATGGGGCCGAGCTGGTGGTGATGAACATCGGCGATACCTTCACCACCGGGCCGGCCGAAGCCGCCTATGTGATCAACGAGCTGATCAAACCCGCCACCGTCATCCCCTCCCACGCCAACGAACCGGCGACCAGCGGCGGCGAAGTTAAGGATGGGACACGGACGGCGGCCTTCATCGAGGCGGTCGACGTGCCGGTGCATCTGGCGCTGAGCGGACGGACCATGGAGTTCGACGGCAAGGGAACCTGCACCGCCGGCTGCTGATTGGCGCGCTAGCCAAGCTCGAAGGTGGTGACGCCGTAAATTTTCCGCAGATCGATGTCCGGCTGCGGGCCAGTGTACATGCGCGCGGTCTCGAACACCGGCGCCATGGCGTGGCGTTCGACCAGAGCCTTGGCGCCGGGATTGACGTCGGGGATATCGAGGAAGACCGCCTCGCCCGGCGCCTGCGCCGAAAGCGCCCGAAACAGAGTGTCCGCGACTTCGGCATCGTCGGCGAAGAGCGGGCCTATCTTATGGCCTTCGCGGCAGCGGCGGATTACGCCATAGCCGGCCAGGCGGCCGTCCCGCTGTACGCCGAGCGCCGAGGATTCCGGCATGGTCAGCCAGGCTTCCAGGAAAGCGCTGCGCGGCACCGGAAAGCAGTCCCGGTCGTAGGCCTCGCCCTCGGCGAAGGGCAGCTGCGAGAGCGGCACCGTGCCGGAGAGATCGCCGCCCTCCCCGCGCCCTTCGTAGCGGACGTTATTGTAGGCAAGGTGGAAGCCGGATTTCCGGTAGTTCTCCTGCTGCTCGACGACGCCGTCGAGACCGATGTTACGCGTCCCGAGATAGGCCATGCAGGCTTGCCAGATGCGCAGGCCATAGCCCTTGCCACGGTGCTCCGGCTTGACGATGTAGAAGCCGAGAAAGCCGAAGGTCTCGTCGTAGGCAACGCCGGAGATGCAGGCGATCGGCGCGCCGTCCAGCAGGCCGAGGAAGAAGCCGTTAGGATCGGCGGCAAAAAAGCAGGCGGCCTCGTTCAGGCCGGGGTTCCATCCCTCGGCCGCGGCCCAGTCGGCGGCCAGGCTCAGCTCCTCCTGCCTCATCCTGCGAATTTCAAAGTCTGGTTCTGCCATATGCTCTGCCTTTTATCTGCGTGGCGCCTAGCCGAAAAACAGCCTGGGGAGGAAGGTGCCAATCCCCGGCACGAAGTAAATCACCGCGATCCCAATCAGATTGAGCGTCACGAAAGGGATGACACCCCGGTAGATGTCGATCGTGCGCACCTCCGGCGGCGCGGCCCCGCGCAGATAGAACAGCGAGAACCCGAATGGCGGCGTCATGAAGGAGGTCTGCAGGTTGATCGCGATCATCACCGACAGCCAGATCGGATCCATCCCCATCAGCAGCAGGATCGGCACGACGATGGGCAAAACGATCACCGAGATCTCTACGAAATCGAGAAAAAAGCCCATCACGAAAATCAGCGCCATGACGAACAGCAGCGCCGAGACCTCGCCTCCCGGCATGTTGGTCAGAAAGTCCTCGACCCGGATATCGCCGCCGAGGCCGCGAAACACCAGCGAGAACATCGACGCGCCGATCAGCATGGCATAGATCATGCAGGTCACGACCAAGGTCTGGTCGACCACGGGCTTGAGGATGCCGCCCCGCCCCGTCCGTAAAAAACATAGCGCTAGCCCGGCGGCGATGATCAGCAGCAGAAGCCCCGCCGCGTAGATCGCCAGTTGGTCGGCGGCGCCGATATCATGCCGCGCGATTCTGAGATCGTAGCTGCCGGTTATCAGCAGCAGCAGGATCAAGGCCGCGAGCGCCGCGTAGAGCAGCCAGCGCGTACCCCCCGGCGAGGTCTTCAATCCGGCCAATAGCAGCGCGCCCATGGCCCCGACTGACGCGGCCTCCGTCGGCGTGGCGATGCCGCCCAGGATCGACCCGAGCACCGCGACGATCAGCATGACCGGCGTAATCATGACCCGCAGGATTCGCCATCCATCCTTCGGCTTCCTGGAGCCTTCCTGCCCATGTAGCGCCGGCCCGGTCTCAGGACGCCACCAGGCCAGCAGCAGGATGTAGGCGATGTACAGTCCCACCAGCAGCAGGCCCGGCAGCAGCGACGCGGCGAAAACCTGACCCACGGAAATGGTTTCAACGGTGAACTTGCCCTGCGCGAACTGCGCTTGCTGGTAGCTGGAGGACATCACCTCGGCCAGGATGATCAGCATGGTCGAGGGCGGAATGATCTGCCCCAGGGTGCCGGCCGAGGTCACGGCGCCAACCGCGAGCCGGGTGTCGTAGCCATTGCGCAGCATGGTCGGCAAGGCGATCAGCGCCATGGTCACCACGGTCGCCCCGACGATCCCCGTGGAGGCCGCCAGCAGCATGCCCACCAGCGTGACCGAGACCGCGAGACCGCCGCGCAGCGCGCCGAACAGCTGGCCCATTTCCTCCAGCAGTTCCTCGGCGATCTTGGAGCGCTCCAGGATCACGCCCATCAGCACGAAGAGCGGTATCGCGAGCAGCACCTCGTTGGTCATGATCTGAAAGACGCGCTGGGACAGCGCGCCCAGCAAGCCCGGCTCGAAGACGCCAAGCCCCCAGCCCAGCGCGGCGAAGAGGACGCCGATTCCCGCCAAGGTGAAAACCACGGGATAGCCGAGCAGGATCCCCGCGCAGAGCGCCAGGAACATCAGCAGATCGAGATTTCCGGCGAGCAGACTCATGCCCTCCGACCCTCCCCGCCGCCGCTCAACAGCACGACGAGGCAGCGCAGCAGCAGGGCCAGGCCCTGTATTGCGATCAGGGCGCAAAATGCCGGAACCAGGGATTTCAACAGGAAGGACGCGGGAACGCCACCTACGGAGATCGCGCCCTCGAGAATGTGCCAGGAGTTCACCGTCGAGGACCAGGTAAACCAAGCCAGAGCGCCGACCGCGGGGAACAGGAACCCCAGGGTTCCGATGAGATCGACCCAGGCTTTGCGCCGTTCATCGGCCTCGCCATAGAAAATGTCGACGCGCACATGCCCGTCGAGCAGCAGCGTGTAGCCGGAGCCGAGCATGAAGAAGGCGGCATTGAGATAGAGCACGGTCTCGTTGACGAAGATCGAGTTGCTGCCGAAGACATACCGCAGCACCACGGCCCCGAACTGGACGATCAGCATCGCCAGCGCCGCCCAGCGGACGAGCTGCCCAACGGTCAGATTGACCCACTCCAGAGCCGCGGCCGCGCGCCGCAGAGGCTGCGTCATTCTCTGCGCCTAGACGATGGGAACCCGCCGGCACCGGCCCCAAGGCCGATGCCGGAGGCTTCGCGAAGGATCCCTACTCACCGTAGCCGTAATCGAGCAGACGCGCGTTCATGACGCCGCCGTCGGCGTACTGCATGTAGCTGACCAGACTGCTGCGGTAGGCGAGGAAGGACTCGACGATCCGCTTGACCAGTTCGTCGTCGTTCTCGCGCAGTTCGGAGATCACCTCGCCCGCGGCATTGCCATGGGCGACCAGGATCTCCTCGGGCACCTTATGGAGCTGCACCCCCTGCTCGGCGACCAGCTTCGGCAGGGCTTTGGCATGGTTGGTGTTGTATTCCGTCAGCACCTGATCATAGAGCGACTGACAGGCGTAGGCGACGGCCTGCTGCAGGTCGGCCGGCAGCTCGTCGTAGGCGGCCTTGTTGATGCCGCACTCCTCCGCAGAGGAAGGCTCGCCGACACCCGGCCAGTAGTAGTGCTTGGCGATCTGATAAAAGCCGAGCGCGCTGTCGGTCCAGGGCCCGATGAATTCACCGGCATCCAGCGCGCCGGATTGCAGCGCCTGAAACATATCGCCACCGCCCATGGCCTGTACCGCGACGCCCATTTTCGCCATGGCCTCGGAATTCAGGCCGGTAGTGCGAAACTTCATGCCGCGCAGATCGTCAACGCTTTCGATCGGCTCGCGGAACCAGCCGTACATCTGCGGCCCGGAATTGCCACAGAGGAAAGGCTTGAGATTGAAACGGGCGTACATCTCATCATAGAGCGCCTGCCCGCCACCGTGATTCATCCAGCCGGACTGTTCCGGCGCGGTCAGGCCAAAGGGCTGCGAGCCGAACATCAGGATGCCGATGGACTTAGAGCCCCAATAGGCGGGAACGGAGTGGTAGAGCTGCGCCGTTCCTTCCGAGACCGCGTCGAAGACGCCACGCCCCGGCACCAACTCGCCAGCCGCCGAAACCTTGACCTCGAGACGGCCGCCCGAAAGCGCCGTGATCCGCTCGGCCAGTGTATTGGCCGCGACGCCAGGTCCAGGGAGGTTCTTCGGCCAGGAGGTCACCATGGTCCATTGCTTGGTGCCCTGCGCGATGGCCGGCGCTGGAAAGCTGCTTGCGGCGGTGGCGACGGCGGCACCGGCAACCCCGGCTGTGACGCTGGATTTCAGAAAATTGCGGCGATCCATTACTCACTCCCCTTCACTGGTGAAAAAGAAAATGCGCGGACTTGTTCTCCCGTCCGGACAACGGGTAATCCGGTAAGACACTAGCGAATAGACCCGCGCCAAGAGAAGGCCAAAGCGCGCCGGACACCGGCTTAGACTCCTGGAGCGCGCACAAAAAAAACGGCCCGGCGGGAAGGCCGGGCCGAAATCGTCATTCACGATGGGATTACTAAGAAGCCAAGACGCTCAGGCCGTGGCGCCGGCGGCGGACTTGTCGTGCTGCGCCTCGCCGCGCGGGGTCTTGGAGGTTTTGCGCATATCCCTGCGGATGTGCTTGGTGCTGTAGCCATTGAAGACATGACCGAGCAAGCCGCGGTCGAGATCCGAGGTGCCAAACAGCCAATCGGCGACCGGGAAGGTCAGGTTCATGTTCCGCTCCATCATGATCGCCTGATTATGGTGCGCCGTATGATGCCGCCGGATGGTGTTGACCAGCGGCGTATAACGCACGAACCAGTTCTCCTCGACATGGCAGCAGAAGTGCATGAACTCGTAGATCAGGTACATCCCTGTCGTGGAGGACATTAGCAGCCAGCCGACATTGGGCGAGATCAGCCAGCCCATAACCAAGGCGCCGGGAATCGACATCAGTATGAAGACGACCAGCGCATAGGGCGGAAAGAACGTAACCCGCCAATCCTTCTGATCGGCGAAGCGCATTTCCGAATCCGTGAAAAACTGATGATGCGTCAGGGTGTGCCGCGAATAGATCGCGCGCAGGCCCGGAAAGCGCAGCGGCCGATGCATCACATGGCGATGCAGGAACCACTCGAAGATATTGCAAATCAGGAAGACGACGGGAATCGTCAGCCACTCCCACCACAGCACGTTCGAGATGTTCGAAACGTAGATGTAAAAGGCGGCGATACCGATCGTATAGATGACCGCGACATGCAGCCAACCGTTGTACCAGCCCGCGATGCGCCGCCTGTACTCGCCGCGGAAGTTACGCTGGCGGTCACTCATGGGCGTTGAAGACAGTTCCATGATTTCAAGCCTCTTCCATTTGTTGATCGCGCTTGCCTTGGCGCGGCCACGGCCGG
Organism: uncultured Alphaproteobacteria bacterium; assembly: GCA_942491105.1. Taxonomy (GTDB): domain Bacteria; phylum Pseudomonadota; class Alphaproteobacteria; order Kiloniellales; family DSM-21159; genus JBBEAM01. Next base: position 242,155 of record CALNZX010000001.1, on the reverse strand, counting down.
TAGCAGCCGGGGTATTCCAGCTGATATATTACAAATAGATCACGTCGAAGGCAAGCGCGCCCTTTGCCACTGCGCAATACGAGGCGCCCTACTCGGCGGCCGTTTCGCCCTGCTGCAAGGCAAAGATCGAGGTGTAGCCACCGCTCCAATCCGGCGGAATCAGATAGTGCCCCGGCTCGTGATGGGCCCACTTGGCGGGCTTGCCGCGGATGATCTGCTGTTCGTATTTGGAGCGCAGCGGATTGAAGGTATAGGGCATCGCATCGGCCGCCGAGACCACATTGAGCAGCAAGGGCCGCCCACGCGGGGAGTTGTTCGGCTTAGAGCCATGCACCATGCGATAGTTGTGCAGGGTGATCGAACCCGCCGGCCCCTGCAGATACTGCGCCTTGTCATCCTCCACCCGATCCAGATCGGCGGGCTGGATATCGCCGGTCCAGGTGCCGTCGGCACTGTAGTGATCGAAGATCTCGCCCTTATGGCTGCCGGGAATCACCCCCAACGGCCCCTGCTCCAGACCGCAGTCGTAGAGGTAGGTACCGCAGGTCAATACGGCGTTGTTGCTATGCGGGAAGAAGGGCACGTCCTGATGCCACTTCACCTCGGCGCCGCCCTTGGCCCATTTGAAGTTCAGCTTCGACTGGTAGAACTTCACGTCGGGTCCCAGTACGTCTTCCAGCAGATCGCCGAGCCGCGACTGCACCAGGTAATTCCAGAACACCACATCCTCGTCGCAGGGACTGGAGACCCGGCGCAGCCGCGGCTCCTCCCGGCTATGTCCTGGCTCGAGATCGAACACGGCATCGGACTTGGCGATCTCGCGGCTGCGTTCGATAAAGCTGTCGACCGCGCCGCGCAGCTTTTCCAGCCACTCCTTCTCGATGAAGCCTTCGACGAGAAGATAGCCCTTCTCGAAATAGGATTCGCGATCCGCCTGGGACAGTACCTTGGCGGGGACTTTGAGAATGTCTTCCGGGGACATGGTCACCTCCTCCTTGAAGGCGCGGGTTTACTTGAAGCCGAGCAGTTGGTCGGGGAGCCACAACGCGAGCTGCGGGAAAGCCATCACGATGGCCAGGGCGATCACCTGAATAAACAGAAAAGGTACGACGCCCTTGTACATATGCTTCAGCGTGATCTCCGGCGGCGCGATCCCACGCAGGTAGAAAATCGCGGGCGCCATCGGCGGCGTCAGGTAGCTCGACTGGATCATGATCAGCAGCAGCATGCAGAACCACACCGGATCGAAGTAGGCGCCGTAGCCGCCGGCCGCCCAGGCATCGCGCATGAACGGCATGAACAGCGGTACGAAGATCAGCAGGATCGAGATCCATTCGAGGAAGAAACCGGCGATGAAGATCAGCAGCAGGAACAGGAACAACAGCTCCCAGGGTCCGAGCTGCACCGCGTCGATCATGTCGCGCATCACCCCCATGCCGCCAGCGCCGACGAACACGCCGGTAAAGATGCTGCCGCCGAGCAGGATCAGCATGATCATGGCGGTCACCGCGAGGGTTTTGACCAGGGTCTCCTTGAACATCACGAGCGAGAAGCGGCCATAGGCGACGGTCAGGATGAAGGCCCCGAGGGCGCCGAGCGCCGCGGCCTCGGTCGGCGCCGCCAAGCCCAGCATGATCGAGCCGAGCACGGCGAAGATCATCAGCAGAGGCGGCACCAGAGCCTTGACGGTGATGGCGATCTTTTCCGCGAAGGCCGGATCGTCCGCGCTCGGCTCGATGCGCGGCGCGGATTGCGGGCGGAAAATGCAGAGCCCCAGGATGTAGAGGATGTAGAGCCCGGAGAGCACCAGACCGGGAAAGATCATGCCGACCATCAGATCGCCGATCGAAACGTCGGCGATCGGACCCATCACCACGACGACCACCGAGGGCGGAATGATCGTGCCCAGCGAGCCGCCGGCACAGATCGTGCCAGAGATCAGCGACTTGGAGTAGCCGTAGCGCATCATCGCCGGAATCGCGAGCAGCCCGACCACCGTCTCGGTCGCGCCGATCACACCGGTCGAAGCCGCGAAGATGATGCACATGATGATGGTGCCGATGGCCAGACCGCCGGGCAGCCGCCGGGTCCAGAGATGTACCGCCTCGAAAAGACGCTCGGCAATTCCAGAGCGTTCCAGCATTGCGCCCATGAAGACGAACAGCGGCACCGCGGCGAGCACGAAGTTGCCGGCGATGTCCTCGACCTTCTGGGTGTACTGGAAGAAGCTCGCCATGCCGAAGGTCATCAGCCCGAACACGAAGGCCACGGACATCAGCGAGAAGGCGACGGGAAATCCGAGAAAGATCAAAAGAAACAAGGCCGGGAACATCAAGAGGGCTTCCATGGGTCAGCCCTCCTCGTGCTGGGGTATCGGCCGGCCGCGCAGGACGGCGATACACTTGATGATTTCAGCGATAACCTGCAGCGCCAGCAGCATAAAGCCGGCGGCCAGCAGCATGCGGAACGGCCAGATCGGCGGGTTCCACGCCGAGGCTCCGCTGTGTTCACCGCTCATGAGGGAGCGGAAGGCGTAATCGAACAGGGAGTTGCACAGCAGGATCAGAAACGGCAGGAACAGGAACACGTAGAGCACCAGATCTACGCTGGCCTTACGGCGATGAGAGAACCGGCTGTACAGCAGATCGATGCGGATATGCGTGCCCTTCATCAGCGCGATCGCGGCGCCGAGCAGAAAATGCGAGCCGGTCAGGATATAGCCCAACTCAAAGGCCCAGATCGTTGGCGCGCCGAAGAGATATCGCGAGAAGACCTCGTAGCAGGTCGCCAGGATGAGCGGGATGATGATCAGCGAGGTGATCAACCCCACGCTGCCAGTGATGCGTTCAATGATTTTGACAAGCGTTTCCATGCGGTGGCCGCAGTCTTCCGTTCAAGAGTTAGCTTCGAGCCGAAGATGCCATCCTATAGGGAAAAGTGGGCTGGAAGCATTGAGGCACTCCCAGCCCACGATCCTTAGGAATCGGCAGTAGGTATCGCGGTCGTTCTAGACCGTGGCGATCCTATTCCTCACGCACCTGCACATTGCGGTACTTCCCGGCATCCTTCCAGAGGACGGAGAATTCCTTCTGGCTTTCCAGGACCTTGGCGAACCATTCGTTGTCCGCCGCTTTCTCCTCGGCCCAGGCAAGACCGGCTTCGCGCGCCGCGTACTGCACTTCGGGATCGAGCTCGATGATCTCGTTGCCCTGCTCGCGGAAGAACTGCAGCGCCTTGGCGTCTTCCTGACCGATGGTCAGCCAGGAGTTCATCGTCGTCATGAAGGCCGCATCGCGGACCAGAGCCTGATCCTCGGCCGACAGCGAAGCCCAAGCGTCCTCGTTGATCACCAGTTCGAAGGGAGCGGTCGGCTGATGCACGCCCGGAATGATCACGTACTTGGTGACCTGATGCAGGCCCGGCGAGATGTTCTCCCACAGGGTGCCCCACTCGGTGGCATCGATGGTGCCACGCTCCAGCGCCGGATAAACGTCGCCGCCCGGCATGGTTACCGGAGCCGCGCCCATGCCCTGGGAGATTTCCAGCCAGGCACCGGCGGTGCGCAGCTTCAGGCCCTGAAGGTCTTCCAGCGTCCGCACGGCTTTGCGGGAGTGCAGGAACACCTCCGAAGTCCGAATGAACAGCGGCATGGAAACCAGGTTGAACTTCTCGTTGCGCCACTCGTTCTGCATCTCGGCGCCACCGTTACGGTAAAGCCAATGCAGCATGCGCTCGGAGTCGAAGCTACCGGCGAAGCCACCGAACAGCACCGCCGTCGGATCGATGCCCCAGTCGTAGCCAACCCAGGTATGGCCCATGTCGGCCACGCCCTGCTGTACGGTCTCGGAGACCTTCAAGGCCGGGCCGAGGGTGCCACCGGGGAACACCTCGATGGCAATCCGGCCATCGGACATTTCAGCGACCTTGTCTGCGAAGGCCTGGGCGCCGATATCCATCAGCGGCCCACCGCCCCAGCCAGTAGCCATCTTGAACTCATGCTCCTGCGCGCTCGCGGAAGCCGACAGGCTCATACCGACGGCCAGCGCGACCGCGCCCGTCAGCTGTGAAAGTTTTGAAATTCTAGACATTGTTGAGGTTCCTCCCTTTCTTCACTTCGCTCAGTTTCGTCTTGATGATGGAAAAGACTGTTCAGCCGCCAATGTTCACGAGGGCAATGCCGATGTCTTCCTCGGTCATTTCCCACTCGTTATTGAAATTGGCGACAATGGCTTTCATGAAGGCATCATGCTTGGCGAGCGCCGCCTGGTCGTCGCCGAGATGCTCGGCCAGAATGGCCAGAGCAAGCTGCGCGGGCTCGGGGCCCTCGTAGCTCCATTCAAACCCATTATCCGAAAGCTTCTTGATGTCCGTACGCGGATCCAGCGGCACGCCGTCAACCGTGACATCGAGGCCGTCCAGAGTCCTATCTCCGCGGTAGACCTTCATCTTGCTATGTGTCTCCCCTCTTTTTTACCGCCCCGGTTTCCGGAGCCACCCATTCGGGTTTTGGCGTTTATCAAGCGCCCTGCGGCGCTTCATCTATTACTGATATATCTAGCGTATGCTAAGGTTGACGCAGTGGCAAGCCGCCTTGCCGATAAGTTGCTGGGGGCAGGTTTTCCCTGCAATTCCGCCGTCCTGCCGCCGCTTCTGCGCCGATCAATCATCGAGCCGTGCCCCCTCCGCGTTGAGCAATTCGCGCATCTCTTGCCCGGACAGCGCATGCAATGGCCGGCCAGAGCGCAGGGATTCCACAGCGGCCAGCCCCGCGGCCTGGCCGTAGCCGAAGCATTGCGCGGTGACCCGGGCGGAGGCCAGGGCTTCATGCTCGGCGCTCAGACAGCGTCCCGCGGCGATGAGATTCTCGCCCTCCGCGGGGATCAGGGCATCGAAGGGTATTTCGTAATAATCGTCGAGCAGCCATTCCAGCTTCGGCTTGTCGCCCGCATGCAGCTCGATCGGCCAAGGACAGCGCACGATCCCGTCCTCGCGCTTGCGGCGTTCCAGGACGTCCCTGTTGCCGAGCCTGGCGCGCCCGACGATTGAGCGCGACTGTCGCACACCGGCCTGCACGCCGGTATCGAGCACGTAGCTCTCTTCGCAACCGGCGATGCGGTCCTTAAGGAAGCGGGCGTACTCGCGCACCTGCGCCCGGCCGACGAATTCGGCCTCGGTCAAGTCCTCCGGGTCGCCAGGATAGAGGTCGCGTCCATCGCGGCCGAGCAGGCGCGTGGCGTTGACCAGAAGCTGCCCTGGACGCGGCGTCGTGAAAATCCAGATCTTCGCGCGCGGCAGCGCATAGCCTTTGCCATTGGACTCGATCAGCATCTGCGAGACCTCTGGACTGCAGATGGTGTCCGGTCCCCAGAACTGCGTGAACCGCGCAACGTCGACGCCGCCGAGGCGGAAAATCATGGTCGGGTTTTGCACCAGCCCGCCATCGCCGACGGTAAAAGGCAAGCCGGCGCGCTGCACCACATCGCCGTCGCCGCTGGCGTCGATAACGATCTTGGCATGGATCGCCGTCAAGCCGGCCTTGCCGGCGACGATCACGCCACGCAGGGCCTCGTCCTCTCGAATCACCCCAACCAGCAGGCTGTGGTAGAGCACCTTGACGCCGGCATCCTCGAGCAGGCTGTCGCCCACTTCGCGCCAGACCAGGGGATCATGAGTCACGGTCCAGGTCTTGCCGTACTGCTGGGGATCCGTCAGTCCATCGCGCGCGATCATCGCCTGGCGGAAGCGTTCGGCGAATCCGAAGACTGCCTGCTCCGGGCGGTTATTCGTCCGGTCGCTTGCATAGTAGAGCCCGCAGACCGTCCCCGAGAATCCCGCGACCGCGTTGCCCCCGCAAAAGCCGTAGCGCTCGACAAGCAGCACCGACAGCCCCTTTTCCGCCGCCGTGCTCGCCGCCGCCAAGCCGGCCGCACCGCCGCCAACCACCACCACGTCGGGTTCCGCGAGAACCGGCAGGCCATGGGCCAGGGTCTTGACATAACCCGCGCTCCACTTGGGCGTGAGGTCGGGTGAGTTCTGCGAAGGCACGTCTAGCTTTCTCCCAGAAATACGGTATCGCGCGACTATCCAGGCTACTAATATGTTAGCTGTCAATCAATTTATTGCCAGCGCTTCGCCCCTGCACATAAACTGCGGCAGCCAGACTTTTGAAACGCCTCACGGAACCGGAATTGACCGGCATGGAAAAAGACTCCGCTTCTTCTGCTCAGGACGAAGCACCGCGACGCGGAAGCCAACAGCACAACGCCTACGCAACGCTCAAGGAGATGATCGTCCTGCAGGAGCTGCCCGCCGGCACCATGGTTTCCGAACTCTCGCTCAGCAAGCGCCTGGGACTGGGACGCAGCCCGATCCGCTGGGCTTTTCAGAAGCTATCGATCGAGGGCTTGGTTTCGATCCTGCCGCAGCGCGGCGTGATGGTGACTTCCATCAACGTGGAAACCCAGCTCAAGCTGCTCGAAGTCCGTGGCGAGTTGGAGCGTCTTATGGTGGTTAGCGCGGCCCGTCGCGCGACGCAGACGCAGCGCCGTCAGATGCGCGCCCTCGCCAAGAAGTTCGAGGAGGCGGGACGGAACAATGACGGCCGGCGGTTCATGGCGGTGCTCAAGGACATCCACGATCTGACCTCCGAAGCCGCAGATAACGAGATTCTGTATAACGTTATCGGCCAGGTACAGGGGCTTTCGCGCCGCTTCTGGTACGCCCACTACGAGCGCCATGGCGATCTGAGGAAGGCCGCCAAGCTGCATGCCGAGCGTCTTCGGGCGATCGCCGCCGCAGACGCGGACCGCGCCGCCGAGGCCTCCGACGTCTTGACCGATTATCTTGAGGAATTCACGCGCTCGACCCTGTCCGCCCCCGCGCGGCCGCGCCAAACGGCGCCAGGCTGAAGATCATCTCTCGGAGTCGAGCGTTTTGCGCGTGAAGCTCTCCACGTAGTCGAGCAACCTATCGCTCGCCTCAGCGGCGCCATCGGTGACTCCCGTGGCGACCGCGGCCGCGAGCTCGGCGTGCAGATGGGCGCAGAGCGCGAGATCGCCGACCTCCTTATGGTGCTGAAACCAGAAACGCCGCGACAGGCCATGCGTCAGGGACATGGCATTGGCGACGAATTCGTTGCGCGCGGCCCGGCAGAGCAGCAGGTTCAGCTTGCTGTCGAAACGCATGAACGTGATGTCGTCTTCCTGGTCCGCGGCTTGGTTCATACCCTCGGCAATGCGCTGAAAGGCCGCCCGCTCCTCCGCGGTCGCGCGCCGCGCGGCGGCCCGCGCCATCAGCCGCTCAAGTTCGCGGCGCAGCTCCAGCAGCTTCAACTGGCGGCGCACGTCGAGGGCACTGACCAGGATGCCGCGACGCGGAAGGATCACCACCAACCCTTCGCGCGCCAAACGCTGCAAGGCTTCGCGAATTGGCGTGCGGCCAATTTCGAGGCGCTGCGCTAGCGCGGTTTCGGATAACACCTCGCCCGGACGCAGCTGCAACGTGACGATCTGCTCCTCCAGCTTGCGGTAAGCGCGCTGGGTCAAGCTGACGGCGGAGGTCTCCTCTTCGCCAAGAGCGTCCAGCAGCGCCGTATCCGAAACCTCGTTCATCGTGAAAGTCCGCTCCTTGCGGTTGCTTGGGCTGAATCCCGATCCGTCGGGATGGGCGCGCCTAAACTTGCTTGCGGCTTTCTACCAGACCCAGGAACTTTTCGTATTCTTCCTGATTGACCCCATAGCTGTGATCGTCATCGGGGAACTGTCCCTCCTTCACCTCCCGCACGTATTCCGACAAGCCCTTCACGGCGACCTCCGTCAGGTTGGCGTAGCGTTTGGTGAATTTCGGTTTGAAGTCGGTGAAGACGCCGAGCAGGTCATAGGACAACAGAATTTGTCCGTCGGTCCCCGCCCCGGCCCCGATCCCGATGGTCGGGATTTCGAGCTGCTCGGAGATCACCTTGGCGATCGGCGCGGGCACGGCCTCGAACTCCAGCATGAAGCAGCCCGCATCCTGAATGGCGAAGGCGTCCTCGAGGATCTTCATGGCCGCCTCGGCGGTGCGCCCCTGGATCTTGAAGCCGCCGAACATGGCGATGGTATGCGGCGTCAGCCCGATGTGCGAGGCCGTGGGAATTCCCGCGTCGATCAGGGCCTTGAGGATATGCGCCTGGCTTTTGCCGCCCTGGGGTTTGACGGCGTCGCAGCCGGCGTCCTGCATGAAACGGCTGGCATTGACCAGGGCCCGGTCGACGGTGTTGTAGCTTTGATAGGGCATGCAGCCGAGCGTGAAGGTATTGGGCGCGCCGCGGCGCACGGCCAGCGCATGCATCACCATCATGTCCATGGTGGCGGGTATCGTGCTGGCGTGGCCATGGGCCACCATGGCCAGGGAATCGCCGACGACGCAGACGTCGACACCCGCCATTTCCGCCCAGCGCGCCGAGGTGTAGTCCGGCACCGAGGTGTAGACCATTTTCTCGCCGCTATGCTTGGAGTCGCGAATTTCGGTGATCGTGCGCTTTTTCTTCTCGCTCGCGGTGTCAGCCGCCATGCCATCTTCCTCTTGTTTTCAGAACGCGCCTCAGGAGCTTGGCAGGCGGCGCCCCGTCTGTGATATATGACTCATATGCTTATTGATCGGCAGCCTCCGGTCAAGCGGCAGAGACTGCCGAGGAACGGATAAGGACTCAAGACGCGATGGATATGGCGGACAGCTTCGGATTTCTCAATGCCGCCGATCTCGCGCTTTCCGCTGCTTGCGGCCTGTCTCTGGGCTATGGCGCCGCTTTGATCAGCGGATTCTTTCCGCTCGGCGCGGGCGCCTTTCCCGAGCGAACGCTTTTCGGCCGGGTCCTGGTGCTCGCCGTCAGCGGGGAACTCCTGCTCGTCGCCCTGCTGCTGCTCGGCTTTATCTTCATGGCAACGGCCTGGGCGCCCGCGGTGATCGCCGCCGCCCTCGCCCTGCTGGCCGGACCGCTGGTATTCCAGGCCTTTGCGACGGCGCTGACCGCCAGCGTTCCGGGGCTGCTGGCTTTGCTGCTGTTGTTAACGGCGCTGGCCTTTCTACTGTTTCTGCAACTGTTTGGCTGATCGCGCCCGCGCGAAAGAAAAAAGGAGAAGAACCATGCCCCCGAAAATCAAAATACCGCTCTCCCTGCTGGTTGCCCTGGCCGCCATCGCGGTCTTCTATTTCCAGCGCCAGGCTGGCCAGAGCGTTACGCCCTGGGTGGCCCTGGCCCTGGGCGGCTTCATGATCTTTGCGATGTGGCTGTTTCCCGAGGAAAAGAAGGGTCAGGCGAAGAAGTAGCCGCCTGCGCCCGCGCAGGGACGGTCCGGGCAGCCCTCAGTACGGCAGGCCGACGTAGTTCTCCGCCAGCGCCGTGGACGCCGCTTGGGAGTTCACCAGGTAATCGAGTTCGGCTTCCTGGATCTTCTGGGCGAAGGCATCGGCCTCGGGAAAGCGGTGCAGCATCGAGGTCATCCACCAGGAGAAACGCACCGCCTTCCAGACCCGCGCCAGGGCCCGCGCCGAATAGGCCGCGAGCCCGGCATCCGAGTCCTCGAGATAGTGATCGCGCAGGCCCTCGAAGAGGTAATGCACGTCGCTCGCCGCCAGATTGAGCCCCTTGGCGCCGGTCGGCGGCACGATGTGCCCGGCGTCGCCACAGAGAAACAGGCGGCCGAAGCGCAGCGGCTCGACCACGAAGGAACGTAACGGGGCAATCGACTTTTCGATCGAGGGGCCCGTGGTCACCGCCTCGGCGACATCGGCAGGCAGCCGCGCGCGCAGCTCGTCCCAGAAGCGGTCGTCGCTCCAGGCTTCGACCCTGTCGTCCAGCGGGCACTGCACATAGTAACGGCTGCGGGTTGTCGAGCGCATGGAGCACAGCGAGAAGCCGCGAGGGTGATTGGCGTAAACCAGCTCCTCGCGCACCGGCGGCACCTCCGCCAGCAGCCCTAGCCAGCCAAAGGGATACACCCGCTCGAAGGTTTCATAAGCCGATCGCGGAAGAGCCGTCAGGCTCGCCCCATGAGACCCGTCGCAGCCGGCGATGAAGTCGCAGTCGAGACGCTGTTCGACGCCATCCTTGCGAAAGCTCAGATAGGGCCGCGCGGTATCGAAATCCCGGGGCTGCACCGACTCGGCTTCGTAGATCGTCTCGGCCTTCGCGGTTTGCCTCGCCTCCATCAAGTCCTTGGTCGCCTCGGTTTGGCCGTAGACCAGCACCGTCTTGCCGCCAGAGAGTTTCTTCAGATCGATACGGTGGTGCCGGCCGCCGAAGGCGAGGTCGATGCCCTCATGCACCAGGCCCTCGGCGTGCATCCTTTGGCCGCAGCCGGCCTCATCGAGCAAGCCGACCGTACCCTGCTCCAGCACGCCTGCGCGAATCCGGCTCAACACATAGTCCTTCGAGCGGCGTTCCAGGATCACGTTCTCGATGCCCAGGGTATTCAGCAGCTGCCCGAGCAGCAGTCCCGCCGGTCCCGAGCCAATAATGCCAACCTGGACAGACCGCCGGATCATCCTCGCCTCTAATACAGCAGCGCGACCAGACCGAGGGTGAGGCTGGGAAACGCCACCAGAATCACCACCCGGATGAAGTCGCTTAGGATAAAAGGAAAGGCGCCGCGGTAGGTTTGCGCGATGGGAATATCCTCTGCCATGGCATTGATCACGAAGAGGTTCATGCCAACCGGCGGCGTGATCAACCCGACCTCGACCACGATCAGCACCAGTATGCCGAACCACAGGGCCGTGGATTCTGGACTAAGGCCGAAATCCAAGGCCATCACGATGGGAAAGAAGATCGGAATGGTCAGCAGGATCATCGACAGGGAATCCATGACGCAGCCGAAGATCAGATAGCAAAGCAGAATCAGCGCCAATACCAGCCAAGGGCTGAAGCCGCCCTCCGTCACGAAGCGGGCTGCTTCCTGCGGAAGTTGAGAAAACGCTAGGAAGCTATTGAAAACGGCCGCCCCAAGCAGAATGAAGAAAATCATTCCCGTGGAATTGGCTGTGGCCAGTATCGCCTCGCGCAATCCTTTCCAATCGAGACCGCCATTGGCGTAGGCGACGAGCCCCGTTCCCGCGGCGCCAACCGCCGCGCCCTCCGTCGGTGTGAACCATCCGGCATAGATGCCGCCGATCACCAGCAGGAAGATCACCAGTACGGGCCAGACGCTGAGCAAGGCCCGCCAGCGCGCGGCGGCGCTGCTGCGCGCGCGCTGGCCCGCGGACTTGGGAAAAACGCGGACATATACCGCGATCGCCAGCATGTAGCCGAGCACCGCCAGGAGGCCGGGTACGAACGCCGCGATGAACAGCTTGGCGATGTTCTGTTCCGCCAGGATGGCGTAGATCACCAGGATCACTGACGGCGGGATCAGGATTCCCAAGGTCCCGCCGGCCGCCAGGGCGCCTGTCGACAGCGCCCCGGAGTAGCCGCTGCGGCGCAGCTCCGGCAAGGCCACCTGCCCCATGGTCGCCGCCGTCGCCAGCGAGGACCCGCAGATCGCTCCGAAGGCGCCGCAAGCACCGACCGCGGCCATGGCCACGCCGCCCTTGCGGTGACCGAGCCAGGTTTCCGCCGCCCCGAACAGCCGCCGCGACAGGCCGCCCCGCGTCGCGAACTGCCCCATCAGCAGGAACAGCGGCACGATGGAGAGCGAGTAATTCGAGAAGGTGTCGTAGGGCAGGCTTTTCATCTGCGCCAAGACAGGGCGCTCACTGCCGGTCACCAGCCAGATGCCGAAAAATCCCACCATCAGCATGGCCAAGCCGATGGGCACGCGCAGAAAAATCAGGGCGATCAGCACTGGGAAGGACAACAGGCCGAGCTCGACCCCGCTCATAGCCCCGCCTCCGGCTCATCCACGGCATCGTGGGGCGCTTGGCTTGCCCCACCGCGCAGTTCATGAAAGCTGCGCCAGACCGTATAGGCACTCGCGAGAACGAAGAGCATCGCCCCCAAGCAGGCCGCCGCGTAGCCGAACCACGCGGGAATCCCCAGTATATAGCTGGTCTCGCTGGTGCTGCCCTTATCGACCAGCCCAAGCCAGAGGCGCCAGGCAATCACCCCCGCCGCGCCGGTAATCAGCAGATTGGAAATCAACTCGGCGCCACGGTTGATGCGCGGACCCAGGGGCCGCAGGAACAAATCCACCGTGACATGGCCGCGTTTTAGCTGGCACCAGGGGAGAAAACAGAAGACGGCGAAGGCCGCCCCCATCTCGACCAGCTCGTAGCTGCCGGGAATCGGGCCAAGCCCCAGCCAGATCAACCCCCGCCCGGTGATGCTGATCACCGTCAGCAGGGTCATGGCGATCAGCGCCAGCCCGCCGGCAATCGCCAAGGCAAGGGCCGCCCCGTGAATCGCCTTCTGGATCAGCCGTCCTGTCATGGCTCAACCGCCGCCGATCCACGGCGCAGGGCGAAGCGGCACCCGCTCCGCCCCGGCACCGTTCTAGTTGCTGTGCTTTTCGATCAAGGTACGCGCGTCCTCGACCAAGGCCGCGCCATCGACGCCCTTGCCATCCATCTCCGCGATCCAGGTATCGATCGTCGCCTGCGCCGCGTCCTTCCAGCGGGCGGTCTCCGCCGCGTCGAGAGTGACGATCTCGTTATCCGTCGCCTGGGCTTTTTCCAGCCCGACCTTGTCTCCGGCATCCATCGCCGCGCCAAACAGCGCCGCCGCCTCGATGCCCGAGTTGTCGTCGATCACCTGTTTCAGGTCATCGGGCAGGCTTTCGTAGCTGTCCTTATTCATCACCATGACGAAGGTCGCGGCGTAGAGGCCGTGCTCGCCGGAGAAGCCCGTATGGCTATCGACCAGCTCGGGAATTTTAAGAGGCACCGTCACCTCCCAGGGAATCACCGCACCGTCGATCACCCCCTTGGACAGGGATTCCGGTACCGCGGGGACCGGCATTCCGATCGCCGTGGCGCCGAGGTTTTCCAGCATGCCGGTGATCACCCGGGTGGGCCCTCGCAGCTTCAGCCCCTGCATATCCTCAAGGCTGCTTACCCCGTCTCCGCGTACATGCAGCAGGCCGGGACCGTGGGTATGCGCGACCAAAAGCTTGACGTCGGAGAACTCCTCCAAGGCGTTCTTCTGCACGAACTCGTAGAAGGCCTTGGAGGTCGCCTCCCCCGTGGTCACCATGAAGGGCAGCTCGAAGGCCTCGACCTTGTTGAAGCGCCCCGGCGTGTAGCCCGGCAGCGTCCAGACGATATCGACCACCCCGTCTCGCGCTTGATCGTAGAGGCTCGGAGGGGCACCGCCGAGCTGCATGGCCGGATAGTGCTCGATCTTGATCCGCCCGCCGGATTCGCTTTCGACCTTCGCGATCCAAGGGGTAATCGCCTTGGCCGGTATGGTCGCCTGCGGTGGCAGAAATTGATGCAAGCGCAGGGTTACATCCTGTGCCTGCGCGGCCTCGCCAAGCCCAAACGCCAGGGCGAAAGCGGCGAGCACGCCAAAAACTTTACGGTGAATCATGACCTGTATCCTCCCAAACCGAGCCGGCGCGTTTTCGCTGTTCTACGGCATCCACGCAGCTAGCCTGCACTATACAAAACAAAATGAAAAATGAGGAATTCAAGGACTTGCATAACCACAGCGTTATGCGGATTTTCCTCGTACCCTGGAGTGGGTTTTTTCCACCGAAGCCCGTAGACAGCCAGCGAAGAGCGTCGCCGCCGGTGTCATAGCAATCTCCGCGCGCAGAGTCAGCCCTACAGGCCCCAGGGTCTGCTCGACATCGAAAGGCAGCTCGACCAGCGCGCCCTCGGCGAGGTCGAGCGCCACGACGCCGTGGGAAATCAGCCAGACCGCATCGCTGCGCCGCACGTAGAGACGCCCGAAGCTCGGTTCGACGGATTCGATCCTGTCGGGCAAGCGCCCGATACCATTGGTGATCAACAACTGCTCGGCGAGTTCGCGGATCGCCGCGCCTTTATCCGGGAACATCACGGTGTACTCGGCGATCCGCGCGACATCCCGTGACTCGAGCAGCGGATGCCCCGGCCGCACGACGGCGGCGATGCGTTCCGAATAGAGATGGCTGAAGCTGAGTCCCGCCATGCTATCGGGGGCACCCATGCGGCCGACCACCAGATCCAGGTCGCCGTCGCGGACCAGGTCGAGCAGATAGGGATTGGGCCCGCCGACGATCTTCGGCGTGACATCGCGCGCCGCCTGCTTGAAACGGGCAATGGCCTCGGGGATGATCAGGGAAGCGACACTGGGCAAGGCCCCGATGGCAAGGATCTGATCTCCCTCCATACGGCCATGGGCGATGCCGTCGAGCCCCTGCACCAGCGCCGCGATAGAGGCGCCTGCATAGTGCAGGAACATTTCGCCGATCGGTGTCAGAAAAACCCCGGCGCGGCTGCGCTCCATCAGGCGCGCGCCGAGGATCTCCTCCAGCTCCTTGAGTGTCTTGGACACAGCCGGCTGGGTCACCGCCAAGGCCTGGGCGGCCTGCCCCACGCTGCCCCGGCGCGCGACCTCCACGAAGCTGCGCAGATGGCGGAGTTTTATGCGGGAATCAATCATTACCCTTACGTTATGTATCTGAATAGAAACATCATTTTACATGACAATTACGATAGCGCACAGTGGGCAAAATGACGACGACTGAGAGGAAACGGGCGATGCCCGCAGTGCGCGTGAACGGCCATGTCCTGAATACCCGGCTTGATGGCCCCTGGACGGATAGCCCCTGGGAAGATGGCGGCGGCCCTACGCTGGTCTTCTCCAATTCCCTGGGCACCGACTTCCGGATTTGGGACCCTTTGCTGCCCTATCTGCCGGAAAACTGGCGTTTGCTGCGCTATGACACCGCCGGGCATGGGCTCAGCGAAGACCCTGGTGCCTATAGCATCGAGGAGCACGCCGCGGATCTCGCCGGCCTGATGACCCAGTTCGGCATCGGCAAAGCCGTGATCGTCGGCCTCTCGGTCGGCGGGCAGATCGCTCAGGCCCTGGCGGCCAGGGAACCGGAGCGCGTGACGGGCCTGGTTCTCTGTGACACCGCGCCGCGCATTGGCGGTTGGGATTTCTGGGAGCAGCGTATCGCCGCAGTCAGGAAACAGGGTCTCGCCGCGGTCGGCGATGCCATTCTGGAACGGTGGTTTACGCAACGCTTCCGCGAGGAAAACGCGGATGCCTTCGCCCTCTGGCGGGCGATGCTCATCCGCACGCCCGAGGACTCCTATCTCGGACTCTGCGCCGCCCTGCGCGATGCCGATCTCAGCGACGCGGCCAAGGCCTTGCGGCTGCCGACGCTCTGCGTCGTTGGTGCGGAGGATGGCGCGACGCCTCCGGAACTGGTGCGCGCCATGGCGGAGTCGATTCCCGCGAGCCGCTATGCCGAGATCCCGGGCGCGGGCCACCTGCCCTGCATCGAGACGCCGGAACACCTGGCCGGACTGCTGCGCGATTTCATGAAGGAGGCACAGCTTGCCTGATAGCGACAAGAAGGCGCGTAACGCCCTTGGCATGGAAACCCGCCGGGCCGTGCTGGGCGACCTCCACGTCGATAGCGCGGAAGCGCAGAAGACCGACTTCGATGCCGACTTCCAGGCCTTCATTACCGAAGGCGCCTGGGGATCCGTATGGTCCCGCCCCGGTCTGACCCGGCGCGAACGCTCCATGATTACCCTCGCCCTGCTGGCGGCCCTCGGCCATGACGAGGAGGTGGCGATGCACGCCCGCGCCAGCCTCAATACTGGCGCCAGCGCCGAGGATTTGAAGGAAGCGCTACTCCACGTCGCCGTCTATGCGGGGGTGCCCGCGGCCAACCGAGGCTTTAAGATCGTCAAGCAGGCCCTGGAGGCCGCCGCCAAGCAGGAGGATAAGGCAGAATGAGGAACGCGTTGCCGGTGCAAGGAGGGCTCTACCCGCGTGACCGCGACTGGCACCCACCGGCCTATGCGCCTGGCTACAAGTCGAGCGTCCTGCGCTCCCCAAGCAAGCCGCTGGTTGCCTTCGATTCCACCCTGTCGGAATTGACCGCCCCGGTTTTCGGGCAGGATTCGCTCGGGCCGCTCGACAACGACCTGATCCGCAACTACGCGAAGGATGGGGAGCCCATCGGGCCGCGCATCCTGGTTCACGGCCGTCTGCTCGACGAGGACGGCCGCCCCGTGCCCGGCGCCCTGATCGAGACCTGGCAGGCCAATGCCGGCGGCCGCTACCGCCACGCCAGGGAAACCTATATCGCCGCGCTCGATCCCAATTTCGGCGGCTGCGGCCGCACCATAACCGGCGAAGACGGTTCCTACGTGTTCCGCACGATCATGCCCGGCCCCTATCCCTGGCCGAACGGTCCCAACGACTGGCGGCCCGCGCATATCCACTTCTCCCTGTTCGGGCATGCCTTCGGCCAGCGTCTGGTCACCCAGATGTACTTCGAGGGCGACCCGCACATCGCGCTCTGCCCGATCGTCAAGACCATTGCCGCCGCCGAAGCGATCGAGCAGCTGGTCGCGAAGCTCGACATGAACGCGACCCAGCCGATGGATTGCCGCGCCTATCGCTTCGACATGGTGCTGCGCGGTCAGCGGCAAACCCCCTTCGAGAACCGGCCGGAGGGTCTGTGATGCGCTCCTATCTTCCCTATCTCAAGGAAACGCCGTCTCAGACCGCCGGCCCCTACGTACACATTGGCCTGACCCCGGCCATCGCCGGCGTCGAAGGCGTCTATCCGGAAGACCCCGGCCTGGCCATCGCGGGTCCCGAGGCCAAGGGCCAGCGCATCCGGATCGAGGGACGCATCCTCGATGGGCAGGGCGATACTGTCCGCGATGCCCTGGTCGAGCTTTGGCAGGCCGATGCGGCGGGAATCTACAACTCGCCCGGCGATCCGCGCAGCGAGTCCTGCGACCCCGCCGTCTTCGGCTGGGGCCGCGCCGCAACGGATCTGCAGACTGGCAGCTTCGTCTTCGAAACGATCAAGCCAGGTGCCGTGCCCGGACCAGGGGAAACGACCATGGCCCCGCATGTTTCGCTCTGGATCGTCGCCCGGGGCATCAATCTCGGCCTGGCGACGCGGATGTACTTTCCCGACGAAGAAGCCGCGAATGCCGGCGACCCGATCCTCGGGCGCGTGCTCCCGCCACGGCGCCGGGAGACTCTGATTGCGAAAGCGGAAAAAGGCGACGGCAAGCTTGCTAGCTACCGCTTCGATATCCGGCTGCAGGGCGAGGATGAAACCGTGTTCTTCGACTGCTAGATGCCAAGCGTCCCGCCCAGCTATCTCTCCCGCCTGCTCGGCGACCCCGAGGTCGAGGCCCTGCTTTCCGGCGAGGCCATGCTGCGCTCCATGCTGGATATCGAGGCCGCCCTGGCCGAAGCCCAGGGCGCGGCTGGCGCCATTCCGGTGGAGGCGGCGCAGGCAATCGCACAGGCGGCGCGAAGCCTGACTCTCGATCCTGCCTCTCTCGCCGAGGCGACGGAGCGGGACGGCGTTCCGGTGCCGGGGCTGGTTGCCCGGCTGCGCGCCGCAACACCGCCGCCCCACGGCCAGTACGTCCACTGGGGCGCGACCAGTCAGGACATTCTCGACAGCGCCAGCGTCATCACCTTGGGCAGCGCCCTCGATGTCTGCGCCACGCGTCTGGACGCCGCGATCGAAGCGCTTGCCGGGCTCGCCGAGCGCCACCGCAAAAGCGTCATGGCCGCCCGTACCCGCGGGCAGCAGGCAACGCCAACCAGCTTCGGCCTCAAGGCCGCGGGCTGGATGCTGCCGTTGGTCCGCTGGCGAGCCCGGCTGCCACGGGTTAAGTCGGAGTTCTGCCTGGTCTCCCTCGGCGGCGCGAGCGGCACCCAAGCCGCGCTTGGCCCGCTGGCCCGCGCCATCGAAACCGACCTGGCCAAACGCCTCGGACTCGGAGTCGCTCCCCTGCCCTGGCATGTGCAGCGCGACGGCCTGGTGCAGTCCGGTGGCTGGCTGTCCGGCGTCACCGGCGCGCTCGGCAAGATGGGCGGAGATATCGCCGAGCTCTGCGATTCGGAGATCGGCGAGCTGCGCGTTGCGCGCGCGGGCGGCTCCTCGACCATGCCGAACAAACAGAATCCGATTTCCGCCGAAGCCATTCAGGTCTTGGCCGGACAGGCCTTCGACCTGCAGGCCGCCGTGCAGCGTTCCGCCCTGCACCGGCAAGAACGCGGCGGCGTCGCCTGGCTTACCGAGTGGCAAAGCCTGCCCGCCTTGGCCGTCGCGACCGGGGCCGCGCTGCGCCTTGCGCTCACACTACTCGATGGCCTCAATGTCGATACGGTCCGCATGCGCGCCAATATCGAGGCCAGCAACGGATGTCTCTTGGCGGAAGCCGCGAGCTTCGCGTTGTCCGAGCACATGCCGAGGCAGGAAGCCTTGGCGCTGGTCAAGCAGGCCTGTACCGAAAGTCTGGAAAGCGGCGCTCAGCTCATGGATATTCTCTCGGCGCAGAGTACCGCGCCGGTCGATTGGGACGCTCTGCGCGACCCAGCCAGGCATCTGGGCCAAGCCGAGGCGATGATCGATCGCGCCCTCGCCGCCGTCAGGCACAGCAAGGAGGAGACTCCAGAATGACCACCCCCGCCATCATCACCGTCGCCATCACCGGTTCCGTACCGCGCAAGGAGAACAATCCCGCGGTGCCGATCACCGTCGCCGAGCAGATCGAGTCCACCCAGGAGGCCTTCGAAGCTGGCGCCACGCTCGCTCACTGTCATGTGCGTAACGACGACGGCAGCACCACCTCCGACCCCGAGAAGTTCGGCCGCCTGCTGGAGGGCCTGCGCAAGCACTGCCCCGGCATGATCGTCCAGTTCTCGACGGGCGGGCGCTCGGGCAAGGGCGAGGAGCGTGGCGGCATGATCGCTTTGAAGCCGGACATGGCGTCCCTGGCCACAGGCTCCTGCAATTTCCCGACCCGGGTCTACGACAACACACCCGATCTGATCGATATGCTGTCCCAGAAGATGCTCGAGAACGGCGTCAAGCCGGAGGTCGAGGCCTTCGACCTCTCGATGATTTTCAAAGCCGTCGAAATGGAGAAGGCAGGCAAGATCAAAGGGCCGTTGCATGTCCAGTTCGTGATGGGCGTAAAGAACGCCATGCCGGTGGACCGCCCGAGCTTCGATTTCTACGTCGACACACTAAAGCGCCTGGCACCCGACGCAACCTGGACAGGCGCCGGTATCGGCAAGGACCAGATCACCTTGATCAACTGGTCGCTGGAGCGCGGCGGTCATGTGCGCACGGGCCTGGAGGATAACATTCGCCTCGACCGGGATAGCCTGGCCCCCTCGAACGCCGCTCTCGTCAAGCAGGCTGTCGAGCTCTGCGCGAACTACGGCCGCCATCCAGCGAGCGTCACCGAAGCCCGAAAGCTACTGCACCTGGCGGCCTAGCCGCTTACCGCGACCATGTGATTGTCCCAGCGCCCGCTATCGAGGAACTCCGAAGGGATGCGTCTGCTGTGGCCGCTGACGGCATCGATTTCAACGACCCCGCCCGCACCGCTGCTGGCGAGGAATCCGCCGGGCCGCGCCGCAGCGGCCACCCCGCAGACATCCGGCAGCTCCACCGTCGAGAGAAGCTTTCCCTGCTCCGCGTTCCAAAAGGCAAGCAAGCCGCCGCGCGGCGCGGAAACCGCCAGGATTCTTCCCGAGCTGTCGAAGGCCGTGCTGCCGCAGTAGTGTTTCATGGCTCTGATCACCTTCGGCGCGTCGTCCAGAAAACGCGTCTGTTCCGCCCGGCGGTGGGTGAACACCAGCGGCACGGAATCGCCGCCCGGGCCCTCATACTGCATCGCCACGGCAAGCCGGTCGTCTTCCCCCAAGGCCAAATGCCGGATCGAAAGCTGATGCAACTCCGGAGGCAGCTTGATCTCATCAAGTAGAGCGCCGTCGCGGCGGTCGAGGTAGACCAGGGAGGGCGTCATCGTCGGTATGTTGAGCTTAACACGTGGCAGGTCCGGCCGGGTCAGGATACCGCCGTTGGCGACGGCCAGGGTTGTGCCATCGGACAGCAGCTTGACGTCATGCGGCCCGATGCCGTGGGATGAAAGCTCTCCGATCCGCGCGTAGTTCCGCTCCGCAGCGTAGATGCCCAACACGCCGCGTTCGCCGGCAAAGTCATTTTCCGTCGCATAGAGCAGCCGGCCATCCTGGCTGAAAACACCATGTCCATAAAAATGCCGCTCCTTTGCGGCCTCGATCTTGCGGATAAAACCTCCCTTGCTCAGGTCAACGACTTCCGCGAAGGCGCCGGGGCGGCGGGCGAAGAACACCGCCTCCTTGCTTCCAGGGCGTGGTGCCACGGAGTGGCCGCGCCCGGGCAGATCAAGATCGAAGACCGGCTCGCCCCGCTCCGTAAACCCGCTCACCCGATAGCGCCCCTCCTCCGCGGCGCCGGCGGTGAGATAGAGCCGGTTATTGGCGACCGCCTGGCGCGCGGCGTAAGAATGAGCTGGCCAGGCCGGCCAGCTGGCGGCGCCGGCGAGCCATACCAGCAGTCTTCTGCGATCAATCGCCATCGAGCGCATTGAACCCCACGGAAACACCGAGCGCCGCGGCGACTCGCGTCTTGACGATCTGCTTGAGCGCCGTCACCTGGGTCAGGAGTTTTTCCACCCGCGGCCGAAGCTCCGGATCGCTCAGGGCCTCCGCAAGAGGCTCGTCGAGGGTACGCGCCGTTTCCCGGGTTATGCCGAAAGCCTTGCGCATCAGGGGATCGAGCTCGGGATCGCGGCTGCTGCGCGTCACAAGTTCGCTCAAGCCCGCTCCTCCTTCGCCAAGATAAAGCCCCTCGAGTGCTGCAAGATTGAGACGGATGTTGCGCAGGGCGCGCCCGCTCAAAGGGGACTCCAGGAGTTTCGGCTGAGCTTCACCGGCGCTTTCTCCCAGTGCCGGTTTCAGTTTGACGTCGACGATCAACTGCAACTCATCGTGCAGCGCCTTGAAGAACATCAACGTCGCGTCGCGATGGCTCGCGAAGTAGGGATTGTCCTGGCCCGGATGCGCAAAGAGTTTGCGGAAGGGTTCGGCCCCGTCCTGCCACTCCCGGCGAATCTCGCTCGCGATACCAGAGAGGTTTCCGGCAATGGCGCGCAGCAGATCGCAGCGGCTGACTCGGCCGTCCGCGGCTTCCGTCAAACCGGTGCCGTCGTGGAGCAGAATTTCGGCTGCGGGGAATCCCTGCACGGCAACGCCGACCGTGCTGAAACTCTCTTGCGTTAGTTTCTCAGGAGTCTCCTCGGCGAGCAATTCCGCGACGAGTTCCGCGAAGCGTCCCTGGGCCTGCGGCCAGAAAGCGATGCGGTAGGCCCTGAGGAAGAGCTCCGATGGACCGAAGCGCAGGTGCTGCACCGCCATCCAAGCATCAAGCGCCCCGTTGTACCGTGCCCGCACGGCCTCGAGTTCGCCCTTGCTTGGATCGGCGCAGTACCTCTGCGACACGGCCGCAAAATCCGCCGTCGCGGCCTCGAAGCCGCGATAGCGCGGCAGGACATGATTTTCCACCAGAGCTGCATTGGCTTCGGCATAGGCCTCCTCGTTCAGCGCTTCCTCCGCCCAGGACGGCTGCCCTGTCAGCAGCACGATCAGGCCGAGGAGCAACCATGATCCGTGGCGCGCAATCGGGTTCACGCTTCGCTCCATCACAGGGATTGCAAAAAGGCGATCAAGGCCGCGCGTTCCTGCCGCGTCATCTCGACAACTCTAAGCCGCGAGTCCTCGGCCTCGCCGCCATGCCAGAGGATCGCTTCCAACAGGTTACGCGCCCGGCCATCGTGGAGAAACAGGCTATGTCCGCTGACGGTTTCCGTCAGGCCAATCCCCCAGAGCGGCGCCGTGCGCCACTCGCGCCCCGAGGCCTCGCCTTCCGGGCGGCCATCGGCAAGCCCCTCCCCCATGTCGTGCAGCAGCAGATCGCTGTAGGGCCAGATCAGCTGGAAGGACTGCTCCTCGCCGAAGGAATCCCGTCGCGTGACGTACTTCGGGCGATGGCAGGCGATGCAGCCGGACTCGTAGAACAGGCGCTTGCCATCCAGCACCTGCGGGGTGTCGATGTCGCGGCGCGCCGGCACCGCAAGATTGCGGCTATAGAAGACCAAGGCATCGAACATCGCCGCTGTGGCCTCGACGGTCTCTCCCTCGCCGTTTCCGCCATGGGGCGCCTCACGGCAGGCGGTCTGGGCGGCGCTGCAATCGCCATAGGGGTCCGGCAGCAACGGCGTCGAAATGCCGATATCTCCACGGAAGGCATGGGCCGACTGCTGCGCGACGCTGGGTTCGCCGGCTTTCCAGCCGAAACGGCCAAGGGAAACCTGCCCGGAACCGTCATCCCAGACCCAATTGGCGCGCCCTGAAATGCCATCGCCATCGGAGTCCTCCGGATCCGCATCCGCGAGGATATCCTCCTCGAGGATGGCCTCTAGCAAGCCGACGCCGATCATTGGCGGCGCGATGCGCGGCGAAAGCATGGTCTCGGGATGCAGCGGGCCATAGTTCAGCCCGGCGATCTCGTAACGCGGCTTGCGAAGAACCACCTCTTCGCCGCCGGCAAGGGCTACGGAAAACTCCTCGTAGGAGATCTTCATCTCGCCCTCGGCAAGATGCCCCTGGATCGAGAAATTCTGCAGCTGCCCGCCATAGGTCGGTTCCGGGATAACGGACAGGCGGCGGGTGGCGAGCGCCTGGCGCTGGCGCTCATTCTGCGGCGGAATCGACAACCGCAGAAACATCGATACTCCGGCTTCTTCCGGCGCCGGCGGGTGCCCGCGCCCGTCCTTGAGATGGCAGCGTTGGCAGGAGCGCGCATTGAACAAGGGACCCAGCCCATCCGACGAGATGGTCGAGCTTGGCGAGGAGACCCAGATCTTGCGGAAGATCCCATTGCCGACCTTGAAGTCGAGCTCCCGCTCGAAGGACATGTTTCCGGACGGCTGCGAAAAGATGTCGCGGTTGATCCGCTCGAACACCGTCGCCGCGCCGGCGGGACGCCGCTCAAAAGCCTCCGGCTGGGAAAAATCCGTTGTCGGCTGCGTTACCTCGGCGATTCGTTCCCGCGCCTCGTCGCGCTCGGCGGCATAGGCAAAGGCTGCGGCAACAGCAAGCGTCACGCCGAGGAAAGGCGCGATGGACCGCGAAAGCCAAGTTTTAAGTCGCCGCATATACTCGCTCGATGCTCCACGAAGCCGGAGCGCGGAAACCGCTCCGGCTTCGCGCAATCTATTACTGGAATACCGCCTCTGGGTTGTCGAGGCTATCGGAGCCTTCAACGGCGATCGGCTCCAGGCCAAGCTCCGCGACCACGGCTTCCAGCGCCCTGGTCTGCGCGGTCAAGGCATCGATGGCCGCCTGGACCACGGCATTGCCCTCGGGATTATCGACGCCGAGCATCTGATCGTAAGCCTCGACGCTATCACCACGCCGTTTCAGAGCGCCCATCGCAGCCTCGCTCGCCTTCAGCTTGGCCAGCATGACCGCGTTCGCCTCAGGCGCCCTTTCGGCGGCGAGATGAGAAACCGCAGGACCGATCACCTTGCGGCCGTCGATTCTCGTGTAGGTCCCGGTGTAGACGTTGAGCATCCCGGCCACGTCGAAGTAGTGGCTATTGTGGGTATTGTCGGAGAAGCAATCGTGCTCCTCTTCGGGATCGTGCAGCATCAAACCAAGCTGCATGCGCTCGCCGGCCAGCTCTCCGTAGGACAGGCTGCCGATGCCGGTCAGAATCCTGGCCAGACCCTCGTCGGGATCGCCTTGGAGCAGGGCGCTGCGCGCCGCGCCCTCCGGTGCCCACTGCGCGGTCATCCATGCAAGATCGTCGATGAGAAGTTCCGTCACGGTGCTGAGATAACGCGCCCGGCGCTCGCAACTGCCGTTCGCGCAGTTCTCCCCAGAGGCATAGTCCTTCCAACTGCGCTGTCCGGCACCGGCCTTCGTGCCATTGAGATCCTGGCCCCAAAGCAGAAACTCGATGGCATGATAACCGGTCGCCACATTGGCCTCGATACCGCCCAGCTCCTGAAGTTGCTCCTCCAGCAGGCGCTTGCTGATTACCGAGGTATCCAGGCTTTCTCCGCCAATTCTGAGGGCGCTGTTGGCAATGACGTTCGCGGTATAGGCCGGATTGTCTTCGGAGCTTTCGCCATAGGCAGGCGCAACGTAATCGATCAAGCCCTCATCGAGCGGCCAGGCGTTCACCTTGCCCTCCCAGTCGTCGACCACGGCGTTGCCGAAGCGAAAGACCTCGGTCTGCATATAGGGGTCGCGCGCGGCCAGCCAGGCGGCACGGGCCGCGGCCATGGCCTGTTCCGAGGGATTCTCGATCAGTGCCTCAACCGTGGTCTGTAATTCGCGGGCCCGAATAAGAGAATCCTCGTATCCAGCATGCGCGATGTCGGCGTAGGTCAGCAGGATCGCTCGCTTTTCCTCTGCGGCCTGCGCGGGCTCGGGAAAGGCGAAGGCAGCCGACGCCACCAGGGCCGCGCCAAGCATGGGCGGCAGTATCCAAGACTTCATTGACGAACTCCTTCCAAGGCTCTTGCCAGCTGGGCTCCGGCCGCCGTTGTTCGGCTACCTAGCGGAGACTCTCGCCCTGTCCGGCGCGAACAAACGCTAAGGGACAGGTATCCAGCAGATGATAATGCGAATGATTGGCATTTTCATCATATAGCTATGGTCTTGGCAAGGCCTTGCTATCGGCGCGCTGTTCCGGACCCCCTAGTTCTGCGGCGTAATCACGCCGCAGACGATCCGATCCCCGGCATTTCCAGCTGGATCGCTGATGTAGTCGTCCCCTGCGGCGTGAATAACGATCGCGGAACCATCGGCGTCGAACAAGGAATTCGGCTTACCTGGCGCCAAGGTTACCGCTGCTGCGAGAATCTCGATCTGCTGCGCCGCGCCATCGCTGTGAATGTTTGGCAAATCGCCGGCATGCATGCCCTGATGCGACAACATGCCATGTGACGCACCCGTGGGGTTGAAGTGGCCCCCCGCGGTCTTGAAGGGCGCTTCGCAGACGCCGGTTTCATGAATGTGAAAGGCATGGCTGCCCGGCGCCAAGCCATCGAGGGAGATCTTCAGCCATACGCCGTGGGGCGTTTCGCTCAAATCCACGCTGCCGACCTGCTCACCGCTGCTGTCTATGAGCTCCGCCGTCGCCTTGCCCTCGGCAGCGGACGCCAATCCAACGCAAGCAAGGGCTGCGCAAAGCCCGGCCAGGCCGAGCAGAGGCCCTGCCCGCAGCAATCCCAATGCTTTTTTCATCTCCACCTCCTGATAAATCGCGCCGACATGCCAGGAGGGCATGCCGCGCGTTCGGCATGTCTCATAGGTGGGAAGCCATGAGGCCTTTGTCAGGATGCACAAAAAAGCAACGGGCGCCGCTGTTGAGCGGCGCCCGTCGTCTGTTCTTGGCCTGTGAGGCCCGTGGGCGGGCTTGCGCCCCCGTCAGGCTACCAGGACAGCTTCACGCCGCCGGAGACCGCGTGCTGGGTGTAATCCTGGTTCAGACGCCCGTCGTAATCCAGGAACAGCTGCCAGGTCTGGCCGATGTCCACCGTCACGCCGGCGCCAACCACCGCGCTGTCGTCGGCCACATCCGAGCCGATCACCGTAAAGCCGCTCGAAGGAACGCCCACGAAATGCGCCCCGATCGACTGGTGGCTGTCGTCGAACTCGTGCTCCCAGCCCAGACGCAGCGACGGGATGATGTAGACATCCTCGCCCGCCTTGAACTCAGCCGAGAGATCGACACCCAGCGTCGTCGTCAGCGACTCCGCGTCGTTGCTGTCCACGCTCAGATTGGCGGCCCCAGCTCCCGACTCGTCGAAGGAGTCCGTCATCGCCTCGGTGTAACGCACACCCAGGAACGGCGTCACCGTCGCAGGGTTCAGATCGAAGGCGTAGCCCGCCTCGGCCTGCACCGAGAAGACCTCGCTGTCGTAGTCCCCCTTGGCCGTCCCGCTCGGGAAGGCGTCGCGGCGGCTGTCGTTGTCGTACCAGGCGTAGGACACCATGCCGTCCAGATAGAAGGCACCCGGATCGAAGCTGCCGTAGAGCGCGACCTGGAAGCCGTCGTAGTCCAGCGAGTTGCCGTTGTCGAAGTCGATCTCGGTGTCCGAGTAGCCGCCGGCAAGACCCAGCAGCACGGACTCCGCGACACGCACGTCGCCGCCGATCGAGAAGCCATACTGCTCCTCGTCGAAGGAGGACGCGTTCTCGTCGCCGTCCAGGTCTCCGAAGTCCCCGTAGGCCCGCGCCCACACAGACACCGTTCCCGGCGTGCGGCGGTGGTTGCCCATCGCCGCGGCCTGCTGGGTGTCGCCCGCGGAGGACATCCCCGCCTCGTCGCTCGCCGCAGAGGCCAGCTGGTCGCTCAGATAGTCGAAGCGGCCCAGCCAGGCGGTCTGGTCGTCCCCGCCGCCACCGCGGCGGAAGCCAAGGTGATCGAAGATCGAGGTCCTGAACATCCGCTGCGACTGGATCAGAGAGGCCAGGCCCTGCGCATGCTCGGCACCGCCCAGCTTATCCAGGGCGTCCTGGTACTCCTCCATGTCGAGCGCGAACAGCAGCCCGATCATGTCGCCGTAGTCGGTTCCATCGATCCCCGGACCGTAGGAGTTCTCGATACCCCCGCCCACGGCGCGCTGGTTGCGCGTCAGGCCGTCCGGCGCATCGAAGGCGATCCGCGTCAGGGTCAGGTCCACCGTCTCGTCGGGCTCGTAGATCGCCTCGAGATCCAGCAGCGCCGTATCCTGCACCGTGTCGAAGGTCCCGTTCACGCTGCCGCCGGCAACGATCACGTTGTGGTACTCGCTCATGTCCGAGTAGATCCCGGCCAGCGGCACGACCTCGATGGTCCCGCCGAGATTGGCGTTACCCGTGGTCATGATCTGACCCGCCGAGTTGCTGGTCGGCGTCACCTCGAAGGCCAGGGTGCCCATCGACGACTGGTTGAAGGTCCCCACGTTGATCTGCGAGGGCCCGTTCGGCGCGTCGTCGCCCGAGACGATCAGACGGCCGTCGTCGAGAATGTTCAGCTCCCCGGTATCGGTGACGTTGCCGTCGAAGTAGGCCGAGCCCGGATACACGTTGATCTCCATCAGGCCATCCACGTTGCCGCGGTAGACCGGTGTCGGGCCGTCGATCCCCGACATGAAGTTCATCGTATCGTCGGCGCCGACCCCGAAGGTATCGCCCTCGATCGTCCCGTCGAAGATATTGAAGGTATCGGCGTAGGTGTCCGAGAGCAGGATATCGCCCTCGATCAGACCGCCGAGCTGACGGATCTCGCTGGCATCCGGCGCGTTCAGCGTCGAGATCGCAATATCGGCGGACAGCCAGCCGTTGTTCTCGACCACGATGTTGCCGGCAACGTCGCCGCCCATGCCACGCTGCACCACGATGCCGGACGCCGTGGCGTTGCCGCCGGTCGCCGTCACCTGCAGGTTGCCGTAGTTGCCGACCACGCCGTTGAACTGGTCGGTCTGCAGCAGGATGCCGTAGGCCGAGGCATTGCCGCTGGCGCCCGCGTTGGCGTGCACCATGGAATTGCCGGTGTGCGCGATGGTCCCCGAGATATTCGGGCCCATCACGTAGAGGCCGTGCGCCAGAGCCGTGGTCCCGCCGGTCGCCGTCGCCGAGACGTTCATCGTCCCGCCGCTGTCGATCAGCACGTTAAGAACGCCGGAAGACGAACCAGGGGTCACGAAGAGCCCCGTGGCCTGGGCGAAAGCGTTGGAGGAGCTCGGAGAGTCTCCGTTCGCAATGGCCTCGGCCTCCACCGTCACCGCACCGGTGTTGGTGTAGTTCGCGGTCATCGTACCGCCGCCGAAGCTTTCCAAGGTCTGCCGCGTGCCGATAGCCACTGCGTTGGCGGAGGCATCCGTGCCGTTCGCCTCGGCAAAGGCCGAGACATCGATCGAGCTGGAGCTCGTATTGGTCGCGGTCGCCGTGACATTGGAATTGCTGGAAGTAATATCCTGTTCAATACCGACAGCCTCGGCAGTGGCCGCTGCTGCTTCGTTGGA
Source organism: uncultured Alphaproteobacteria bacterium (assembly GCA_942491105.1). Lineage (GTDB taxonomy): Bacteria > Pseudomonadota > Alphaproteobacteria > Kiloniellales > DSM-21159 > JBBEAM01. The sequence goes on along the minus strand of CALNZX010000001.1, from coordinate 214,120 downwards.
GCTATCGGCGTAGGCCGAAGACGACGTCGTCAAGCTGCCGCTATTATTGACGGTGCCCACGGCATCGCCATCAGAGGTATCGACCTCCTGGAAGATGCCCCAGGCATTGGCATAGGCGCTCGCGAAGCCATTGGCCGTGGCGTCCGCCAGGACCGAGACGTCAATCGAGCTGGTGCTGGTGTTGTTGACGGTGCCGCTCGCGTTCGCGAAATCATCACCGGAAATTTCCTGCCAGATACCGGTTGCAGTGCCGGTTCCGCTGGCACTGCCATCGAAACTGGTCGCCAGGCCGGTGGCCTGAACATTCAGCGAGCCGCTGTTGGTAACGGTACCCGTGGCGAGCGAACTGGATTCGACATCCTGATGCAGCCCGGTAGCCGAAGCCCAGCCGCTGGCGGCGGTCTCGCCGGTCGCGTTGCCGAGCGCGGTCACCTCGATATCGCCGCTATTGGTCAGACTGCCCGTCGCGTTACCGCTGGAATTGACTTCCTGATGGATGCCTTCGACATCGGCATAGCCACTGGAATAGCTGTCGCTGCTATCCGCTATGGCGGTGCCGCTGACGCTGATCCGTCCGCTATTGCTGACCGTGCCGCTACCCTGACCACTCGCCTCGACAATCTGAACGACCCCAAGGGCGCTGGCAAAGGCATCGGCGAAGCCGCTGGCGGAGACATTGGCCAGGGCCATGACATCGATGGAACTGCTGCTGGTGTTGGTCACCGTGCCGCTGGCATTTCCATTAGCTTCGACATCCTGGAAGATGCCCTGCGCGATGGCAGCGCCGGAGGCATTGCTGTTCGAACTATCCGCCAGAGCCGTAGCGGAGGCATCGAGCGTGCCGCTGTTGTTGACAGTCGCCGTGGCATCGCCGCTGGCGCTGACCTCCTGGTTGATGCCGTAAGTCGAGGCGTAGGCCGAGGCCATGGCGCTGGCAGACACGTCCACCATGGCGCTGGCGCCGATCGTACCGCTGTTGTTCACCGTGGCCGTGGCGTCGGCGGAGAGATTGCCTTCAGCCTCCTGGTAAACGCCGGTCGCGTGGGCATATCCACTGGCGGAATCGTTGGTGCTGTTGGCCAGGGCCGTGGCATTGGCATTGATCGAGCCGCTGTTGTCCACGGTCGCCTGGGCGTCGCCGCTGGCGGAGACGTCCTGGTTGATACCGCTCGCACCGGCATGGGCGTTGGCTTCGCCGCTGGCGGAGACATTGGCCAGGGCCATGACGTCGATGGAACTGCCGCTGGTGTTGGTCACCGTACCGCTGGCGTTGCCGCTGGCGGCGACGTACTGCTCGATGCCGGTCGCGTGAGCCCAGCCGCTGGCGTAGCTGCTCGTACTGGTGGCCAGGGCCGTGGCATTGGCATGGATACTGCCGGTATTGGTGATCGTCGCCGTGGCGTCGCCGCTGGACTCGACTCCTTGATAGAGACCTCTGGCGTCGGCATCGGCATATGCGGATGCGTTGCCCGAGGCATTGGCGGTGGCGTCGGCGTTGATGGTGCCGCTGTTGTTCACCATGCCCGTGGCGTCGGCGATCACGTTGCCATAGACGTCCTGGTTGACACCGCTGGCCTCGGCATAGGCATCGGCTTCACCGAAGCTGCTATCGGCCAGGGCGGTGGCGTTGGCATTGATGCTGCCGCTGTTGTCCACGGTCGCCAGGGCGGCGCCGCTGCCGCCGACGAATTGATCGATGCCGGTGGCATTGGCCTCGGCATCGGCTTCTCCGCTGGCGGAGACGTTGGCCAAGGCCATGACATCGATGGAGCTGCTGCTGGTGTTGGTCACCGTGCCCGTGGCATTGCCGCTGGCGTAAACATTTTGGTCGATGCCCCTCGCCTGGGCCTCCCCGTTGGCGTCGGATTCGCTGCTGACGGCCAGAGCGGTCGCGGCGACGTAGAGGCTGCCGCTGTTGTCGATGGTCGCCGTGGCATCCCCGCTGGCGCCTACATCCTGATCAATGCCCGTGGCGCGGGCATAAGCCTCGGCGAAGGCGCTCGCATTGGCGCTGGCGTAAGCCGACACATCGATGGTGCTGCCGCTGGAGTTGATCACGCTGGCCGTGAGATCGATATCGGCATTGGCCGACTGAACCACACCCCTGGCGTTGGCGGAGGCTTCCGCCGAGTTAGAGCTGCTGTCGGCGAAGGCCGAGGAGGAAACGCGCAGGGTGCCGCTGTTATTGATCGTGGCCATGGCGTTGCCGCTGGCGGAAACCTCCTGAGCGAGGCCAAGCGCATTGGCATTCGCACTGGCCGAACCGCTCGCCGAGGCATCGGCGAAGGCCGCGACGTCGATGCTGCCGCTGTTCTCCATGCTGGCCGTCGCATCGGCGCTGACGTTGCCGTAGATGTCCTGCAGAACACCCCGCGCATTGGCGCTGGCGCGGGCAAAGGAACTGCTGCTGTCGGCGAAGGCCGAAGCATTGACATTGATACTGCCGCTATTGCTGACCGTGCCCGTGGCGTTGCCGCTGGCATAGACGTTCTGGTCGATACCCTCGACGTTGGCGCGGGCGTTGGCGGAACCTAGCCCCGAGGCACTGGCGAAGGCATCCACGTCGATGCTGCTGCCGCTGGTGTTGGTGATGGTCCCCGTCGCGTTGCCGCTGGAGCCGCCGGAGCGGGCCTCCTGGAAAATACCCCCGCCATTGGCATTCGCGCTTGCCGAGCCGCTGGTGCTGTGGGCTAGCGCCACGGACAAGACATCAAGCGTTCCGCTGTTGTCGATGGTCGCCGTGGCACTGCCGCTGGCATTGGCGGTCTGAGTGATGCCTCTGGCGTTGGCTCTGGCGTTGGCCGTGCTGTTGGCCTCGACATCGGCAAGGGCAAAGACGTCGATGATACCGCTGTTATTCGTCGTCGCCGTCGCATCGGGAGAAACGTTGCTTTCAACATACTGAACGATGCCCCGAGCACTGGCGTTGGCATTGGCGTTCGAGTTGCTGCTTTCGGCAAAAGCCACAGACGTAACGTTCAAATTACCGCTATTGCTGATCGAGCCTTCGGCGCTGCCGCTGGCGTCGACATTCTGATCGATCCCGATAGACGACGCGCGGGAATTGGCGGAACCGAAGCTCGAAGCCGAAGCGAAGCCCGATACATTGACCGTGCCGCTGTTATCGATCCTTCCCTCGGCATTGGCGGAGACGTTGCCGTAGATATCCTGAACGATGCCAAAGGCATTGGCATTGGCACGAGAATTGGCGCTGCTGCTGTAAGCGGCGGCCGAGGCCCCAACGTTTATCGAACCGCTGTTATCGACCATGCCCGTCGTCGCGGAGCCGCTCGATTGGACGTTCTGGGCGATGCCCTCCGCATTGGCGCGGGCATTGGCGTGGGCACTGGCGTTGGCCTGCGCGAAAGCGGAAACGTCGATGCTGCTGGCGCTGGTGTTGGTGATCAGGCCGCTGGCGGAAGTCTGCTGCTCCTCGCCATAGACATCCTGATCGATACCGACCGCGCTAGCGTTAGCCGAAGCGGAAGATTCGAGCGAGCTGGCCAGCGCGAAGGAACCCGTGACGATGGTGCCCTGGTTCTCGACGACACCGATCGCCTCGTCGCCCTCACTATCCACATCCTGATCGATGCCGCTGCTTTCCGCTCGCGCGCTTGCCGAACCGGACTGGGCGCTAGCGACAGCCGTGGCTTCGGCGGAGATCAGACCGGTGTTTTCAACCTCGCCGTGGGCCGCGCCGCTGGCACCGCCGGAATACACGTACTGATCCACACCCGTGGCATTTGCTTCAGCAGAGGCCCTCAGGTTGCCCTGCGCGCTGGCGAAGGCAACCGCGCTCACATCGATCGAACTGTCGCTGACGTTGAAGATGTAACCGGTGGCCCCGGTTTCGCCTTCAACGCCCTGATCGACGCCATTTGCATCGGCGACGGCTCTAACCGTACCGAAGCCGAAACCGCTGCCGCCGCTGCTGCCGCCGGTAGCGAAAGCTTCCGAAACGACACTGATCGAGCCCGTATTGTCGATCTCGCCGAAGGCAGCGCCTTCGGCGCTGTCGACACTCTGCTCGATGCCCGTCGCATCAGCCTCTGCCACGGCATCGCCGCTGAAGCCGAAAGTCGCGCCGTTGGCCGAGGCCAAAGCGGTGACGTCGATGGAATCGCTGCTGCTGTTGACGATCGTGCCCGTGGCATCGCTTTCGCCAAAGACCTCCTGGTTCACGCCGATCGCGTCGGCTTCGGCACTGGCGCTGCCGCTGGTCGAACCGGCCCCGGCGATGGCAAAAACGGAGATCGTGCCGTCGTTATCGATTTCGCCATGCGCGGCGCTGGATTCACTCCCCACCACCTGGGTGATACCGCCGGCAAGGGCACCGGCGAAGGCATCGGCGCCGGCATTCCCATAGGACATTGCCATGGCGGTAACATCGATGCTGTCCGGGCTGGAATTGGTGATATCGCCGGTGGCGTCGCCCTCGGCGAAAGCAAGCTGACCGACGCCCACCGCTTCGGCGGTTGCCGCAGCGAATGATTCGAACGCCTGCGCCAAGGATTCCGCGGCCACGGTGATCGAACCGTCGTTATCGATCGCGGCGTCGGCCGTTCCGCCGGCCTCCACGATCTGACCGACACCGATCGCCATGGATTGCGCCTCTGCATAATCGCCAAAGGCAGCCGCTTCGGAGGTCACGTCGATGGAGCTGCCGCTGGTGTTGACGATATCGCCGAGCGCCGCGCCTTCGCCGCTAAGAACCGACTGCGTGATGCCTGAACCGGTGGCCGTGGATTCGGCGTTAAAGCCTTCGCTGTAAGCCACGGCGAAAACGTCGATCGAACCATGGTTGTCAATGTCGCCGGAGGCATCGCCATCGGCGAATACGTCCTGCACGATGCCACCCGCAATGACTTCGGCATTGGCCGATTCGCCATTAGCAAAGGCCAAAGCGGCAACTTCAATTTCACCGCCCTCGTCATTGAGCGCGAAGGCGGAAGCGTCGCCGATCTTCGAGGAGGCCACCTGCCCGATACCCACGGCCTCCGCGGTGGCCTGCGCGAATTGAGCGTAAGCCTCAGCGGCGGCTTCCACGGTGATGGCGCCACTGTTTTCGGCCTGCAGCATCTGGCTGCCGTTGAAACCAATCTGGGAAATTCCCGCCGCCGCGGCGTCGGCGTCGGCCCCGATATCTCCATCGGCTTCGGCATAGGCCATGACGTCGATGGAACTGCCGCTGGTGTTGTCGGCAAAGAGCTCGCCCTGACCGGAGACGAAAGCGAACTGCGTCGTGCCCGCAGCGTTGGCCTGGGCATCGGCAAAAAAGCCGTTGGCGACGCTCTCGGCGCCAACATACAGGCTGCCGCTGTTGAAGGCCTGGAGACGCGCCGTCTCCACACCGTCGGCGGTCTGGTCCAGGCCGGCCGCGCTGGCTTCGGCCACCGCGGACAGGCCGCTCGCCTCGGCCATCGCCAAAACTACGGCCTCGCCAGAATTGGAAATCTGCTGATTGGTGGCGTCACCGAAACCGGTTTGCCCGGAGCCGAACTGACGAATGCCCGTCGCAAAGGCGTCCGCGTACTCGCCGTCGGCATTGGCCTCGACATTGATGCTGCCGGAGTTGTCGGCGTCGAGATGCGAATCGACCGTGCTGACCGCGGACTGCTCGATACCCGTCGCGGTCGCTACCGCCGTCAAGCCCGAGGCGTTGACCACCACGTCGATCGACGACAGCGAGGAATTGGTCACGTCGCTATCCAGGCTGGCCGGACCGTAGGGCCCGCCCTCGCCACCCTCGACGAGCAGGCTGACCGTAGGCAAGAAGCCGCTATTCGGCGTGTTGCCGACCGAGATGCCGGCGCCGCGCGCATGCGCGGCCTCGCCGAACTCGCCACCGCGGGAGAAGGCGTCGACCTCGACGTAAATATCGCCGGAGTTGTCGATCTGCGCCTCGACGTTGCCGGAACTGGCGACCCGGATGCCATAGGCTGTCAAAGGATCGAAGAATTCGCCCGAGCCCTCGGCCGAGACATCGATCAGGCCGGAGTTGTCGATCGAGGTCGAGATGTCCGCGCCCTGGTTGCTGACGACCTTGATGCCGACAGCGTCGTCGGCCGCGAAAGCGCCAACCTGCAGCAGACCATAAGACTCGACGTAGACGTTGCCTTCGTTGCGGATACCGCCGCCGACCAGGGAGTCGAGAACCGCAATGCCGGCGCTCTCGCCGAAGATCGTCCCGCTGGGGCCGTTGACGATCTCATCCTCGACTTCGCTTTCGATCACCAGGATGCCGTTCGCGCTGGGGGACGCGCTGACACTGCTTCCGACATTACCTTGGTTGGTAATGCTGCCTTCGACCGTGGAGTTGCCGACCAGGATGTAATCCGTGGAGTCCAGCGGCCCGACCTCGACCGGCCCGGCGCTCGGATTATCGAGCACCTCGATGCCACCCGGATCCGCCTTGGCGCTTACAGCCCAGCCAGCGGCCAGACCGAGAACGGACGTGCTGATCAACAGCGTCCGGATAGCGGACGAAGAACGGAACTCACTCATGTCGAAACCCCCAGTAAAAATTGACTCAGCGAACCCGAGACCGAATCCGCCTACGCTTACTTCTCTCATCCTGCAGATAAGTCTAGGAAACTCAACCCTATACTTCACTGCGTATGGCGTTTTTATTGGACAGTGCAAAGTATTTAAAAATCGTCAAGAGGGGCGACAAGGGCGCGAGTAAATTGCAAAATCCCCCCGGTCGGGAAAATATACCGCACCTGCGCCGCTACCCGACCGCCGGAAGCGAGCGCCAGCTTGATCGCCTGCGGGCCTTGTGGTAGCGCAGCGCAGTGTTGAAATAGGGAGCACTATACAAAGATGACGCAAAGCGATTCGGCACCTCCCACGGGCGTGCTCCAGCAGGCAGGCGCTGCAGACGAAGGCCGGCAATGGATGTCGGTGCCTCAGGTATTGACCTTGGCTATCCAGCACATGGAAGCCGGGCGGCTCCCCGAAGCGGAGAAGCTGTGCCGGCAGGTGATCCATGCGCGGCCGAAGAACCCCGAGGCCCACAACCTGCTTGGCGTCATCCTCCATCAAAAGGGCCAGACGCGAGAGGGCATCAAGTCCCTGCAGAAGGCGATCCGGCTGAACGCCAACAATCCGAACTTCTTTTCCAACCTCGGAGAAATGCAGCGCCTCATAGGTCAGCTGCGCGAGGCCGTGATCTCGCTGCGCCGCGCCCTGGCGCTCAACCCCAACTACGCCCAGGCGATCAACAATCTCGGCATCGCCTACTACGACAGCAAGGAATACGACAAGGCCGAGCAGGAATACCGCAAGGCCATCCAGCTGGCGCCGAACTACGCCGAGGCTCACAACAATCTGGCGAATGCGCTGCGCGCGCTTGAGCGCCCCGACGAAGCCATCGAGTTTTATCGCAAGGCGACCGCGCTGCGCCCGGCCTACCCCGAAGCGCTGAACAATCTCGGCACCCTACTCCGCGAAAAGCTGGAGCTAGAGGAAGCCGAAGCCTGCCTGCGCAAGGCGATCGAGCTCAATCCGCGCTATGTCGACGCGCTCGACAGCCTGGCCGTGCTGCTTATCGGCGAAGAGAAGCTCGACGAAGCCCTGCAGTTCCTGGCTCGTGCCCTGGAAATCAATCCCAGCTTCGAGCGTTCCCTGATGAACGCGGCGCGCATTCAGATGCAGCGCCACAACCTGATTTCCGCCGAAGCCGCCTGCCGCCGCGTGATCGAGGTCAACCCGGGCAATGCCGACGCGCACAGCATCCTCGGTCAAATCTGCCATGAGCTCGACCGCTTCGACGAGGCGCGCGCCGCCTTCAGCAAGGCTATCGAGATCAATCCGGACCACGCCGAGGCGCAGAACAACCTGGGCATCCTGCTCAAGTCCTTCGGCCGTTTCGACGAGGCACGGCAGCGCTTCGAACGGACCCTGGAGCTGCGACCCAAGGCCTACGGCACCTACTCGAACCTCGCCGACATGGTCCGCTTCGACGAGAACGAGCCGCTGCTGCAGAAGATGGTCGCCGAGCTCGAGTCGGCCCCCAACCCGCAGGACGAGCAGCTCCTGTCCCTCTACTACGCCATCGGCAAGGCCTACGACGATCTCGGCCAGCCCGACAAGGCTTTCTCCTATTTCGACAAGGGCGCCAAGATCAAGCATCCGCTGATCGGCTACGACGAGCCGGCGACGCTCAAGTTTTTCGATGACATCCGCGCAACTTTCACCGCCGAGACCTTCGCCAAGCGGCCCTACGCCGGCCAGCAGACCGCGCAGCCGATCTTTATCGTGGGCATGCCCCGCTCCGGCAGCACCCTGGTCGAACAGATTCTCGCCAGCCATCCCGAGGTACACGGCGCCGGCGAGGTCAAGATCCTGAACCGGTCGATGCAGAAGCTGCGCATGACCTACAGCCAGCTCCCGCTCTATCCCGATATGATGGCGCTGCTGACGAAGGAGCATTACGACTTCATCGCCCAGAACTACCTCGAAATGCTGGGGCAGTATTCGAAGGATGCCGCGCGCGTCACCGACAAGCTGCTGACCAACTATTTCTTCGTCGGCCTGATCCACCTGATCTTCCCCAACGCCAAGTTCGTGCACACGCTGCGCGATCCGATCGACACCTGTCTGTCCTGCTACTCCAAGCACTTCAAGGACGACATGCCGCACACCTACGACCTGGGCGAGCTCGGCCGCTATTACCTGAAGTACCGCGAGCTGATGGAGCATTGGCATAAGGTGCTGCCCGCCGGCACCATGATCGATGTGTCCTATGAAACCGTGGTCAACGACCTCGAGGGCGAAGCGCGCCGTCTGGTCGCGTTCAACGGCCTCGCCTGGAACGACGCCTGCCTGGCGCCGCATGAGAGCAAGCGCCCGGTCAAGACGGCCAGCTCCTCGCAGATCCGCCGTCCGCTGTACCAGGCGGCGGTCAAGCGCTCGGACAAGTACAAGAAGCATCTCAAGCCGCTGATCGAAGTGCTCAACGGCCCCGTCCCGGTCACCGCCGCCGCGGCGCCGGCGGCTTCGCAAGCGAAGCCCGCCGCCAAGAAGCCCGCGGCCAAGAAAGCGGCCGCCGCGCAAAAACCAGCGGCCAAGACCGAAAAGGCCAAAGCCGCGAAGGCCCCGGCCAAAGCTCCCGCCGCGAAAGCTCCGGCAGTCAAGGCGACGCCCGCCAAGGCAAAGAAGGCCGCGCCGGCGAAGGCCGCGGAGCCCAAGGCCGAGACTAAAAAGGACACGGCGAAGAAAACCGTGGCCAAGAAGCCAGCGGCGAAAAAGTCTCCGGCCGCGAAGAAGCCCGCCGCCAAGAAGTAACCCCGTCGGCGCCGGAGGTGGTGAACGCCCCGGCGCCGGCGCTTATGCTTAGGTGAAGTGGCGGCGCAGCGGCGCGGGGACGAACTCCGTCGAGCGCGCGCGCTGGATCATGAGATCCTCCATCGCCCGCTTGATCTCCTCATTGCCCCGGAGCAGATAGGGAAAGGCGCCGCGTTCGCGGATCGCGAGGTTCATCGAGGGATTGATCTCGAAAATGATCAGCCGGCCCTGCGGATCGAAGTTGTAATCGATCCCAAAGTAATCGAGGCCGATCACCTCGCGGATTTTCCAGAAGATATCCAGGGTCTCCTGACCGACCACGCTGGCCATATCGGCCTGATAGCGCTGTTCCTCGTCCTTCAGGTAATCGGTCTTGTCCATCAGGTCGATCGCCGAGGACCCATGGACGTTCCAGTCCTGGGCCGCCAGGACACTGCTGGGAAACATCCGGTCGCCGACGAAGATCGCCCGGTAACGGCGGAAGATGCCGTCGGCGTCCCTGCAGTCGAAGTATTGGATGATGTAAGCCTGCTTGCCGGCGTACTTCGGCAAAACGGCCCGCAGTTCCTTTTCGTTATGAATCCGGTCGGTGTCGGTATCGGCGTGGGTGTAGGACTGACGCATGATCAAAGGAAAGGGCATCGCCTCGCGGATCAGGCGCACGACCTCGTCCTCGCGACCGGCGTCGAAGGTCACCTTGATCGTCTTGGGGAAGACCACGCCGGGAAAGTCCTTGAAGCGCTCGTAGTTCCGCCGCCGGGTGGTCTGGATCACCTTTTCCGGCGGGTTCAGGACCGGAACGTTCAGATTCCGACAAATCGCCACGGCACGCCGCAGCATGAAACCCTTGTTGGCGAGCAGCAGTTCGGCGTTGGCGGCGTTGTTGTAGACGACGTCGCAGGGCGGGATTTTCAAGGCTTCCGCCGCGGGGTCGCGGGACAGGTCGATGTAGAGATGGCTGAACGCGATGCGCCCGTCTTGCATCATCGAGACCATGTTGTTCACGGCATAGGCCTTACGGCCATAGCGCGCGTCGGTCAGGAGCATCCGCGAGGTGTGCTCCAGCAAGAGGACACGCAGCCCGCTTTGGTCTTTGGACGCGTTGTAGACCGGGAAGCGGCGGACGAAAAATTTCGCGGCCTGCTCGGCCTCGATCATCCTGTCGGCTTTTCCGTAGGTCGCGATCAATCCCGAGTAGGCATCGCGTAGCTTGGAATCGCGCAGCAGCGCCTGGCGGAACGCCTTGCCAGCGGCCTCGTAGTCCTTGCTCGCGGCCAGCGCCTTGCCGCGGATCACATAGGCCTCGGCATTCTTGGGCTGCAGCGCGATCGCCTCGGAGATCCGCTGCAAGGCTTTTTCCGTATCCCGCGCGAGCATATAGGCCTGGGCGAGGAACTTCAGCAGATCATAGGGACGATCGTAGCGGCCGCGCAGAGGTTCCCAGAGCGCCGCGGCTTCCGCCACCGCGTTGCTTCGGTAGTGCAGCATGCCTTTGCGGAAGACGAGATTGGCATCCTGCGGCGCCAGTTCGATCAGCCGGTCGAAGATCGTATGCGCCGCGTCCACCCGGTTGAGCTTAACCGCGCCAAGCAGAAGCAGTTCGAGAACCGCCGTCTCCGACGGGCTTTTCAGCTTCGCAACCCGGTCGCGGATGAGCGTGAAAATACGGTTCGCGGCCTGGTCCTCGGGCGCGGAGCCAACCAGCGCGCAAAAGTCGCTTTTGGCGGCATCCCCCGCGCCGGACATCAATTGCCGGGCAAGACTCCCCGCCTCCAGGAGCGCCCCGGCGGCCTGCGGCGCAGCTTTGTTCCGCCGCGAGGCCGCGGCTGCAGCGGCGCGGGATGTCTTGGCCGGCGCGGCGGCCTTCGTGCTTTTCGTCGCCATGTCGTTCAAGCCAGTGGAATGGGCGCGATACGCCGCGCGTCGGCGCGGGAAATCAGCATCCTGCGCAGCGACTTCTCGACTTCCCGGGCCCCGGCTTCGAAGTAGGGAAAATCCTTCATCCTGCGGTACTCAAGCACATTCATCGCGGGATTGGCCTCGAACACCACCATGCGGCCATCATCGCCAATGCCGAAATCGATGCCGAGGAAGTCCAACCCGAGCTTGTCGTTGATTGAACGCAGGCAAGCCATGGTCTCCTGCCCCAGATAGCTCTCGCAGTCCTCGATATAGGCGATCTCCTCTTCCCGCAATGAGGCGTCATCGAGCATCAGCTTGGTTGAGTCGTCGAAGCGGTGGACATTCCAGTCGGCTTTGAAGTCCATGCGGATGGGATGAAAAGTGCCGCCGATAAAGCAGGCGCGGATCTTGCGGAAGATGCCCTCGCGGAAACGGCATTCGTGGTACCTGATGACATAGGTGTAGCGGCCAAGAAACTTGCGCAGGATATCCGGCAGATCTTCGTCTTTTTCGACCAAGAACATGCTGGTTCCCATATGGGTCGTGGGGGTCCGCAGGATATAGGGCAGCGGAAACTCGGCACGGATGAGATCGCAGAGCTGGTTCAGCTTGTTCTCCTCGACCAGGTAGGATCTGGTCTTCGGGAAAACGAAGCGCGCATCGTTCTTGAAGTGGTTGTAGTTGTTCTCCCGGGTCGAGCCGATGACCTTGTCGGGATGATTGACGATCGGCACGCCGGCCTCTTCCACCGCATTCTGCAGCTTCTTCAGGTCCTGGCGCATGACCAGCATTTCGCCGTTGCAGACGTTGTTGAACACCACGTCGCAATCGTAGCAATAGGGCAGCAGTTGCTGGGCGCTGAGGTGATCGACATAGATGTGCTGTAAATCGATCTTCACGGGTGGCAAACCGGCGATGGTATTCATCATGGCGTAGGCTTGTTTGCCGAAGCGGTTTTCCCGCCACATCTGCGAAGCCATCTGCTCGAAAACCAGAACCCGAAGCTCTGCCGGCCCCTGGGAGGGGATTCGGAAGGCCGGATGGCGCTTGACCATAAAGTTGGCGACCTTCTTCGCCTTCTCCACTTTTTTGAGCTTGCCGTAACAGATGGCCAGTCCGGAAAAAGCGTCGCGCAAGCTCGGGTCCATCAACAGGGCTTGACGGAATAACGGTAGCGCCTCCTCCGGCTTTTCTCCGGCCAGCAGAATCTTGCCCAGCCAGCAAAGCTGCGCCGCGGGCACCTTTTCCTGCAGCGCGTTTTGCTTGCGCACGATTTCCGCGGCCTTGCCGAACTCCGACAGCTTCACGTAGAGCGTGGCGAGATCGTTGTAGTCCATGGGCAAGCTGCTGCCCGCCGCGATTGCCCGCTCCATGCTGCTCGCGGCCTCGGCGTTCTGCTCCAACTCCGCTTCGATGCGCGCCCGGCGGCGCCAGAGCTCGATAACCTCCGGGGCCATGGCCGTGCCGCGGCGAAAACACTCTAGGGCGGAATTCCAGTCTTTCTGGCGTTCGTAGAAGCCGCCGAGCAACTCCAAACAGGCCGGGCTGCAATCGGGGCGCGCCAGGGCGCGCGCGGCGGCTTTCTGCGCGGGCTCCCGCTTGCCGGTCGCAAGCAGCGCCAAAGCGGTGATGGTATCGACTTGAGCCAGTGAGGCGCCCTCATCGGCCGCCTTACGGCACAGATCGAGTGCCTCCTCGGCGCGTCCTTCGGAAAGGGCACGCGAAGCACGTTCTAGAAGTTCCACGTCTGGCCCCGCTGCCGCCATGCCTTGCGCAGGCATCTTTCCCCCGAGATAGATTCGTCTTTTGGAGGGTACAACGGGACTCGCAACCCGAGCGCCAACCACCCCCGGTTTAGCGGCAGGAACAAAGGACCGCAAGGCCTGCTTACGGGCATTTTTTGCGCGGATGAAGCTGGTGTCTGCATTTCGCTGTTTGCATGTGCTCCCAATGTCGAGTAGTTCCATGGCCGCAAGAGCTACTCGATATCTGCGTTGGGTGGCATGTTCGATCGCGGCGCGGGGCCGCCCAAAGTAGAAAAGCTTGGAGACGCAGCAACATGAGCACGAACATTCTCGTCGGCACACCCTGCTACGGTGGCCTTGTTAATACCAATTACCTGCATTCCCTGCTCGCCATGGGCCGGCGGCTCAAGGAACGCAACGTTCAGTGGGAGTTGATGACGACCACCAAGGAAAGCCTGATCACCCGCGCCCGCAACGGTATTGTCGCGACCTTCCTCGGCCGCCCCGAGATGACGCATCTGCTGTTCATTGACGCCGATATCGGATTCGATCCCGAAGCCGTGCTGCGCATGATCGATTTCGACCAGCCGCTGGTCGCAACGGCTTATCCGAAAAAGGGTATCGACTGGGATCGCGCCGTGAATGCCGCCAAGAACGGTAAGGACGAGCGCGGCGTCGAGCGGGCTTCGCTCAGCTTCGCCTTCAACCTGCACGGCAAGTCGCAGTCCCTGAACAACAATGAAATCCAGGTCAAAGAGGGTTTCATCAAGGTCGAGCACGCCGCGACCGGCTTGATGCTGATCAAGCGCGAAGTCTTCGACAAGATGATGGTGGCCTTCCCCGAAGATAAGTACGTCAACGATGTCGGCGGCTACGACAACCAGTACTCCAAGGATAACTTCTGGCTGTTCTTCGACTGCATCAAGCACCCCGAATCGGGCTGCTATCTCAGCGAGGACTACACCTTCTGCCACAAGTGGATTCATGGCTGTAACGGTGAGATCTTCCTCAACGTCACGAGCGAAATCAGCCACATCGGCCCCTACGAATTCAAGGCGCGCGCGGTCAATCCCGCCGACGTCAAGCCGCCGGAGCAGAAGTAGGCTCTAACGCCTCATAGACTTTCCGGAAAGAGTTCCGTCGAGATGTAACGCTCGGCGAAGGACGCCACGATGACGACCAGGCGCTTGCCGGCCCAGCCGGGGCGCTTGGCGATCCTGAGCGCGACCGCAAGCGCGGCGCCCGAGGAAATGCCGACCGGCAAGCCTTCCAGCCGCGCCGTTTGACGCGCCATGTCCAGGGCCTCCTCGTCACCGGCTTGCAGGATTTCGTCGATAATCTCCCGGTTGAGAAACGACGAGGGATAGCTGGCGCCAATCCCCTGCAACACATGATGCCCTGGTTTGCCGCCGGAAAGCGTTGGGCTGCCCGCCGGCTCCACGGCGAAGATCCGCAGCCGCGGATGACGCGCCTTGAGCACCTCCCCCACCCCGGTTATCGTCCCGCCGGTTCCAACTCCACAGACCAGCCCATCGACCTTTCCACCGCTATCCAGCCAGATCTCCTCGGCCGTGGTTTCACGGTGTATCCGAGGATTGCCAGGGTTATCGAACTGCTGCACCAGGATAGCACCCGGAGTCGCGGCAACGATTTCCTCGGCCTTGGCCACCGCGCCGCCCATCGCCAGAGCCGGATCGGTCAGCACCACCTCGACACCCAATAAAGCCAGCATCTTACGGCGCTCTATCGATTTGTCGGCGGGCATGGCCACGATCAGCTTTAAATCCCTTAGCGCCGCGGCAAAGGCCAGCCCTATGCCCGTGTTGCCGCTGCTTGCCTCGACCAGGACGGTGTTCGCATCGAAGCCGTGACGGCGTTCCAACTCGGCGATCATCGCCGGCCCGATTCGATCCTTGACCGAGCCGAGGGGATTGAAGAATTCCAGCTTCAGCAACAGTTCGGCATCCACGCCATGGGCGGCGGCGAGACGGCTTGCGCGCACCAAGGGCGTCGCCCCCACCGTATCGAGGACGCTGTCGTAAATTTTTCCTCTGAACTCTCCTGTCATCGTTCGTCACTTCCTAAACGGTGAAGCCGGGCGCCGACAGTTGGCCCGTCGTGGATGGATTACGCAATGGCGCGGTCCGGGTCGGTCTCTGAAACAATTGAAACACTTTTCCCCGCCTCGCGAGGTCGATCCGAAACATTGCCTCCCTAAATCAGCAGCCTCGGTCGGCGCCACCACGGTTTGAAACACCCTAGCTGGCCGTGAGATGCAGATACAGGAGCTGACAATGCATTCGAGTAGCGAGGCGATCGCCGAGCACAGAGTTGCCTTCCACAGGTCGGGCGTTGCCATGGGCAGGGCCAGCCGCGTTCTGGCCGCCTTGGATCAGGCCGGCGCGCGGCTGCTGGACAAGCTGCGCCGCGCGGCGGAAGCCAGAAGGCGCCACCGTGAAATGGTCGAGACCATCGCTCTGCTCTCCAGCCTCGACAGGCATCAGCTGCGCGATATCGGGATCGATCAGGGCCATTTCGTTCCGCCATACCGGAAGGCGAACGATTGATGCGCCCCGATCGCTCGGCCTCAGCGTGCGTAGACGACAGCGCCCTGCTTGCGCTTGCCGTGGCGCACTCGCCCACGGTCTTTTACGTCGCCAGCCTCGATGGCGCCCAAGGGATCCGCTTCATCAGTCCCAACATCGAGCGCCTGACGGGACATAAGCCGAGCGACTTCCTCGCCGACCCCGCCTATGGACGCCGCTTTCTACATCCCGACGACCAGGCGGCCTATCATCAGCACCTCGCCGAGCTTACCCAGAGCGGCGGCGGCTGCGCGCACGAATACCGCTTCCGCTGCACGGATGGGCGCTACCTTTGGTTCCGCGACCAACTGACCCTGGCCGAGGAGGCTTCAGGCCAGGCCGGCTGCTTCATCGGCTGCATGATCGACATTACCGAGGAAAAACGCGGCAAGGCCGCGTTGCAGGACGCCGTGGACAGCCTGCAAAGCGGGTTCTCGATTTCCGGCCCCGACGAGCGGCTCTTGATGTGCAACCGCGCCTTCGCTTCCGTTTATGGGCAGGAGCCCGGCGCGCTGATCGGCTTGCCCAGGGAACGGATCATCTCCGCCTTCCTGAAAGACGTCATCCAGATCAACGGTAAAGCCGTTGGAGATCCCTCGGCGGCGGCGCGGAGGATCATCGCCAAGCTGCGCGCTCAAGGACCGGACTCTCTCGAGATGGAATGCCAGGATGGACGCTGGTACTTGGTGACTTCCGCGCCGACCCAGGATGGCGGCAGCGTCACCATACGCACCGATATCACCCGCCAGAAACAGAACGACCGGGAACTGCGCAATAGCGAGAATCTGATCCGCCAGGTTCTGGAGGGCTGTCCCGTTCCGGTAGGCATGTCGCGTGCCAAGGATGGCGTCATTCTCTACGAGAGCCCGGCTTCCCAGCAGCTCTACAAACGCGATACGCACCGCTCCGAAATATCCGCGCGCGCCCATTTCGTCGATCCGCGCGACCGCGACCGCTACCTCGCCCTGCTGCGAAGGAACCGCAGTCTCGAAGGCTTCGAAGTCGAGCTGAAGCGCTCCGACGGTACGCGCTTCTGGGGTGAGATCTCAGCCCGCCTGATCGACTACAGAGGCCAGGAGGTGATCGTCTCCAGCACCATCGATCAGACGGAACGCCGGCAGGTTTCCCAGGAGATGGCGCGCCAGCGCGAAGTTCTGCACCAGAGCGAAAAGCTCGGCGCGCTCGGCGAGCTGCTCGCGGGAGTTGCCCACGAACTGAACAACCCGCTCTCCATCGTCGTCGGCCAGGCGCTTCTGCTGCGGGAACTGACCGAGGATCCTGTAATCGCGCAGCGCGCCGAGAGGATCGGCAAGGCCGCCGACCGCTGTGCGAGAATTGTGAAAACCTTCCTGTCCATGGCCCGCCAGAAGCCAAGCAAGAATGCCGCGTTGTCGATCAAGGAGGTGGTCGAGTCCGCTCTCGAGGTCACCGCCTACTCGCTGCGCAGCGCCGGCGTGGCTGTCGAGGTCAACCTGGCCGCGGATCTGCCGGCCGTATGCGGCGATACCGATCAGCTGAACCAGGTGCTGACCAACCTGATCGTCAACGCGCAAAACGCCCTGCAGGACCACCAAGGTCCCCGCACACTCAAGCTCAACGCGTTCTATCGACAGGCTCGCGGCGAGGTGGTCATCAAGGTCAAGGACAGCGGCCCCGGCATCCCAGAGGCGATTCGATCGCGCATTTTCGAACCCTTTTTCACCACTAAGGATGTCGGCGCGGGGACCGGCATCGGCCTGGCTTTCTGTCATCGCGTCATCGAGGCGCATGGCGGTCGCATCAAGGTCGCGAGCAAGCCCGGTGAAGGCGCCAGCTTCGTCATCGCCCTGCCCGCGAATCTCCCCGCGGAAAACGCGCCTGAGCTCCAGACAGCAGCCCCGGCGCAGCGACCGGGGTTGCGGATTCTTATGATCGACGACGAAAACGACGTGCAGGAGATCTTGAGCGAAACCCTGCGCGGCCAAGGACATCATGTCGATGCCGCGTTCTCCGGCGGAGAGGCGCTGAATCTGCTGAGGTGCCACTCTTACGACATCGTCTTGAGCGACCTGCGCATGCCCGGGCTCGATGGCCCAGGGCTTTACGCGCATCTCAAGGATCGCGCGCCAGAACTGATTTCCCGCCTGGGCTTCGTCACGGGCGATGCCATGAGTCCGGCGGTGCGCAGCTTTCTCAAAACCGCCCGCCGGCCCTACATCGAAAAACCGGCGACCCCCGAAGACCTGCGCGATCTCATCGCCCGGCTCACGAACAGCGCCTAGGGGAGGCCGTCTCTGCTATGATCGCGCCGCGCAACATCCAACGGCCCAACGACATGCCTCGCGAAACGCCCCATATCGTCGTCGTCGATGACGAAGCAGATCTACGCGATACCCTGCGGGAATACCTGGAAATCCAAGGCTTTCAGGTGACCTGCGCGGAGAACGCAGCGGTCCTGCGCACCATCGTGGCCGCGCCTGAAAGCCCAATAGACCTGGTGCTGCTGGATATTTCCATGCCCGGCGAGGACGGCCTTTCCGTCGCGCGCTTTCTGCGCGAAACCTCGGACGTCGCCATCATCATGCTGACAGCCGCCAGCAGCACGCTGGATAAGATCGTCGGCCTGGAGGTCGGCGCCGACGATTACCTGCCAAAGCCCGTCGATCTGCGCGAGCTGCTGGCCCACGTCAAGGCCGTGCTGCGCCGGGTGCGACGCGGCACCGAAACGCAGAGCACCCCCCCCGCGGGCGCGCGCGGCGCCCAGGTGCGCTTCGGGCGCTGCAACCTCGACCTCGATGCCCATAAGCTATACGCCGAGGATGGGCGGGAGCTGCCGCTGACGGCCATGGAGTTCGACCTCCTGCGCGCTTTCGCGGAGCATCCCAACCGGGTGCTGACCCGCGACCAGCTGCTCGAGTGGGCACACAACCGCAACTGGGACCCCTTCGACCGCAGCATCGACATCCGCATCGCACGGCTGCGCAAGAAGATCGAACCCGATCCCGCGAAACCGCAGGTCATCAAGACCGTGCGCGGCGCCGGGTATCTTTTCTCGACCCAGGCAGCCGGAGAATCCCCTGCCCCGTGACCGGCGGCTGTTACGCGTTTGAAACACGATAGGCGCTACGGCGAAATCCAGCGGAAACACAAGGGTTCCATAACGTCCTTCCATGAAGTCGGAGCATCGCGCTCGCGAATCAGAAGGAAGAAGACCATGCCCTATCTTGAGTTCGAAACCACGCGGATCGCCTACAGCGACAGCGGCAAGAGCGTCACGAGAGGAGAATCCCTTGGCAGCCCGCAGGAAGACGCGGGCAGTGGCGATAACCGCGAAATCCTTGTGCTCTTGCATTGCACCGCGAGTTCCAGCGCCCAGTGGCGGCATTTCATAGCCGACTATGGCCGCCGCTTCCGCGTCATTGCCATAGACCTCTACGGCCATGGCGGCACCGCGCCCTGGCCGGGTACGCGCCCCGTGACGCTCGGCGATGAAGCCCGGGCCGTGGCGGCGGTGATTGCGCTGCAGGAGGCGCCCGTGCATCTCGCCGGGCATTCCTATGGCGGTGCGGTCGCGCTGCAGGTCGCGCTCGCAATCCCGCAACAGCTGCGCAGCCTCACTCTGATCGAGCCGGTGGCCTTCTATCTGCTGCGCGGCGGTACCGCCGGGGATACTGCGTACTTCCGCGACATCAACGATCTGGCGCAGCGCGTCAGCGCGGCCGTGACCTGCGGCGACTACGCTGGCGGCATGGCGCGCTTCGTGGATTTCTGGAACGGACCCGGCGCCTGGGCTTCGCTTTCGCTGGAAAAGCAGCGGGAGCTCTGTAATTCAGTAAGTGCCGTGGCACTCAACTTTTGGACCACCATGACCGAGGCGACACGGCGTCAGACGCTCTGCGGTCTCAGGCTGCCAACCCTCGTTGTCCAGGGAGAGCGCAGCCGTCCAGAAGCGCAGAGAATCTGCGAGCTGCTCTCCGCCACGATTCCCGGCGCGCGGAACGCCGTGATCCCGGGAGCTGGGCATATGTCCCCCCTCTCGCACGCGGCCGCCGTCAATGCGGTGATTGCCCGTCACGTACAGCGGCATTCGCAATCCGCCAGGCTCTGGGGGCGGCAGTCTAACGCGGCGTGATCCAGATTCCGCCGCAATACATACTACTTAAGATTGACATTCTCCGCGGGCCTGCAGGGACAATGAACGCCCTGCGGGCCCTAGGTACAGGCGGCGCCGAGCCACGATGAAGGCGGATTCTCTTCAGAAAAACCCCCGGGAAGCCTCCAATCGAGCGCAAGAAGGAACAGGATTGACATAATCTTAGTTCTCTGAAATTGGCATTTTCATATGATTATTGCGTAGGAAATTCCTCTGGGGGACCGTGAGCTCGATAACAAAAATGTACAAAATTAACCATTAGGACCCCAACGTTCCTGGGCTTTTTGGGGATATGCGTTACATAACGCGCTCAGTTCATTCAGATTTTCTCGCTCTTGTCACGTCTAGGTCACAGCGCCCTAGCTAGGATTTCAGGAATAGCGAGCCAGCGATGCTTCCCAATTCGCTGGGGATCGCCCTGGGCGGAGCCTATGCCGAGAAGAGCATCAGGCCAGCCAGCCTTGAAGAGGAGAGCAAAATGAATAGAAAACTACAAACGACGGTCCTGTCCGCAGCAACCTGCATTTTACTGGCCACACCTTTGGTTGCATTCGATGCCGAGAGCGGACAATGGTTTCCTGCCGCTCTCTCCTTCGGCGGTGACGCCAGCAGCCCGGATGGAAATGGCGGTGGCGGCGGTGGCGTTGGCGTTGGTGTCGGCGTAGGCGGCATCGGTGTCGGCGTAAGCGTCGGTGTTGGCAGCAACGGCGTTGGCGTCGGTGTCGGAGTCGGCGCGGATGTTGGAAATGCCAGCGCCGGTGTTGGCGCCGGCGTCGGGGCTAGTAGCGGCGCGAGCGGCACAGGAGTTGGCGCCGGCGTCGGAGCCGATGTCGGCGTCGGCGGAACCGGCGCGAGCGCAGGTGCCGGTGTTGGCGCGGGTGTTGGCGGTAGCGGCGTTGGCGCCTCAGCGGGCGTCGGAGCCGATGTCGGCGTCGGTGGCGCTGGCGCAAGCGCCGGTGCCGGTGTCGGCGCGGGTGTTGGCGGTGGCGGCGTTGGCGCCTCGGCCGGCGTTGGAGCCGATGTTGGCGTCGGTGGAACTGGCGTAAGCGCCGGTGCCGGTGTCGGCGCGGGTGTTGGCGGTGGCGGCGTTGGCGCCTCGGCCAGCGTTGGAGCCGATGTCGGCGTCGGTGGAACTGGCGTAGGTGTCGGCGCCGATATTGGCGTTGGCTTGGGAAGCGAAACCGACTTTGGCATCGGCCTGGACGTCAGCCTCGATGTCTTTGGACCCGATGACAGCACCGACGGCGGTACAGACGGCGGAAACAACGGTGGAACCGACGGCGGAAACAACGGCAGCAGCGACGGTGGAACCGGCGGCAATGACAATGCTGGAGGAGATGGTAGTGGCGACGGTAACGGTTCCGGCGGTTCCGATGGATCCACCTCCGTGGCCGATGCCGGGAGTGGCGAGCGAGGACTGCAAGAGCCGGAGATCTACATCTTCGATGGCCCTGCGATCACGCTAAACATAATTGGCGCTGTGCCCAATCAGGGTCAGTACATTGCCACTCTCTTCAACTCCGAGCAGAGCTTCATGCGCGCGCCCGTCGCCCAGCAGGCCGTTCCCGTTGGTGCGGCTGGCAGCGCCAGCGTTACCTTCGAGGGACTCGAGCCGGGTCACTATGCCGTGGCCGTGATCCACGACCAGGACGGCAACGGCATTCTGAACACGAACTTCCTCGGGATGCCTGAAGAGCCGATCGTCTATTCCAACGTCCAACAAGGACCAGGCGGCACCCCGAGCTTCGAGCAAGCCGCCTTCCCCGTGAACGACAGCAATCATCAGATGGCGCTCGCTCTCGATTAACCGCGTCTCTCCTAAACTTGCCAAGGGCCGGTGGCGTTTTCACCGGCCCTTTTCCTTGCCTAGAGACTGCCGAAAGCTTCCACGCAATAGCGGTAGTACTCCGCCAGCCGAAGAAAAGCGCCCTCCCCATAGCCGAGGAAAAGCGCGCCAAGCAAAGCGGTGGCGGCCACCAAGCCAATGGATATCAAGGCTTTATCCGCTGCCTTCATCGCATCCCCTCACCCAGCAAATCCCGCAAACGCCCGACGGCGATTTCCTGCAAGCTGTCTTCGCGCAGGCTGCCATAGAAGCGTCCTTGGGCATCGAGCAGATAGATACTGGCCGAATGCGCGACCTCGTAGTCGCCGCCCGTCTGCGCGATGGTAAATTTCGCTCCCAAGCTGTCGGCCAGGACGCGCAGATCCTCCGCGGCCCCGGTAACGGCCGAAATCCTCGGGTCGAAGTGACTCAGGTAGTCCTTAAGAACCGCGGGTGTATCGCGTGCCGGATCGATCGAGACGAAAACCGTCTTCAGCCGATCGGCATCGCCTCCCAGGCTCTCCAGCCAGGAGGAAATCCGCGCCAGCGTTGTTGGGCAGATATCCGGACAGTAGGTAAAGCCGAAGAACAGGACCAAAGGGCCTTCCTGGAACCAGGACGCGGGCAAGGGCGCGCCATCCTGGTTGATCAGGACGAAGTCCTCCTGCACAGCCGCGCCCGCTTGATCCGGCGCGCTGCCCTGCCAACGCTCTAGCCAGAGCCAGGCGGCGGCGGCGGTCAGCGCGGCGACGAACAGCCAGGCGGTCACACGAAGCAGCTTCATGACTGGAATGTAGGCTTCCGGCCGCGGCTTGCCCACGGCCAATCACCCGGACGTGAGCGTCTTCCGCGTCGCGACGGCCACTGTGCAACCGCCAAAAAGCAACGGGCGCCGCTGTTGAGCGGCGCCCGTCGTCTGTTCTTGGCCCTGTGGCCCGTGTGGGCGGGCTTGCGCCCCCGTCAGGCTACCAGGACAGCTTCACGCCGCCGGAGACCGCGTGCTGGGTGTAATCCTGGTTCAGACGCCCGTCGTAATCCAGGAACAGCTGCCAGGTCTGGCCGATGTCCACCGTCACGCCGGCGCCAACCACCGCGCTGTCGTCGGCCACATCCGAGCCGATCACCGTAAAGCCGCTCGAGGGAACGCCCACGAAATGCGCCCCGATCGACTGGTGGCTGTCGTCGAACTCGTGCTCCCAGCCCAGACGCAGCGACGGGATGATGTAGACATCCTCGCCCGCCTTGAACTCAGCCGAGAGATCGACACCCAGCGTCGTCGTCAGCGACTCCGCGTCGTTGCTGTCCACGCTCAGATTGGCGGCCCCAGCTCCCGACTCGTCGAAGGAGTCCGTCATCGCCTCGGTGTAACGCACACCCAGGAACGGCGTCACCGTCGCAGGGTTCAGATCGAAGGCGTAGCCCGCCTCGGCCTGCACCGAGAAGACCTCGCTGTCGTAGTCCCCCTTGGCCGTCCCGCTCGGGAAGGCGTCGCGGCGGCTGTCGTTGTCGTACCAGGCGTAGGACACCATGCCGTCCAGATAGAAGGCACCCGGATCGAAGCTGCCGTAGAGCGCGACCTGGAAGCCGTCGTAGTCCAGCGAGTTGCCGTTGTCGAAGTCGATCTCGGTGTCCGAGTAGCCGCCGGCAAGACCCAGCAGCACCGACTCCGCGACACGCACGTCGCCGCCGATCGAGAAGCCATACTGCTCCTCGTCGAAGGAGGACGCGTTCTCGTCGCCGTCCAGGTCTCCGAAGTCCCCGTAGGCCCGCGCCCACACAGACACCGTTCCCGGCGTGCGGCGGTGGTTGCCCATCGCCGCGGCCTGCTGGGTGTCGCCCGCGGAGGACATCCCCGCCTCGTCGCTCGCCGCAGAGGCCAACTGGTCGCTCAGATAGTCGAAGCGGCCCAGCCAGGCGGTCTGGTCGTCCCCGCCGCCACCGCGGCGGAAGCCCAGGTGATCGAAGATCGAGGTCCTGAACATCCGCTGCGACTGGATCAGAGAGGCCAGGCCCTGCGCATGCTCGGCACCGCCCAGCTTATCCAGGGCGTCCTGGTACTCCTCCATGTCGAGCGCGAACAGCAGCCCGATCATGTCGCCGTAGTCGGTTCCATCGATCCCCGGACCGTAGGAGTTCTCGATACCCCCGCCCACGGCGCGCTGGTTGCGCGTCAGGCCGTCCGGCGCATCGAAGGCGATCCGCGTCAGGGTCAGGTCCACCGTCTCGTCGGGCTCGTAGATCGCCTCGAGATCCAGCAGCGCCGTATCCTGCACCGTGTCGAAGGTGCCGTTCACGCTGCCGCCGGCAACGATCACGTTGTGGTACTCGCTCATGTTCGAGTAGATCCCGGCCAGCGGCACGACCTCGATGGTCCCGCCGAGATTGGCGTTGCCCGTGGTCATGATCTGACCCGCCGAGTTGCTGGTCGGCGTCACCTCGAAGGCCAGGGTGCCCATCGACGACTGGTTGAAGGTCCCCACGTTGATCTGCGAGGGCCCGTTCGGCGCGTCGTCGCCCGAGACGATCAGACGGCCGTCGTCGAGAATGTTCAGCTCCCCGGTATCGGTGACGTTGCCGTCGAAGTAGGCCGAGCCCGGATGCACGTTGATCTCCATCAGGCCGTCCACGTTGCCGCGGTAGACCGGCGTCGGGCCATCGATCCCCGACATGAAGTTCATCGTGTCGTCGCCGCCGACCCCGAAGGTATCGCCCTCGATCGTCCCGTCGAAGATGTTGAAGGTATCGGCGTAGGTGTCCGAGAGCAGGATATCGCCCTCGATCAGACCGCCGAGCTGACGGATCTCGCTGGCATCCGGCGCGTTCAGCGTCGAGATCGCAACATCGGCGGACAGCCAGCCGTTGTTCTCGACCACGATGTTGCCGGCAACGTCGCCGCCCATGCCACGCTGCACCACGATGCCGGACGCCGTGGCGTTGCCGCCGGTCGCCGTCACCTGCAGGTTGCCGTAGTTGCCGACCACGCCGTTGAACTGGTCGGTCTGCAGCAGGATGCCGTAGGCCGAGGCGTTGCCGCTGGCGCCCGCGTTGGCGTGCACCATGGAATTGCCGGTGTGGGCGATGGTCCCAGAGACGCTCGGGGCCATCACGTAGAGGCCGTGGGCCAGGGCCGTGGTCCCGCCGGTCGCCGTGGCCGAGACGTTCATCGTCCCGCCGCTGTCGATCAGCACGTCGAGAACGCCGCCGCTCGAGCTCGTCGTGAACAAGCCTGTGGCCTGGGCGAAGGAAGAGGTATTGCCGCTGCTCGCCGCAATGGCCTCGGCCTCGACACGCACCGCGCCGGTGTTGGTGTAGTTCGCGGTCATCCCGGCGCCGCCGCCGACCTCCTGCCGCGTCCCGATGGCCGTGGCGTTGGCATCGGCAAAGCTTGAGCCCGAGGCGGAAGCCAGAGCCGAAACATAGATCGAGCTGGAGCTGGAATTCGTCACCGTGGCCGTGGCGCTGGCATTCGGGCCGCCGGCGCTAACGTACTGGTTGATGCCAATCACTTGAGCAGAGGCATCCGCCGAATTCGAGCTGCTATCGGCAAAGGCCGCGCCGCTGACGTTCAACGTGCCGTCATTGTTCACCGTACCGGTGCCTGCGATGACGTTACCGCCACCGATACTGATAAACTGGCTGATGCCCATGGAGGAAACCGTGGCCCCGGCGAAGCTGGACGCAAGAGCGCTGGCCATAACCTGGACATCGATCGAGCTGCTGCTCGAGTTGATAACCGTGCCAGTCACCGTGATGTCAGTGCCGCCACCTTGGAGCTCCTGACGGACACCGATGGCATCGGCCGAAGCCTGGGCCCCGCCGTTGATGCTCTCCGCCAGGGAGGTGACGCCGACGTTCAGCGTGCCGCTGTTGTCGACAGTCCCCGTCATGGTGACGTTGCTGCCGCCGCCGCTGATATCCTGATCGATTCCCCTGGTGAGAACGCTGGCATTGGCAAAACCCGAGGCCGAGACACTGGCCATAACGTCAATGTCGATCGAGCTGCTGCTGGAATTGGTGACCATGCCCGTCAGGGTGAGATCGGGCACGCCGCCCTGAATCTCCTGACGAATACCGAAGACATCGGCTGTGGCCAGCCCCGGACCTTCGAGGCTCTCCGACTGGGCCAGGACGTCGATGTCCAGCGAACCGCTATTATTCACCGTGCCCGCCAAGTTCATGGTACCCGGCGCGCCGCCGCTAATGTCCTGATCGATACCTCTCGCAGTGGCATGGGCCGTCGCGAAGTTCAACGCAGAGGCGCTGGACAGCACCATGAGATCGATGGCGCCGGAATTATCCACCGTGCCCGTCGAAGTATGGAGGCCAGAGGCACCGCCGCTGATATCCTGCGCAATACCCTGCGAGGAGGCGGAGGCGCTCGCCGAGTCATTGATGCTCTCCGCCAGTGCCATCGCCATGGCATTCAAGGTGCCACTGTTGGTCACCGTTCCCGTCATCGTGATGTCGCCGGGAGCACCGGTGCCGAAGTCCTGCTCAATCCCCACCGCTTCGGCGGCGGCATGAGCGAAGCTCGAGGCCGAGGCATTGGCGAGAACCATCACGTCGATGGTGCTGGCGCTGGAATTGTTCACCGTACCGGTCGCGGTGGTGTTTCCGCCCCCGCCGCCGTTCAGGCTCTGGTCGATGCCAATCCCATAGGCATAGGCATTCGCGTCATCGTTGACGCTCATCGCCAGCGAGGTCACGTCGATGTCGATCGTGCCGCTGTTGCTCACCGTACCGTCAATCGAGATGTCGCTGGCGGCACCGAGACCGAAGTACTGAACGATGCCCTCTCCCATCGCATGGGCATTGGCGGTGGCCGAAGCCGACGCACTGGCCAGCACGTCAAGATTCACCGTGCCGCTGCTGTTGATAGTACCGGTCGCGGAGGTCTCGCCACCGCCGCCGGCGCCGAGATTCTGATAAATGCCCTGCGCATCGACCGTGGCCCGCGCCGAATCGCTGGCGCTATCGGCCAGGGCCATCACGGTGAGATCGAGGGACCCGCTATTGTTCACCGTGCCGTTCAAGCCGATGTCGAGCGCGCCGCCGAGGCCGAAGTTCTGCTCGATCCCCATGCCATTGGCGGAAGCGTTGGCTGAGTTCAACGCGGAGGCATTGGCCAGCACGGTCACGTCGATGCTGCTGCTGTTGTTCAGCATGCCGGTCGCGAAGGTATTTCCGCCACCGCCAGCCCCGAAGTTCTGGAGAACGCCCTGCCCCTCGGCAGAGGCTCGCGCCGAATCGTTGGCGCTATCGGCGAGCGCGGTCACGGCGACGTTCACGGCGCCGCTGTTATTGACCGTCCCGTTCAAGTCGATCTCGATACCGCCGCCGCCAAGATCCTGGGAAATCCCATAGCCCTCGGCAAAGGCGTTGGCGAAGCTCGACCCGGAGGCGCTGGCCAGCACGGTCACATCGACACTGCTTGAACTGGTGTTATTGACCGTACCCGTCGCGATGTTATTCGCACCGCCGCCGTCAACACTCTGCATAATTCCGTTTGCGGTCGCACGGGCAGCCGCGGAGTTGCCCTCCGCCACAGCCGCCGAGTAAACCGAGACCGTCCCGCTGTTATCCACCGTACCGGTCGCAGCGCCATTTCCGCTAAGAATGGTCTGCAGGATACCCAGGGCATCGGCATCGGCATCGGCATTACCATCCGCGGTGCTTCCACCGAGTGCGGCGGCCAGAGCCGAGACGTCGATCGTATCGCTGCTGCTGTTGGTGAGCATTCCCGTCGCGATGCCGCTCGAGGAATAGACTTCCTGTGCGACGCCCACCGCTTCCGCCGTGGCGGCAGCGTGGGCATTACTCATTTCCCCGCTGGCCTGCGCGCTGACCGTGACGCGGACCGTACCGCTATTGCTGACCGTGCCGGTCGCGTTACCTGAAACGGAGTCGACGACCTGCCTCATGCCGACGCCGGCGCCTTCGGCATTCGCGGAAAGCTGCCCGGAAGCGGCGGCGATGACTCCAAGATTCACGGAGTCGCTGCTGGAATTGATCAGCGTGCCTTCCGCCGCGCCGAAAGGAGAAACAATCTGCAAAACGCCCGAACCGGAGGCATTGGCGGAAGCCGTGCTATTGATGCTGTCCGCCAGCGACACAACCGAAACGTCCACCGTGCCGCTGTTATCCAGCATGGCGCTGGCACCTTGGCTCGAGGTTTGGACGATCTGCAGAATACCTCGCGCCGAAGCTTCGGCATTCGCGGCGGTGTAGGCCGCAACATTCGCCACGGCGTTCACTTCCACGGTTTCGCTGCTGCTATTGGTCAGCGTGCCGGTCGCAGGGCCATCGGTAGAGAATATATTCTGGACAAGACCTTCAGCCTCAGCCCGGGCGCTAGCATTGGCGTTTTGGCTCGTGGCATGGGCTTGAGCCGAAGCCAGGACCGTGCCGCTGTTATGCAAGGTGCCGGAGGCATTGCCAGAGGTAGATCGCACCGCCTGCTCGATGCCGTTCACGCCTGCGGTCGCACTGGCGGAGCCATAGGCATGGGCGGTGGCAGCGCCGATCATGCTGACCGTACCGCTATTTTCAAGCAGCGCGGAGGCATTGCCGCCGCCGGATGCAACCTCCTGGAAAATTCCTTCAAGGGGGGAAATTCGCGCGGTCGCAGTGCCGCTTTGGCTATCGGCGTTCGCCGCGGCGAACCCGCTGACCCGGCCAGAGTTGTTAAGATCGGCGTCCGCATCCCCGCTCGAGTAGGTAAAGACTCCCTGGGTTATGCCCGTACCGCGGCCATAGGCGTCGGCGTGCATGCCGCCGCTGGCATTGGCCAAGACGGTGATATCGACCGAACTGTCGCTGGAGTTGGTGATCGTACCGGTCGCGGCGGCACTTCCCGTGATGGCCTGCAACAATCCGACCGCGCGCGACGACGCGGAGGTCACTCCGGCAAGACCGGAGCCCGACTGGGTAAATGTCGAAGTGGCGATGGCGAGAACATTCACCGTGCCCGAGTTATCGACTTGACCGTTAACGGTTCCCAGAGTGTGAGCGTCTTGAGCGATACCTACGGCCGACGCATTTGAACGGGCATCCCCATCCACCGCGGAGGCCTCGCCAACGGACACGACATTGATCGTACTATCGCTGGAATTGACGACCGCCAGTTCGACATTGCCATTCTGCCCGGAGGCAAATTGCTGCACGCCAATCGCAGAGGCGCTGGCGGCTGCAATGCCAAACAGGGACTCGGCCGAGGCGGATGCACCGACCATGATTGTGCCGCTGTTTTCGGCCACAAGGCTGGTTTCACTGCTGCTGCTGTTCACGCAAAGACATTCTGCAGGACGCCGTCGGCCTAGCGCTTCGGCGTGGCCGGATTGACGAGACCGCCGTGGCGAACACGTCGACATTGATCGCGCCGGTGTTGTCGATGTAGCCGGAAAGGCCGTGCCGTTCTGGGAGTAAACGGACTGGTCGATACCCGATGCCGTCGGCGTTGGCATAGGCAGCGGCGGAACCGCTGGCCGAAGCTGAGGCATTTGCCGTGACCTCAATGCTCTCCGAGCTGCTGTTGGTGATCCGCGCCTCGGCGTCCAACTCGGCCTCTACACCTTGCCAGACACCGACGGCATCAGCGCGTGCATTGGCGGAGCCATCGATACTGTCAGCGTCGGCAAGCGCCATAGCCGCAATCGATCCGCTATTGTCGAGCGTAGCTGATGCACCACCCTGGAAAGCCCCGCCTTGCTGCTCCACACCGGTCGCCTCGGCATACGCTTCGGCATCGACATCGGTCGCCTCAGCCGTTGCCGCGGCGCTCACTAGGATATTGCCGCTATTCTCCAGGAATAGGTCGGCGTTGCCGCTTTCGGCGGAAGCATCTTGCAGCCAACCGACTGCCGCTGCATAGGCATTGGGGGACTCTCCAAAGGCATGGGCCTCGGCGCTAACATCCACCAGCCCACTGTTAGAGCCCTCGACTTCCATGCCGGCGCGGCCGAAGCCCGCCTGCACAACGCCAGCGGCTCCGCCCCGCGCCATGGAGTTGCTATCCGACTCGTCGTCGTCGGAATAGGCGCTGGCCGAAACCGAGATCGTCCCATCGTTATCGACACCCAGACTGGCGGTGCCGCCGGTATCTCCGATTTGCAGGATGCCAATGCTTTCGGCCACGGCCTCCGCTTGGGACCCCGAGGCGACCGCGATCACGGTGGTGTCGATGGAGCTATCGCTGCTGTTGATAATATCGCCGTCGACGTGGCCGGACTCGCTGCCGATAAACTGCACGATGCCGTCGCCGATTGCCTGGGCCCTCGCGTCTTCACCGAACGCCATGGCTTCGGAGACCACGCCAATCGATCCACGGTTATCGACATCGCCGCTGGCGTCGCCGAAGGCATCGACATCCTGGGCAATGCCGGCCGCCCGGGAATCAGCCTCGGAATCGAAGTTTCCGCCCTCCGCCAGAGCATAGGCCGAAACCTGGATCACGCCGGACTCATCGTTCAGCGCATAAGCCGTCGCCGTGCCGTCTCCCAAGACGCCATAAGCTTCCTGCCCAATACCGATCGCGGCCGCTTCCGCATGGTTGTAATTGCCACTCTGTGCCCACGCCTCTGCCGACACATTGATGGCGCCGCTGTTTTCAGCCTGCAGCATCACATCGCCACCGAAGCCGTACTGCTCGATACCCGCCGCCTCGGCCTGCGCATCGGAGGTGATCGACGCCGCGGCCGAAGCCACGGCGGAGACATCGATCGAGCTGCCGCTTGTGTTATTGGCGAAAATATCCACCGCACCCGTCGCATCGGCTTCCTGCCTGATGCCGGCGGCCTCGGCACCCGCAAAGGCATCCGACCCCGAAGCCGTAGCGATAGCGGCGACCTCGATGCTGCCTTCGTTATAGGACTGGAGATGTGCCGACTCCACGTCGTCCGCGGATTGGCTGAGACCGGTAGCTTCGGCGAGAGCGGTAACTTCGGCAAAGGCGGAGCTCACCTCGGCAAGCGCGGTCACGTCGACCTCTCCGCTATTGGTAATCTGCAGCGCGGCGCTATCGCCCGGGCCGCCCTGGCCGTCTGCGTCCTGCTCGATGCCCGCCGCATCGGCAAGGGCGAAGAACACGCCATCGGCATTGGCCTCGACATTGATGCTGCCGGAGTTGTCGGCATCGAGATGCGAATCGACCGTGCTCACCGTGGACTGCCCGATGCCCGTCGCCATTGCCGTCGCACCCAGACCGCTGGCACTGACCACCACGTCGATCGACGACAGCGAGGAATTGGTCACGTCGCTTTCCAGGCTGGCCGGACCGAAGGGCCCACCCTCGCCGCCCTCGACGAGCAAAAACACGCCATCGCCCGCCGGCGTGTTGCCGACCGAAATGCCGGCACCCCGCACCGCGCCCTCGCCAGTGGCGTGCACGTAGATATCGCCGGAATTGTCGATCATCGCTTCGACGTTGCCGGAGCTGGCGACCCGAATGCCGAAAGCGGTTAGCGGATCGGAGAAACTGCCCGAACCCTCGGCGTAAACGTCGATCAGGCCGGAGTTGTCGATCGAGGTCGAGATGTCCGCGCCCTGGTTGCTCACAACCTTGATGCCGACCGCGTCGTCGGCCGCGAAGGCGCCAGTCTGCAGCAGGCCGCCGTAAGCCTCGACGTAGACGTTACCTTCGTTGCGGATGCCGCCGCCGACCAGGGAGTCGACTACCGAAATGCCGGCGTTCTCGCCGAAGATCGTCCCGCTGGGGCCGTTGACGATCTCATCCTCGACTTCGCTTTCGATCACCAGAATGCCATTCGCGCTGGGGGAAGCGCTGACACCGATGTTGCCGTCGTTGGAGATACTGCCTTCGACCGTGGAGTTGCCGACCAGGATGTAATCCGTGGAATCCAGAGGTCCGACTTCGACCGGCCCGGCGCTCGGATTATCGAGCACCTCGATGCCATTGCTTGGATCCGCCTTGGCGCCGACGGTCCAGCCAGCGGCCAGACCGAGAACGGACGTGCTGATCAACAGCGTGCGAAAAGCGGATGAAGTACGGAACTCGCTCATTGGTATTCCCCCAAAAAATCAGGCGCCGAATAGCGCGCCCAAGAAGTGCGAAGAGATTAGTTCGGGGAGAATTTAACCTAGATCGCGGAAAATTTGGACATCAACTGACGTAAATTCTTGTTCCTGAAGCCAAAATCACGACGTTTTCCCAGCGCCGTTGCAAAAATATCACGCCCGTTCCCAACTTGGCCAATGATTATGTAGTGTAAACAAGAGGTTAATTTTTTTCCGGTTATTGGCCAGAAGATATCGCAATGGTTGTATCGAAGAGATCAGCAGCCCGCCCCTCAGGAGCCGGCTCGGAGCCGCCGCTGCACACAGCGAGGCATTTCGACGACGACACCACATTTCGACGCTAGCGCCGGATCCGCGCCCGCCGCCCCACGCGGGAGGCAGCGAGCGCCGCGACTTCCAAAGGCCCGCGGACATTTACCTTTTAATGCCCGCTTCAATTTATCACGGCCTTTATTCGTCTGGCCAACCACTTACAGACTTAACTTCACAGAAATCCTCAAGTCCCCAGAGGCCGCCCTCGCGGCCATTCCCAGAGGCTTTCATCCCGCCGAAGGGGCTGCCCGCGCCACGCGATTGCCCGTTCATTTCCACCATGCCCGAGCGTAGCTGGCGCGCCACCCGGACCCGCTTGGCGCCGTCCTGACTCTGCACATAGTTGGTCAAGCCATAGGCGGTGTCGTTGGCAATCGCGATGGCTTCTTCTTCGCTATCGAAGGGCAGGATCGCCAAGACCGGGCCGAATATCTCCTCGCGCGCGATGGTCATATCGTTAGAAACGTCGGCGAAGACCGTGGGACGGACGAAATAGCCCCGATTCGTACCTTCCGGCCGTCCGACTCCGCCGGTCACCAGGCGTGCGCCTTCGTCGATTCCAACCTGGATCAGGTTCTGGATCTTATCGAACTGCGCCGCGCTGACCACGGGGCCGATATGCCGTCCGGACTCGCTGGCAGGGCCGACCTGGGTTGCTTGCGCCACCGCGCCGGCCGTTTCGACCGCCGCATCGTAGATCTCCCGCTGCACCAGCATGCGCGTCGGCGCGTTGCAGGACTGGCCGGTGTTGTTGAAGCAGTGCAGCGCGCCGCGCTTGACCGCCTTCTCGTCGGCATCGGCGAAGACGATGTTGGCGCCCTTGCCGCCGAGTTCGAGATGCACGCGCTTAAGGGAATCGGCGGCGTTCTTGGAAATCGCGATACCGGCGCGCGCCGACCCCGTAAAGGACACCATATCGACCTCGGGGTGGCCGGAAAGCTGGGTGCCCACGCCTGGGCCGTCGCCGTTCACCAGGTTGAAAACGCCAGCAGGCACACCCGCCGCATCGAGGATTTCCGCGAAGAGCAGCGCATTGAGCGGCGCGATCTCGGTCGGCTTCAGCACCATGGTGCAACCGGTCAGCAGCGCCGGGATCACCTTCAGCGTGACCTGGTTCATGGGCCAGTTCCACGGCGTGATCAGCGCGCAAACGCCCGCCGGATCGTAGAGAATCCGGTCATTCGGGGCATGATCGCCGAGCCTGCGCTCGAATTGGAAGTTTTTCACCGCCCGCAGGAAGTTCTTGATGTGACCGCTGCCCGCGGTGACCTGCTGGGACCGGGCCATGTCGATCGGCGCGCCCATCTCGCGGCTCATGATTTCGGCCATCTCATCGGCGCGCGACTCGTAAATCTCAAGAATGCGCTCGACCAGCGCGATGCGCTCGGCCGGCGGGGTCGCCGCCCAGCCGGGGAAGGCGCGCCGCGCGGCAGCCACGGCCGCATCCGTATCGGCCTGCCCGCCAAGGGAGATTACGGCGAAAGGCTCTTCGGTAGAGGGGTCGATCACCTCGAAATCGGTCCCGGCCTGGGGTGAGACCCAGCTCCCGTTAATATAAAAATCGCGCTTCTCGATCATGTCGCTACTCCTCTGTGTCTCGCCAGCGGCCGGGAAGCCTTTCTCTGTGGGGCCTCTCCTGCCAATCCGCGGGCGTGCGTTCTCTGAAAGTCGTGTTCTACCGGCTAGATGGGTTTCCCTGAACTACTTCACCAGCCGTTTACCGAAATCCTTGCCGGGCGCCGCGGGGAAGGTCCCATGAAATCCCGGCACAAGGCTAAGCGCGCGCGGCCGTAATCTCCTGGCCCGCTTCCTCCGCTTCGGTGTCCACCAGCTCCTCCGGGAAACCCGGCGCCCGCAAATCCGTGCCGCAGGCGTCTTCCAGGCGCTTGACGATCATCGAGGACCAGGCGCGCGGGCCATAGCGCTCCTGCCCGTCCCGGAAGATCTCCAGCACCTTGGGCGATATCTCCAGCGGCACGCCTGCCCGCTCCGCCGCGGCCTCGAACAGACCCACGTCCTTGATCACCAGGTCCATGGTGAAGTTGATGTTGTAGCTGCCGTTCAGAATCACCTGGCTTTCCGTCTCGTGCACGAAGGAATTGCCCGAGGAGATACGGATCGCCTCGTAGGCGGTGGCAAGATCGATGCCGGAAAGCTTTGCCGTGGTCAGCGCCTCGCCCAGCGCCACCAGATGGGTCGAGGCGAGGAAATTCGTGATCACCTTCAGCACCGAGGCACTGCCCAGCGGCCCGGTATGCAGAATCTGCCGGCCCATGGCGGAGAGCGCCGGTAAGGCCTGCTCGAAGGCGGCGCGCTCGCCGCCGACCAGGATCGCGATATTGCCGGTCGCCGCGCGGTGGCATCCGCCGGAAACCGGCGTTTCCAAGGCCTGCGCTCCCCGCGCTTCCACCAAGGCCGCCAGGCGCTCAATCTCGGCGGCGTCGGTGGTGCTCATCTCCAGCCAGACCTTACCGGGCCCCAGGCCCGCGAGCAGACCGTCCTCGGCCTCCATGACCGCGGCCGAGGCGGCTGGTGACGGCAGGCAGGTAATCACGATGTCCACCGCCTCGGCCATGGCCTTGGGGCTGTCCGCCCAGGCGGCGCCCCGGTCCAGGAAGGGTTGCGCCGTCGCCCGGTCGAGATCGCGCACGGTTAGGTTGAATTCGTTGCGCAGCAGGCTGCCCGCGAGCTTGCCTCCGACATTGCCGAGTCCGATAAAACCGATCTTCATTTGCCTCGCGCCTTTCTTCAGGTGGAGAGCGGAAAGGATTTCATGTCGAGGTGCAGCGCGTCTTCCGCGTAGGGATGCGCCATCGCCACCGCCTCGTCGAGTTCGACTCCCAGGCCGGGGGCATCCGACGGGATCACGTAACCCTCCTCCCAGCGGATCGGAGTCTTGAGAATCTCGCCGTGGAAGCCGCCCCAGGTCTGAATCGATTCCAGGATCAGGAAGTTGGGGGTGCAGGTGGCGAGCTGAATGTTGGCCGCCCCGACCACCGGCCCGCAGTAGAGATGCGGCGCGATCTGCGCGTAGTGCACCTCGGCGATGGCCGCGATCTTCTTGGCCTCCAGAATGCCGCCAACCCGGCCCAGGTTCATCTGCAGGATCGCCGCCGCCTGGAGCTGCAGCACGCGGGCGAATTCGTACTTCGTCGCCAGGCGCTCGCCGGTGGCGACGGGGATCGTCGTCTGGCGGGCGACCCGGGCCATCTCCTCCGGCATTTCCGGCGGAGTCGGTTCCTCGAACCACAGCGGATCGTAAGGCTCAAGCCTGCGCGCCAGGCGGATCGCCCCGGCCGCTGTCATCTGTCCGTGGGTACCGAACAACAGATCGGCCTTATCGCCGACGGCCTCCCGGATGCGCTTGCAGAACAGCTCGGAGCGCTCCAGCGACGGCAGGTCGAGCTGGCGCGGATCGTAAATCGAATAGGGTCCAGCGGGATCGAACTTCACCGCCGTGAACCCCTGCTTCACGCAGTCCGCCGCCGCCTCGGCCGAGCGGTCGGGATCGTCGTAGAAATCCACTCCCTCCCCCGCGCGCGGGTAGAGATAGGTATAGCTGCGCAGCTTCTCGTGGACCTTGCCGCCGAGCAGATCGTAGACCGGCCGTTCCAGCGCCTTGCCGACGATATCCCAGCAGGCCATCTCGATGGCGCTGACCACCGCCATGGTCGCGGTGTCGGGCCGCTGGGTGTAGCCGGCGCCATAGATCCGGCGCCAGAGATGCTCGATCCGGAAGGGGTCATGCCCGACGACCTCGCGCGCGCAGACATCCTCGATCATTCGCGCGACGGTGTGCGGCCCGAAGGCGGCGGCATAGGCCTCGCCGACTCCCTCGATACCACTATCGGTGGTAAGCTTGACGAAGATGAAGTAGCGGCCGCCGTAGCCCGGCGGCGGGTTGCCGACGACGAAGGTCTTGAAGTCCGCGATCTTCATGCTGCCTCGCTACGCTGATGCCGGGCCGTCTTCACGCAAACCGCGTCAATCGTCGAACACGATGACGTTGCGCAGGACCGTGCCCGCCTGGACCTCGGCGATGGCCTCGTTGATCCGCTCCAGGGGAAAGCGGCCGGAAATGAGTTCGTCGAGCTTGAGGCGGCCCTGGCGATAGAGCTCCACCAGATAGGGAATATCCACGCCGATCCGCGCGCTGCCCATGCGCGACCCCAGGATCGCCTTGCTGTCGTACGCGAAGCCTGAAACCTCGAAGGCGGACTCGACGCCGCTGTGGGGCATGCCCACCAGCACGGACATCCCGCCCTTGGCCAGCAGAGCATAGGAAGAGTCGAAGGCCGGCTTGGCCCCTACCGTGACGAAGACGTAGTCCACGCC
This sequence comes from uncultured Alphaproteobacteria bacterium, assembly GCA_942491105.1. Taxonomy (GTDB): domain Bacteria; phylum Pseudomonadota; class Alphaproteobacteria; order Kiloniellales; family DSM-21159; genus JBBEAM01. Next base: position 177,964 of record CALNZX010000001.1, on the reverse strand, counting down.
GCGCCCCTGGGTGACGGATTTGATCTCTCCGGCGAGGTCTTCGCTCGATGCGAGAAAGCCGTGGGTCGCGCCGAAACGCTTGGCGGCCTCCAGCTTCTCCTGCATGACGTCAATCGCGACAATGGGGCTGGCGCCGGAGAGCACCGCGCCCTGCACCGCATTAAGCCCCACGCCACCCGCGCCGATCACCGCGACCGCGGCGCCAGCGGGGACCTGCGCCGTGTTGACCACGGCGCCGAGGCCGGTGATCACCCCGCAAGCCAGCAGGGACGCGCAATCGAAAGGAATATCCCTGGGAATGGCCACGACCTGGGAGCGGTCCACCACCACCTCTTCCGCGAAGGCACCAGTGGCGATGCCTTGCGTAACCGCCGCGCCGTCGCCTGTCGACAGGGGGCTGTGGTCATCGAGATGAAAGTGCCCGTCGCAGCACACCAGCTTGCCTTGATTGCAGTAGTGGCAATGGCCGCAGGAGCGAATCAGCGTAACCACCACATGATCGCCGACTTCGAGGTCCGTGACCCCGGAGCCGAGCTCGCGCACGACACCGGAAGCCTCATGACCGTAAACCGCCGGCAGCGCACCGCCCCAGCCGCCCGCGGCCGCGGTTAGATCGCTGTGGCAGATGGCGCAGGCCGCGACCTTGACCCGGACCTCGCCCGCCTGCGGCGCCGCAAGCTCCAGGTTCTCGATTGCAAGCGCCTCTCCAAAGGCACGGCAAACAGCAGCTTTCACTTCGTTACTCTCTGGCAGGAGGCACTTATGAAGTGCAATGCTTGCAACCTCGCCGCGCGCGACGCAAGGGGCTTTCGAAACCCAAGAGAGGATTGTCCTCGATTCCGCGAAACCCTGCGGCGATTACAGATCGCGCAGCGGCTTGCGCAGTTTCGGTTTTTCGCCATCGACCACGACGGGAAACAGCGCCTGCCAGAGATTGTCGAGGCCGCGGCGCAGCAGCCCCCGGGCTTGAGCCTGCTCGCTTGCCAGGGCTTCCGGCAGGCTGAGCAGCGGCGCGAAGCAACAGTCGGCCGGTTCGAAACGGGCGATGGCTTCTTTCAGAGTCATGCCAGAAAACAACGCCGCGATATCCGCGCGCAAATCGTCCTGCGGCATGGGCTCGTCCTGGCGTTCGATCCAGTCCGGGCGCCCGGCGGCGGCACAGAAAGCTCTCCAGAACTTGGGCTCTATGGCGCAGAGAGTGACCCGCTCATGGTCGGCGGTCCGATACATCCGGTAGTACGCGGCGCCGCCGCTAATCATGCCGCCGCCGCCGCCGGGAACTGACGATCCGGAAGCCTCCGCGAGATCGAAGGTCGCAAGGGGCAAGGCCGTATCGGCCAGCGCGAGATCGAGATAGCTCCCCTCTCCCGTCCGGTCGCGGTGGCGCAGCGCACCCAGAATGGAAAGCGCCGCGAACAAGGCGGCGCTGCTATCGGCCGGTGGCGGATAGGGCGGCTCCTCCCCTCCCCCAGGGACAGCACGCCATTGAGCGCCAGGTAATTCATGTCATGGCCGGCGCGTTGGGCGTAGGGGCCTTGCTGCCCGAACCCGCTCATCGCGCAATAGATGAGATCCGGCTTGCGCGCGCGCAGAGTCTCGTATCCCACGCCGAGGCGCTCCATGACGCCGGCGCGGAAGGATTCGATCACGACATCCGCCTCCGCGACGTAAGACAACAGGCGCTCCCGCCCGGCGTCTTCCCGCAGGTCGATCTGCGTCGTCGCTTTGCCCGCGTTGACAGCGAGGTAATAGAGCGAGCGGCCATCCGGCCCCTTGGGGCCAAGCTTGACCATCTCCTCCCCGCCGGGCGGTTCGATCTTGACGATCTCGGCCCCCATGTCGGCCATCAGCAGGGTCGCGAGCGGGCCCGGCAGGTGGCGCGAAAGATCGACGATCCTGACACCCTCGAGAAAGCGATTGAGTTTCGACACGACCCACCTCGTTCTTGGAACGCCGCGATCGGCCCGCAGCGGCGCCGACGCGGCGCGGGCTGAATTTGGCGCGAACCTCCGGCGATGGCCAGGACGAATACAGCCCCCGCTCTCACGACGGCCCGATATCCGGGTGGCGGAGGCGAAATCTATTGAGGCTCACAGGCACCTCATGATAATAAGAATGAGTTGCAATTGCAGCGTTGCTCTTAGAACCAAGGCTAGATCATGGACACGATGCACGAACTCTCCACCACGAGCCTCGCCCCTTGGGCGGCACTAAGAGAGTGGCTGGAAGCGGGCGGGCCTGTGATGTACGTGCTCGCCGGCCTTTCCACGCTCGCCATGGCAATCGTTCTTGCCAAAAGCCTGCAGTTTCTCGCGCTCCGTTACCGCCTCTGGCCCCGCGTCACCCGCGCGGCCCTGCTCGCCAGAGCGCGGAACCGCAATGCCTTCGAGGAAAGTCTGTCCGTCCTGCCCGGAGCGATCGCCGAGGTTTTGGCACTCGCCGAACGGTGCCGCTATCAGGAAGACGATACGGACATGATCGAGTGCCGGGCACGCGGCATTGTCGAGGGCTTACGCAGCGGGTTGCCCCTGTTGGGCCTCATCGCTTCGCTCTGCCCCCTGCTGGGTTTGTTCGGCACGGTGCTTGGCATGATCGATGCCTTTCAGGCCCTGGAAACCTCCGGCGCGCAAGCCGACCCGGCGGCCCTATCGGGCGGCATCTGGATCGCGCTGCTAACCACGGCCGCGGGCTTGGCCGTCGCCATCCCAGCCGCCACGGCGCACCACCTGCTCGAAGCAGAGGTCGGGCGCCAGACGCACCGGCTCGAAGATCTGATCACCTCGCTATTGTCCAAGAATGGAGCCAGCCCGGCAGTCCCGGAACGTCGGGTCGCGCAGGGAATTTTGCAGCCGGCGGAGTAAGTCATGCGGCTTGCGCCCAGGCCAGGCAAGACAGCGGCGATCAGCCTGACTCCGCTGGTCGATGTGGTGTTCATTCTGCTGATTTTTTTCATGCTTGCCTCCAGCTTCATGGACTGGCGGCAAATCGAAGTTACCACCACGGCCTCGCAGGGTAGCGCCAGCCAGGCACGCGACAGCGTGACCATCACGGTCGAAGACAGCGACCGTTATGTTGTAGACGGCCAGCGGATGGACGGCGCCGCGCTACGCGGTTTCTTCGGCGATCGGCTGAAACAGAATCCTGAATTGCCTCTGACCCTGCGTTCTGGAACCGGCGCCTCGGTACAGGCCGTCGTCGACGCGACCGCACTGCTCGCAGCGCTGGGCGCCGCCAATGTTTCGCTGATCGGCGCCGAGGAATCTCCCGCCGGAGCCTTGGCGGAATGAAACTTTATCGATCCGGGGAAAAAGAGCGCGGCGAACAGGTCCTGCCACTGGTCAATATTGTCTTCCTGCTCTTGGTGTTCTTCATGCTGGCGGGCGCCTTTACCAGGCCTGAACCTTTTCACGTGGCCCCGCCAACGACGTCCGGGGCGGCGGCTAGCACGCCAAGTCCAGCCATCGTACTGGTCGGCGCCGGGCAGCTCGCATTCCAGGGCGAACTGCTCAGGGATCTGGATGACCTGCGCGGCCGGATCCGTGACTGGGCGAAGGCGCAGCCCGCGGAGCTGCAGGTCAAGATCGAGGGGTCGCTCCCAGCAGGGCGCTTGGTTGCGGTGTTGCGCACTCTGGAGAGCGCCGGGATCGCATCGGTGATCTTACTGACGGTGGCGGATGCGACGTGATCCGGCTTCCAAAGCGTATTTGGCTGCTGGCAGCGCTGGCGGCGGCGGCGCTTCACCTGGCGGTCTTTTTCAATAGCCCTCCCCCTGCGGTCGGGGCTGCGGCTCCTGGAGAAACCGGTCTGAGGATCGGCCTTGGCGCGCGGGGCGGCGAGAGTGCTGGAAAGGCCGGCGCTCCCTCTCCGCAGCGCGCAGACGCGCCGTCCGAGGAGCCCCCCGAGACGCAAACTCAGCCGGAGAGACCAGACCACGTGGCTCCCGAGCCTCCGCAAGCAGCCCAAGAAGACCCCGCCCCTGTAGATGCGCCCGAGATTACTCGCGCGCCCGAGCCAACGCCTGAGCCTGAAGACGTAGCCGCCCCTGAAGTCATTTCAGAGCCGGAAACAACGCCCAAGCACGAGCCAGAAACTGCCTCAGAGGTCGCTACGAACCCCCAGGTCACCGAGCCTTCCCCACCCAGGGATCTGCCCAGCGAGCTACCCAGCCGCCGGCCGGATAATATTCCGGAGCCGGAACATCCGACGGCGCCGCAAGTCACGGCAGCGCCCGCTCCGCAAAGGGTCGCGCCCGACGGCAGTGAGGGAGCCGCCGATAACGGCGAGGTTTCCAGCGCGGCGACGGCGCAAGGCCGACATGACAGCGGCGCCGGCGATGCGACGGAAGGCGGCGGCAGCCCCGGCGCCAGCGCCAGCTATCTCGACGCGCTGCGCGCCTGGCTCGAGCGGCACAAGGACTACCCCAGACGCGCCCAAAGGCGCCGGGTCGAAGGCGTCGTCATGCTGAGCTTTACGGTCAACGGACGTGGGCAGGTGCTCGCCCATGACATCACGCAAAGCTCCGGTTCGCAGGACCTCGATCGGGCCGCCGAGGCCATGTTGCGCCGCGCCCAGCCCCTGCCGCCGATCCCGGACAGTCTCGGCGTTGAGGAGATGACGATTTCCGTGCCCGTCAGTTTCGCTCTGCGCTAAAGCCTCCGATTGATGAGATACGAGGCCGACGCCAATAAGCTCGATGCCTCATGTCGGGCTTTCAGGGCCTGCCCTGGCAACAAGGACCGGCAAACCGCTGTCGGGATGCGGCATCCGGCTCACCGCGATGCCGTACACCTCGGCAATCCGTTCCGGTTGCAGCGTCTCGTCCGGTGCGCCGCAGTGCTGGACACGCCCGCGATGCAACAGCGTCACCCTATCCGCGTAGGCCGCCGCCAGATTGAGATCGTGCAGGACAACGGCCACGGCGACGCCCTGCACCGCCCAAGCCCGCGCCAAGGCCAGGATCGCGTGCTGATGGGCCAGGTCCAGGCTTGAGGTTGGCTCGTCGAGCAGCAGGTAGCGCGGGCCGCCATCGGGCGGGAGGTCCCAGATCTGTGCCAGGCCGCGCGCCAGGGCCACCCTCTGCCGCTCGCCACCCGACAAGGTCGGGAAGGCCGCCTGCGCGAGATGCCCGGCTCCGGCCGCGGCCAGCGCCTGCCGGCTGATCTTCTCGCCGCCGCGGCGGCCGTGAGGCGCCCGGCCGAGCGCGACGACCTCGGCCGCCGTGAAGGGAAACGTGATGGTGGTGAACTGCGGCACCACGGCGCGCCTTAAAGCCGCCTCAGCGGGAGACCAGTCGCCGAGAGCGCGGCCATCCATGCGCAGCGTCCCAGCCTGTGGCGTCAGCTCACCGGCCAAAACCTTCAGCAGGGTCGACTTCCCCGCGCCATTGGGCCCAAGCAAGGCATGCACCTCGCCGGGCAGGATGCGCAGATCGACCCCGCCAAGCACCTGCTGCGGCCCGAAGGCGTGCTCAATGGCGCTCGCCTCTAGCATCTCAGGCGGAAAAACCAACGCGCCGCCGCAGCAGCAGCCACAGGAAGAAGGGTCCGCCAAGCAGGCTCGTAATAACCCCGATTGGCAGCTCGGCCGGTACCACGACGGTACGCGCCAGATTGTCCGCGAGCAGCAGCAAGGCCGCGCCAAGCAGGGCGCTGCCGGGGATCAGCCAGCGATGATCCGGGCCGATCAGCAAGCGCAGGATATGCGGCACGACCAAGCCGACGAAGCCGATGATCCCGGAGATCGCCACCGCCGCGCCAACCGCCAGCCCCACCGCCGCGATCAGCACTCCCTTGGCCCGCTCCACCGGGATTCCGAGATGAAAGGCCTCGGCCTCGCCCAGCAGCAGAGCATTGAGCGCCTGCGCGTAGAACTGGATCGCGGCGACGGCCAGCGCCATCAGCGGCAAGCAAATCAGCAGCGGTGTCCAGGTAATGCCCGCCAGGCTACCCATCATCCAGAAGGTCAGGTCGCGCAGCTGCTGATCATCGCTGAGGAAGACCATCCCGCCGATCACGGCGCCGCCAATCGCGTTGAGCGCGATCCCGGCGAGCAGCATCGTAGCGACATCGGTTTGGCCGCCGCGCGTGCCAATGCGATAGACCAGCCAGGTCGCGATAACTCCGCCGACGAAGGCGGACAGGGTCGTAAGATAGGGCCGAAGCTCCGCCGGCAGATCGCCGATCAGAACGGGACCGAAAACGATGGCCGTAATCGCCGCCAGGGCGGCGCCGTTGGACACGCCGACCAGACCAGGATCGGCCAGGGGGTTCCGGAACAAGCCCTGCATCGCGGCGCCGGCGACGGCCAAGGCGGCACCGATGGCAAGACAGGCGATGACGCGGGGCAGACGGATCGCAGTGACGATGGCTTGATGCTCGAGACTGCCCCCCGCCTCGCCACCGAGGCCAAGCAGCGAAGCCAGAATGGAAAGCAGATCGCCGACGGGCACCACGACCGCGCCCCAGCCGACGGAAAGCACTGCCAAAAGCAGCGCGGTCAGAGCCAAGGCAAGCAAGACCGCTCGCGGCGGCAGACGCCGTGGTCCGCGGCGCGGCGGTATCGCGCCGGCACCGCTATCGGCCAAGCTCACGATCAGTCTCCAGACGCGGCTTGACGCGGTGCGGAACGGTCAAGCTGGAGCTCGGGATGCAAAGCCTGCGCCAAGGCGCGCATGGCCTCGGGCGTGCGCGGGCCGAAACCGAGCAGCAGCAAGCCATCGAGCACGATCAAACGCCCGGCGCGCGCGGCTGGCGTTGCGGCCAAGGCAGGCAAGGCGAGCAATCCAGACTCGCCCCCCATGCTCTCCAAGGTGCGCGACGTGGTCAGGATCACATCCGGCGCCGCCGCGACGGCCGATTCCGGCGACAGCGGCTTATAGCCCTCGAAACCGGAAATAGCATTTCTGCCACCGGATAAGACGATGATCGCTTCGGCGGAGGTCATCTCCCCGGCGGCCAAGGGCGCGCCACGGCCAGCGGAAAGCAGGAACAGCACACTCGGTCGGCTCGCGACGCCGGCAATTTCAGCCTGCAGCTCATCCGTCTGCCGCTCGATCTCGGCAATCAGGGCCTCACCCGCCTCGGCCTTCCCGAGCGCCCGGGCGACGACGCGAATCTTCTCGGTTACGCCGGGCAGGCTGGCGTGGTCCGGGACGGTCTCGACAGAAACGCCGGATTGCCGGAGCTGATCCAGGGTTTGTGGCGGCCCCGCGTCGGCGGCGGCGAGGATCAGGTCCGGACCGGTTGCCAGCACGGGCTCGGCGGAAAGCGCGCGCATGTAGCCAACATCGGGAAGACTTGCCGCCGCCTGGGGATAGAGGCTGGTGGAATCCACCGCGACCAGCCGATCCTGCTGGCCCAGCGCGAAAACGATCTCGGTGATCGATCCGCCGATGGAGACCACCTTCCTGGCCCCGGATTCCGCGTAGCTTGGAATGGCGCTGGTCAGCAGCAGAGCGAGGATCGCGAAGCTGACTCCTTTCACGCCGGGCGCTCCAGACGGGGCAGTTCGGAGACAAGCGTCCGCCAGGACTCCAGCTCCATTTGGCCTGGCTTACGCTTTCCGAACAGTGTCGCGATGATCTCGCCCTCTGCGTCGAAAAGCTCCACTGCGGTGACCAGGCTGTCGCTCTGCGGTTTACGCGCAACCCACGTCGAAGCGATGCGGTCCAGCCGCAGATGCAGATTGAAGCCCGGATCGAGGACGTTGTACCAGGGCCCCATGGCCTTCAGATTCTGAACTGGCCCGCTATGGATCTGGATCATGCCGGGGCTGCCGACGAAGACCATGATCTCGATCTCGCGGTCGCGGGCGCATTCCAGAGCCTGCACCAAGGCCGCGTTGTCGAGCTGCCAGGCGAAGTCGTCGCCAACCAAGCGGAAGGACTGTTCCCGGCCCACGCCAAGATCTTGCAGCATGCCGTGGAAGTCATGAACGTCCTTCAAGGTCTCCCAGCGGCTGCGAAGCGCGGCGACATCGATCTCCGAGTCAGCGCGCAAAGCGGGCGCGGACGGCTTTTCCTTGACCGCGATGCCTGGCACTTGATCGGCCGCGCGATAGCGCTCGACCAGCGCCTCATAGGCCTGCCAATTGCTGTCGTCGCGCAGATAGATCTTGTGGACCGCGACGCCATCGCTGTCGAAGAATTGCAGCGAGCGCCGGGTCCCCGAGCGCACCTCTTCCGTCACCGCGAATCCATGGTGCCAGCGCCACAGGAAAATCCGCAGGTCGATGTCCTCGTTGAGCACCAGGCCCATGGACTTCATCACGGAAACCTTGCCGTACTCGCCCACCTTCTCATGCACCGCAGACTCGTTGCGTGTCAGCGCCATGATGCGGCCGAGGCTGGGCAGATCCTTGACCAGCACGCGCCAGTCGGCGTCGAGACGGATCGCCGTTTCACCGCAGCGCGCGGCGACCAGCTCGGCCTCGCTCACGCCGAGGCGCGCGGCGGCGTCGCGGATACGCAGACCGGGTTCCCCCTGTTTCAGATGCTCCAAGGACGCGAGCAAAGCAGCGGGGTCTTTGATACCGGACGGGACTTGGCTGACCGTAGCCATGGCAGGATTTCCTTTCCTTGGGTTAATAGGTGATCGTGTAACTCACCGCGGCTTTCCAGTTGCGCCCCTGCTCCAGGGCGTCGGTAAAGACGCGCGAGTATTCCTCGTCGAAGACGTTGTCGACGCCGAGGTCGACCCTCAGGCCCTCGAGCGGACCATCGCTGGGCGCCCAGGCCGCGTAGATATCGTAGGTTTCATAGGAGTCCCGCTCGTTGGCGGGATCCGAGACCTCGTCGAAATGCCCCGCGAAGATGCCGCGCATGCCGAGAATGGAATCGAACTCGGGAAACTTGACGGCGCCGTCCAGCGTAACCGTGGTCGGAAAGAGGACGCCGAGAGGCTCGCCAGTATCGCGATCCTCGCCGTCGATGTCCGCATAACCGAAGGACAGGCGGAACCGGCGTGCGTCATAGACAGCCTCGATCTCATTCCCCCAGAGCCGGGCATCGGCAACGTTGACCGACTGTGTGGTGCCGTTGCAGTTCGGCGGGAAGCAGGCCGGCGGGCCCGGCTGCACGACAACCAGATCGATGAAGTCGTCCCCCCAGGTCTCGTAGTGCGAGCCCTTCACGGTTACGCGGTCCCCATCGACCAGCACGTCCTCGAAGTCGAAGCCGAGGCCGAACTCCAGGGTGCGCGTGGTCTGCGGCTTCAAATCTGGATTGGCGATGAAACTGTTGGTGCCGAAGCCGGGGATCGTGAAGTGGGTCCCGCTGGCGTAGGCCTCGTTGAAAGTGGGCGCGCGGAAAGCCTTCCCATAGGAGCCGAAGACCATCATCCACGGCATCGGCCGGTAACTGGCGGCGATCTTCGGAGAGAACTCCTCGTACTCGCTGCCCTCCGCGATCGCGCTATCGGTTCGGTAGTAGTCGAAGCGCACACCGGGAATCAGCGTCAGTTCACCAGGGACGGGACCGAGATCGACGATCTCGATTTCCGCCTGGAAGAAGATTCCCAGGGAGTCCGCATCCGCGCTCGGCACGCCATCGCGGTCATGGGAAGGGGCATTGCTGCTGTCCCGGCCGGTTTGTTCGTCGCGGTAGTAGTCGACGCCATAGGTCAGGGTGTTGTTGACCGACTCGCCCAGGCTGAAGCGGCTGGAATTCTGCAGGCTGATTCCATAGGTCCGCAGATCGCGCTCAAGATTCGCGCCCTTGGGACTGCTGCCGTTGTTGTCGAGAACCTCTTCGTCGACCTCGGTTTGGGTATACCAGACGATTGCCCGGGCATCGATCCAGGGCAGGTCCGGATCGTAAAAGCTGTATTCCGCCTGGATCGTCTGATCGATGATCTTTTTATCGACCAGACCTGAATCCGCTGTCGTGCTCCCCTGCCCGTTGTTCGGCTCCACGGCATCGTCGGTGTAGCGGTTGTAGGTGACGCTGATGCTCTGATTGGCATCCGGCGACCAGGTCCCCTTGACCAAGCCCGCCAGAATTTCATCGTCGGCGATCAGGTCGCTGCCGTCGCCGAGCCGGATGTCCTGTCCATTGCGGTAGGTCAAGCTGGCGATGCCATCGAAAGGCCCATCGGCGCCGAACAGGGTCAAGCCGCTATGCCACTCGTCGTTGGCCGATTGGAAGCCGCCGCTGATCTTCGCCCCCCAGGATTCTCCCGGCTCCAGCAGATCCACGGCATCGACCGTGCGCAGCTCGATCACTCCGCCAAGCCCGCCGCTGCCATAGAGCGCTGAGCTCGACCCGCGGACCACCTCGACTTCCTTGATCACACTGGGATCGATGAAGAAGCGGCCGTCGTGACCGGATTCGAAATTGCGGCGTGCGCCATCGATCATCACGATGACGTCCTGCCCGGAAAAGCCGCGGATCGTCGGCACCTCGCCGCTGCGGCGAGGCCCGCCGGAAAAGGTGACGCCCGGCACGAAACGCAGGATGTCGTCCGGTGTCGAAGGCTGCAGCGTATCGATCCGGTCGCGCCCGATGACGGTGACCATGCCGGGAAATTCAAAAGCCGAGCCGCCGCTGCGCGTCGCGGTAATCGAGATGGTGTCGAGCGTCGCCGCGCCATCGAGATGATTGCTCGCCGCAAGCGTTACCGCTGCATCCTCGGTCGCTGCCCGTTGCTGACTTTGCGGTGTGTCTTGAGCGACATGCTCCTCTGCTAGCGCGCCCCCGCAGAATGCCGTGAGTGTCGTGATCGTCAGAATGACGGCTGAAAAGCCTTTAGCCATGGTCGTGTTCCCCTAGAAGACTCCGCTCCCTTGCTTGGGAGCGGCATCCGTAGGGGCCTCTGGCTGGCTGCCTGTGGCGGCGTGCCTGGGTGGCTGGCTGGGCCCGGATGATGATGCGGACTGCGGCGCGTCCGCGCTATTTCGTTAGGATCAGCTTGCCGCTGTTCGTGACCCTCAATCGGTAGACTTCCCCGTTATGATCGATACGGATCTCGCCACGCCCGGCCATGACACTCTGGGACGACACGGTAACGACCTGCGTACCGGCATCCTTGCCGCGCGGTTCCTCATCGCTCTGCGCGCCGGGTTCCGGTATTAAATGTCGCCGTTCTGCGTTCATTATGCCTTGGCTTCGCGTGACCCGCTTTATGCAAATGCAATTCATTCGCAATATCACCTATTAATCACACGGCCTGTTTGGCGTCAAGGCCGCAAAGCGGCTGCTCGCTCTGAAAAGCGCAAGACGAAGAGGCCCTGTACAAGACAAGGCGACAAAACTGGATATTGACATTACAATTAATGAAATCGGAATATTGATGCCTTTTTGAATGACCGGAACTCTCCATGACCGACGCGACTACCGCCCATAACCCCGTTGCGCTGATCATTGGAGGTGGACGCGGAATCGGCTTGGCCGTCGGCGAGGCACTGCAGGAACAGTCTTGGCGCGTGGTTCTCGCGGATCGCGACGCGCCGGACGAAGACGTAACCTCGTGCTTCGATTGCCGCGGCATCGATATCTCAGAGAGCGCGGCGGTCGACCGCCTCGCCGGGGAGCTTCGCAGGGACTATGGCGGTATCGACGGCGTGGTCAACGCCGCGGGATACAATCGCCACCAAGCGGTTTCCGAAATCGAAGACGAGACCTGGGCCGGACTCTTCGATGTGCACCTGGGCGGCGTGCTGAGGGTCTGCCGGGCCTTCCATCCGGATTTGAAGGCTGCCCAGGGTGCCGTGGTCAACTTTTCCTCGATCGGCGCACGGGTCGGACGTCCGCGCCGCGCCGCCTACGCCGCCGCCAAGGGCGGTGTCGAGTCCTTGACGCGCACCCTCGCGATCGAATGGGCGGAGGACGGAATTCGCGTCAATGCCGTCGTGCCTGGGATTATCAATACCCGGATGGTGCAGGAGAATATCGCCAAGGGCCTGGTCGACCAGGACAGTCTACAGCGCGGCATTCCGCTCCGCCGTTTCGGAGAAGCCTCCGAGGTCGCGGAAGCCGTCGCCTTTCTACTCTCGCGCCGGGCAAGCTACATTACCGGCCAAACGCTGGTTGTCGATGGCGGCGCGCTCGCCAATGGCGCCTGGTAACAAACCGACCGACGCTACGCGTCAACTACTTGGGATAAGGAGACCGATGGGAAAGCTCAAGGTACTGATTGATCAAGATAAGTGCGTCGGCGCTGGACAGTGCGTCTTTGCCGCTCCCGAAGTCTTCGATCAGCGCGAGGAAGACGGAATCGTCGAGCTTCTGGTCGCCGAGCCCGACGAATCCCAATACAGCGCGGTCAAGCAGGCCGCCCGGCTCTGCCCGGCGATGGCGATCAAAATCGAGGAAACATGACCTCCCACCCCAGCCGGATCGCCATCCTTGGCGCGTCCGCGGCCGGGTTATCAGCAAGTCAGGCCCTGCGCGACGAAGGCTACGCCGGCGAGATCGTCCTGATCGGCGCCGAGCCCGAGCCCCCCTACGACCGCCCTCCCCTCTCCAAGCAGCGGAGCCCCTCGCCCGATCGCCACGCGGACATCGCCCTGGCCGACGCGGCGGAGCTGGAGCGCCTCGATCTCGATCTGCGCTTGGGCATTCCCGCGACCCGGCTCGATATTCACGGCCGCAAGGTAATCCTGGCGAACGGCGCGGACGTCACATGGGAGGCCTGCCTCATCGCGACGGGCGCCGCGCCGATCTCCCTGCCCGGCGGCGGGCTGACACTGCGAAGCCTGGACGATGCCGTTCGCATCGACGCCGCCATCCAGGCGTCTAGTCACATCGCAATCATCGGTGCCGGTGTGCTGGGCTGCGAACTCGCGGCGCTGGCCCGCCGGGAAGGCGTCGCGGTGAGCGTCATCGACCCTCAGATGGGCCCGATGCTCGACCGCCTCGGCGGCGAAGCCTCGAAGCGCTTGGAGGCGCTGCACCGTGACCAGGGGGTCGAGTTTTTTTTCGGCAGCGGCGTCGAGACGATTCAGGGCGGCGACGCGCAAGGCTACTGCGTTACAGCCGCCAACGGCGTACGCATTGAAGCCGACCGGGTGTTCGTCGCCATCGGCTGCCGCCCCTCGGTCGAATGGCTCGCCGGCAGCGGCCTGACGCTGGACAATGGCGTGGTCTGCGATGCCTATTGCGAGGCCGCGCCTGGCGTCTATGCCGCCGGAGATGTGGCCAATTGGTTCAATCCCCGCTACGCAAGGCAGATGCGGATCGAGCATCGCATGAACGCAACGGAGCAGGGCATGGCGGCAGCCGCGAACATTCTGGGCGCGCGGCGGGCCTTCGATCCTATTCCTTTCTTCTGGAGCGATCAGTATGATGCCAAAATTCAAGTCCACGGCGTCATCGATGGAAGCTACGAAACGGATTTCCTGGCCCGTAACGCCGATAGCGGCGGCTTCGTGATCGCCTATAGCCGACAAGGAAAGGTCGAAGGCGTCCTCGGCTGGAACATGGCGCGCGCGTTGCGAAGCGCCCGCGCGCTGATAGGACAGGATCGGGAGGCGGCCATCATTCAGTACGCACAGGCATAGCAAGCATGACCACCGGAAAGCGGGATCTCTCCAGATCGATCAAGCGCACGCTCGAGGTGCTGGAGTACTTCGACGCCGAACACCCCAGCGTTTCCGTGAACGAAATTTCACGTGCCCTGGGCTACCCCCAATCCAGCACTTCGATCCTGCTCAAGAGCCTGGCCGAGCTCGGCTATCTCCACTACGACAAGAAAACCCGCAGCTACAGACCGAGTCCGCGCGTGGCGCTCCTAGGCCGCAGCGTCGCGCCCTATCTCTTCGGCGACGGCAGCGTGATGGCCGCCATGGAGGACGTGGGGCAGCGCACCGGCGAGTTGATCAACCTGGCGGCGCCGGCCGGCATCATGGTGCAGTACATCCATGTCATTCCGGCAACCAATCCCGTGCGTTTACACATGCACACCGGCGCTGTGCGCCCGATGATCGGCTCGGGAATGGGACACCTTTTCCTCGCCGCGCTGCCGGATGACCAGCTCGAGGCCGAGATCGCGCGGCTGATGAGCCTGCTCAGCGAGCCGACCCTCGACGCCGAGGAATTAATGAAGGATATCCGCAGGATCCGGCGCAATGGTTATGTGATGTCGACCAGCACCGTCACCCCGGGCGGCGGACTTGTCGCACTGCTGCTCCCCGGCCTTTATAGCGGCACGCCGCTGGCCATCGGCATTGGCGGAGTCGCCAATGTGATCGCGTCGAATGAAGCGCGTTACGTTCAGATTTTGCGCGATGCCGTCAAACGGCACATCGAGCCCCTGCTCGCGCATAACGGCAAGGCTAGCGAACCGGATTCCGCAGCTCACCCAAGCCTTCGATCCGCGCAGTAACCGTCTGCCCCGGCCGCAGGTAGTATTTCTCCGGCTCCTCGCGAGCCAGGGCCACGCCCGAGGGCGTCCCGGTAATCAGGATATCGCCGGGCTCCAGTCCCATCGGCGACCAGTATGCAATCAGCTCGGCCACCGGGAAAATCATATCGGAGGTGCTGGCGTCCTGCCGTACCTCGCCATCGACTTCCAGAGTAACGCGCAGGTCTTGCGGATCGCCGGCGGCGTCGCTGGTGGTCAGCCAGGGCCCCATCGGGGCGAAGCCTGGAAAATTCTTGGCCAGGGCGATGCCGACCTGGGCTTCCATTTCCCGCCGCTGGATACCGCGCGTCGCAAGGTCGTTGCAGATCGTATAGCCGGCGACATGCCGCAGCGCCTCACCGGCGGAAACGTCGAGCGCCGCCGTCCCGATCACCACCGCCAGCTCGATCTCGTAGTCGATATCGTCCAGCCCAGCCGGAATGCGGATCTCGTCGCGCGGCCCCGACAGGCTTGAAGGGAACTTCGCGAAGGCGGTGGGGTATTTCGGAATTTCCACCGTCTTGCCGCGCTTCTTCCAGATCTCCTGGCCTTCGCGCACATGGTCCATGTAGTTACGGCCGACCGCGATAATCTTGCCGGGCCGCGGCACCGGCGGCATCCAGTGCCAGGCCTGCAAATCCGCCGGATCCAGATCGAGCCCGGCGCGCCGGGCATCCAACTCGGCCAGCTGGGCCAAGCCCTCTGGCCGTAGCCAGAGCGTGCCCAGCGGATCGATAAGCGCGGGGTCGAGGGCGACACCCATCCGCTCCGCGACCTCGGCCACGGGATAGAAATGAGTCTCGTCCTCCGCGAAGGCGAGCGCGGTGAGGCCGTCTTGTCTGCGGCGCAGCGTGGCGAGACGCATGAAGGCGGCCCCGCCCGTCTCTAAAACAGGTCGAGCGGCAGGCGCTCGCCTTGCGAGCTCCAGCCCACCATCAGCAGCGTCGCGTCGGAGCTGGCCTCCATGGGGCCATGGGCTTCGCCGCTCGGCAGCATGAAATAGGACAGCGGGTCATAGTTCGCGCCGTTGAAGGAAACATCGCCCTCGATCAGGAACACCGCGCGGTGTCCAACCGGCGTGGCGCCCGGCAAGGCCTTGCCCTTTTCGATGCGGGCCATCTTGATGTTGGGTCCGGTTTCGAAGAAGTACGCGAGATCCTTCGCCTCCACGCCCTCAAGCTCGGAGTGGGCATGCCAGGGGATGCCCGAGCTGCGCAGCACCGTGTAGCTGTTCATTCGGGGCTTGGGATACTCGATCTTCTGGCCGGTGATGACTTCCAGGATCGCTTCATAGGCATCGCGCTTGCGGCCATTGGGGAAGGTATAGACGCCTTCCTCGAACACGCCTTCCTGCGCCATTTTGCGCTGCGCGTCGACAACCTCCTCGGGCTCGGGATAGGGGATGCCCGACGGGCCCTCGAACTGAATATCGGCGAAGTGCAACTGCTCGCCATTGTCCACCGGCTTGATCGGGCCGTAGTAGGCGCCCTCGGGAATGTAGAGGCAGTCGCCAACCCCATAGACTTCCTTGCCGTACTTCATCTCTCCGGAAAGCACGTAGCGCACTTGCTGAAAGGTGTGACGATGCCGCGGGGAGTGATAATAGGGCTCGGCGTAAAGGCTGCCGACGCGCGCGCTGATGCCACGCTGCTTATCGAAAAAGCCCTGATACCGCTGATTGTAGCCCGGGCGGACACCGATATCGACCCAGGGAAGATCGGCTTCCCGAACTCCAGTAGCGCCTTGAATGCTCATCCTTGAAGATTCCTCCCATCCGCGACAGCGCGTGGATTTGCTTTGTTACTCTATCGTCATTATGATCTTAGATATCATATTGTCAATTGTTCGGCGGGGCTCTCCGGCTTGAGACTTCGTCCTGGAAACCCGCCTTGCTCTCTTCCGCAGTCTCTCTTGGACTAACGCTCCTTCTTGGCAGCCTCGGCGGATTCCTGGTCAGCTCGCTGGGGGTTCCCGGCGGGTGGATCATTGGCGCCATCGCCGCTTCCTTTGCCGCCAGCCTGCTGAAGACTCAAGTCCAGGTTCCCGGCTTGCTACGCAGCCTTGCCATGGGCTTCGCGGGTATGACCGTCGGCGCCGCCATCGAGCGGGAGTTGCTGCTCTCGGCGGCCGTTTTGCCCTGGAGCCTGCTGGCGATGTTCTTCCTGCTCGTCCTGATGGCCTGGCTGACCTATCTGCTGCACCGCGTTTTCTGGAGCGCGAGCCGCGCCACCGCCATCTCCTGCGCCTGGCCTGGCAACGTCCTGCTCGCCTTCGTGGGCGCGCAGGCCATGCGGGCCGATATGGACCGGGTTACGGTGGTGCAGCTCGTGCGGGTTCTCGTACTCATGGGGCTGCTGCCCCTGAGCATCGGCACCTTCCATTCGGCGCCGACGAGCCCCAGCGTGCCGCTGAGCCTGGATCTGGCGATCGCCAGCGCCGTGACAATCGCCTGCGTCCTGCTGGCGCGGCGCGTCAATCTGCTTGGCGGGGAGATGTTCTTCGCCGCCATTGCCGTCGGCGCGCTTTCGGCTACGGGGGTGTTGAGCTTCGAGATTCCGTCCCTGGCGCTGGCCGGGCTGCAGGTTCTCGTGGGCATCTACATCGGGCTGGGGCTGGCGCAGTGCAAGCGGCAGGCCTTCATCGCCGCGCTCGCCCCTTCCCTGCTCGGCGCGATCATGGCGACAGCCCTCACCCTGGCCGGCGCTTTCGCGCTCTCCGGAGTTCTCGACTACCCGGCGGCTGCGCTAACCCTCGCCTTCGCACCGGGCGGCGCCGAGGCGATGATCCTGCTATCCGCGGTCTTCGACGTGGATCCAGGTTTTGTCGGCATCCATCATACCCTGCGGCTGATCGTTCTGACCTTCGGCTTTCCCTTCATACTGCGCTACTTCGCCGGCGCTCCTCACCAGGCAACGGGCAGCCGGTAGAGCCCATAGATCTGCGAATCGTATTTGAAGGGAACCTCTTCCAAGGGCACATCGAGGCGCAGATTGGGGAAGCGCTTGAACAGCTTGTCGAAGACGACGTGCAGCTCGATACGCGCCAGCTGCTGCCCTAGACAGCGATGGATGCCATAGCCAAACGACACATGGTGGCTGGCATCCCTGGTGATATCGAATCGATCGGGGTCGGGAAATTCCTCGGGATCACGATTGGCGGAAGCCGAGATTGCAAAGACGCCATCCCCGCCCTCGATCTTCGATCCGCCGATTTCGGCATCCTCAAGCGCGATCCGGCGGGGTGCGAACTGAACCGGCGTGAGGAAGCGCAGCAGCTCCTCGACCGCCGAGTGCACCAAGGCGGGATCGGCCTTTAGTTTTTCCAGCTCCTCGGGATGCTCCAGCAACAGCAGGGTACCCAGGCCGATCATGTTGGTCGTGGTGTCATGACCGGCGCGCAGGATCATCGAGCAGATATCGGCGAGCTCCTCGCGGGTCAGATGCCCGGGCAGGACTTGATCCTGAATCACCCGGCTCAGCATGTCGTCGGCCGGGTTCTTTTCCTTCTCGACAATCAGCTGCCGGCAGTACTCGACGAGGTCGTTGGCGCTCTTCGCCGCTTGCTCCACCGACTGCCCCAGGCCATGGCGGCCAGCGGCGCACTTGGCGATATAGGTGTGGTCGTCATAGGGCGAGCCGAACAGGTCGCACATCACCAGCGCGGGCAGTTCGATGCCGAGCGCCGCCACCAGATCGGCCGGCGGCCCCTGCTCTTCCATTTCGTCAAGCAGCCGGTCGGTCAGCGCCTCGACCTTCGGCTTAAGCGCCATCATGCGCTTGGTGGTGAATTCCTTGGTGAACATCCTGCGGTAGTGATCGTGCCGCGGGTTGTCCATGCCGACGAAGGCGCGCTCCAGCTTATCGATCGTCTTGCGCGCCTCGGTCACTGTCGGGAAATCGTCCCGCGCGAACTCACCGCTGAAGCGATCGTCGAGAAGGACCTCGCAATAGTGCTTGTAGCGGGTCAGCAGCCACGCCTGCTGCCCATTCCACAGCTTGACCGGCGCGACCGGGCACTGTTCGCGCGCGATGGCGTATTCCTGCGGCAGATCGAACTGCTTGCTCCGGCTGAAGGGGAACAGGGGCGCTCCGGCTTTCGAAAAGGGGCATCCGTCGTCTTTAGGCATCGCGCACTCCCATCACGGCCGACACAGCGCTCGCGGCGGCTTTGTCTTCGAGTTTTTCCATCGACATGCTATTCAGGCATATCATGATTGTGAAGAAATCCATCACAGTGTCAATCTATGCAATCGCTTATTCCGCCGCCAAGGCCGTCCGCATGAAGCAGCTTCAAGACCTCGGGCAGTCACGAAGAGCCGACCGTCACGCCGGCGATTTCCTCCATCGGCAGGATCACCGAAGCGATATCGTCCTGCAGGTGACCGCGGCCCGCGGCATCGACGAAGCACTGCATGGCGACGTTCGGCAGCAACAGCCGCACACCCTCCGCGCGGGCCAGCGAAATCGCGCCCTGCAGATCCTTCATGACCATCTCCAGCGTGGCCGCCGCCTTGAAGTCGCGCGGCAGGAAATGGTTCGGCACAACGCGGTTGAGGGTTTGGCTCGACGCCGAGCTGTTGCGCATCACCTCATAGAGCGCAGCGGCATCGATCCCCGCCTTGACGCCGAGCACCATGGCTTCGGCGACCAGGGCATGGGTGGTGATCGAAATCATGTTGTTGCACAGCTTCGCGGTGACGCCGGTGCCGGGCCCGCCCATGTGGAAAGTCTGCTTGCCGAAGGCATCGAAAATCGGCTGCGCCCGCTCGACCGCGCCAGAGTCCCCGCCGACGATGACGCTGAGGGTACCCTGCCGCGCGGCGGTCGGGCCGCCACTGATCGGCGCATCGAGATAGGCGATGCCGGCATCCGCGAGACGCGCGCCGATCTGCCGCGACACCAGTGGTTCGATGGTCGCGAAGTCGATGCAGAGCGGCGGCGGAGTCTCCAGGGAGATCACGCCCTCGTCGCCCAGAAAGACCTCCCGCGATTGCTCCGGCGTGACCCGGCAAGCGCAGAAAACCTCGACGCGCCCGGCAACATCGAGCAGAGACTCCGCCGGCCGGGCGCCCTTGGCGGTCAACTCGGCGAGCGATTCTGCGTTCGCGCTGTAAACATGCAGCTCATGGCCGGCATCGATCAAACGATGCGCCATGGGCAGGCCCATCAGGCCCAGTCCGACAAATCCGATCTTCATTCCATCCTCCCTATGCGGTCCCATTAGCGATGCGAGACACATCATGCCCCAGTCCTCGGTAGATCTTCTTTTCACGCCCTTCCCGCTTGGCAACACGACCCTGCGCAACCGCATCGCGATGGCGCCGATGACGCGCAAGCGTTCGCCCGGAGGAGTACCGACCTCGGACGTGGTGCAGTATTACCGGCGGCGCGGCGAAGGTGGGATTGGGCTGATCTTCAGCGAAGGCACCTTTATCGATCACCCCTCGGCCGAGGCGGACGAAGGTAAGTCCTATCGCAACATCCCGCACTTCTTCGGCGCGGAAGCGCTGCGAGGCTGGGAAAAGGTCGTAACGGCGGTACAGGCGACCGGCGCCAAGTTCATGCCGCAGCTTTGGCATGTCGGCGAGGTCCGCCGTCTGGGCATGCCCAGCGACCCTGCCGTACCTGGATACGGCCCGCGCGAGATCACCGAGAACGGCCGCGTGACGGTTAAGGCGATGGACGCCGAGGACATGCGGGAGATCGCGCAGTCCTACGCTCGGGGCGCGCGCACGGCCCGTGAAATGGGCTGCGACGGCGTCGCCCTGCATGGCGCCCATGGCTATCTGATGGATCAGTTCTTCTGGCCTGAAAGCAACCCCCGCAACGGTGACTTCGGCGGCGGCATCGCGGAACGCTCGCGCTTCGCCTGCATGGTCGTCGCGGCGATCCGGGACGCCGTGGGGCCAGACTTTCCGATCGTCTTCCGCTTCTCCCAATGGAAGATGACCGACTACGCCGCGCGCATCGCGGAGACCCCCGCTGAACTGGAAGTTCTGCTGAAGGGCCTCGTGGAAGCCGGGGTCGACGTCTTCGATGTCAGTACGCGGCGCTTCTGGGAAGCCGCCTTCGAGGACAGTCCCCGCAGTCTCGCGGCCTGGACCCGGGCTCTCTCCGGCAAGCCGACCATCGCCGTCGGCAGCATCGGCCTCGATCAGCCGCATCACTCCAAGTTTTTCCGCGACAAGGCGGAGATCAACGCGCAGGTGACCGATCTCGATCAACTGCTGGACGCGATGGCCCGCGAGGAGTTCGACCTGGCGGCGGTGGGACGCGCCATCCTCGCCGATCCGCAGTGGGCCGACAAAGTGCGCGCCGGACGCATGGCCGATATCCGCGCCTTCGAACGCGGCGATCTCGAGGCTTACAACTAGGGCATTGCTGGTCATGGACTGTAGAGCAGAGTCTCCTCCGTCCAGATCGCCTTGAAATCCAGTACATGGGCCGCCAGCGCCGCGGTGGCGTCCAGCGTCTCCCGCACGGCCAAATCGCAAGCCGCGGCGTCATCGCAGGCCAGTTCGTCGACGCAGTCGCACAGGGGCGGCGGAACCGCTTCCCCGCTGTCCTGCGAGCGCGCATGGTTCTGAATATAGCCCTGGCAAATGCCCTCGGATTCCAGCCGTTGCAGCAACCGCGGGCCGAAGCTTTCCCGCCACCAATCCTGAAAGTCCTGTAGCGATTTCTCGGGCTGCCTCCAAACGCGCAGGAAGAGTTTGTAGGCCGCCGGTTCGCAAGGCTTGAACAGCCACTCCTCGGCCAGCAACGCGACGTCGCGCACCGGTCTGGCGAAGGTTTCCACTTCGTCCTGCTTCATCCGTGGAGCCGCCGAACGGTCCGAGACATGGCACAGGCGCGTCTCTTCGCTGCGGTACCACACCATGGCAACGCCGTCGCACCAGGCCACGGGCAGCGCCCCGCCAGGCAGGGACAGACTGTCACAGTGGGCGTAGCGCTGAACATTGCGCCAGCGCGGCATCGACATGCCTAGCCTGGCGTGTTGTCTCCAGCGCTCCCGAAAGCCTGCGCTGTCGCGGCCTGACGGCCGCTCGGCGAAGTAGATCAGCTTTGGGTGGCTGGAGACCGCCGGTATCACCGCCGATGCAGCCGGTTATCGAGCGAGAGCAGCAGGCCATTGATACTGATCGCGAAGACGCCGATCAGCACGGTAATCGAGATCATCATGGAAACGTCGTTAACCTCGATACCGCCCATGATCAAATGCCCCAGGCCCTGCACGGACGCGAACATCTCGCCGATCATCACGCCCAGGAAGGTGATGGAGAAGCTTAGGCGCATCGCCGTCACCAGCTCGGGAATCGTCGCCGGCACGAAGATCGTCAAGAAAGTCTGCAGCACACTCAGCCGCATTCCCTTTGCGGTGCGCACCAGCGTGGGATTGATCGACCGCGTCGCGTTGTAGGTGATCAGCGTCATCGGAATGATGCCGTGGATCGCCCCGAAGGCAACCTTGGCGGCAAAGCCGAGCCCGAAGAACAGCAGCATCACCGGATAGAGCGTCACCTTCGGCGTCGACTGCAGAGCCACGAACATAGGCGCGAAGATTTCACCGGCCCGCTTGTTGAAGCCGAGGAACATGCCCAAGGCCGCGCCGCCGAAGATCGCGATGATCAGGGCGATACCGAGGGCCCGCAGGGTCTCCATGACGTGTTCCCAGAAACGCTCCGTCGCGAACAGCACCTTGGCCCGCTCCCAGGTTTCCATGGGCGAGGTCAGGGCTTCGCTGCCGACGAGATAGTGCAAGCCTTGCCAGATCGCGAAAAAGCAGGCCACCACCACCAGGACTTCGCTCACGCGCACCATCAGGCTTTCGTCGCCGGTGAGCTTGCGCGCCGTACTGACATTCCAGGAGGCTCCGGCCGTGAACTGCGAGCGCTTCTCGAAGATCTGCACGCCCGTCAGCAGGATGGTCACCATGAGAATGACGAAGAGCAGCAGGCCGTACATGCGCTCGCTCTCGAAGCCCTCATAGGCGAAGGCAATCGAGTAGCCGATGCCGGAGGTCGAGAGGATGAACTCCGACCCGATCACGCCGGCCATGCCGTAGCCGAGGACCAGCTTAACCCCGGTAAAGAGATAGGGCGCGGCGGCTGGCAACTGAATCAGCACGGCCGTCTGCAGACGTCCCATGCGAAAGCTGCGGCCCGTCTTGGAGAGCACCGGCGGAATCCGGTCGAGCCCGCTCAGCGTATTGGTGATCATCGCCACCAGCGCGTAGGCGAAGCCCATGATGATGATCGAAATGTCATTCATGCCGACGATCACGATAGCCAGCGGATACAGCACGAAGAACGGCAGGGCGTAGTAACTGGCGATGATCGGCTCGGTCGCGCGGCGCAGCCGCTGCACGCGGTAGAGCAGCAAGCCGATCAGGAAGCCCAGCACCGTCGCCAGTATGATGGCTATGAAGATATTGCGGACCGTCTTGCTGGCGTGCCCCCAGAACTGGGGCTCGCCCATCATGTCGATCAGCGTGGTCACCATGGTGGAGGGCGCTGTCAGCTGCAGCGGGCTGATCACACCGATCTGGCAGAGCACCTCAAGCAGCATCACCGCCGAGATCAGGAGCGATATCCGGATCGTCGTCGAACTCGCCCTCATTTGCCCGACTCGCCCATCGCTTTCATCGACTCGCCGCGCAGGCTGTCCCAAAGATGGGAAGTGACCTTGCCGAAGGCGTCACCCGAGGCAAGACGGCTGTCGCGCTCCGAAGGCCAGCCGGTTTCAACGATATCGATGAAATTCCCCGGCCGCGCCGACATGATGCCGATGCGATCGGACAGCAGCGCCGCTTCGTCCAAGGAGTGGGTGATCAGCAGTACCGTGGCTCCGGTCTCGCGCCAGAGGCGCAGAAGCTCGTCGCCCATCAGGAAACGCGTCTGCTGGTCGAGCGCGCCGAAGGGCTCGTCGAGCAGAATCAGCCGCGGCTCCATGACAAAGGTGCGGGCGATGCAAACACGCTGTCGCATGCCGCCGGAAAGCTGCGAGGGACGCGCTTCCCCGAACCCTTTCAGGCCCATGAAGTTGATGGCGTAGTCGACGCGTTTTTTGATTTCCGCGCCATCGACGCCGCGCCGGCGCAACCCGAAGGCGATGTTGTCCCAGACCGTCAGCCAGGGAAAGGACGCGTCGTCCTGAAAAACGATGCCGACGCCTTCGGGAACGCTGCCGCGCACTGGCTTACCTTCGAAGGTCACCTCGCCATCGCTTGGCTCGATCAGCCCGGCGACGATGTCCATGAGCGTGGTCTTGCCACAGCCAGACGGACCGATGGTCGTAAAGAATTCCCCCTGGCGCAGATCGAGATTGATCGGGCCAAGGGCGTGCACCACGCCCCCATAGACGTGCTTAACGTCCTTAACCGAGACAGCGATCGGGGTCTCTAGGGCCTGCTCTTTGCTGGCGAGTTTCGTCGTCATAATCTTTCCAAAGCTAGTGAGAGCATTGCTACGCCCGGATCGCGGGGCGTGTCGGCAAGCATGAACCTAAACGGGGAGACGGCAAGAACCGCTGCCGCCTCCCCGCCGCTCAGGCTTACAAGGGTACAGGCTTATTTCGCCTGAAGGTCTTCGGGAAGGAAGGAGTCGTCGATGACGGCGTCCCAATCGATCGGCCCTTCCCAGGCCCCCTGGTCGCGCAGACCCTGGAGCATGGCTTCCATGCCGGGCATGTCGAAGTCTCCACGGCCCCAGTAGTTGATCTCGACCATGCGCTGGACGGCACTGATCGCGACCTCCTCGCTCAGCTTTTCGCCATAGGCCTTGGCGATCAGCTTGGCTGCTTCCACGGGATGTTCGTAGAGGTAATCCACGGCGACCCGGCGCGCTTCGATAATGGCCCGCAGCTTGTCCGGGTGCTGCTCCGCGAACTCACTCGTGGTGACACCGACGGTCTGGGTCATGCGCGGCAGGTTCGAAAGGTCGAAGGCGATCTGGTATTTGCCAAGCTTGCCGCTGTAGATCGGCTCCAGGATCAAAGCCGCCTGCACGTCGTCGCGCTCCAGCGCCGCGAGACCGGCGCCAATCTTGCCGAGCGACACCAGCTCAATCTCGTCCTCGGGAATGCCGGCCGCGGCGACCGCTGCCTTTAGAACGGTCTCGCTGGTCGAACGCGGCTTGGTGTAGGCGATCTTCTTGCCGCGCAGGTCCTGGATCGAGGTGATGCCGCTATCGGGCATGGACACCCAGAACAGATCTTCCAGCGTCATGATATTGGCGCTGACGATCTTGATGTCGTGGCCTTCGGCGAAGGCCGCCAGCGCGGCCGCGGTCCCGACCACGCCATAACCAGCGCCGGAAGCGATCTGGTTGCGCATCGTGGTGCCGCCACCGGCCGAAGAAATCACTTCGTCGATCTCGATACCGCGCTTTTCGAACTCGCCGAGCTCAATGGCGACGGCGATCGGCGCCGTGTTCAACAGGAATCCATAATGCGATGCAACGATGCTATCGGCCTGCGCCGTCGTCGCCGTCACTGCCGCCGCCAACATGGCCGAAGCACAGGTCAGCGAGCGTAGCTTAGAAATCTTGAACATCTGTCCCTTTCCTCCCTCAATGGTCGCCCGCTCTTACACGGCCGCCGCTTCATTATGGGCCCAGGTCGGGTCACGGAAACGCTAGCGTGCCCCTAGTTTGCCCTACAGATAACGCGATCAGTCCGCCGGGCACCCAATCCCGATCCCGATGCGTCACGAGATCCGGGCATCATCTGCGTGATGGCCCCGACTCGTTCCTTGATGCCGGCCTTCCCGGCCGGAAATGTCTGGATTGCATAGCAGTCACCGCGCGAAGGCGAGCTCCGGCGCGTGTCGATCAGCCGCGCCGAGTATCCGCTGCTGGTGAGCCGCAGCTCACTGGCCTCGGGTGCGGCGGCGGCGCTCATACTGCTTTTGACCCCATCGATCTCTCTGCTCAATTGCCTCGCCAAGGCGGCTTGGAATTGCCTTTGCATCATATTTATGGTCTAAACTATCACAATGTCAATTAATCATCACCGGGCTTCAGCGCGCACTTCGTGAAGGAAACGCGCTCCGCGGCGCCCCTTATCCGGGCTTGCGGCGTTAGCTGAAGCACGTGACAGGAGGTCGAGGCGGGATGACGGAACAGCTAGCGGTCGACAGCGCAATCGAGGAAAGCGGGCTTTTCAGTGCCCTTGATGCCCCGTTCGGCGGCGAAACCGTCTCCATCGATCTGTCGCAGCCGCTCGGCACGGAGCTCATCGCGGCGATCCAGGCCGCATTTCTGAAGTACGGGGCCCTGGTGTTTCGCAATCAAGAGGTCGAGGACGCACAGCTCGCGGCCCTGGGCGAAATCTTTGGCCCGCTCGAAGAGCACCTGATCGAAAACAACGACGGCAAGGTGATGAGCCCCGTGCACACCATCACCAATTTCGATGCCGACGGCAAACCCTCGGCCAGGCCCTACATCAACACCAATTACTTCTGGCACAGCGACAAGTCCTATCTCGCGACGCCGTCGCTCGCGACCATGCTGCATCCGGTCGAGCTGCCAGCCTCGGGAGGCGACACCCAGCTTGCGCATATGGGCCTCGCCTATGCCGCGCTGCCCGAGATCATCAAGCAAAGGATCGAAGGCAAGCGCGCCGTGCACAGCCTGGAGTTCATGCGCCAGAGCCTGGACAACCCCCCGCCCAGCGAAACCCAGAAGCGCGCCGCGCCGCCTGTTGCGCATCCGATCGTTCGCCCGCACGCCGAAACCGGCCAGCCTTGTCTCTATATCGGTATGTACGCCTCTCACATCGAAGACCTGCCGATCGAGGAAGGCCGCTGGCGTTTGGCGCGGCTACAGGAGCAGTCGACTCAGCCGCCCTTCGTCTACTCGCATGTTTGGCGGCCAGGCGATGTGATGATTTGGGACAACCGCTGCCTCATGCACCGCGGTGTCGCCAACTATGGCATGGCCCATGAGCGCCGGGTCATGAAACGGGTCTGCGTCCAAGACGTGGCCCAAAAACGCTAAGCCGCCCGCCGGCGCATCAGATGCTCTGGAGCAGCGCCCGCGTCGCCTCCACCGCCTTGGCGACGCGCGCGGCGGCCGGCATGGTTTTTGCCACTTCGCTTTGCGGTATTTCCAACGCCACGGGCCGCCCCGCGGAAAAGACACGCAGCAAGCCGGCGAGGTCGATATCCCCCTCCCCCGGCAACAGGCGCTCCTGCACGGCTTCATGGATCAGGGCGTCGCGATCCGGCGCCTGTTCGCGCAGAGGAGCATCGCAGAGTTGCAGATAGCGAAACCACGCGGCCGGAAGGCCGGCCAGATCCCGCAGGCTGCTGCCGGACCTATAGAAGTGCAGCGCGTCCAGAGCGATACCCGCGGCCGGCTGGTTGCAGCGGCGCAGGAACGCGGCCGCGCCTTTGACATCGCGAATGCTCAGCCAGGGCACGAACTCGATATCGATGGTCAGGCCCCGCTCCGCGGCAGCCACGCAGAGGCGCGTGAAGTTCTCCAGCGCCCGCGCCTCCTCGGGATCGTCCAGGGTGGTCAGTACGTGTTTCGCGCCGAGCTCGGCGGCAACATCGAGAAAAGGCAGGAAATCCTCGATCCGGGTTTGCGGAATCATCCGCGCGGTATTGGCGTCCAGCGCGCTCACGTCCCGGGCCGCCATCTCCGCCAGGAGTTGCCGCCGCAACGCCGCTTCCTGCATCAGCGGCATTTCGCTGCCGCCGGGCTGCCCGCCGAGCAGACGCAGCCCGACATGACGGCAGCCGTTCTCCGCCGCGACAGCAACAACCTGCAGCGCATCCAGCTCCGGGACCGTGTAGTAGGAAAGCGATAATGGCCAAGCTTGCTCCGCCGCGCGTTCTTCTTCCGGCAAACTCTGCAGAACCATGCTCGCTCCTCGTTTTCTGTCGCGGCCCCAGGGCAGCGGGCCGGGAAGGTATCATCGAAACGCGGAGCGCGAAAAGCGGGACAATCGAACAGGAGCGGCAGGCATGAGCACGGCGATGGAAAACGGCCTGGCGGTCATACTCGGCGGCGGCAATGGAATCGGCGAGGCCACGGCGCGGCTGATGCGGGCGCGCGGCTGGCAGACCGCGATTGCCGACAAGGATACCGCAGCCGCCGAGCGCGTTGCCGCCGATCTCGGATCCGTGGGCTTCGAGGCCGATATCTCCAACGAAGACTCCATCGCCGCTCTCGCCGAAAGGATTGAGCAGGAACTCGGTCCGGTCTCGGCGCTGGTGGTTGCCGCCGCCGTCTTCCAGGACATCGTGCCAACGGAGGAACTGGAGACCGAGGTCTGGGAACGCATTCTACGGACCAATCTGACCGGCAGCTTCCTCGCCAACCGCAGCTTCGGCAAGGCCATGCTGCGCCGGCGGCGCGGCAGCATCGTCAACATCGCCTCGATCGCCGCGCTCGGTTCCATGCCGGCGGAAGCTTACGGCGTCAGCAAGGCCGGCGTCGTCCACATGACCAAGAACCTCGCGGGCGAATGGGGCCGCAGCGGCATTCGAGTGAATGCCGTGTCGCCCGGCTCCACCCTGGTGCCGCGCGTCGCCAAGCGTCTGCAAAGCAAGCGCTATGCGGCCGATCCCGGAGACTTCACAGCGCTCGGCAGAATCGTCCAGCCGAACGAGGTCGCCGAAGCCATCGAGTTTCTCGCCTCCGAGCGCGCCTCGGCCATCACCGGCGTCAACCTGGTTGTCGACGCCGGCTGGCAGGTCGCCTCGACCTGGTCCCAGTTCGGCGGAGTCCGCCCTGCCCGGGATAGCGAAGAATGAAATCAGGCCTTGCGCAGCAGGCGTCGCGCGTTGTCCGCCCAGGCCGGGGCGATCTCTCCGTGCGCCCCCTCCTCCGGCTGATCCCAGCCGGCGAAGTTGGTGCCATAGACGATGCGGTCGTCGCCGACCCACTTGCGCAGCAGCGCCAGCGCGGCAGGGTCGGTGACATGGGCGTCGTACCACAGCTTGGTCAGCGCCTCCTCGAAGGCGCCGTCCTTCTTGATCGCCTCGCTCGCCCAGGGCCGCTTCTGCGCGGCCTGCGCCAGACGTCCGGCCAGCATCGGCGTTCCGCCGCCGCCGTGGCTGATCCAGATATCCAGATCGGGATGACGGTCGAGCACGCCGCCGAAAATCAGAGTCGCGACGGCAATGGATTCCTGCGCCGCGAAGCCGATGATGACGTCGAGATCGAAGCGCTTCAGATTGGGATCGCCCGGAGGGCCATCGATGCCCGAGGGCGCGGGATGCAGGAACAAGGGTACATTCAACTCAACGAAGGCCTCGTAGAGGGAGTCCATGGCCTCGCTGTGCAGAGGATGGGAAAACTCCGTGCCGGTCGCCGCGCCCCAGAGACCGAGCTCGCCGACGGCGCGCTGCAGTTCATCGCGCGCCGCGATCGGGTCCTGCATCGGCAGCGCCGCAAGGCCGCCCAGGCGCTCGGGATAGGTCCGCACCAGCTCGGCGCAGGCGTCGTTATGCTTGCGGCAGAAGGCTATCGCCTCGGCCGTGTCGATATGATGGAAGTAGGTCAAGGGGCTCGGCGAGAGCACCTGAAAATCGATACCGTCCTTGTCCATGCGCGCAAGACGCAGCCCAGGGTCGGTAAAGGGGCTCGCCTTATGGCGCACGCCGACCAGCTTGTAGTTTCCGACCCGGTACCAGGGAGTCCCGTCGGCGTCCTCGCCGAACTCGGGGCCATGGCGGCCCGCCGCCCCATTGGTGGCATTCAGACGCACATGCGCATGAACGTCGATCACCGCCGCAGACTTTATTCCATTCATTGCCGCTTCAAGCCTTTCTCGACACTTTTTCGGGCGCCTTGCGGAGAACCGCGGCGCCGGGGAAACTGCTCTGGCCGAGGCAATACCACCCCGCGAACAAGGGCAGCATCACTGTCCATGGGACAGCGCGCTGTCAAGAGCGCGTGCGAAAACGAGGAGCGATATCAGCCATGACGGAAATCACGGTGCGGGCCTGCGCCCAAGCGATTATCGAGGCCGTGGAGAGCCACGGCGACGATCGGCAAGCCTTAACCGCGGCTCTTAAGATCCCGCTCGGTGCCTTGGCGCAGCGCGCGGATTTGCTAGATCTCGGAGTTCCCCGGCAGGGCAACAACGTGGCCTTTTCCAGCTATCTCTATTTCGACGGCGCGCTGTCGATTCTGTTGTTCGAAGTGCCTCACGATCGCGCCGTGCCGCCGCACGATCATGGAGTCTGGGAAGGTTTCTGCGTCTATCGCGGCAAGGTACGGCATAGCATCTACCGGCGCGCCGACGACGGAGCGGTCGAGGGTTTTGCCGAGCTCGAAACCCTAGAAGAAAGCGTCATGGGCCCTGGCGATCTGGCCATCGTCGCGCCGCCCGCCGACATCCACGGCTTCCAGGCGCTGGAGGAAGGCACTCTCGGCATTACCGTCGTTAATGGCGCATACAAGCCCGAGCGCCTCTACTACCAGCCCGAGGCCAAGACCTACGTCGTCAAGACCCCTAAGAACCCACGCTAAAACGGAGAACGCCGTAGCATGACCGCCACGCAGAAGACCGCCCTGGTGACGGGCGCCGCCGGAGGCCTCGGCCTCGCCATCGCCGAACGCCTGGCCAAGGACGACATGGGCGTCGCCCTGATCGATATCGACTCCGCCGGGGCCGAAGCGGCGGCCGGCAAGATCGCAGGCGCGCGCGGCTACGGTTGCGACGTCACCGACGAGGCAGCTGTCGCCGCTCTGCTCGACCGCTTCGAGAACGACTTTGGCGCCTGCCCCGACGTGCTGGTCAACAACGCCGGAATTGTGCGCTTCGGCGATCTCCTCGAACATAGCGCCGCTGACTTTCGCAGGGTGCTCGACGTCAATCTCGTTGGCACCTTTATCATGGCGCAAGGCGTCGGCAAGCGCATGGCCGCGCGCGGCAGCGGCGCGATCGTCAATATCACCTCGCTCAATGCCTTCGCCACCAGTCCCGACGCCGGCGCCTACCCTGCCAGCAAGGCCGCGGTCGCCAAGTTGACGGAGCAACTCGCCTTGACCCTGGCGCCACGCGGTGTGCGGGTCAATGCCGTGGCGCCCGGCTTTATCGATTCCGGCATGTCGAGCCCGATCTATCAGGACCCCCAGGTGCGCGCCTTCCGCGGTGCCAGCGTTCCGGCGGGCCGCATCGGCGAGGCCGCCGACGTAGCCAATGCGGTTGCCTTCCTCGCCTCGGAGCAAGCCGCCTACATTCATGGCCAGCATCTGTTGGTCGATGGCGGGGTCGGCATCAGCCTGAAAAAGCAGATGCCCCGCAAGGCACCGAGCGCGGCGGAGAAATAGGACGGTGCGCAACCTCATCCTGACCGGAGGGATCCGCCATGATTTCGCCGACAACACCCAGGCCCTGATCGCCCTGCTGGCCGAGGCAGGGATCGACTCCGAGGCGACCGAGGACATCGATGCCGGCATCGCGTCCCTGGCCAGGGAACGCTACGATCTGGTGACCGTGATGGCTCTGCGCTGGCGTATGGAAGGCGACCCGAAGTACGCGCCCTATCGGGCCGACTGGTCCTATCGCATGCCTGAGGAATCGCGCCAGGGTCTGCGCGGCTACGTCGAGAGCGGCGGCGGCCTCTTCGGGCTGCATACCGCCTGCCTCTGCTTCGACGACTGGGAGGGCTGGCGCGATCTGCTCGGCGGCCAGTGGGCCTGGGGCCGGTCTTTTCATCCGCCGCGCGGGCCGGTCGCCGTGTCGCCGCAGCGGCAAAGCCACCCCCTGATCGAGGGGCTTCCGGAGTTCCAGCTTGAGGACGAAGTGTTCAGCGCGCTTTCGCTCACCGAGGACGTCACCCCTCTGCTGTGCGCCACGGCCTTGAATGGCGGCGCCTGCGGACAGCCCGTGCTCTGGGCGCGCCACCTCGGCGGCGGCCGAGTGACGTATGACGCTCTAGGGCATGACCGCGGATCCCTCGAACACCCCGTCCATCGCCGCATCCTGCAGCGCTGCGCGCTCTGGACCGGCCGGACTTCCAACGAGGCGGTGGTTCAGGTTTAGAGGTCGTACGCACATAAAAAAAGGAGCCCCGGGCCACTTTCAAAAGGCGGGGCAGCAGTTTCCAATCACGGATATATCTCTAGGCTGCGGCGCGCTCGGGTAGCCAGGTTACCAGTTCCGGAATCATGAAGATAACCGCCACGATTGCAACATCGGCTAGATAGAATGGCCACAGAGCCCTGAAGACCTCCTCGGCCTCCAGACCTGGGGTTGTGCCTGCGGTGACATAAGCGTTCATGCCTACAGGCGGCGTGATCATGCCGAGCTCAATGAGCTTTACCACCAGGATTCCGAGCCAAATCCCGTTAAACCCAAGATCCGTGATCGGCTGGTAAACGAGCGGCACGGTAATCACCAGCAGGGAGATCGGATCCAGGAACATGCCGCCCGGGATCAGCAGAATAAGCAGCAAGATGACAATAATGGTCGCCGGTAGCGGTAGCCCGAGAGCAAATTCGGACAGGGCGGTCGGAACTCCAGCCTTGACCAAGAAGAACGAGAAAATGCTGGCGCCAACCAGGATGAAGAAGATCATCGAGTTCAGTGACGCCGTCTCCCGCAACGCCGAGATCAGGTTCGAACGGAGCTTGGCCGGTCGTGTCGCGTACTGGGCGCAAATCAGGATGAACGCGGCAAACGCTCCGATGGCGGCGGACTCGCTGGGCGTGAATACACCCGAGTAGATTCCGCCGATCACTACCGTAAAAAGCACCACAACGCCGAGGATTGCACGGGATACAGACCATGGCGTCAGCCGCGGACTCCCGTGGTTCAGAAGTTCGCCGCTATCACGGCCTGTCCCGGCGTTCTCATCCCGCGGAGTCGAGCTCAACTGCCCAGTTGACCCGCCGTCCGGGTTAGTCTTCCCCAGAGCAAGCTCGAGCTCACGCTCGTTGGAATGGTTGATAAGCGCAGGCCGGAGCCAGGTAAGTAGGACGAAGGTCGCGCTGAGTATGAGTGCTGACACCACCCCGGGTACGATACCTGCGATCAACAAGGCACCCACGGATTCGCCAGTGATTACTCCGTACAGCACCAGGATGATGCTGGGCGGGATCAGCACCGCGAGCGTTCCAGACGCCGCCACGGCGGCGGCAGCCAACGAGCGTTGATAGCCGTGCCGCATCATCTCCGTGATGCACGTTCGGCCGAGCGCTGCAATGGTCGCCAAGCTGGAGCCAGTTATGGCGCCGAAGCCGGCCGATGCGAAGATCGTCGCCACTCCGAGGCTGCCTGGAATCCTCCTAAACAGACGGCTGGCTACGCCGAATAGCTGCTCCGCGATCCCGCTGTACAGCGTCAGCATACCCATCAGGACAAACATCGGCACGACGATCAGCGACCCCTTAGCAACCGCCGTGTAGGCCGTGCCTGCAATGACGTTGTTCGCCATGTTGACGCTATCCAGCAGCACCAAGCCGATGATCCCACTGGACGCCAGGGAAATCGCGACGGATACGTTGAGCAAGAGCAGCCCGATAAGCACGACCATCGCGATCGCTACGACGATTCCTGGCTCCATGAGCAAAACCTCACCATCCGAATGATTGAAGACAACTACATAAGGTGAGGCGGGTCGCCAGTGCCTTCCTCAGCCCCTTCTCCTCGATCCGCAGAGCGCAGGTCGCGTGCGACCTGAATGCTGTCCAATAGCCGGAACATCAATGTAAAGACGTATGCGGCCAAACCGACAGCGATCGCGATCCGAGCCGGCCAAACCAGGACAGGAACGAGTCCGAAACGGTATTCTTGAGCCGCAACGGACTCGATCGCTCGATCTGCCGTAACAAAAGCCATCCATCCGACAACGAAGATCATCAATACCTGCCCCAGCACATTCAGCACGGCTGCTGTCTTGGGCGGCATCCGCCGGACCACGGCTGTCATGGATACGTGCGCCCCACGGGACTCCGCATACCCGAGCCCCAGGAACACGATGGCGACCATCAGCACCTCGCCAAGCTCGATGACGCCCTTGACCGACTGACCGCTGAGGCTGCGTCGCGTCACGTCGGCCACCGTCGCCACCAGCGCGACGACGATACAGATGACGGCTAGGAAAGCCAGCACCTGGGTTGCCGCGAAGACCACCCGGCGCAGTGCGCCGTGGTGGCCCCCGACCGGGTGCTGGCTAGCCATGATCCATCGTGCCTTCCTCGGTTGGCTTACTGCTTCGCCGCGCAGCGCGCCATCGCCGAAACATAGCTGGACTCGGCCTCATACCGCCCTAGCGCTGATGTATAGGCCTCATAGAACGCGTCCGTGTCCACGTCCGGTTTTGAGGATGCGACGTGCTGCGCCCAGAGTTGGCGAATCTGTGGCACCGCCTCCGTACTCCAGGCCTCGGTTTCGGATGCTTCCAGGAGGGTCACGTTGCCGCCGGCCTCCAATAGTTGATTACAGGCGGCTACTTCTTGTTCCTCAAGCGCGGTTAGATAAGTCTGAATGTAATTCTCGGTAGCCTGATTGATGGCATCCCGGATGTCCTGGGGCATCTCGTCCCAGACCTGCTTGTTAATGATGTTCGCGGTCATTGCGTAGTTGCCGTAATTGACATCTACGAAGTGCGGCGCGACTTCCTGATACCCACGATTGACTGCGATATCCAGCGACGCTCCCGACGTTCCGTCGAGGAGGCCCCGCTGGAGCGCTTCGTAGACCTCGCTCTGCGAGATGCCGACCGAATTCACGCCGACGAGTTCCAAGGTCTCGGAGACGTAGCCATAGCCGCGGATCCTGCGTCCTTCAAGACCCTCCAAGCCGTCTAAGGGCTCTTTCAAGGCCACAATGTTCGGCGGAACAGGAGTCCATGAGAGGACCTTGACGCCCAAGGACTCCCACTCCTGACGCATCGCCTCGTTATTCTCGTACAGGTCCATGAATGTCCGCGCTTGAGCTTCCGCATTGTCGGTGATGAACGGAACCCCCACCACGTTGGAAAGAACCAGCTCGGCCGGATAGTAGGCGGTGGCGATGTAGCCCATGTCGGCGCGCCCATCTGCCACGCCATGTAGGGTCTCGGCCCCGCTTAGCAGTGCCTCTTGAAAGAAGAACCGGATGGTAACACGGCCGTCGGTAGCTTCTTCGATGTCCTTTGCCCACTGCTGAGTGGCCCGCGACTCTGCGGCGTTAGGAACATTGTAGGACGCGAAATCCAGGGTATAGGTTTCGCCGTCGGCGGCGGTGGAGTGCTCACTGGTAGCCACGAAGGCTAGCGAGCACACCCCCGAACACTGCTGCAAGCAAGCAACGTTTATAGTTCATGATTTATCTCCCAGGTTTGAAGCCATTAACCAGTAGTTGCCAGCCACAGAACGCCAATAGGAACAATTAGCTGTGTGGGTGGCCCGTCTCGGTATCCCCGTTAAACAAAGACGGTCTTTTCTTGTTTTGTTATTCAGCGCCATCTTCATCGCCGTTCATCATGCTAACGAAGTAGTCGAAATCGATGTCGACGACTTCCAGCGTCTCGGGATCCTGGCGGCGAATAAGCACCTTCTCCCCAGGGTTACCAAGAAGCACGACAAAAGCCTTGAAACCCTTTTCGCCGCTCTGAGGAAAATGAGTCGAGCCGACTTCCTCAAAAATATAAGTGCCCTTGTTCAGGGTCTTTCGCTCGTCATACCACCACTCGCCTTCAAGGGTGTACGCGAGCACGCGGCAACGGTGCTCATGGATCGGGAACGCCTGGCCCGGCGCCATGTCATAGAGAAACGCTACGGTGTTGGTCTCGGGATCGGCGTACAAGACTTTGATATAAGACCCATTGTAGCCTAGCCCCTTCATTTCGACCCAAGGCCGCTCGTCATCGCGGATGACCTGATCGGCGTCCATATGGATCACCGGCCAAGGTTGGCCTGCAACCAGTCGTGCGTCAGTCATGTGTATTTGCTCCTTGAATTGCACTGCGAAACCGTTGGCAGGCGGTTGAGTACTCGCGCATCTATCCTGCCCCGTCTCGATCAGTAGGTGGATGGTGTGACTGCCCACACAACCTCGGCCATCCGGCGGCCAGGGTTCATGTATTTGTGCGGCAGGTGGCTAGGAAAGGAGAAGCTGTCACCGGTTGAGAGAACGTGCCAAGTGTCGTCGATCATGATCGCGAACTCACCACGGACTACGACGCCGGCTTCCTCACCTTTGTGGCTATAGGGCTCGTCTCCGCTGGTCGAGCCAGGCTCGAACTGACACCAGAGCAGCTCCAACTGCGAGTCGTCGCGCTGCGACAACAAATAATCCGTAATTCCCGACTCGAATCGCAACTCACGCCATTCGGAACGACGCACAATGTAGTCCTTACGGGCGTTGTCGCCTGAAGCACCGAAGAACCAAGTGATATTCACACCCAGCCCCCGGCTGATGGCATGCAGCGCCTTGATTGATGGGCTCGAGATGTTGCGCTCGACCTGGCTCAGGAAACCTGTCGAGAGGCCCGATTCCGCAGCCAACTGCTTCAGCGACTTTTGCTGCAGCTTGCGCAACGTCCGGATTGCATCCCCCACCTCGTAGCGAGATGGATCATCGAGTGTCTCTGCCGCCTCGTTCATACCGGCTTCCGTAGTCCTACTGGCTCAAATTCATGTTTCAAGCATCCTCTCCTAGAGCGGCCCAGTGATCCTGTCAAGACAGATTCCATGAAGATGAATTGCTGTTGACAATTTCACTAGCTGAGCGTTTTTTAGCTTGCATGAAGTTACATCCGGCCCTGACGAAGCCTTCCACGCAACGACCAAAATGTCCTTAACACACTAATTATATTAGTGATTCCCGCCTACGAAATCAAAGTGAAATTTACATATATAGATTCATTATCTTGAATTCTCGTCGGCCGGGTGAGAGGAAAAATGAACCATCGCGCGCGATGCCTACAGGCTGCCGGCTCGGCTAGCGCTGCAAAACAGGAGGATAAGGAAGTTGGCGCAATCCCTGCCGCAAAGCGCTCAAGTCGTCGTCATCGGCGGCGGCGTCGTTGGTTGCTCAGTAGCCTACCATCTCGGCCATCGCGGGTGGAAAGACGTACTGCTATTGGAAAGAGACCAGCTTACAAGCGGCACGACCTGGCACGCCGCCGGTCTCGTAGGTCAGCTTCGCGCTACTCCGAACCTAACCCGGCTTGCGCAGTACAGCACTGAACTCTACAGCCATCTTGCCGAGGAAACCGGGCTAGACACCGGCTTCCTGCAGCGAGGCTCAATCATAATGGCAAGCTCTGACGGGCGCTGGGACGAAATCCGTCGCGCCCACTCCACTGCCAAGTGTTTCGGATTGGAAACCCATCTGATCTCGCCTGCCGAGGTCCGGGAGCGCTGGCCACTGGTGGAGACCGACGGCGTCCGCGGCGCCATCTGGCTGCCAAATGATGGGCAGATCAACCCGACGGATCTCACCCAGTCACTGGCGAAAGGGGCACGCCTGAAGGGAGTGAAGATCTGCGAGAAAACGCCCGTGCGCGGCATCCAACGCACTGCGGGACGCGTTTCCGGAGTGGAAACGGACGAGGGCTTCGTCGAGACAAAAATCGTGGTCAACTGTGCCGGTATGTGGGGCCGCAAACTCGGTGCCATGGCTGGACTCGACATCCCGTTGCACGCGGCTGAACATTTTTATGTGGTCACCGAGAATCTCCCGGAGGCGCCCGGCGAGTTGCCGGTATTGCGCGACCCCGACCACTCGATTTACTTCAAGGAGGATGCCGGCAAGCTCCTGGTCGGTATGTTCGAGCCCACCGCCAAACCCTGGTGCTTGGACGACCTACCGGGCGATGCCTCCTTCATCCAACTGCCGGAGGACTGGGATCATCTTGCCCCGCAGTTCGAACAAGCGATGGAACGGGTGCCAGTGATTGGTGAAGCCGGTATTCAATTGTTCTTCAATGGCCCAGAGAGCTTCACGCCGGACGACCGCTACCTTCTCGGGGAAATGCCCGAGCTACCCGGGTACTTCGTCGCCTGCGGTTTCAACTCGATCGGTGTGCAATCCGCCGGCGGTGTAGGCCGGGTGCTCGCCGACTGGATCGTCGACGGTCATCCGCCGATGGACCTCTCCGACGTCGACGTGCGGCGAATGCTTCCGTTCCACTCCAACTCGAACTACCTCCACGATCGAACGGTGGAGGGGCTGGGCCTGCTATACGCAACCCACTGGCCCTACCGTCAATACGACACGGCACGCGACGTTCGGCGTTCACCACTACATGAGCGTTGGGCGGAACTCGGCGCCGGCTTCGGGGAGGCTGCGGGTTGGGAACGCCCAGATTTCTTCGGCAAGCCGGGCAGAAAACCGGAATACGACTACAGCTTCGGTCGGCCCGCATGGTTTGTACAGCACGCCGCCGAACACCGGGCTACGAGAGAGGACCTGGCGATCTTCGATATGACCGCGTTCGCCAAGTTTCTCGTGCAGGGACCGGACGCAGTGGCCGCACTCGAGCACGTAAGCTCGAATCGCGTCGATATCGAACCGGGGGGCGTCGTCTACACACTGCTTCTGAACGAGCGAGGCGGCATCGAATCGGATCTGACCGTCGCTCGCCTCGATGAAGAACGCTTCCTGCTGGTTTCACCGGCAACCGCGCAGAAGCGCGACTATTGGTGGCTGCGCCGGAATATGCCGCGCGAGATGCGCG
>CALNZX010000001.1:0-132500 GCA_942491105.1 uncultured Alphaproteobacteria bacterium | reverse complement strand
GGATAGTCGGTTCCAGCCCGCTTGGCGATGCGGGCCAGCACCTCGCCGCTGTCGGCCATCTGCGGAACCCACTTCGGGCTGACGAAGGCGCCGGCTTCGATCGCCGGCAGGCCCGCGGCGGACAAGCGGTCGATCAGCTCGACCTTGACCTCAAGCGGCAGGATTTCTTGCTCGTTCTGCAGACCGTCGCGCGGTCCGACCTCGACCATGCGCACCCGCTTAGGCAGCGTCATCACCGGCCTCCTCCAATTCGAATTCAAGCAGTGTGGCGCCTTCGTCGACCAGGTCGCCCTCGCCATAATGCACGGCGATAACCCGTCCGTCGCCCGGCGCCGCGATGGTGTGCTCCATCTTCATCGCCTCGAGCACCATCAGAGCGCTTCCCCCGGAGACCTTCTGATCGGCAGCAACCTTTACCTGGATGACCTTGCCGGGCATCGGTGCGGTCATCGACCCTCCGGCATCCTCGCCGGCATCGATCTCGGAAAGCGGCTCGAGAATCTGTAAGGCATACTGCCGTCCCGGCAACAGCAGGGTCAGCAGCGGCCCCTGCCACAGGGCGCGGACATGGCTGCGCCAGCCATCGATATCCACGAAGAGCGTTGCATCGGCTTCGCGGCGGCCGGAGACCTTGAGCCTTTCGCCGCCAACCTCGATCTCGTAGCCGGTCGCCCGGTAGTGGATCGTCGCGGCGATCTCCTCGCCGGCGCGCCGGAAGCGCAGCTCGCGCCGGGTCTCCATGTTCAAGCGCCAGCCGTTGGTGGCATGGAAAGGAGAGTGAGGATCGCTGGAGCGCGCCGCGCGCCGCGCCGCCTCGGCTTCCCCGCGCAACAGCTCCGCCAGGCAGGCCAGCGCCACGATGGCGGGCCCGGGCTCCTCGGCGGGCGGGAAGAGGCTGTCCTCATAGCGTGGAATAAAGCCGGTATCGAGTTCCGCCGCGGCGAAGGCCGGATGCCCCACGACGCGACTCAGGAACGCCAGATTGGTTTTCGGGCCAACGACTTCATAGTCCCGCAGCGCGCGCAGCAGCTCCAGCCGCGCGCGTTCGCGGTCTTCCCCCCAAACGA
Organism: uncultured Alphaproteobacteria bacterium; assembly: GCA_942491105.1. GTDB lineage: Bacteria > Pseudomonadota > Alphaproteobacteria > Kiloniellales > DSM-21159 > JBBEAM01. The sequence goes on along the minus strand of CALNZX010000001.1, from coordinate 131,433 downwards.
TCAGCTTGGCCAGCATCGGGTCGTAGTGAACGCTGACCTCGTCGCCGGCACGAATGCCGCTATCGACCCGCACCCGACGGCTTCCCCGCGGAGCCTGAAGGTGCGCGATCCGGCCAACCGACGGCAGGAAATCGCGCTCCGGATCCTCGGCATAGACCCGCGCCTCCATGGCATGGCCCTGGATCGAAATCTCGTCCTGCTCTTTTGGCAAGGGCTCGCCAGCGGCAACCCGAAGCTGCCACTCGACCAGATCGAGCCCGGTGATCATCTCGGTCACCGGGTGCTCGACCTGCAAACGGGTGTTCATTTCCATGAAATAGAAGGCGCCATCCTCGGCGATGAACTCGACCGTCCCCGCGCCGACATAGCCGATCGCCTTGGCCGCCTCAACAGCGGCCCGCCCCATCTCGGCACGGTGCTCCGCGGTCATACCCGGCGCCGGCGCTTCCTCGAGCACCTTCTGGTGGCGGCGCTGAATCGAACAGTCGCGTTCGAAGAGATGCACCGCCTTACCCTGGCCGTCGGCGAAAACCTGCATCTCGATATGCCGGGGCTTGGTCAGGTATTTCTCGATCAAGACCTGGGAATCGCCGAAGGCGGCCTGCGCTTCGCGTTGCGCGCCTTCCAGCGCGGCCGCGAAATCGCCAGGCGCGTCGACCCGGCGCATCCCCTTGCCACCGCCGCCGGCCGAGGCCTTGACCAATACCGGATAGCCGATGTTGTCGGCTTCTTGTGCCAGATAGGCCGGGTCCTGCTCGGCGCCGTGGTAGCCGGGCACCAGCGGCACCCCGGCCCGCTCCATGATCGCCTTGGCCTCGCTCTTCGAGCCCATGGCACGGATCGCCTCGACCGGCGGCCCGACGAAGACGATACCGGCTTTGGCGCAGGCCTCGGCAAAAGCCGCGTTCTCGGACAGGAAGCCATAACCGGGATGCACCGCGGAGGCTTGGGATAGTGCAGCGGCTTCCAGCACGGCCTCGACATTGAGATAACTCTCGCGCGCCGGGGCCGGGCCGATGCGATAGGCGACATCCGCCATCTCGACATGCTGCGCGTCGGCGTCGGCATCGGAATAGACCGCGATGGTTCGGATCCCCAAACGCTTGGCCGTGCGGATGATGCGACAGGCGATCTCGCCTCGATTGGCGATCAGCAGAGACTCGAACATGGCCTAGGCTTTCCAGAGTGATGGTTGTTCCGCGCGGTTGCGGGCTCCGCTCATGAAGCTCATTCCCCGATAATCCACGATGGCCGGCGCTTTTCGAAAAATGCGGAGAGCCCTTCCTGCCCTTCCGCGCTGACCCGGATCTTGGCGATTCGCCGCGCGGTCTCCTCGACCAGGTCGTCATCGACGGTCTTACCCGCCACTGCGAAGATCAGATCCTTGGCCGCGGCCTGGGCTTCTGGACCGGCTTTTAAGAGCAGCCCGGCCAGCTCCTCCCCCGCCGCCTCCAGATTCTCGGGAACCACGACGCGGTCGACCAGCCCCAACGCACAGGCTTGCTCGGCGGAGAAGAGCTCGGCCGTCAGGAAGTACCGCCGGGCCGCGCGCTGACCGATCGCGGCGATGACATAGGGCGAGATCACCGAGGGGATCAGACCGAGTTTCACCTCGGTCAGCGCGAACCTGGCGCTCTCCACGGCGATGGCAATGTCGCAGCAGGCAACCAGCCCAACCCCGCCGCCGAAGGCCGAGCCCTGTACCAAGGCGATGGTCGGCTTGCTCAGATCGTTGAGCGTGCGCATCAGTCCCGCAAGCTGCCGGGAGTCCTCAAGGTTTTCCTGCTCGGAGTACCCCGCCATGGACTTCATCCAGTTGAGGTCGGCCCCGGCGGAAAAGGATTTCCCCTCGGCGGCCAAGATCACCACCCGGACACGCGGATCGCTATCCAACCCCCGCAGGGCTTGCGTCATCTCGCCGATCAGTTGCTCGTTGAAGGCGTTGTGGACCTCGGGCCTCGTCAGGGTCAGTCGCGCGACACCGTTATCGCCGACCTCTTGCATGAAGAGTGTCTGCTGCATGTTCACATCCTAAATACGCCGAAGCGCGTTTCCTCTATCGGCGCGTTCAGCGCCATCGAAATGCCCATCGCCAGCGACAGGCGCGTGTCCAGCGGATCGACGATGCCATCGTCCCAGAGCCGCGCCGAAGCGTAGACCGGATGCCCTTGATGCTCGTACTGCTCCAGGATCGGTTGCTTAAAGTCGGCTTCCTCTTCTTGGCTCCAGGACTTGCCCTGCGCCTCGAGCCCATCCCGGCGCACCGTGGCCAGGACGGAGGCGGCCTGCTCTCCGCCCATCACCGAGATGCGGGCGTTGGGCCACATCCACAGCAGCCGCGGCGAATAGGCGCGCCCGCACATGCCGTAGTTACCAGCCCCGAAGGAGCCGCCGATCATCAGCGTGAACTTGGGCACGGAGGCGCAGGCGACGGCGGTAACGAGCTTGGCGCCGTCCTTGGCGATTCCACCGGCCTCGTACTTCCTGCCAACCATGAAGCCGGAGATGTTCTGCAGAAAGATCAGCGGGATTTTCCGCTGACAACAGAGCTCGATGAAATGCGCGCCCTTGAGCGCCGATTCCGAAAAGAGGATCCCATTGTTGGCGACGATCCCAACCGGATAACCGTGAATGCGCGCAAAGCCCGTGACCAGCGTGGCGCCGTAGAGCGCCTTGAACTCATCGAACTCGCTGCCGTCGACCAGACGCGCAATCACCTCTTTGACATCGAAGGGTTTCTTCAGGCCGGGCGGCACGATGCCGTAGATTTCCTCGGGGTCATAGAGCGGTTCGCGCGGCGCCGCGATATCGAGCTGCGCCGGTTTGTGACGGTTGAGGTTTCCAACGATCCGCCGCGCCGTCGCCAAGGCGTGGGCATCGTTCGCCGCGAAGTGATCGGTGACGCCGGAAATCTTGCTGTGCACCTCGGCGCCGCCGAGCTCCTCCGCCGTCACGTCCTCGCCGGTCGCCGCTTTCACCAAGGGCGGTCCACCCAGAAAGATCGTCCCCTGGTTCCTGACGATGATCGACTCATCGGACATCGCGGGGACATAGGCGCCCCCGGCGGTGCAGGATCCCATCACCACCGCGACCTGAGGAATGCCCCGCGCCGACATCTGAGCCTGATTAAAGAAGATGCGCCCGAAATGATCCCGGTCGGGGAAGACCTCGTCCTGGTTGGGCAGGTTGGCACCGCCGGAATCCACCAGATAGATGCAAGGCAGATTGTTCTGCAGTGCGATCTCCTGCGCCCGTAGATGCTTCTTCACGGTCATGGGGAAGTAGGTGCCGCCCTTCACCGTCGCATCGTTGGCGACGATCATGCACTCCTGCCCGGAAACCCGGCCGATACCGGTCACCATGCCCGCGGAGGGCACCTGCCCTTCGTACATGCCGTAGGCGGCGAGCTGCGACAGCTCAAGAAAGGGCGAGCCCGGATCAAGCAGCGTGCGCACCCGCTCACGCGGCAGCAGCTTGCCCCGCGCCAAGTGCTTCTCCCGCGCTTTCTCGCCACCGCCCTGCTTGACCTCGGCGACCTTGTCCCGCAGTTCCCCGACCAGCTTGGACATCGCGGCATGATTGGTCCGGAATTCCTCGCTACGGGGAGAGATGTTCGATTTCAGGACGCTCATGCACTCACCTGGCTGATAATGAATTTCTGGGTAGAGGATCGGATTGGCTGTGTCACCAGCCGCCCGTCTCGAGCCAAGCCTCGACCTGGGGCAAGCGATCATGCCCCCAGAAGGCTTGCTCGCCGACGAAGACGAAGGGCGCCCCAAACACCTTGCGCGCCAGCGCGCCGTCGGTCTCCTGACGTAGCCGCTCCTTAATGTCAGGGTCCTGAAGCGCGGCTGTGACGGCGGCGCGGTCATGTCCCTCGGCCACCGCGATCTCGGTCACCGCGCCGGCATGGGCGATGTCGCCACCTTCGCCGAAAGCACGGTGGAACATTGCCAAGGCAAGCTGCTTCGCGCGCGCTTTGTCCTGGGTATCGAGCCAATAGAAGGCACGCGCCGCGGCGACCGACATGAAAGGAAAGGGGTCCGGCCAGGCGTAGGGCACTCCGATACGCCGCGCTTCGCGGGCAAGGTCGGCCTTGGCGTAGTCGGATTTCCACGGCACCTGGACCAGCGGTGGAATGCCAGTCGCCTTGAAGCTGGCGCCGAGCAGGAAGGGCCGCCAGATCACCTCGGCATCGTGGCGCGCGCCGAGCGCCTCGATCTGCTGCGCGGCCAGATAGCTGTAGGGGCTGGAAAAGTCGAAATAGAACTCGATGCTTTTTGTCATAGCTCCCCCTAGTCGGCCGCGATGGCGCGGCCGATGACCAAGCGCTGCACATCGCTGGTGCCTTCGTAGATCTGACACACCCGCACATCGCGGTAGATGCGCTCGACCGGATAGTCGTTGAGATAGCCGTAGCCGCCGTGAATCTGAATCGCGTCGGAGCAGACCTGCTCGGCAATCTCCGAAGCATAGAGCTTGGCCATCGAGGCTTCTGTCAGGCAGGGCTTGCCGGCGTCCTTCAACTCGGCGGCATGCAGGATCAGCAGCTCGGCCGCTTGCAGCTTGGTCGCCATGTCGGCGAGGCGGAAATTCACGGCCTGATGCTCGATGATCGCCTTGCCGAAGGTCTCGCGCTCCTTGGCGTAGGCGACGGCGGCTTCATAGGCGGCGCGGGCCATGCCCAGGGCCTGGGCGCCGATGCCGATGCGTCCGCCCTCCAGATTGGACAGCGCGATTCTGTAGCCCTGCCCCTCCTCGCCAAGCAACAAGTCCGGCGTTACCTCGCAGTCCTCGAAGACGATCTGGCAGGTATCGCTGGCCTTCTGCCCGAGCTTCTTTTCGATCGAGGCCACCTTGTAGCCCGGCGTAGCGGTCGGAACGATGAAGGCCGAGATACCCTTCTTGCCAGCCTGCGGGTCGGTCACCGCGAAGACGATGGCGACGTCCGCGCGGCTGCCGGAGGTGATGAACTGCTTGCTGCCGTTCAGCACGTACTTGTTGCCCTTTTTGACCGCGCGCGTCTTGATCGCCGAGGCATCGGAGCCGGCGCTCGGTTCGGTCAGGCAGAAGGCGCCGAGCATCTCTCCCCGCGCCATGGGTTTCAGGAAACGCTCTTTCTGGTCTTCGGTTCCAAAGCGCAGGATCGGCAAACAGCCGACCGAGTTGTGGACGGCGACGATGCTCGAACAGGCACCGTCTCCGGCGGCGATCTCGATCAGCGCCAGCGCGTTGGAGACATTGTCCGCGCCGGCGCCATGATAGGTCTCCGGTACCATCAAGCCCATGAAGCCCAGCGCGCCGAGCGCTTTCAACTCTTCTTCTGGGAAGCGCGATTCCCGGTCGCGTTCCGCCGCGAATGGGGCCAGCTGCTCGCTGGCGAACTGCCGTGCCGTGTCGCGGATCATCCGTTGTTCTTCGTTCAGCAGCATGGCTGCCTTCTCCCCTAATCCTGTGCGTTTCTCACCACGGCAGTTCTTCGCCGCTGTAGCTATAGAACCCGCCGCTTTTGTCCGGCGTCAGCCCGTCGATTACCTGGCGCATACCAGCGACGGAGTCCGCCGGCGCGACCGGAGCGTCCGCGCCGCCCATCTCCGTATGGACATGACCGGGATGCAGCGAAACCACCAATATCCCGCGCCGCTGCAACTCCAGAGACAGGCACCTGGTAACCATGTTCAGCGCGGCCTTGGTCGAACGATAGATATGGGAATCGCTGGAAGCGAGCCCGCCCATCGATCCCATCTTCGAGCTGATGTTGACGATGGTGCGACGCTCGCTGCGCGCGACATGATCGACGAAACGCTCGGCCATGCGCATCGGCGCCAGGGTATTGATGCGCAGCGCATCGAGCCAGTCGTCGTAGTCGGTCTTACCGAAGCTGCCCCAGCCGCCATCGATGCCGGCGTTATTGATCAGCAGGTCGATTCCCTCCTCGTCCTCGCGCAGCTCGCGCGCGAAGGAGGCGACCCGCAGGCCATCGGTCACGTCGAGCCGATGCCGCAGCACGTCGCCTTCGATTTGCTTGAGCCCCCCGGCCTTGTCCGGATTGCGGCAGCAGGCATGCACCCGCCAGCCGTCCGCCGCCAGGGATTCGACGAAGGCAAGACCGATGCCACGATTGGAGCCTGTGACCAGAGCCGTCGGCATGGTTCAGCGCGTCTCCTCGAAGAGTTCGCGCCCGATCAGCATGCGGCGAATCTCGCTGGTCCCGGCGCCGATCTCATAGAGCTTGGCATCGCGCAGCAAACGCCCGGCGGGACTCTCGTTGATATAGCCCATCCCGCCGAGAGACTGGATTGCTTCCAGGGCCATCCAGGTCGCCTTCTCCGCTGCGTAGAGGATGGCGCCAGCCGCGTCCTTGCGGGTGGTCTGACCACGGTCGCAGGCCTTGGCGACGGCATAAACGTAGGCCTTGCAGGCATTCATCGTGGTGTACATATCCGCGATCTTGCCCTGCATCAGTTGGAATTCGCCGATCGATTTGCCGAACTGCTTGCGCTCGTGGATATAGGGCAGGACCAGGTCCATACAGGCATCCATGATGCCGAGCGAACCGGCGGCCAGCACCGCGCGCTCGTAGTCGAGCCCGCTCATCAGAACGTTCACGCCCTTGTTGAGTTCGCCAAGAATGTTCTCCTCGGGGACTTCGCAGTCCTCGAAAACCAGCTCGCCCGTCGGCGAGCCGCGCATGCCCAGCTTGTCGAGCTTCTGCGCAACCGAAAAACCGGGGAAGTCCTTCTCGACCAGGAAGGCCGTGATGCCGCGCGACCCCGCGTCGGGATCGGTCTTGGCATAGATGACCAGGGTATCGGCTTCGGTGCAGTTGGTGATCCAGAACTTGCGCCCGTTGAGGACGTAGCGGTCGCCCTTCTTCTCCGCCTTGGTCGTCATCGAGACGACGTCGGAGCCTGCGCCCGGTTCGCTCATCGCCAAGGCGCCCACGTGCTCGCCGGAAATCAGTTTCGGCAGGTATTTCTGCTTCTGCGCTTCGCTCCCGTTGCGGCGAATCTGGTTGATGCAGAGGTTCGAATGGGCGCCGTAGCTGAGGCCCACCGAGGCGCTGGCGCGGCTGACCTCCTCCATCGCGATGCAGTGTTCCAGATAGCCGAGCCCGGCGCCGCCATAGCCTTCCTCGACGGTGATGCCGTGCAGACCGAGCTCGCCCATCTGCGGCCAGAGTTCCCTGGGGAACCAGTCCTCGCTGTCGATTTTCGCGGCAAGGGGCGCGATCTTTTCCCCGGCGAAGGACATCACGGTGTCGCGCAGCATGTCGGCGGTCTCGCCGAGTTCGAAGTCGAGGCTGGGATATTGATTCGGGATCATCGTTCCACCTGTTTCGTCATCTGTCCGTTATCGGTCTGCAATCGCCTCAGCCGGCGGGCGCGGCCTCCGGTTCGTCGGAGCGGCCATCGAGGCGCATCAGGGTCATTTGCATCTTGGCGCAGAGCTTTTCCGCGCCGTCCTTGATCGCGTAGGTCTCGACCTCGCAGAGGGTCAGGGTACGGCCCGGCTTGATAACCCGGCCATGGGCGCGCAGACGCTCCCCCGCGGCCGGCGCCACCAGATTGATTTTGAATTCCACGGTCAAGACCGAGCTGTTCTCTGGAAACAAGCTGAAGGCCGCGTAGCCGCCGGCGGAATCCGCGATTGTGCTGGTGACTCCGGCATGAAAGAAGCCGTGCTGCTGTGTCAGCCCCGGTGCGTGATCGACTTCGATCTCAACCTCGCCCGGCGTCACGCGCGTCAGCCGCGCGCCGAGCGTATCCATGATTCCTTGCCGCGCGAAGGAAGCCCGCACCTTCGACTCGTAATTGGCATCCAGGGGTTCGAAAGCCATCACCCGGCCCTTTGTCTACGCAGGTCGCTCTCCCGCTTGCCAAGCAGTCCTTCCCGGTCGGCGCGGCAGGTCGCCTCCAAGCCATCGAGTTCGCTCAGCACGTCGTCGATCTGCTGGCGTTTTTCCAATAGCTCGGCGCGGCGTACTTCGATCCGCTCGATCAGGTAGTCGATCTGCCCAAGCTCGCCGGGCTCGGCATCGTAGAGCTCCATGATCTTGCGCACTTCGGCGAGGGAAAAGCCCAGATTGCGGCCGCGCAGGATCAGCTTCATCTTGATCTGCTCGCCACGGCGGTAAAGCCGGCGCTGGCCCTCGCGCAGCGGCGCGATCATCCCCTCTTCCTCATAGAAACGCAGGGTGCGCGCGGTCACGCCAAAGCGCTGCTGCATTTCGCGGATCGTCAGGGGCTTCTCCATGAGGAGGCGACCTCTCGCTGGGGCATCGTGCGGCGAAAACTCTACAATCAGTTTACGTAAACGTCAACTTCTGGCGCCGCCCTGCAGCACGGGTACATGGCCAGCTAGCCGGGGAAGTTCATATGCCAGATGCGTTCGACGGAGGGCCGCTGGCGTAACCTCTCCCAGAGGTCACGAAGCTTCGGCCTGCTGTGTAGGTAGCCTGCGCTGTCCGGATGCCAGTTGAGCAGCATGAAGAGGTAGACATCCGCTGCCGAGAAGCTCTCACCGAGGACGTAAGGTCCTTGCACCATGTGCGCCGCGGCGTGGTCGAACAGCCGTTCCATGTCCCGCAGTCCCTGGGCCTTGACGGCCTCCGCAGCTTCCGCCCCCGCGATGCGATGGCTATAGAAGTAGCGCAGATCGGCGGGATAGATTTCCGCCGCGCAAAACAGAATGCACTGATAAACCATGGCCCGCGCCGCGCTGCCCGCCGCGGGCAACAGCCCGGCTGCGGGATGCTCGTCGCAGATTTGCAGCGCGATCGCCGCGGACTCCGCCATCACCGTGCCGTCGGCCAATTGCAGTGCGGGAAGCTTGCCGAGAGGGTTGCGCCTTAGAAAATCGGGATCGGCGAAGCCGTCCGCGCCGCGGTGCACTTCCTGAATTTCATAGTCGGCGCCGCATTCCTCAAGCAGGATCTGCGGAGCCAGCGCGCCGGTATCCGGCGCCCAGTAAAGACGATACATCAGCTATTTCTCCCATCCTGCTTGCCGGCGACGGCCGTGGCGCGTGGAAAGATCACGGGGAAAAGATCTTCCGGCAGCGTCGCGCCCTGATCGAGCTTGCCGACGATCTCTGGAAAAGGCGGGGAAACCTCTCCACCGCGCGCGGCATAGACCGCATCGTCGCCGAGCCAGCGGGCGGCGAAGGCCCGGCGGCGGCCTTGCGATGGATTGGCCGGAGCGCCGTGCAGGGTCAGAAAATGAAACGCGATCAAATCCCCCGGCTCCAGACTCCAGCTCCGGATGTCGTAGTCCTCCCGCGCCGCCTCGATATCCGGCGTGGTTTCCAGGCGGTCGTCTTCATGAGGATAGTCCACGCCAACGAACTTGGTCGGCCGGAACCAGCGGCCCCAGGCATGGGACCCGGCGATGAATTCGGCGCAGATGTCCTTGGGCACGGGATCGAGCGGAATCCAAAAAGCTGATCACCTGCTTGCCGTCGACGCAGTAATAGGGCTGGTCGTGGTGCCAGGGCGTGCGCTCCTCGGTGCCCGGCTCCTTGATCAGGACATGCTCATGGAAAATGCGGGCCGTCTTCGATCGCATCAGCGCCGCGGCCAGGGCGCCGGCGCCCGATTCCGCGAAGAAATCGTAATACTCCGGGATCCGCTGCCAGTTGCAGTAGTCGCCGAAGAAGCGCCCCGGCTTGCCATCGGCGGTATAGCCGCGGGTATAGGGACCCGGCTCGCGCAGATTACGCTCCATGCCGGCGCGCAGACGCTCGATCCAAGGCGCCGCTATCGCGCCGCGCAGGCAGATCGCGCCGTCGCGCGCGTAAGCCGACACAGCCGCGGGATCGAGGGGGTTTCCTGAAAAGCCGGAGTCTTTCATGGTTTCGCTCATAGCAGGACCAGGGCCGCCAGGCCCAGAAAGGCGAAAAACCCGATGACGTCGGTCATCGTCGTCAAGAACACAGAGGAAGCGATCGCCGGATCGACCCCGATACGCTCCAACCCCAGGGGAATCAAAGTCCCCGCCAGGCCCGCGACCAGCATATTCACCACCATGGCCGCGGCGATGACAACGCCGAGCAAGGGCTGACCGAACCAGAACAAGGCGACGCCGCCGGTGATCACGGCAAACAGCAGTCCATTGATCAAGCCAACCAGCAGCTCCTTGCTGACGAAGCGGCTGGCGGCGGCGCCGGTCAGATCCTTCATCGCGATGGCGCGCACCGCGACGGTCAGCGTCTGGGTCCCCGCGTTTCCGCCCATGGAAGCGACAATCGGCATCAGGATCGCCAAGGCCACCTGCTGCTCGATAGTGGCGCCGAACAGCCCAATCACCAGCGATGCCAAGACCGCCGTGCCCAGGTTGACCAGCAACCAGACGAAGCGCGAGCGCGTAGTCTGCAGCACGTCGGCGTAGATCGAGGTTTCGGTCACGCCAGCCAGCTTGAGGATATCCTCCTCGGCCTCCTCATCGATGACGTGCACCACGTCATCGACCGTGACCACGCCAACCAGGCGCCCCGCGTCATCCACCACCGGCGTGGAAACGATGCCGTACTGGCGGAAAATGTAAGCCACCTCTTCCTGATCCATGGACACCGGCACCGGATAGAAATCCGTATCCATGACGTCGAGAATCTTGACCGGCCGCTTGTTGCGCAGCACCCGGCTCAGCGGAACCTTGCCGACCGGCTTGTAGCGGGGATCGACCACGTAAAGATCGTAGAAATCGTGCGGCAGATTGCGCTTCTGGCTGCGCATGTAGTCGATGGTCTCGCCGACGCTCCAGATCTGCGGCACCACGACGATCTCGCGCTGCATCAAGCGGCCGGCGGAATCCTCCGGGAAGGTCAGGCCTTCCTGCAGCAACCTGCGAATCGTCGCCGGCACCCGGGAGAGGATTTTCTGCTCCAGATCCTCCGGCAGGTCCTCGAAGATTTCCAAAGCATCGTCGCTGTCGAGCTGGTTGAGGATACCAGCGACCTTCTTGGGCCCCAGAATGCGGCAGACCTCGCCACGCAGACCCGCGTCGAGGTAGCTGACCACCTCGGCTTCCAGCTGCGCGCGGTGGATCTTGAGCAGAAGCTCGCGCTCCTCGGAAGTCAGGCTCTCCAGAAGATCCGCCATGTCGGCGGGATGCAGGGGCTGAACCAGCTCCTCCACCCTAGTCAGTTCGGCGGTGCCGAGCGCTTCCTGCACGTTCAGCACGACTTCCTTGGAGAGACCGACGGAGTCCTCCTCGGCCTCAGGTGTGGCGGCTTTTTCCTCGACTTGAGGCTCCACCATCTGGGCTTCAGCCCTCCGCCATCGCGGCGGCCCCCTGGGCCTCGACGACCGCGACCGCGGCCATGTTGACGATTCCACGCGCAGTGACGGAAGGAGTCAGGATATGCGCCGGCTGCTTGGCGCCGATCAGGATCGGACCGACCGGCAGGCCATCGCCCAGGACCTTGACCATGTTGAAGGCGATGTTCGCCGCATCCAGCGTCGGCAGGATCAGCAAGTTGGCCGAGCCGCTGAGATGGGAATTGGGGAAAACATGCTGCCGAATCTGCTCTGACAGCGCGGCGTCGGCGTGCATTTCTCCCTCGGCCTCGAGATCGGGATAACGCTCATGCAGCAGCCGCATCGCCTCGCGCATTTTCTGCGCCGAGGCATCTCCCGAGCTGCCGAAGTTGGAATGGGAGAGCAAAGCGATCTTGGGTTCGATGCCGAAACGTTTCACGGCCTGGGCCGCCAGACAGGTCATCTCGACCAGTTCCTCGGGCGTCGGATCCTCGGTCACGTAGGTATCCGCGAGGAAGTAGGTACCGCTGGGCAGAATGACCAGGCTGATCGCGGAGAAATCGTGCACCCCCTCGGTCTTGCCGACAATGTCCGAGATGTGGCGCAGATGCTTGTGATAGAGCCCCTCGACGCCGCAGATCATGGCATCGGAATCGCCGCGCTTGACCATCATCGCCCCGATTACCGTGGCATTTGTCCGCACGGTGGTCCGGGCGACGTCGGGCGTCACGCCCTGGCGTTCCACCAGGCTATGATAGTGCTGCCAATAGTCGTTGTAGCGGGGATCCTCGAGCGGATTGACCAGCTCGAAATCCTCCCCTGCCTTAAGCCGCAAACCAAGCCGTTTCAGCCGCGACTCCAGCACCTTAGGCCGGGCGCAGACCTGCGGCTTGGCGATGCCTTCGTCGACCAGAACCTGAACCGCGCGCAGCACGCGCTCGTCCTCGCCTTCCGCGAAGAAGAGGCGCTTGGGATCCTTTCGCGCGCGTTCGAAGACCGGCTTCATCACGAGGCCGGAGCGGAAGACAAACTCGCCGAGCGACTGCTTATAGGCATCCAGGTCGGCGATCGGCAGCTTGGCGACACCGCTTTCCATCGCCGCCTTGGCGACCGCGGGCGCGATCTCAAGAATCAGCCGGGGGTCGAACGGCCGGGGGATCAGATACTCCCGGCCAAAGCCCGTCTGGTCGCCGCCATGCGCCTTGGCCACCACCTCGGAAACCTCGGCATGGGCCAGGTCTGCGATCGCGCGCACGCAGGCCAGCTTCATCTCCTCATTGATCGTGGTCGCGCCAACGTCGAGGGCACCGCGAAAAATGAAGGGGAAGCAGAGTACGTTGTTGACCTGATTGGGGTAGTCCGAGCGGCCGGTGCAAATGATCGCATCGGGGCGGGCTGCCCGCGCATCCTCCGGCATGATCTCCGGGGTCGGGTTGGCCAGCGCCATGATCAGCGGATCGCGCGCCATCTTTTTGACCATCGAGGGTTTCAGAACCCCCGGCGCCGACAAACCGAGAAAGATGTCCGCGCCTTCGATCACGTCGTCGAGGCTGCGGGCCTCCGTGCGTTGCGCATAGCGCGCCTTGTAGGGGTCCATCTCCTCGACCCGCCCCTCGTAGACCGCGCCGGCGATGTCCGTAACCCAGATGTTTTCGCGCGGCACACCGAGGGAAACCAGCAGATCGAGACACGCAAGAGCAGCGGCGCCGGCGCCCGAGGCGACAACCTTGATCTCATGCACTTCCTTGCCGACCAGGCGCAGGCCGTTGTAGATCGCCGCGTTGACGATAATCGCCGTGCCATGCTGGTCATCGTGGAAAACCGGTATGCCCATGCGCTTGCGGCATTCCCGCTCGACGATGAAGCACTCCGGCGCCTTGATATCCTCAAGGTTGATACCACCGAAGGTTGGTTCCAGGGCACAGATAATATCGACCAGCTTGTCGGGATCGAGCTCGTCCAGCTCGATGTCGAAGACGTCGATTCCGGCGAACTTCTTGAACAAGACCGCCTTGCCTTCCATCACCGGCTTGGCCGCCAGAGGGCCGATCGCCCCCAGCCCGAGAACCGCCGTACCGTTGGTCACCACCGCCACGAGGTTCTGCCGCGCGGTGACGCTGGCCGCTTCCTTCGGATCCGCGACGATGGCCTCGCAGGCGGCCGCAACTCCCGGCGTGTAGGCCAACGCCAGATCGCGCTGATTGCCCAGCGGCTTGGTCGCGGTGACCTCCAGTTTTCCCGGCCGCGGATGGCGGTGATAAAAGAGCGCGGCTTCCTTCAGATCTTCAGCCATTAACTTCCTCAATCCTTTTTCTGCGCCCAGCTTTCCTGCGAAGATGACCGGAGGAACCTGGGAGTGCAAGGCCGAAGCCCTGGCGGGAAGGGCTGCGCCACGCTATCTTCCGCTGCATGAGCCTCGCTGCCCGGAAAACCTCAGAATTCCCGCTCGAGTGGCGGATCGAATCCGCTCCCGTAGCCTACCCGGATGCCGTCGCCGCCATGGAACAGCGGGTCGCGGATATCCATGCCGGACGTGCCGGCGAACTCGTCTGGCTGCTGGAGCATCCGCCGCTCTATACCGCCGGCACCAGCGCCCAGCCGGAAGATCTTCTCGAGCCGCGCTTCCCCGTGTTCAAAAGCGGGCGCGGCGGACAGTATACCTACCATGGCCCCGGCCAACGCATAGCTTACGTCATGCTGGACTTGAAACGCCACGCGCCGGGCGGGCCAGACCTGCGAGCCTACGTCCAGGATCTAGAGGAATGGATCATCCGGGCGCTGGCGCGTTTCAACATCGAGGGTGAACGCCGACAAGGCCGGGTAGGCATTTGGGTGCGGCGCGGCGGCGGCCGCGAGGACAAGATCGCCGCCATCGGCGTGCGCGTTCGGCGCTGGGTGAGCTATCACGGTATCGCGCTCAACGTCGAGCCGGAACTTTCCCACTACGGCGGGATCGTGCCCTGCGGCATTTCCGAGCACGGCATCACCTCCTTGGCCGATCTCGGCCTGCCGGTAACGCTGGCGGACGTCGACGTCGCCCTGCGCAGCGCCTTCGACGAAGTCTTCGCGCGCTAGGCTAGACCGTCTCTTCGGTATTGAAGCCGGGACCGGGGTCCGCGGCCTCGGGCGTGACCGCCACGTTCGCCACCTTGGCCAGCTGCGGGCCTTGCCAGCAGGCCTTGACCATAATCTCCAGGCTTCGTGGAGCGCCGGCGAAAACGGCTTCGACGCTGCCGTCGCGGCGGTTGCGCACCCAACCGTCGAGGCCTAGCCCGGCGGCCATTTCCTCGGTCCAGGCGCGAAACCAAACGCCCTGAACCCGTCCGGTAATCACGACATGAATTGCGCGGCGTTCCTCATCCATGAGCCAGCTTCACTTCCTCCGGGTACAAGGCTTCGAAAACGATCTTCACGGCGCGCTTGGCGTGGGCTTCCCAGACGCCGCGCCGCGACCACTGATCCTCGATGGTCAGACTCGGCTCCTGCGGGCTTTCATGAATCAGGCTGTTGCGCTTGTGCCGCAGCCAGCGCAAATCCTCGCCGCTCGCCTCGAGACGCCCGCCGACCCTATCGGCCTGCATCTCGACCACCGCGCCGGCGAGAATCACCGCCGCCGCCCAGGCGCCGGCGCAATATACGGCTTGCAGTTCAATCACCAACGCACAGGCCTGTTCCGAAAGGCGGCGCGGAGCGCCGGCCCGCGCGGCCTCGGCCTCCAATGTTTCGAACCAGAGACGGCGCGCCTCCCAAGTCTCCAAATCCGGCGGATCGAGATGTTCCATGGCCTAGAGATAAAGCTTCCGGCGCCGCCGCGGCAAGTCTTGCAAAGCCGCGCCGGCCATGTCACCCAATTCCGTCCAATAGTTGCGGATGGATGACGATGCATTCGACAGGCCGGCCGGCCTATCTGCGCGGTGACCGCGCACCCAACTTCCTGCTGCCTAGCACGGGCGGAAAGATGGGGGCCTACTACGACAGCTACCTGGGCAACGCGGGCGTACTCTTCGTTGCCGGCCCGCCCGTCCAGGCGGCGGCCTGTCTGCGGCGGCTCGCCGAGCTGGCGGAGCGCGGCTTTCAGCCGACGGCGCTGTTCCACTGCGCGCCCGAAGACCTGCCGCCTTTGCCGCAGGACAGTCCGGTCAGACTCTTCGCCGATCCCAGTGGACAAATTACAAAGGCCTACGGCGGCCCCGGAGTCTGTGTCATCACGGACCGCAATCAGCGTGTGCTGGAAAGCTTCGCGGCCGGGCTGGAGGCCGAAAAGCTCGCCGCTCTGGAGCTCCCCAGCCTGCCCGCAGTGGGCCCCGCTCCGGTGCTGATCATTCCCAATGTCCTCGATCGCGCGCTCTGCGACGAGTTGATCGCGGACTGGGGCCGAGAACATCGCGAAGGCTATGTCCGCACCGCAGAGGCCGCGCCGGACAAGGGCCGCGCCATCGATTTCGATCTGAAGCGCCGGCAGGATCACTTCGTGCCGCCGGCCAAGAACCAAAAGCTCGAGCAGCTGGTGATGCGGCGGATCGCGCCGGAAGCCTACAAGGCCTTCCATTTCAAGACGGGGAGCATGCAGGCTTTCAGGGTCGGCGGCTACATCGCCGGGCGCGGCGACTACTTTCGTCCGCATCGCGATAACTCGACGCCGCAGACCGAGCATCGCAAGTTCGCGCTCACCCTCAATCTCAACGACGACTTCGAAGGCGGTGGAGTGACCTTCCCCGAGTATGGCGACATGGTCTATCACACCGGGCCCGGCGGCGCGGTGGTGTTCTCCTGCTCGCTGCTGCACGAAGCCCTGCCGGTGGCCAAGGGCACCCGCTACGTGCTGCTCACCTTCCTCTATGAACTCGGCGGAGGGCCGAAGCGCCTCTAAAGGCCGCCATGCAAGGCGAAGAGGCGCGCCGAGGCATCGATATCCTGACGCACGCCGGCGCGGCGCTTTTCGGCCTCCGAGTCTTCGCCCCAGCGCTCGATCTCGTAGCTAGAATCCAGCTCCGCGGCCTCGAAAGCCGCGGCGGAAGTCAACGCGCCGTGGCTGACACTGAGCCCGATGACCAGGGAGCCGCTGGCGCGCACCGCCAGGGAGAGCGCGGCGAGCTGCAGATCGTCGTGCGCCTCGATGGCGCGGCGCAACGCGGCCAGGGAAGTCCGGGGCTGAGGCCGGTGGCTAATCCCCGTGACAGCTTCCAGCGGCGCGTCGAGATGCCGCGCCGCCCAATCGAGCAGAGGCTGCCAACACGCCGCCTGCCGCTCGACCAAGCTCGCCGGGCGATCGGCGCGATAGCACAGCATGTCGGTATCGCCATAGGAGGCTAACTCCGCAACCTCGCGGTCCCGCTGCTTGGGGATCAAATCGAGGGCGCTGCAGACCAGGCCCATCAAAGGCATGCTCTCGGGCCGTATATCCTCATCCTGGGATTGCCACTCCGCGGCAATCGCCTCGGCGAGCGGCCGGCTTTCGACCTCCAGGGACTGACGGGCTGGCGTTTTTACCGGCTTGCCATCGAGCAAGACGGCGTACGCGCCAGCCCCTCCCGCCGCCTTTGCGGCGGCGGCCTGCTTGTAGAAACGTCGCATCTCCCGCCTTCGCTGGGACTTACTTAGTTGCCGAAGAGGTTCTTGATTTTGTCCTCGGCGCCCTTGACCGCATCCTCAATCGCCTCGCCGGCCTCATTGGCGCCGGGCACGACCTCCGGGATCGCGGGCTGCTGGGTTTCCTCGGCCGCCGGCTCCTCTACCGCCGGTGAAGCGCCGCTGGCCACGGCAACACAGGGATTATCGTCCGCCGCGCTCTGGGTCTCGGTGCTTTGCGTGCCAGAGCCACTGCTCTGACCGCCGCCCAGCAGGCTGCTGCCGATGTTGGAGATGTTGCCAAGCGTGCCCTCCAGATTGCCCGCGCCGCCCAGCACGCCCTTCAGGGCGCCGGTGGGATCGGGCGTGACCTTCGGATCCTTCATGGTTCCGGTCATCTGGAAGGGGATGGCCAGGCTGACCAGCGCGGCCTCGCGGGTTTTGGTATCGAAATAGAGGTCGAGCTCTTCCGTCCCCAGATCAATGTCGCCGGTACCGGCCAGGGAGAAGGTGTTGCTGTCCAGCACCATCGCCGTGCTTTCCGCCTGCCCGTCGGTAATGGCGAAGCGGCTGATCATGCAGCGCAGATTGGTCTGCTTGTTGTCGCCCATCAGCGGCCCCATGATCTCGCTGAGACCGCTGGAAGCGATCGCCAGCAGCTTGTTGGTGATCACGCCTTCCTCGGAAATCACCTCGGTGTTTCCGTTCAGAGTCGAAGCGATTTCATGCGGCGTCCTGCCTCGGCCATTCAGGTCGAGCTTGATGTCCATGATTCCCTCGACATCCTCGCTGACTTCCATGTTTTTCAACAAGGCCCCGTAATCCAGGCCCAACATGGCGAATTCGGTGGCCAAGGTGGGGGTTTCCTGCGCCCCATCGAGCGTCAGGTTGAGATTCATCTGGCCTCCGGAGAAGACGCCGGTCATCGGCGAAATGGCGAGACGGCCATTCTCCAGGGTCAAGGTCAGATCGAAGGCCGAAATCTCCATCCCTTCCTTGAGTATCAGGGTATCGATCTTGACCGAGAGGGCGGCGTCCGCCGCGCTCAGGCCGTCCAACGGCAGCGGCGTATCTGGAATGACATACTGCGACTCCGACTCCGCAGCCGCCGTCTCCTCGCCATCGTCGTCACCGTCAGCCCCAGGCAGGCTGGTGAGATCGAGCCTGGGCGAGGTCAAATTGCCCGTGACCCTGGGCCGCACGCCGCTCATATCAACCGAGACATCGCCGGAAAGCTCGGTGTCCGCGAGCCCCAGGCTCATGCCGTCGACCTTGTAGGTCGTGCCTTCGCTGGTGATCCTTCCGGAGAAGGCATAGGGGCCAGCATCCGGCAGACCGCCACCGGCCAAGGCGTTGAAGTCCGAAAGGTTATCGCCTGACACGGAAATCGTCAGATCCGGCGCCGGGCTGGTGGCGATGTTGGCAACGGAGCCCGAGACCGAGAGGTCCGCACCCGCCACGGAACCAGAAAGATCGATGGGATAGCTGCCGCCGGCCATAAGCGTCGCCGGAGAGCCGACCGTGCCCGCGAGATTCAAAGGCGTATCCTGATAGCTGGCCGCCAGATCGAGATCGAGCTTGTCCCCGTTCTGCACCATGCTGAGCGAGTCCACGGCAACGACGATCTGCTCACCGGTGACGCCATTGATATAGGTAATCCGGCTGTTTTCGACCGCCACGCTGTCGACCCTGGGCAGCTTCTGGGAGCCGCCGCTATCGCCGCTGCCGCCGCTGTCGGTTCCGGCCTCGCCTTCGGCGCTCTGGAACTGCCAGTTCGGGGTGCCATTGGCATCGGTCTCAAGCAGGATATCGCCGTTCACCAGGACGATGCGGTTGATCTGGATGTCGCCGGAAAGCAGCGGCATGATCGACACTTCCGCCTCGAAGCGATCCAGACTGGCCATCTGATCCCGGCTGCCCCACTCCGCGTTGGAGAAGGTGACGTCCTCGACCACGATGGCCGGCGTCAGGGAAATCGACAAATCGATCGAACCGTTCAGCGAAAGATCGCGCCCGGTGGCCTTCTTGGCCTCGGCTTCGATCAGGCCGCGGTACTGCTCGAAATCCATGGTCGCCAGAATCGCCACCACGGCGACGATTGCCGCGGCGACCACCGCGAGGATGCCAGTGAGGACCCATTTCAACTTCATCGACTTACCTCTTCTAATTTCTGAAGTGCCGGTATTAGCGCACTAAAATCACTGATTATTTCCTGCGCGCCTGTAGCCCGCAGCTTGTCGATGGGGTGATAGCCCCAGGAAACGCCGATCGCGCTGGCCTTGGCCGCGCGCGCCATCTCCATATCATAGGACGTATCTCCGACCACCACCGTTTCCTCCGGCGCGCATCCGCAAAAGGCCATGGCGTGCTCGACCATCGCGGGGTGCGGCTTGCTCGGCGCCGTATCGGGTGTATGCAACGTCAGAAAGCGATCCTTCAAGCCATGGTATTCCAATGAAAATTGTAAGCCCCGGAGGTTTTTTCCAGTGGCAATTCCCAGGCTCATCTCCGGGCGGTCGAGGGCATGCAGGGTTTCCTCCACGCCCTCGAACAGGGGCTCGTGGAAGGCTTCGCTGCTGCGCAGGGCAAAGGCGGCCTCCCTGTAGCGCTGCGCGACCGTCTCGGTGTGATGCCGCGCTTCGACGGGAAGGAGCTCGGAAATCGCGACTTCCAGCGCCAAGCCGACAATGCCGCGAATCCGCGCCATCTCCGGCGCGGCCAGGCCCTGCCCCTCGAAAGCCGCGGTCATGCAATGGCGGATGCCATGCTGGCTATCGACCAGCGTGCCGTCGAAATCGAACAGAATCAGACGCCAGCGCTTGAACAGGGGAGCTTCCACTGGCGCGGCGATCGGCGCTGCATCGGTTAGGGACATATTCTGATTTCTGATCCGTACATCGTTGTGCTGCCTTATCTTAGAGCCTGGGCCGCCGCGAGGCGAGGCCCGACCCAAATTAGTCATCGAAGGGGTCGCCCCGCCGGGCCTCTGGATTGAATCCCAGCGCCTGCCAGGCCTGGAGCATCTGCGCGGGCAGCGGCGCTACGACCCGCAAGGTCGTGCCGGTCAGCGGATCGGGCAGCGCGATGCTGCGGGCATGCAGCAAAAGCTGGCCTGGCAGCCCCTCGATGCGCGGGAAAGCCTCCTTGCCGCCGTACTTGCCGTCGCCAAGGATCGGATGGCCCAGGGCGGCGCAGTGCACGCGCAGCTGATGGGTGCGCCCGGTCACCGGCCGCAGGGCCATCCAGGCGGCCTTGCGGCCCGCCTGCGCCACCGTGACGTAGAGAGTCAGAGCCGCCTCGCCCTCCTCCTCCGCCTGGGGCCGCATCTTCTCCTGCCCCTTGCCCCCGGTCTTGGCGAGGGGCAGATCGATTTCCCCGGCCGCCTGTTTCGGAACGCCCGCGACGGCCGCCCAATAGAGCTTGCGCACGCTGCCCTCGCGAAACGCCCGGGTCAGGCTGCGCGCCGCCTCTGAACTGCGCGCCAAGACCAGGACGCCGCTGGTGTCCTTATCCAGGCGATGCACCAGCTTCGGACGCTCGCCGGCATCGAAGCGCAAGCAATCCAGCATGGCGTCGAGATGCTTGAGCTGGCCGCTGCCGCCCTGCACCGCCAGGCCCGCCGGCTTGTTGAGCACCAGCACGGCCTTATCGCGATAGATCACGGCGGACTGCAGCGCCTCGACTTCTTCCTCGCTAGGGGTATAGCGCGGCTTGGCACGCGCCGGCGCAGCCGCCTGCCCATCGCCGAGGGGCGGGACGCGCACGATCTGCCCGGCCTCCAGGCGAAGTCCGGCCTTGGCCCGTCCGCCGTCGACGCGCACCTGCCCCTTGCGCAGCAGCTTCTCCAAGCGCCCATGGCCGAGGGCTGGAAAGTGCTTCTTGAACCAGCGGTCGAGCCGTTGCCCGGCATCGGCTTCCGCGACTTTTCTGTTCTCGACGCCGCTCACACCAGCACCGCGCGCATCACCGTTAAACCAAGGAACAGCGCGCCGATGGACAGCGCCACCGAAGCCGCGATATAGGCCACGGCCGATAGCGTCTCGCCCCGCTCGATCAGCACGACGACATCCAGAGAAAAGGTGGAAAAGGTGGTGAAAGCGCCGAGCACGCCGACGGTGAGAAACCCGCGCAGCTCGTTCGACACGCTCCAGGACAGGGCCATGGTCTCGATCAAAACGCCCATGATGAAAGAGCCGAGAACGTTGACCGTCAGCGTGCCAATGGGAAAGGCGCTGCCGAACCAGGCCGCCGCTTGCGCCGCGACGAAGTGCCTGGCGACGGCGCCGAAAGCCCCGCCAGCGGCGATCGCAAGGATCAGTTTCATGCCGTGACCGCCTCCAGCTCGCTTGGGTTTCTCGGTGCCCGGCCCAGACCGCAGGCTTGCCGCGTTGCCACGCCCCGGTCCGGTTTCAAGCGGCGGAGTCTAAAGCGCGGCGCGCGGTGGGGAAAGCCCAAGCCGGGCTCCGGTCACGCCGCGTTCTGCTGCCGCTCGCCAGCCAGCCAGTGCAGGCAGCTATCGGAATCCATCAGATAGACCCCCATGCGGCCAAGCTCGCGCAGGTTTTCCTCGTTGACGTCGCACACCGCGTCGGTTGCCAGGATGACGCGGTAGTCATGCGCCGAGGCCTCGTAGATCGTCGCGCGCGTCGCGGTCGAGAAATTGCAGCCGCAGAGTATCAGCGTGGTGATCCCGCGAGACTGCAGCTCCCGGTTCAGCGCGGTGCCATGGAAGGCGCCCCAGCGCGGCTTGTAAAAGAGATACTCCTCGGGGCCGAACTTCTGGAACTCGCCGTTGAACAGGGTTTCCGGGTCGCTGCGCGGAGACTGCTCGTCCCGCAGCTCATTGGCGAGCTCCGCTCCCATGGTACCCGGCATCAGGATCCGCATGCCTTCCTCGACCGCGCTACGGCGGCAGAGATCGACGTTGGAGCCGTCAGGGCGATAGAGGCGCAAGGCGTGATAGATCGGCGACTCCGAAGCCCTAAATCCCTCCACCAGCCGGCGCATGTTCGGCAGTGCCTGCGTAACGCCGGGGGAACGATAGGGTGAAGTGGGTTTGGTGTAGTCGTTTTGCGCGCCTATGGTCAGCAGCGCGGCGTTCTTTCGATCTGGAACGATGTATTCGCCCATGGTTGCGAAAGACTCTCCTCGTATGATGCAAGCGGTGGATTGTCATCGTGCAATCCTGTTGAGGGGGGAAGGTACGCTTTCCGCGATCCTAGACAACAGGCAGAGTCACATAACAGAACCGCGCAGCTTGCAGGGCTTTTTACGGATTTTTTCCTTGGAGGACAGAATTCGCTCCGCCGTTCAACTTTCCGAACCGCCCTGGCGTTGAATCCGAAGTTTCTCCCAATATTCCAAACGCTTGGCGACTTCGCGCTCAAACCCGCGTTCGTTGGGCCTGTAGAAATTCTGACGCGCCATGCCCTCGGGAAAGTAATTTTGACCGGAGAAGGCATCGGGCGCTTCGTGATCGTAGGCATAGCCCTTCCCGTAGCCGAGATCCTTCATCAGGCTCGTCGGGGCATTCAGAATATGCGCCGGCGGCGCCAGCGATCCGGTTTCCTTAGCCGCCCGCACCACCTGATTGTAAGCCTTATAGACAGCATTGGATTTCGGCGCCGTCCCGAGATAGATCACGGCTTGGGCCAAGGCCAGCTCGCCCTCCGGGCTGCCGATCCGCTGATAGGCCTCCCAGGCGGCGACGCACTGCTGCAGCGCGTTGGGTTCGGCTAGACCGACATCCTCGACCGCGAAACGGACCAGCCGCCGGGCTATGTAGTTCGGGTCCTCGCCCCCGGCGAGCATCCGCGCCATCCAGTAAAGCGCGGCATCGGTATCGGAGCCGCGCAGGGATTTGTGCAGGGCGCTGATGAGATTGTAATGCTCCTCCTGCGCCTTGTCGTAGAGCGGCGCGCGGCGCTGGACAGCTTGGCCGAGCGCCATGGCGTCGAGCGGCTCCTGATCCTGAGGCAGCGTGGACAGCTCCTCGGCAAGGTTGAGCAGATAGCGGCCATCGCCGTCGGCCATGGCCAGCAGAGCCACCCTGCCCTCCTCGGTCAGCGGCAAAGCGCGCTGCAGCTCCTGCTCGGCGCGCTGCAGCAGCTTGGCCAGTGACTCCTCGTCCAAGCGCTTGAGCACCAGCACCTGACAGCGCGACAGCAAAGCCGCGTTCAGCTCGAAGGAAGGGTTTTCCGTCGTCGCCCCGACCAGGATCACGGTGCCATCCTCGACATAGGGCAGAAAGCCGTCTTGCTGAGCCCGGTTGAAGCGGTGGATTTCGTCGACGAAAAGCAGCGTGCCACGCCCGGCCGTGCGGCGTTCCTTCGCCCGCTCGAAGACCTTGCGCAGATCGGCGACGCCGGAGAACACCGCCGAAAGCGGCTCGAACTCCAGGTCGGTCTCCTTGGCCAGCAGCCGGGCGATGGTGGTTTTGCCGCAGCCCGGCGGCCCCCAGAAGACGATCGAGGAGAGGCGTCCGTCGCGCAGCAGGCGGCCCAAGGGCCGGTCGGCCTGCAGCAGGTGATCCTGCCCCAGGACCTCGGCAAGCTTGGCCGGCCTCAAGCGGTCGGCGAGCGGACGCGGCGCCTGGGACTCGAACAGACCCATCCCCCGTCAGCCTTCCACCGTTATGGTGCGCACGCGCCCCGCCCGGCTGATCGTAAGCCGCCAGGGCTCCCGGCTGCCACGAAGCGCGCGCTCGGCATCCTCGACCTCACCGATATCCGTACCGTCAATCGCGACCAGCAGATCGCCGGGCCGAAACCCGAGCCGGGCCGCGGGAGAGTTGCGCAGCACCTCGGTTATGATCACGCCTTCCCAGGCGCCAGGCTGATCGATCTCCAAGGCAAAGGCCGGGGAGAGATTGGCGATGCGCGCGCCGGAAAGGGGAAACCGGCCTTCCAGGAGCGTTTCATTGCGGGCCGGCGTCTCCGGAGGGGCCTGGAGAGGAAAGGTGAGATTTATCTTCTTGCCGCCGCGCCACACGGTCAGCGTCGCGGAGTCGCCGACCGGCAGCGTGGCGACGCGATAATGTAGGGCTTGGACGTCGTCGACGATCCGATCATTGATCGCCAGCACCACGTCGCCGGATTCGATCCCCGCCTGATCCCCCGGCCCGCCTGGATAGACCCGGCTGATAACGACTCCGCTCGGCCGGTCGAGTCCGAAGCCCTCGGCGAGATCGGAGGTCAGGCTCTGCCCGGTAATCCCCGCCCAGGGACGGACGATCGCCCCGCCGCCCTCCGCCGCCGCCACGACGGTGCGCACCATGTTGGAGGGGATGGCGAAGCCGATGCCGATGGAACCGCCGGATCGCGAGTAGATCGCCGTATTGATACCGATCAGCTTGCCGTCGAGGGTTACCAGCGCCCCGCCCGAGTTGCCTGGGTTGATTGCCGCGTCGGTCTGAATGAAGAAGCTGTAGTCGGCGATGCCGTCCTGGGTGCGCGACAGCGCGGAGACGATGCCGCTGGTCACGGTCTGGCCTACCCCGAAAGGATTTCCGATGGCCAGCACGAGATCGCCGACCTGCACCGAATCGGAATCGCGGAACGCCAGGTAAGGCAGCTTCTCCGTGCCTGGGTCGATCCGCAGCACCGCGGTGTCCGTGTCCTCGTCGTCGAGTACCACCACGGCCTCGAATTCACGGCGATCGGTCAGCACCACGGAAACCTCGTCGGCGTCGGCGATCACGTGGTGGTTGGTCACGATCAACCCAGAAGGATCGACCAGCACGCCGGACCCCAGGGCATTCTGTTGACGCTGCTGCGGCGCCCCGAAATTCTCGAAGGCATCGCCGAAGAAACGCTTGAAGAAAGGATCGTCGAACAAGCCGGGACGGTTGCGGCTTTCAACCATGCGCCGGGCATAGACGTTGACAACCGCCGGCGCCACCTGCTCGACAACCGGGCCATAGGACAGCAGAACGTCGTCGCGGCTCGACGGCACGGCGCGCTCTTCGGCAGAGAGCGGCGCAGCCGTAGCAAGCATGGCCGCGAAGAGAAGAAGAAAACGGGTCATGGTACCTTTCCGATGCGCGAGCGCGATGACGGCGCCCGATCCTGGATAATCCGTGCAATCATGCCTATCTCCCAGTTAGCTAGGAGGTCCGAGATGAACCGCAAGATCGCACTGACAATCCTACTGCTCTCGGCGGCGCCGGTCGCCCCGGCATTTGCCAACGAGCCCCTGGACCCCGCCGACCGCGGCCACGTTTCCTTCCAGGAAGCCGCGAACAAGCTGGAACGGCTGGGCTACAGCGATATCAAGGATATCGACAACAGACAATTCGATGCCTGGGTCGTGGTGCATGCAACCAACCCGGAGGGGCAGCGAGTCATCATCCGACTCGACAATACCGTGGGCACGATCATTTCGGAAAAGCCCCTAGGCAACTGAAGCGTAGCGCGAGGCGAGAACGAAGATGAATATCGGTAGCGCCAGTGTCCGTTGCGGATTGCCGGAAAAAACCATCCGCTACTACGAGGAAATCGGTCTGGTTACGCCGGCGCGCCGGGACAACGGCTACCGCGACTATGGCGAGCGCGAGATCCACATCCTGAAATTCCTGCGCCGCTCCCGCGGTCTCGGCTTTTCCATCGACGACTGCCGCAGCCTGCTCTCGCTCTATCTCGACCGGGAGCGCGCCAGCGCCGAGGTCAAGCAGCTCGCCGAGCGGCGCCTCGCGGAGATCGATGGCAAGATCCGCGAACTCCAGGGCATGAAGTCCGCGCTCGGCCACTTGGCGCGCAATTGCCACGGCGACTCCCGGCCCGACTGCCCAATTCTGGACGACCTGGCCGGCCAATCAGGGCGCGCCGAGGACGAAAGTAGCCGGGAAATGAAACGGCCCGCCCCGCGTTAGCGGAACGGGCCGTTCCTCAGCCGCTCTCGCGGCTTAGCTTCTGCGTTCGAAACTCAGCGCCGCTATTCCTCGCCGCCGTCGTCTTCCGAGAAGTCCTGGGTCGGACCGGAGTCCTGGCCCTTGGCGTCGGGATCGCGATCGACCAGTTCGATCACCGCCATCGGCGCCATGTCGCCGTAGCGGAAACCCGCCTTCATGACTCGCGTATATCCGCCGGGGCGATCCTTGTAGCGCTCAGCCAGGCTGTCGAAGAGCTTGGCGGCCATCTTGGGATCGCGCAGCACCGACAAGGCCTGACGGCGGGCGTGCAGATCGCCGCGCTTGCCCAGGGTGATCAGTCGGTCGACGACACGGCGCAGATCCTTCGCCTTCGGCAGGGTGGTCGTGATCTGCTCATGCTTGATCAAAGCCACCGCCATGTTGGCGAACATCGCCTTGCGGTGGGAGCTCGTCCGGTTAAGTTTACGTCCGGCTGTGCGATGACGCATGGCCTTGCCTCCTTCTTCTCTCCTGGGCCTCGCGGCGCGAGACGGATGGTGCGGTCCGCAGCCCTAACCCCCGAGACGGGTCTCGGGGGCCGGTACGGCGGGATGGCCGGAATGGCCGGTCGGTTAGTAAGGCTCCTCGAGCTTCTTGGCCAGTTCCTCGATATTTTCCGGAGGCCAATTGGCGATCTCCATGCCGAGGTGCAGGCCCATCGAAGACAGGACTTCCTTGATCTCGTTCAGCGACTTGCGGCCGAAGTTCGGGGTACGGAGCATTTCCGCCTCGGACTTCTGCACCAGATCGCCGATGTAGACGATGTTGTCGTTCTTCAGGCAGTTGGCCGAACGCACGGAAAGCTCCAGCTCGTCCACCTTGCGCAGCAGATTGCGGTTGAACGGCGGCTCGGACTTGTCCTCCTCGGCTTCGCGAACCTGCGGCTCCTCGAAGTTGATGAAGAGCTGCAGCTGGTCCTGCAGGATCCGCGCGGCATAGGCAACGGCGTCCTCGGGCGTGATCGATCCGTCGGTCTCGACTTCCATCGTCAGCTTGTCGTAGTCGGTGACCTGGCCAACGCGCGTGTTCTCGACCTTGTAGGAAACCCGGTGAACCGGCGAGAACAGCGCATCCACGGGGATCAGACCGATCGGCGCGTCTTCCGGGCGGTTCATGTTGCCCGGGACGTAGCCCTTACCGTTCTCGACCGTCATTTCCATGTCGATCCGCGCGCCATCGTCCAGGGTGCAGATCGGCTGGCTCGGATTCATCAGCTCGATGTCGGCGCCGGTTTCGATCTGCGCGGCGGTGACTTCGCCCGGACCCTCGGCCCGCAGACGCATCCGCTTCGGTCCCTCGCCATGCAGGCTCAGGGCGATGGCCTTGATGTTCAGCACAACGTCGGTGACGTCCTCGCGCACACCCGGCAGCGAGGAGAATTCATGCAGCACACCGTCCATTTGAATGGAGGTCACGGCGGCACCCTGCAGCGACGACAGCAGCACCCGGCGCAGGGCGTTGCCCAGCGTCAGGCCAAATCCGCGCTCAAGCGGCTCGGCCACAACCTTCGCGAAGCGCGCAGCATCGTCACCCGGCTGGATGTCGAGCTTGTTCGGCTTAATCAATTCAGTCCAATTTTTCTGAAGCACGTGCTTTACCCTCACGAAATCGAGCGGTTTCGATACACCCAAAGGCGCCACGAAGGGCGCCTCAGGCGATCAGGGATTTACCTTCACCCACTCCCGGACGCCGCGCTGCTCAACTGCGGCTCCAATGCTTGGGGTGACGGCTCGGTTTATACCCGGCGGCGCTTGGGCGGCCGGCAACCGTTATGCGGGATCGGGGTCACGTCACGGATCGCCGTGATCGTAAATCCGACGGTCTGCAGCGCGCGCAGCGCCGATTCCCGTCCGGAACCCGGGCCCTTTACATTCACTTCCAAGGTCTTGACACCGTGCTCCTGAGCCTTGCGGCCGGCATCTTCCGCGGCGAGCTGAGCGGCGTAGGGAGTCGACTTGCGCGACCCCTTGAAGCCCTGGCCGCCGGCCGAGGCCCAGGCAATCGCATTGCCCTGCACGTCGGTGATGGTGATCACGGTGTTGTTAAAGGTGGCGCTGACGTGCGCGATACCGGAAGTGATGTTCTTCCGTTCGCGGCGGCGGACGCGTCCCTGTGCGGCGGGTTTGGCCATATTCTCTTACTCGTCCTCTACGCTTTCTTCTTGCCGGCAATCGGCTTCGCCTTGCCCTTACGGGTACGCGCGTTGTTCTTCGTGGTCTGCCCGCGAACCGGCAGGCCCTTACGGTGACGCAGGCCGCGATAGCAACCCAGATCCATCAAACGCTTGATGTTCATGGCCACTTCCCGGCGCAGGTCACCCTCGACCACATAGTCCTGATCGATGGCTTCGCGCACGCGCACGACTTCGTCGTCGGTCAATTCATTGACGCGACGCTCCGGCGGAAGCGCGACCTTTTCGCAGATTTCCTGCGCCTTGGTCGGGCCAATGCCATGAATATAGGTCAGCGCGATAACTACACGCTTGTTCGTCGGAATGTTGACGCCAGCAATACGAGCCACGTCGTTGTCTCCTCAATCCACTCGGTCCGGTTTCCCGGTTACCGCCAGGCGTCATAGCGCCTGCATTCTTTCCAACCCAAGCAAAAGTGCCCGGGAACGCTCGTTTCCGGGGAGCCGGGATTATAGGTTTCCGGCACCCCTAGTCAACTCTTGTCGTCATCCTTCCAAAACAGCTCACTTGCCGTTCAGAATGGCCTTGATCTGCGCCGTCACCTCGTCGATCGAGGCCATGCCGTCGACCGCCCGCAGCATTCCCCTGTCCTGATAGTAGGGCAGGATCGGCGCGGTTTGCGCGTGATAGACCTTCAGTCGCTCACGCAGTGTCTCAACGTTATCGTCCGAACGCGTGACCGCGGACTCGGCGATACGCGTTTGAATCCGCTCCACCAGTACTTCGTCGGCGACCTTGATCTCGATCACGGCGTCGAGGGTCATGTCTTTTTCCGCCAACATGCCATCCAACGCCTCGGCTTGCGGCACCGTGCGCGGGAAACCATCGAGGATGAACCCCTTGGCACAGTCTTCTTCCTCGATACGCTGCGAGATCATGTCGACCATCAGCGCATCGGGCATCAGCTGGCCGGCATCCATGATCATCTTAGCCTCGCGGCCAAGGGCGCTGCCCGAGGCCACGGCGGCGCGGAGCATGTCGCCGGTCGAAAGCTGCGCGATACCATAGGCTTCTTCGAGCCGCTTCGCCTGCGTGCCTTTTCCAGCCCCCGGAGGGCCGAGCAGTATGATGTTCACCCACGCCTCCCCTTCAGCTTCGCCTTCTTGATCAGCCCTTCGTACTGATGGGCAAGCAAGTGCGAGTGGATCTGGCCGACCGTATCCATGGTCACCGAGACGACGATCAGCAGACTGGTACCGCCGAAGTAGAACGGCAGCGCGTAGCGCGAGATCAAGATTTCCGGAAGCAGACAGATCGCGCCGAGGTAGATCGCGCCGATCACCGTGAGGCGCGTCTGAACGAAGCCAATATACTCGGCCGTATTGTTGCCGGGACGAATGCCGGGAATGAAGCCGCCGTGGCGCTTCAGGTTGTCGGCCATGTCGCTCGGGTTGAAGACGATCGAGGTATAGAAAAAGGCGAAGAAAACGATCAAGCCAACGTAGAGCGTCATATAGATCGGCTGGCCGTGCGACATGTAGGTATTGAACCAGCCGAGCCAGCCAACCGCGGTGGTCTGCCCCGTAAAGCCGGTAATCGTCGCCGGCATCAGCAGCAGCGAAGACGCGAAGATCGGCGGAATGACGCCCGCCATGTTGAGCTTCAGCGGCAGATGCGAGGATTCACCGCCCATCATGCGATTGCCCATCTGGCGCTTGGGGTACTGCACGATAAGTCGCCGCTGCGCGCGCTCGATGAACACAATGAAGGTGATCACGGCAACCGCCATGACCAGCATCAGCAGAATGAAGCCCGTGGATAGCGCGCCGGTGCGCCCGAGTTCCAGGACCGAGGCCAGGGCAAGCGGCAGGTTCGCGACGATGCCGGAGAAGATGATCAGCGAGATACCGTTGCCGACGCCGCGCGCCGTAATCTGCTCACCGAGCCACATCAGGAAGATGGTGCCGCCGGTCAGGGTGATCACCGTGGTGATCCGGAAGAACAGGCCTGGGTCGATGACCGCGGAGCCGCCTTGTCCGCCAAGACTCTCCAGGCCGACCGCCATGCCATAGGACTGGAAGATCGCCAGTAGAACCGTACCGTAACGGGTGTACTGGTTGATCTTCTTGCGGCCCGCCTCGCCTTCCTTCTTGAGCTGCTCTAGTGACGGATTCACCGCCGACAGCAGCTGCATGATGATGGAGGCGGAAATGTACGGGAAAATGCTCAGCGCCAGGATCGACATGCGCTCCAGCGCGCCGCCGGAGAACATGTTGAACACGCCAAACACGCCGCCGGAATTCTGGTCGAAGATCTGCGCCAGCTGGCTGGGATCGATACCAGGTACCGGGATATAGGTGCCAAGACGATAGACGAGCAACGCACCCAGCGTGAACCAGATGCGTTGTTTCAGCTCGGTCGCCTTGGCGATCGCGCCGAAGTTCATACTCGCGGCAAGCTGTTCGGCCGCTGACGCCATATCTACCTGCTACCCTTCTCGGCCTCTTACGGGGCCGGCGTTATTCCTTGGACTCGTCCGTATCGCCATCGGCGGACTTGGCGGCAGGGGCCGCTTTGCCGGACGACCTGGCTTCAGCTTTGGCGTCACGCGCTTTCTTGGCACGCGCCGCTTTGCCAGTGGCTTCGACCTCTTCGCCCGCTGCGGGCTTGGCATCGAGCTGGGTAATTGTGCCGCCAGCCTTCTCGACCGCCTCGACAGCGCTCTTGGTGGCGCCGGCAACGATAATCTCCAGCTTGCTTTTCAGCTCGCCGTTGCCCAGCAGACGCACGCCGTCGCGGGAGGTCTTGAACAGACCCGCCGCCACCATGGCTTCGGCATCGACCGGCTTTTTCGCATCGATGCGGCCGGCGTCGACCGCCGCCTGCAGGCGCGACAGTCCGACCTCCGCGTAACGCTTGCGGAAGATGTTCTTGAAGCCGCGCTTCGGCAGACGCCGATACAGCGGCATCTGGCCACCCTCGAAGCCCTTGATCGCAACGCCGCTACGAGCTTTCTGGCCCTTGTGGCCCTTGCCCGACGTCTTGCCTGTGCCCGAGCCGATACCGCGGCCGACACGCTTGCGGACCTTGGTTGCGCCTGGATTGTCGCTGAGTTCGTTCAGCTTCATCGTCTTGACCTCAATTCCTATCGCTGCTCTGACCTAGGCGTCGCTCTCGACGCGCACCAGGTGATGCACCTTGTTGATCATGCCGCGCACCGCGGGGGTATCCTCGAGCTCGCGGGTGCGATGCATCTTGCCCAGACCCAGGCCCTTCAGCGTCGCCGCCTGGTCCTTTGGCCGCCCGATCGGGCTGCCGGTCTGCGTGACCTTTAGGGTTTTCTTCGCCGCCATTTTCGCTACTCCCGCGCTTAGCTGTCGGCCTCGGCCGCCTCGGCGGCCTCGCCCTTCTTGGCCCCAACGATGTCGGACACCTTCTTACCGCGGCGCTGCGCCACCATGCGCGGCGAATTGCACCGCTGCAGCGCTTCGAAGGTCGCCTGAATCATGTTGTAGGGGTTCTGGCTGCCGACCGACTTCGCGACAACGTCGTGAACGCCCAGGCATTCGAAAACGGCGCGGGTCGGGCCGCCGGCGATGATGCCGGTACCCTGCGGCGCGGCGCGCAGCACGACCTTGCCGGCGCCGAAGCGGCCGTTGACGTCGTGATGCAGCGTGCGCGCCTCGCGCAGCGGCACACGGATCATGTTGCGCTTGGCCGCCTCGGTCGCCTTGCGGATCGCCTCGGGAACCTCCCGGGCCTTGCCATGACCGAAGCCAACCCGGCCCCGCTGATCGCCAACCACGACCAAGGCCGCGAAACCGAAACGGCGGCCGCCCTTGACCACCTTCGCGACGCGGTTGATGCCGACCAGCTTATCGACCAGATCGGAATCTTCACGGTCGCGGCTGTGGCGATCGTCTCTCTGCCCTCGTGCCATATCTACCTTCCTTAGAACGCCAGGCCGCCTTCGCGGGCGGCGTCTGCCAGGGCCTTGACCCGGCCGTGATACATGTAGCCGCCTCGGTCGAGGACGACTTCTTTGACTCCGGCCTTAACGGCGCGCGCGGCGACGAGCTTGCCAACCTCGGCGGCGGCGGAAACGTCGGCGCCGGTCTTGACCTTGCCCTTAAGCTCCGTGTCGATGCTCGAAGCCGACGCCAGGGTAACGCCCTGCACGTCGTCGATCACCTGCGCGTAGATGTGGCGCGACGAACGGAAGACCGAGAGGCGCGGACGCCCGGCGGACTTTTTCCGGATGGCGCTGCGCACACGCAACTTGCGGCGCAGCTGTGGGTTCATCTTGGTGCCCATTACTTCTTCTTGCCTTCCTTGCGCAGAATCTGTTCGTCCGAATAGCGAACGCCCTTGCCCTTGTAGGGCTCCGGCGGGCGCATGCTGCGGATCACCGCGGCAACCTGACCAACGACCTGCTTATCAGCGCCCTTGATCGAAATCGCGGTCGGCTTTTCACAGCTCACTTCGATACCCTCGGGGATCGGGAAGTTAATATCGTGGCTGTAGCCAAGCTGCAGGTTCAAGTTCTTGCCCTGAACGGCGGCACGATAACCGACACCGGTGATATCGAGATTCTTGGTATAGCCCTCGGACACGCCCTGAACCAGGTTCTGGATTCGAGCGCGCGCCGTACCCCACATCGCGCGTGAACGCTTGGAGTTGCTGAGTGGCTTCACCGTGATCCGATTCTCTTCCATGGCAACCGCAACGTCGTCGGTGCGCTCATAGGAGAGCTGGCCCAGCTTGCCCTTGGCCGTGATCAGCCGGCCGTCGATCTTAACTTCGACGCCCTGGGGGACCTCAACCGGATGGATGCCTACGCGTGACATAATCTTCTACTCCTTCGCCCTGCGTGCCTTAGAAGACCTGACAGAGCACTTCGCCACCGACATTGGCGGCCCGGGCCTGATGGTCGGCCATCACGCCGCGCGGCGTCGAAAGAATGGAAATGCCCAGGCCGTTATAGACCCGCGGCAACTCCTTGATCTTCGAGTACACACGACGACCGGGGCGGGAGATCCTGTTGATCTCCTTAATCACCGGCTGACCATCGTGGTACTTCAACTCGATCTCGATGGCTTCGAAGCCACGATCGTTCTGCAGCGTGCGATAAGCCCGGATATACCCTTCGCTCTTGAGTACTTCCAGGACATTCGTACGTAGCTTGGACGATGGGCTGTGAATGGCGTTCTTGCCGGCCCGCTGTCCATTGCGGATGCGGGTTAGCAGATCGCCGAGGGGATCGCTCATGCTCATAACGAGTTCTCCCTTACCAGCTCGACTTGACCATGCCGGGAATCTGCCCGACAGAGGCCAAATCGCGCAGCGCGATACGCGATAGTTTCAGCTTGCGGTAATAGCCGCGCGGCCGCCCGGTCACCTTGCAGCGGTTACGCTGCCGGTTGCGCGCCGAATTGCGCGGCAGTTCGGCAAGCTTCAGGTAGGCCTGGAAGCGCTCTTCCGGCGAGATCTCCCGGTCGGTCGCAACGCTTTTCAGCCGCGCCCGACGGGCTGCATACTTCTTCGCCAATTCCTCGCGGCGCTTCTCGCGCTGGACTGCAGATTTCTTAGCCATAAACTCTATTCCTCTCGCCGTTACTGCCGGAACGGCATGTAGAAGTTCGAGAGAAGCGCGCGCGCCTCATCGTCGTTCTTCGCGGTTGTGCAAATCACGATGTCCATGCCCCGAACCTCATCGACCGTGTCGTATTCGATCTCGGGGAAGACAATCTGTTCCTTCAGGCCCAACGCATAGTTGCCACGCCCGTCGAAGCTCTTGGGATTGAGCCCGCGGAAATCGCGAACGCGCGGCAGCGCAATAGTCACCAGGCGGTCGAGGAACTCGTACATCCGCTGTTTGCGCAGGGTCACTTTGCAGCCAATCGGCATGCCCTCGCGCAACTTGAAGCCAGCGACCGACTTCTTGGCCTTGGTCACGACGGCTTTCTGCCCAGAAATTCTGGCCAGCTCCGCAACCGCGGAATCCATCTTCTTACTGTCCGCTACCGCTTCGCCGACACCCATGTTGATGACGATCTTGTCGATACGCGGGACCTCGAAGTCGTTGCCGTAACCGAGCTCTTCCTTGAGCTTGGCACGGACGACGTCGTCGTAGTGTTCTTTCAAGCGTGGTTTCATGGTTTCCTGACCTGCGCTTAGCGGTCGATAAGCTCGCCGGTACGTTTGGAAAAACGTACCTTGCGGTCGCCATCGACGGTTTTGAAACCGACTCGCGTCGGACGATCGTCGCTCGGGTCAACATGAGCGACGTTGGAAATGTGCACCGGGGCCTCACGCTCGACGATGCCGCCCGGATTACCGGGGGCTGGGCGCTGGTGACGCTTGATGACGTTGACGCCCTGAACCAGGACGCGCTCGTCCTTACGCAACACACGCAGCACTTCGCCGTTCTTGCCTTTATCCCGGCCGGTCAGGACGACGACCTTGTCGCCCTTACGGATTTTGAACTTCTGGGCCATTACAGCACCTCCGGCGCCAGGGAAACGATCTTCATGAACTTCTTGGCGCGCAGTTCGCGCGTCACCGGGCCGAAGATGCGAGTCCCGATCGGCTCGTTGGCATTGTTGATCAACACCGCGGCATTGCTGTCGAAGCGGATCGCGGTGCCGTCGGAACGGCGGATGTCGTACGCGGTCCGCACGATGACGGCACGATGTACATCGCCCTTCTTCACGCGGCCGCGCGGAATCGCCTCCTTCACGGAGACGACGATGATGTCCCCGATGCCTGCGGTCTTCCGCTTCGAGCCACCCAGCACCTTGATGCACTGGACACGGCGCGCTCCGGAGTTATCCGCGACCTCGAGATTGCTCTGCATTTGAATCATGACTGTGCAAACTCCCTACGCGGATGTGCCGTCGCTCAACACCATCCAAGACTTCGTCTTGGAGATCGGGCGGCATTCCTCGATCCGCACCACGTCGCCGACTTTGCAAGCATTTGCTTCATCGTGAGCGTGGTACTTC
Organism: uncultured Alphaproteobacteria bacterium; assembly: GCA_942491105.1. Taxonomy (GTDB): domain Bacteria; phylum Pseudomonadota; class Alphaproteobacteria; order Kiloniellales; family DSM-21159; genus JBBEAM01. The sequence continues at coordinate 96,565 of CALNZX010000001.1, read as the reverse complement.
TTCGAGCGCTTAATAAACTTTTTGTACAGCGGGTGCATGACGCGACGTTCGACCAAGACGGTAATCGTCTTGTCGCCCTTGTCGCTAACCACGACTCCCTGCAATACCCGACGCGGCATCTCAAAAACTCCTTACGACGCGGCCTGCAGCTTTTCGCGCAGGATTGTCTTAACGCGGGCGATGTCCCGCCGCACCTGGCGCACGCGCGCCGTGTTCTCTAACTGGCCACTCGCCGCCTGGAAGCGCAGATTGAAGGCCTCCTTACGCAGGTCGAGCAGATTCGTCTTTAGTTCGTCGGCGGACTTCGCCTTGATGTCTTCGGCTTTCATCTCGTCTCGCTCCCTCAGCCCTCGTCGCCAAGGCGGCTGACGAACTTGGTCTCGATTGGCAGCTTCGCCGACGCGAGCCGGAAGGCCTCGCGCGCGATCTCGGAATTGACGCCATCGAGCTCGAACATGATCCGGCCGGGCTTGACCCGGGCCGCCCACCACTCAGGCGTGCCCTTGCCCTTGCCCTGACGCACTTCGGCTGGCTTCTGCGACACCGGCACATCCGGGAAGATCCGGATCCACAGCTTACCAATACGGCGCATGTGGCGGGTGATCGCGCGGCGAGCCGCCTCGATCTGGCGCGCCGACACCCGGCCCGGGCTCATGGCCTTCAGGCCATAGGCGCCGAAGTTGAGCTGCGTGCCGCCCTTGGCAAGGCCATGGATGCGGCCTTTATGTTGCTTGCGGTATTTCGTCCGCTTTGGCGAAAGCATCGGTCAGTTCCTCAAATAACTTGCTGCGGCATTAACTGCGGGGCGGGCCACTATGGCCGGCCTGCGCTTCTTGGGTCTTCTTGTCCTGCGCCATCGGGTCATGGGCGAGGATTTCACCCTTGAAGACCCAAACCTTCACGCCGCAGGTGCCATAGGTGGTCATCGCCGTGGCCTCGCCGTAATCGATGTCGGCGCGCAGAGTGTGCAAGGGAACGCGTCCCTCGCGGTACCACTCCGTGCGGGCGATCTCAGCGCCGCCGAGACGGCCGCCGCAGGTGATACGAATACCCTGGGCACCGAGGCGCATGGCGTTCTGCACCGCCCGCTTCATGGCGCGGCGAAAGGCGACGCGGCGCTCCAGCTGCTGCGCGATGTTGTCGGCCACCAGCTTGGCATCGATTTCCGGCTTACGGATCTCGACGATGTTCAAGCTGACGTCGTCGCCGGTCATCTTCTGCAGGTCCAGCCGCAGCTTTTCGATATCCGCGCCCTTCTTGCCGATGACAACGCCGGGACGCGCCGTATGGATGGTGATCCGCGCCCGCTTGGCCGGTCGCTCGATGATGATCTTGGACACACCGGCCTGGCTCAAGCGCGCGTTCAGGAATTCGCGCAGCTTGAGGTCCTCGTGCAGCATGTCGCCGTAATCTTTATCGGCGTACCACCGCGAGTCCCAAGTCCGATTGATACCGACGCGCAGGCTGATCGGATTTACTTTTTGACCCATTACGCAGTCTCCTCGCGCTCGCGGACGACCACCGTCAGGCGGCTCCAGGGCTTTTCAATGCGCCCAACGCGGCCGCGCGCCCGGGGGCGGAAGCGGCGCATCACGAAGGACTTGCCCACGACGGCTTCGGACACATAAAGCCGGTCGACATCGAGCTGGTGATTGTTCTCGGCGTTGGCGATAGCCGACTGCAGCACCTTCTTGACCTCCTGCGCGATACGGCGCTTGGAGAAGGTGAGCTCGGCGAGCGCCTTATCGGCCGGCTTGCCGCGGATCGAGGCCGCGACGAGGTCGAGCTTGCGCGGACTGGTACGCAGGTTGCGCACCATCGCCATCGCCTCGCTGTCCTGAAGACGGCGTTCCTTAGACGGCTTACCCATTGTCTTAGGACCTCTTCGATTTCTTGTCGGCCAGATGGCCGTAGAAGGTCCGCGTCGGCGAGAACTCGCCAAACTTGTGACCCACCATGTTTTCCGTGACCAGGACCGGCAGGAATTTGTGGCCGTTGTAGACCCCGAAGGTCAGACCGACAAACTGCGGCATGATCGTCGAACGCCGCGACCAGGTCTTGATAATCTCATTGCGCCCAGATGCGCGCGAGGTTTCCGCCTTCTTGAGCAGATAACCGTCGACGAACGGGCCTTTCCAGACAGAGCGTGCCATGGACCTGGTTCCCTACCTCTTCTTCTTCACATGCCGGCGGCGCACAATCAGGCCGTCGGTTTTCTTGTTGTGACGCGTGCGCGCGCCCTTGGTCGGCTTGCCCCACGGCGTCACCGGATGACGGCCGCCAGAGGTGCGGCCTTCGCCGCCGCCGTGCGGATGATCGATCGGGTTCATCGCCACGCCGCGCACCGCCGGGCGTTTGCCCAGCCAGCGCTTGCGGCCGGCCTTGCCGAGCTTGGTGTTGGAATTGTCCGGGTTCGAAACCGCGCCGATCGTCGCCATGCACTCGCCACGGACCATGCGAACCTCGCCGGACCCAAGACGCAGCAGCGCGTAGCCACCGTCGCGGCCAACCAGCTGGACATAGCCACCGGCTGCGCGAGCGATCTGCCCGCCACGCCCAGCCTTAAGCTCGACGTTGTGGATGATGGTGCCGACCGGAACCGCCGAAAGCGGCATGGCGTTGCCCGGCTTGACGTCGGCCTTGGCGGCCGAGATCACCGTATCGCCAACACCCAAGCGCTGCGGCGCCAGGATATAGGACAGCTCGCCGTCCTCGTAGCGCAGCAAGGCAATGAAAGCGGAGCGGTTCGGATCGTATTCGATCCGCTCGACCTTCGCCGGTACGTCGCGCTTGGTGCGGCGGAAATCCACCACGCGGTACAGGCGCTTGCTGCCGCCACCGCGGCGGCGTGCCGTGATGCGGCCATGATTGTTGCGGCCGCCCTTTTTGCTCAGACCCTCGGTGAGGCTCTTTTCGGGCGCACCCTTCCAGAGTTCGCTGCGGTCGATCGCAATCAGCCCGCGGCGGCCTGGCGTAGTCGGTGAGTAGCTCTTCAATGCCATCGGTTAGATCCCCGTGGTCACGTCGATGCTGTGGCCCTCGGCAAGAGTCACCATCGCTTTCTTGAAATCGCTCCGCTTGCCGGTACGGCCGCGGAACCTCTTGACCTTGCCCTGCTGGCGAAGCGTGTTGACCGCCTTCACCTTGACCTTGAACAGCGCCTCGACGGCCTGCTTGATCTCGGGCTTGCTGGCATCGAGCGGCACCTTGAACGTCACGGCGTTGTGCTCGGACAGCAGCGTGCTCTTCTCGGTAACGACCGGGCTACGGATAATTTCGTACATCCGCTCGTTCGAGATCTTGGCCTTGGCGGCCTTGTATCCGCGTCCAAAACTCATTTCAGTCGGGCCTCCAGAGCCTCGACCGCGCCCTTGGTCAGGACCAAGGTATCGCGGCGCAGAATGTCGTATACGTTCGCGCCCTGCTGAGGCAGCAGATCGACGCCCGGAATGTTCCGCGCGGCGCGGGCGAAGACCTCATCGAAGTCGGCGCCGTCGATGATCAAGGCCGAGGAAAGGCCGAGCTTGCCGAACTTCTCGACAAGATCCTTGGTCTTGTGCGTACCAACCTTGGCTTCCTCGATCACGATCAGCTTGCCTTCGGCGGCCTTGGCCGAGAGCGCGACGCGCAAGGCAAGCTTGCGGAAACGCTTCGGCAGATCGAAGGCGTAGCTTCGCGGAGAGGGCCCGTGGGCCGTACCGCCGCCACGCAGCAGATTGGTCTTCATATTGCCGCGGCGTGCCCGGCCCGTCCCCTTCTGGCGGAAAGCCTTCTTGGAGGTTCCGGAAACTTCGCTGCGGCCCTTGGTCTTGTGCGTCCCGGCACGGCGCTTGGCGAGCTGCCAATTGACCATGCGGGCCAGCAGGTCCTTGCGCAGTTCGACACCGAAGATCGTCTCATCCAGATCGATCGTGCCGGACTTCTTCGCATCGAGCGATGTGACCTCGAGTTTCATGGTCACTGGTCCTTCTTCTCTTCGTCACCGGACGACGCGACAGGCTCGTTCGCGGCTTCCTGGACGGCTTCTTCGATGGCGACATCTTCCGCCGTCGGCTCGGGAACGCCCTGTTCCACGGCTTCCTGGGTGATGTCGGCAACCGGGCTGTCCTCGCTCGCGCCATCCTTAAGGCCGGCGGGATGCGGAACGCCCTCGGGCAGCGCGCGCTTGACGGCGTCGCGCACCAGCACCCAGCCCCCTTCGGAGCCCGGAACGGCGCCACGCACCAGGATCAAGCCACGCTCGTCGTCGGTGGAGACCACCTCCAGGTTCTGCGTGGTGACCCGCTTGTCGCCCATGTGCCCGGCCATCTTCTTACCTTTGAAGACGCGGCCCGGATCCTGGTTCTGACCCGTTGAACCATGGGAGCGATGCGAGACGGAGACACCATGCGAGGCGCGCAGGCCGCTGAAGTTGTGGCGCTTCATGACGCCTGCGAAACCCTTACCGATCGAGGTTCCCGTAACGTCGACACGCTGGCCGCTGATGAAGTGGCTGGGAGCAAGCTCAGCGCCGACATCCAGCACCGCATCCTCGGACACGCGGAACTCCACCAGCTTGCGCTTGGGAGCAACCTTCGCCTTGGCGAAACGCTCGCGCTCGGCCTTGGAAACGTTCTTAACCTTTGCCGTACCGCTGCCGAGCTGAACGGCGCTATAGCCATCCTTTTCCGCGGAGCGGACCGCAACCACCTGGCAGTTGTCGACCTTCAGAACGGTGACGGGGACATGCTCCCCCTCGCCGGTGAAAATCCGGGTCATGCCAAGCTTTTGAGCGATCAAACCGGTACGCATTGGATCAACCCTTCAGCTTAATCTCGACGTCGACGCCGGCCGCAAGGTCGAGCTTCATCAAAGCGTCGACGGTCTGCGGGGTCGGATCGACGATGTCGAGCAGCCGCTTGTGCGTCCGGATTTCGAACTGCTCACGGCTTTTCTTATCGATGTGCGGGGAACGCAAAACGGTGAAGCGCTCGATCCGCGTGGGTAGCGGTATCGGGCCACGCACCTGCGCGCCGGTCCGCTTCGCCGTGTTGACGATCTCACCGGTGGACTGATCCAGCACCCGGTGATCGAACGCCTTCAGGCGAATTCTTATGTTCTGACTTTCCATTGGATATAGCGCTCATTCAAAAGGCCCGCTTCAGATTGACTGCCCTGAAGCGGGCCTGTGGTTACGTTCCCTACTCGACGACTTTGGAGACGACGCCGGCCCCGACGGTGCGGCCGCCTTCGCGGATCGCAAAGCGCAGGCCTTCGTCCATGGCGATCGGCGCGATCAACTCGACGTCCATCGACACGTTATCGCCAGGCATCACCATCTCCGTGCCTTCCGGCAGCTGCACAACACCCGTCACGTCCGTCGTGCGGAAGTAAAACTGCGGACGGTAGTTGGTGAAGAACGGCGTGTGACGGCCGCCCTCCTCCTTCGTCAGGATGTAGGCCTCGGCCTTGAACTTGGTGTGCGGCGTGATCGTCCCCGGCTTGGCCAGAACCTGGCCGCGCTCGACGTCCTCGCGCCCAATGCCGCGCAGCAGCGCGCCGATGTTGTCGCCAGCCTCGCCGGAATCCAGCAGCTTGCGGAACATCTCAACGCCCGTGACCGTCGTCTTCTGCGTGTCGCGGATGCCGACAATCTCGACTTCCTCGCCGACCTTGACCACGCCGCGCTCGATACGACCCGTCACGACCGTTCCACGGCCGGAAATCGAGAACACGTCCTCGATCGGCATCAGGAAAGGCTGATCCTTCGGGCGGTCGGGCTGCGGGATGTAGCTGTCGACCGCTTCCATCAGCTCCAAAATCGCCTTCTTGCCGATCGTCTCGTCGCTGTCCTCGATCGCCGCGAGCGCCGAACCCTTGACGATCGGAATGTCGTCGCCAGGAAAATCGTAGGACGACAGAAGCTCGCGAATCTCGAGCTCGACCAGCTCCAGAAGCTCCTCGTCGTCGACCTGATCCACCTTGTTCATGAAAACAACGATCGCGGGAACGCCAACCTGGCGCGCCAGAAGGATGTGCTCGCGCGTCTGCGGCATCGGGCCGTCAGCCGCCGAAACAACCAAAATCGCGCCGTCCATCTGCGCCGCGCCCGTGATCATGTTCTTCACGTAGTCGGCATGGCCCGGGCAATCCACATGCGCGTAGTGACGGTTCCCCGTCTCGTACTCAACATGCGCCGTCGAAATCGTGATCCCGCGCGCCTTCTCCTCCGGCGCCTTGTCGATCTGATCATACGACGTGTAAACGGACCCGCCCGTCTCGGCCAGCGTCTTCGTGATCGCCGCCGTCAGCGTCGTCTTGCCATGATCGACATGGCCAATCGTTCCAATGTTGCAGTGCGGCTTCGTCCGCTCAAATTTCGACTTGGACATGGTTCTTACCGTCTCCCTTCCAAGGGTATTGCGTATCTCTAGTTGATCCTGGCTAGGCCAGCTTCGCCTTCACTTCGTCGGCCACGGCCTGAGGCACCTTCTCGTAGTGATCGAAGTGCATCGTGTACTGCGCGCGGCCCTGACTCATGGAGCGCAGCGTATTGACGTAACCAAACATGTTGGCCAGCGGCACCATCGCGGTCACGACGCGGGCAATGCCACGGCTATCCATCGAATTCACGTTGCCGCGGCGGCTGTTCAGATCGCCGATGATGTCGCCCATGTATTCCTCGGGCGTCACCACCTCGACCCGCATCATCGGCTCGAGCAAGACCGGTCCGGCTTTCGGCAGTCCTTCACGGAAGGCCGCGCGCGCCGCGATCTCGAAGGCCATGACGCTGGAGTCGACATCGTGGCTCGCGCCATCGACGAGAGTCGCCTTGAAGTCGATCACCGGGAAACCGGCGATCACGCCCGCCTCGCGGGCTGAATTCAGACCCTTCTGAACGCCGGGAATGTATTCCCGCGGCACGGAACCGCCGACCACGGAGTTTTCGAAGACGAAGCCCTCGCCCGCCTCAAGCGGCTCGAACACGATCTTCACCCGGGCGAACTGACCGGAACCGCCGGTCTGCTTCTTGTGGGTATAATCGACTTCGGCGAGGCGGGTCACAGTCTCGCGGTACGCCACCTGCGGCGCGCCGACATTGGCCTCGACCTTGAATTCGCGCTTCATGCGGTCGACCAGGATCTCGAGATGAAGCTCGCCCATCCCCTTGATCACGGTCTGCCCGCTCTCGGCGTCGGAAGCCACCTGGAAAGAAGGATCCTCCTGAGCCAAACGCTGCAGGGCGACGCCCATCTTTTCCTGATCGACCTTCGACTTCGGCTCGACGGCAACCTCGATCACGGGATCGGGGAATTCCATGCGCTCGAGAATGACCGGGTGGGCCGGATCGCAGAGCGTATCGCCGGTGGTGGTGTCCTTCAGCCCAGCGATGGCGACGATGTCGCCAGCCATGGCGCTATCGATCTCTTCGCGGGTGTTGGCGTGCATCAGCAGCATACGGCCGACACGCTCGCGCGTGTCCTTGACCGAATTCATCACCGAAGACCCCTTGGTCAAGCAGCCGGAGTAGACACGGGCGAAGGTCAGGGAGCCGACGAAGGGGTCGGTCATGATCTTGAAAGCCAGCGCCGACATCGGCTCGTCGTCAGAAGACTTGCGCAAAACCTCTTCCTCGGTGCCCGGCTTGATACCGCGGATGGCCGCGACGTCGGTCGGGCTCGGCAGGTAGTCCACGACGGCGTCGAGCAGCGGCTGCACGCCCTTGTTCTTGAAAGCGGTGCCGCAGAGGATCGGAACGAAAGCCAAGCCGCAGGTACCCTTGCGGATACAGGCCTTGAGCGTCGCCTCGTCGGGCTCGTTGCCCTCGAGGTAGGCTTCCAAGGCGGCGTCGTCCTGCTCCAGGGCGAGCTCGATCATCTTTTCGCGATACTCGGCGGCCTGCGCCTGCAGGTTCTCGGGAATATCGGTGTACTCGAATTCAGCGCCGAGGGATTCGTCCTTCCAAACCACGGCCTTCATCTTGAGCAGATCGATCAGGCCGGCGAAGTCGGCCTCGGCGCCGATCGGAAGCTGGGTGACAAGAGGAACCGCGCCAAGGCGATCGATAATCATATCGACGCAGCGGAAGAAGTCCGCGCCCATACGGTCCATCTTGTTGATAAAGCACATCCGCGGCACGTGATACTTGTCCGCCTGGCGCCACACGGTCTCGGACTGGGGCTCGACGCCGGCGACGGAATCGAACACCGCGACCGCGCCATCGAGCACGCGCAGGGAACGCTCGACCTCAATGGTGAAGTCGACGTGGCCCGGGGTGTCGATGATGTTGATGCGGTGGTCGTGCCAGAAACAGGTCGTCGCCGCGGAGGTAATGGTGATTCCGCGCTCTTGCTCCTGCTCCATCCAGTCCATGGTGGCGGCGCCGTCGTGGACCTCACCGATCTTATGGGAACGGCCGGTGTAATACAGGATGCGCTCGGTCGTCGTCGTTTTACCGGCATCGATGTGAGCCATGATGCCGATATTGCGATAGCGTTCGAGCGGGGTTACTCGGGAGGTCATGTAAGTCGTCTCTCTCGTCTAGCGGCCGTTACCAGCGGTAATGCGAGAAGGCACGGTTGGCTTCAGCCATCCGGTGCGTGTCTTCGCGCTTCTTAACCGCGGCACCACGATTGTTCGATGCATCGAGCAGCTCGCCGGCGAGGCGATCCTGCATGGTCAACTCCGAGCGGCTGCGCGCCGCCGAGATCATCCAACGGATGGCCAGGGCCTGCGCGCGCTCGCTGCGCACCTCGACCGGAACCTGATAGGTCGCACCACCAACGCGGCGCGAACGCACTTCAAGGTCCGGCTTAATGTTCACCAGCGCCTCGTGGAAGACCTTCAGCGGATCGTTGCCGCCTTTGCTCTGCACCACGTCGAAGGCACCGTAAACAATCCCCTCTGCGACCGACTTCTTACCGGCGCGCATCAGGTTGTTCATGAATTTGCTCAGCACGATATCGCCAAACTTGGGATCCGGCAGAATTTCGCGCTTTTCAGCTTTATGACGGCGAGACATCCAGGAGCTCCCTACTTCGGCCGCTTTGCGCCGTACTTCGAACGGCGCTGGCGGCGGTCGGCGACGCCCTGGGTATCCAGCGTGCCGCGAATGATGTGGTAACGAACGCCCGGCAAATCCTTGACGCGGCCGCCGCGGATCATGACCACGGAGTGCTCCTGCAGGTTATGCCCCTCACCAGGGATATAGCTGGTCACTTCGTATCCGTTGGTCAGCCGCACGCGCGCGACTTTACGCAGCGCGGAGTTCGGCTTCTTCGGCGTCGTCGTATAGACGCGCGTGCAGACACCACGCTTCTGCGGACAGGCCTCCATGGCGGGGACCTTGTTGCGCACCGGCTTGTCTTTGCGCGGCTTGCGGATCAATTGGTTGATCGTCGGCATGCGATCGCTCTTCCTCGAGTAAACCCACTGTTGTTGCTTTGCCCCGGCCTCACCGATTTCTCGGCTCTGACAAAAACAAACGCCGTGTGGAAGCCATTGTTAGCTCCCTTCGGCGTTCGGGACACTCCAGATCCGTTGCCGGATCCGTATGTTCAATAAATTCCGCGGAACCGCGTTTAACCCCTTTCGGGAAACCCCAGGACCCTGGGGGATACGGCCGGCTCTCTGCCCGGAATCGGGCGGAATATATGGGGGCACCCCGGTAGCGTCAAGCCTTAGTTTCTTTGGCTTTCTGCAGGGGCCATGGAGTCATCATAGCCCGCTATTCGAGCGCGTGACGCAAGATTGTTTCAACCTTGCGCCCTGCGCCGCTTTTCCGGGGGTGGAAAATGCCGGCGGCGGGCGCCGCCGCCGGCACCTGTGACTAGGCCGCGGAGATATCTTCCGACGACTCGGCGGATTCGGCCTTGGCTTCCGCCTCGGCCTTGGCCGCGGCCAGTTCCGCCATCTTTTCGCGTTCGGCGACGATGATCTGGTCCCGCTCGAAAGCGAGCTTTTTCAGACGGTTCATCACCGAGCCCGTCCCCGCCGGAATCAGACGTCCGACGATGACGTTCTCCTTCAGGCCGATCAGGCTGTCGCGCTTGCCGTTAACCGCGGCTTCGGTCAGCACCCGGGTGGTCTCCTGGAAGGAGGCCGCCGAGATGAAGGATCGGGTCTGCAGGCTCGCCTTGGTAATACCCTGCAACACCGGCTTGCCCTCGGCCGGCTTGCCGCCTTCCTCGAAGATCTTGGCGTTGACTTCGACCATCTCCTCGCGGTCGATCTGCTCACCGACCAGGAAGGTGCTGTCGCCCGGCACCGTGATCTCGACCTTCTGCAGCATCTGGCGAACGATCACCTCGATGTGCTTGTCGTTGATCTTGACGCCCTGCAGACGATAGACGCTCTGGATTTCATTGATCAGATACTCGGCCAAGGCCTCGACACCGAGCACTTCCAGAATGTCATGCGGCACGGGGTTGCCGTCCATCAGCAAGTCGCCGACGCCGACGAAATCGCCTTCCTGCACCGAAATGTGCTTCCCCTTCGGGATCAGGTATTCGGCGGCTTCGCCACCATCCTCCGGGCGCACAACGATACGGCGCTTGGTCTTGTAATCGCGGCCGAATTCGACGCGGCCCTCGATCTCACTGATGATCGCGTGATCCTTGGGCTTCCGTGCTTCGAACAGCTCCGCAACGCGCGGCAGACCGCCGGTGATGTCACGGGTCTTGCTCGATTCCCGGGGGATACGCGCCAGCACGTCGCCAGCACGCATCTGCTGCCCATTCTCGACCGAGAGGATGGCGTCGACCGACATGAAGTAACGCGCTTCCATGCCATTGGCCAGGGTCACCACCTCGTCGTTGGCATCGCGCAGAGTAATCCGCGGCTTCAGGTCGTTGCCGCGCGGCTGCTGCTTCCAATCGACGACGACGCGGTTGGAGATGCCGGTGGTCTCATCCATCACCTCGCGCATCGACAGGCCGTCGACCAGATCCACGTAGGTCGCGGTACCTTCCTTCTCCGTCAGGATCGGAATGGTGTAGGGATCCCACTCGGCGAGCTTCTGCCCCTTTTCGACGCGCGCGCCTTCATCGACCAGAAGACGGGTGCCGTAGGGAACGCGATGACGCGCCCGCTCACGCTCCTTATCGTCATAGAGCACGATCTCGAGGTTGCGCCCCATCACGATGTCGATGCCCTCGGAGTTCCGCACCACGTTCTTGTTCTGAATCTTGACCGTGGCGTCCATCGAGGCCTCGACGGAGCTTTGCTCCGCACCGCGCTGGGCGGCACCGCCGATGTGGAAGGTCCGCATGGTGAGCTGGGTACCCGGCTCACCGATCGACTGGGCCGCGATCACGCCGACAGCCTCGCCGATATTGACCGAGGTGCCACGGGCCAGGTCGCGGCCATAGCAATCGCCGCAGACGCCGCCACGAGACTCGCAGGTCAGCGTCGAGCGAATGCGCACGGCGTCGATGCCGGCGGTATCGATCCGCTCGACTTCCTCCTCGGCGATCAGCTCTCCGGCCTTGACCACGACATCGCCGTTCAGCGGATCGACAATATCCTCGGCGGCGGTGCGGCCGATGATGCGATCCGAAAGCGGCGCGATGACCTCGCCCCCCTCGACAACGGCGCGAACCATCAGGCCGTTCTTGGTCCCGCAATCCTTCTCGATGATGATCGCATCCTGGGCGACATCGACGAGACGGCGGGTCAGGTAGCCGGAGTTGGCCGTCTTCAAGGCGGTATCGGCCAAGCCCTTACGGGCACCATGAGTCGAGTTGAAGTACTCGAGCACGGTCAGGCCTTCCTTGAAGTTGGAAATGATCGGCGTCTCGATGATCTCGCCCGAGGGCTTGGCCATCAGGCCGCGCATGCCCGCCAGCTGCTTGATCTGTGCCGCCGAGCCACGGGCGCCGGAGTGGGCCATCATGAAGACCGAGTTGATGTCCTTACCCTTGGTCTGGGACATCGCCTTCATCATCTCGTCCGCCACCTTGTCGGTGGTGTTCGACCAGACGTCGACAACCTTGTTGTACTTCTCGCCGCGGGTGATCAGGCCATCCTGATACTGCTGCTCGAACTCCTTGACCTCGTCCTGGGCCGCCTCGACCAGCTTGGTCTTTGCCTCAGGAATGATCAGGTCGTCCTTGCCGAAGGAAATACCCGCCAGGCAGGCGTGGCTGAAGCCCAGCGCCATCAAGCGGTCGCAGAAGATCACCGTCTCCTTCTGACCGCAGTGGCGGTAGACGACGTCGATGACTTCCGTGATCTCCTTCTTGGTCAGCAGGCGGTTGACCATGGAGACCGGAGCGTTGGGGTTGCGCGGCAGAAGCTGCGCGAGATGCATGCGTCCCGGCGTCGTTTCGATCACAACGGTCTCGGGCTTGCCCTCGGAATCCACCGTGTGATAGCGCGCCTTGATCCGGGTGTGCAGCGTGACCGCGCCGGAGACCAGGGCGTGCTCGATCTCGCCCATGTCGCCGAAGACCATGTCCTCGCCGGGCTCGTTGTCGCCTTCCATGGTCAGGTAGTAGATGCCGAGAACGATATCCTGACTCGGCACGATGATCGGCTTGCCGTTGGCCGGGCTCAGGATGTTGTTGGTCGACATCATCAGCACGCGGGCCTCGAGCTGGGCTTCCAGGCTCAGCGGCACGTGCACCGCCATCTGGTCGCCATCGAAGTCGGCGTTGAAGGCGGTGCAGACCAGCGGATGCAACTGGATCGCCTTGCCCTCGATCAGCACCGGCTCGAAAGCCTGGATGCCGAGACGATGCAGGGTCGGCGCCCGGTTGAGCATCACCGGATGCTCGCGGATCACCTCTTCCAGGATATCCCAAACCTCGGGACGCTCCTTTTCGACCATCTTCTTGGCCGCCTTGATGGTGGAGGCCATGCCGTAGGTCTCGAGCCGCGAATAGATGAAGGGCTTGAACAGCTCGAGCGCCATCTTCTTCGGCAGGCCGCACTGATGCAGCTTCAGCTCCGGACCGACCACGATGACCGAACGGCCGGAGTAGTCGACGCGCTTGCCGAGCAGGTTCTGGCGGAAGCGGCCCTGCTTACCCTTGAGCATGTCGGACAGGGACTTCAGCGGCCGCTTGTTGGCGCCGGTGATAACCCGGCCACGGCGGCCGTTGTCGAACAGCGCGTCGACGGCTTCCTGCAGCATGCGCTTTTCGTTACGCACGATGATGTCCGGCGCGCGCAGCTCGATCAGCCGCTTCAGACGGTTATTGCGGTTGATGACCCGGCGGTAGAGGTCGTTCAGATCGGAGGTCGCGAAACGGCCGCCGTCGAGGGGAACCAGCGGACGCAGCTCCGGCGGAATGACCGGCACCACGTCGAGCACCATCCACTCCGGACGGGCGCCGGACTCGATGAAGGCCTCGACCAGCTTCAGACGCTTGACCAGCTTCTTGCGCTTGGCTTCGGAGCCGGTTTCCTTGAGATCGACGCGGATCTCCTGACGCTCCTCCTCCAGGTCGAGGGCCATCAGCATGTCCTTGATCGCCTCGGCGCCGATCTTGGCGGTGAAGGAGTCGTCGCCGTAATCGTCCTGCGCGTCCATGAACTCCTCTTCGGAGAGGAGCTGATGCAGCTTCAGCGGAGTCAGGCCGGGCTCGGTCACCACGTAGTTCTCGAAGTAGAGAACCCGCTCGAGATCCTTCAGCGTCATGTCGACCAGCAGGCCGATGCGGCTCGGCAGCGACTTCAGGAACCAGATATGGGCCACCGGGCTGGCCAGCTCGATGTGGCCCATGCGCTCGCGCCGCACCTTGGACAGCGTGACCTCGACGCCGCACTTCTCGCAGTGAATACCGCGATACTTCATGCGCTTGTACTTGCCGCAGAGGCACTCGTAGTCCTTGATCGGGCCGAAAATCCGGGCGCAGAAGAGACCGTCGCGCTCGGGCTTGAAGGTACGGTAGTTGATGGTTTCAGGCTTCTTGATCTCGCCGAACGACCACGAGCGGATCTGCTCCGGACTCGCGATCGAGATGCGGATCTCATCGAAGCTCTGCGGGCCGGATACCTGACCGAAGAGGTTCATCAACTCGTTCATTTAGTCTCTCCAAAAATCTGCTGCGAACTACTCGAGGAAAAGCGGCTAGCGCCGGCCGAGGGCGCTAGTACTCGCTTTCCTTGAGGTTCACGTTGAGTCCGAGCGACTTCAGTTCCTTGATCAGGACGTTGAAGGACTCGGGAATACCGGCCTCGAAGTTGTCTTCACCCTTGACGATCGACTCGTAGACCTTGGTCCGGCCGCCGACGTCGTCCGACTTCACCGTCAGCATCTCCTGCAGGGTGTAGGCGGCGCCGTAAGCCTCGAGCGCCCAGACCTCCATCTCACCGAAACGCTGTCCGCCGAACTGGGCCTTACCGCCCAGCGGCTGCTGGGTGACCAGACTGTAGGGGCCGATCGAACGAGCATGAATCTTGTCGTCGACCAGATGGTGCAGCTTCAGCATGTAGATGTAGCCAACCGTTACCTGGCGATCGAAGGTCTCGCCGGTACGGCCGTCGATCAGGGTCACCTGGCCGGAAGAATTGAGACCGGCCTGCTCCAGCATTTCAACGATGTCCGGTTCGCGGGCGCCGTCGAAGACCGGAGTTGCGATCGGCACGCCCGGCCGCAGGTTCCCCGATAGCTCGACCACCGCCTCGTCGCTGAGGCCGGCGATATCTTCCTTGTAAACCTTATCGCCGTAGACCTCTTTCAGCTTCTTCTTGAGGTCGTCGGTCTTGCCGCCGGTGCGCTGCATGGTGTCGAGCATCGTCCCGATCTGCCGGCCAATGCCGGCACAGGCCCAGCCAAGATGGGTCTCCAGGATCTGACCGACGTTCATGCGCGACGGCACGCCCAAGGGATTGAGCACGATATCCACGGGGGTACCGGACTCGGTATAGGGCATGTCCTCGATCGGCACGATCCGCGAGATCACGCCCTTGTTGCCATGACGGCCGGCCATCTTGTCGCCCGGCTGCAGCTTGCGCTTCACCGCGACGAAAACCTTGACCATCTTCATCACGCCCGGCGGCAACTCGTCGCCGCGCTGCAGCTTTTCGACCTTGTCGTCGAAGCGCTTGGTCAAGGCGTCGATGGACTCCTCGAACTGCTTGTTGAGGGCTTCGACATCGGCCTGACGCTTGTCGTTCTTGACCGAAATCTGGCGCCACTGACCCGGCGTGAAGTCCGACAGAACCTTGTCGGTGATCTTGGTATCGGCCTTCAGCCCCTTGGGACCGTTGACGGAAACCTGGCCGACCAGAAGGTCCTTGAGGCGGCCGTAGAAGGAGCGCTCGAGAATCGCCTTCTCGTCGTCGCGATCCTTCGCCAGACGCTCGATTTCCTGCTTCTCGATGGCCAGGGCGCGCTCGTCCTTGTCGACGCCGCGGCGCGAGAACACCCGCACTTCGACCACCGTGCCGGTGCCGCCCGGCGGCACCCGCAAGGAAGTGTCGCGCACGTCGGAGGCCTTTTCGCCAAAGATCGCGCGCAGCAGCTTTTCTTCCGGGGTCATGGGGCTTTCGCCCTTGGGCGTCACCTTACCGACCAGGATATCGCCGGCCTGCACCTCGGCTCCGATGTAGCAGATGCCCGCTTCGTCGAGGTTGCGCAGGGCATCCTCGCCGACGTTCGGAATATCGCGGGTGATCTCCTCCTGACCCAGCTTGGTATCGCGGGCCATGATCTCGAATTCCTCGATGTGGATCGAGGTGAAGACATCGTCGCGCACGATGCGCTCGGAAATCAGGATCGAGTCCTCGAAGTTGTAGCCATTCCACGGCATGAAGGCACAGAGCACGTTACGCCCCAGCGCCAGCTCGCCGAGCTGGGTCGAGGGACCGTCACCGATGATGTCCCCCTTGGCCACGATGTCGCCAACCTTCACCAGAGGCTTCTGCGTGATGCAGGTGTTCTGGTTGGAACGCTGGAACTTCAGCAGGTTGTAAATATCGACACCCGGCTCGCCGCTTTCCGTATCGTCGGTCACCCGGATGACCACGCGCGTGGCATCCACCTGGTCGACGATACCGCCGCGGCGGGCAGCGATCGCCACGCCGGAATCCCGGGCCACGGTCTCTTCCATGCCGGTGCCGACCAGCGGCGCCTCGGCTTGGATCAAGGGCACCGCCTGCCGCTGCATGTTCGAGCCCATCAGGGCGCGGTTCGCGTCATCGTTCTCCAGGAAGGGAATCAGCGCCGCGGCGACGGAAACCAGCTGCTTGGGCGAAACGTCGATGTAATCGATCTCGTCGGCGCGGGCCATCAGGTAGTCGGCGCCACGGCGGCAGGAGATCAAGTCCTCGGCGAACTTGCCGTTCTTATCCAGGACGGAGTTCGCCTGGGCGATGGTGTAGCGCCCCTCCTCCATCGCCGAGAGGTACACGACCTCGTCGGTGACGCGGGCCTTCTCGACCTTGCGGTAGGGCGACTCGATGAAACCGTACTGGTTGACCCGGGCATAGGTGGCCAGGGAGTTGATCAGGCCGATGTTCGGGCCTTCCGGGGTTTCAATCGGGCAGATCCGGCCATAGTGGGTCGGATGCACGTCGCGCACCTCGAAGCCGGCGCGCTCGCGGGTCAGACCGCCCGGCCCCAGCGCCGAAAGACGGCGCTTATGGGTGATCTCACTCAAGGGATTGGTCTGATCCATGAACTGCGACAGCTGCGACGAGCCGAAGAACTCACGCACCGCGGCCGCCGCCGGCTTGGCATTGATCAAGTCGTGCGGCATCACGCTGTCGATCTCGACCGAGGACATCCGCTCCTTGATCGCGCGCTCCATGCGCAGCAGGCCGACGCGGTACTGATTTTCCATCAGCTCGCCGACGGACCGCACCCGGCGGTTGCCCAGATGATCGATATCGTCGATCTCGCCACGGCCGTCCTTGAGGCCGACCAGCACCTTGAGAATAGAAAGAATGTCCTCGTTGCGCAGCACGCGCAGCTGATCGTCGGTCTCCATTTCGAGCCGCGCGTTCATCTTCACCCGGCCGACGGCCGAAAGGTCGTAGCGCTCGGAATCGAAGAACAGGCCCTGGAACATCGCTTCCGCCGACTCCAGGGTCGGCGGCTCGCCCGGGCGCATCACCCGGTAAATATCGGTCAGCGCTTCTTCACGGCTGGCGTTCTTATCGGCGACCAGGGTGTTGCGCATGTAGGGACCGACGTTGACGTGATCGATCGCCAGGATCGGCAGTTCCTTGACCTTCAACTCATCGAGCTTCTCAAAGCTCTCCTCGGTCAGCTCGTCGCCCGCCTCGAGGATAACCTCGCCGGTCTCCTCGTTAATGATGTCGACCGCGACATAGCTGCTGTACAGCTCCTCGGGCGCCAGCAACTGGTCCTTCAGACCGGCGTCCTCGAGCTTCTTGATCAGCCGCGGCGTCAGCTTTTGTCCGGCCTCGACCACGGCCTTGCCGGTCTTGGCGTCGATCAGGTCGTGGCTCAGCTTGGCGCCCTTCAGGCGCTCGCCGTCGAACTTGGTTTTCCAGCCGTTCTTGACCTTGGCGTAGATGACCTTGTCGTAAAAGGCGTCGAGGATTTCCTCGGACGACAGTCCGACCGCAGTCGCCGGATCGATCTGCTCGCCGTTGGCCTTGGCCTTGGCGCGCCGCTCGGCGGTATCCGCGTTGTCGAGAGCATAGAGCAGCGTCGTCGCCGGCAGCTTGCGGCGGCGGTCGATGCGCACGAACAGCAGATCCTTGGCATCGAACTCGAAGTCCAGCCAGGAACCGCGATAGGGAATCACCCGCGCGGCGAAGAGATACTTGCCCGAGGAATGGGTCTTGCCGCGGTCATGATCGAAGAACACGCCCGGGCTGCGGTGCATCTGGGAAACGATGACCCGCTCGGTGCCGTTGACCACAAAGGTGCCATTGGCCGTCATCAAGGGCATGTCGCCCATGTAGACGTCCTGCTCCTTGATGTCGCGAATCGAGCGCGCGGCGGTATCCTCGTCGACGTCCCAGACGACCAGACGCAGGGTCACCTTGAGGGGCGCCGCGAAGGTGATGCCGCGCTGCTGGCACTCCTCGACGTCGTACTTGGGCTCCTCCAGCTCGTAGCGCACGAACTGCAGCTCGGCGCGCTCGGAAAAGTCCTTAATCGGGAACACCGACTTGAAGACTTCCTGAAGGCCCAGATCGCTGCGATTCTTCGCCTCGACGCCAACCTGCAGGAACTGATCGTAGGAGGTTTTCTGCACCTCGATCAGGTTCGGCATGCGCGTGATCTCGGGGATCTTGCCGAAATCCTTGCGAATGCGCTTGCGACCCGTGAACGATCTCGTCATCTTGTTCCTCGTATCCTCTACCCGCTTAGCTCCCCTTGGAGCGGCGCGGAAAATTTTCAAAATCAACGCGTTACGCTATCTTTTTAATTAGATAGATAAGCGCGCTAGGGGCCGTTTGTAACGCCCTCCCCCTAGAAACGGGCGTGCCCGCCAAGGGGCGGGCTGCTTTGCCGGTCCAGGACAGTCCCGGCCGGCACCAGAAAATCTGGGCCAGCCGGGGTGTCGTTACCGCGCTCGGGAGTTTTTACTTAAGCTCCACGGAAGCGCCGGCCTCCTCAAGCTTCTTCTTCAGCTCTTCGGCCTCATCCTTGGAGGCGCCTTCCTTCACAGGCTTGGGCGCACCCTCGACGAGGTCCTTGGCTTCCTTCAGACCGAGGCCGGTGATGGCCCGGACTTCCTTAATGACGTTGATCTTCTTGTCGCCAGCGGCGGTGAGGATCACGTCAAATTCGGTCTTCTCTTCGGCAGCGGCGGCATCGCCACCACCACCGGCAACGGCGGCAACGGCCACCGGAGCGGCGGCGGAAACGCCCCACTCCTCTTCAAGCTTCTTGGAAAGCTCCGCCGCCTCGAGGACGGTGAGCTTGGAAAGCTCTTCAACCAACTTATCAAGATCAGCCATTTCTCATTCCTTCTAGGCTTGAACTTCAGGGCTCGTGACGTTCGCTCTCGTCAGGCAGCTTCGTCCTGTGCGCCGCGTGCACCGAGGACGCGGGCCATTTGGCCAGCGGGCGCCTGCAAAACACCGGCAATCTTGGTAGCCGGAGCCTGCATGAGGCCAACGATCTTGCCGCGCAGTTCATCGAGGGAAGGCAGCGTGGCGAGAGACTTGACGCCATCGGCATCCAAGGTCTCACCATTCAGCGATCCGCCGACGATGATCAGCTTCTCGTTTCCTTTGGCGAACTCGACGCAGGCCTTCGCGCCCGCCACCGGGTCTTCCGACAGCGTAATCGCCGTCGGTCCGGTGAACAGGTCGCTCAGACCTTCGAACTTCGTGCCCTGGAGAGCGAGCTTCGTGAGCCGGTTTTTCGTTACCTTGTAACTGGCACCCACTTCCCGAACCTTGGCCCGCAAGGACGTCACCTCGGAAACCGTCAACCCGGATTGCTGGGTGACGACCAAGAGGCTGGCCTCGTCGAACTTCTGGTTCAGAGCGGAAACCAAGGCTTCCTTCTGACTACGGTCCACGTTTACTGCTCCCTTATCGACGGCCCGGGGCACGACAAGCGCCAAACCGCCGGGTTGCACGAGGGCTGGGGCGGAACCTCCGCCTTCGCCCGGTTCGCCTGTCCCGGAAGCGCAAGCCTCTCGAATAGCGCCAAAGGCGACATACGAAATGCTTTTGCCTCCCGTCTGTGCGGGCCCGTTTCCGGTTTAAGCCTCCCGAGGAAGACACCTGCAGTCTCGGACAGGTGGAGCGGGATCAAAGCGAACCCGCTCCCTTCAACCGGAGCCGCCGAAGCCGCTCCGGAACTCTTGCCGAAGGCCTTACGCGCCACCGGGCGCGCTGAGGCTCGACAGATCTACCTTCAGACCGGGACCCATGGTCGAGGTCAGCGCCACCTTCTTGATGTAGCTGCCCTTCGCGCCCGTGGGCTTGGCCTTGTTGATCGCATCGACGAAGGCGCGGACGTTCTCGACCAGCTTGCCCTCGTCGAAACTTGCCTTGCCGACGCCGGCATGGACGATACCCGCCTTCTCGGCGCGGAACTCGACCTGACCGCCCTTGACCGCGGCGATCGCCTCGGCGACGTCGTTGGTCACGGTGCCCAGCTTCGGGTTCGGCATCAGGCCGCGCGGGCCGAGAACCTTACCGAGACGGCCAACCACCGCCATCATGTCCGGCGTGGCGATCACCCGATCGAAGTCGATCTCGCCGCTCTGAACCTTCTCGGCCAGATCATCCGCGCCGACCACGTCGGCACCGGCGGCTTTCGCCTCGTCGGCCTTGGCGTCCTTGGCGAAGACCGCGACGCGCAGCGTCTTGCCCGTGCCATGCGGCAGCGAAACCACGCCGCGCACGTTCTGATCCGAATGCCGGGGGTCGACACCCAGGTTCATGGCGATCTCGACGGTTTCGTCGAACTTGGTCCTGGCACCGGATTTGATCAGCTGTACGGCCTCTTCGACGCTGTACAGAGTATCGCGATCGATGATCTCGCTGGATTTGTTGTAACGCTTGCCCTTTTTCGCCATCGTTCTACTCCACTACCTCGATACCCATGGAGCGCGCGGAACCGGCCACGATTTTGGCCGCCGCGTCCAGGTCGTTGGCGTTCAGGTCCGGCATCTTCACCTCGGCGATCTCGCGCACCTGCTTCATCGTCACCCGGCCGACCTTGTTCTTGTTCGGCTCGGCGGATCCCTTCTGGATCTTCGCAGCCTTGCGCAGCAGGAAGGCCGCGGGCGGCGTCTTGGTCTCAAAGGAGAAGGAGCGGTCCGAGTAGGCGGTAATCACCACCGGCACCGGCATGCCCTGCTCCAGGTTCTGCGTCGACGCGTTGAAGGCCTTGCAGAACTCCATGATGTTCAGGCCGCGCTGACCCAAGGCCGGACCGACCGGCGGCGAGGGATTTGCCTGCCCCGCCGGAATCTCCAGCTTGATGTATCCTTCAATTTTCTTCGCCATTTACGTGACCCCTTCCTATGGGTTTCGCGGTTCTTACAGCCGACGCTGGCTCGCTTTGCGCCTGGCCTCCCGCGGGTTGAAACGCCGTCCTAGAGCTTCTCGACCTGGGAATACTCCAACTCGACCGGCGTTGAGCGCCCGAAAATCGACACTGCGACCTTCACACGGGCGCGATCTTCATCGACCTCTTCCACCATCCCATTGAAGGAGGTGAAAGGACCGTCGGAAACGCGGACCTGCTCGCCGATCTCGAAGGTGATCGAGGGCTTCGGCCGATCCACGCCTTCTTGCACCTGCTGCATCAGCTGCTCGGCTTCACGGTCCGAAATCGGAACCGGGCGGCCCTTGCCGCCAAGGAAGCCGGTGACCTTCGGCGTATTCTGCACCAGATGCCAGGATTGATCGGTCAGGTCCATCTTCACCAGCACATAGCCCGGGAAGAACTTGCGCTCGGCGCTAACCTTCTGGCCGCGGCGCATCTCGACCACTTCCTCGGTCGGCACCATGACCTCTTCGATCAAGTCCTCCATGCCCTGGGTGCGGGCTTCCAGACGAATCGCCTCTGCGACCTTCTTCTCGAAGCCCGAATAGACATGAACGACGTACCAGCGCATGGCCATAACTGTTTTAGCCTCCGAAACCGAGAAGAGCGCGAATGCCGAAATTCAGCAGCTGATCGCCCAGGAAAAAGAAGATCGCCGCGAAGAACACCATCATAAACACCATGATGGTGGTCACGGTCGTCTCCTTCCGCGACGGCCAGGTGACTTTCCTGCCCTCCTGGCGAACTTCGCGGATGAATTGCCCTGGATTGACCTTGGCCACTTTATTGCCCGTCCTTCGCTTGCTTTTGCGCCCAGTCGCGGCCGCGTATTCCTAAGTCGTGTCGCGTCTCGTCTTATGCTGCCAGCACCTGGCAGGAGTGGAGGGACTCGAACCCCCAGCCCCCGGTTTTGGAGACCGGTGCTCTACCAGTTGAGCTACACTCCTAATTTCAAGCGCCGGCCCCTTAGCTTAGCCCTCTACTCGACGACCTTGGAGACGACGCCGGCCCCGACGGTGCGGCCGCCTTCGCGGATCGCAAAGCGCAGGCCTTCGTCCATGGCGATCGGCGCGATCAACTCGACGTCCATCGACACGTTATCGCCAGGCATCACCATCTCCGTGCCTTCCGGCAGCTGCACAACACCCGTCACGTCCGTCGTGCGGAAGTAAAACTGCGGACGGTAGTTGGTGAAGAACGGCGTGTGACGGCCGCCCTCCTCCTTCGTCAGGATGTAGGCCTCGGCCTTGAACTTGGTGTGCGGCGTGATCGTCCCCGGCTTGGCCAGAACCTGGCCGCGCTCGACGTCCTCGCGCCCAATGCCGCGCAGCAGCGCGCCGATGTTGTCGCCAGCCTCGCCGGAATCCAGCAGCTTGCGGAACATCTCAACGCCCGTGACCGTCGTCTTCTGCGTGTCGCGGATGCCGACAATCTCGACTTCCTCGCCGACCTTGACAACGCCGCGCTCGATACGACCCGTCACGACCGTTCCACGGCCGGAAATCGAGAACACGTCCTCGATCGGCATCAGGAAAGGCTGATCCTTCGGGCGGTCGGGCTGCGGGATGTAGCTGTCGACCGCTTCCATCAGCTCCAAAATCGCCTTCTTGCCGATCGTCTCGTCGCTGTCCTCGATCGCCGCGAGCGCCGAACCCTTGACGATCGGAATGTCGTCGCCAGGAAAATCGTAGGACGACAGAAGCTCGCGAATCTCGAGCTCGACCAGCTCCAGAAGCTCCTCGTCGTCGACCTGATCCACCTTGTTCATGAAAACAACGATCGCGGGAACGCCAACCTGGCGCGCCAGAAGGATGTGCTCGCGCGTCTGCGGCATCGGGCCGTCAGCCGCCGAAACAACCAAAATCGCGCCGTCCATCTGCGCCGCGCCCGTGATCATGTTCTTCACGTAGTCGGCATGGCCCGGGCAATCCACATGCGCGTAGTGACGGTTCCCCGTCTCGTACTCAACATGCGCCGTCGAAATCGTGATCCCGCGCGCCTTCTCCTCCGGCGCCTTGTCGATCTGATCATACGACGTGTAAACGGACCCGCCCGTCTCGGCCAGCGTCTTCGTGATCGCCGCCGTCAGCGTCGTCTTGCCATGATCGACATGGCCAATCGTTCCAATGTTGCAGTGCGGCTTCGTCCGCTCAAATTTCGACTTGGACATTCCTGCGTTCCCGTAATCTGTAAATCTGCCTGCCCATCATGGGCCTGTCGTAACTAACTTGCCGGCGAAACCGTCATTCCCGCGCTTGGAGCGGGTGACGGGAATCGAACCCGCATAACCAGCTTGGAAGGCTGGGGCTCTACCATTGAGCTACACCCGCATTCGCCGCGCATCTCCCGCGAATCAACCCCGGTACTGGTGGAGGGGGTTGGATTCGAACCAACGTAGGCTAAGCCAACGGGTTTACAGCCCGTCCCCTTTAACCGCTCGGGCACCCCTCCGTGCCGATCTTTCCAGTAATGTGCGCTCGCAACCAACCAAGCCCGGAGGCTCGGGACCAAGCGGCTGCGAACTATCGAGAAATTCACCCCGGTGTCAATCCTAAAACACGACAAAAAGCGCCGCGTTCCGCTCCTGAAGAGCCTAGGAGTGGAAAGCAGCACTTGCCCAGCCCGTAGCTGGTGTATCAATACTAGAGACGATGACCTCCAAACGCAAGACCCACAAGATATCCGACCGCAGGCAACAGCGCCGCTCCTCCCCCGCCCGTCAGGCGAGCGGGCAGTGGCTTTGGGGCGCCCATGCCGTGCTCGCCGCCCTGGCCAATCCCAACCGGCTGCCGGCGCGCCTGATTCTGACCAGCGAAACCGCGCAGCGGCACGCCGAGGATCTGCGCCCGCTGCTGGCGGAGCGCCCAGAGCTAAGGCCCGAAACCCTCAACCGCGACGCCTTCGCCAAGCTGCTGCCCGAGGGCGCCGTGCACCAGGGGATTGCCCTGGCGACGCCGCCCCTGGCGCAGCCGGAACTGGAGTCGCTGCTGCGCGATACCGAGGGCCGCCCCAGCGTGATCGTCATCCTCGACCAGGTTACCGACCCGCATAACGTCGGCGCCATTCTGCGTTCGGCGGCGGTATTCGGCGCCGACGCCCTGATGACCACGGAACGCCACGCGCCACCGGAAAGCGGCGTCCTGGCCAAATCGGCGTCCGGGGCGCTCGAACACCTGCCCTATATTCGCGTCACAAATCTGGCCCGCGCCATCGATGCGCTCAAGGCCGCGGATTACTGGTGTCTCGGTTTCGCCTCGGAGGCGCGGGAAGAGCTCGGCGGCTTCGCCGCGCCGGAGCGCGCGGCGCTACTTCTCGGCGCCGAGGGAGCCGGCCTGCGCCGCTTGACCCGCGAAGCCTGCGATCATCTGGTGCGCTTGCCGGTGCAGGGCCCGATTCGCGACCTCAACGTATCCAACGCCGCCGCCGTGGGCCTTTACGAACTGCTCGGCAGAGCCAAGCAGCCACGTTGAAATAAGGCATTTTCCGGGCAGCAGGGATGCTCTTCCCGCCCCTTTCGTAGGACTTCTCGACCACTGGAATTCGCCGGTGGAGCAACGAGAGGATCTTACGATGAGACACTTTCTTATTGCCGCCCTGCTCGGCGCCCCCCTGCTCATCGCCAGTCCCGTGATGGCGGCTACCGGCAACGCAGGACACAGCAAGCAGGCGGTTCACACCGCCGTTTTCACCTCGAACGGTCTGAGCGAGGAGTTCCAGGACGGCCTGCGCTCACGAACCCCGGCGGCGCCTGCCGTCCAGCAACTGGCGCACAATTCAAACCCGAATCCGCTGTGGTGGCTGCAGGTCGGTGTCGGCAACCGCTGGCAAGACGACAACGACGGCTGGCGCAGGAACAACGGCAAGCACCATGGCTGGGGCAAGGGGCACCACCGCAATCACCGCGACTGGAACCGCGGACGCCATAACGGGCACCGCGACCGGGGCGACCGGCATGATCGTCACCGCGACCGTCATCACCACCGCGACCGCGACGATCATCGGGGCCATCGCCGCTAAGGCACGACCTTATCCTCAGAACGCTAACGCTAAGGAAAAATCACAATGAACAAACGCATTCTCGCCATCGCCGGCCTTGCCATCGCCGCCCTCGCCGTCCCCGCCTTTGCGGGGCAGGGCGAGGGCCACCGGGGCGGCCGGATGTTTCAGGCTGCCGACAGCGACGGCAGCGGCGGCTTGAGCCGGGAAGAGCTGCAAAGCGCCAGCCTCAAGCGCTTCGGCAAGAAGGATGCCGATGGCGACGGAATCATAACCCGCGAGGAATGGAATGCCCGGCAGAACCAGAAGTTCGACTCTCGCGATCTTGATGGCGACGGCCAGATTTCCCAGGCGGAGCAGGAGAGCTCTCTCGAGATTTTCTTCTCCGAAGGCGACCTCGACGGTAGCGGCGAGCTTGACAAGGAAGAGCTGCGCGCGGCCATCAAGGCGCACATGAAGAACGTCCAGTAACCGCCATCAGCTCCCCCCCCGAGTACCGGCGGCGGAAAGCTGGACGATCAGGAAACGGGCGGCCCTTCGGGACCGCCCGTTTTCGCGTTCCCGGCGCGTTCAAAAACTTGGCGGCGTGCAGGCCGAAACGACGAC
Source organism: uncultured Alphaproteobacteria bacterium (assembly GCA_942491105.1). Classification (GTDB taxonomy): domain Bacteria; phylum Pseudomonadota; class Alphaproteobacteria; order Kiloniellales; family DSM-21159; genus JBBEAM01. Next base: position 71,043 of record CALNZX010000001.1, on the reverse strand, counting down.
GGCCTCCTGTTCTCCGATGTTGCGAAAGCGATGCGGCAGGCGGCTGTCGAAGTAGTAGGCCTCTCCCGCCTGGAGCACGCGCCTCTGGTCGCCGACGGTGACCTCCAGAGCCCCCTGCACAATCACGCCGCCTTCCTCGGCTTCATGGCGCAGCATGGCCTCGCCGGTATCCGAACCCGGCGCATAGCGCTCGTACAGGATCTGCAAAGCGCGCTCCGATAGATCCCGGCCCACTTGGCGGTAGGACACGGCGCCCCCCGAGATCTCGACAAGGTCCTCGGCGGCGAAGAAAACCCGGCTGCGCGGCGGCGCCTCCCAGGAAAAGAATTCGGACAGCGCGACCGGCAGGCCGTCCAGCACCTTCTTGAGCATGCCAACCGAGGGGCTGGTCTTGTTCTGCTCGATCAAGGAGATCACCGCGTTGGAGACTCCGGCGCGCTTCGCCAGTTCGCGCTGCGAGAGACCGTGCGCCGTGCGCAGGGCCCGCAACCGCTGTCCGAGATCGAAAGGCTGGCTCATGAAATCACCGCTTCAACGTTAATTATATTTAACGAAACTGCCATAAAAACGGCTGTTCCGGCAAGCTTGCGCGGCGATTGTCAAGTTTAATGACCATTGATAGACTGGCGCGTTTTCCACGAACGCCATGCACGCGAGGTTCCCGATGGACGGCTCGATCCTGGGCGTCAATCCCGACGCCACTCCCAACGATCTCGACAGCTACTGGATGCCCTTTACTTGGAATCGCAATTTCAAGAAACACCCCATGCTGCTGGCTTCGGCCAAGGACATGCACTACACGACGGTCAGCGGCCAGCAGGTGCTGGACGGCACCGCAGGGCTGTGGTGCTGCAACGCCGGCCACCGCCGCGACAGGATCGTCAAGGCCGTGCAGCAGACCGTGGAACACCTCGACTACGCGCCGAGTTTCCAGCTTGGCCATCCCCTACCCTTCGAGCTTGCCTCGCGGCTGACCACGCTGCTGCCGAAAGGCTACGACCATGTCTTCTTCTGCAACTCCGGCTCCGAGGCGGTGGACTCCGCGCTGAAGATGGCGCTGGCCTATCACCGGGTGCGCGGCGACGCGGCGCGGACCCGGCTGATCGGCCGCGAGCGCGGCTATCACGGCACCGGTTTCGGCGGCATTTCCGTCGGCGGCATCGTCAAGAACCGGATGTTCTGGGGGCCGCTGATCAACGGCGTCGACCACCTGCCCCATACCCACGATCTGGAGCACAACGCCTACAGCCGCGGCCAGCCCGCCTGGGGCGCGCACCTCGCCGATGAGCTCGAGCGCATCGTCGCCCTGCATGACGCCTCGACCATCGCCGCGGTAATCGTCGAGCCGGTGGCCGGATCGACCGGCGTGCTGATTCCGCCTCAGGGCTATCTGCAGCGCCTGCGCGAGATCTGCGACAAGCACGGCATCCTGTTGATCTTCGACGAGGTCATTACCGGGTTCGGCCGTCTCGGCACCGGCTTCGCCACCGAGTACTTCGGCGTGATGCCGGACATGATCACCTGCGCCAAGGGCTTGACCAACGGGGTTATCCCGATGGGCGGGGTGATCTGCCGCGAAGGCATCTACGACGCCTTCACCGATTGGGCCGAGGACAGCGGCAATACCATCGAGCTGTTCCACGGCTATACCTATAGCGGGCATCCCGTGGCCGCGGCGGCCGGACTGGCGACCTTGGAAGTCTACAAGGAGGAAGGCCTCTTCGCGCGCTGCGCCGAGCTCTCGGGATACTGGGAGGATGCAGTGCACAGCCTCAAGGGCGTGCGCAACGTCATCGATCTGCGCAACCTCGGCCTGATCGCCGGCATCGAGCTGGCGCCGCGCGAAGGCGCTCCGGGCAAGCGCGCCTACGAAGCCTTCACCACCTGCTTCGACAAGGGCCTGCTGATCCGCGTCACCGGCGACATCATCGCCCTCTCTCCGCCCTTGATTATCGAGAAGGCGCAGATCGATCAGGCCTTCGAAATCCTGCGCGGGGTCTTGAACGATATCGACTAAAAGGCGTAAAGCTGTTGGCATATGCGGGCTATCCCAAATAGGGGTAGTCCGCTTTTCCTATTGCTGAAAATTAGGGGGAAGAGACAGATGCGTGTCGGGGTTCCCAAGGAAATTAAGAAGCAGGAATACCGTGTCGGGCTTACGCCCTCCTCGGTGCGCGAACTGGTCCATCATGGCCACAAAGCCTTGGTCGAAACCAAGGCGGGTCTCGGCATCGGCTTCACCGACGCCGACTACCGCGCCGCCGGGGCACAGATCGCGAAAAGCGCCGCGGAAGTCTTCGCCAAGGCGGACATGATCGTGAAGGTCAAGGAACCGCAGCCCAAGGAATGCGCAATGCTGCGCCGGGACCAGATTCTGTTCACCTATCTGCATCTCGCTCCCGATCTGCCGCAGACCAAGGGGCTGGTGAAGTCCGGCTGCATCGCCGTCGCCTATGAGACCGTGACCGACCGCCACGGCCGCCTGCCGCTGCTGGCGCCGATGAGCGAGGTCGCCGGGCGGATGTCGGTGCAGGTCGGCGCGCATTGCCTGGAGAAGGAACAGGGCGGCTCCGGCATGCTGCTCGGCGGCGTGCCGGGCGTGGCCGCGGCCAAGGTCGTGGTGATCGGCGGCGGCGTCTCCGGCACCAACGCGGCGCGCATGGCCATGGGCATGGAAGCCCATGTCACGGTGATCGACCGCTCCCTGGACCGGCTCTACGAACTCGACATGCAATTCGGCCCGATGCTCAACACCATCTACTCGACGGTGGATTCCATTGAGCAGCACGTGGTCGGCGCCGACCTGGTGATTGGCGCGGTGCTGGTGCCCGGCGCGGCCGCGCCGAAGCTGGTGACCCGCAAGATGATCAAGCAGATGCGCCCCGGCTCGGTGCTGGTCGACATCGCCATCGACCAGGGCGGCTGCTTCGAAACCAGCAAGGCGACCACCCACGACAAGCCGACCTACGTGGTCGACGACGTGGTGCACTACTGCGTCGCCAACATGCCCGGCGCCGTGGCGCGCACCTCGACCATCGCGCTGAACAACGCCACCCTGCCCTTCGCCCTAGCCCTGGCCAACAAGGGCGTGCGTCAGGCCCTGGCCGACGACCCGCATTTGCTGGCCGGCCTCAACGTCGCTCATGGCAAGGTCACCTACAAGGCAGTCGCCGATGCCCACAAGATGGACTACGTCACGCCGCAGGAAGCCCTCGGGCTTTCGGTCTAGCCATGACGGCGGCGGCCAAGCCCGACGTCCAGGTCGACAATGAACGCTGCCGTGTGACCCGCTGGAGTTTCTCACCCGGCGCGGCCACCGGCTGGCACCGTCACGAGTACGCCTATGTCATCGTCCCGGTGACGTCGGGCCGGCTGAAGCTGATCGGCCCGGACGGAGCCGAGAGCTTCGCGGAGCTGGAAGCCGGCGTGTCCTACTTCCGCGAGGCCGGCGTCGAGCACGACGTGATCAACGACAGCGGCCACGACTTCGCCTTCGTCGAAGTTGAGTTCAAGACAGAATAAGCTATGCCAGGAAGGTCCTGAGAGCGGCGAAGAATTCCCGCCAAGCTGCGTCCTGCTCCAGCAAGACATGGTTGCGGGTTTCCAGCAGCAGCAGTTCGGCGTTGGGCAGAGCGGTCGCGATATCCAAGCTGCCTTGCAGTGGATGGACCCCGTCATTGCGGCCATGGACAACCAAGCATGGGGCCTGTACCTGGGGCAGATACTCCGTAACATCCAGGCTGTCGAAGCAGCTACGCAGCCGCACGGCACTCTCCGCCGTAGTCGATATCTTCTGTAGCTCGACCAGCGAGCGGATCTGTTCCGGCGTGCCATCGGGAATGAAGATCGAGGCGAAGGCCTGTAGAAAGTGCGAGCCCTCGGCGCCCCAGCCTTGACGCATAAGCGCAAGATACGCCTCGGCCTCATCCCTGGCGCCCTCCGATCGCAGCAGGCGTCCCCTGGCATAGCCGCCGTGGAGCACCAAGGCAGAGACACGCTCCGGATAGCGCGCTGCGAAGGCGATGGCGACCGGGACACCCTGGGAAGTCGCGTAGATGGGAAAGCGCTCAAGTTCAGCGCTGTCGGCAACCGCCGCCAAGTCGGCGACGAAGGCTTCGAGAGAAACGCCTTCGACTGCGCGGCCAGACAGGCCATTGCCGCGTTGATCGTAGCGGATCAGCGTGAAGGACTCGCCCAGCTGCGATAAGAATGGCCGCCAGATCGGACTCTGCCAGTCGTGCTGAAGATGCGTCAGCCAATGCCCCGCGCGTAGCAGCGGTGGACCACTGCCGGAAACCCCTATCGCTAGCTTCGCGCCATCGGCCGAGCGGCAGAAGCGAACCTTCTGAACCGCTTCGGTTTGCCCCACGGAAGTAGCCGCGTGCTCCTCTTCAGGAAGTACACTCTTAACTTCCGCGACGAACTTTATGCCGCGGCGCGAAACGGTTCGAATCACTTCCTGACGAGTTCCGTTATCGCCGACTGCCTTGCGGGCCGCGTTGATGCGGGCACTGACCGTCGCCTCCGAGACAATTCTCCCCGCCCAGACTTTTTCGATCAGCTCGTCACGGCTTAGCAGCCGGCCAGGATTCTCGGCCAGCAGACAAAGCAGATCGAAAACCTGCGGCTCGACCTGCCGAAGCTCGCCGGCTACGCGAAGTTCGTAGGCCAAGCTGTCGAGTTCGCAGTCGCGAAACAGGTAACGCATGGCTGTACTTTTGAGACTGTTTGGGGATGACGCAATAAAGGTCGAGGAAAATCAGGGAAATCACAAGCCCTTCTAAAGGCGCTCTTCAAGCGCGCCATAACGCTGGGGCCTAGCATCGAGCTCTCAAATCAATCCGCTCAGGAGATTTTCCGATGCAGCACGTCCTGCACTTTTCCGATAGCACTCTGCTCAGCACGCTGCGCGACATGCTGACAGCATTCCGTATGACCGCGACTGCCAAGCGCACCTTAGCGCAGTCCCTAACAACCAAGGCCGCAGCGCCGTTCACAGAAGTTTCAAAGCCGGTCTGGCAGGGTCAGTGGCGGACGATCAAGTACCTCTAGGATAACCCCTAGCCCAATGCGTCCTTGATCCGGAACCAGGCCATGGCCAGCGCCAGGATTGGCGTGCGCAGCACCAGCCCGCCAGGGAAGCGGGTATGCGGCAGCTTGGCGTAGAGGTCGAGCCGCTCCTGCTCGCCCGCCACGGCCTCGGCCAGGATCCTGCCCATCAGTCCGGTCAGCGCGACGCCCTGCCCCGAATAGCCCTGGGCGAAGTAGAGGTTGTTGCCGAGCTTGCCGAGATGCGGCGCGCGGTTCATCGAGATGCCGACCCGGCCGCCCCAGACGTAGTCGAAGGGAACCTCCGCGAGCTGCGGGAAGGCACGCGCCATGTCGCGATGCAGTGCCTGTTTCAGGTTCGGCGGGTCGATCATGGAGTAGCTCGCCAAGCCGCCGAACAGCAGCCGCCGCTCGGGACTCAGTCGGTAATAGTTGACGATGAAGCGGCTGTTGCAAACAGCATCGTTCCCGGGCAGCAGCTTGCGCGCGACCGCCTCCTCGAGCGGGCGGGTCGCCCCGATATAGTTCATCATCGGCATCACCATGCCGGTCAGCTGCGGCACCAGGCGCCCGAGATAGGCATTGCAGCAAACCAAGACGGCCCGCGCCTTCACCTGCCCCTGCGGCGTGTGCACCACGGGGGTCTTGCCCTGATCCACGCGCGTGGCCGGAGACATCTCATGGAGCTCGGCTCCAGCCTCCTTGGCGGCCCGCGCCAGGCCAAGCGCATAGTTCAAGGGATGCAAATGCCCGGCGCCGCTCTCCCAAATCCCGCCGACATAATCCGGACTGTCGACAAAAGCGCGGGACGCTTCTGGCGTCGGCGCCTGTTTAAGCTCGGCGTCATAGCCGTAATGGGAAACCCAGTCCTCGCATTCTTTGAAGATCTCGTTCAGATGGCTCGGCTTCACCGCGGCCGTGTAAAAGCCCCAGGTCAGATCACAATCGATGGCGTGCTTGGCGACCCGTTCGCGAACGATGCCCTTGGCCTCCTCGGCCAGGTCCCAGTAACGCTTGGCGCCCTCGCGCCCGGCCCATTTCTCGATCTTTTCCATGCCGCAGCTATAGCCGGTGCAGACCTGCCCGCCGTTGCGCCCTGAGGCGCCCCAGGCGATGCGGTGCGCCTCGAGCAGAACCACTTTGTAGCCGCGCTCGGCGAGATTGAGCGCCGCCGATATGCCGGTCAGTCCACCGCCGATGACACAGACGTCCGCCTGACTCTCGCCGCGCAGGGGCGGATGGGCCGCGCGGTCGTTCGCTGTCGCCGCGTAGTAGGAATCGACGTGCTCTTCATGCTGCATCGCTGTACGACCGGCTTGCCTGTATAAGACTTGGGGAGTAGCAAGAAGCAGGCGCTTCCTGCCCAAAAAATTAGCAGGTTTCGGGATGTCCTACATTGACGATTTTCTAAAGAAGAACCGCATTGAAGAGGTCGAGTGCCTGGTTCCCGATATGGCGGGTATCGCACGCGGCAAGATCATTCCGGCGGAGAAGTTCATCAGCGGCAAACGCGCCGCCGGGCTGCGCATTCCAGAATCCGTCTTCATCCAGACGGTGACCGGCGGTTACCCGGACGACGACGGCGTGACCAACGATGCCCAGGTCGATGTCTATCTGGTGCCCGACGAGAAGACGATCCGGATGGTGCCCTGGTATCCCGACCCCACGGCCCAGGTTATCTGCGATGCCTACTTCCTTGACGACAGCCCCGTGACCTTCTCGGCGCGCTATGTCCTGAAACATGTCCTGGACCTCTATAAGGAGCAGGGCTGGACGCCGATCATCGCGCCGGAGCTGGAATTCTATCTGGTCGATAAGAACACCGATCCCGACTATCCGTTGATCCCGCCGATCGGCCGCTCCGGGCGCCGCGAGACTTCGCGCCAGGCCTTCGGCCTCGATGCCGTCAACGAGTTCGATCCGCTGTTCGAGGAGGTCTACGACTTCTGCGAAGCCATGCGTGTCGAGGTCGATACCCTGACCCACGAGGGCGGCTCGGCGCAGATGGAGATGAATTTCAATCACGGCGACGCCCTGGAGCTCGCCGATCAGGCTCTGCTGTTCAAGCGCGGCGTGCGCGAGGCGGCCCTGCGCCACAATGTCTATGCCACCTTCATGGCCAAGCCGATGCAGGGCGAGCCCGGCAGCTCGATGCACATCCACCAATCGGTGATCGACAGCAAGACCGGCCGCAATCTCTTCGCCACCAAGGCCGGCAAGGATACGCGTCTGTTCATGAACCATATCGCCGGCCTGCAGCGCTACCTGCCCGCGGCCATGCCGCTGCTGGCGCCCAACGTCAACTCCTACCGCCGGCTGATCCCGGAAAGCGATGCGCCCATCAATACCCACTGGGGAACCGACAACCGCACTGTCGGGTTCCGGGTGCCGATCTCCCCGGCGTCGGGACGGCGGGTCGAGAACCGGGTTGCCGGCGCCGACGCCAATCCCTATCTGGCAATCGCCGGCTCCCTGGCCTGTGGCTATCTCGGCATGATGGAAAAGCTGAAGCCGACCAAGCCGATCGAAGGCAGCGCCTACCGCTTGGCGCATACTCTGCCCCGGACCCTGCATCACGCCCTCGACCGGCTCAACGGCTCGCGTCCCTTGAAGAACATTCTCGGCGAGGACTTTGTCGATGTCGCCCGCGCCGTGAAGGATGCCGAGTTGAACGCCTACCAGCAGGTGATCTCCTCCTGGGAACGCGAGCACCTGCTGCTGAACGTTTGAGGCCCATAGAAAGCTTCCGCCCCCAGCCCTAATACGCGATTAACTTCAGTTAGAATTAAACTATTGAGATAGTTTCTTCTGCTGCTTAGCATCTTCGGCAGCCGGAGAGGCTGCGGTCAGCCCAATGCTCTTCGCGCGCCTTCCGGGGTTTGGGGCAAAGGGGGTGAAGCTATGGCACGCGATATCATCAAGCCATTGATGACGGCGGCGATCTTTGCCGCAACGGCAACTTGCGTGTTTACCGCGCAGGCCGCGGAGGACCGCTTACCAGCGGTTTCCGGCTTCAACGCCTTGGTTTCAGCACAGGTCGGCGTGACCCACCCGCCCGATAGGGTCGAGAACGGTGACACCAACTTCCGCCAGTATCTGAACGCCGCTATCGTGGTGCCGCTGGATCTGGATTTTTCCCCCGATGCCTATTCCCCTTTTGGGATTAAGTTTTCAGGTACCTATGTCACGGGCGACGGCGCCGATAGCCTGACCGGCCAGATTTCCCCTATCTGGCGAGATCCAGCGCTTGGCTTTGTCGCGCCCTACGTGCAGTTCGAGCAGATCAGCGATTCAAGCCCGGGCTCCATCGAAGATGAGGCCTTGGTCTTCGGCGTCTCCGTCGGCGCTTTCATCGGCGATTTTACATTTCGGCTGAGAGCGCAGCGGCGCGAAGGCGATCACAACGATCACGATTTCGGCCGGATCGAGGCCACCTACTACCCTATCGACAACATGAATTTCAGCCTCGGCTACAACTTTCTCGACGTAGATATCGCGGGGTCGGACCTGGAACTCTATAGCGAAACCCTGACAGCCCGCGCCGAATGGATGATCGTCTCCGACGGTCCGACGGGACTTTCTCTGGTCGTGCGCGGCGGGCGATCCTTCGAGGACAGCGAGGGCAGCTACTCCGTGTTCACCGGTTTCCGGGTCTTTATGGGACCCGAGGCGAAGCCCCTCAAACGCCGTCAGCGCGAGGACATGTTCTAACCCTTTCGCCGGAGTGGCGGCTTCAGGTAAACTGACCGCCATCATGTACAACAGTCTGACGATATGCGAGGCAACGCCACGCTCCCGCTTTCAGGAGCTGCTGATCCTCTGCGCGCGAATTGGATTCAATCCTTGAGCGAAAAAACAGATCTAACTTCTTCTGTTTAAACGCTTCACAAAAGGATTTCCCATGACGACGCAACCCGAACGCAACACCACCGTGCGCTGGCGGCAGCTCGATGCCCGGCATCATTTCAAGCCCTTCACCGATAACGCCGAGATGCTGAAACAGGGCGGCGCCCGGATCATCGAAAAAGCCGACGGCATCACCCTGACGGACTCCGAGGGCAAGCAGCTGCTCGACGGCATGGCCGGCCTGTGGTGCGTCAACGTCGGCTACGGCCGCGACCGCCTGGCCAAGGCCGCCTTCGACCAGATGCTCGAGCTGCCCTACTACAACACCTTCTTCAAGACGGCGACCCCGCCCACGGTCGAGCTTGCGGAGAAGCTGGTCGAGATCACGCCGGATGGCCTGGAGCATGTCTTCTTCGGCTCCAGCGGTTCCGAGGCGAACGACACCGTGGTGCGGATGGTCAAGCGCTACTGGAACGTCAAGGGCAAGAGGGACAAGAAGATCTTTCTGTCCCGCGAGTACGCCTATCACGGCAGCACCATGGCCTCCGCCAGCCTCGGCGGCATGACGCCGATGCACACGGCCTCGGACCTGCCCTTGGCCGGGTTCGAGCATGTCATGCCCCCCTATTGGTATGACTACGGCGGCGACATGAGCCCCGAGGACTTCGGCCTCAAGGCGGCGCAGGCCTTCGAGGAGAAGATCCTCGAGCTTGGCGCCGACAAGGTCGCGGCGATCATCGGCGAGCCGGTGATGGGCGCCGGCGGCGTGATCGTCCCGGCCACGACCTACTGGCCGGAAGTGCAGCGCATCTGCGCCAAGTACGACGTGCTGCTGATCGCCGACGAGGTGATCTGCGGCTTCGGACGCACCGGCAGTTGGTTCGGCTGCGATACCTTCGACATCAAGCCGGACCTGATGCCGATGGCCAAGGGCATCACCTCCGGCTACCTGCCCCTCTCGGCGGTGATGGTCGGCAAGAAGGTCGGCGAGACGCTGTTCCACGGCGGCGGCGACTTCGCGCACGGCTATACCTACTCAGGCCATCCGGCCTGCTGCGCCGTGGCCATCGAGAACATCAAAATCCTGGAAGAAGAAAATCTAATCGACAAGGTTGGACAGGAAACCGGCCCCTACCTGCAGGAAAAGCTCCAGGATTTCCTCGATCATCCGCTGGTCGGCGAGGTCCGTGGCGTCGGTCTTCTCGGTGCCTTCGAACTGGTCAAGGACAAGGCCAGCCACACCCATTTCGACGATCTCGGCCGGGTTGGAAGCCTCTGCCGGGATCACTGCATGGACAATGCCGTGGTGATGCGCGCGGTGCGCGACAGCATGGTCATGTCGCCGCCGCTGATCATGGAAAAGCGGGACATCGACGAGATGCTGAACCGCGCGCGCAAGGCACTCGACGCCACGGCCCGCGATCTCGGCGTGATGTAAGGCGGCTCTATCGGGGCGGCTCCGGGAACAGCCTGGCGCCGCCCCCTTCCTATCGCCGCAGCACAAGGTGAAGGCATGAGAGAAATAACCCTGGCGGCGACGCAGATGCCCTGTTCCTGGGAGATCGAGAAGAATCTCGGTGCCGCCGAGGAGCTGGTCCGCGAAGCCGCCGCCGAGGGCGCCCAGGTGATCCTGCTCCAGGAGCTCTTCGAAACTCCCTACTTCTGCCCCGAGCAGAAGCAGGAGCTCTTCGCCCTGGCCAAGCCGCGCCGGGACAACCCGCTGCTGGCCCGCTTCAGCGAACTGGCGAAGGAACTCGAGGTCGTGCTGCCGATCTCCTTCTTCGAGCGCGCCAACAACGCCTACTATAACGCGCTCTGCGTACTCGACGCCGACGGTCGCGATCTCGGCCTCTACCGCAAAAGCCACATTCCCGATGGGCCTGGCTATCAGGAGAAGTTCTACTTCAATCCCGGCGATACCGGCTTCAAGGTTTTCAAGAGCCGCTATGCCGCGCTCGGCATTGGCATCTGCTGGGATCAATGGTTTCCAGAGTGCGCGCGCGCCCTGGTGCTGCAGGGGGCCGAGCTGCTGTTTTACCCCACCGCGATCGGCAGCGAGCCTCAGGATCCCTCGATCAACTCGAAGGATCACTGGCAGCGTGCCATGCAGGGCCATGCCGCCGCCAACATGGTGCCGCTGGTCGCCTCGAACAGGGTCGGCAGCGAAGCCTCCGACGCCGCGATCATGAATTTCTACGGCCACTCCTTCATCGCCGGTTATCAGGGTGAGCTGCTTGCCGAGGCCGGGGAAGAGAGGGAGGTCATCACGGCGTCCGTGGATCTGGAGCAGGCGCGCCTGGCGCGCGCTTCCTGGGGCTTCTTCCGGGACCGCCGGCCAGAGCTCTACGACCCCCTGCTGACGCTGGACGGTTCAACTTACTGATCCCTTGGTCCCGCTAGCGCGGAATGCGCCGCGATTGTAAACTGTGGCGCGAACATCAGCCCATTCGGAGCGCCCATGAGTGCAGTGACCGTAGGCGAGCCGGCGCCGAACTTCTTCGCGGAAGCGAGCAACAATCCGCGCTTTGCCTTCCAGTCGACGGCGGGGCGCTACGTCATCCTCAGCTTTATCGGATCCGCGGCCCAGCCGATCGGCGGCCAGGTCGCCAAGGATTGGGCACTCGCCGCGCCGAAATTCGATTCCTCGAAGATTGCGATCTTCGCCGTCACTTCCGACCCCAGCGATCGCGCCGAGAAGCGCATCGAGGAATCCCATGCCTTGTTGGCTTTCTGGGATTTCGACAAGGAGATCGCGAAACTCTATGGGCTGCTCAGGCCGGAACCCAAGGGCACGGTTTACAACTGCTGCAGCATCGTCATGGACCATCAGCTGCGCGTGTTGGCCATCGCGCCGATGGGCGACGGCAAGGGTCACGTCCAGAAGATTCTGCACTTTATCTCCCAGCTGCCTGCCTGGGGCGGCCCGGCCGAACGCCTGGTGTCCTGGGCGCCGGTGCTGATGGTTCCACGTATCCTGGAGCCCGAACTCTGCCAGCGTCTGATCGACACCTACGAAAACGGGCAGCAGCAGGATTCCGGCTTCATGCGCGAAGTCGATGGCCGCACCGTGCCCCGCCTCGACCACGGCTTCAAACGGCGCAGCGACGTACAGATCCTCGACGAGGAACTGCGCAGCGCGTGCCGTCTGCGTATCGCCCGGCGCCTGGCCCCCGAAATCGAGCGGGCTTTCCAGTTCACCGCGACCCATATCGAACGCTACATCGTCGCCTGTTACGAGGCCGAGGGCGGCGGGTATTTCAAGCCGCACCGGGACAATACCACCAAGGGCACGGCGCACCGGCGCTTCGCGGTCACCATCAATCTCAACTCCGAGGACTACGAGGGCGGCGATCTGCGCTTTCCCGAGTTCGGCTATCAGACCTATCGCGCGCCGACCGGCGGCGCGGTAGTCTTTTCCTGCTCCCTGCTGCACGAAGCCACGCCGGTCACCAAGGGCCGGCGCTACTGCACCCTGCCCTTCCTCTACGACGAGGCCGGCGCGGCCCTGCGCCGCGAGAACCTGCGCTTTCTCGGCGAGACGGCGCCGCCGGCCGGAGAGCGCACCGAACGCCCAGGCGAGGAGAAGGACCCCCTGCCTCCGGCCGCCGGCTGAACGGGGGGTAGGAAACCGGATCGGGAGACGCGGCGCTGAGCGCTAAGACGAAAACCGGGCGATGCCTGGCTTGCGCCCCGCAGGCGCGCAGCCTATCTTCCCGCCAGCTTTTGGCCGCCCGGCATCCGGGGGCCCGCGCCGACGTAGCTCAACTGGTAGAGCAACCGCCTTGTAAGCGGTAGGTTGTAGGTTCAAGTCCTATCGTCGGCACCAGCACCGCTAGTTCACGCGCTCCCCCACAACGAGAAAGCCCCGCGCGATGGCGGGGCTTTCAGTGACCTGTATGTGGCATGGTCTTACAGAACGGTGGCCAATACGAGAAGCATCGCGGAAGCCAGGACGAAAGAAATGCCAATGGCATTGTGCGTGTAGTTCATGAAACCCTCCTCCGGATGCGCCGCAGCGCGGCGCGATTTCGATGAACGGTAATTAGAGTTCCGCAAGACCCGCGGCAAGCGACCGAAAGTCAGTGCTGCACTGCAAAAGCCGCATGGCTCGAACGCCCGGAATGCCGGGCTGTCCCAGGTGGACGGCAAAGTATTATCGAATCTCTTCGTAGCCGCTTTTTACAGCCGCCGCGCGCATCTCCAAGAGGACGCCATAGGCATCCTCCGGCAGCACGGCGGCACCGCTCAGCAGCAGCGCCTGCCGGGCCTCGCGCAGCTGCGGGTCGCTCAAGGCTTCGAAGAGAGCCTCGCGCAGGCGCCGCAGGTCCTCTTCGCTGCGCGCCGCGGCGGTGACGTAGGGCAACCCGGGCGTTGCCGGCCCGAACTCCAGCACGCGCAGGCCCGCCACGGACTCCGGACGGTGCTTGCGGTGCAAGGCATAGGTCACGCAGTCGATGGCGGCGAGATCGGCCCGGCCTTCGGCGAGCGCCGCCAGGGACGCCGCGTGGCTGCCGGACTCCAAGGCTGCGCCGAAGAAGGCTCCGCCCCCGGACAGCGGCGCAACCAAGGCGCGCAGAACGTTATAGCCGGACTGGGAATCCCTGGTGTTGTAGGCCACCCGGCAGCCCCGCAGATCGCCGAGCGTCCGGGCGGTCTCCTCGGCCCGCACCACGAGGGCGCTGCTGTAGAGGGGACCGGCGCATCCCTCGGCGTCGTAGCAGGGCGTCGCGATAATCCGCACCACGCCTTGCAGCTCCGTCATGTAGGGGTAGCCGCAGGTCTGGCTGAGCAGTAAATCCGGAGCCTGCCAATCGGCCTTGGGGTCCCCGGGCCAGACGAGCTCGCCGGGCACCTCCGTCAGACCCTCCCGCGCGCAGGCCCGTGCCAAGCCGCGCCACCAGGCCTCGGCCGCCGGGCGCAGCTCGGGCAGGTTGTACATCGGCAGGGAAGCGCGCATCACTCCGGCTTGGCTCCTCCGGTGCTGCCGTCGCGTTTGTCCATCATGCCGCGATCATGGCGAGGCAGGCCATCCTCGGGCATCTCGTAGTAGTCGCTTTTTCCGGCGACATAGATGTGGCCGATGGTCTCGAGTCCAGTCGGAGCATCCAACATGCCCGCGGCAATCGCGGTGTAGTCCTTGCCTTTGGGCTGGAAGAACAAGCTTCCGCCGCAGTCCTGGCAAAACCCCCTACGCGCGGCATCCGAGGAGTCGTACCACTTCAATCCCTTTTGCTCCGTGAAGCGAATCGCCGTAGTCGGCGCGGCCGTATAGGCGGCGTAGTGGCCATGGGTTTTCATGCATTGAATGCAATGGCAGCAGTCGACGGGGCGCAGCGGCGCCGAGACCGTGAAGCTGACGCCGCCGCACAGGCAGCTGCCGGTTGCCGTGGTTTCACTCATCGCGTGTCTCCCTAGTCCTTGGCGATCTTACGTTCCAGCTTGGCGAGAAACTTGCCGACATCGGTCGGCTGGATCGTCGCCGATTTGATGAGATCGTCGAAATGCTGACTGACGATGCGTATCTGATCGGTGGTTTTAAACACGAAGTACATACTGCCGACGTAAAAGGCCACGCGCTGCGGCCCAAAGATAGTGTAGGGCACGGAATAACGCTGTAGTCCATCGAACAGAAACCAGCGGAAGGTCGGATAGAGTTCGTCAACCAGCTTGGCCATGTGGGCCAATTGCTCGCGGCGGGCTTTCAAGGGCAGCTTGCGCCAGATGCCCTCGCCTAGCGCCAGGGACTCCACCGTCTGAAAGGAAGAGCAAGCCTCCATCTCGGTTTCCGGAAGACGGCTATAGGCCAGGCGCTCCTCCGCCTGTTCCAGGTGCTTCTGAGGCACCTCGGCCCCGTACTCCTGGGTTTCGTAGCGGATCACTTCCTGGGTTTTCAGCAAATCCGGCACCGTCGAGGGGACGTAGCGGATCTTGTATCCCGCCGCCTCGGCATGCCAGCGGGTCAGGCGCTCGTCCATCGGACGGCCAGCGCCCTCCTCGACCTCCATGGCGTTTTCCACCAACTCGGCGCCGCGCCGCTCCTCATTGGTCACCCCGAGCAGCCAGTCGATGCTGACCTGCCCGATGCGGGCGATGGCCACGATGGTTTCGGCGCGCGGCAGGCGCTCGTTATCCGCGGCAAGCAGCTGCGAAAGCGTCGAACGGTCGAGCCCGATGCGCGCCGCGAAGGCCGAGCGGGATATGCCGAGTTCCTGAATAATCTGCGTCAGCCTGTCGCGGAAGCGTTCGACCAACTCCTTGCGTTCCATCCGGCGCTCCATAGTTCCCGGTATCGCTGCACCGGCGCATGAACATGACAAATTAATTGCCGCCGCCAAGGGAATTTGATACTTTCCCCGCGAATGTTGCGAATAATCAACAAACGTTTACATGCGCAACAAGCCTCGACAAGACGACAATGAGCGAGCCCCTGAGCCCAGAGACCGAATCAGAAGCCAATATTCACACGCCGGCGCGTGGGCTGTCTAATCATGGCCGCGCTTTCGGGGTGGAATGGCCAACCGTCTTCCTCGCCCTGCTGATTTACGGCCTCTTTGCGCTGCTCACCTGGTTTCACGCGGCGCTGCCCTGGTGGCTGCTGCTCCCGGCCGGCGCCTATCTGGTCGCCTGGCATGGTTCTCTGCAGCATGAAGTCGTCCACGGGCATCCAACGCCATGGAACTGGGTCAACCATCTGCTGATTTTTCCTAGCCTGTGGCTCTGGCTGCCTTTCGAGCTGTACCGCGTGAGCCACCTGACCCATCACATTGACCAGAATATCACCGACCCGGGCGAGGATCCGGAGTCCTACTACCTGACTCCACGTCAGTGGGCCGAGGCCACGGCCCTGGAGCGCGGCTTGCTGCTGCTCCACAACACCTTCATCGGACGCCTGCTGCTGGGTCCGCTGCGTTGCTTCTACCGGCTCTATACCAGCGAAGCGCGGCGCCTGCTGTCCGGGGATCTGGTCAATCTGCGCGCCTGGCTGTTACACGCCGTGGCCGTTGCCGTTGTCTTCGTCTGGGTCAGCCTCGTCTGCGGCCTGCCGTTTTGGCAGTACATCCTGCTCTTCGCCTATCCCGGCATCGCGCTGACCTTGGTGCGCTCCTTCCTTGAGCACCGGGCGAGCCAAGAGGTGGGTGAGCGCACCGTGGTGGTCGAAGCCGGTCCCCTGATGGCGCTGCTGTTCCTGAACAACAACCTGCACGCCTTGCATCACGCCGATCCCGGCTGTGCCTGGTTTCGCCTGCCGGCGCGCTATCGCGCGCGCAAGCAAGAGCTGCTGGAACGCAATGGCGGCTACCTCTACGCCAAGGGCTATCTGGAGGTCATGGCACGCCATCTGCTATGGCCGAAGGAACACCCGCGCCATCCCCTGGCCGGGCACGTCGGCCAAGCCGCGAACTTCGTTCCCACCACCCCGGTGTTTACGCCAGGAACGCCGGTACAGCCGGTACCGCTCAGCGGGGAACACCGCGGCTAGCCTGCGCGGCGCCTCCGCATTTTGCTTGTATATACAACCTAATTCGAGGTAGAACGTCGCCGTTCTTCGCCCACTCTTTTCAGGGATGATCCCATGAGCGTTTTACCCGAATCCGCCACCTACGTCGTCGTCGGCGCCGGCATCCACGGCCTCAGCACCGCCTGGCATCTCGCCATGGAGCTTGAGAACCGCGGCAAGGGCTCCGGTAAGGACATCGTCGTCATCGACAAGACCGGCCCGGGCGCCGGGGCCAGCGGCATCGCCTGCGGCTGCGTGCGCAACCTCTACATGACCGAGGCGCTGCACCCGATCCTGCGCCACTCCGTCGATGTCTGGATGAGCGACCCCGTGCGTTTCGGCTTCCAGCAGGTCGGTTACGTGTCCGCCGGCGAGGAAAACCAGGCCGAGGACTACGAGCGCATGGTCGCAAGCCAGAACGCCTGCGGCTACCACTCGGAGCTTTATGTCGGGCAGGACGCCAAGAAATTCCTGAAAAACATCTGGCCGGACTTCAACACCGACCCGATCGGCGTTGCCCTCTTTGAGCGACCCTCGGGCTACGCGGGCACCCGCCAGGCCATCGCCGGGCTCGCCGAAAAGTGCGTCCAGCATGGCGTCAAGGTGCTCTCCGGCATCGAGGTCACCGGCTACGACATGGCCAACGGCCAGATCCGCAAGCTGCACACCAATCTCGGCGATATCTCCTGCGACGTCGCCGTGATCTGCGTCGGCGCCTGGATCTCCAAGCATTGGGAGTGGCTCGGCAAGGCCGATCGCGTAAACGCCAAGTATCCCGACGGCGGCAGCAACGAACTCGACATGTGGACCTACTGGCGCCTGCTCGAAGGCGAGGTTTACATCGACGAGCCCTACCGCAGCGCCAAGGAGCTCGATCCGCCGGTGCTGCATGTCGAGCTCATGGATACCCCGGTGATTCGCGAGGATACCGGCGAGGAGCTGTCCGATCATCTCTACGTCTATTGGAAGAACGGCGCGGAGCGCATGGAGCGCCCCGGCGTCCAGGGCGGCACCATCCCGATCAAGATCGGCCCCAAGGCCGAGCTCGAGCCCTATGGCTGGGACAACGACAAGTATCAGGCCGACGACTGGTTCGCCGACTACCTGACCTCCTCGATGGGCTTCCTGATGGACCGCTTCAAGGGCCACCGCGGCAAGTTCAAGGATCGCCGCAACGGCGGCATCGGCGCCTTCACGCCGGACAACGTGCCGATTTTCGACTGGATTCTGCCCAACGCCTACATGATCGCCGACTCAAACCACGGCTTCAAAATGACCGGCGTCGGCAAGCTGGTGGCGAAAATCCTGGCCGGCGACAATCGCGTCGCCGAGCTCGAGCCCTTTGCCATGACCCGCTTCGAGAAGGGCAAGACCTTCGGGGCCTCCAACTCCAACTGCCCCTGGGTGTAAGCTTCAAAGGAGTTACTGGAACGCGCTTTCGAATTCGGCGAAGGCGCGTTCCAGCTCCCGCTGCTGACCGGCCTTGTCGCTTCCCGCCGCGGCTTGACCGCAGGCCGCCGACATGACCGTTTCCAGGCAGGCCTCGATAGCCCAGAGACTCTCACCTGCCAGGAAACTGTACGTCAGGGAATTGCGGGCCAGCGTCTTGAGATCGCCATAACTCAAATCGTAGGTCAGCGCCGCACGCTGAAACTCATGGGTCAGGTCGATCCGCGAGACGCCCTCGTCGTCGGTCGCCAGCGCCAGGGGAATCCCCGCCGCGCGATAGTAGTCGAAGGGATGGTTCTTGCCGCTAAGGCCGAGAATCATGTCCTCGCTGGTCAGTGCAATTTCGACAAGGATCTCCTCCTCCGCCATGCGCGTGAGCAATTCTTCCCGGCCCTCTTCGTAGACGATCGCGACGCCGTGGCCGATCCTGCTGGCGCCGGCGATCTCCACCGCTTCGCGGATGTGGAATTTCAGCTCCTTGGGGTCAACCAGCCCGAGAGTCAGTTCGCCGGCATGAAGAGCGACCTGCATCTCCGGCATCAGGGATTTGAGATAACCGATCATCTCCATGTGCAGGCTGTAGTCGCGCAGCGCCACCGCGCCATCCTCCGGCGCCACGAGATTGAGCCCGACCACGCGCGGATCCACCTTGGCGACCTCGAAGCCGAGAAGGATCTGCGCGAAGACTTCGGGCGTCGAGAGGCTGCGGATGACCTGTTGCTGGTAGCGCAGCTCGACTTCGCAACCAGGGTCGGCGGCGGGCGTTCCGCAGCTCAGCAGGACATCGCGGCGCGCTTCCAGGGCATCGGTTTCGGCGACCGCCCGGGATACCAGATCGTCCAATCCGGCATCGAACAGCGCCTGGCGGAACGCCGCAAGATCGCCGGACCAGTTGAGTCCGCGCGCGAGCTTCGTGGCCTGCGCGCGCTGCAGCGAATTCATTAGCTCCAGGTAGCCGATGTGCTGGGCCGCGGCGCGCGCGACGGCCTCCGCCAACATGTCGCCTTCCCGCGCATCGCGGGTCGCGCCGAACTTTCCGAAGGTCGCAAAGAAGTGGTCGTGGCCCGTCTCTTGACCTGGCGCAAAACCGCGCATCGACCAGGCATCTATCATACGGGCCCGGAGCGTATCGTCGGCGGCGATCTCCGCGACCGGCGGTGTGGGGCCTTCGCGCCCACTGCAGGGCGGCTCGCTGAGGCTGGTCGAAGTCAGATCCAGGCAAAGTCCGTCCTCGGCGGCCCAGGCGATATAGCTCTCGGCGTAGACCGTACCCGACAGATGGCTGTGGATGTCTCCGCCCTTGGGCATCGCTTCCAAAAAGCCGCGCAGCTGAACCGGGGAATCCCGAATTTCGGCGTAGTGGGCCTCCGTGGCGGCTTCAGGGTCGCTGACGGCGCGGTCCTGTACCGCGGCGCAGGCCGAAAGCAGCAGCCCCACCCCGGCAATAACCGGCAGTTTGAAATGCATCGCGCCCTCCCCTCTCGCCTGTCCTATTAATTCAACACTGCTCTGCCCAATGCGCGCAACACAGAGCCGCGCAGTTTTCTATACTGCGCGCCATGCTCAACGCCGCTTCCCCTCCAGGCGAATCCAGTAGCACCGCGCCTGTCGCCCGCCTCGTTCAGGGCAAGGTTTCCCAGCATCTGCTGCGCATGACGCTGCCGATGACCTGGGCGCTGATCGCGGTGATCGGCTTCAATATCGCCGACACCTATTTCGTCGGCCAGCTCGGCACCGACGAACTGGCGGCGATCTCCTTTACTTTCCCCATCGTCCTGGTGGTAATCAGCCTGTCGGTCGGATTCGGCTCCGGCGCAGCCTCGGTGGTGGCGCGGGCCCTAGGCGGTGGTGACAAGGCGCGGGCGAGGCAACTGACGACCGCCGCCTTGCTGCTCGCCGGCCTGGTTGGGATTGCGCTGATGGCCTTTGGCCTGGCGATTTCAGACCCTCTGTTCCGTCTTCTCGGCGCCGAGGAACGGCTACTGCCGCTGATCCACGACTACATCGACATCTGGTTTGTCGCGATCCCCTTTTTCCTCGTACCGATGTGCGGCAACGGTTGTCTGCGGGGCGCCGGCGATACCCGCTTGCCAAGCATGATCATGATTTTCGCGGCGATCCTGAACATCGTGCTCGACCCCTTGCTCATCTTCGGGCTCTGGGGCTTTCCGCGCATGGAAATGGAGGGCGCCGCGCTGGCAACGCTGATCGCCCGCTGCGCGGCTATGCTTGCCAGCATCTCCGTGCTGCACTTCCGCGAAAGGATGATCGCCTGGCGCCTGCCCGGAGCGTCGACCCTGCTGGGCTGCTGGGCGGCGGTGATTCATGTCGGTGTCCCGGCCGCCGGCACCCAGATGCTGAAGCCGATCGGGCTGGCCTTCGCGACCGCCCTGGTCGCAAGCTTCGGCTCCGCCGCGGTCGCGGGTTTCGGAGTAGCCACCCGCCTCGAAGCCTTCTTCTTCGTACCGATTTTCGCCCTCTCCTCGGTGATCGGGCCGGTGGTCGGACAAAACGGTGGAGCCAAGCGCTTCGACCGGGTCGCCGAGGCCATGCGCTTCTCCTATCTGCTCTGCGCGATCTTCGGCGGCGCCGCGGCCATCGTCCTCGCCCTCGCCGGCCCATTCTTCGCTGGGCTGTTCAACGCAAGCCCCGCGGTGATCGAGGCGGCGGCGCTGTATCTCTGGATCGTACCGGTCACCTACTTCTTCGAGGGGGTCGCGCAGAACGTGACCAGTGCCTTCAACGGCCTGGGCAAGCCGGCGCCGGCGATCCTGCTGGCCGCGCTGAAGATCTTCGTGCTCTTCCTGCCTCTGGCCTGGCTTGGACAACAGCTGATCGGCCTGGCCGGAATCTTTGCCGCCGCAGCCGCCGCCAACCTGCTCGCCGCGGCCGCGTCCTGGTGGTGGATGCGGCGCTACTGCGAAGCTCGGCGAAACGCCGCCTAACCCCACGGATTGCCCACCACAAGCGCTGGTAAAGGAGTGGCCTAATACGTTAGGAATCCTGGTATGAGCAAAGCCTTCACCAAGGAAGAGCCCCAGGAAGACGAGGAACTGCCCGAGGAGGCGGATCCGCTCCCCAAGGGCTTGCCCAACTACATCACGCCCGCGGGGCTGCAGAGGCTGCGCGACGAGTTGAAGGAGCTACGCGGCGTCGAGCGCCCTAAAATCGTGGAGGTGGTGTCCTGGGCGGCCGGTAACGGAGACCGCTCGGAAAATGGCGACTACATCTATGGGAAAAAGCGCTTACGCGAGATCGACCGGCGTATCCGTTTCCTCTTGAAGCGCATCGAGTCCGCCAAGGTCGTGGAGCCGCATCGGCAAACCAACAGGGACCAGGTGTTCTTCGGCGCAACCGTGACTTACGTCGACAGCGCCGAGCAGGAACACCGCGTGCGCATCGTCGGAATCGACGAGGCGCGGCAGGAAAATGGAGAAATCAGCTGGATATCGCCGGTCGCCAGGGCACTGCTACGCGGCCGGGAGGGCGATCTGGTCAAGGTACAGACGCCGAACGGTTCCGATGAGCTGGAAATCCTGGAGATCGCCTGGGAGAGCTAGCGCGAGCCGGAAGACGTCGAGCGCAGCGGCACGGAACTCCGCCATGCATTGGAGCCCTTGCAGCGCGAGCAAATGCGCTCCCCGTTCCACTTGCTTTCAAACTTCGTCTGGCAGCGCAAACACATGCGGACCTTGGGCTTCTCCGAGGGGGCTTCGGCGTCTAGCGAATCTTTCGATAGCATCTTGCTCATGTGTCTCTTTCAGTTTCAGTCCAGTCCGCGGCGATTGCAGGGCTCCTAGCTGTCGCTGGGCGCGGCGCGCTCTCGGAGAGGAAACGATGGGTCTTTTCGACTAACAGACTCTGCCGGCGTCTGCTCGATACGTGGATGGCGGCAGTCAATCGTGGCCGGTGCTTTGGCCCACCCTCGTTGCCGGAGCAGCGTCTGCTCGAAGGGAAGGGCCCTGGGTCGTGCGGCCCTGATGACTGTTGCTTCGGCGCCTAGGCTGGTAGAGGCAGTCTCGCAAGACAGGTCCGGACCAGAAAAACGCGCTGAAGGCTTATCTAAAAAACAGATATGGGAAGGCGCCCCTCTTTTTACAAGGTCGGGCTTTATTTCAGATCGGCTGGCTGATTATTTATTTTTACTTAGCCGACTGCGGCTTGCTTCACGGAAAAAGTCCGAGGATGCGGGCTGTTTCTATCCGCACGGCGGGTTTCGCGTTTGCCTAGGCCGCCCCGCTGGTCACCCGATGCGGCAAGCCCAGCTCGGGGTCCCAGAACGCCTTGACCGTGGCGAAGGCCCGCGCGACATGCGCGCGGCGCAGGGTCAAGCGCGCGACCTGGTCGCCGTCGCCGAAGGCGTCCATCCCCTCGAAGTAATCCGGGTATTTTTCACGCAGGGATTCCCGCGCCTCCATGGTGCCCTGACCGATGGTTTCGGCCACCGCGCGCAGCTCTTCCAAGCCTTGCCAGACGCTATCCGGCAGCTGCGCGTCGAGCCGGCGCTCCATCAAATCGCGGAGCTTGGCGAGAATATTGCCGTGCCCAGATCTGGCGCGCAGGGCATCCCATTCCGCGGGGTCGACGCCGTTGCTGGAAAGCTGATCGCGCAGCAGATCCTCGATATGGCGGCTCCACTCCCGGTATTCGACCACGAAGACCCGGCGGAACATGCCGTCCTCCAAGGCCCCGAGATACCAGTCGTCATAAGCGGCGAAGTCTTTATCGATGGCTGGCGTGGATTCCAGATGCTCGATCAGAGCGGCGACATAAGCCTCGCGGTGAAGAACCTGTTCGTAGTTTTGAGCAACCTGGTTCTCTCCGGGCTCGAAGGATATGCGGGTCATCTGGCTCCAAAACGCAGTTTCCAAGGAGCGCAAGTCTAACGTCAGCCGGGGCCTCGTTCCAAGCCGTCTCTGTCGTCATTTTGGGGAGCGTTGACAGCCGGCCCTCGGCTTGCCCAGAGTGATGGGGAGCGGTATGGCGGTCTGCAGCATGAACGACAGCGTAACGACAATCGACATCACGGCCCTTGGCGAGCCGGAGGGAGCCGCGCGCGCGAAAACCGAGCGCGCCCTTGGCGAGGCCGCGGAGGAGATGGGGTTTCTCTGCATCACCGGCCCCCAAGTCGCAGCGGTGACGCAACCGGCGCGGATCGCGGAGCTGCTGCGCATTTTCGATCTGCCGGGCGAAGAAAAACACCGGCTGATGAACCGCAAGAACGTGCCCGAGCACGATAACGCCTATCGCGGCTATTTCGGCCTGCAGCGCGGCGATGCCGCGCGCACCAGCGAGGGCTACGACATGGGCAGCGATGTGAAGCCGGAGGCAGCCGCGGACTGGCTGGAAGCCATGCTGATGGAGCCCAACGTCTGGCCGCGCGAGGCGCTGCTGCCCGGCTGGCGCGGCATTGCCCTGGCGCACTATCGGGAAATGGAGACTCTAGGCCGCCTGCTGATGCGCAGCCTTGGCCGCTATCTCGGGGTCGGCGGCGACTACTTCGCGCCCTACTTCGGACAGGCCTCGACCCTGCGCTTTCTGCATGCCCTGCCCCGTCCGGACCTGACACCGGACAAGGTCGACGAGCCGCGCTACCGCTGCGAGATCGACGGCACGGCGGTCAGGCTGCACACCCCGGCGCACAAGGACTCCGGCGTCATGACCCTGCTTTGGCAGCCGGGCGGCCTGCAGGCACAAAACCCCAAGGGCACGTGGATCTCGGCGCCGCGGCTTGAGAACGCGCTCAACGTCAACTTCGGCGACTGCCTGGAGTTCTGGACCGGGGGGCGGCTCGGCGCGACGGCGCACCGGGTGCTGGCGCAGGATAGCGACCGCTACTCGATACCCTTCTTCTTCGAGCCGCGCTGCGACGCCATGATCGCGCCGCTACCTGGCCTGCCGGAGGCGCCGCCGATCCGCTACGCCGATCATGTTTTCGAGAAGATGAAGCTGTTCGGCACCCACGCCACCGACCGCAAGGAAAGCGCGGCCTAGCCCGCTAGGCATAGCGCAGCTTCTGGCCAAGACCCCGCGCTTCTGCCTTGGCCAGCATCGCCGCGCCCAGAGCGATATCAGACAGCGACAGCCCGCGATGCCAGAACAGGATGGTCTCGCCGTCGCTTTCCCGCCCCGGCTTCTCGCCGGTGACGATCTGGCACATCTCGGCATGCAGGGTTTCGGCGGAGAGCTTGCCGGCCTCGACATGGGCGCGCAGCGAGCCGAACTTGCCGCCCTTGCACTGCCCCCAGTCGTCGACCACCAGCTTGTCCATGACATCGGTCAGCGAAAGCTCGATGGCGGACATGGTGCCATAGGGCACGACGAAGGCACCCGGCTTCACCCAAGCGGTCTTGAATAGCGGCGCGGGCTCCGGCAGGCGCGAGGCCTCGACCATAATGTCGGCATCCTTCAGGCAGCTTTCCCAGTCCTCGGTGGCCACGACCGGCTTGCCCAGGTCCCGGCTCAGACGCTCGGCGAAGGGGTCGCGGCTTTCCGGCCGGCGCGAGTGCACGCGAATTTCCTCGAAATCGAAGAGATGATCGAGCAGCCGCACGTTCCAATAGGCCGTGCCCCGCGCGCCAATGTGGCCCAGTACCTTGCTGTCCTTGCGCGCCAGATACTTGGCGCCGATCGCGGTCAGCGCGCCGGTGCGCATCTCGGTGATCGCCGTGGCGTCGAGCAGCGCCTTGGGCATGCCGGTCCGCGGATCGAAGAGGTTGAGCAGCGCCATCTCCGAGGGCAGGCCCTGCTTATAGTTATCGACATAGTCGCCGACGATCTTCACCCCAGCGTAGTTCATCGGCGCGATGTAACCGCGCAGTACATTGAAATGGCCGTTGAAAGCGGGATCGGGTTCCAGATGCACGCGCGGCTCAATCACCGTTTGGCCGCGCCCCTGGGCCGCAAGGCCTTCCTCGACCGCCGCCAGAATTTCGGCGTCGGTCATTTCCAGCGCGTCGATGTCGGGGCCATTGAGATAGGTGAAGTTGATTTCGCTCATTCCGTAGTCAGCTCCTTCAGTGTGCTGCGGTAGCGCGCCGCGATTTCGTCTTCACGGTCATGGCGCCCCTCGCGAAGGCTCCAAGCGCCGCCCACCATGACATCGCGTACGGCCGTGACATTGCCCGAGAACACCAAGGCATCGAGCAGCATGTCCCCGGACATCCCGGCGAGCAGCGGCGAGTCCGGATCCAGCACCACCAGATCGGCGCGCGCGCCTTTCTCCAGGCGGCCGATCTCCCGGCCCATGGCCTGGGCGCCGCCGGCCAGTGCCGACCGGTAGAGACCGGCGCCGATATGGCCCTCGGCTTCGGCGCGCAGCACGTTGCGCCGCCGCGCCACCAGGCGCTGGCCGTACTCGAACCAGCGCAGTTCCTCGATCGGTGAGATCGAGATATGGCTGTCGGAACCGATGCCCCAGGCGCCGCCTTCGGCCAGATACTGCGGCGCATTGAACAGGCCGTCGCCGAGGTTGGCCTCGGTGGTCGGACAGAGTCCGGCGACGGCACCGCTCGCGGCCAGCCGGACCGTCTCATCCTCCGTCATGTGGGTGGCATGAACCAGGCACCAGCGGCGGTTCACCGGCTGCTCATCCAGCAGCCATTCCACCGGCCGCCGTCCGCACCAGGCAAGACAGTCCTCGACCTCCTTGGTCTGCTCGGCGATATGGATATGCACCGGCGCGCGCTCGTCCTGCGCCGCCAGCCCCTCCAGCGCGACCTTCAGACTCTCGCGCGTAACCGCGCGCAGGGAATGCGGCGCGATGCCGAGGCGCACGTTGCCTTTGCCGCCATGGTCGCGCATCAGCGTTTCGATCAGCGCGACAAAGTCGGCGGCATCGTGCAGGAAGCGGCGCTGCCCCTCCCCCGCCGGCTGACCGCCAAAGCCGCCAAAGCCATAGAGCACCGGCAGATGCGTGATGCCGATGCCGGCCAGCTCCGCAGCCGCGATCACCTGCTCGGAGGTTTCCGCCGGATTGGCATAGGGCGTGCCGTCGGGCTGGTGGTGCAGGTAATGAAACTCGCCGACGGCGGTGTACCCGGCCTTCAGCATCTCGACGTAGAGCTGGGCGGCGATGGCATGCAGCTGCTCCGGCGAGATCTTGCCGACGAAGCCGTACATCACCTCGCGCCAGGTCCAGAAGGAATCCTCTGGATTGGCGGCGCGCTCGGCCATCCCCGCCATGGCGCGCTGAAAGGCGTGGCTATGCAGGTTCGGCATGCCCGGCAGGACCGGTCCCCTTACGACGGACGCACCGCCGGCCGCGCTGTCCGGCGTGACCGCGGAAAGATCGCCATCGGCATCGATCTCGAACAGCACATTGTTCGCCCAGCCTGCGGGAAGAAGAGCCGTTTCGGCGAAGATGCGGGTTTCCGGCATTGCGCTTACCATGGTTGCTTGATCTAGGCCGCGAGCTTATGTGGGGGTGTGACTCGCGGCAACTCCGGGAGCGCCGTTTTCGCGGCCAGCAGGGACAGCAAACAAGGGCGAGACGTGGTCATGTGGGACAAGCTGTGGATCGACGGAAGGCTGGCGACCATGACGGGCTCGGCGCCCTATGGCGCGATCGAGCGGGGCGCGCTGGGCATCGAAGGCGGCCGCATCGTCTATGCCGGAGCGCAGGACGACCTGCCCACGGCGGCCGATAACCTCGCCCGCGAGGTTGTCCGCCTCGAAGGCCGCTGGATGACCCCCGGTCTGATCGACTGCCACACCCACTTGGTCTATGGCGGCGACCGGGCCGAGGAGTTCGAGCTGCGCCTCCAGGGCGCCAGCTACGCCGAGATCGCCAAGGCCGGCGGCGGCATCGTCTCCACCGTCAAGGCGACCCGCGCCGCCAGCGAGGAGGAGCTCTATCACCTCGCCCTGCCCCGCTTGCAGGCGCTGCTTGCCGAGGGCGTCACCACGGTCGAGATCAAGTCGGGCTACGGTCTCGATCTGGAAAACGAGTTGAAGATGCTGCGCGTCGCCCGCTGGCTCGGGGACAGCCTTCCGGTCACGGTCAAGACGACCTTCCTGGGCGCCCACGCGGTGCCGCCGGAGTTCGACGGCGACACCGAAGCCTATCTCGACGCCGTCCTCGCCATGCTGCCGCAGGTCGCGGACTCCGGTCTGGCCGACGCGGTCGACGGCTTCTGCGAAGGCATCGCCTTTTCCAACGCGCAGATCCGCAGGCTGTTCGAAGCGGCGCGGAACCTCGGCCTGCCGCTTAAGCTTCATGCCGATCAGCTTTCCGACCTCGGCGGCGCGGCGCTGCTCGCCGAATTCGGCGGCCTGTCGGCGGATCATCTGGAATACACCTCCGACACCGGAATCGAGGCCATGGGCAGGGCTGGCGCCGTCGCCGTGATCCTGCCCGGCGCGTTCTACACCCTGCGCGAGACCCGGCAGCCGCCAATCGAGAAGCTGCGCCAGGCCGGCGTGGCCATGGCCTTGGCCAGCGACTGCAATCCCGGCAGCGCGCCGGTCACCTCCCTGCTGCTGATGCTGAACATGGCCTGCACCCTGTTCCGCCTGACGCCCGAGGAAGCGCTGGCGGGGGTCACGCGCAATGGCGCCAAGGCTCTGGGGATGGCCGGGACGCATGGCACGCTGGAAGCGGGCAAGGCCGCCGACCTTGCGATCTGGGACATCGAACGTCCGGCCGAACTCGCCTACCGGATCGGTTTCAACCCGCTGCATCAGAGGATTATTGGCGGCGAAGCCAGCTAAGCCCCGCCGCGATCAGATTTTGGATCACCGGACGTATGCCCTTGGCCAGGTCCTCACGGAAACCGAAGGGTGGATTCTCGTCCATGTAGGTCGCCTCGCTCAACTCAAGCTGAACCGCGTGGACACCGCGACCGGGGTTGCCGTAGGCGCGGGTGATATAGCCACCCTTGAAGCGGCCGTTGAGGACATGGCTGTAGTCCGCGCTGCGCCCGGCTTCGGCCAGCAGCGCGTCCTCAAGGCCCGGCCCTACGCTTTCGCCGCCGGCCGTACCGAGATTGAGATCCGGCAGGCGCCCCTCGAAGAAGCGCGGCACCCGGCTGCGGATAGAATGGGCGTCCCAAAGCAAGACCTGGCCATGCGCCGCCAGCATCTCCTCCAGGGTCTCCGCCAGGCGGGAATGGTAGGGCTGCCAATAGGCCACGCGGCGCTCTTCGACCTCGGCCGCGTCCGGTCCGGAACCTTCCTTGTAGATCGCGGTCTCGGCGAAGGTCGTGGTCGGGCAGAGCTCGGTGTTGTTCGCCCCCGCATAGAGTGCGCGATTGTCCGGCGCCCGGTTGAGGTCGATGACATAGCGCGAGTAGCGCGCCGTGATCACCGTCGCGTCCAAGGCTTCGAGAAAGTCGTAGAGCCGGTCGACATGCCAATCGGTGTCCGGCAGAATCGCGGCCTCCGCGGTAAAACGGGATCGGATCGCATCGGGAACTTCGAGGCCGACATGAGGCATGGAGACCAGCAAGGGCCCCTTGCGGCGGATGAAGGAAAAAGGCTCCATAGGCGTCACACTCTTAGCTAGCAAGGCTCGCGGTTTCTCGCACAATCTTGTATATACAACCTAATCTGTCTGGCCCCAACAACCAAGCCCCGGTGTATCTGGACCCCATGCAAAGCGATCCCGCACTCGCCTTCGAGGCCGGCGACGACGCCCCGCTCTACACCCGGGTGAAAAGCCTGATCGTCGCCCGCATATCCAGCGGCGAATGGCCCGAGGGCACGCGCATTCCCTCCGAGAACGAGCTGGTGCGCGATCTCGGCGTGTCGCGGATGACCGTCAACCGCGCCTTGCGCGAGCTGCAGGGCGAAGGCCTGCTGCGCCGGGAGCAGGGCATCGGCAGCTTCGTCGCCGAGCAGAAGCCGCAGTCGGACCTGCTGGAAATCCGCAACATCCGCGCCGAGATCCAGGAGCGCGGCCACGCCCACGACAGCCGGGTCGTCACCCTGCAGGCCGAACCCGCGGACAGCGGCGTCGCCACCGCCCTGAATATCGCCAAGGGCGCGAGGGTCTATCACTCCCTGCTGCTGCACCGCGAGAACGGCAAGCCGGTGCAGGTCGAGGAGCGCCACGTCAATCCGACCTTCGCGCCGGACTACCTGAATCAGGATTTCGAAGCGCTGACGCCCTACGAGTACCTGACGGCGCTCGGCCCGATGGAAGCCGCCGAGCATGTCATCGAGGCGATCCTGCCGCCGCCGGCGCTGCGCGACCTGCTGCAGGTCGACGCCAGCGAGCCCTGCCTGCTGCTGACCCGGCGCACCTGGTCCGACGGCAAGGTGGTCAGCCGCGCCCGACTCACCCATCCTGGCAGCCGCTACAAGCTGGCCGGCCGCCAGGTCTTCGACAACCCCCTGCGATGAGAGCCCGACGATGAGCAATCCCCGTCTCGACAACACGCGCAAGATCGCCGCGCCGCGCGGCAGCGAGCTCACCGCCAAGTCCTGGCTGACCGAGGCGCCGCTGCGCATGCTGATGAACAACCTCGACGATGAGGTCGCCGAGAACCCGCAGGAGCTGGTGGTCTACGGCGGCATCGGCCGGGCCGCGCGCGACTGGGCCTGCTACGACAAGATCGTCGAGGTGCTGCGCGATCTGGAGGCCGACGAGACCCTGCTGGTGCAGTCCGGCAAGCCGGTCGGCGTGTTCAAGACCCACGCCGACGCGCCGCGGGTGCTGATCGCCAACTCCAACCTGGTGCCCCACTGGGCGACCTGGGAGCACTTCAACCAGCTCGATAAGGCCGGGCTGATGATGTACGGCCAGATGACCGCCGGGTCCTGGATCTACATCGGCAGCCAGGGCATCGTGCAGGGCACCTTCGAGACCTTCGCCGAGATGGGGCGCCAGCATTACGGCGGCAGCCTCGAGGGCAAGTGGATCCTGACCGGCGGCCTCGGCGGCATGGGCGGCGCCCAGCCCCTGGCCGCGACCATGGCCGGCGCCTCGATGCTGGCCGTGGAGTGCCAGCCGAGCCGGATCGAGAAACGCCTGCAGACCCGCTACCTGGACCGCATGGCAAGCGATCTCGACGAAGCGCTCGACATCATCGCCGAAGCCCAGGCCAAGGGCGCGGCGGTCTCGGTCGGCCTGCTCGGCAACGCCGCCGAGGTCTTCCCGGAGCTGCTAAAACGCGCCGAAGCGGGTGACGCCAAGGCCCGCCCCGACGCCGTGACCGACCAGACCAGCGCCCACGATCCGCTCAACGGCTATCTGCCGGCGGGCTGGAGCCTGGACGATTGGCAGACGCGCCGCGGCAGCGACCCCGAGGGCACGGTCAAGGCGGCCAAGGACTCCATGGCCGTGCAGGTCCGCGCCATGCTCGGCTTCCAGAAGCTCGGCATTCCGACCGTCGACTACGGCAACAACATCCGCCAGATGGCCCAGGAAGCCGGCGAGAAGCACGCCTTCGACTTCCCCGGCTTCGTGCCCGCCTATATCCGGCCGCTGTTCTGCCGGGGCATCGGCCCCTTCCGCTGGGCCGCGCTCTCGGGCGATCCGCAGGACATCTACAAGACCGACGCCAAGGTCAAGGAGCTGATCCCCGACAATCCGCAGCTCCACACCTGGCTGGACATGGCGCGGGAGCGCATCCAGTTCCAGGGCCTGCCGTCGCGGATCTGCTGGGTCGGCCTGGGCGAGCGGGCCCGGCTCGGCCTCGCCTTCAACGCCATGGTGCGCAGCGGCGAGCTCTCCGCCCCCGTGGTCATCGGCCGCGACCACCTCGACAGCGGCTCCGTCGCCAGCCCCAACCGCGAGACCGAGGGCATGAAGGACGGCTCCGACGCCGTCTCCGACTGGCCCCTGCTCAACGCCCTGCTCAACACCGCCAGCGGCGCCACCTGGGTGTCGCTGCACCACGGCGGCGGCGTCGGCATGGGCTTCTCCCAGCATTCCGGCATGGTGATCGTCTGCGATGGGACGGAAGACGCCGACCGGCGCCTGGAACGGGTGCTGACCAACGACCCCGGCACCGGCGTGATGCGCCACGCCGACGCCGGCTACGAGATCGCGATTGAGTGTGCGAGGGAGCAGGGGCTGAAGCTGCCGATGATCGGGAGCTAGTCGCTCGCCCGCTTCGCCAACCTATCCAGCCGCAACCGATGCCGTTCGTCCGTCAGCCGGGCGGCGCCGGCGAAGACGGCGGTGAGCACGCCCAGCGCGGTGCCGCCGGCGATCAGGAACATGATCAGCATCTGGTATTTGACCGCCTCGACCGGGTCGACGCCGGCCAGGATCTGGCCGGTCATCATGCCGGGCAGGGAGACCAGGCCGGTGGCCGCCATGGCGTTTACGATGGGGATCAGCCCGGCACGCACCGCCTCGCGGATCAGCGGCTTCATCGCCTCGCGCTTGGGATAGCCCAGCGCCAGCATGGCCTCGATGCCGCCGCGTTCCTTGGGCGCGCGGCCGAGCAGCAGGTTGAGCCCCAGCGCCACTCCAGTCATGCAGTTGCCCAGAATCATGCCGAGCAGCGGCAGGGCGAAGCGCGGCGAATACCAGGGGTCGGGCTGCACCTGGGTGGTCAGGGCGAAGATCGTCACCACGGAGGCGGCGAAGAGCATCGCCCCGGCGCCGATGCCGTAGCCCCAGAGCCCGGCCAGCCGCCGGTCCTGCCGCGCCATGGCCTCGTAACCGGCGAAACCGATCATCACCGCCGCCGCCAGGGCGGTCAGCCAGGGATTGACCAGGGTAAACAGCGCCTTCAGCACCAGGCCGATCAGCGCGAGCTGAACCACCATGCGCAGCGCGGCGATCGCCAATTCCTTCTCCAGGCGCAGGCGCAGCCAGATCGACAGTCCGCCGTTGATGGTCAGCAGCAGCGCCGCGAGGGCGACATCCCAGTAGCTCAGCGCAAGGAAGTTCATAGCCCCTCCTCGCGCACCACGCCGCCCTTGGCGACGGCGAGGCAGCGTTGGCTGAGGCGCTTGGCCTGGGTGCGGTCGTGGGTGGCGAAGATCAAGCCCAGGCCATTGGCGAGGCGCTCGCGCAGCAGGGCCTCGACGGCCGCGGTGCTCTCGGCGTCCAGGGCGGCGGTCGGCTCGTCGAGCAAGAGGACGCGCGGCTGCTGCACCAGGGCGCGGGTCAAGGCGACGCGCAGGCCCTCCCCCGTCGACAGCCGGTCGATGTTCCAGCCCAGGGCCTCGCTCGGCAGCTTGAGGCGCGGAAGCAGCGCCGCGGCGATGTCCCGGTCGCCGGGCCGGAAATGCCCGCCGACGGTCTCGGCCCACCAGCCCGGAGTCGCCCCGACATAGGTGACCTTGCCGCGCCACAGCGGCGCCGCCATGGCCGCGCGCGCGGTGCCGTCGAGCACAAGCTCGCCGGTATTGGGGTCCAGATCGGCCAGGGCGCGCAGCAGCAGGGACTTGCCGGCGCCCGAGGGTCCGACGACAGCCAGCGCTTCGCCCGGCGCGAGCGCAAAGCTCACCGGCTTCAGGCCGGGGCGCGTCAGGTCTTCCACTTTAAGCAGGGCCGATCTCCCCCGTTTTGCGAAGTCTAGCAGATACCGGGCTAGTCTCGCGATCTCCCGCGACGGCGCTCGGCCTCCGCCGCGCTGCCGGGCCGCGACAGCAGGAAGGCGGCAACGGCGAGCAGAATGCCGCCGACGACCGCCGGCAGTATCCAGCCCTCGCTGCGATAGAGGACGAAGCCGAAGCTCGCCGCCATTACCGCCACGGCCAGCAGCTTGGCGCGGCTGGAAATCACGCCATAACGCTCCCAATCGCGCAGCGGCGGCCCGAGGCGCGGATGGCTGTAGAGCCAGCCGTGGAAGCGTTCGGAAGAGCGGGCGAAGCAGGCCAGGGCCAGCAGCAGGAAGGGCGTGGTCGGCAGCAGCGGCAGGAAGGCGCCGAGAATGCCCAGCGCCACCGCCAGGCCGCCAGCGGCCATCAGGGCGTAGCGGAGCCAGACCCGGTCATGGGGCACGACGGCCGGCCCGCCCCCGGCGCTCCGCTCGCCGTCTTCTTCCTCGTGCATGCCTCGCATCACCCGTAAACGAAACGGGCCCCGAAGTGGGGCCCGCCAAGTCGTTCGCCTGTCCGCCAGGCGCTACTGGCGAACCAGCGTGTATTTCAGGGTCGCGCCCGGCACCACCTCGATGGCGTGCTTGGTCAACTTGCTGCCTTCCCAGGCCTGCACGATGTACCAGCCGGCCGGCAGCACCACGAAGGTGCGCGGGCTGTTGGGAATCTCGTGCAGCAGTTCGCGCTCGCCCTGGTAGTTCTTGCCGAAGGTCAGGATCTTCCAATCGATCGGCGTCGAGATTGGGTCGGCGCCGATATGCGAGATCATCTTCAGGTCGATGTAACCGGCGTTGAGATTGACCGTATGGCTGGAGGGCGCGGCATTGATGGTGATGTCGTCCTGAACGATCGTCCTGCCGTAGGTCGCGGTCACGCGGTAGCGCCCCTGCGGCAGCTCCAGCGCGGCTTCGGTGCCGGCGTAGGACGCGACGACTTCCTTGGGAACCCCGGCCTCCAGGCGCTCGACGCGATAGGAGACGACGTCCTGAAGGACCGGCGCCCCATTCGCGATCACCGCGTCGATGACGATGTTGGGATTGTCGGAGAGCGCCTTGCTGGTATCGACCGCCGCGCCGCCGGAAGACGCCGAGTTCTCGCTGGCGCTGCTGTTGACGGTATCCGTGGCGGTCGTCGCCGCCGTGGTCTCGGAGTCGCTTCCCGTGACCACGGTGCCCTGGGGAGCGACGGAGGAACCTTGGCCGCCGCTGCGCAGCTGCGAAGCCGCATCCCCCACGCTCGATTCCTGCGCGGCGCCAAACTCTGCTTCGGTCACATCCTTCGGCAGGTATGCATCATCCTTGGGATCCCCGGCCATCGCAGGCTGGCTAAGCAGAACTCCCGCGGCCAGGGTTAACGCGCATAGCGGCCCGAATCGCTTCATTTCGGCTGGCACCCTCTCTCACACGACGCAACTGTATGATATTCGAGAGAAAACCTACACCGCGCCCCGCTGCCAGACAAGCGGCAAAGCGGCTCTTGGCTAGATCGTGATCGCCCGCGAGGAGGTTAGAACAGGCCTTCGACCTGCCCAGCCTCATTGAGCCGGATCGAATTCGCCGCCGGAGTCCGCGGCAAACCGGGCATCGTCATGATGTCGCCGCAGATCACCACCACGAACCCGGCGCCCGCGGATAGGCGCACTTCGCGCACGGTCAGCGTGTGCCCGCTCGGCGCCCCCTTGAGACTCGGATCGGTGGAGAAGCTGTACTGCGTCTTCGCCATGCAAACCGGCAGGTGGCCATAGCCGCCTTCCTGCAACTCCTTGATTTGATTGCGGGTCTTCTGGTCGGCCTGTACCCCGTCGGCGCCGTAAAGCTCGACCGCGATGGTGCCGATCTTGTCCCAGAGCGGCATCTCGTCGGGATAGAGCGGCTTGAAGTCGTCGGTTCCGCCTTCGACCATCTCCACGACCTTGCGCGCGAGCTCCTCGGTGCCGGCGCCGCCGTTGGCCCAATGCGAGGCCAGGATCGCCTCGACCCCCAGCTCGCTGACCGCCTGCTTGATCGCTTCGATCTCGGCATCGGTATCGTTGATGAACTGATTGATGGCGACCACCACGGGAACGCCGAACTTCTGCACGTTGCCGACATGGCGCTTGAGATTGGTCACGCCCTTGCGCACGGCTTCGACGTTCTCGTCCTGCAGGGCGTCCTTGGCGACTCCGCCATGCATCTTCAAGGCACGCACCGTCGCGACGACCACCGCGGCGTTCGGCTTCAAACCGGCCTTGCGGCACTTGATATCGAAGAACTTCTCTGCACCGAGATCGGCGCCGAAGCCAGCCTCGGTCACCACATAGTCGGCAAGCTTCAAGGCGGTCTTGGTGGCGATCGCCGAGTTGCAGCCATGGGCGATGTTGGCAAAGGGTCCGCCATGGATGAAGGCGGGGTTGTTCTCCAGGGTCTGCACCAGATTCGGGGACAGCGCGTCGCGCAGCAGCACGGCCATCGGCCCCGGTGCCTTGAGATCGCGGGCGTAGATCGGCTTCTTGTCGCGGGTATAGGCCACCACGATATTGCCAAGCCGCTCGGTCAAGTCCTCCAGGCCGGTCGAGAGGCAGAAAATAGCCATCACTTCCGAGGCCACGACGATGTCGAAGCCATCCTCGCGCGGAAAACCGTTGGCGACCCCGCCGAGAGAGTTATTGATCTGCCGCAGCGCCCGGTCGTTCATGTCGACGACCCGCCGCCAATTCACGCGGCGCGTGTCGATTCCCAACTCGTTGCCCCAGTAGATGTGGTTGTCGATCAGGGCGGAGAGCAGGTTGTGGGCGATGCCGATGGCGTGAAAATCGCCGGTGAAGTGGAGATTGATGTCTTCCATGGGAACGACCTGCGCGTAGCCGCCGCCGGCCGCGCCGCCCTTCATGCCGAAGCAGGGGCCGAGCGAAGGCTCGCGCAGGCAGATCGCCGCGCGCTTGCCGATGCGGTTGAGGCCGTCGCCGAGACCGACCGTGGTGGTGGTCTTTCCCTCGCCCGCGGGGGTTGGGGTGATCGCCGTGACCAGGACCAGCTTGCCGTCCGGGCGGTCCTTCAGGCCATTGATGAAATCGAAGGAAATCTTACCCTTGTGGGGGCCATACTGAAGAATGTGCTCGCGTGGAATGTCCAGCTTGGCGCCGACCTCCTCGATCTGCTGCATGCTGGCTTCGCGGGCAATCTCGATATCGCTTTTCGGCATAGGCTTCCCTTTTCATATTCGGCGCGTGCAAAGGAGCGCGACGTTAGCGCGCTCCCTTCCGGTCCAGTGTTCCAGCAACGACGGCTGTCTGGCCCGCCACCGTCACT
Source organism: uncultured Alphaproteobacteria bacterium (assembly GCA_942491105.1). Taxonomy (GTDB): domain Bacteria; phylum Pseudomonadota; class Alphaproteobacteria; order Kiloniellales; family DSM-21159; genus JBBEAM01. The sequence goes on along the minus strand of CALNZX010000001.1, from coordinate 35,412 downwards.
TCGTCAGGCTTTTCAGCGCGGCGAGCCCGATGGGGCGGCCAGAAAACTCCTGCATGGCGTCCATCAGGACGTCCCAGAAGTAACTGGCCGAAGCGCTATCGAAAAGCAAATGAAAGGCAAGCGTGCCGCCCAAATCATTGCGGAGCACCACGGCGGAAAGCCGCGCCACGGAGGTTTGCGCGATCCGCAGATCCTCGAACTTGTGCGGGCGCAGGTCGATGGCGCAGATCTTGGCGAACATCGCGGCGCTCTGCTCGCCCGCGACCATGAACCAGGCATGGCTGTCCTGACGCGGCACCGGGAAGCCGCGCGGCGTTTCCGGCGGGCGGCTTTCACCGGCCCAAGCGGCGTTGAGCTTGTCGACCAGCGCCGCGTCCCCGCTGTCGTTATCGAGGATCAGCAGCTCTCCGGGCGCCAGCCGCGCCGCGAGGGCGCCGCCGTCCTGGCGCCGCGCCCAATTGCTTTCCTCCGGCACGGCAAGCCCCTGCGCGCCGAGCCAATCGGCCGTGCCCTCGCCCTTGAAGCCGGTGCGCGGCAGCACGGAGAGATCCGCCAGGCCCAGAACCCGGGCGGCCTCGGCCTCCGCTGCGGCGTCTCCATAGTCCATGGCGATGGCGCCGCCGTTGATCTCGGCAAAGTTCGCGCCCAGGGCGTCCAGGCGCCGATAGCAGAAAGAGCGGCGAAGATGATCGGTCGCTTGCATGACTCTAGAGCTCCTGCCGCTTGCCGTCGGGGTCGTAGAAGGGGATGGCCGCGACGGTCCCGTAGATATAGGAACCGTCCTCCAGCTTGATATTGAAGGTCGTTCCGGGCTCCGCGTCCTCCGGCGCAACGTAGGCCATGCCGACGATACCGCCGCAGGTCTCCGAACGCGCCGCCGAGGTGACGCGGCCGACGATACTGTCGCCCTTGATCACCAAAACGCATTCTTCGGGCACCGGGGAGTCTTCCGGCAAGGTGAAGCCGACCAGCATGCGCTCCAGGGGCCGGGCCTCCGCCATGATGTCGAGGGAGCGCTTGCCGACGAAGAAAGGCTTCTTCTTGCCAACCGCCCAAAGCATGTTGGCCTCGGCCGGCGTGGTCAGACCGTCGGTGTCCTGACCGATGATGATATGCCCCTTTTCCAGACGCAGCAGACGCTGCGCCTCGACGCCAAAGGGCTTGATGCCGAACTCGGCGCCAGCTTCCATGACCAGGTCCCATAGCGCCTCGCCATAGGACGCCGGCACGTGGACCTCGTAACCGAGCTCGCCGACGAAGCCGACACGCAGCAGGCGGACCGGAATGCCGGCGATCCTGCCCTCGCGCACACCCATGTAGGGAAAGGCCTCGGCCGAAAGATCGATATCGCAATCCAGCTTATTCAGCACCTTGCGCGAGCTCGGCCCGGCGATGTTGAACCCCGCGTAGGCGCCGGTGACATTGGCGACGTCGACCTTGAGCCGCCACTCGGCGTTCCAGCGCAGCATCGCGCGATAGACGCCATCTACGCCGCCGGTGGTCGCGGTGACGTAGAATTCCTGCTCGGAGAAGCGGCAAGCCACGCCATCATCGACCACCGCGCCGGTCTGGTCGCTCATCAGGAGATAGCGCGCGCGGCCGACCTGCTGCTTCTTGTAGGCCCAGGTGTACATGCGGTTCATGAACTCGGCGGCGTCCGGGCCGCGCACTTCCAGGCCGCCCAGGGTCGAAACGTCGATCATGCCGACATTCTCGCGCACATTGCGCGCCTCGGCGGCGATGCAGGCTTTTCGGTCAGCCTTGCGCCCGTAATAAGCCGGACGGTACCAGGCCCCGGCCAGCATCATCTGGGCACCGGCCTCGACATGACGGTGATGCATCGCCGTCAGGCGCTCGGGCTCGAAGGAGCGGCCCGCCAGATGACCGAAGGACTCCGGCTTAAAGGGCGGACGCTGGGTGGTCGTGGTTGAGCCCGAGACGCCGCGCCCGTTGGCTTTATTGGTCAGCCGCACGGAGTTCAGCGCCGAGTTGCGCCCCTGGCTCGGCCCCATGCCGACCGTGGTGTAGCGCTTCATCAGCTCGACGTCTTCGAAGCCGTCGGCGACCGCGTTGATCACGTCCTTGACCGTCTGGTCCTCGTCGAAATCGACGAAATCCTTGCCCTTGGGGTGCGGGAAGATCGGCCAGGGATGGTTGATTCCCTCGCCGCCTCTGGCGCCGGGTTTGGTGGGCTCCGCGCCGACCTTGGCGCCGGCGGCCTTGGCCGCGCTCCATCCGCCATGCCGGCCCTCGGCATAGACGGCGTCGAGATCGAAGCTGTTGTTGACCGAGCCGGCGAAGAAGGCGTCCTTGGGCTGCTCGTCCAGCAGGAAGGCGTGGTAGTCGTCGCTGTAGGTCATGCGCCCACCGCAGTGGCACATCAACTGGCCGAGCGGCGCGTAACCGACCGAGGTTACGATCAGATCGCACGCCAGGGTTTCTCCGTTACCGGCGACCACGCCCTCTCCGGTGATGCTGTCGATCACGGCGCCGGAGACGCCACGCTTGCCGCTGCCCGGCAGGGCTTCGAAAACCGTGTGGCCGGAAAGAATGCGCACGCCTTCCGCGGTCAAGGCGGCAGCCTCGGCACACTTGGCCGCTTCATTGCGCAGGTCGGCGATGGCCGCCACCTCCACGCCGGCCTCGCGGAGGTCCTGGGCGACCCGGTAGCCATGGTCGTTGCCGGTGCAGACCACCGCTTTCTCGCCCGGCTTGACCCCATAGAGACGGATCATCCGCTGCGCCGCGCTGCCCAGGATCACGCCCGGCAGATCGTTGTTGCGGAACACCATGGGCTGCTCGACCGAGCCGGTTGCCAGAACCACCTGCTTGGCCCGCAGCTTGTAAAGCCGGTTGGCCTGGATCACCGCGAGCCAGTTGTCGGAGAACCAGCCGGTGCAAAGCGCCGAACTCAGCACGGTGACATTGTCGAGCTTGGCGAGTTCCTCGGCCAGCTCCCGGGCCTTGCCCTGGCCTTCCGCTCCGAAGGCATAGTTCAGCGCGCCACCGAGCTTGACTTCCTCGTCGATCAGGATCACCTCGGCGCCGCTCTTGCCCGCCTCCAGCGCGGCGGAGAGACCGGCCGCGCCGCCGCCGATCACGCAGACGTCGGCGAAGAGGTAGGCCTTGTCGTAGTAGCCGTGCGGCGTCTTCTTATCGACCTTGCCGAGACCGGCCTTGCGCCGAATGATCTTTTCCCAGAAATCCCAGGCGCCCTTCGGACGGAAGAAGGTCTTGTAGTAGAAGCCGACCGGCAGGAAGCGGCTGAAGTAGCCGAGATAGGCATCCCGGTCGTTTTCGAGAGAGCCAGAGACGTTGAGCGCCGCGGCGCTGATACCATCGCGCAGCGGCAGGCGGTCGGCCTGCACGTTCGGCTCGTCGCCAAGCTGTACGTAGCTGTTGCAGTCCAGCCCGGCGAAGGTCAGGAAGCCGCGCGGCCGATGATACTTGAAGGAGCGCGAGATCATCCTGACGCCGTTGGCGGCCAGGGCGGAGCCGAGGGTGTCGCCGGCAAGACCGCTGTAGTGCCGTCCCTCGAACTCGAAGCCGAGGGTGGTGCTGCGATCGATGTAGAGGCCGAAGGGTTCCGGAAGACGGTGCGAGGTCGTCATGCCTTGGTATCCTCCTCGGGCGCTTCGAATTCCTTGCGCTCGGTGAAGAGTTCGCCGGCGGGATAGGTCTTCAGGATCTCATCGGTCGAGGTATCGCGCTCGGCGATGAACCAGAAATTGGTGGCGGCGTGGCACCACCATTCGCGGATCACGCCCCGGGTGTTGTTCTCCAGGAAGACGTAATCGGCCCACTCCGCGTTGGAGCAGCGATTGGGGTCCGGCATCTCGGTCACTTCGCCGCCCCAGACGAATTCCTGGACGTTGCGCGGGCCGTTCAGCGGGCAGTTGAGAATTTTCATTTCCGCGCTCCCTAGTGCCCCACCGAGGCGGCACCCTTTTCGCCGACCTGATGGAAACGCTCGAAGCGGTCGAGCGCGAAGGGTTGGATGATTGCCGGCACCTTGCCGGTCGCCAGCGTCTCCGCCATCCGCTTGCCGCAGACCGGCGTCGCCTTGAAGCCCCAGGTGCCCCAGCCGGCGTCGACGTAGTAGTTCTCGACCGGGGTCTCGCCCATGATCGGCGAGAAGTCCGGGGTCATGTCGGTGATGCCGGCCCATTGCCGCAGCACCTTGACCTTGGACAGGAAGGGGAAGAGTTCCAGCATGTGCGACATCAGCCCCTCCTTGAAATCGAGGGTCGAACGCGTCGAATAGAGTCCATAGGGATCGGAAGAGCCGCCCATCACGAACTCACCGCGCGAGGACTGGCTGATGTAGATATGCAGGGAGCCGGACACGACGATGGAATCGAACACCGGCTTATAGGGTTCGGACACGCAGGCCTGCAGCGGGATCGAGCGGATCGGCAGCTTGAAGCCGGCCATCTTGGAGACCGTGCCGGACATGCCGGCCGTTGCCTGCATCACCTTGCCGGCCTTGACCGTGCCACGGGTGGTCTTGACGCCGGTCACCCGGCCCTTCTCGATCTCCAGACCGGTCACTTCGGTGTTCTGATGAATCTCGACGCCGCGCTCCATGGCGCCGCGCGCATAGCCCCAGGCCACGGCGTCGTGGCGCGCGATCGCGCCCGGCGGGTGATAGAGCGCGCCGAGCACGGGGAAGCGCGCATCCTCGTCGAGGCTGATTTCCGGGCAGATTTCCTTGATTTCATCGGGAAAGACGACCCGCGAGCTGACACCCAGATGCTTGTTCACCTCGGCCCGCCAGCGCGCCGTGCGCAGCGCGGCGTCGGTATGCGCCAGGGTGAAGTGTCCGCGCTGCGAATACATCAGGTTCATGTCGAAATCGTTCGCCAGGTCCTGATAGAGCCGCACGGACTCGTCGTAGAAATGCACGCCCTCCGGCGTCAGGTAGTTGGAGCGGATGATCGCGGTGTTACGCGCGGTGTTACCGCCGGCCAGCCAGCCTTTCTCCAGTACGGCGACATTGGTGATGCCGTAATCCTTCGCCAGGTAATAGGCGCAGGCAAGGCCGTGTCCGCCGCCGCCGATAATGACGATGTCGTAGGACGGCTTGAGATCGCTGGTCGTGGGAAAGTGCCGGCGCGCCGGATAGGTCTTCGAAAGACCGTACTTGAGGAGTGCAAGGGGCATGCGACCCGCCTGAGTTGCTTGTGCGGGGGGAAAGCGCCCCCATCCATCGCGCGATGCTAAGCCTGCCCCTTGCGCTGGCTGAACCAATATCGACAGGAATTGGCGGCAGGGCGACTTGCGGACGCTAGTCCCCAATTTGGGCCTGGGTTAGTCTCATCGCCAGAAAAGGATCCCTGCCATGAACCCTGCCGAGCTACATATCCGCAGCCTCAGGCTTCGTCCCGTACTGGTGCCCCTGCGGCGGCCCTTGGTGACCAGCGTGGTGACCATCGAGAAAGCGGCGCTGCTGCTGATCGACCTGGAGACCGAGGAAGGGATTACCGGGCGCAGCTATATCTTCGGCTACAGCCCCGCCGGCTGCCGCCATGTCGCCAGCCTGCTGCGCCAGATCGAGGATAGCGTCCGCGGCGAAGCCGTCGCGCCGGTGGCGCTGTTCGACAGGCTGCGCAAGGCGATGACTCTGTTCGGTCATCAGGGGCTGACGCTGATGGCGCTCTCCGGCTTCGATGTCGCCTGCTGGGACGCGCTGGCACAGGCCGCCAAGCTGCCCCTGGCAAGCCTGCTCGGCGGCGCGCCGGGGAGGATCCCGGCCTACAACAGCAACGGTCTCGGTCTGATCGAGCCCAGCGCGGTCGCCGAGGAAGCGCTCGCCCTGCGCGAGGAAGGCGGCTACCGCATGGTCAAGCTGCGCATGGGCCGGGAGAAGCTATCCGACGACCTCGCCGCGCTGCGCGCCGCGCGCGATGTCCTCGGCGAGGACGCCTTGATCCCCGTCGACTTCAACCAGGGCCTGACCCAGCAGGAAGCGCTGCGGCGCGGCCGGGCACTCGATAGCGAGGGCGGCGTCTTCTGGATCGAGGAGCCGATCGCTTACGACGACTATGCCGGCTGCGCCCGCCTCGCCGCCGAGATCGCGACCCCGATTCAGATCGGCGAGAACTTCTATGGCCCCGAGGATCTCGATCGCGCCCTACGGGCCGGCGCCGCCGACTACGCGATGCCGGACCTGGAACGCATCGGCGGGGTCACCGGCTGGCTGCGCGCCGCCGCCATCGCCGAGATCGCCAAGGTCGAGCTATCGAGTCATCTCTTCCCGGAGGTGTCTTGCCACCTGATGGCGGTGACGCCGACGGCGCACTGGCTGGAGTTCGTCGACTGGGCGTCGCCGATCCTGGCGCAGCCTCTGGAGATCGAGCAGGGGCACGCGCGCATCCCCGCGCGCGCCGGAAACGGCTTGGCCTGGAACGAAGACGCTGTGGCGCACTACGCCCTCGAGCTCTAACTCGCGCAGAATTGAAGAGTATGCATGGTTGGATCGCGAGAAGCTGGACGCTGTCTAGGTTCAGTGAAGGGAGGTCATTCCATGCATGCCTATGACGTAAGACGCAGCATCGCCGCCGAACCGGCCGCAGTCTGGGCGATCCTGACCGACGCCGCTGTGCTCCAGGACGGCGGCTTCGGCATAGTGAAAATCGACGGGCGCATCGCGGCCGGCGCGAAGCTCTCCATCCTCTCGCAGATCAGCCCCACGCGCGCCTTTCCGGTCACGGTGACGGAGCTGGTCCCCGAGCGTCTGATGGTTTGGCAAGGCGGCATGCCGCTCGGCCTGTTCAAGGGTATCCGCCGCTTCGAACTTGGCGGGACACCCAGCGGTACCGACTTTCGCATGTACGAGGTTTTCACCGGCCCGCTGGCGCCGCTGATCAGAAAATCCATGCCCGATCTGACAGACTCCTTCAATCGTTTCGCCGACGCGCTGAAGGCGCATGCCGAAACGCGTTAAACCCTTCCCCCGGCCGGGAAGACCTGTCGACTGCGAAGCGCAGACTGTCGGATTTGCGCGATGACCGCTGCCTAAAGGCGTGTAGCGTCCGCCCGAATCAATCGGGTCATCAACCGCGGCTATTCGCTAAACGGAGAAGACAGGACATGGCTCTTCCCTCGCAGTCCAAGTACGTCGTCATCGGCGCAGGCATCCACGGTCTCAGCACCGCCTGGCATCTCGCCAGCCTGCTGAAGGCCAAGGGCATTGGCAGTGGCGAGGACATCCTTGTCCTCGACAAGACCTCGATCGCCGCCGGTGCCTCGGGCATCGCCTGCGGCGTGGTGCGCAACAACTACTATCAGCCGGCGATGCGCGAGTTGATGGCGCACTCCGTCGAGGTCTGGGAGAGCGATCCCAAGGCCTTTTCCTACCACCCGGTCGGCTACATGCAGATTTCGCCCGAGGGCATGCACGAGGATGTCGGCACGATCTACGAGCAGCAGAAGGCGATCGGTTACGAGTCGACCTTCATCGAAGGCGAGAAGGACTCCCTGACCTACATGCAGGGAATCTTCCACGACTGGCAGGCCAAGGGTATCACCTCGGTGCTGCACGAAAAGAAGGGCGGCTTCGCCAACAACACCAAGTCGATCTACGGCCTGGCGAAGAAGGCCGAGGACGAAGGCGTGCGGATCATGACCGGGGTCGAGGTCACCGGCTTCGAGCATGGCCACTACTCCGACGCTGTGACCGCCGTGATTACCGACAAGGGCAAGATCGAGTGCGATCAGGTGGTGGTCGGCGCGGGCCCCTGGGTGCGGCACCTCTGGGACATGCTGGAGCTGCCCAAGTCCGTCGACATCAAGGGACCCGACGGGCAGATGCTGCGCGACATGCCGATGTGGACCTACTGGGCGCTCGAGGAAGGCGTGCTCGGCGTCGATCCCGACTATCAGAAGACCAACGACGGCAAGCTGCCGCCGGTGATCCATGTCGATACCGACGCGCCGCTCTACTCCGACGTCGACGGTTCCCTGATCACCGACGAACTCTGGGGCATTTATTACAAGCCGGACTTCCATTTCAACGGCGTGCAGGGCGGCGCCATGCCCTACAAGGTCGAGACCCCCACCGATAAGGTGCAGGTCGATCCCTATGGCGTCGACAGCCCGGACTTCATCGTCGGAGACGACTTCGCGCACATGTGGTGCTCGGCCCTGGCCTTCTGTCAGAAGCGCTTCGAGGGGCAGATTTCCAAGTGGAAGCGCGAGCCCTCCGGCGGCCTGGGCTGCTTCACGCCGGACTCCTTCCCGGTGATCGACACCTTCCGGGAAAACGTCCACGTCATCGCCGACTCGAATCACGGCTACAAGATGATCGGCGTCGGCAAGCTGGTCGCCGAGGAGATCGTCAATGGCGAGAGTCCGCTGCTGGAGCCCTTCCGCTTCTCGCGCTACGCCGAGGGCAAGCTGCACCCGACCTCGCATAGCCCCTTCCCCTGGAGCTAAAACACAGCTCCATCCGAGATCGAGGCCCGGCGGAAACGCCGGGCCTTTTTCGTTGCCGCACTTGCCCCCGGCGGCGATCCGCCGTCAGATACCCAGGCTGAATTGCCAAGTTTGGATGGAGCCTTGCCATGACCGATCTCGAGCTTTGCTATCTCTCGGCCAGCGAGGCCATCGCCAGATTCAAATCCCGCGCGCTTTCCCCCGTCGAGCTGATGCGCGCGGTGATCGCCCGCGCCGAGGCCAGCGAGCCGAAGATCAACGCTTTCGCCTATCGCTACTTCGACGAGGCCCTGGACAAGGCCAAGGCGGCCGAGGCGCGCTATCAAAAGACCGACGGACGGCTCCGTCCACTGGAAGGCCTGCCGACCGCGATCAAGGACGAGTCCTTTATCAAGGGACAGATCACCTCGAACGGCTCGCTGATGCTGAAGGACGATGTCGCGGACTTTACCTCGCCAGGAGCCGAGCGCCTGCTGCGCGCCGGCGCCATCGTCCATGCGCGCACGGCGACACCGGAGTTCTCCTGCTCCGGCGTCACCCAATCTCGGCTCTGGGGGGTTACCCGGAATCCCTGGAACCTGGACTACACGCCCGGCGGTTCCTCGGGAGGTTCCGGCGCGGCGCTCGCGGCGGGCACGGCCACGCTGGCCAGCGGGTCGGACATCGGCGGGTCGATCCGCATCCCGGCCTCGGCCAGCGGCGTCGCCGGCTTCAAGCCGCCCTATGGGCGCAACCCCGATGACTACCCCTTCAATCTCGACGCCTACTGCCACACCGGCCCCATGGCGCGCAGCGTCGACGATCTGGCGCTGATGCAGAACGTGATGTGTGGGCCGCACCCCAAGGACATCGTCAGCCTGCGGCCGAAGCTGCGCATCCCCAAGGAGCTGAAGGGCATCGAAGGCTGGAAGATCGCCTACTCCATGGACCTCGGCTACTGCGAGATCGACCCCGAGGTGCGCGCCAACACGCAGGCGGCGCTGGAAGCCTTTCGCGCCGCCGGCGCCACGGTCGAGGAGGTCGAACTCGGCTGGTCCTGGTCGGCCCTATCGGCCACGCACAACTACCTCGGCCATCTCTTCGGCACCTACATCGGGCGCTATCTGGGGCGGCACGGCCTGGAGATGACCAGTTACGCCCGGGCCTTCGCGCAGATGGGACGGCAGACCACCGCCGACGACTTCCTCGAAGCCCACGACATCGCCGGGGAAATGTACGCGACCTTCGGGCCGCTCATGCAGCGCTACGACATCTTCCTCTGCCCGACCCTGGCGGTGCCCTCTGTCCCGGCCGAACACGACCAGTCGCGCGACAAGATCGAGATCAACGGCGTCGAAGTCGATCCGGTACTCGGCTGGACCTTGACCTACCCCTTCAACATGCTGAGCCGCTGCCCGGTCATCTCTGTGCCTTCGGGCTTCGCCAGGAACGGCGTGCCAACCGGGCTGCAGATCGTCGGACGGACCTACGACGATGTCGCGGTGTTCCGCGCCGCCAAGGCTTTCGAGCGCGAGCGCCCCTGGTCGGCGGCGCGGCCGAAACTTTAGTACTGCTTGTCGTAAACGTCGGCGGCGCCATACTGACCGTTGCTGAGACGCTGGGTGAGGATGCCCATCAGATAACGGCCTTCTTCCGTGCGCAGGTAAGCTAGGAAATAGAAGGTCGCCAGCGCCGCGGTGGCTTGCCAGAGTACCGGGTTCATAATCACCGATACGTTGTTGTTCGGCGGCATGCCCCGTACGACGTAGGTTGCGATAGCCTGGGTGAAGAAGAAGAAAAACAACGGATCGGCGGCGAAAAACTGATTCAGGCGAACATGAAGCAGTTCCCGCGCGACAAACTCCTTCTGCAGGCGGACTTCGCGCAGCTTCAGGGCGTTGAACATCGTCACGTTGATAACCAGGAGATTGGTGATGGAGAGATCGAACTCCTGCCCAAGATAGATCAGGCCTTGCTCGACATTTTTCTCGAGAACCTCTTCGGCTTCGTCCAGCTTTTTGAGCGAATTGCGCAGGTCGCCGCCATCGGCCAGGGCAGGCGCTGATGTAAGCGACACCCCCAGAAAGCAGCCGAACAGCAAGATGATAAAGAGCCGGGGCATCTTCATGGCTATTCTCCCCCCTGGCCGATAATACTGGGATCGAAACGCGGCGCGGCTTCACCAGGCGCGCGGTAGGCGCTCAGGATACAACGCTCGTCGTTGCCGAAGGTGTCGGCATAGTTGAATGCCAGAGGGCCGCGGATTTCCGGCGCATAGAAGATCTTCCGCCGGGATTCGTAAAGGCCGTGGCTGCGCGCCTCGGAGATGATCACCACCTCCGGCTCGCCCAGCAGGTCGTGTTGGGTCCTGCCTTCTTTTTCGACTTCGATCTCATAGACCCAGACGACCTCGCCGCCCCGGCCCATATGCTCGATCACCTCGACAGACGCTTTTCCGCCCAGGATGAGGCTTGCGATGGCCGCGAAGCCGCCGCTGTCGGTCAGGGGCGCCCCGCCGCTTTCCATGCGCCGCTGTCCATCCACAGCCAAGCGCCGGCTCGACAGGGTGCTGCCGAAGAGGCCTGTCGGCACTTCCCGCCAGAACACCTCGCCATCGATCTTTTCACCGATCTGGATCAGCCCCCTCGACACCCCGAGGATATCCCATTCCAGGGTCCGCTCCGCGCTTCTGGCGTTGCTGCAGAGGTAGTCGTACTGCGCGCCGACCAGCGGCGCGTTCCGGCCGTCGCTGGCCAGGGAGTCCTTGTCAGCCAATAAGCCGACAACGGCGGCCGCCAGCGCGGCCACGCAGAGAGTGAAAATTTTGAGTTGCCTCATGATCGCTGCCCCCCGACGCGATTGAACTGAGAACACGAGTATAGCAAAACCAGATCCCGGCAGGCGAAAAACTCTCAACTCATTGTAATTAAATTGATTCAGAAACTTCAGGAGTGCTCGGGAAGCCAGCGGCCGAGAAAATTATCGAGCCAGTCGCCAAGCGGCGCGTGGTAGCGCTGGGAATCGCAGAAGTGCTTGGCGGCGGGCTGGGCGCCCGGCTCGGCCAGACAATGCGCGGCCTTTTCGGTCCAGCGCGACATGATCGCCGGGGTCACCTCGGGGTGAAACTGCAGCGCGTAGGCCGAGGTGCCGTAGCGAAAGGCCTGATTGGGAAAGGCCTCGCCGGTGGCCAGCAGCTCGCAGCCCTGCGGGACACTGAAGCCTTCCTTATGCCAGTGATAGACCTGCAGCTCTTCGGGAAACAGCTCGGCCCCCGCCGGGGTCGCGCGGATCGGCTCGTAGCCGACTTCCCAATGGCCGTGAGGATGCGGCGTCACCTTGCCGCCCAGCGCGCGGCACAGCAGCTGACCGCCGAGACAGATACCGAGCAGCGGTTTCTCCGCGGCGAGCCAAGCCTCGATCCCACGCAGCTCCGCGGCCAGGAAGTCGAGGGAGTCCGCATCGTTGGCGCTCTGCGCGCCTCCATAGATCACCATCGCCGCGTAGCCATCCTGCGGGCCAGGGATCGGATCGCCCCGGTAGCTATGCCACCAGCGTACATCGTAGCCCCGCTCGGCGATGCGCTGCGATACCCGGTCGATGCGCGGCCCCGCCGCATGCACAACCAGCAGCACCCGCCCCCTTGCCTCGCGTTTCGCACCACTCGCCATAGCAGGCGATTACCCCAGCTCGGGGCTTTCCTCAAGCGCCGCGACAAGATTTCTCTGGACGGCGGAGGAATGCAGGTTCCAAGGTTTCGCCCGAATTCGCAGGCTCCAGACCTTCGCCACAGAGAATGAAATGGATAGCGCGCAAGCTGCCAGCGCCGAGGCGCACCCGAAAACCACGGGAACCGAAGGACCGCAGATTTACGGTTTCCTGCTGATTCCCAATTTCTCGCTGCTCGCCTTTTCCTCCGCGCTCGAACCGCTGCGTTCCGCCAACCGGCTTTCCGGAGAGCAGTGTTACGAGTGGCACCTGATCTCGCCGCAGGGCGGCATGGTCACCGCATCGAGCGGCATCGAGGTCAAGACCACCCGGACCACCGCCGAGGTCGAGCGGCTGAATACCCTGATCGTCTGCGGCGGTCTGAAGTCCGAGCGTTTCGAGGACAAAGCCACCTTCGCCTGGCTGCGCCGCCTCGACCGCGAGGGGGTGCGTGTCGGCGCGCTCTCCACCGGCACCTATCTGCTGGCCAAGGCCGGTCTGCTGGAAGGCTACCGCTGCACCATCCACTGGGAAAACCTGGAGTCCTTCGCCGAGGACTATCCCAATCTGCCGGTTTCGCCGGAGCTCTACGAAATCGACCGCAACCGCTTCACCTGTTCCGGCGGCACCGCCGCCCTCGACCTGATGCTTTCGCTGATCGCGCTGGAGCATGGGCGCGGCCTGGCGACGCAGGTCGCCGAGCAGTTCATTCATGAGCGCATTCGCGAGCGCCACGATAACCAGCGCATGGCGCTGCGCGCCCGCCTCGGTATCAGCCACCCCAAGCTGCTCAAGGTCGTCGAGCTGATGGAGCAGCACCAGGAGGAACCGCTCTCGCGCGCCGATCTGGCGCAGCGCGCCGGCCTTTCGACACGGCAGCTCGAGCGGCTGTTCCGCAAGTACCTGCAGCGCACCCCGACCCGCTTCTATCTCGAGCTGCGGCTCAACCGGGCGCGCAAGCTGCTCAACCAGACGGCCATGCCGGTGCTCGACGTGGCCCTGGCCTGCGGCTTCATCTCCGCCTCGCACTTTTCCAAATGCTACAGGGAATTCTTCAACCGCACGCCCCGTGAAGAGCGGGCGCTGCAAACACCATAAGGGGAAGGGATCATGCAACTCACCCCCGGTCGGATAACGCTCGCCGATCTCCACGCTTTCTGGCGTTCCGAGGCCGAGCTCACGCTTCCCGATACTGTCTGGCCGGCTGTGGAGGCTTCCGCCGCCACGGTGCAGGCCGCCTTGAAAAAGGACCGCCCCACCTACGGCGTCAACACCGGCTTCGGGCTGCTGGCGCGCCAGCGCATCTCCCTGGACCAGGTCAAGGAGCTGCAGCGCCGCCTGGTGCTCAGCCACTGCGCCGGCGTCGGCGCCCCCCTGCCCGACCGGGTCGTCCGCATGGTCCTGCTGCTGAAGATCGGCAGCCTGGCGCGCGGCCATTCCGGCATCTCCCGGCGGGTGATCGAGCTGCTGCTGGCCCTGCTCAACGCCGGGGCCATGCCGGTAATCCCGGAGCAGGGATCGGTCGGCGCCTCCGGCGACCTGGCGCCGCTGGCGGCGATGTCCGCCACGCTGATCGGCGAGGGCGAACTGCGCCTGGGCGGCGAAATCCTGCCCAGCGCCGAGGCGCTCTCGGCGCTCAACCTGCGGCCCATAGAACTCGACGCCAAGGAGGGCCTGGCGCTGCTCAACGGCACCCAGGTGTCGACGGCGCTGGCGCTGGAGGGTTTGTTCAAGGCCCTGGACGTCTTCGCCGCCGCGCTTGCCGCCGGGGCCATGTCCGTCGATGCCGCGCTCGGCAGCGACACGCCCTTCGACTCTCGAATCCACGAAATTCGCGGCCAGCCCGGTCAGATCGAGGTGGCCAGGCTGCTGCGGGAATTGCTCGCCGGCAGCTCGATCCGCGGATCCCATCTGGAATGTGACCGGGTGCAGGACCCCTACTCCCTGCGCTGCCAGCCCCAGGTCATGGGCGCCGCCCTCGACGTGCTGCGCGGCGCCGCCGAAACCCTGGAGCGCGAGGCCAACGCCGTCTCCGACAATCCCGTGGTCTTCGCGGAAACCGGCGAGATCCTCTCCGGCGGCAATTTCCATGCCGAACCCGTGGCCTTCGCCGCGGATTTGATCGCGCTGGCGGTCTCGGAGGTCGCCGCGATCTCCGAACGCCGCATCGCGCTCTTGACCGACGCCACGCTGTCCAGCCTGCCGGCCTTCCTGGTCGCCGAGCCGGGCCTGAACTCGGGCTTCATGATCGCCCATGTCACGGCGGCCGCGCTGGCCAGCGAGACCAAGCACCTGGCGGCGGCGACCAGCATCGACTCCCTGCCGACCTCGGCCAATCAGGAAGACCACGTCTCCATGGCGACCCATGGCGCGCTGCGTCTCGGCCGCATGACTCACAATGCCGCGCGGGTCGTCGCCATCGAACTGCTGGCCGCCGCCCAGGGCATCGATCTGCGCGCGCCGCTGGAAAGCTCACAGGCGCTCGGCGCGATCAAGGATCATCTGCGCGCGCGGGTGCCGATGCTGGGTGACGACCGGCCCTTTACGCCGGATATCGAGGCCATCGCGGCCCTGGTGGAAAGCGGCGCCCTGACCGGCGAGGTCGCCGGCGAGAGCCCCTGGACGCTGCTGCGCAAGCTGGTCTAAAAGAAGCGCGCCTCCCCGCAGCACCCAGCGTCCGCCGGAAGGTCATGGCAGCCATGCCGCCGCCTGCCTTGAACCCGCCAATGACAGTCGATAGATGAACTCCATGAGCGACAGCCAGACATCCGCGCCCCAAGGCACACCCCAGCAGACGGACGCGATTATCATCGGCGCCGGCCCGGTCGGCCTCTTCGCCGTGTTCGAGCTCGGCCTGCTGGATATCAAGGCGCATCTGGTGGACATCCTGGACCGCCCCGGCGGCCAGTGCGCCGAGCTCTATCCGGAAAAGCCGATCTACGATATCCCGGCCCTGCCGCTATGCACGGGGCAGGAACTGACCGACCGGCTGATGGAGCAGATCGCGCCCTTCGATCCTGTGTTCCACTTCGGCCAGATGGCCGAGAAGCTGGAGCGGACGGAAGACGATACGGCCTGGCGGTTGACCACCGATGCCGGGACGATCCTGGAAGCGCCGGTGCTGATCATCGCCGCCGGCGGCGGCTCCTTCGTGCCCAAGCGCCCGCCGCTGCAGGGAATCGAGGATTTCGAGGGCAGCTCGGTCTTCTATTCCGTGCGCAAGATGGAGCAGTTCCGCGGCAAGCACATCCTGATCGCCGGCGGCGGCGATTCCGCGCTGGATTGGACCGTCAACCTGCAGCCCCTGGCCGAAAGCCTGACCCTGGTCCACCGCCGCGACGAGTTCCGCGCCGCACCGGCCACGGTCAACGAGATGCGCGCCCTGGTCGAGGCCGGCAAGATGGAGCTGAAGATCGGCCAGCTCGCGGGGCTGGAGGGCGCGGACGGTCAACTCTCCGCCGTGCGGCTGAAAGACAAGGACGGCGAGGAGTTCTTGCACCCCTGCGACACCCTGCTCGCCTTCTACGGCCTGACCATGAAGCTGGGGCCGGTCGCCGAGTTCGGCATCAACCTGCACGAAAACCTGATCCCCGTGGACACCGAGAAATTCGAGACCTCGACCCCGGGCATCTTCGCCATCGGCGACATCAACAGCTATCCCGGCAAGCTGAAGCTGATCCTCTCGGGCTTTCACGAAGCCGCGCTGATGGCCCAGCAGGCCTTCCACATCGTCTATCCCGACAAGAAGCTGCGCTTCCAGTACACGACCTCGAGCAGCGCGCTGCAGAAGAAACTCGGAGTAGCCCTAAGCCCATGAAGCTCTACGTCACCGACCAGAACGGCACGACCCACGAGATCGAGGGCGAGGACGAACTCCAGCTGATGGAGGCGATCCGCGACGCCGATCTGCCGATCAAGGCCGAGTGCGGCGGCTCCTGCGCCTGCGCCACCTGCCACGTCTACGTCGACCCGGCCTGCAAGGCGATGGTCGGCGAGGCCGACGAGGACGAGCAGGACATGCTCGATCTCGCCTTCGAGCTGACCGAGAACTCCCGCCTCTCCTGCCAGATCGTCCTCGGTCCGCAGCACGACGGGCTGAAGGTCACCCTGGCGCCGGGCAGCGAGATCGACTGAGGCTGCTTAAAGCAACGGCCGCTCCTCCAAAAGGCTGGGCCGCCTCGAAGGCGGCGGCGGCGCGGAACACCGAGAGGTCGTCGTAGGGTTTGCCGATAATCTGCAGGCCAATCGGCACGCCGTTCGATGCGCGGCCCATGGGCACCGAGATCGCCGGCAGCCGCTCCAGCATGTTGAAGGGCCAGCAGAGCGACCAGCCCATCACGGAATCGACCTTCGCTCCCTCGATGACCACCTCGTCCTTCAGCAGGTCGATATCGGCGGCGAGTTGGGTCGTGCCGGTGGTTGGGGTCAGCAGCACCTCGCAGCGGCCGAAGACCTCGCGCAGGGTCTCCCACATCCCGGCGCGGACCTCGTTGACCGCCTCGACCGTCATGTGGCCGCGCTCCGGCTCCCACTCATTGATGTCGCGCAGGTGGCTGGAGACCAGCGGCTTGTTCTCCTCGGTGAGGCTCCTGTCCAGTTCCTCGCCGTCGCGCTTGTAGCTGCTGATCACCGCCTCGTACTCGCGCTCCATGGTCCAGGGGATCTCCACCTCCTCGACCGCACAGCCCAGCTCGGCGAAGGCCTTGACCGCCTCGCGGAAGGCCGCGCGGATCTCCGGTTCGACCTTGAACAAGCCAAGATCCTCGCTGACCGCCACCCGCCAGCCCTCGATGGCCTCGAAGGACTCCGGCAGGTTGGGATGGCCCGGCACCGTGGTCAGGTCGCGCGGGTCCTGCCCGGCGATGAGGTTGTAGAGCAGCGCGCAGTCGCCAACGGAGCGCGCCAGCGGCCCCTTGGAGCTCCAGCCGTTCCACAGCCAGGCGCCGGCACTGGGTACGCGCCCGTAGGGCGGGCGATAGCCGACAAGGCCGTTGAGCGCCGCCGGGATGCGGATCGAGCCTGCGTAGTCGCCGCCGTCGCAGAGCGGCACCATGCCGGCGGCCAGCGCCGCCCCGGCCCCGCCCCCCGAGCCGCCTGGAGTCTTCTCCAGGTTCCAGGGATTGCGCGTCACGCCCCAGAGCGGCGAGTGGCAGATCGGCGCCGCCGCGAACTCCGGCGTTGTGGTCCTGGCGTGGAAGATCCCGCCGGCGGCGCGGATGCGCGCGACGTAGGGCGCATCGAAGGGATAGACCTTGGCCTTGTAGAGCTTGGAGCCTTGGGTGGTGATCTCATTGGCCACCGCGTGGCCGTCCTTGATCGCCACCGGCAGGCCCTCCAGCGGGCGCGGCGCGTTGCCCTGGCCGAGATAGCGGGCCTCGGCCTGCCTGGCCTCCTCGCGCGCCCGCTCCCAATAGGTGTAGGTCCAGGCGTTGATCTTGGGATTTACGGCTTCGCTGCGGGCGATCAGCGCCTCGAGATAGGCGACCGGCGAGAGCGCCCCGGAACGGAAGGCGGCCAGCACCTCCCGCGCCCCGAGATAACAGAGCTCGGGAGCGCTCATGTCTTGCGGTAGGCGAAGGTGTCGTTGTAGCGGCCGATCAGGTACTCGCCCGCCAGCACCGGCGCGAAGCGCGGGTTCTGTCCCGGCAGCAGGCAGCCCGGCAGGCACTCGACCAACGTGTCGAAGTTGGGATCGAAGAAGAAGGGCATGGAATAGCGTTCCTGGCCGCTGCGGTTGATCACCCGGTGCGGCGTCGCCGCGAAGCGGCCATTGGTCCAGCGCGCCATCTGGTCGCCGATGTTGACCACGAAGGCGCCGGGCAGCGGTGGCACCTCGATCCAGCCGCCGCTGCGCGCCCGCACGATCAGACCGCCCTTGTCGTCCTGATTGAGAATGGTCAGGCAGCCATAGTCGCTATGGGTGCCGCAGCCGATGGTCTCGGCCTCCGGCGTGGCGGCCTGGGGCGGATAGTGCAGCAGGCGCAGCTGGGCCAGGGGCTGGTCGATCTTGTCGGCGAAGAAATCCTCCTCCAGGCCCAGCCCGAGGGCGAAGCCCGCCATCAAGTCCTCGGCGAGGCGGCGCATCTCGGCGAAGTAGGCCTCGATCGCCGGGCGGAAGCCGGGCAGGTTCTCCGGCCAGACGTTGGGGCCATGCAGCGGCTTGCCGGCGCGCACCGCGGGGTCGTCGGGCGGCAGATCGCGGGCCAGGTCGAAGCCCTCCTTGAGATCCCCCCTGCCCATCCCCGGGTCCGTCGCCTCCTCGAAGACGGGAAAGTAGCCGCGATGCACCGGCGACTTGGAGATGTGCAGGGCGTTCTTTTCCGCCGCCGCTTGATCGAAGAAGCGCTTGGTCTGCGCCAGGCCCTCGTCGCAGAGCGCCTGGGGCACGCCATGTCCGCTCAGGTAGAAGAAGCCGACCTCCTCGCAGGCGCGCGTCAACGCGGCCGCCAGCGCGGCCTTGCCGCCGCCGTCATGAAACCCGCGAAAATCGATCACCGGCAGGCAATCGCCAAGTAGAGTCATGCCGTGCTGCTTTCCTGTGCCAGAATGGGACGGCCCGCCGCGATTTTTCGCAAGCTTTGGCGCGCGGCGCAAGCCCGCGGCGAAACCGCGAAACGACGGCTTTGTCGCGAAATGGCCACGCGGCGTCGTCGCGGCGGCAGAGCCTTGCCCGCCCTCGTCCCTATAGCTTTGGATATGACCGACACTCCTTCCTCGCCCGCCACGCAGATCGCCGACGAACAGCGCGTTATCGACTTCGTGAAAGGCTTCACGATCGAGACCACGCCCGGCGCCTCGGAGAAAACCGCGTCCTACCGCGAGATGCTGCGCGCCGGCACCACGGTCGCCGTGACCTTCCTGCCCGGCTCCGACTTCGCCGATACGGTCAAGACCGCCAAGCGGCTGAAGGAGGAAGGCTTCGACCCGGCGCCGCATTTCGCCGCCCGCTCGATCCCCAGCAAACAGGACTTCGAAGACTACCTGACCCGGCTGCAGGGCGAGGTCGGCATCACCCAGGTGGTCGCCTTGGCCGGCGCGGTGCCCGAGCCTCTCGGTCCCTATACCTCCTCCATGGAGCTGCTGGAAACCGGCCTGTTCGAAAAGCATGGCATCAAGAAGATCGGCGTTGCCGGCCATCCGGAAGGCAGCCCCGACATCTCCGACGAACTGATCCGCGACGCCCTGAAATGGAAGAACGATCTGGCCGAACGCAGCGACGCCGAGTTCTACATCGCCACGCAGTTCGTTTTCGAATCCCAGCCGATCATCGATTGGGACCGGGCGATCCAGGCCGAGGGCAACAGGCTGCCGGTGCATATCGGCGTGCCCGGCCTGGCGACCCTGAAGACCCTGATCACCCACGCCAAGAACTGTGGCATCGGCCCCTCGATGAACTTCCTGCTCAAGCAGGCGCGCAACGTCGCCAAGCTGATGACCGTCAACGCGCCGGACAAACTGGTGCTCGATCTGGCCCGCTACAAGGCCGAGGATCCCAACTGCGGCATCGTCAAGATGCACCTCTACCCGCTCGGCGGGATGCGCCGCTCGGCCGCCTGGGCCTACGCCGTACAGGATGGTGAGTTCACGCTGAATTCAGGCGGCAAGGGCTTCAAGCTGACCCGCGATATCGATTAGCGAAACTCCGGGTTAGGCGACCGGCGGGCTGTCGCCGGTACCGGCGGCGTGCTCGCCTCCCACCGGCAGGCCGCGCTCCTTGCGCGGGGTGCGGCCGAAGTAGTCGCGGTAGCACTTGGAAAAGTGCGAGGCCGAGACGAAGCCGCAGGCCAGCGCCACGTCGATCACCGACATGTTGGTCTGCAACAGCAGCAGCCGCGCCTTGTTGAGCCGCAGCTCCAGGTAATAGCGCGCCGGGGAGCGGCTGAGGTACTTGCGGAACAGCCGCTCGAGCTGGCGGGTGGACAGTCCCGCCTGGGTCGCCAATTTGCCGCGCGACAGCGGCTCCTCGAGGTTTTCCTCCATCACGCCGATCACGCTGAGCAGCTTGGGATGGCGCACGCCGAGCCGGGCCGGCAGTGACATGCGCTGGTGATCGTGCTGATCGCGAATCCGCTCGTGCATGAACTGGTCGGCGACATTGGCCGCCAGCTCGTGACCGTGCTGCAGGGTGATGACGTTCAGCATCATGTCGAGGGAAGCGGTGCCGCCGGCGCAGGTAAAGCGGTGGCGGTCGATCTCGAACAGCTCGTTGGTGACCTGCAGGTCGGGGAATTCCTCGAGGAAGCTCGCGATATTCTCCCAGTGGATCGTGCATTCGTAGCCGTCGAGCAGACCGGCTTTCGCCAGCAGATAGGCGCCGGTGCAGATCGCCCCGATGTCGGCGCCCTTGCGGTCGAGCTTGCGCAGCCAGGAGATCACCTCCCTGGTCGCACCTTTCTGGACGTCGATGCCGGCGCAAACCGCGACGGTATCGAATTTCAGGGCATCGTCGAGATTGCCTTCCGGCGTGATCATAAGCCCGTTGGAGGCAGCAACCGTCTGGCCGTCCTGAGAAAAGACGCGCCAGCGATAGAGCGGCGTCCCCTTGATTCTGTTGGCCAGACGCAGGGGTTCGATCGCCGATACGAAGGCGATCATCGAGAAATCCGGAACGAGCACAAAGCCAATATTCTGCGGAAGCTCACGCGGAGCAGAACCCAACATCCGCCATCCCTCAAGCGAATCGCGCCGGATTTTTCGGCGTGAGCGGGAATGTGACACAAATCTTGGCGTGTCGCGATTTGAAAATTTCCTGCCGGGAAAACACAAGCGCGGGCCGCGCTGAAAGCGCCTTTTCAGCAGCCTGCGGCGCATATACTTTGCTGCGTCTGCGACACGTCTACGCGTTGCAAAACCGAGCGCCTGCTGACACCATGCGGCGGCAACTGACAAGGGTGGCTGGCAGTCCATGAAAGCGCGCTATTCGATCTTCAGCCTTGTTCGCAACGCGCTGAATTATCACCAGGATTGGCCGGAAGCCTGGCGTTCGCCGGAGCCAAAGGCTGAGTACGACGCGATTATCGTCGGCGGCGGCGGGCATGGCCTGGTCACCGCCTACTACCTGGCCAAGGAACACGGGATCCGCAATGTCGCGGTGATCGAGCGCGGCTGGATCGGCGGCGGCAACACCGGCCGCAACACCACCATCGTGCGCTCCAACTACCTCTGGGATCAAAGCGCGGCGCTCTACGAGCACTCCCTGAAGCTGTGGGAGGGCATGAGCCGGGAGCTGAACTACAACGTGATGTTCAGCCAGCGCGGCGTGCTCAATCTGGCCCACAATCAGCACGACCTGCGCGAGCTTTCCCGCCGGATCAACGCCAACCGCCTCAACGCGGTGGATTCCGAATTCCTCACGCCGAAGCAGATCAAGGAGTTCTGTCCGGTCATCGATCTGCGCGAGAATGGGCGCTACCCGGTACTCGGTGGCTCCTTGCAGCGGCGCGGCGGAACGGCCCGTCACGACGCCGTCGCCTGGGGCTACGCCCGCGCCGCCGACGCCCTGGGGGTGGATATCATCCAGCAGTGCCCGGTCGAGGGCTTCGTGATCGAACAGGGCCGCATCGCCGGCGTGCGCACCGCCAAGGGCACGATCAAGGCCAAGAAGGTCGGCCTGGTGCCGGCCGGTCACGCCTCGGTGCTGGCCAATCTCGCCGGCTTCCGCCTGCCGGTCAGCAGCCAGCCGCTGCAGGCCCTGGTCAGCGAGCCGGTCAAGCCGATGCTCGACTGCGTGGTCATGTCGAGCGCGGTGCACGCCTATATCAGCCAGTCCGACAAGGGCGAGATGGTGGTCGGCGCCGGCGCCGATCCCTACATCGGCTACGGCCAGCGCGGCTCCTTCCAGATTACCGAGGAAACCCTGGCGGCGATCTGCGAGCTGTTTCCGATGTTCCGGCGGCTGCGCATGCTGCGCCAGTGGGGCGGCATCGTCGATATCTGCCCCGACGCCAGCCCGATCATCTCCAAGACCCCGGTCGAGGGCCTCTATCTCAACTGCGGCTGGGGCACCGGCGGCTTCAAGGCGACGCCCGGCTCCGGCCATGTCTTCGCCCACACCATCGCCAAGGATGCGCCGCATCCGCTCAACGCGGCCTATTCGCTCGAGCGCTTCGTCACCGGCTTTCTGGTCGACGAACACGGCGCCGCCGCCGTGGCCCACTGACCCGAGGACGCAGACATGCTGTTGATCCCCAACCCCTGGACCGAGCCGCGCCCCGACGTGGAATACAGCTACGGCGGCGAGGCCCATATCGAACGGCCGAAGAACCCCGAGGCGCTGAGCGATTCTGAGTGGGCCGACTATCTGTTCATGAAGGCCAACACCAAGGGCATCCTGTTGGAACGCTGGTGCCACACCCATGGCACCCGGCGCTGGTTCAACATCGCGCGCGATACCGTCACCTACGAGATCCTCGCGGTCTACCCCATGGGCGCCAAGCCGCCGAAGCTCGAGAAGCGGGAGTACCTATAGGTTATGGCGCAGGAATTTCGACTCGCCGAAGGCGGTCTGATCGATCGTGGCAAACCGCTGTCCTTCCGTTTCAACGGCCGCAACCTGCATGGCTACGCCGGCGATACTCTGGCCTCGGCCTTGCTCGCCAACGGCATCCATTTCGTCGGGCGCAGCTTCAAGTATCATCGGCCGCGCGGCATCGTTACCGCCGGCGTCGAAGAGCCTAACGCGATCCTGCAACTGGGCGAGAACCCGCGCACCGACCCCAATATGCGCGCGACTCAGACCGAGCTCTATTCGGGTTTGAGCGCGGCGGCGCAGAACTGCTGGCCGTCGCTGGAGTTCGATGTCGGCGCGATCAATTCCAGGCTCTCGCGCTTCCTGCCCGCCGGCTTCTATTACAAGACCTTCATGTGGCCGGCGTCTTTCTGGATGGGCTATGAGCGCCTGATCCGCAAGGCGGCGGGCCTCGGCAAGGCGCCGACCACCCGCGATCCGGACTCCTACGATCAGACCTTCGCGCACTGCGACGTACTGATTGTCGGTGGCGGCCCGGCGGGTCTGGCGGCGGCGCTGAGCGCCGCGCGCAGCGGCGCGCGCGTCATTCTCGCCGAGCAGGACTTCGCCCTGGGGGGCAGCCTTCTCGGCGAGCCCGACCGCAGCATCGACGGCATGGCGGCGCTGGACTGGGTGGCGGCCGCCGAACAGGAACTGGCCGGCTATCCCGATGTGCGGATCCTCAAGCGCACGGCCGCGTCGGCCTACTTCGACCATAACTTCGTGACCCTGCTGGAAAAGGTCACGGATCACCTGCCCGAAAGCGAGCGCCCGGACCTTCTGCCCCGGCAGCGGCTTTGGGAGGTGCGCGCCGGTCACGTCATCATGGCCACCGGCGCCATCGAGCGGCCGCTGGTGTTCCGCGACAACGACCGCCCCGGCATCATGCTGTCCTCGGCGGCTCAGACCTACATCGGCCGCTTTGGCGTCAAGCCAGGGCACAGCGCCGTACTCTTCACCGGCAACGACGGCGCTTACGCCAGCGCCATCGCGCTGCACAAGGCGGGCGTCAAGATCGCCGCGGTGGTCGATCTGCGCGAAAGGCCCGAAGGCCCGCTGACCGACGAGGCCGAGATGCTGGGACTCAACGTCGTCGGCAACTCCGCCATCGTCGGGACCAGCGGCGGCAAGCGTGTGACCGGCGTTCAGGTCGCGCCGCTGAAGATCAGCGGCGAGATCGTGACCGCCGCGCCCTACACCATCGACTGCGATCTGGTGCTGAACTCCGGCGGCTGGTCGCCTTCGGTGCACCTGTTCTGCCAATCCAAGGGCACGCTGAAGTGGGACGAAACCCACGACTGCTTCGTGCCGGGCGAGTCGATGCAGAAGGCGCAGAGCGTCGCCGGTTCGGCGAACGGCGCCTTCGATCTCAAGGCCTGTCTGGCCCAGGGCGACAAGGCCGGTGCCGCGGCCGCCGCCGCATTGGGGCACAAGCCCAAAGGCCGCAAGAAGCCGGTCCCGAAATGCGACGACACCGCGAGCTTCCTGCCCGCGCGCTTCATCTACTGCGTCCCCTCGACCCAGCCCCTGGGCCAGGGCGGCAAGCACTTCATCGATCAGCAGAACGACGTCACCGCCGCCGATATCAAGCTGGCGCTGCGCGAAGGCTACCGTTCGATCGAGCACGTCAAGCGCTACACCACCACCGGCATGGGCACCGACCAGGGCAAGACCGGCAACGTCAATGCCATCGGCATCGTCGCCGAACACTTTGGCAAGACGCTGCCCGAGGTGGGGGTCACCACCTTCCGCCCGCCCTTCTCGCCGACCACCTTCGGCGCCTTCGCCGGGCGCGATGTCGATGACCTGCTCGATCCCGTCCGCACCACGCCGATCCATGCCTGGCACGAGCGCAACGGCGCCGCCTTCGAGGATGTCGGCCAGTGGAAGCGCGCCTGGTACTACCCGCGGGCCGGCGAGGACATGCACGCCGCGGTCAAGCGCGAATGCCTGGCGGTGCGCAAATCCCTCGGCATCATGGACGCCTCGACCCTGGGTAAGATCGACATCCAGGGGCCGGATGCCGCCGAGTTCCTCAACCGCATCTACACCAACGCCTGGTCGAAGCTGGAGATTGGGCGCTGCCGCTACGGCTTGATGCTGGGCGAGGACGGCATGGTCAGCGACGACGGCGTGACCGCGCGCATCGGCGAGAACCATTATCTGATGCACACCACCACCGGCAACGCGGCGCCGGTGATGGCACACTTGGAAAACTGGCTGCAGTGCGAGTGGCCCGAGCTCAAGGTCTATCTGACCTCGGTCACCGAGCAGTACGCCACCATCTCGATCGCCGGGCCGAACGCCCGGAACCTGCTGTCGGAGATGACCAGCATCGAGCTGTCGTCCAACAATCTGCCGCACATGTCGATGACCGAAGGCGAGGTCGCCGGCATCCAGTCGCGGCTGTTCCGCGTCTCCTTCACCGGTGAGCCCGGCTACGAAATCAACGTGCCCGCCTCCTATGGCCTGGCGCTCTGGCAAGAGCTGATGACCGCCGGGGAAAAGTTCGGCATCACCCCCTTCGGCACCGAGACCATGCACGTGCTGCGCGCCGAAAAGGGCTTTATCATCGTCGGGCAGGAAACCGACGGGTCGGTCAATCCGCGCGATCTGGGCATGGACTGGATCATCTCCAAGAAGAAGGACTTCATCGGCAAGCGCTCGCTCTATCGCAGCGACATGGAGGACCCGAACCGCAAGCAGATGGTCGGCATTCTGACCGAGGATCCCCAGGAGGTGCTGCCCGAGGGCGCGCAGCTCGTCGAGCGGTTGAAGGACCAGCCGCCGATGGAGATGGTCGGCCATGTCTCCTCCAGCTACTGGAGCCCCAACTGCGGCCATTCCATCGCCCTCGCCCTGGTCAAGGGCGGCCTGGGCAAGCAGGGGCAGACAATCTTCGCGCCGCTGGAGGGCGGCAAGACGGTGAAGTGCACCATTGCCTCACCGGTATTCTTCGATCCCGAGGGAGAGCGGCTGCGTGGTTGAGCAATATCTGAGACTGAGCCCGCTGGCCCAGCTTGGCCTGGAGGGCCGCGGCGCGGCCAAGCGCGCCAAGGAGGCCGGCATCGCCCTGGGTGAGATCGCCTTCCGCGGCACGGTCAATCTGCGCCTCGACCCCACGGACAAAGCCATCAAGGAAGCGGCGGAGAGCGCCCTGCCCTGCGCGCTTCCCACGAAAGTCGGCGACACGGCGAATGGCGGAAGCGGCAAGGCGAGCAAGGTGACGGCGCTCTGCGTTGGACCCGACGAATGGTGGCTGATCGCCGCCGATGGCCCGAAGCTGACCGAGAAGCTGCGGAAGGCGCTGGTCAAGCACCACGCTGCGGTGACCGACATCAGCGAGAACTGGACCACCCTGCAGGTCTCCGGCCCGCGCGCCCGCGACCTGCTGGCCAAGGCCTGCCCGCTCGATCTGCATCCCAGCAAGTTTCCCGTGGGACACTGCGCCCAATCGCTCGGCGCCAAGGCGGACATTACCCTTCTGCTGACGGAAGACAGCAAGGATGGCCCAAGCTTCGAGGTTTGGGTGCGCCGCTCCTTCGCCGCCTATCTCTGGGCCTGGCTGGAGGATGCGTCGCGCGAGTACGGCCTCACCGTCGTCAAGTGCGGCTAGCGGCGGCGAAGGCCCTAGCGATTTAGCGGCGCGCTAGCCCGTACAAGGAGCGTTTTCGCTCCGCCCCATCGCGCGACTCACCAGCCAGAGCCGTCACCTGGCCTTCCTGATGAAAGCGTCCTTCCAAGGCTGCCCAAATGGGAAAGGCTTCTTTTCCCCGTTACGGAATTGGATAGACGCGCGATCTGCCATAACGTCCCGCGCTGCCCGGCAGGATGGCGCGGGCGCGCGGCTCGCTCGAGTTGCGTTTGGGCAAAGAAAATCAGCTACATGGGGACGTAACGCAGATGACGAATGACAAGAGCGGAAACACGGAAGCCGCTTCGAAAAGCGACAGACCCTATGGCCCCCTCGCGCTCTTCATCTTTGTCTTCGCCCCTTTTGCAACCGGGTACTTCCTCTCCTTCCTGTACCGTTCAATCAACGCGGTTATCGCGCCGGACCTGGTGGCCGATCTGGGTGCGACCTCGTCCATCCTGGGTCTGCTGACCGCTGCATTCTTCCTGGGCTTCGCAGGTTTGCAGCTGCCCTTGGGCGTGATGCTCGACCGCTACGGCGCCGCGCGGGTGCAGAGCGCCTTGCTGCTCGTGGCCGCGACGGGCGCCCTGCTGTTCGCCCTCGCGCCCAACACGGCGGTTCTGATCGCCGCGCGCGCCTTGATCGGCGTCGGCTGCGCCGGCGGCTTGATGGCCGCTTTCAAGGCGATCATGCGCTGGTTCCCGCCTCAGCGCCTGGCCTTGGTGAACGGCTGCTACATGGCTGTCGGCGGCCTCGGCGCGATGGCCGCGACGAAACCGGTGGAAATACTGCTGCATCTGACGGATTGGCGCGGTCTTTTCCTCGGCCTGACGGTTCTGACCGTCATTTCCGCGATCCTGATCTTCCTGCTCGCGCCGCGTGGCGACGGCGCGGAAAACCCGCCCCACCTGAAGGTCCAAGCCCGGGAGGTCTCGAAGATCTTCAGAGACAAGCTTTTCTGGCGGGTGGCGCCTGTGTCGATCTTCGGCATGGGCGGATCGCAGTCGATCCAGACGCTTTGGGCCGGACCGTGGCTGACGGACGCGGTCGCGCTCACCCGCGACGAGGTCGCCACGCGCCTGCTGGTGATGAACACGGCGGTGGCCGTCAGCTTCGTCGCGACGGGATGGGTGTCGGACGCCATGAGATCGCGCGGCATTTCCACGATCCACATCATGGGCGGAGGAACGGTGGTGTCCATGGTGGCGCTCTTGGCGATTATCCTGCAGATCGATCCGGCGGGCTGGCTGCATTGGGCCATGTACGGATTCACCTGCAGCGTCTCGGCGATCGTCTACGCGATGCTGGCGCGCCACTTCGGCGGCGCGTTCGCGGGCCGCGCCAATACCGCGAACACGCTGCTGGTGTTCGGCGGAAGCTTCCTCATTCAGTTCGCAATGGGCGTGATCATCGACCTGTGGCCGCGCGATGCGGCGGGCGCCTACCCCACCCCGGCCTACCAGACCGCCTTCGGGCTGGTCTTCCTCGGGCTGTTCCTCTCTCTGGCCTGGATGTACCGGCCGGGCGCGGACAAGGACGAGGCGCTCGCCAAGGCGCTGTGAGACGGCAAGCCGCGATCGGGGGGCGATGTCGCTATAACGAACGGCCCGGTCGCATTCTGTCTCGCGCAGCCGCACTGCTTGCCTAAGGTTAGCCTCGCGATACGGCAGTCATGCCGACGGACAGTCCTTTCCAGCCGGAGACGCAAGACATGGCGGAATTCCCTAAAAGCGCAAAGGTCGTGATCATCGGCCAGGGTGGCATCGTCGGCGCCTCGGTCGCCCATCATCTGATCGAGGCCGGCTGGGACGATATCGTCGGCATCGACAAGTCGGGCATTCCCACGGATATCGGCTCGACGGCGCATGCCTCGGATTTCTGCTTTCTGACCTCCCACGACCACATGACCGTCTACACCACGGCCTATAGCGTGGATTTTTACGAAAAGCTCGGGCGCTACTCCCGGATCGGCGGCATCGAGGTCGCGCGTAAGGGCGACGACGAGCGGATGGAGGAGTTGAAGCGCAAGGTCGGCTCCGGCAAGGCATTCGGCAGCAGAGTTTCCCTGATCACCCCCCAGGAGGTGAAGGAGAAGTTCCCGCTGATCGAGGAAGACATGATCCAGGGCGCGATGTGGGATCCCGACGCGGGTCTGGTCATTCCGCGCTCCCAAACCGTGGCCGGCGAACTGGTGCAAAAGGCCGAGGCGAGCGGCAAGCTCCAGGCCTTCGCGAACACCCCGGCAACCGGCCTCGATATCCAAGACGGCCGGATCAAGGGCGTCGAAACATCGCGCGGCTACATTGAGACGCCCTACGTGGTGGTCTGCGCCGGCCTCTGGGGGCGGCTGATCGCGGAGATGGCCGGCGAGGACCTGCCGATCATGCCCGTGGATCACCCCCTGCTGTTCTTCGGGCCCTATGACGTCTTCGCCGGCACCGGCAAGGAGATCGGCTATCCGCTGCTGCGCGACCAGGGCAACTCCGCCTATCTGCGCGACACCGGCGACCCCAAGACCGCCGAAGGCGGCCAGATCGAATGGGGCTACTACGAGACCAAGAACCCGCGCATGGTGCATCCGCGGGACCTGCTGGAGAAGGAGGAGGCCCGGCTGTCGCCGTCCCAGCGCGATCTCGATATGGAGCAGGTGATGGACGCCCTCGAGCGGGCCATGGAGCTGACCCCGATCCTGGGCGAGCTCGGCTGGCACGAGAAGCATTCCTTCAACGGCCTGCTGCAGGTCACCGCCGACGGCGGCCCCTCGATCGGCGAGTCCCCCGAGGTCCGGGGCCTCTGGTACGGCGAATCGGTCTGGGTCAAGGACGGCCCCGGTATCGGCAAGGTCCTGGCGGACTGGATGACGACAGGGCGCACCGAGCTCGACCATTTCGGCATCGATGTCGCCCGCTACTACCCAATGCAAAAGACGCCGAGCTACATCGAGGACCGCTGCTACGAGACGGCCTTCAAGATCTACGATCCGCCGGTGCACACCCGCGAGCCCTACTCCAAAGCCCGCAATCTGCGCTGCAGCCCCTTCTTCGCGCGCGAACAGGAACTCGGCGGCTACTTCATGGAAGCCGCCGGCTGGGAGCGGGCGCACGGCTACGCCGCCAACGAGGCCAAGCTGTTCGAAAAGTATGACGACCGGGTGCCGGAGCGGCAGAACGAGTGGGACGCCCGTCACTTCTGGCGGGTCTCCAACGCCGAGCATCTCGAACTGTCCGAGAACGTCGGCATGGTCAACCTGTCGCACTTCGCGCTCTACGACGTCTCCGGGCCCGACGCCGAGGCGTTGATGGAGTACGTCTCCGTCGCCAAGGTCGGCGGCGACACGCCCATCGGCAAGGGCGTCTACACCAACTTCCTCGACGCCGTGGGCGGCGTGCGCGCCGACCTGACCGTCGTCCGCCTGGCCGACGATCGCTTCCGCGTGATCGACGGCGGCGACGCCGGCAATCGGGACGCCGTCTGGCTGAAGCGCATGGCCGAGGACCGGGAAGGTGCGCGTCGATATCGAGGACCGCACGGATCACTACGGCTGCCTCGGCGTCTGGGGGCCGAACGCGCGGACGACCCTGCAGGCGCTGGCCGACCATCCCGAGCAGCTCGAGCCCGCGAATTTCCCCTTCGCCGCCACGCGCGACTTCACCCTGCGCGGCATCCCGGTTTCGGGTTTCCGTATCTCCTACGTTGGCGAGCAGGGCTGGGAACTGCATTTCCCCTTCAGCCACGGCCTGCCGCTCTGGGATCTGCTCTTCGAGGCGGGCGTGACGCCGATCGGTATCGAGACATACGCCAACAGCCGGCGGATGGAAAAGAGCCTGCGGCTGCAGAACGCCGACCTGCTGACCGAGTACAATCTCTACGAAGCCGGGCTCGCCCGGGCCAAGGTCAAGGAGGCGGACTTCCTGGGCAAGGCCGCCTATCTGGAGCAGCGCGCGCGCGATCACCAGCCGGCCTATCTCTGCACCATGACGATGCAGGACAACGTCGACGCCAAGGGCGTGGCCCGCTACCCGGTCGGCCAGTGGCCGATCCTGGACCCGGAGACCGGCGAGGTCTTAAAGGACGAGCTCGGCCGCCGCTCCTATGTCACCTCCATCGCCTATGGCCCCACGCTCGGAAAGAACATCGCGCTGGGCTATCTCCCCCACAGCTACTGCCAGGAAGGCCGGATGCTGACGATGGAGTATTTCCATGAGCCCTACCCGCTGAAGGTCGAGGCGGTCGGTTACAAGCCCCTCTACGACCCGAAGAACGAGCGGCCGAAGTCCTAGCGCCAGGCCGCGACTGCTCTCGGGGCGACCTCGGGTGGCGGTTCCGTGCAAGACGCGGCGGGGACTTGCGGCAGACTGCTTGTGGGCGGCAAGCTCCGCCGCACGTCCATGCGTCTCTAGGGGATCCAAATGAAGTCTCATGTCCGGGTAGCCGTGATCGGCGGCGGCGTCGTCGGCTGCAGCGTGCTCTACCACCTTGCCAAGCAGGGATGGAGCGATGTCGTGCTGCTGGAGCGCGACGAGCTCACCTGCGGCTCGACCTGGCATGCCGCCGGCGGCATGCACACTTTGAACAGCGATCCCAACGTCGCCAAGCTGCAGGAATACACCATCAAGCTATACAAGGAGATCGAGGAGATCTCCGGCCAATCCTGCGGCGCCCATATCACCGGCGGCCTGATGCTGGCCGGCACGCCCGAGCGCATGGACTTCATCCGTTCGGCTCACGCGAAGGGCAAGAATCTCGGCATGCAGACCGAGCTGATTTCGGTCGAGGAAGCGGCGAAGCTCTTTCCGCTGATGGACCCCAAGCACTTCCTTGGCGCGCTCTACGATCCCATGGAAGGCCATGTCGACCCCTCCGGCGTGACTCAGGCCTATGCCAAGGCGGCGCGGCTCAAGGGCGCGGAGATCCATCGCAAGACTCGGGTTCTGGAACTCAATCCGACACCGCAGGGCCACTGGCAGGTTGTGACCGATCAGGGCAGCCTGGAGGCCGAGGTCGTGGTCAACGCCGGCGGTCTCTGGGCCCGCGAGGTCGGCCGCATGGTCGGCCTGGAGCTTCCGATCCTAGCCATGGAGCACCAGTACCTGATCACCGAGGAGATGCCCGAGGTCGTCGCCCATGGCGAGGAGCTGCTGCACGTCATCGACTTCGAGGCCGAGATCTATATGCGCCAGGAGCGCAGCGGCATGCTGATGGGCACCTACGAGCGCCAGGGCGTGCCCTGGTCGGAGCGAGAAACGCCCTGGGACTTCGGCCATGAGCTGCTGCAGCCCGATCTCGACCGCATCGCCGACAGCCTCGCTCTCGGCTTCCAGCATTTTCCGGCCTTTGAGCGGGCCGGGATCAAGAATGTCATCAACGGACCCTTCACCTTCGCCTCCGACGGCAACCCCCTGATCGGGCCGGTGCGCGGTCTGCCGAACTTCTACGTCGCCTGCGGCGTGATGGCCGGCTTCAGCCAGGGCGGCGGGGTCGGCCTGGCGCTGGCCAACTGGATCACCGAAGGCGACCCGGGCATGGACGTCTGGGCGATGGACGTGGCGCGTTTCGGCGACTGGGCGACGCTGGCCTACACCAACGCCAAGGTCCGCGAGAACTACGCCCGGCGTTTCCGCATCAGCTACCCCAACGAGGAGCTGCCCGCGGGGCGGCCGCTGCGCACCACCCCGATCTATGAGCGCTTGAAGGCCAAGAACGCCGTCTTCGGCGCCGCCTACGGCCTGGAGCACGCCCTGTGGTTCGCGCCGGAGGGGATGGAGCCCGTCGAGGAGGTCACCTACTACCGCTCCAATGCCCACGAGCCAGTCGGGCGGGAGTGCCAAGCCGTGCGCGAAGCGGTCGGCCTGCTGGAGATTTCCAACTTTGCCAAGTACGAGATCGCCGGTCCCGAGTCCGAATCCTGGCTCAGCCAGCTGCTCGCCAACCGTATGCCGCGAAGCGGCAGGCTGCTGCTCAGCCCCATGCTCAATCATCGCGGTCGGCTGATCGGCGACTTCACCGTGGGCAAGCTGGCGGAGGAGCGCTTCTACATCTTCGGTTCGGGCATCGCCGAGGAATACCATCTGCGCTGGTTCGAGGCGCAGCTTCCGGACCGGGGCGTCTCCGTCAGATCCCTGCGCAAGGAAATGGTCGGTCTGCAGATCGCCGGACCCAAGGCGCGCGAGCTGCTGTCGCGGGTCACGGCCGAGGATGTCTCCAACGCCACCCTGCCCTTCATGGCCTTCCGCCGCATCGACATCGGCATGGTCCCGGCCCTGCTCGGGCGTATCTCTTTTACCGGTGAACTCGGCTACGAGCTCTGGGTCGCGCCGGAATATCAGATCGCGCTCTATGACCTTCTCGTCGAGGCCGGGGAAGACCTGGGGCTGACCCACTTCGGCGGCCGGGCGCTCAACTCGCTGCGCCTGGAAAAGGCCTTCGGCTCCTGGACACGCGAGTACACCCCGGACTACGACCCCGTCAGCGCCGGCATGGGCCGCTTTACCGATTTCCGCAAGAACGCCTTCATCGGCCGTGATGCCGCGCTCCAGGCGCGTGACACGGCAACGGCGCCGCAGCTCTGCAGCTTCACGGTCGAGGCCGGCGATGCCGACGCGGTCTCCGACGAGCCGATCTACCAGGGCGAGGACTGGGTTGGCTTCGTCACCTCGGGCGGCTATGGCCATACCGTCGGGCAGTCCCTGGCCCTGGGCTACGTCAAGCGCGAGGCCATCCATCCCGGTGCCGGCTACAGCATCGAAATCCTCGGCCAAAAGCGCCCGGCGACGCTGCTTTCGCAGGTCCTGGTCGACCCCGAAGGCACGCGTATGCGGAGCTGAATCCCGCCGCCTACTATTCCGCTAGCGGCGGCGTAAACAGCGTGATACGCAATTTACTCATCGATCTTTCAACCGTGCGAAGCGATCCATGACCGCAGAAACCAACCGCTTGAAGAAGCTGCTTGCCGAGCGCCCCTGGCTGCTCGCCGACGGCGCCACTGGCACCAATTTCTTCGCCATGGGCCTGGCCCACGGTGACGCGCCGGAGCTGTGGAACTTGGAGCAGCCGGAGAAGGTCCGCCAGCACTACCGCGCCTTCGTCGAGGCCGGTTCCGACATCGTACTGACCAACAGCTTCGGCGGCACGGCAAATCGCCTGCGCCTGCACCACGCGCAGGACCGGGTCCAGGAGCTGAACGCCGCGGCGGCACGCTTGCTCAATGCGGAAATCGAGGCCAGCAGCCGCGACGGTGGTCTGTCGCCGGTTCGGTCGGCCCGACCGGAGACCTGATGGAACCCCTCGGCCCGCTGACCTTCGATGAGGCCGTGGCCGCCTTCAAGGCCCAGTGCGAGGGCCTGCGCGAAGGCGGCGCGGATGTCGCCTGGATCGAAACCATGTCCAGCCCCGACGAGATCAGGGCCGCGCTCCAGGGCGCGGGCGAGGCCGGGCTGGAGGCGGTCTGGCACCTTCTTCCTTCGATACCAACGGCCGCACCATGATGGGCGTGACGCCCGACGGGCTGGTCGACCTGGTGCGCGAAGCCGCTCGCAGTCCCAGCCGCCTATGGCGGCAACTGCGGCGTCGGCGCGGCCGAACTGCTGGCCACGCTGGTCAAGATCGGCAAGGCGGCCAGGTGACGAGGATGTCGTGGTCGCCAAGGCCAACTGCGGCATTCCCGAGTACCAGGGCGGCAGCATCGTCTATAGCGGAACCGAGGAACTGATGGCCCGCTACGCGGCCTTGGCGCGCGATGCCGGCGCGAGGATCATCGGTGGCTGCTGCGGCAAGGCGCCGGACCACGTCCAGGCGATGCGCGCCCGCGCTGGAAGCGCACCCAGCCTGGAGAGCCACCCAGCATCGAGGTGATCGTCGCCGAACTCGGCCCAATCTCCTACGGCGCCGAGGGCAAGGAAGCGGTGCCCAGCGGCGATGGCCGGCGTGGCGAGCGGCGGCGCAGGCGCCTTGCGTGAATTCAGCGCTAAGTGGCTACGGGATTGGGATAGGCGATCCCGGAGATGCTACGTCTTGAACGCTTCCGAAGACTTCGCGCGACAGCACGCCGCCGAGCAGAAAGTTCCCGCCCCACCTGGGCCAGGGGATTGGACAGCGTCGCGATGCCGGTCAGCATTTCGGTCATGCGGATCACCGAGGTGGCGATCTCGCGGCGCTCGGCGGCGTAGCTTTCCAGGCCGCCCTCGCAGAGCCTTTTCGCCAGGACGCAGGCATCCTCGACGCCCAGGTTGAGACCGCGCCCGCCGGCGCGCGAGTGCAGAAGCGCGGCGTCACCGGCGACGTGCACCCGCCCCTGCGTGAAGCGCTCGATCAGGTGGTGGCCGATGTGGAACTTGGAGGACCAGACGACCGCATCCGCGGCGGCGCCGAGGCGCGCTAGCTGCGGCAGCGGGTCGCCGCTGTTGCTGGCAAGACGGTAGTGCCCCTCGGTCTCAAGGCCGTCACGAGCAGCAGCGCGCGAAGATGAAGAAGATATTGAGCTGGTCCTCGGGGTAAGGCCAATGCGCCATGGCAACGTCGGCCAGACCCCAGTCTCCAGGATAGCGCGCGCCGAGGAAGCCGATGGCGAGCGCCTTGCGCAACGCCGAATGCGCGCCATCGGCCGCGACCACGTGCTCGGCGGCAATCTCCTCTTCCCCCTTGCCGCACCGAACTTGAACGCTGCGCGCCCTGGCTGTCACTGGGTCACGCCGAGGGCTTCGCCGTCGCGCTCGACGGTAACGCCAAGCTGTGTGAGCAGTTCCTCGAGGATCGCTTCCGTGCGGGATTGCCGCAGCGCCGTCATGCGGTTGTAGCGGTTGGTCAGGCCGATCGAACGCAATCGTCAGCAGGCAGCGCTGCCGCGCGTAGACCTCGAGAGCGATTCATGCGCCGGCCCGCGGCCCAGGATCTTGTCGGTCGCGCCGGGGCTTCCAGCGGTTCGAAACTCGCGCGGATTGATACCGATGGCCTTGGAATGCTGACTCGGACGCTCGGCCTTGTCGATGCCCAGCAGGCTCACGGCCGCGCCGCGCCAGTTCCAATGCCGCGGTCAGGCCGGTGGGACCGCGCCGAC
Source organism: uncultured Alphaproteobacteria bacterium (assembly GCA_942491105.1). Classification (GTDB taxonomy): domain Bacteria; phylum Pseudomonadota; class Alphaproteobacteria; order Kiloniellales; family DSM-21159; genus JBBEAM01. The sequence continues at coordinate 99 of CALNZX010000001.1, read as the reverse complement.
GACCAAAATCATGGGGACGGCTCGCGTCCATCGAGCCAGCGCTCCAAGTCATTGATCGAGGCGAGGATGTCGCCGGTCAGCCGCGATAACTGTTCGGGT